>NZ_KQ033902.1:0-234656 GCF_000969845.1 Parabacteroides sp. HGS0025
GTTAGGTAACACTAACTGGAGGACCGAACCGGTAAGCGTTGAAAAGCTTTCGGATGAACTGTGGGTAGGGGTGAAAGGCTAATCAAACTTGGAGATAGCTCGTACTCCCCGAAATGCATTTAGGTGCAGCCTAGGGTTAGTATAGTATGAGGTAGAGCGACTGATTGGATGCGAGGGCTTCACCGCCTATCAAGTCCAGATAAACTCCGAATGCGTACTATATATTGCCCTGGAGTGAGGGCGCGGGTGCTAAGGTCCGCGTCCGAGAGGAGAAGAATCCAGACCATCAGCTAAGGTCCCCAAATAACAGTTAAGTTGAACTAACGAAGTCAGACTGCAGAGACAGCTAGGATGTTGGCTTGGAAGCAGCCATTCATTTAAAGAGTGCGTAACAGCTCACTAGTCGAGGAGTTTGGCGTGGATAATACTCGGGCATAAACTGTTTACCGAAGCTATGGATCCAGTAATGGATGGTAGGGGAGCATTCCAGTGGCGTAGAAGGTGAGGGATAACCCTTGCTGGAGTAGCTGGAAAAGCAAATGTAGGTATAAGTAACGATAAAGGAAGTGAGAAACTTCCTCGCCGAAAGACTAAGGTTTCCTGATCAACGTTAATCGGATCAGGGTAAGTCGGGACCTAAGGATAAGCCGAACGGCGATTCCGATGGAAGAATGGTTTAATATTCCCATACTACTTTATGGAGCGATGTGGAGACGGAGAAGTGACAGTCCTGCTGCCTGACGGAATAGGCAGTTAAAGGGTGTAGACGTTGATCTGAGTAGGCAAATCCGCTCGGAGAGTCGAACCTGACAGTATACCGCGTACTTGTACAAGGTAATATGGACGTAAGCAGGCTCCCTAGAAAATCCGCTAAGCATATTCATAGAGTACCCGTACCGTAAACGGACACACGTAGTTGGGTTGAGAATACTGAGGCGCTCGAGTGATTCACGGTTAAGGAACTAGGCAAATTGACCCTGTAACTTCGGGATAAAGGGTCCCACTGTAACAGGTGGGCGCAGAGAATAGGTCCAGGCAACTGTTTAACAAAAACACATGGCTGTGCGAAATAGAAATATGAAGTATACAGCCTGACACCTGCCCGGTGCTGGAAGGTTAAGAGGAGATGTCATCGCAAGAGAAGCATTGAATTGAAGCCCCAGTAAACGGCGGCCGTAACTATAACGGTCCTAAGGTAGCGAAATTCCTTGTCGGGTAAGTTCCGACCTGCACGAATGGTGTAATGATCTGGACACTGTCTCAACCGTGAGCTCGGTGAAATTGTAGTATCGGTGAAGATGCCGATTACCCGCGATGGGACGAAAAGACCCCGTGAACCTTTACTATAGCTTTACATTGAATTTGGGCAACTAATGTGTAGGATAGGCCGGAGACTTTGAAGCAGGCACGCCAGTATTTGTGGAGTCGCCGTTGAAATACGGCCCTTTGGTTGTTTGAGTTCTAACTCGCTAAGCGAGGACACTGTATGGTGGGTAGTTTGACTGGGGTGGTCGCCTCCAAAAGAGTAACGGAGGCTTCTAAAGGTACCCTCAGACCGATTGGTAACCGGTCGTAGAGTGTAATGGCATAAGGGTGCTTGACTGGGAGAGAGACAACTCGATCAGGTAGGAAACTAGAGCATAGTGATCCGGTGGTTCCGCATGGAAGGGCCATCGCTCAAAGGATAAAAGGTACTCCGGGGATAACAGGCTGATCGCTCCCAAGAGCTCATATCGACGGAGCGGTTTGGCACCTCGATGTCGGCTCGTCACATCCTGGGGCTGGAGAAGGTCCCAAGGGTTGGGCTGTTCGCCCATTAAAGTGGCACGCGAGCTGGGTTCAGAACGTCGTGAGACAGTTCGGTCTCTATCTATCGTGGGCGTAGGATATTTGCGAGGCTCTGACACTAGTACGAGAGGACCGTGTTGGACAGACCACTGGTTTACCGGTTGTACCGCCAGGTGCACCGCCGGGTAGCTAAGTCTGGATTGGATAAGTGCTGAAAGCATCTAAGTACGAAGCCAGCCTCAAGATTAGATATCCCTATAGGGTCGTCGTAGACTACGACGTTGATAGGCTACAGGTGTAAGGGCAGTAATGTCGAAGCCGAGTAGTACTAATAGCCCGAGACTTTCTATTTCCGGTAGGAAGGATTGATATATCAGCAGATGGCAAGTAGCAATACAGGTCATAAAGTGAAGGTTACTGTTAAAGTAGCGTTGTCCTAGGTCAAACATCTTAAAGAAATTAAGGTGGTTATAGCGTTGGGGATCCACCTCTTCCCATTCCGAACAGAGAAGTTAAGCCCAACCACGTCGATGGTACTGCGTAAAAGTGGGAGAGTAGATAGCCGCCGTTTTAGAGTCAAGAACTCAAAACAAATGAAAGGGATCAATCGTAAGGTTGATCCCTTTTTGCATTTAGATAAATCGTTTATCTTTGTCCAAAAATCAATGCTTTATGATCAAGTCTTATATCTTATTTGTTTTCTTTTTTATCTCCGCTATTCTTTGTGCACAGGAGAGTATTAATTATGCTGTAGTAAAAGATATCCCTTACCGGACTACAGGTGACCCGTATGGTCTGGAACGTTGCAAGCTGGATGTCTATTATCCTGAAAACGGGAAGGACTTCGGGACGGTTGTTTGGTTCCACGGTGGTGGTTTATCCGGTGGAAGTAAGTTTATTCCGGAAGAGTTAAAGAATAGTGGTTTGGCTGTCGTTGCAGTCAATTACCGCTTATTGCCTAAATGTACGATTAAAGATTGTATTGATGACGCGGCTGCTGCAGTGGCCTGGACATTTAAAACAATTGAAGAATATGGCGGTAGCTGGCAGCGGATATTTGTATCCGGACATTCTGCGGGCGGTTATCTGACAAATATGATCGGGTTGGATAAGAAATGGCTGCAGGTTTACGGTATAGATGCAGATTCAATTGCAGCCCTTATACCTTTCAGTGGACATGCTATCAGCCATTTTGCCTATC
The DNA here is from genome assembly GCF_000969845.1 of Parabacteroides sp. HGS0025. Taxonomy (NCBI): domain Bacteria; kingdom Pseudomonadati; phylum Bacteroidota; class Bacteroidia; order Bacteroidales; family Tannerellaceae; genus Parabacteroides; species Parabacteroides sp. HGS0025. Next base: position 2,990 of record NZ_KQ033902.1, read on the forward strand.
GGGAATCGCTGGGAATGAAGGAAACGCAGCCTAGTATAGATGAATTTGCTCCGCTTTATTATGTCCGTCCTGATGCTCCTCCTTTAATAATCGTATCAGGTGACCGCGAAATGGAAATGTTGGGACGTTATGAAGAGAATGCTTATTTCTGGAGAATGATGAAGGTGGCCGGGCATAAAGATACTTATATCTATGAATTGGATGGATACGATCATGGCTCAATGGCGGCACCGGCTTTTCACATACTAAAGAACCATATCAGAAGAATTTTAGGGGAATAGAAACAGATGGGGGACTTTTATCCCCCATCCGTAATTTTATTCATATCGAACTGCCGTACCGGCAGCTGTAACCATCAGCATGCTTCCGCTTCCTCCTACAGTTTCATAATCCAGATCGACTGCAATAACGGCATTGGCTCCCATTCGTGCAGCCTGCTGGCTCATTTCCTGTAAAGCCGTTTCTTTTGCTTCGCGCAATACGCTTTCATATGAACCGGCCCGTCCACCTACTATATCGCGTATTCCGGCAAAGAAATCTTTGAATACGTTTGCTCCTATAATTGTTTCACCGGAAACGATCCCGTAATATTGGGCGATCTTTTTCCCTTCAATATTGTTTGTTGTAGTCAGTAACATGATTTTATTTTTTATGGATGCGTATTGGTCATTTCAAATACCAGCTTACCGCCTTTTACGATGTCGGCATGGGAGAAGAACGGGGTTTCGAGTGCCTTTCCATTCAATGTAACTTCTTTGATATATTTGTTCTCCGGACTGTTGTTCTTCACCAGGATTTCAAATATGCCGCCTTTTACGTGAACCAGGGCACGATCTACCATCGGACGTCCCAATGTATAAACCGGAATACCCGGAGCAACCTGATAGAATCCCAGGGCACTCATGACGTACCAGGCAGACATCTGTCCGCAGTCTTCGTTTCCGATGATACCGTCCGGCTTGTTCGTATAGAATTCGCGCATGATATAATCCAGGCGTTCTTGTCCTTTCCAGGGGGAATCAGTCCAGTTATACAGGTAAGCCATGTGGTGGCTCGGCTCATTTCCGTGGGCATACTGACCGATCAGACCGGTGATGTCGCCGGAAGCATGTTCGCCGTCAACCTGCGAAGAGGTAGTGAATAAGGTATCCAGACGTGTTTCCAGCTCTTTCTTGCCACCGATTGTAGCGATGAAGTTATCCATATCATGCGGAGCAAAGAAACTCCATTGGAAGGCATTTCCTTCTGTATAATCGCTTCTCATGTGGGCTGAATAGCGTGGATTGAACGGAGTACGGAATGAACCGTCACCCATAACGGGACGCATCATTTTCGTTTCCGGGTCTAAATAACGTTTGTAATATTCTCCTTTGGCTGCGTAGGCTTTAGCCAGCGAATCTAATCCTGCTTTAGCGGCGATTTGTGAGATACACCAGTCTTCGTAAGCCATTTCCAGTCCCCATGATACGGATTCCGGAACAGAGTCGGCCGGAACGAAGCCGTATTTTTCTTTAAAGTACGGATGAAGGGTGATCAGATCCAGTTCGCGTGTCCCTTTAAATTTTTCAGCCAGGTCTTCGCGATATACGGAAGAACGGGCTCCAGCTTCAGCCCATGTTTTCAGATCACCGTCTGCCAGGTCTTTGGACACAAGGTCTGCCAGGACAGATACAGCCGGGTAACCGACCATACAGCCGGTGTAGCTTGAAGCCAGCGGCCACTTCGGAAGGATACCTCCTTCTTTATATCCCTGTACCAGAACTTTTCCCCAATCGGCTGCCAGATCCGGATTGATGATCGTCATCAGCGGATGAAGGGCGCGGAAAGTATCCCATAAGGAGAATACGGAATAGTTTACATAGCCGGGTTCCGCTTTATGTACTTTCTTGTCCATACCCAGATAGCGGCCGTCTACATCCTGATAGGCGAACGGTGCGATCATGGTGTGATAGAGTGCTGTATAGAAATTAACCATCACTGTTGGATCAGCGCTCTGAATTTCAATTGCGTTCAACGCATCATTCCATATTTCGGCGGATTTGATACGGGTTGCTTCAAAATCCCATCCCGGGAGCTCTGCCATCAGGTTCTTTTCCGCTCCGTCGGTATCCACCATAGAAAGGGCCACCTTTACATACAGAGGTTCTGCCTTTTCCGGGAACTTATAATGGAATTTTAAGTCTTCAGCCGTATTGATGCGCAGGAATAAAGAGTCCTGACGCAGTTTGCCTCCGACATACTGGTAGATCGTTTCGATCGGCTCAGAGAAGGTAATACGATAGGATACGGCATGAAAATGAGCCCATCCCTGCGTACGTACCGTACCTTCCACTGTCGAGTCGTTTACGAACAGGTAGCTGTTATCAACCAGTTTATGTCCCCAGTTCGGCTGCAGGATATGCCCCAGGTCGAGCATGACGCGGCGGTCTTTGGGATTATCGTAAGTGTATTTATGAAAACCGACTTTATCGGTACTTGTCAGTTCTACGTTTACGCCGAAGTTATCCAGACGTACGGCATAATAACCCGGAGTCGCTTTCTCCGTGTCTTTGTTGAAAAGGCCGACCGGTTTGATCGAGTCGCCACCGGAGAAAGGAAGTAAAGCTACATCCCCCAGGTCACCGATACCGGTACCGGAAAGGTGTGTATGACTGAAGCCGTAGATTTCGCGATCATCGTAATGATAACCGCTACTGGCATCCCAGCCCATGATATGTGTGTCGGGGCTGACTTGCACCATGGCGAACGGACGGGTAGCGCCGGGGAAAGTATGTCCGTGGAATCCGGTTCCGATGAACGGATCGACATACTTGATTTCATCGCTTAATAAACCACTGTTGGGAGCCGGTTTACATCCGGCCAGCAGGCAAAGAACAGCAGCCTGGAAGAATAAGATTGTCTTTTTCACTGTTTATTTATTGATTTAGTTTAAATATGCGGATTTACTGTTTTGTTAGAACTGCTACAAATATAATGAAAAAGAACTATATAGCGGTCTTTTTCTACAATCTGATAAAAAAAGTAACCAAAAACTGCAACCTTTTATGGGGGGTACTCGTCTAATATAACAGAGATGAGAACAGATGAATTCATAACAAGGATATTGCCTTTAAAAGATAACCTCTTGCGGGTTGCTTTCAGGATCACAGGAAATGCAGAGCGTTCCGAGCAAATCGTTCAGGACGTGATGCTGAAGGTGTGGGGAGAACGGGCTGCCTGGATTGTGATAGAAGATATCCCTTCCTACTGCCTGATGGTTACCCGCAATCTGGCTCTGGAGGCTATCAATTTGCAGAAGATGCGGACAGAGAGTTTCGCTGTCAGATAAAATTACATATACTCACAGGTATGGACTACGACCGTATTAAAATATTGTTGGAGAAATATTGGGAATGTGCCACCACCATCGACGAGGAACGGGAGTTAAGACACTTTTTCTCGTCAGACACTTTACCGCTGGAGTTGCGTCCTTACAAAGCGTGGTTCCTGACTCCTGAGGCGGAAATACTTCCACCGCTGGGAAAGGAATTCGATTTGAAAGTACTGCAACGGATTGCAAAGGAAAAGAGACAGCGACATCTTCGTCTTTTTTACTCTTTTTCAGCCTTGGTGACGTTTATCATTGTTCTCCTGTTTGTCCTGCTGCTGACTTCTTCTTTTATGATTGAAAATTGCTGTGTTTAATATATTCGGGTTTCGTATATCGTCGGAAGTAGTAAAAATGTAGATCATATATGACACCGGTAGAGCCTTGCAGACTTGTACTGCAAGGCTCTTTCTGTTACCTTTGCCGAAAAATTATAATTATGTTCACGGTAATCGGAATTATGTTTGGCGGTATAGCCATAGGATACCTGTTGCGTAAAGTGGAGCTTTTGCAAAAGATAGGTAAGCCTATTTCCTATACGATTCTACTTCTGTTATTCCTGCTGGGTATTTCGGTAGGAGCTAATGAGGCTATTGTAAGTAACCTGACAACACTGGGAGGACAGGCTTTTCTGCTTGCCCTGGCCGGAACACTCGGAAGCGTATTGGCAGCCTGGGGGGTATATCACTTTTTCTTTAAGGAAAGGAGGAGAGAATGAAAGGAAGTCTGATCGTTGTCGCTTTCTTTGCGCTCGGATGTATCCTGGGGTGGAGCGGTTATCTGCCGCAGGTAATCGTGGAGAATGATATCACGATGTATGTACTTTATCTGCTGATGTTCCAGGTCGGGTTAAGCATCGGGAGTGATAAGAAACTGAAAGATATATTGTGCAGTATCCGTCCGAAGTTGTTGCTGGTACCTTTGGCTACTATTATCGGGACGCTTACGGCATCGGCTCTGGTCAGTTTGCTGATCAGTAAATGGAGTGTTTTCGATTGCTTGGCAGTTGGGAGCGGGTTTGCTTATTATTCGTTGTCGTCTATCCTGATAACGGAATTGAAAGAGGCTTCATTGGGTGTTCAGATGGCAACAGAATTAGGAACAATCGCATTGATGGCTAATATTATCCGCGAAATATTCGCGTTGTTGGGTGCCCCGTTGTTTGTCAGGTATTTCGGTCGTCTGGCTCCGATCTGTGCCGGTGGTGCGACCACGATGGATACAACATTACCCATTATTACACGTTATTCAGGAAAGGATTTGGTATTCGTTTCTATCTTTCACGGAATACTGGTTGATTTTACGGTACCGTTCTTTGTTTCGTTTTTCTGTTCGATGTAAAATAGCATTGTTGATTAATAAGTAGAGTTGGAACTTTTATGAAGCACGTACTGATCGCAATATTGCTGATAGTTTCATTGGGAGCTGCCGCCCAACCGGGACGAAGATTGGAGAAGTTGGGAACGAACGATACCATTCCGGCCGGGCAAGCAGCCTTCTACGGTCAATTTATTCAGCGTTTGAAGAAGTTCAAGAGTGGTGGTTATCCCCAGGATATCCGGCTGATCAATATTGAAACGAATGAGGTATTTGTTTTCAGGGTAAAGTCGACCTTTAAGACTTCGAAAGAAAATCAATTTTGTTATCTGATCGAACCGGGTACGTATGTCATCCTGAATTACTGGTGGACTGAAAGTAAATGGTATGGCGGCAAGTCTTATATGGAACCGATCTATAAAGGGGAAGACTCCATATTTGAAACGGAACGAAAGATAAAGAATAAGAAACAGCGTCCCGATGAATTAGTCTTTTTCAAATTTACTGTTGCTGAAAATACCTTGAACTATCTCGGAACCTGGCATTTCGAGGACTCCCCCGTATTCTTTACCAACGACAAGGAAGAAACCGATAAAGAAATGCAGGATAAATACAAAAAACTTGATTTTCCCGCTTCCCACATTGCTATACCAGATTAAAAAAATAAGGAGAAGCTGTTTATCGCCTCTCCTTAATTCTATAATGTAATTCTTATTTATTTACCGTTTGCAACATCACTTTAACCGCTTCTTCCAACTGATGGTCTTCACCTTTCAACTGAGATTCCGGTGTGTTGTAGATTTCGATATCCGGTTCCAGTTCCTGGTTCTCCAGATAGTTGCCTTTCATATCCTTTACACCGACCTGAGGGATACCGAACACCAATGACGGGTCAATCTGTGTTTCCCACCATACGGCAGTCATTGTTCCGGGAACCGGGGCACCGATCAATTTTCCGATACCTAGTGTTTTATAAACCCAGGGGAAACCATGTGCATTGGAATAGTTATCTTCGCAAACCAACACACAGGAAGGTTTCAACCATTTGTTGTATGGATCGCTACCGATATACTGACCGCGCGGTTCGAAACGTTGGTATTCCTTACCACTTAAAAGTGTTGCCAGATCGTCATGCAACCAGCCACCACCGTTGTGACGGGTATCTACAATTACCGCTTCTTTATTGCGGCAACGCCCCAGCAATTCGGAATAGACTTCGCGGAAGCTTTCGCTGTTCATTCCTCTGACATGTACATAGCCGATCTTACCACCCGACAGATCATCTACCTTCTTACGGCAGTTTTCTACCCAGCGTTTGTACAGCAGATTGGATTGTTCGCCATAAGAGATCGGTTTTACCTGTTCTTCAAAACGTTTGCCTGTAGTAGGGTTGTAAACGGACAGCAGAACTTTTTTGCCGGCCTTACCTCCCAGTAACGGATAATAATCCACCCCTTTTTTGATTGGTGTATCATTGATCTTTTCGATGATGCATCCTTCTTTTATCTGTGTATCCGCCTTTGTCAACGGGCCTTTGGCGATGATCTCTTCAATCTTTAATCCGTCGCCATCATACTTATTATCATAGAAGGCTCCCAAGCAGGCAGTAGCCGGAGTAGAAGAAGACGGACGGTAGCGGGCTCCGGTATGTGAACCATTCAGTTCGCCTAACATCTCAGACAACATTTCCTGGAAATCGTAATTGTTGTTGATATGCGGCAGGAAACGGTTGTAAGCTGTCTTATATCCTTTCCAATCGATACCGTGGATAGTCGGATCGTAGAATTTATCTTCTACCTGTCGCCAGGTATGGTTGAAAATGTATTCACGTTCTTTAGCCGGGCGATAAGAGAACTCGGCTTTAAAGTCGATATCTTTCGTTTTGCTGTCTTTAATCTCGACCTTTTTCAGTTTACCGCCGGAAACGAGGAATAAATTTTCACCTTTCTTATCGGCAAACATACTTCCTCCGCCAACACCTTTTATTAATAGCTTTGTGCTATTTTCCTTGAAGTTGCGTTCCCATAAGTCGTAGCCTTTTTCGAAAGCTGCACAATAGTATAACTTATCTCCTTTCGGTGTCAGTACGGCATCACCCAGGTTGGAAGAATTGATGGTCAGACGGATGATACGGTCTTTACGGTTTTCGAGATCGAACTTCAGCGGATCGACCGGTTTGTCTTTCTCTTTTTCATCATCTTTAGTATCTTCTTTCTTTTTGTCTGCTTTTTTGTCTTTCGATTTATCCTTATCGTCTTTTTTCTCGTCCTTTTCTTCATCTTCTGTCAAGGCAAGTTCTTCTTTGCTCAGACGGAATTTATCATAGGCTTCACTGTCGAAAAACATAATGTAGGTATCAGCCTGTGAACCCCAGCTACCATGACTGCGATAGCCTGCACGGTCGGACGACCAGATCATTGCTTTTCCGTCCAGCACCCATTTCGGGTTACCATCCGAGTAACCACTTTCCGTCAGGTTTGTTACTTCACCACTTCCATCGGCTTTTACAAGGGCGATGTCTTTGTTATTCCATCCGCCGATCGCAATATATTCGACCAGGAACCATTTACTGTCGGGCGACCATTTATAATCCTGGTCTCCATCACTATAAGAGTAGTTGAATTTGCCGTCCAATACTGTACGGACTTGTTTGCTTTTCAGGTTGATTACACGTAAAGTGGTACGGTCTTCCAGGAAAGCAACTTCTTTTCCGTCGGGTGAGTAGGAAGGTTGGAAAGATGTTTTATCAGTCACAACCAATGGCTCTTCTTTGATCTCCTGCGCATAGGTAAAGAACTTATCGTCTTTGCGTACGAGGCTGCTTTGGTAGATACCCCATGTTTCGCCCCGTTCAGCAGAATAAACCAGAGAGCGTCCGTCAGGACTGAAGTCGATATTGCGTTCCTGCTGCGGAGTATCTGTTATCTGACGGGTTGTTTCATATTCGACAGATGTAACATATACATCCCCTCTGACAATGAAAGCAACTTCTTTCCCGCCCGGTGCTACGGCGATATCGGTTGCACCACTCGACATCAGGCGATGGATCAAATCATTCTCTGTTTGGTCGGAAACGATCTGTATATTTACCTTAGCCGGTTGACTACCTTCTTTTACCGTATATATTTCACCATCATAGCTGTAACAAAGTTTACCGTTATTATCGGAAGTCAGAAAACGGACAGGATGCGTTGTATGCTGTGTGATTTGTTTGTCACTCTTTCCGGTCAGATCATTCTTAAAGATATTGAAACTGCCTTTTTCTTCACTCAGATAATAAAAAGCATTCCCATCGGCAGTCCATACCGGGTTACGGTCTTCGCCACGGAAGGTTGTTATCTTTTTAAATGTACGGTCTTTATCGAGCGAGCACAACCAGATATCGCGTGTGATGGAAGACTGGTGGTGCTTACGCCACGGATCTTCATAACCTTTGATATCATTGTATAAAATTTTGTCGCCATTCTTGTTCACCGATAGATTTTGCATGGCCAGCGAAGAGAATAATACCGGACGTCCACCTTCCGTACTAATCTGATAGATCTGTGAGAATGTACCGGAAGGGAACTGGCTATCCTTTGCATCCTGTTGTATGGAAGCCGAGTAAAGGATCTCATTATTATTACTGAATGTTTCCGGATATTCGTTTGCCGAATGAGTTGTTAGTTGTTTAGGTACTCCCCCGTCTTTATCCATAATAAAGACATCGAAATTTCCGTTACGATCGGAAGCAAATGCGATCCGGCTGCCGTCTGGCGACCATACAGGGCGTGTATCATGAGCCGAATGTGTTGTTAACTGGGTGGCTTTACCACCGGATACCGGAACGGTATAAATATCTCCTTTATACGTAAACGCAATGGTTTCACCATTTGGAGATATGGCAGGATAACGCATCCATAACGGATCATTCTCTGCAAATACGGAGCCTGCAAACAAAAGCGCCGATGTTAAGACTAGTAATTTTTTCATGCGTTTATTAATTTCCGTAAAAGTACAAGATTATTTTTATACAGCATGCCTTGAATTAAGAGATTCCGAAAAATGAAACTGAAATTCCCGAACAAATTATTATAAGTATATGTTTAATAAATATAAAGTATAGTCAATAAGGCGAGATAGTTTATTTATTCCTATACAAATACTATTTAAAAACTAATTAAGTTCACTAATGAAAAAGTATTTAGCAGAAATGATCGGGACGATGGTACTTGTCCTGATGGGTTGCGGTAGCGCAGTATTTGCAGGGGCAGTTCAGCCTTTTGCATCAGTTGGAACACTAGGAGTTGCTTTTGCTTTCGGGCTGGCCGTTCTTACAATGGTGTACACGATCGGTAAGATATCGGGATGTCATATCAATCCTGCTATCACACTGGGAATGTTACTTTCTAAAAGAATTTCCGGAAAAGATGCGGGTATGTATATGGTCTTTCAGGTGATCGGTGCGATCATCGGGTCGTCTATCTTGTATATACTGGCAAAAGATTCCGGTTCTGTCACGACATTTACCGGTGCTAACGGATATACCAATGTCCTTCCTGCCTTCGTTGCCGAAACAGTGTTTACATTTATCTTCCTGCTTGTTGTTTTAGGTTCTACATCCAAAGGAGCAAATACGAAGTTTGCCGGTATTGCTATCGGTCTGGCGCTGGTTTTGATCCATATTGTATGTATCCCTATTACCGGAACATCGGTGAACCCGGCTCGTAGTATCGGCCCGGCTCTGTTCCAGGGAGGTGAAGCACTCTCACAATTATGGTTGTTTATCGTTGCGCCTTTCCTTGGAGCTGCCATAGCAGCGGTTGTATGGAAAGGAATTGATACGGAAGAAGCATAATCCTTTGTTACTACATTATATATTTAATTCCCGGGGGCACAGCTTCCGGGATTTTTTTTGCTATATTTGAGCAGTTTAATTCTCTGTTTACTTAATTCTGATTCAGGTTATGGGAAATAAAAGTGTCGATCGAAGAAACTTTCTGAAGCTCTCGACAGTAGCGGGAGCCGGTTTATTATTTGTTCCGGATGCTTTGGCGTCTGTTCCGGGAGCAATAGAATATGAAGAGGCAAAAATCCCCATGCGTTCTTTAGGTAAAACAGGTGTAAAACTTCCTATCCTCAGCATGGGCGTTGATCGTCCCGATAGCAATAATGTATTGCGTGCCGCTTTTAATTCCGGGATAATTCATTTTGATACTGCTCATCGATACCAGAACGGACGGAACGAAGAAATGATCGGTAACTTTTTCAATGGAAAGCCGCGCAGTTCCTGTTTTATTGCCACGAAAGTAATGTTCGATTATCCGTTGAGGGATGATTTCGAGCAAGACTTGCTCGACAAACTTGAAATTAGTTTGAAACGTCTTAAAATGGATCATGTTGATATTTTCTATACTCATTCTATCAGTACCGCAGAAAAGATACAGGACAAGCGTATCCTCGATATCCTGCAAAAGGTCAAGGCTGAAGGTAAAACCCGTTTTGTCGGTTTCTCCTCTCACGACCAGAAACCGGAACTGATTGACGCAGCTATCGAAACAGGAATTTATGATGTCGCCCTGATCAGTTATAACTTTAAGATGAAGAATATAAAGGAAACGGATGAAGCGATCGAGCGGGGAGTAAAGGCCGGGATGGGCTTTATTGCCATGAAGACTATGGCAGGAGGAACGGAAGATGCTGATGGCAAGAAAATAATTAACGGGCGGGCCTGTCTTAAATGGATCTGGCAGAATAAAAATATCACGACTGTTATTCCCGGTCTTACCAATTATGATCATCTGGATGAATGCCTGGCTGCTGCATATGATATGGAGCTGACACAGGATGAAAAGAAATATTTGCAGGCGTTATGCGATAAGGAGTCTTTATATTGTCAACAATGTGGTCAGTGCCGCGAACAGTGTCCTGAGCAATTGCCTATACCCGATATCATGCGTGCCTATATGTATGCTTACGGTTACAAACATGCCCAACAGTCGAAAGAGACACTACTCGGTCTGGGATTGAAGCAGGATATGTGTACGGATTGCGATGTCTGTCAGGTGAACTGCCCTTCCGGCTTCGATGTATCAAAAAAGATCGCATCGATTACCCCCCTAATGCAAATACCGGATGAGTTTCTTACTTAAAAACCATTCTCTTTTTTTACCTTTGCCAATAGACTAAACTAAGATAACATGAACAAGAAACTTATTCTTTCTTTGCTCGCTTTAGCCGGAGTACCTGCCCTGATGATGGCAGCGGACGACGCTCGCCTGTTGCGTTTCCCGGCTACAAACGGTAACGAGATTGTATTTTCGTATGCCGGAGATTTATATAAAGTTCCGGCAACAGGTGGAGAAGCTCAACGCTTGACTTCACATGTTGGTTATGAAATGTTCCCCCATTTTTCACCGGATGGTAAAACAATCGCGTTTACCGGACAGTATGACGGGAATACGGAAGTCTTCACCATGCCTTCAACCGGCGGTGAACCTTTACGTGTAACCTATACTGCGACCAACAAACGTGATGACCTGGGTGACCGTATGGGCCCTAACAACATTGTAATGACCTGGACTCCCGATGGCAGCCGTATCGTTTACCGCAACCGTATCAGCGACGGTTTTTCCGGAAAACTTTATACGGTAGATAAGGAAGGCGGTCTGTCGGAAGTAATACCTTTGCCCGAAGGCGGTTTCTGTAGCTATTCGCCTGATGGAAAGCAATTGGCTTACAATCGAGTGATGCGCGAGTTCCGTACCTGGAAATATTATAAAGGCGGGATGGCCGACGATATCTGGATTTATGACCCGGAAAAGAAGTCGGTAGAGAATATTACGGATAATGTAGCCCAGGATATTATTCCGATGTGGATCGGTGATGAAATATTCTATATTTCCGATCGCGACCGTACAATGAATATCTTTGTCTACAACACAAAAACAAAACAGACGAGTAAAGTAACCGATTTTACCGAATACGATGTAAAGTTCCCGAGTGCCAACGGAAATACGATCGTATTTGAGAATGGCGGTTATATCTATAAGATGGATGCAGCGTCCAAAAAGCCGGAAAAGGTAAATATCCGATTGACTTCCGATAATATATATGCCCGTAGCGAACAGAAAGACGGATCAAAATATATTACTCAGGCAAGTCTTTCCCCCGATGGCGAACGTATTGTAGTTTCTTCCCGCGGAGAAATATTCAATTTGCCTGCAGATAAAGGAGTGACAAAAAATATTACCCGCTCTCCGGGACAGCATGATCGCGAAGCACAATGGTCGCCCGATGGAAAGCAGATCGCTTATATCTCCGACGGGACAGGTGAGACAGAACTCTACCTGCAGGATGCAACAGGCGGTGAACCGGTACAGTTGACTAAAAATAACGATACCTATATCCGCTCTTTCGAATGGAGTCCGGATTCAAAAACAATTGTTTATACCGATCGTAAGAACCGCATTAACCTGTTGGATGTCGCAACCCGGCAGGTGACGCTGGCAGTGCAGGATCCGATGGCTGAAATAAGGGATGTTACATTCTCTCCCGATAGCAAATGGTTGACTTATTCCCGTCCGGCTAATAACGAATATAGCATTATCTATGTTTATAATATTGCCGATAAGAAAGAATATCCTGTAACAGATAAATGGTACGACTCCGGTTCACCTGTCTTTAGTAATGACGGCAAGTATCTGGTATTCTCTTCTGCCCGCGATTTCAATCCTACTTATGGCTCTTTGGAATGGAACCATGTTTATAATAATATGGATGGTGTTTATCTTGCTTTGCTATCGAAAGATACTCCTTCTCCTTTCCTTGAAAAAGATGCACAGGTTGCGGTCAAAGAAGATAAAGCAAAGAAGGAAGAACCTAAGAAAGATGCTAAGAAAGAGACTGCTTCAGAAACATCGGCAGTGAAGATCGATGTAGAAGGTCTTTCCGACCGTATTATTCAGCTTCCGTTGGCAGGGTCCCGTTATTTTAATTTTTATGCAGATGGAAATAAGGTCTATTATTTCGGCCGTGGCGGAACGAAGGTCTATGACTTAGAGAAACAGAAAGAAGATATCGTTGCCGATGGTGCTACCATGTCTGTAACTCCCGGCAGTAAAAAAGCTCTTTTCTATAAAGGAGGAGAACTTTATGTAACCGATATCCCTTCCGGCAAAGCGGATCTTAGTGAAGCTGTCAACCTTTCCAATATGAAGATTACTACCGATTATCCGAAAGAATGGGCACAGATCTTCGATGAGGCATGGCGTGCCTACCGTGATGGATTCTATGTAGAGAATATGCATGGAGTAGACTGGAAAGCGATCAAAGAAAAATATGCAGTCCTGCTTCCATATGTAAAGACCCGTCTGGATCTGAACTATGTGATCGGTGAAATGATCGGTGAATTGAATTGCGGTCATGCCTATGTGAACCCCGGTGAACTGGATCGTCCGGAGCGTATACAAACAGGTTTGCTCGGTGCCGAAATTTCCCGCGATAAGAGTGGTTTCTTCCGTCTTGAAAAGATCCTTCCGGGAGCTTCGTGGAGCAAAGACCTGCGTTCACCGCTTACCGAACCGGGTATCGAAGCAAAAGCAGGCGAGTTTATTGTCGCTATCGACGGTATTCCGACCAACAGTGTGAAAGATATGTATTCTTTATTGGTCGGTAAAGCTGGTGTACCCACCGAACTTTCACTGAACAGCAAACCGCAACTGGCAGGAGCCCGTAAGATCGTGATCAGTCCGCTTGAAGAGGAATATTCTTTATATCATTATAACTGGATACAGGATAATATCAAGAAAGTAGACAAAGCAACTAATGGTCGTGTAGGATATATCTATATCCCGGATATGGGTGTAGAAGGTCTGAATGAGTTCTCCCGTTATTTCTATCCCCAGCTGGATAAGGAAGGCCTGATTATCGACGACCGTGCCAATGGAGGCGGTAATGTTTCCCCGATGATCCTCGAACGTCTCTCCCGCGAACCGTATCGTCTGACTATGCGTCGTGGATCCAACCATATCGGTACTGTTCCTGATGCCGTACAGGTAGGCCCGAAGGTATGCCTTATCAATAAATACTCAGCTTCCGACGGCGACCTGTTCCCGTGGGGCTTCCGTGCACTGGGATTGGGTAAGCTGATCGGTACACGTACCTGGGGAGGTATTGTCGGTATCAGTGGCCCGCTGCCTTATATGGATGGAACCGATATCCGCGTGCCTTTCTTCACCAGCTATGACCCGAAGACCGGCCAGTGGATCATCGAAAACCACGGTGTAGATCCGGATATCCTGATTGACAATGATCCGGTCAAAGAATGGAACGGCGAAGACCAACAGCTGAACAAGGCGATCGAAGAGGTTATGAAGGATCTTCAAAGTCGTAAACCGTTGGCTCCGGTTCCGGCTCCGAGGGATTTCAGCAAGTAATCTTTTAAATATATAAAGCCCCGGAATATCATTCTGCATGTTATTTTCGGATGCTAATAGATTATATCACTGGACTGATAGATAAAACCTATCGGTTCGGTGATATTCTTTTTATATCTTTTCCTACCTTTGGCAGATCAGAAGTTATGAATTTCCAAATCTGCATGAAATTATGCGTAAAGCCTTAGTTCTATCTATCTTATTGATTGTTGTATGTATCTCTGCCTCTGCACAATTACCCGCCATTCAATTAAAAGATACTGACGGTAAGAGTATGAATATGTCCGAATTGAACAAGAAAGGGCATCCTGTCATACTTAGCTTTTTTGCAACCTGGTGTAAACCTTGCCTGCGTGAATTATCTGCGATCAACGAAGTATATGCAGACTGGCAGGAAGAAACCGGTGTCGAACTGATCGCAGTCTCTATTGATCAGGGACAGGATGTTGCCAAAGTAAAACCGCTGGTTGACGGTTCTGCCTGGGACTTCAACGTATTACTCGATCCGGGAAGCGACCTGAAGCGGGCAATGGGAGTAAATGTGATCCCCCATGTATTTTTACTGGATGGAGAGGGAAATATTGTTTCCAGCCATATTGGTTACACAGAAGGAGGCGATGCCGTTTTGTTCGATGAAGTGAAGAAACTGGTTAATAAATAAGTCCGGATGAAAAAGATTTACCTGATCATGACGGCTCTGTTTATCTATGCAGCTCAAGCACAGGAGGCATTACCGGTATCTGACTCATTACAAACGCAATCTGCGGGAAAGAACCCTTCTAAAATACGTCTGACAGGAAGTATCCAGTCGGATATCCTGTTTCCGGAAGAAGACAATGCCATCGGAACCAGTTCTTATAAAGATAAGGTATTGACAAATACTTATGTCGATCTGGCCTTGTCTGTTGCCGACTATTTAACGGTGGGCGGTCGTTTCGAATACCTGGATCACCCGCTGCCTGGTTTTGAAAAAGACTTTGCCGGCTGGGGTGTGCCTTACTTTTATGCCACCGGACGTTACCGGAATGCGGAACTGACGGTCGGTGATTTCTATGAACAGTTCGGTAACGGATTGACTTTACGTACCTACGAAGAGCGTAGCTTGGGTATCGATAATTCGATCCGTGGCGGAAGGCTGATCCTGCATCCCTTGAAAGGACTTCGTTTGAAGGCTTTGGGTGGTAAGCAACGCCGTTACTGGGATCATAACGACAGTTTCTTATGGGGTGGAGATGCCGAATTGAACCTGGATCAGTGGTTGCGGAAGCTGGAAGAACAGGATGCACGGTTGCTGCTGGGATTGTCGTACACCGGAAAGCATGAGAAAGAAGAAGATATCTATATCGCATCAGATAAGAAACTGAATTTACCGTTAAATATAGCAGCTTTTGATGCCCGTTTGCAGTTCCAGAAAAATGGCTATAACCTGATGGCTGATTATGCCTGGAAGATAAACGATCCGTCGTTCGATAACCAATACAGCTATGACCGGGGAAGCGCTCTCCTGCTTTCAGGTTCTTATTCCAGAAAAGGTATGAGTTTCCTGTTGCAGGTGAAGCGAAGTGAGAACATGGCTTTCCGTAGCCTGCGGTCGATGACGGGTATTTCTTCCTTTATAAATTATCTGCCGGCTTTCACCATGCAGCAAACATATGTATTGCCTGCCCTTTATCCGTATGCTACCCAACCGTTGGGCGAGTGGGCTTTCCAGGGAGAAGCTAGTTATAACTTCCGTCGCCATACAGCTTTAGGTGGTAAATACGGAACTTTGATCAAGCTACATGCTTCCCATATCCGTGCTCTCCATAAAGTTTCCGGCCTGGATAATCTTTATTATCAGGATATCAATATTATGTTTGAGAAGAAACTCAGCCGTTCATGGAAACTGAATGCCATGTATATGAACCAGCGTTATAATCAACGGGTAGTTGAGGGGCATGCAACCAACGGCGATCTGATTAAATCGAACATCTATGTGCTGGAAGGTAAATACCAGGCAAATCGTAAATTGACTTTCCGTGGGGAACTTCAGTATCTGAATACCCGGCAGGATGAAGGCGATTGGCTGTTTGCTTTGCTGGAAGTCTCTGTCCTTCCGTCTCTTATGTTTACCGTTTCCGATATGTATAATAGTGGGGAAACCAATCTGCATTATTATATGGCTTCGGCTACTTATTCGCATAAATCTCACCGTGTCCAGCTAGGATATGGCCGTACAAGGGCAGGATATAATTGTGCCGGTGGTGTATGCCGGTATGTTCCCGCCAGCAGAGGTTTTCAGTTGTCCTACAATTTTAATTTCTAACAGATGAAAAGGAAACGTCTATATTATATCTTATCATTATTGCTGCTGGTTGCCGGTTGTGATATTATTGATGAAAAGGATCGTGTTATCCAGACAGACGAATTGCACTTTACCAATAAAATCGTTCTTCTGGAAGACTTCACAGGACATAAATGTGTGAATTGCCCGGTTGCTGCCGACGAAATCGCACGACTGGAAGAATGGTGCGAAGGGCACCTGATCGCAGTGAGTATCCATG
Source organism: Parabacteroides sp. HGS0025 (assembly GCF_000969845.1). Lineage (NCBI taxonomy): Bacteria > Pseudomonadati > Bacteroidota > Bacteroidia > Bacteroidales > Tannerellaceae > Parabacteroides > Parabacteroides sp. HGS0025. Next base: position 19,633 of record NZ_KQ033902.1, read on the forward strand.
CAGGAAGTTATGCCAATACATCCGGTAGCGCCTGGAAAATAGACTTCCGTACAAAGGCAGGAGAAGCATATAACGATTATTTCAAACCGGATGGTTATCCGGCTGCGATGGTCGACCGGGTAGCTTCGAACGGAAAAGTGACAAATAACAATGTTCCGACCTGGAGTTCACAGGTGATTGATCGTTTAAGCGAAGAGTCTCCTGTGGAAATAAAACTGGAAGCCGTGTGGCAGCCGGGAATGGAAGAGATAAGACTCCATGCCGCTGTCGATTTTCTCCGGGCAGTAGGAAATGAACCGGTTTTGCAGTTATGGATCATAGAAGATCATATTGTAGATGCCCAGCTGATGCCTGATAATACGATCAATACCGCTTATCTGCACCGTCATGTGTTTCGTGATGCGATAAACGATACCTGGGGAGAAAGCATGGGAACCGGTTTGACGGAAGGTGCTACGATAAAGAAGGAATATGTTTATCAGCCGGATATCACCTGGAAAAAGAAAGATTTACAGATCGTGGCTTTCGTGTATGATCGGAAATCACACGAGATTCTTCAGGCTGTTAAGACAGAAATAGAACAGGAATAGTATTAATTATTAAATAGAATGTATCATGATTAGAAAATTAGCATTGTTTATATTGCCAGTACTGCTGTGCTGTATGTCATCCTGGGGGCAGAATGTCCAGTGGGTGTATAACGATAAAGCTCTTGAAGAGGGAGCGGAGGTTACTGTAACGGAATATGATCCCGAAATGGGGCAGATGTTGTTGGAATTGGGAATTCGTAACAATACCGACAAGCAACTGAAAGTATCGGTAAGCAAAGACAATCTGGAATTGGCGGAAGGTGGTGCTGTCCAGCTGTGTGTAGGTACTACCTGTTATCCGGAAAGTGTTGTCAAATCGGATGAGTTTACATTGGAACCCAACGAAACGAATACCTCTTTTCATGCTAATTACTTAATTCTGGATGAGAGCAAATACGGGAATAGTACAGTTATCTTTAAATTACTTTCCGGTGATGAAAGCATATCGGTCAAAGTTCATTTCAATTATTCGGGAACTGTGGCAAATGAAAAGATTGGCCTTGATGCCGACTGGAAGATATATGCTTCGGCAGGACGCATTTATGTGAAAGCGCCTGATGCAGAGGATATGGATCTCCGTATCGTAAATATGAACGGGATATCGGTTTATGAACAACCTCTCTCTTCTAATGCTGATATCAGTTCGCCTGTTTTGGCAAATGGTATTTATGTCGTTGCGCTTTATCAAGGAGGAAAAGTTATAACATCCCGGAAAGTATCTGTCAGATAATCTGAAAATAAAGATCGCTTATGAGAAAAATTATACTTTTATTTCTTGTCTTATTTCCTCTTTTTGTCTCCCGTGCACAGGATAATAATCTTCCGCCATTGGAATACCGTCGTGTGGTTGTTGGCGAAGAATTGACTGCCACCTGGTGCGGCTATTGTCCGCGGGGAATTGTGGGAATGGCTGAGATGAAGAAGAAATATCCGGATTCTTTTATCGGTATAGCAGTTCATGACTATAGCTATAATTATGATCCGATGGGATTGAGACCTTATGCAGACGGTTTACTGGGGTTCTTTACAAGCTTGCCTAATATACTTGTGAACCGGCAAAGAAAGGGAGACCCTTATTTCAATCTGGAATCCATGTATAAGTCAGAGATGGCAGAACCTGTCACTTCTGCAGTAGCAGTTTCCGTATCATATGCGGATGAGGAGAAGACAATGTTATCTGCAAATGTTCGAACTAAATTTGCTTTTGATGCAGAAGAAGCACAATATGTATATGCGTTCGTTATCCTGGAAAATGATATGAAAGGAACGGCATCCGGTTATGCGCAAAATAATAGTTATTCCGGAAGCTCTAGTCCTATGGGAGATTTCAGTTCGTTGCCTTCTCCGGTACCAGCTTCCCGGATGGTATATCAGGATGTAGCCCGTACCATATTCCCCGGATTTGATGGTATGCTGTCTAGTATTCCCGGAAAATTCACAAAAGATGAAATATTAAGTTCGACGTATGACCTGGAATTACCCCTTAATATACAGAATAAGGATCATATCGAAGTCGTTGTTTTACTGATCGATCATTCGACCGGTGAGATTGTAAATGCTGCTAAAGCTGTTTCTCCGGGGATGGAAACTGCCTCAGATCATATCCGGGTACCGGAGATTGAGGTGGTAGCCCGTCAAGAGGGTTCTTCTTTGGTCATAAATGTAAAGGACACCGATGCCGGTAAGTATTCTATCGAGGTGTATAATGCACAGGGGCAACTGGTAAAAAGGAAAACGATGGAAACCAACAGTCCGGTTTCTTTTGTCCCGGATAATTCAGGTTTGTTCTTTATCCGTATTACAGATGGAAAAAAGACTGTCGTGAAGAAAGTCCTTTATCGGCAATAAAGGAATAAAAAGCCTACATACTTTTTCAGGAAAGGTTGCATGCTATTTGTAAATAGTATGCAACCTTTTATCTTTTTTGTGCTATCATCTGATAATTCTTTTACCTTTGCAAAGATAACTGTACACGTTATGGATAAAGAATCACATCACATCTGTAATCTGAGAAGAGGAGATATAGCATCTTTTGAATACCTTTATAATGTTTGGAGTGGTAAGCTCTACAACTTTGTAATGCGTATATCCCGGGGTGATACCTATCTGACGGAGGAGATCGTACAATCTGTATTTATAAAGGTATGGGAGGGTAGAGAATTGATCGATACAGACAAATCATTCGGCGCCTATCTCTGTACAATTGCCAAAAATCAACTTGTCAATATCTATCAGCATAGAATGTTGGAATACCTTTATCAGGAAAAAATAAAAACAACCGAACCAACTGAAAATACAACAGAGAAAGAAGTGGACTATCATCTACTGGAAGAATATATTGACTCTTTAATCGAACAACTGCCTTCTGCCCGCAGGGAAATATTTATTCTGAGCCGCCGTAAATTGTTGACAAATAGGGAAATTGCCGCGAAGCTCAATCTTTCTGAAAATACTGTCGAATCGCAGTTGACCAAAGCGATTGCTTTCCTTCGTAGCAAGATAGATCGTCACTATAGTATCTCTATTCCTTTGCTTCTTTTTTTGTTCATTGATTAATAAAAGTTAAAACCGTAAACTCGGGTAACGGATTCTATTTCGTTGCCTGTATACTTAATAGACACAATAAAATGGAAAAGACAGATTACATACAATTATTCGATAAGTTTCTGCAAAAGCAGGCTACTCCGGAAGAAGTGCAAACACTTATCCAATGGCTGAAAAGCGAAAGTTCGTTTCAGAATTGGGCGGAAGAAGAGTGGAGCATGGCTTCTTCTACGATGGATGCCCGCCTGCAACAAAAATTGTTGGGACAGATAAAGGCGAAGATCAACCGTGAAAAGAAGGAAGAGCTATCCGCAAAAGAAAGTAAACGGCGTAGTCTCTATTCATGGACAACTCGTGTAGCAGCTGTTGTCATTTTATTGTTGATGACGGGACTGTCTGTTTATTATTATACCATGAGCCGGCAAATTATGGAGGATATGATCGTGTCGGTTGAAAAAGGACAGAAAGCGAATATCGTATTGCCTGACGGTTCTAAAGTATGGGTGAATTCGGATTCCAAACTATCATATGGCAGCCGTTTCAATCAAAAAGAAAGGGTCTTGTCTCTGGAAGGAGAAGCTTATTTTGAAGTGACGCCCGATAAGGATCGTCCCTTTATCGTGGAGACAAAAGAAATGGAAGTCCGCGCTCTGGGTACCAGCTTTAATGTGAAATCGTATGAGGAAGAAAGAAATGCTTCGACTGTATTAAGGACAGGAAAAGTAGAAGTGACGACTGACTCGGATTGCCTTGTCTTAAATCCTAACGAGAGGATCATTTTCAATAAACAAACAAGGCACATGGAAAAAAGTAGTGTTGATAATGCAGCCGATTACATAAACTGGAAATATAATGAGTTGACATTCAATGGCGAAACATTCGAGAGCATAGCTCATACATTGGAACGTTATTACAATACCCGGATTATATTTGAATCGGAATCACTGAAGAAATACCGGTTTACCGGAACTCCCGGCAATACAAGTCTGGAAAGTATTCTACAGATATTATCTCTCACTTCGCCTTTGACGTATGAAGTAAAGGATAGTGTGATTGTCTTGCGTGAGAATATGAAGGAGAAGGCTTATTATGAGAAAGCATTGAAATAATAATAAATAATACCATGTTTAATATTTAATTTTTATCGATATGGAAAATACAGGATAAATTTATTACAAAAAGAATGGGACAATGCAAGGCACCATCCCATCTCGTAGTTCATAAACCGCACTTGGGATCTTGCAAATATCAAGTGCAATTATAAATACCATTAAGTCTACAAAATTATGAGAATTTTATTAACTAGGGCATATTATGCCCTTAAAAAACGGCAATTTAAGTCAATTAAATTAATCTTACTTATATTGTTGATCTCCCCGTCGTTATTCGCTCAGGTAACGATAACCTTGAAAAATCAATCTATCCGTCAGGCCTTAAAAGAAATCGAACGTCTAAGTGACTATAAGTTCTTTTATAATAATGACTTATCCAGTCTGGATAAAGTTGTTACCCTGTCTGCAAAAGACGAAAGCATAGAGTCTGTTATGAGCAAACTTCTTGCTGGTACGGATATTTCCTACAAACAGGATAATAATAACCTGATTGTCCTTACTTTGAAGGCTACTTCTCCAAAGCAGTCAAACAATGACCAGAAAATAAAAGGTTCCGTTGTGGATGAGACTAAGCAACCGGTGATTGGTGCTAATATCGTAGTGGAAGGTACTACGAACGGTACAATTACTGATTTGGACGGAAACTTTTCTTTGCAGGTTCCGGAAAATGCAGAATTACGTGTTTCGTATATCGGTTATTTGGATCAGAGAGTTAAGGTCGGTAAAAGTACATCATTACATATTATTTTAAAAGAAGACACTCAAACACTGGATGAAGTAATTGTAGTCGGCTACGGCACGATGAAGAAAAGTGATATAACCGGCTCTGTGGCATCTGTTAAATTGGATGATTTGAAAGAAGGTGCCACGACTTCAGTCGATCAAATGCTTCTGGGTAAGAGTGCCGGTGTAAATGTGGTTCAGAGCAGTGGTGAACCGGGCGGAGGTTTCTCTGTTAATATCCGTGGTGCAAGTTCTATCAATGGCGGTGTTTCTCCGTTGTATGTAATTGACGGTGTGCCTATCGATAACTCCCGTCCAGTATCTCAGGGGTCCATTGTGGGGTTTAGTGATAGCAGAAGTCCAAGAAATCCGATGTCGTCCATTAACCCTGCCGATATTGAATCTCTTGAAATTCTGAAAGATGCATCTGCTACCGCTATTTATGGCTCAAGAGGTGCGAATGGCGTTATCTTGATTACGACAAAGAGTGGAAAAGCAGAAAAGATGAAGGTCAGCTATTCCGGTTCTATCGGGATTCAGAGTCCCTCAAATAAACTGAATCTGTTGAGTGCAACCGATTACAAAAGAGTATTGAATGAAATTATCGATGCCGGGGGGGATAATGAAGCGAATCGGGTTGGAGATATTGCAAATGGTGGTATCGGTACAGATTGGCAGGACGCAGTAACTCAAAAAAATGCAATTACTCACGAACATCAATTGTCTTTTTCCGGAGGTAACAGTAAAACTTTTTACTACACTTCATTCAATTATGTAAATCAGGAAGGTATTGTAAAGAATACCAGTTTTGAAAGATTAGGGGCCAGATTGAATTTGAAATCCGATATTAATGAGAAATTGAAGATTGGTATGAATGTTACCGGTTCTTATATGAAAGATCATTTTGTTGCAAATGGATTTGGTGTAAATGAAAATGCAGGCGTGATGTATACTGCTTATAATTATGATCCAACAATACCAGTTAAAGATAAGGAAGGCAATTATGCTACATCACCTATCTTGACACTAGATAACCCTGTAGCATTGGATGAAGGAATGACATCTTATTCTGATACATATAGGATTTTAGCTTCAGCATTTGGGGAGTATTATATTACTAAAGATTTATTTCTAAGATTGAATCTGGGTACTGACTTTATGAATGAAAGTAGAAAAAACTTTGTATCGAGCCTTACTCAGCAAGGCCGTTTTTATGGAGGTATCGGGTCGAATCAGAATTCAGAAAAAAGTAACTATATAGTAGAAGGCACTGCTAATTATAATAAGACAATAAAGAAACATAGTTTTGGGGCATTGGCGGGAATCTCTTATCAACGTTATGTTACAAGTTATTTGAATAACAGAGCTGCTGATTTTCCGAATGAATCATTAGGAGCGGAGAACCTAAATCTGGGAAATCAGGAGACTTTCAGAATGCAAAACTCTGTGACTGGTAACAGATTGGCTTCTTATATAGGCCGTGCAAATTATTCATTTGATGATAGATATTTAGCTACGGTAACTTTTAGAGCAGATGGTTCTTCGCGTTTTGGTAAGAATAATAAATTCGGTTATTTCCCTTCTGCCGCTTTGGCATGGAGAATATCTAATGAGTCTTTCCTGAAAGGTGTTGATCAACTCACTTCATTAAAACTTCGTTTAGGTTGGGGTAGAACCGGAAATCAGGAGATCGGAGATTACCCGGCATTAAGTACTTATCAGTCGGCTGGTTCTGCAATATGGGATGGTAAACAAGTTGTTGGTACTGGACCTGCTAAAATTCCTAATCCAGATTTGAAGTGGGAGACAACCGACCAGGTCAATTTGGGTCTTGATTTCGGCGTATTCAATAACCGTATTAACGGTGGAATTGATTATTTCTGGAAGAAGACAACAGATATGCTTTTGCAGTTACCTGTTCCTCAGTCAACCGGCTATAACAGTATTTTATCGAATATTGGAAGAATTGATAATAAAGGTATTGAACTTTTCTTGAACACAGTTAATATCGATACTCGTGATTTTAAATGGGAATCAAATATCACATTTACTTCTATGAGAAATAAAGTAAAAGATTTAGGTGGTATTGATGAAATTATTATTGGTGCAGGTTATACCCATGTTGAACAAGTTGCAATTCGTAAACCCGGATTACCATTAAACTCTTATTATGGATGGGAAGTAGCTGGTGTTTGGCAGGAAGGTGATGATTTCAGTAAAATGAAAGAAGATTATAAACCTGGTGATCTGAAATATGTAGATCAGAACCATGATGGTGTTATTAACGATGCAGATAGAGTGGTTCTTGGTGATTCTTTCCCTGATTTTCAGTGGTCTTTTGGCAATACATTTACCTATAAAAACTTTGATTTATATGTCTTTTTCGAAGGTGTTCAGGGAGTAGATATGTTGAATGGTAATTTAATAGATAGTTATTTCCCTATTAATTTCCGGCGAAATAAATTTGCAGAACCTTATTTAAATAGGTGGACTCCAGAAAATCCTACAAATGAATATCCATCATTTGTAGACCCACTAAAACAAGGACGTAAAGTAGTTAATTCACGTACATTGTCAGATGCATCGTATGTGAGACTTAAAACGATCCGTTTGAGCTATACATTGCCTAAATTTAATAGCCTGATTCAGTCATTGCAATTATATGTAACAGCAGAAAATTTGTTTACAATTACTGATTATGTTGGATTGGATCCTGCTATTAATCCAAATAGTAACTCTAATTTCCGAATGGATTTTAACGCATATCCAAGTGCCAGAACTTTCATTTTCGGAGCAAAAATTGATTTTTAAAGAATAATAAAAAGATAAGTATATGAAATCAATAAATAATATAGCAGTTTATCTGTTTTCTTTATGTGGGTTACTTTCTCTTCAGGGATGTGAAGGTATTCTGGAAGAACCTGTCAGATCAGAATTTACAGAAAGTACTTTACTGGCTACAAAATCAGGTATTGAATCTGTTTTAGCTGATGCATATTCCAAAGATGGAGGAAGTCGAAATATTGTGAAAAGAGGAGAAATGACTACTGATATTTTGTGGCAATCCGGCGGTGGTGAAAATGGAACGGCTGTACCTTTGATCAACTTTCGTTGGGATTCCTCCAGTACATTAGAGGCTTTTGACTGGATGAATCATTGGGAAGAGATTAGGAATGCAAATATAGTATTAGCCAATGCTCCAACTGCTTCTGGATTTAACAGTGAAGAGGATCGAAATGGTTTGTTGGCTGAAGCACGATTTATCAGAATATGGGCCTATTATCAATTATGGGATCAGTTTGGTCCGGTACCTATACGAAAAAGTTTGGATGATCCTCTTGAATTACCCCGTGCAACAGATGAAGAATTCAAAGAGTTTATAGAGTCCGAGTTGAAATCTCTTATTCCTGATCTTTATGAAACAGGAAAGCAGCCGGCTTATGGACGAGCTCATAGAGGTGCTGCTCAGACATTGCTTTGTATTTGGTATTTAAATACGCATCAGTGGCAAAACTGTGCAGATATGGCAAAAGAAGTAATGTCAAGTAATAAGTTTGCTCTGTGTCCGGATTATAATAAAATGTTCGCTTTGGAAAACGAAAAGAATGAAGAGTTTATTTGGGCTAAAACTTATTTGGCCAATAGTGCCAGTGTCAATATTCTCCTAGCAACGAATTTACCTTGGGACTATTATAAAGGCCTTGATGGTGGTATGGAAGGAGTAATTAATGAAAAATGGTCGAATTTTGCTTCTCAATATCGTTTTTATGATGATTTTTATTACAGTTTTGCTCCTGAAGATCAACGTAAAGGACGGATTTTAACTAAATATGAAGATTCAAAAGGTAAAGTTGTAGATTTGCTTGTTGATTATAAAGATGCTACCCGAGGAATGAAATTTCCGCCTGATCCGAATGCTTCAGCCAACAATCATGGTAATGACTTTCCTTATTTCAGGTATGCAGATATTTTATTGGCCAGAGCGGAGGCTTTGAATGAGTTGAATGGTCCTAACCAAGAGTCTGTTGATTTGGTGAATCAGATTAGACACAGAGCAGGTTTGGATAACGTTGCTTTATCCGATTTTAATTCAAAAGATGCATTTGTAGATCAACTAATGAATGAAAGAAAATGGGAATTCTGGAATGAAGGTAAGCGGAGAAGAGACCTGATCCGTACTAATAGGTTTATCAAATGTGCGCATGATCGTGGTATTACTAATGCACAAGATTTCCATGTTTGGTTTCCTATACCCCAGTCAGCTATCGATGCTAGTTCATTACTGAAACAAAACGATGGCTATTAAGCCTAATGTTAGTTTAAAATGAAGTATTGTTTATATACATGTTTGGCTTTGGCTGGTTGGGCAGCAACTTCGGTGTCTGCCCAATCGACAAAGCCGAATATCGTCCTGATCATTACAGATCAGCAACGGGCAGATCTTTGTGGCCGTGAAGGTTTTCCTTTACCTGTTACTCCTTATGCAGATTCGTTAGCATCTCAATCTGTGTGGTTCAATAAAGCTTATACGGCGGCACCGGCAAGTGCGCCGGCTCGTTGTTCTTTATTATCCGGAAGATATCCTAGTGCGACTCATGTACGGACTAATCATAATATTCCTGATGCATATTATGAAAAAGATATGCTGGATATGTTAAAAGAGAACGGATACCGTACAGCTTTGATTGGTAAAAATCATACATATCGAAAAGCGGATGAGGCATTCGATTATTTCATCGGTTATGGGCACAGAGGAAAAGATAAACCCGAAACAGAAGACGAAAAAGCGTTGGCACGTTTCCTTAATAATGAAGTTCCGGGGCATTATCTGAAACCAGCTCCGATTTCAGTGGAGCAACAACAACCTTATCAGATTGTGAGCCATGCTTTGGAATGGATTCAACAACAGAAAGATACTCCTTTCTTTATCCAGGTATCTATTCCTGAACCCCACACTCCTTCTCAAGTATGTGATCCTTATTTCTCAATGTTCCCACCTGAAGATTTACCTCCGCTTTTGACATCTCGTATGGATTTGGAAAAGAAAGGTGAAAAATACATGGCTCTGGCAGCGTTGGAGGATAAAGCCTGTTCGAATTTACAACAACAGATACCTCTGCTAAGGAGTATCTATTTAGGTATGGTTCGTATGATCGATGATCAGATGAAACGGTTGGTAGAGGAAATAAAATCGTATGGACAGGATGATAATACACTGTTTATTATTCTTTCAGATCATGGAGATTATTGCGGCGAATACGGACTTATCCGTAAAGGTTCGGGAGTCGCTGAGTCGCTTACCCGTATTCCTATGATTTGGGCCGGATACGGTATTAAGCCGCAAAATAAACCGATGGATGCACATGTGTCGATTGTTGACATATTTCCTACATTATGTAGTGTTATCGGGGCAGAGATTCCTGTCGGGGTGCAAGGACGTAGCCTTTGGCCGATGCTGAAAGGGGACGATTATCCTCGTGAAGAATTTTCCAGTATTATGGTGGAGCAAGGATACGGAGGGGAAGACTTTACGATGGAAGAACCTCTCACCTTTGAAGATGCCGGAAGTTGTAGAACAGACGTAGAAGGTAGTTTTGACGGTCTTAATCCCTGGACACAAAGCGGCTCTTTGCGGATGGTGCGAAAAGGCGACTGGAAGTTGGCGATGGATAATAACGGACGAGGGGAACTATATAATCTAAAAGCAGACCCTTCCGAAATAAATAACCTGTTCGGTAATAAAAAATATATATCCGAACAACTTGATTTACTGAAAGAATTACTAACTTGGAACATTCGTTTGCAAGATCCCCTGCCTGTTCCGCGCAGACAATATCCTTTCAAACGGAATCCTTATAATTATCATAGAAGTATACCATGAATAAAGCAATCTTATTATTAACAGCCTGTGGTGGCCTGATCCATACGATGGATGCGACTGCTCAGAAACAGAAACCCAACATCGTTATTATCTATACGGACGATATGGGAATAGGCGATTTATCATGTTATAACAGCGGATGGGTAGCCACTCCTAACATCGATAAACTGGCCTCGCAAGGCTTGAAGTTTAATCATTATTACACCTCGTCGCCTGTGAGTTCGCCGTCCCGTGTGGGGCTGACTACCGGGATGTTCCCTACCGAGTGGGGTATTAACACTTTCCTGCACGAGCGGAAAGGGAATGCCGATTGCGAACAATGCGACTATCTGGATAGTAATGCACCCACGATGGCCAAATCGCTGAAAGCCGCCGGTTATGCAACCGCACATATTGGGAAATGGCATATGGGCGGCGGCCGCGATGTCGACGATGCCCCGCAAATACCCAAATATGGTTTCGATGAATATGTGACGACGTATGAAGGCCCTGATCCTGATCCTCTTATTACAGCATCCAATTGGATCTGGAGTGAAAAAGACAGCATTCAGCGTTGGGATCGTACAGCCTACTTTGTAGATAAGACCCTGGATTACCTGGCTCGCCATAAAGACAAACCCTGTTTCGTCAACCTTTGGCCGGACGATATGCATGATCCGTGGATTCCGTCTTCCGGTTTCTACCCGATCTCCGAATCCTGGGCAAGCCGCAATAACTTCGTAGCCGTACTGACCCAATACGACAAACAGATCGGTCGTTTGATGGAAGGGCTCGAACAACTGGGGATACGTGAAAATACCTTGGTAATCTTCACCAGTGACAATGGCGCATTACCGACTTTCGATAATGCACGAACCAATGGACACCGCGGCTCGAAGAATAGTATCTACGAAGGAGGCGTCAATATGCCTTTTATTGTCAGCTGGCCGGGAACCATCAAAGCCGGTGAAACGGACAACGAAAGTGTTATTAACGCTGTCGATCTTTACCCCTCTTTATGTCAGATTGCAGGAGCCAAACTGATCGAAGGTTTCGATTATAGCGGAGAAGATATGAGCCAGGCATTGCTGGGGATAAAGGAGCAGCGACGTACCAAAGATATGATGTGGGATTTCGGGCGTAACAAATATTTCAATAAACCCCAAAAGAAACAACGGAGTCCGCATCTGGGTATCCGGCGGGGCGATTGGAAACTGTTGGTAGACTCGGACGGGAAAAATATCGAACTCTATGATATCAAAATAGACCCGAACGAAACGACCGATCTCTCGGCCAAACATCCGGAACTTTGTTCGGAACTGAGCAAGAAGGTGATCGACTGGTATTTTACCAAGAGAAAGGTACGGACAAAATAGGCTAGTATCAATACATATATAATTGTCGTATGAATAAAAATATTTTAAAATTAGGCTATCTGGGAGCAATGGCAACATTGGCTCCCGGTTTGTCTGCCCAACAGGATTCCCGTCCGAATATCCTGGTGATCCTGGCGGATGATATGGGATTCTCCGACCTGGGGTGTTATGGTGGAGAGATCCATACTCCCAACCTGGATAAGCTGGCAGCAGAGGGGCTTCGCTTCACCCATTTTTATAATACAAGCCGTAGCTGTCCGACCCGTGCATCGTTGTTGACAGGGCTTTACCAGCATCAGGCAGGTATCGGACGTATGACCTTCGACGATAATCAGCCGGGTTATCGCGGTACGATGACACACAACGGAGTTACCATCGCCGAAGCTCTGAAGGAAAACGGTTACCAGACAGCCTGGGTCGGTAAATGGCATATTGCTGAAACACCTTTGCGCCCCGATCAGCGTCAGTGGCTGGCACACCAGGTGCAGCACGATGAATTTGCACCCAAAGATAACTATCCGATCAACCGTGGTTTCCAGGATTGTTACGGTACGATCTATGGAGTGGTGGATTATTTCGACCCGTTCAGCCTGATCAGTGGAGATAAACCGGTGAATTCTGTTCCGGATGATTATTACAGCACGATCGCACTGGCCGATACGGCAGTCGCCTACGTGAATAAATATGCGGAAACCGATAAGCCTTTCTTTATGTACCTGGCTTTCCACTGTCCGCACTGGCCGTTGCATGCATTGCCTGAAGATATAGAAAAGTATAAGGATACCTATAAAGACGGTTGGCAGGCTATCCGCGAAGCCCGTTACCAGCGGATGAAAGAGATGAAACTGTTCGGTGATGCCGACAATTTCCTATCTCCCCGTCAGTTCTCCGACTCCTGGGAAGAGAACCCGACCAAAGAGTGGGATGCCCGTGCGATGGCAGTCCATGCAGCGATGGTAGACCGTATGGATCAGGAGATCGGCCGTGTGATAGAGACGCTCCGCAAAAATGGGCAGCTGGATAACACGTTGATCCTCTTTATGTCGGACAACGGTTGTAGTAACGAAGACTGTCAGAATTATTCGGAAGGGGAAAACGACCGTCCGGCAGAAACACGCGATGGCCGTAAGATTGTTTATCCGAAAGAGAAAGAGGTAATGCCCGGCCCGGAAACGAGTTATGCTTCAGTCGGAGCAAGATGGGCAAATGCCGCCAATACCCCATTCCGTTTCTGGAAAGCGAAATCGTATGAAGGAGGAATTTGTACCCCGATGATCGCCCACTGGCCGAAAGGGATCAAGCAGCCGAAAGGAAGTGTTAATACGCAAATGGGGCATGTGATGGATATCATGGCAACTTGCCTGGATATCTCCGGTACAAAATATCCCACCGAATATAACGGCCATAAGATAATTCCCTTGGCAGGCGAGAGCTTGAACCCTATATTTAAAACCGGTACACGTAAAGGGCATGACGAATTATGCTTCGAGCATTTCAACGAGAAAGCCCTGATCGATGCTTCAGGTTGGAAGATCGTTTGGCCGAACAGTACGAAAAGCTGGGAACTGTACAATCTGAACGAAGACCGCAGCGAAATGCATAATCTGGCTGACCAGTATCCGGATAAGGTGAAAGATATGGTAGCACGGTATCTGGAGTGGGAGAAAGACTATATGGTTGTTCCCCGTCCTGATTAGTAAAAAAGCATATCGCAACATCTAAAAAACTACTTAGTAAGTAGGCGTGCGTTTACTTACTAAGTAGTTGTTAACTTACTCGATAAGTAGACGGATGTCTATTTATTAAGTAGATTAAAGCTTACTTATTAAGTACTTTTTTTGTTCTTTCCCGGCGCCTTCGTGTTCCAGTGTTTAAAAGATCCTATCTTTGTAGAAAATAATGATAAACGCTATATGGAACGCTTCGCCGCAATAGATTTTGAAACAGCCAATGGGAAACGCTGTAGTGTATGCAGTGTCGGGGTTGCTATTATTGAGGATAACAAAATAATCGACCAGGTATACAGCCTGATCCGTCCTTATCCGAACTACTATACCCAATGGACTACGGCTGTTCATGGCCTGACACCGGCCGACACGAATGACGCACCCGATTTTGAAGAGGTGTGGGAAGTGATCTCTCCTAAGATTAAAGATTTACCATTGGTTGCCCATAACAGCCCCTTCGATGAAGGATGCCTGAAAGCTGTGCATGAAACGTATGAACTGGCTTATCCGAAATATCAGTTCTATTGTACCTGCCGTTTATCTCGAAAAATGTATCCTTTCCTGGTAAATCATCAACTGCATACGGTAGCCGCCTATTGTGGTTATGATCTGAGAAATCACCACCATGCGATGGCGGATGCCTATGCCTGTGGCCATATTGCTGTTGCGATGATGCGCGAAAAAGGTGTGGAAACCTTGCAGGAACTACTCGAAGAAGTTACCCGCAAGCGTTAGCTATTCAGATACGTTGGCGGTAGATTGCTGTTTTCCCGCAATCTTGTCCACCACCACTGCGATAGCCCCATCACCTGTCACGTTGCAGGCCGTACCGAAACTATCCATCGCAATATATAAGGCGATCATCAAAGCCTGTAAAGTCTCGTTGAAGCCCAGCATGCTTTGCAGTAATCCCAGAGCAGCCATGATCGCTCCGCCCGGAACTCCCGGAGCGGCTACCATCGTTATTCCCAGCATCATAATGAAACCCGCCAGGCTTGCAAAAGTTACCGGTTCTCCGGCCATATACATAATAGCCATCGCACAAGCTGTAATTTTCATCGTACTACCCGAAAGATGAATAGTCGCACATAACGGGATAACAAAAATAGCAATCGTTTCCCGAACCCCGTTCTTGATCGTTTGGGCCAGTGTAACCGGGATCGTCGCGGCCGACGATTGTGTGCCTAATGCGGTAGCATAAGCTGGCAGCATATTTTTTAATAAGCGGAACGGGTTTTTACCGCTGACAGTTCCTGCAATAGTAAACTGAATAAGTAAAAGCAGCACATGAAGAACGAATATCACCACGATCACTTTCAGGAACATCGTTATAATACTCATTACCTGTCCGCTGACTGTCATATTCAGGAAAATACCGAAGATATGCAGGGGAAGCAAAGGAATGATAACCGCTTCGATCAGTATGGTAATAATTTTCTGGAAGTCGTTGAAAGCCTCACGCAAAGCATTCCCGCTGATATAAGAAAGCCCCAACCCGATTGTAAATGATAATAACAAGGCTGTCATTACATCCATTAATGGCGGCATACCTACCGTGAAATAAGGTTGTAGCATGAAATCTTCAGGATTGTCCATCGCTGTAAGTTCTGCGTTGGCAGGTAGTATATGCGGGAAGATCGCCGAACTGCTGAAAAAGGTAAAGAATCCGGAAAATATCGTTGACCCGTATGCTATCAGGGCAGTGATAGCCAGCAATTTTCCTGCGCCTTTCCCCAGGTCGCCGATGGCAGGCGTTACCAATCCCAGGATGATAAGAGGGATGGAGAACGAAAGGAAATTCCCGAATAACGAGTTGAAGGTTACAAAGATACGTGCGATACCATTCGGCAGGAACTGGCCGAACAACACACCGGCTGCAATGGCAATAACTACTTTAGTCAGTAGCGATACTTTCAGTCTTTTCATTTGTCCGCTTGATTTTATACCCGATGGCGGCAACCGTTATGCTCATCAACGGGCTGATTAGATTAAAGAAACAATAAGGTAAATATGTGAGCGTGGCAACACCCAGGATGGTAGCCTGCGTCATACCACAAGTATTCCAGGGAACAAGAACGGAAGTAACTGTCACCGAGTCTTCCGTTGTACGGCTCAGCAGGCAGCTTTCATATCCTTTTTTCTGATAGATATCCTTGAACATATTTCCGGTAAGGATGATCGATATATATTGGTCGGCCGTGCAGATATTGAGGAACAATCCCGACATGGCGGTGGATGCCACCAGTCCCACGGTACGTTTCATAAAACGGATAAATACGGAAGTGATACTTCCCAGCATTCCGCTGGCCGTCATAGCCCCGCCGAAACACATCGCGCAGATGATTAGCCAGATCGTGTTCATCATACCGCCCATCCCACGGGTGGAAACCAGATCGTTCAAATCCGGATTACCGGTCTGAATCCCTGTACTTCCGTAAAACGTCATAAGCAAGCCTTTGAACTGCGATTGCATATTCTGTACGGGTAAGCCGGATATTTCCTGTAATAAATGTGGTTGGAATATCAGGGCAAATATACCGGCCAGTGTTGTCGAAATAAACAATGTGACGATGGAAGGTACCCGTTTGGCAATCAATATCCCGGTGACGACCGGAACGATCAACAGCCAGAAGGAGATATTGAACGTCTCTTTCAACGAAGCAGAATACATGGCAATCTGATCGCTGGCTGTCGCCTCGTGTGTAAAACCGGCTATGGTGAAGATCGACAGTGTGATAAGCATGGAAGGGACTGTCGTTATCATCATGTATTTGATGTGTTTGAACAGCGGAGTGTCCGTTACCGATGCAGCCAGCACCGTCGTATCCGAAAGCGGAGATATCTTATCCCCGAAGTAGGCACCCGAAATAATCGCCCCGGCAATCCATCCCACTTCAAATCCCTGCGCTTGTCCGATACCCAGCAAAGCAATACCGATCGTGGCAATCGTCGTCCACGAACTCCCCGTCATAACGGAGACGATCGCACAAATAATACAGGTCGATGCCAGAAAGAAGCTCGGATGAATGATCTGCATTCCATAATAGATTAAGGTAGGAACCACCCCGCTTATCATCCAGCTACCCGATAGCGCTCCGATAATCAACAGGATGATCAAGGCCGTAGCCACCCCGGTAATATTATTGATCATTGCCAGCTCGATCGTTTTCCACCGCACTTTACTGTATCCCATAGCAATGAGACAGCAAACGGCTGTAGCCGTGAGCAAAACAACCTGGCTTCCGCCGCTCAGGGCATCACTGCCGAAGGTACGGATAGTGACAAACAGGAGCGCAACCAATACAAGTATGGGAACGAGCGAGAGTAAGGGTGAAGGTATCTTAGCAGGAGTATGATCCATTATAAATAAGTGCTTATGAATTTTGAGTGCAAAAATACGGAAAAATAATGTACATATAATACTCGACTTTTCATTTTATAATGGCTTTTGAAGACTTTGCTAGTATTAACATTCAGATAAATATTCAGGATTTATACAAAAAATATAAACACTGATATACCCGCCTTCCTCTTTTTTGCGCCTTTAATTAATGAGTGGGGAAATTCCCGCTTTTTAATTGAAGAAAATGGATCAAATAGATAATTATATACAATCTTTTCTGGATGGCTCTCTGAACGCGGAGGAACATACGGTTTTACAGCAATGGATCAAAGCGAATCCGGAGAATAGAACTTATTTTCATCATGCGGTGAGTATCTGGAAGGCAGCCGGAATAGTTGCGAATGCAGATGGATTTGATGTGGAAAAAGCGATCGGGCGTTTTGATAAAGAAACCAAGCATGTTACAATAAAACGAATAGACCGCTATAAGTATGCCCTGCGAGTTTCCGCTGCTGCTATCATCTTTTTATTAGGCGGAATATCTTCCCTTCTCTTTTGGCAGCAACCCGAACAAATTATACCTGCCGTTGTACAAGAGTATAAAGAATACGTCGTTGAAGTTCCGCTTGGAGCAAAATCGAAAGTCACGTTTCCGGACGGATCGGTGGTATGGCTCAATGCAGGCAGTAAACTGACATACGATTCGAATTTTGCGAAAGAATCGAGAAGTATCGAACTGTCGGGAGAAGGCTATTTCGAAGTAAGCAAGAATAAGGAATTACCCTTTGTGGTAAATACCGGAGAACTGGCAGTAAGGGTTCTCGGTACGAAATTCAATCTGAAATCCTATGAAGAAGACTCGGAGGTGAAAGTAACCCTCAAGGAAGGTGCGGTGAAGGTCGGAGATTTTCTGGCCGATGCCGCTCCCATCGTGTTGCAACCGAACCAACGTTTTACATTAAAAAAGGAAGACCTGACGGTCTCGGTCGACTCGGTAGATGCCAGCCATATCGATAACTGGCGTAACGGAGCGATGGTGTTCGATAAAGTATCATTGGAAGAGATCACAAAAGAATTAAAACGCCTGTACGATATACCTGTCCGGATAGAAAACGAGCGGCTGAAGAAAATAGTCTACTACTCCGATTTCCAGGAGAATGTAACAATAGAAAAAGTATTGGAGATACTCTCTTCCGGCAATAAGTTCAGATATGAGGTGAGGCCGGAGCTTGTCAGAATTTATAATTAACAGAAGTTTAATCAATTAAAAAAGAAATTGAATGAAGTAAATGTATTTGAACCACGGGCGGATAGAATTTCCGGCCCTTTTGCGAAGTAATTAAAATGTTAAATCTTAAACAAGTGAAGTATGAAAAAAACATTTAGAAGATCTGTTCAGGCCTTATTGGCTACAAGAGCAGGACGTCTGGCTAACCTGGCTGGTGTGTTACTGGTTGCCGGAACGCTCACTCTTAGCGCAAATACGTATGCGACTGAACATATGCTTTCCTTAAATCTTAAAAATGCCACGATCCGCGAAGCTATTGAGTCGATTAAGAGTCAAAGTGAGTTCTCATTCAGTCTGGATGTAAAAGACTTGAATCTGGATGAAAAAGTATCTGTTTCCCTGGCGAATAAATCGATTGATGAAGTGCTGGCCGTTCTGTTCAATGGGCGGAATGTTCGTTATGAAATCAACGATCGCCATATTGTAATCACTCGTGCCGGAAAAGTCGGACCGGAGTCAGTGATGCAACAGACAAAACGTATTACAGGTCGTGTTATGGATGCAAATAGCGAACCTGTTATCGGTGCAAATGTCGTAGTAGATGGAACGGCAATCGGAACGGTTACGGATGTGGATGGGAACTTTACATTGGATATTCCTGAAGGTGCTACATTGAAGATTTCTTATATAGGTTATATCGAGCAAAGTATTCCGGTTGGGAATAAATCTGTTGTCTCTGTTATCCTGAAAGAAGATTCACAGGCACTGGATGAAGTGGTGGTGGTGGGTTTCGGTACACAGAAGAAATTGAATTTGACAGGTGCTGTAACGGCCGTGACGGGTGAAGATATGGCTAAACGTCCGGTAACAAATACTGCAACAATGTTACAGGGCCAGGTGCCGGGATTACGTGTAAATCAAGGTTTGGGTACTCCGGGTGACGAGTCTACCTCTTTCCGTGTACGTGGTCAGGGCACTTTCTCCAGTGCCGGTTCAGATCCATTGGTTTTGATTAATGGTGTGCCCGGTAGTATATCCAATTTGGATCCGAGTGTTATTGAAAGTGTTTCCGTGTTGAAGGATGCTGCTTCAGCTGCGATCTATGGTGCCCGTGCGGCTAATGGTGTTATTCTTGTTACAACTAAACAAGGTGCGGGTGTCGGTGATGGTAAAGCACATATTGCATATCATGGAAATGTGGGTTTATATAATCCGACTCGCATGTATGATCTGGTTACTAACTCTGTCGAATATATGGAACTATATAATTTGGCACAGAAGAATTCCGGAACGGGTAAGGCTTATACACAAGAACAGATCGATGCCTATAGAAATGGTGGAGGCAGCGAACAGTATCCGAATTTCGATTGGTTGGATTATATGTTCAGGACGGCTGTCGTTCAGAATCATAACTTGTCTGTTGCTGGAAATTCAGGAAAAACGACTTATAACGTCGCATTGAATTTTGTGAATCAACCGGGAACTTTAAGAGGATTCGAGTATCAGAAATATAACGCGACAGTAGATTTGACTTCCCAGATCACAGATTTTATCAAGATCGGTACTTATACCAGCATGATGTATGGTGATCGTTCTCAGCCACGTCAGGGACAGGATGATGTTTTGTTATCAACAATGTCACAAGCTCCGACCTATATGCCGTGGTTGCCGGATGATGGATCCGGTGTGCGTCGTTGGACAGGCTCCGCTTATTCGCACGAAGACCATAATAAAAATATGCCGGCCATTATTGCATCGAATACATCTAAAAAATTCCAGAATTTTGATATCAATGCTCAATTATGGGTTGAAGTGAATCTGGCAAAAGGATTGACATGGCATACGAAAGGTGCAGTCCGTCTGGAGTCTAATAAGTCAAAAGAATGGGGAGGTTCGGATGAACCTGTTTACGATTACCATACAGGTGTAAAGACTGGAAATCTGGATAAAGGGAGCAATGGTTTGACGGTGGAAGATCAGCGTCGTTTTTATCAAAATCTGTACACCTATTTGAAATATGATTATACGACTCCGAATACCGATCATAATTTTAATATTATGGCAGGTTACAACCAGGAGTCAGAGAAATATGAAACATTGAAAGCTTATAGGAAAGAGTTTGCTTTTGATCTTCCGGTTATCGATGCGGGGTCTAATGCAAACTGGTCTAATGGGGGAAAGCAGGAAGAATGGGCTATTCAGTCTGTATTCGGCCGTTTGAACTATAACTTTAAAGAACGTTATTTGTTTGAAGCAAATATGCGTTATGACGGTACCTCCCGTATTTCATCTGAAAACCGTTGGGGTATTTTCCCCTCTTTTTCTGCTGGATGGCGTCTTACGGAAGAAGATTTTATTAAAGGGCTGAATCTTAATTGGTTGAATAATGCCAAGTTACGTGCTTCCTGGGGGCAATTGGGTAACCAGAATATCGGTTTGTACCCTTATCAGGCTATGATAGAAAGTGTTTCCAATTATCCGTTTGATAAAAAAACAGAAACTGTCGGTTATCAGCAAAAAGCCTATGCAAATCGTGATATAAAATGGGAAACAACGACTATTACCGACATAGGTGTCGACTTACAAGTATTCAATGGCCTAACTATGACTTTTGACTGGTATAAGAAAACCACTTCCGATATTTTACGCTCATCACAAGTGTCTTACTTATTGGGACTTTCTGCTCCGACTGTAAATAATGGAGAAGTTGAAAATAAGGGTTTTGAAATCGCATTTAACTATAATAACATGATTTCAGACGGCGTTTTCAAAGGTTTGCAGTACAATGCCGGTGTCTATTTCGATCGTTCAAGAAACAAACTGACTCAGTTTGGTGCGGAAGAAATCGATGGTTATAAACTGAGAAGAGAGGGACTTCCTTATAATGAATATTATATGTTGGAATGTATCGGAGTTTTTGCAACGGAAGATGAAGTGAAAAATTCTCCGAAGCAGTTTAATGATAATACATTGCCGGGCGATTTGAAATATAAAGATCAGAATAATGACGGTGTAATCGATAATGACGACCGTGTACCGATGTCCGGACGTTTTCCGGGGTTTGAATATTCGGTAAATGCCGGTGTAAGTTGGAAAGGTTTTGATTTGTCTTTATTAGGACAAGGTGTTTCCGGAAAGAAATGGTATACGACTGACTGGGGGATGCAACCCTTCCGCCAAGGTTCTGCTCCTACTCGTGAATATATAGAAGGCATGTGGACAGAGGAAAATCCTTATAATGCAGAGCATCCGAGATTATATAACGATAATTTGGGAGGTAATAAGAATACAAGGGCAAACAGTTATTTCTTACAGAACGCCTCTTATTTCCGTTTGAAAAATTTGACTTTTGGATATACTTTGCCTAAATCTGTTACGGATAAGGTTAAAATGTCGAGAGTCAGAGTTTATTTCTCCGGAGATAACTTGTTGACATTTACAAAATATTATGGTTTGGATCCTGAACGTAATGATGACGGTCGTGCAGCCCAGTATCCTCAGAACCGGATTTGTTCATTTGGTTTGAATGTTGAATTTTAAAAGTAGAATGCAATGAAAAAAGTAATAAATATAATATTGGCTTCGGCTTTATTGGTGGGTTCTACGACATCTTGTAGTGATTTCTTACAGAAAGATCCTCCTTCTTCACCATCACAGTCTATTTTCTGGCAGAAGAAAAGTGATTTCGATTCAGCATTGGCAGGAAGTTTTTCCATGATGTATGAATGGCCCGGAGTTATGTCACAGATTGTAGCTTGTTTTGATAACCTGACAGATAATTCTATTTGTCAGCATAATGAGTCTACTTATGGTAGTTCACAAACAATCGCATTGGGTGATTTGGATCCGAATACCGGCGGATATGTTTCTTATATGTATGATCATTGTTATAGAGGCATTGCCCGTATTCATTTGGTCATGGAGAATCTGGAAACTTATCAGGGTGCGGATATGTCGGAAGCAGACAAGAGTTTTATTCTGGCGCAATGCAAAGCGTTGAGAGCTTACTATTATTCCTGGTTGTACCAGTGTTATCGGGAAGTTCCTCTGGTGACGTCTTCTTTGACAACGGAAAATATGTATCAACCGAAAGCTACCCGTGCTGAAGTGTATACTCAGATTATAAAGGACTTTGATGAGGCAATCGCAGCTTTGCCCGATAAACCATATTCGGATTCACAGATGAGCGGGTATTTTACTCCGGGAGCGATGAAGGCGTTTAAAGCTCGCTTAATGTTGGCCGAAGCTTATGATGATAATGGTAATGCGGATGCATCAAAAATGGGTACAATCGTAACGTTGCTGGAAGGTATTCAGGGATATGAACTGGCGGATAGAATGAGAGATAACTTTATTTCTGCGCAACAGTTAGCTTCTCCTGAAATCATGTTCTCTGTTCGTTATTTAGCACCTAACACTACACATAGTATGGACTTGTACTACGGGGCGTGGACAACATGTGGAGTAACCCGTGATTTGGTAAATGCTTTTGAATGTACGGATGGTTTGAAATGGGGGGAATCTCCATTGACTGCAACAGTTGATGAATCGTTGTTAGCAACGGGATCCTTGTCGGACGCTAATAAGGCTGAAAGAGAAAAATTGTTTTCTGGTGCAGGTGGAGTTCATATTCGTGATCGTCGTTTGTATGAAACGGTTTGCCATAGTGGAGTAGCCATTTTCCCGGATGAAGGATATGAAGAAAACGGACCAATTACAATAACCAATCAGATGCAGACTGGTTTCGGTATGATGAAATTACTTCAGCCGACTACAGAAATGCCAAGTTATTCAACGATCTCTGATGCAGATGTTGTTATTCTGCGTTATGCTGAAGTATTAATGATGATTGCTGAAGCTGAAAACGAAGCAAATGGACCGACTCAAAAAGTTTACAATGCCGTTAATAAGGTTCGTGTACGCTCTGGACAACCGGAATTACCTGTAGGCCTGACAAAGGAGCAGATGCGTGAGCGTATTCGTAATGAGTGGCGTGTCGAATTTGTATTTGAAGGTCATCGTTACTTCCAGTTGAAACGTTGGAAATTAATGGAAAAACTGGTGAATGGAGCGGCAGATCCTGCTTTACCTACTTATGTGAAGGTATTTAAGCCGGCATTCTATTATTTCCCGTTACCACAAAGTGAAATCGATAAAGCAGGTGGCGTTTTGGTTCAAGATTCGAATTATAAATAAGTACTTGCTTCTTGACGCCGATAGACAATGCTGAATGAA
This sequence comes from Parabacteroides sp. HGS0025, assembly GCF_000969845.1. Lineage (NCBI taxonomy): Bacteria > Pseudomonadati > Bacteroidota > Bacteroidia > Bacteroidales > Tannerellaceae > Parabacteroides > Parabacteroides sp. HGS0025. Next base: position 43,371 of record NZ_KQ033902.1, read on the forward strand.
TAGCTTGTTTTGTTATGTAAATCGAGCGTGTCTATTGAAAATTAATAAGTGTAGATGTGTTTTATAGTGACTAAAAAAAACGGTCGTTTTTTTTAGTCACTGTTTTTCAGAAAAAACTTTTTCATTTCAGAGCATTAAAAGTACTGATATTGTGTGCTATACTAGTCCATTTAAAACTGAAAAATGAATAAGTTTGATTTGCACAAAAATGACTAAAAAAAACGACCGTTTATTTTAGTCATTCATGGTTTTTGTTAAAACGTCATGTGATATTTATTGTGTTGATATTTAGGTGGATAAGTAGGTTTGTGGCATTATCTATAATCTGTTAGGATGGATACTCGTGATGAATTAGTGGAGTTGCAGCAAGGAAATCATAAAGCTTTTGAATTCTTATTCAGAAAGTATTATGTCCTTCTGTGTTATGAAGCACGTTCTTATATCCTGGAGAAACATATAGTCGAGGAGCTGGTGGGGGATGTTTTCCGTTGGTTATGGGAGAACAGGGACACGCTGGAGATTGCGACATCCATCAGGGCATATCTTATCAAAGCTACTCATAATGCCTGCTTGAGTTATCTAAGGAAAAATCAACTTCAGTATATAGAGCTGGAAGAGGTAAAAGATAAAAATACCTTGTTCTCGCTGGATGAATCCCCTCTCGATTATGTTTTGTCCAGGGAATTGATAGAGCGGGTCGACAAAGCGGTGAAGGAATTGCCCCCACAGTATAAAAAGGTCTTTGAGCTTAGTCGGTATAAGAACCTGACCTATGCTGAAATCTCTGCTGAAATGGGCGTTTCCGTAAATGCAGTAAAATTATATCAGAAGAAAGCCCTGGCACAGCTTCGTCTGGTACTGAAAGACTATCTTCCCGCCTCTCTCGATTAGGCTATATGCACGAAAATCGTTATTATTTACTCGTAAATATATTCTAATTAGTAGATTATCAGCTTTTTTAAGAACGAATAGACACCTGTTGTCAAAATATAAATGCACCTTTGTTGCGATAAGGAGTGATCGCCCTATCGGTTGTCGGCTTGTTAACGCAACAACAATATATTATACTTATGAAAAAAATTCTAGTACTTCTAACTCTGTTGGGATTGTTGTATCCCAACCAATCGTTTGCGCAGAACAGTATCAGGCTGTATCCTTATCAGATGACACCGTCCCATCATCCCGATTACTCCCGTTATCACGTGAAATCGCCGGATGCCTCTTTTTTTAATAACAAGATACAGTTTATCGCTCTTCGTGATCTTTCGGGCGATTATAAACAGAAGCTCGATCAATGGGTAGATAAGGACAAACTGGGGGATATCCTGTGGGTGTCTTATCCGTTGGTTTTTCAGGATAACCTGAAGGAAGTTGTTGGCGAGATAAAGAAAAGGAACCTTTACCTGTTCGATCTCTGGGGATATATTCCCGGTTCGGGCCCCGGCGGGTACTGGACACAGTTCGTTATTCCTGACGGGGTGCTCGACCTGTTCGAGTCGGAGCTGGGCGACCGCTGGCTGGGAATGGATAACGGTGAACAGGACGGCCGGTATGTAGGCAGTTTTGCCCCCCGCATGTATCCGCTCGGTGCCGACCGCAAGCAACAATATTTCAACTTCCAGCGTCATTTCCAGGAGATGGGGGATCAGTTGGGTAATAAAATGGCTACCCTTGTCTCGCTCAACTTCGGACATTATTTCCTGAAGGAAGGTGTCTACACCCTGATCGGTGCGGAAACGGCACAGGGCTTGCCTAACTCACAGATCTATTACTCTTTTATCCGCGGAGCCGGTAAGCAATATGGGGTCAACTGGTTTGGCAATGCTTCTGTATGGAACCGCTGGGGACATAAGACTTACGACTCGAACGCCACCAATATAGATGAAGATTACGGAAGCGGAGGCCCGTTGAAAGGAACCTCTCTCGGTCTTCTGAAACGGTTGATCTATACGCATCTGATGTACGACTGTGTGGCAGTCGGTTTTGAAGGAGCGATGCGGATCGACGACAAGAAACTCAGCCCGATCGGTAAGATACAACAGAGCGCGGTCAAATGGCTCGACAAATACGGTGATCCGGGCGTTATGTACACGCCGGTTGCCTTGATGACCGATTTCTTTTCCGGTTGGTCGTTCCCCCGCCATCTGTATTCCCGGCAGGCCTATAAAGTGTGGGGTAATCTCCCTTACGAACAGCCCGACTATCTGACGGATGCCATGCTCGATATCCTGTATCCTGGCTACCAGGATGCTTCCTATTATAAGGATGAGAGAGGTTTTATCGCTCCCACACCTTACGGCGATATTGCCGATTGTCTGATGAGCGATGCCCCGTTATGGGTAATGAAACAATTTCCTATCCTGGTTATCTCCGATGAGCTTCGTCCGGGGAAAGAGATCAATGATAAACTGAACGCCTATGTAAATGAAGGCGGGCATCTGGTTATTACTGCCGGTTCGCTGAAGAATATGCCGGACGGTATAGCCGGCATTCGTACCTCCGGAAAAGTGAATACCTGTACGGCTCCAGTCACTTATAACGGAAAGTCGCTGACAGAGAAGGGAGCCTATACCTTGGCCGAACTGGTTTATCCGTCTTCCGCCGTCGTTCTGCAAAAGAGCGGGGAGCAGCCCGCCGCAATCGAAATGAAAGCCGGCAAAGGGAAGGTTACCGTGATCGCTTCTCCGTACGGAGTTACGGAACAACCTCAATGCGCATTGCCTGTGAAGGTAAAGGAAGAGCAACCGCTGGATAAACCTTATCCGATGCTTGGCCATACGAAAGCCTTAATGCAGGACATTTTCGCTTCGGCTCAACTGTTCGATACCAATCCGGAGCTAAGCCTTGTTACCTGCTCGAAAGATAACAACGAATATACCGTGCTGGTGTCCAACCAATATTGGGAACCGAAAGAGTTTACCCTTCGTGCAAAAACCGGAAAGATCACTTCTATCCGTGAGTTGCCGACCGATTGTTCTGAAATGAACGCGATCGGTTATACGCCTAAAGTGGCATTGAACAGCCGTCCGGGAAAGAATTCCGGCAACCGGATCGCAGGTGGCAACGTACGTATCTTCCGTGTCCGGCTGAGTGATGCGGATATTACGGCAATACCGGAGATCCCTTCTGTGCCTAATGTCACCGGCCGGGCTCTTACCTTGCGGAATATTCAGAATGTAAAAGAGGAGATCCTTTCCCGTCCTACATTCTTTGAACATTACGACCGGGTGGTGATCGACTGGCGTTATCTCCACGACAAAGAGCAAGAGGTGTTGAGACATGAATCGGGCTGGCTGGGACGTCAGAAACTGAAGATGACAGTCGACCTGACATCAGGGCTGAACCTGTACCCCGATCTGCGTATCGTAAACAACGATGCCCCGTTCTATCAGAAAAGCATGGAAATAATGAAAGGAGTCATCGATAAAATGGAAATACTGGGTGCGGACGAGTTGCTGATCTCTACCCAGCGTACTATCGAGAACAATTATACAATGGAACAATTCTACCAGTCGTTGCAAGAGTCTTTCCGTACGTTGGCCGACTATGCTGCGGCAAAGAATATCCGCCTGATCCTGCGCCAATCCGTTTCCCGTACGCCGGATACTGTCGAAGGCCTTCAGAAACTGGTAGGAGAGGTGAACCGTCCTAATTTCACTTTGGCTCCGGCTGTATCGTTATTGCTGAACGATGAGGCCAACCTGGATAGTAACTTGTCGCGATTGAAACAGATGGATATCAGGGAACTACTTGTTTCTGCTCCTGAAAAAGATATTCACGACCAGTTGTGGAATACGAATGCCCCGATCTATAAATCATCGAAGACGGAGGCCATACGCAAGATTCTGTCTGCTTTCCCGCAGGCAAATATCATTATGGATTGTTTGTATGCTTCTCCCGATGAGGAATATATGGATGGGAAAGAGATGGATAAACTTATCACTAAAAAATAATCGTCTATGTGGAAAAAACTATTGATTACAGGATGTGTGGCCTTCTGCTTACTGGGTGGAGGCGTATTATCCGCACAACCCAGTTGTGAAACGAAAGAGGAAGTAACCTCCGAGCAACTGGACAGGACGCGTAAAGGCCTGGAAGCCATGCTGAAAGAGTTGAAGAATGCTTCCTTCTTTCAGGCAGAGTTGAAAAAAGCAGCCTCAGCCGGTACGCCGTCTGAACAGATGCAGGCCTACAAATGCCTGGCAGGCCGTGTCTTGACCGTGTTGGAAGTACAGGCGGAACTGGAATGGATGAAACCGGCCGCTATCGAAGAAGCGATCGGTGTCATGAAAAAACAATCCAGCTTCGATGCCGGTAAGGCAGAAAGCCGCTTGAATGAGCTGAAGAAACTGTTGGCTGGAGGTTTCGACGGAATTTACACCGGCGATCAGCCGAGCCTCGAAAAAGCCAACAAAGCGCTGGCGCTGAAGAAAGAGATACTTCTGATGAGTCCGGATGTGAATGTGGATAAGATGCTGACCGTTAAATTCGACCTGGGCGACCGTGCTAACTTCGTGGGAGCCGGTAGCCTGGGGATCCAGCCTAACAACTGGTCGAACCTGAGTTCCGCCAGCCGCCGTAACTTCAAAGCGGAGTTGGTCGAACTGTCAGGCCTGAAAAGCGGTAACCTGCAGGAGAAAACCCTTTACAAACCGGAAGTGGACGGATCATCCGTAACCGATCTGGTGCTCCATTGGGACGGACAGCGTTTGTTATTTACCGCGCTGGATACGACCCGCCGCTGGCAGGTACATGAAATGAATATCGACGGAAGTGGCGTGAAGCAAGCCGTCAACATCCCCGAACCCGACCTTGAATTTTTTGATGCCACCTACCTTCCCGACGGACGTATGCTGGCAATCTCCAATATCGGCTATCAGGGCGTCCCTTGCGTAAATGGTAGCGATGCCGTGGGCAATATGGTCTTATACGATCCCCGTACCCATGATATGCGCCGCCTCACATTCGACCAGGATGCCAACTGGCACCCGATCGTCATGGCTAACGGGAAGGTGATGTATGTCCGTTGGGAATATACCGACCTGACGCATTATTTCTCCCGTATCGTTATGCACATGAACCCGGACGGGACGGAGCAGAAATCGTTGTATGGCAGTGGCTCCATGTTCCCGAACAGTATCTTCGATGTGCAGCCGTTACCCAAGCGTACTAACCGTTTCGTCGGCGTTATCTCCGGACATCACGGCGTTGCCCGTTCCGGCCGCCTGATGATCTTCGATCCGGCCAAGAGCCGTAAGGAGGAAAAAGGAATGATACAGGAACTGCCTTTCCGGGGCCGTCCGATCATTCCGGAAATAAAAGATGAACTGGTGAACGGCGTATGGCCGCAATTTATCAAACCTTATCCGCTGACGGACGAGACTTTCCTGGTGACAGCCAAATTGTCTCCTTATAGCCGTTGGGGTATCTATCTGGTGGATATTTACGATAACCTGACATTGGTTGCCAATGCCGACAATGCCGGTATGATCTACTCCGTTCCGGTGAAGAGCACCCCTGTTCCCCCTGCCATCCCCGATCGTGTCAAGCTGAATGAAAAGGAAGCAACGGTCTTTATCCAGGATATTTACGAAGGGGAAGGATTGAAAGGCGTTCCCCGGGGAGAGATCAAATCATTCCGTGTCTATGCCTACGAATATGCTTACCGTAGAACCTTGTCCGACCATTATAACCACGGTATCCAGGCCGGTTGGGATATCAAACGTCTGCTGGGTACTGTTCCGGTTGAAGAAGACGGTTCGGCTATCTTCAAAATACCGGCCAATACCCCTGTCTCCCTGCAACCGCTCGATGGGGAAGGACGTGCCGTGCAATGGATGCGTAGCTGGCTGACCGGTATGCCGGGCGAAGTGGTTTCCTGCGTGGGATGCCATGAAGACCAGAATACGATTCCTGTGCCTAAAAGAGTGCAGGCTTCTACCCGCAAACCGCATGAACTGGCCATTGCAGAAGGCGGTGTCCGTTCCTATTCCTTCAAATACGAGATACAGCCGATCCTCGACCGTGCCTGCGTAGCCTGCCATGACGGAAGCAAAGCCGGTCGCCCTAACTTTAAGGATACGACTTCCGTTGGCGTTACCGACTGGAGTGGCACACGCTATATGCAAAAGAGTTACCTGGCCTTCCATCCTTACGTGAACCGTCAGGGGCCGGAAGCCGATATGTACGTGATGACCCCGTACGAATACCACGCTTCCACCAGTGAGATCGTCCGTCTCCTGGAACGCGGTCACTACAACGTGAAGCTGACCGACAACGAATGGGATCATCTGTATATGTGGATCGACATGAATGCCCCCGGACGCGGTGAGTTCGACGCCGATCCGCTGAACGGATACGACCAGTACGAACGCCGTATCGAGTTGGCTGATAAGTATGCGAATGCGGGTGTCGACTGGCGTAAGGAACTGGCCGATTATGCTTCCTTCCTGAAGGGTAAAGGAGAGATCCTCCCGGAAGTGCCCGAACAGGTCGCTCCTGTCAAACATAAGTCGGTGAAGCTGAAAGGTTGGCCGTTGTCTGCCGAAGAGATTCAGAAGATCTTATCGAAAGAGAAATCTTTGCGGAAAGAGATCGAAGTAGCCGACGGGGTGAAGATCGCTTTCGTCCGCGTTCCGGCAGGTAAATTCGTCATGGGATCGAACAACGGTTATCCCGATCAGGCTCCGGAGTTCAAAGCGGATGTGAAGTCCGGTTTCTGGATGTCGGAGAAAGAGCTGACCAATGCACAGTATAACGCCCTGGTACCGGATCACGACAGCCGTATCTATGCCCAGTTCTGGAAAGATCATACGACGCCCGGTTATCCGGCCAATAAACCGGATCAGCCGGTTATCCGTGTAAGTTACGAAGAAGCGATGGACTATTGCAACAAACTTTCGGAAAAGACCGGTTTAAAAGTGACGCTTCCTACCGAAGTACAATGGGAGTGGGCTTGCCGGGGTGGTAGCGACCAGCCTTTCTGGTATGGCGGTATGGGTGCCAACTTCGGTTCGTATGAGAACCTGGCGGATGTGCAGCTCGAAAAGATGGCGGTTACAGGTATCGATCCCCAGCCGATGGAGAAAGATAATCCCTGGTTCCAATATTACGATTATCTCCCGAAAGTAGAAACCGTGAACGACGGCATGATGATCCCGACCGACCGCTACACCTATCAGGCAAACCCGTTCGGCTTGGTCAATATGCATGGAAACCTGCAGGAATGGACTCGTTCGATGTATGCGCCGTATCCGTATAATGAGAAATCGCAGGCAGCAGCAAATACCCGTCAGGTAGTGGCTCGCGGCGGTTCCTGGCTGGATCGTCCGCAAGACGCCACGGCAACCGCCCGCCGCGTTTATCTGCCCTGGCAGAAGGTGAATAATGTAGGGGTTCGCCTGGTTATCGAGGATTGAAAATAAAAAATCTGTCAATCTTTGCTCCGGAGCAACTATTCATGCAAAATCAGGCAATAAACCTTTCACCCTTCACCTTACACATAATAACTTATTGATTATATTTTGTTTAACAGCATATACACAGGGTGAATGGTTGGATAAAAAGGTGAATGGTTGGATCCAACCATTCACCTTCCTATATATAAGTATTTATCCGGCAACTTAAAAAGTATCTTTCCCCTTATTATCCATTACCATTAAACCTATTGCAAACTAACTCTTTAGTTATTACTTATAAATCCGGACACCGCCATCGTTAAGCTTTGCGACCTTGGTTGTTAAGCTTTGCGACGATGCTCAGCAAGCTTATCGACGTTGGTCATTAAGTAAATAAGCTATAATATTGACCTTAATCAGTTCAGACCTTTTATTTACTGAGCAATAGTATAAGCTGTAAAAATAAGTAATCCGGATAAGACGAGGGTGAAAGGTTCGTATAAACCATTCACCTTTTTGAGTGACCATTCACCTGGGAAATAAGCGTCTTATCCATTGATTTGCATGCCGTCGCACTCTGCCAGGTGAACAGTGAACGGTTTTAATGCTTTTTTATCATGTAAAATCAAAACCATTATTCGTCCATCCATGTATTAAAAATACTTCTTTTGCAATATTATTTTGAACATTAAAACAAGCCAAGGATGCAATAAAGGCTTTCTTTATGCCTAATGCCTTTAGCTGTTTTTCAAGGTTAATCTTTTGCTCCATTTTAAAGCGTGGTAGGTGAAGCTCGAATTTATGGAGCGAGAGGTTATTTAACCATTTTTCCCACTGCTCTTTGTCGAGATGGGCTATAATTTCATTGATGTCCCCGTCTTTATCCTGAAAACCCATCAGCTGTCTTATTTCGTCATAAGTATCTCCTTCTGTCCCGTTCATAATCATTCCCAGACAGAAACTAACACTGAAAGGAGAAAGGCAAATATTCCCGGTTTCGGATTGGACGACTTTCTTATAGAGGTTGAAAGTGAATTCCTGATTGGATTTCGTGATGGTTTCGGGCGGATAATTACTTTGTTTGTCCACATGGCAACCCGGCAGGAGAAACAGTAGGGATACAATGGTAAGCAATGTATCTTGTCTCCAGTAATTATCAAAAAGGGGCATAGAGTTTCGTTTTAGAGTTAGTGTCTGGATACCTTTAGTATTTTACTAAGCTCTTTAACTCCTTCCGAAGCACCGGACTTTATAAAGTGAATATCGTTGCGGTAGGTATTCACTTCTTTGGGGTCTATCAGGTAGATAGGCTGGCCGCGGCGTACGTAGTTCAGTAATCCGGCGGCCGGATAAACATTGAGCGACGTGCCGATAACGACGAATATGTCACATGATTCCACCATGCGTATGGCCGGGTCGATCATCGGGACAGCTTCGCCGAACCAGACGATGAAAGGACGGAGCTGTACGCCGTGAGGGTCTTTATCTCCGATATGAATATCCGGATTTTCCGGTGAAATGTCATACGTTGTGTTGAGGTCGCGGACGGAGCAGGCTTTCATTAGTTCCCCGTGCAGATGGATCACGTCCGTGCTTCCTGCCTGTTCATGCAGATTGTCGATATTCTGGGTGATAATATGTACCTCAAAATCCTTTTCCAGTTCGGCCAGTCCGATATGTCCGGCATTCGGTTTAGTGTTCAGCAGTTCCCTGCGCCGTTGGTTGTAGAAGTTGAGTACCAGCTCGGGGTTAGCAGTAAATCCCTTGGGAGTCGCTACATCTTCTACCCGGTATTTTTCCCATAGTCCGTCCGAATCGCGAAAGGTGGAGATACCGCTTTCGGCACTCATGCCGGCACCGGTCAATATGACTAATTTCTTTTTCATAAGGCAGTTGTTTTGAGCCCCTTGGCACAAAGGGCAGGTTTGGAGCCTGCCCTTACCAAGTCGGTTATTTCTATTTATCCCAGATTATTCAGAATATCCGTTTTACCTTCTTGTACCAGGCGGTAAATCATTTCGCCGAACAGGGTGTTTACCCAGGCGAACCAGGAACGTGTAAATTTCTTTGGATCGTCTTTGTGGAATGACTCGTGCATGAAGCCGGTGTCGCCATCCGTGTCGCGTAGCATTTTTACGCACTGGCGTATCTCTTCGTTGTCGTTGGTGGTGTTGCATCGCATGATGATACTCATCGGCCAGATAAAGTCGAAGCCGATATGCGGGCCACCGATACCTTCGCCGGCTTTACCTTTGAAGAAGTAAGGATTGGAAGAGCTGAGCACCAGTTTACGGGTGTTCTGGTATACCGGATCGTTTACGTCGATACATCCCAGGTAAGGCATAGCCAGCAAACTGGGGACATTCGCGTCGTCCATGAATACGTGATTGTGGAAACCGTCTGCTTCAAACGCATATACTTTGCCGAATTCCGGATGCTCTACAATAGCATATTTCTCGATGGCAGCAGCCACTTCGTCAGCCAATGAGTCGCACTGGCGGGCAAAATCATTATCTTTTCTGATGTTGCGCATCATCTCGGCCAGCTGGCGTAGAGACGTTACGGCAAACATATTCGACGGGATCAGGAAGCCGAACAAGGAAGCATCATCCGAAGGACGGAAAGACGAAACGATCAGGCCGACCGGATTTACCGGGCTACCGTAACCATCGTTCAGCAAAGTATCGCCCTGGCGGTCGGTAACACGTGAGAAACGGTAAGGGCCGAGGCCATCTTTACGTTGTTGCTCGATGAAAGTCTTGTAGACCGATTTCATCGCTTTGTCCCAGTCTTTGTCGAAAGGAGAAGTGTCGCCGGTCTTTTTCCAGAAATGGTAAGCCAGGCGGATCGGGTAGCAAAGCGAGTCGATCTCCCATTTGCGTTCGTGGAGTTCCGGCTTCATGTCGGTACGGTCGCTTTCCCATTCGCTGCCTGTCGGGCCTTCGTTGAAACCGTTGGCATACGGGTCGATGTTGATACACCAAGTCTGACGGTTGATAACACCTGCCAGCATGGTCTTTACCGCCGGATCTTCGTTGGCGAATTTAATATGGGGGAAAACCTGTGCCGACGAGTCGCGCAACCACATGGCGTGGATGTCGCCTGTCAGGACGAAAGTATCGGGCTTGCCGTTCAACATCTTATGTTCGCAGGTGGTATCCAGCGTATTCGGGAAACAGTTTTCGAACATCCAGGCCAGTTTAGGGTCTTTCAGTTTCGCTTTAGTAGCCTTGATCGCCTTTTCTACGGCTGCCGAAGTGAATTGCCGTTTTTCCGGAGCCGGGCGAAGGCATGTGTACTGTGAAGTCTCGGAGATAACCGGAGAACCGGTGGAAGCTGATTCAGCCATGTGAGCGAACGATTTCTGTCCGACTAACAACCCTGCCAGTGAGAGGCTCCCGGATTTCAGGAAGTTTCTACGTGTAGTCATGGTGAGTTTACGTTTTTGTTTTATGATTATTGAATGTTATTGATCTCTGCAAAAAGTTCAATCATGCAGGCATTGTCCAGCAACCATTTGAACTTCTTATTTTTAGTTCCGGCCCAGTCGTTACCCAGGAAACCGTTCTCGTCACGGGTATACTTCCAGGCATAACGGGCATTGTCTGCCATCGTATTTACATATTCATAATTATTATCCACCTCTGCCAGGGCGATAAGTCCGCGCAGCAGGATAACGTTGAACCATGGATTTGAGGGGTAAAAGTAAGCATCTTTTCCGTCAATACCAGTACGTTTGCTCAAAAAATGATTGTAAGCGCCTTTGGCCGTATTTTGTGCATCCTTCAGGAAGGTTTCGTCGGAAGTAGTCTGGTAGAGAAGTACACCGGCCTGGATCATCTGTCCGCTGTTGTAGGTGAACTTGGCTTTACCGATTGTTTTATCGAGGCTTATGTTATCCCAATAGACCTGGTCGGATGGATCGCATAAGTTATTTTTCGTCCAGTGGTAGGTTGCCAGGGCCTGGTCGAGATACTTTTGTTCTTTCGTCAGGTTATACAGTTTCATGCATAAGACGGTTGCCGGAGCATTGGAACAGGTGTTCTTGGATGTCTTTTTCTGTTCGCACCAGTAGATACCGCCGCCGAGCACTTCATCCCAACCACTATAGATGTATTCGTATAGTTCCTTCGCCTTCAATAGATACTGTTGGTCTTTGGTGAGTGCGTACAGGTCGCAGAAGTCGATGGCCAGCCAGTCGTTGTCATCATAAAAGCGGTCGCTTTCGCCGTTGAACATCGGATAGCTCTGATAGCAGTGCGGGGTACGTGTATTGTCCCAGTATAGATCCAGTCCGGGAATAATGCGCTCTTCCAGGACTTTCAGGTACTTTTCATTTCCGGTCGCTTCATACAGGGAGATACAGCCCGACAACATGCCGGAGTAAGGCCACAGGAACGATACTTCCTGATCCTTTTTCTGTTCGCTTCCTTCGGCAAGATAAGTGACCTGATTCTCCGGGTTTACCGGATAGGTTTCTGAAAGGAGATGATACTTTTCGACATTATACTTTTCCAGGATATTGGTGAGCATGGAGTCGGCAATAGAAATGTCACTGTTAGTTGTCGTGACAGAAGGATTGCTACAGGATGTTATGCCCAATAGCAAGCAAGTGCAAAATAAGGTTATTTGCTTCATGATAGAATATGTGTTAGTCTAAAGAATTAAAAGTGCTACAAAAGTAATAGATTCTCTTTTCAAGTCAAGGCGTTATACTGAAAATTGAATGTTCTTTTATGAAATCTGCTATTTTTGTTGTTTTTCCCGATTATCAAAATGACACTAGTATAGCGACTAATCGGAATTAATATAGCGGGTAAAATGAATTAGTATCGCGACTAATATTTTTTAACATACTAAAAGGAAAGCGTTAAGATGAAATAAGAAACAAATAGTAACTTTGTGAAAGAACAGAAAAAGGTGGCTCGACTGCCGGATAGCGATATCCGGTGGCCGGGCTTTTTTGTTTACATCAATCAGTTAACCTTACATCGATACATCTTCATTGCTTGTGCACCGTGCTGTTAACCTTCGGTGCTTCAAGTGTAAAACAACTTAAAAAAAGGAGAACTCATGGAGTATGAAACTCTCAAATTCGGAATATATGCGCTGGTAAGCAGCAATATGCATTTTTTATCCGGCGGCGTTTCAGATTGTACTAGTATTATTAATTGCTATAAATAAAATAAGCATATGAGCATCATTATAAATCGAGTATATGGCCATACAGAACTGGCCAGACTCTATTTTCCCGGGATATTAGATAAATCTGCATCATCGCAGTTGTCTTCGTGGATCAATCGAGATGAAGACTTATTGGCAGAGTTGAAAAAAGCAGGTTACAAAAAAGGCCAGCGTATGTATACGTCCCGTCAGGTGGCGATCCTGAGAGATCACTTAGGTGACCCCGAAACCAGGAAAGAATGTTAAAATAGAAACAATAATTAACGAAGCATTTAGGGCAATGGTAAAAAGGCCGTGGTTTAACTCTATTTTAACAGATGTACGTGCGCGTACATTTAATATATGTATAGAAACTAGAGAAAAAACCGGTACAAGGTGTGTAATAACGCATTGAAGGTATATAAAACAAAAGGTAAGGATGAGAAATGGAGTGACTAGGAAAAACGATCGTTTTAATTCGTCAACAAAGGTACTTATAGTTTTCAAACCACCAAAGAAATCGATAAAATTCTTTCCCTTCCTATCTTCTTTCTTATCAATAGAATACGAAAGTCTGTACAAAAATCCCGTTTCGAATTACGAACAGATCATGACCAAAACAAAATGACTAGAAAAAACGATCCTTTTAGCTCGCCATTTAACAAATGGCAACACTTACGATCGATATGGGTAGGCTTTTAAGTAACACTATTATTAATATTAAATTTTAAATTATGAACAAAAAGTTTTCTACACTTTTGACAGTGGGCTTACTGACTGGTGGCGCGCTGTTTAGTTATGTGGATGCGAAGGATGTTGCTCCTGCTGCATTTATTAATGCGATCGGGGAAGGCAATGTTTTGGATTTGACTTCTCTGGAATTAGGCAATGATAAGGTGATTGCTTTAACCGGAGATGTTGATTTGTATCCGGCTGCTGCTCAACAAGCGAATAAAGAAACTCCGAAAACTCCTTCTTACGTAATTATTAAAGATGCAGGCATTACATTGACTAGCTCTGGTTCAGTAGCCAATCTCTTTAAAGGGCGTATCGTGATTGCTGCAGAAGATGTAACTGTAAGCGGACTTAAATTGCAGAATAATCTTTCACAGGCTGTATTAGGTGGATTTTGGAATAATACATCGATTACTATTTTTGCAGATAAAGCAACAATTACTGGTAATGAGCTTTCTGCATCAGTAAACGATGGCAATACGACTAATATCGTAAATGGGGTTATTTTGTATCCGCAAAGTGGAGAAGTTGCTTATACTGTTAAAGGTAATAAGTTTACGGGTTTTGCTCAAACTGCTTTTGATAGTTATGGCTATTGGTATTCTATCGCTTGTCAGGTGTATCAGAATGCTCAGAGAGGAGAAAGTGCAGATAGTGCACCTTTGAATCTTGATGCTTTGAAAAACAAAAAAGGTGTGGCTTCAAAATCTGCCGTTATTACTAAAGGTTTGGATGGAAAGTCTATCGCTAATACAAATACATTTAGCAGTAATGATGCTAATGTAATTATACGTAATGGCATAGAGGTTTTTGAAGATGGGGAAGTAAACACGAATCATGTTGTTGAATTTGCTTATTTGACAAAAGCTGCTGACGAAACAGAAGCTGCAGTCGTTTCAAAAGCTAATACAATTACTCTTTCTGCTTTCGAAGCTGCATTAGCAGATGTTATCACAAATGGTAAAGCTGATGGCTCTACAGTTTTGACAGTAGAAGGTGCAACTCCGACGGAAATAGCAGAAGCTATTGAAAAAATAGCTTCTAAAGGACAAGAAGCAGATGCTTTGGTTAGTAAAAAAGCATTAAGTGAAGCCGCAGTTTTGATCAATACAGTAGATGCTAATGGTAATGCAACAGGTGCTATCGCTTTGGGAGATGTTGCTGCTCCGGCCGGAACTGTTCAGGTGTCTGTTTCTGAAACTGGTGATGTAGTTGTTGCTCCTATAGCTTCAACGGCTAAAGAAATGACGTCTGGTAATTATTATGTGTTCATGGATAAAGATGAGCCAGCTAAGGCTTTAGGTGGTACTACTACTTTTGCTTGGGCTGAATATGAAACCAGCACGAAGTCGAACTTCTTGTGGACTATTGATGAAATGATTAAGTCTGATGCTACTACAGCTTATGCTACATTGAAGAATAAGAATGGAAATTTCTTAATGAGCTCTGCTAAGAAAGTCGCAATTAAATTAAAGAAAGAGGATAATAAGTTTGTTCTTGATTATACAGCTGGATCTGTTACGCTAAATACTATCGATGCATTAGGTGGAACAGCTGTTAAATTTGAGAGTAAAAATATCGTTGTTGTCAACGCTCCTGCTAACACAATCGTAACTGCTTCTCAATTGAAACAGTACTACGGTGCAAGCTTTGAAGCAAAAATCGAATATGCAGATGAAAGCCTGAACGCAGATCAGTTTATCGGACTTTTGACACCTAAGACTGACATTATAAATGCGACTAATTCTTCTTATGCTTTGGTAAATGCTGATGGCAATTATATCGTTGTTGATACAAAAGATAAATATGCAGTAGGTAATAACAAAACTTATGGTTATAAGCTGAAAGCTATTACCAGCAAGGCGTTAAGAACAGCTTTGGCAGATGCTGATACAAGAGATCGTTATGCTTATTTGTTCACTGTTTATGCTTATGACGGATTTGCTGCTGGTGATAGCAAGGTTGCCAGAATTGAAGTTGCGGTAGCAGGCGCGACAGCAACTAGTGGTAAATATACAATTGGTGAACTGGAAGTAGAAAAAGAAAACTATTTATCAGCAGAAAAAAATACAAATGATCCGTATTTGTCTTCTGTTTCTATTGAATTAGGTCACTTCAATATTGTTGATGTTAAAGCATTGTTAGGTTCTAAACCTGGCTTCTTTACTATAACTGCAAAACATAAAGATAAAGATCAGACAATTTATGGTAAAGTATTAGGTTTGGATGCTTACGGTAATGTTGCTTATGTGAAGGCAAACGAAGCTTTGGTAGGTTATCCGGAAACTCAGTTTGCTATGACTTATGATGCTGATAATAAGGTGCTGACGCTGAAGAATCGCGAACAACCGTCTGCAGCTAAAGACTATACTCGGACTGAAAATGGAATGACTCCTGTTTATTGGACTTTCGATGCAGAGCAAATCTATTGTATCCCTGGAGAAACAGACGTATTTGCTTATCAAGGCGATACTATCGAAATTATTGCACATACTGATTATAACGAATACGACGGTTACCTGCGTCTGAATGCAGATGAATTGAAAGATCAGTCTTATTATGTAGGTATCTATTCTCCGGTATGGAAAGGTAATGCATGGATGGTTGAAAACCATGCTGGTAGCCACCAGGTTGGTTTGGATACTGAAAAAGCGAATGCAACTGAATGGACATTGACTCCGGCTATGTGTCATGAATTGGATGTAGATGGTGAAGTTGTATCTGTTACTCCTGATACAATTGAAATCAGAAGTATTCTTGGATATTACGATGGAAATACATACAAGACTACTGTAGAAAAAGTAAATGGTGAAGATGTAGGATCAAAGATCCTGAAATTCCCGGCATATACTTTGATGAACTCTGCTAATGGCGAGTATATGGCTTATGATGGCAACAGTAAGTATGTAACTGGTGAAGCTTCAAAGAAAATTGGTTATACAGATGCTGCTGACGCTGACTACTTTGCATTGAAGATGGTTGGTAACGATAAGTATAATTTGGTAACAGTTTCTACAAATGAAGATCTGGTTGAAGATCCTGTAAATACTATAGCTAACCGAAAAGTATATGGTGGTGATAGTGCAGATAAAGGTATTTTGAATCGTGCAAACAATATGTATGCACAGACTGAAAACGATATCTTTACTGTAGAGCCTAAAGAAGCTCCTGAATATCGTACAGTAGCTATGGCTGATACAATCAAAATTTTCCGTAACGAAAGTGCCGATGAAGCACAGGTATTGTTTGAAAAGGGTGAATTCCTGAGTATTGCAAATGCAGTTCAGTTCCCGGAAATTAATCCGGCATTGTATGTAGATACTGCTTATGTAGATCGTGCTCACAACAATCGTTGGGAATATCTGTTGGCTGTAGATGCTAAACATTGGGAAGATAATCGTGAATGCGATATCGAAGGTCATCCTAAACACAAAGCTGATACAACAAGCGGCCGCTTCTTGGTTAACCTGATGGATTCTGCTTATGTATATGGTGAAACTCACCTGCATAACAATAAATTCATCAACGAAGAAGATGGAGAAGATTGGGCTAAGTTAGGTTTTGTAGAAGGTTACCATACACACGATACATTGTATCTGAAACGTCCGAACGGAACTTATGACAAACTGCCGATGGATCGTAAGGACTATTCTCACAGCATTGCTAAGTACGCATTCCGTTATGTAGATCAGGAAGAAGGTTCATTTGTTATCGAGACCGGACGTAAGGCTTGGAATGGTGGCGAAGCTGTATCAAAAGTTGAAACAGGTTATCTGAAATGGTTGAATGGCGTAGTTGTAGTTGTTGCAGATATCAAGAATGCTGATGTATTCAACATGAATGAAGATGAAACTCGTACTCCGACAGCTAATGATGAAATTAATGCTTCTGAAGTATCTATAGTTGCTACTGACGGTGCAGTAATCATCTCTGGTGCTCAGGGTAAGAAAGTTACTATCACTAACGTTCTTGGTCAGACAGTTGCTAACACTGTTCTTTCTTCTGATAAGGCTGAAATCGCTGCACCTGCAGGTGTAGTTGTAGTAGCCGTAGAAGGTGAAGCTGCTGTAAAAGCAATCGTAAAATAATAGAAACTATTTATAATCAATAAATTTAAATTTGACTGCGCGGTTGATGCCCTATACAAGAATCAACTAATTACCCTGTGACAGGCGAACAAGCGGTCGATATTAATACTAAAGTAATGAAATAAAGTTCTTCTGTTCTACCTCTGTGAAGAGCAAAAACAGACAAAAAGCAACCCCTGGGAGATTCGTCTTTCAGGGGTTTGTGTTGTATGGGGAGAATACCTATCTTTGTCTCCCGATAACCATAATAGTCACATTTTGAAAGTAATTCTCAGACTTATACTGGCTTAATATTAGCCCCATAAACCGCGGGTTAGTAGTTCATTCGTTCGGGTAATCCTTCCCGAACAGGTTTTTCATATCATTATTTGTCTTCACAGTGTCGTCCTTTGAGGTCGATAGCATCTGCTATTGTCGTTTATGGCAACCTTCGGGTTTTCATAAGCTGTGATGCTGTGTGGATATAACGGATTTTTCACAATACATTAAGCACAGTATAGAAATGGAAAAAGAATATATATGGGAAATAAAGATCAAAAATACCCCAATCTTAAAACGAAAATGTAATCGCTGTAGTTCCGATAGATTTTATTGCAGTGGCAAATTCCGGATGAACTCGCAGAAAAAGAACACAGATGTGTGGCTGATATATAGATGTATGGAATGTGACAGCACATACAACTTAACCATATTGTCACGTACGAAATCCGAACTGATCAAAAAGGATCTCTACCTTAAATTTACTGAGAATGACGAAGCGGTGGCGTGGGAATATGCGTTTTCTGCTGAAACGGTAAGAAAGAACAGTGTCGAGTTGGATTACGGCAGTGTTGAATATGAGATACAACATGAGCCTGTTTCGATTGACGATATTTTAAGCGGCGATAATGAAATTATAACATTCAAAGTTCGGACACCTTTCGATTTCGGACTGAAATTATCTTCTGTCATCCGGTCGTGTCTGGGATTGTCGGCAAATCAGTTAAATCAAATGATTGAAGCAAATGCCATTTATACACCGGAAGATTATTCGGTAAAGAAACATAAAGTAAGGAATGGAGATGTAGTATTGATTAGTAAAGATCGGTTACATAGTGTCTGTAAAGAATGAAAGACGGTCGGTTCTCCCATAACAGATGCAAAAGTAATAAAAAAGTAGCTTCTGATGACGTTTGTGTACTTAAAAGCATTACTTTTGTAGCTTGTAATTAGTTGAAAACGAAAAAGAATGGATAAAGTAAGTTATGCACTTGGCTTAAGTATCGGAAATAATTTCCAGAACTCAGGCATTAATGATCTTCAGATTGAAGACTTTGTAAAGGGAATGAAAGATGTTTTGGGTAATCAGACCCCTGAACTCAGTTATGACGAAGCTAAGCAAGTGATCAACGATTACTTCATGAAGCTACAGAAAGAAAAATTTGAAGTAAACAAGAAAGCCGGAGAAGAATTTCTAAACATAAACAAAGGTAAAGCCGGTGTTGTTACATTACCGAGCGGATTACAATATCAGGTTCTTCAAAAAGGAAACGGTGCAAAACCGACCGCTTCTGATCAGGTGAAATGTCATTATCACGGCACATTAATCAATGGAACAGTCTTTGATAGCTCTGTACAGCGTGGCGAACCGGCTGTATTCGGTGTATCGCAGGTAATCCCGGGATGGGTGGAAGCGTTGCAACTGATGGAAGTAGGTTCTAAATGGAGATTGTTCATCCCGTCTGACCTGGCTTATGGCGAACATGGCGCAGGAGAAGCGATCGAACCGAACAGTGCATTGGTATTTGATGTTGAATTGTTAGACATAGTAAAATAATTTATAGAGAAAAATGAAAAAGATTAGTGTTTTAGCCGCTACAGCTATTGTAGCATTGGGCGTTTCTGCCACTTCTTGTGACTCAAAAAAGAGCGCGAACCTGAAATCCTCTGTGGATAGCGCGAGCTATGCAATTGGTGTTGCTAACGGTAGCATGTTCAAACAGAACCTGGATGGTATGCCTGGTGGCCCTGCTAATGTAGACGCTTTATTGGCTGGTTTCGAAGCAGCTATGAAGGGTGACTCTACCGGAATGAAAATGACTCCGGAACAGGCTCAGACTTACCTGAATACTTATTTTGTTGAAGCTCAGGCTCGTGACGCTAACAAGGTGAAAGAAGAAGGTGAAAAGTTCCTTGCTGAAAACAAAACAAAAGAAGGTGTTATCACTACAGAAAGCGGCTTGCAGTACAAAGTGGAAACTGAAGGTACAGGTGCAAAACCGACTGCTGAAGATCAGGTAAAAGTACACTACACAGGTACACTGCTGGACGGAACTAAATTCGATAGCTCTGTAGACCGTGGCGAACCTGCTGTATTCGGCGTTGGACAGGTGATCAAAGGATGGACTGAAATCCTGCAGATCATGCCGGTTGGTTCTAAATATGTGATCTGGGTTCCTTCTGAACTTGCTTATGGCGAACACGGAACTCGTGGTATCAAACCGAACAGCGTATTGAAATTTGAAGTGGAATTACTGGATATCGTAAAAGACGATCAGAAAAAGTAATTTCTCATTTTAGTAGATAAAGGAGCGGGTAATTTATGCTGAAAAGCATTAATTGCCCGCTTTTATTATTTATTTGCTACTTTTTTCTTTCAGAATGATAGATTGTTGAAAATAATTATATACTTTTGATATATAAATAAATTAGAGCGTATAATAAAGCGATAGAAAACATGGAGAAAATAGACAAGCTGGATCGGCAGATATTGAACATTATTTCAAAGAATGCCAGGATTCCTTTTAAGGATGTAGCTGAAGAGTGTGGTGTGTCTCGTGCTGCCATTCATCAACGGGTACAGCGCATGATTGATATGAATGTGATCGTTGGATCGGGTTATCATATTAATCCTAAAATTCTGGGATATAATACCTGCACGTATATCGGTGTTAAGTTGGAACGTGGTTCTATGTATAAGGACGTGGTTCCGGAATTTGAAAAAATACCCGAAGTGGTTGAATGCCACTTTACTACCGGTCCGTATACAATGCTTATCAAATTGTATGCCCGTGATAACGAACATCTGATGGAGCTTCTGAACTCTAAGATACAGGAAATACCGGGGGTGACAGCTACAGAAACGCTGATCTCATTACGCCAGAGCGTGAAACGTGAGATCCCTATCTGCAATGTGAACGAATAATTTGTAATATTATAGATGGCCCGGCCCTCCTGACGAGAAGCCGGGCTTTTTTATCTCCATAGCAATTATTACCTTTGTAGGGTTGAGTATTGTTTATTCCATGAAAAAATATTTAGGACTTGTCATATTATTAAGTTGCATTTCTTCGTGGCTTGCTGCCGGAGAAAGCTATTGTTTCCGTGTCTATCTGAAAGATAAAGGCGATTCCGGCTATACGCTTGACCAGCCGGAAGCATTCCTTTCGAAAGAATCCATACAGCGTCGGGAGAAAACAGGTACGCCGGTATCGGTGTCGGATCTTCCGATAGCACGTTCTTATCTGGACACCTTGGTGTCGGCCGGTGCCGAACCGGTTGTGCAAAGCAAATGGTTTTCGACCGTGGTGGTGACGAGCAGGGACAGCACTATTGCCGACCGCTTGAAAGAACTGGCTATTGTCGATTCGGTTAAATGGGTCTGGAAAGGAAGCAATGTGGTTACGGCTGAAGAAGCGGAACAGGAAGAGCGTTTCTTCCCGGCGGAGACTCCGCTGAAGGATCGCTACGGATATGCCGGGGAGCAGATTAAAATGCTTAATGGCGTAAAACTGCATGAGGCTGGATTCCAGGGTGAAGGAATGCGGGTGGCCGTGATAGATGCCGGTTTCCAGAATGTAGACCGTATCAGCGTATTCGATTCGCTGAAACTGATCGGTACACACAATGTGGTGTATCCGGGACAGAGCGTATATAATGCCGATGATCATGGAACGAAGGTTTTATCCTGCCTGGCTGCCGATATGCCGGGTATCATGGTAGGGACGGCGCCTAAAGCGTCCTATCTGCTGATCAAAAGCGAAGACAGCGATTCGGAATATCCGATAGAAGAAGACTATTGGGCTGCCGCAGTGGAGTATGCCGATAGTGTGGGTGTCGATGTGATCACATCTTCCCTGGGGTATTTTGCTTTCGATGCGGATGAATTGTCATACGATCAGTCTGCCCTGGACGGTAAGACGACATTGATCAGCCAGGCGGCTCATATGGCGGCTCAGAAAGGTATCCTTATGTTTTGCAGTGCAGGAAATGAGGGAAACGGAATCTGGGGGAAGATCACTTTCCCGTCGGACGCTTCGGATGTGCTGACAGTAGGGGCGATAACGGAAGAAAAGAAAAAGAGTATATTCAGCTCTGTCGGGTTTACGGCCGATTACCGGGTGAAGCCGGATGTGGTGGCTTTGGGCTCCGGTAGTTGTGTGATCGATCCGAAAGGTAATGTGCGTTATGCCAGCGGAACATCTTTTGCCACGCCTATCCTGGCCGGATTGGGTGTTTGCCTGTGGCAGGCATTACCGCGGCTGAGCAATAAAGATATTATAGATTTACTGCACCAGGTCTCGAGCCAATCCAAACGGCCTGATGCTGAACTGGGATATGGCATCCCGAATATGTATAAAGCCTATAAGAAAGGACTTCAATATGCCAGGACTGAACATTGATCCGGAATATACGGGTAATGAACGCCGTGAGTTTTCCCTGCTGGAACTAAATAACCGGGTACGCGGAGCTATCAGCGAAGCTTTTCCGGGTACTTGCTGGGTGCGTGCCGAAATGAGCGATGTACGGACAAATGCAGCTTCCGGCCATTGCTATCTGGAGTTTATAGAAAAGAATCCGGTGACCGGACAACTGGTTGCCCGGGCGCGGGGCTCAATCTGGGCGAAAACGTTCCGGATGCTGAAGCCTTATTTTGAAATGGAGACGGGGCAATTGTTCGCATCCGGACTGAAAGTGCTGGTGAAGGTCTCCATCGAGTTTCACGAATTATATGGATATAGCCTGACCGTGACGGATATCGATCCGGCCTATACGATGGGGGATATGTTGAGGCGGCGGATGGAGATCATCCGTCAGTTGAAAGAGGAAGGGGTGTTTACGCTCAATAAGGAATTGCCTTTTCCGGTATTGCCCAAACGTATTGCTGTTATCACTTCGCCGACGGCGGCAGGATATGAAGATTTTCTGAATCAGCTGACACATAATAAGTCCGGTTATCCATTTTATACCAAACTGTTTCCTGCTTTGATGCAGGGGGAAAGGACGGAGGAGTCGGTCATTATGGCACTGGATCGTATTTATCAACATCTCGATCATTTTGATGTGGTGGTGATTATCCGTGGCGGTGGGGCGACGTCCGACCTGAATAGTTTCGATTCTTATTTACTGGCGGCTAACTGTGCACAATTCCCGTTGCCGGTTATTACCGGTATCGGCCATGAACGTGATGATACGATCCTGGATATGGTAGCCCATACCCGGATGAAAACGCCGACGGCTGTGGCTGAGTTCCTAATCGGGCGTATGGATGCGGCTGCGATGGATCTGGAAGAGCTTCAGGAGGAGGTAAGCGAACTGGCTACCGGTATATTATTGAAGCAAAGGAACTTCCTGCAATTGCTGGGTACCCGTCTTCCTGCTATCGCTACCAACAGGATCGAGCGGAATCGCTCCCTTTTACAGCTGTTGGGGAATAAACTCCCGGTGTCGGCTTCGGCTATGTTGTCGCGCCGCCGTTCAACCCTGGATACATTGCAGATGCAGTTGCAGAATCGGACAGTTTCCCGGATCATAGAAGGAACCCGGTTTATCCAGTTGACAGAACAGTTCATCAAGATGGCTTCTCCCGATTATGTACTGAAACGCGGATACAGCCTGGCTCTTAAAGACGGCAAAATAATTAAACACGCAACCGATCTGGCTTCCGGTGACGAACTGGTTACCCGGTTTGCAGACGGTGATGTAAAGAGTATCGTTAAAAAATAAATCACTCCGATATATGACAAAGAAAGAAGAAACGTACAACGAAGCGGTAGAGAAACTGCGCAAGATCGTGGCCGACATTGAAAACGGCGAACTGGATGTGGATATCCTTTCCGAGAAGGTGAAGGAAGCGACCCGCCTGATCAAATTGTGCAAAGAGAAACTATATAAGGTGGACGAAGAGGTTAAAAAGGTACTGGAGGAATTGGAGTAATGCGCAGATATGTATTGATCGTGGCCGGAGGTAAAGGTCTCCGGATGGGCGGCGACCTTCCCAAGCAGTTTATCCCGCTCGAAGGGAAGCCTGTCCTGATGCATACGCTGGAAGCGTTTCACCGTTGGGATGCTTCGGCCGAACTGGTGTTGGTGCTTCCGGAAGATCATCAGCCTTATTGGAATATGCTTTGCCGGGAAATCGGATGTAAAGTGCCTCATCGGATTGCCAATGGCGGGGAGACGCGTTTTCATTCCGTCCGGAACGGATTGGAATTCCTTTCGGAAGAAATTAAAAATGCATCCGAAGGAAATGAAAAAGTCCTGGTCGCAGTGCATGACGGCGTACGCCCGTTTGTTTCGCCCGAAGTGATCGAAGCCTGCTTTGATGAAGCGGAGAAAAAGGGGGCGGCTATCCCTGTTATGCCAATGATCGACTCGTTGCGTGAAACAGATGAGAAAGGCTCTCACCCGGTGGATCGTAGCCGTTATTTCGCGGTACAGACACCGCAGGTATTCCGTTCCGGTTTATTGTTGCAAGCTTACGGACAGGAGTTCTCCTCTCTTTTTACGGATGATGCATCGGTCGTGGAAGCGATGGGTGAAACGATCCGTCTGGTCTCCGGAAATCGGGAAAATATAAAGATAACGACACCTTTTGATTTAATAATTGCAGAGAGTCTGCTTATTCATGCAGGCAGAGAGAACGGGGATAGAGCCGGATTTTAAAATAAATGGCCGATGAAAAGAGGCAGGTAATCTTTCAGCTCTTTCTTCAAAAGCTCGATCGCCTTATTTTTATAGCGTTCGACTGTCCGTGTCGATATATCCATCGACTCGGCAATTTCACCATAACTTTTATCTTCAAAGCGATTTAACTCAAATACGCGGCGATAATCTTCCGGGAGCTTGGCAAGGGCTTTGGCCAGTAGCTCCTGCAATTCGGTCAGCGTATAGAAATCGTCATTGTTTTCGGCATATACCGGAATATTCTCTTGTATGATCTGGTCGAAAGACTCTGTGGGCTGGTGGCGAAGGAAATTCAGGCAATGGTTTCGTACGCAAGTCAGCAAATAATTCCTGGCGGAAGTTTGCACGGAGATATGTTTCCTATTCTCCCAAATAGAAAAAAATACATCCTGAACGATGTCTTCCCGGGTTTCTCTTTCCTTGATAAAGCGCTTTGCATAGAGACATAATGCCGGGTAATAATATTCGAATAAATTACGAAATGAACTCTCGTCGTCATTCGTGGAAATGTTCCATAATAAGAGCTCAATATTAACTGCGCCAGCGTGTTCCTTTTCCATGATGTGACAAATGTATTTCTTTTTTTGAAAAAAAACGGATTTTGTTGTCGTGATTTTCGTTTTCACGTGTCTCTATTATAAAAAGGCTCGAAAATGGTTGATCATAAAAATACGATAGAACAAATAAAGGCACTCTCCGAAGATATTCTGGAATATCGGTCAGTAGATGTGAAGAAGGGATATATGCGGATGGACAAGCGGATACAAAAGAAGCAAACGCGCCACATTTATATGCATGCTGTTTCCCGCGTGGCCGTTATTTTGTTGTTACCGTTGTTGGTTTCGTCGATTGTCTTTTCTTATTTATATATGGAACAGAAAGGACAACTGGCACAGGTTACCTATAATCAGGTCAGCTCGGCTCCCGGCACAGTCACCCGGTTGGTTTTGCCCGACCAGTCTGTTGTCTGGTTGAACTCGGGCAGTTCGTTAAGTTATCCCTCTGTTTTCAATGCCAAGGAGCGGGATGTGAAACTGTCGGGTGAAGGGTATTTTGAAGTTCAGTCGGATCGGAAGCATCCGTTTTACGTTACAACAGATGAAGGGATCAGAGTCATGGCTTACGGAACTAAATTTAATGTGAATGCTTACGAGGATGAATCCAGTGTAGAGGCTGTTCTGGCAAATGGAAAGATCGACGTGATCAGCCGGGATAAGACTGTTTCCCTGGATCCGGAGAAACAAGCCTTGTTCAATAAAGAAACAGGCGAGTTTACGGTCTCGACCGTGAACCTCGAAGAGAAAATAGGATGGAAAGACGGGCGGTTAGTCTTTAGAAATACCCCGTTGGATGTGGTATTGAAGAGATTGTCCAAACGGTATAATGTAGATATCGTACTGCATAAAAGTAACGATAAGGAATACAGGTATCGCGCAGCGTTTACGACAGAGACGGTAGAGCAGATCCTGAACTATCTGAAGCTGACAACACCTATTGAGTGGACTGTGAAAGGGCTGGAACAGAACAACGACTCTTCCTTTGCCCGGGGACGGATCGATGTGTATCAAAAATAGAAACAAATAATATAATGTTATACTTAAATCAAATATGCCTATGGTGTAGAGAAAGAAATGTACCTTAAAAAAGCAAGAATAAGCGCCAACTTATTCTTGCCCGTGTGAAACATCTTTTGACAGGCGCCAACCTGTCAAAAAAACAATAAATATAAATCATTTACAAAGTTATGAAGTTATTTAAATTACGCAAGGGTAACTATGCCCGATGTTTGCTTAAATCTTTCCGCATTATGAAGTTAAGTGTCGTATTTTCCTTTTTATTGGCTGCTCAGCTATATGCCGGAGTATCCTATTCACAGACAACTTCACTCTCGTTATCTTTGAAAAATGTAACGGTTGAACAAGCGCTCGACCAGATTGAAAAAGAAACAGGTTTTTCGTTCCTTTTCAGAGATAATACCGTGGATGTTAACCGGATTGTCAACCTGAAGGTGAACAGAGGGGATATCAATCATATCTTATCGCAGATATTCAAGAATACGAATGTCGAATATCAGATTGTAGATAAACAGATCATTTTATCTGAAAAAGCGATGACTGCTTCTGTTCAGCAGCAGAACCGTACTATAACGGGTATCGTTACAGACAATCTGGGAGAACCTATTATCGGAGCTAATATCACCATCAAAGGAACTACTATCGGTACGGTTACCGATATCGATGGAAACTTTTCATTGGAAGTTCCGGCTTCGGCTACTATAACTATTTCCTATATCGGTTATTTGACGAAAGATATTCCGGTGGGAAACAATTCCCGGATCGTCGTTAAACTGGCAGAAGATACACAGAACCTGGATGAGGTTGTTGTGGTCGGTTACGGTGTCCAGAAGAAATCAGACCTGACAGGTTCTGTTTCCAATATCAAATCGGAGAAGTTGATGGAACGTCCGGCAACGACTGTCGAACAGGCTTTGGCAGGACGTGTGGCCGGTGTGAACGTATCGACCAACTCAGGTCGCCCCGGTGGACGAACCAGCATACAGATTCGTGGTTATAGCTCTATCAATGCCACCAGTAACCCGCTTTATGTAGTGGATGGTGTCGTATGGGAAGGTGGCGGCCTGGATGCGATCAACCCGAACGATATCGAATCGATCGATGTATTAAAGGATGCTTCTTCTACAGCTATTTACGGTACACGCGGTTCAAACGGTGTTATCATCGTTACGACAAAGAAAGGAAAACTGGGACAAAAGCCGACCATCAGCTATGATGCCAATCTTTCAGTTAGTAAACTGGCCCGCAAAATCGATGTGTTGAATGCGGAAGAGTTTATGAGCGTTTGGGATACTGGTTATAAGAATGCAGAAAAGTTTGACCCGGAGGGATGGAAGTCTGGAAAATACACTTCGTTCAGTCCTGAATATGTTCGCGAACATTATAAAGTTGGCAATACATACGGTAACCGCGAATTGTTCGATGCCAATGGTAAACCTCTGTACGATACGGATTGGCAAGATGAAGCTACCCGTGTAGCGATAAGTCAGAACCATAACCTGTCATTCACCGGAGGTACGGAAAAGACATCTTATGCTGCTTTCCTGAATTATACGGATGATCAGGGTATCCTGAAATCGACTTACAAAAAACGTTTTTCAGGACGTCTTAATCTGGATACGAAGGTTAAAGATTGGTTGAAGGTCGGAACTATGTTGAGCTTCAGTGATATCCGCGAGAGCTTCCAGGATCAGGAACAGGGTTCGGGAAATATTCCCAGAACGATGATCGAAACAACTCCGATCATTCCTGTTAAATGGGCTGACGGAACTTTTGCACGTCCTGCCGATTTTGCCGGTATGGAAGATGCCGATACGCCTGCCAGCCTGGCAAGTGAATTGAAATGGCTGAATAAGAGTGCCGTGTTCAACGGAAACGTATATGCTAATATTACGTTTATGAAAGGGCTCGAATTTAAAACGACTTTAGGTGCTTCCAATACCGATTGGCATGAATTTATCTTTGCTCCGACAACAATCAGCCTGCGTACCGGTATGGGTAAAAACAAGGCGAATGTCAACAGCGAACGCCGTCGTTTCTGGCAATGGGAAAATCACCTGACTTATAGTACCGTTATTGCTGAAGATCACTCGATCAATGCAATGATCGGTGCTGAATACCAGAAATATCACAGATCACGCATGGAACAGACCGGTGCGGATTTATCAGACGATTTTTTCAGCTGGAACAATCTTGGGCAGGCAAAAACGCAATCTATCGCTTCCAGTTATCTGGGATGGCAGATGGAATCTTATTTTGCCCGTATCAACTATAACCTGAAAAACCGTTATTTATTGACTGTTACAGGTCGTGTGGACGGTTCTTCCAAATTCGGTAAGAATAACAAGTATGCATTCTTCCCGTCTGCCGCACTGGGATGGCGTGTTATTGATGAAGCATTTATGGAAAACACGAAAGACTGGATGTCTAACTTGAAGCTCCGTTTAAGCTATGGTTTGACAGGTAACTCGGATATCGGCCAGTACCGTTCATTGGCGATGTTAGGTTCGACAACCTATACTTTTGGAGGCGAGAGAGCTCCGGGTATGGTGATCGGAGAGCTGGCAAACCCGGATTTGAAATGGGAAAAGACAGAACAGTGGAACGTCGGTGTCGACATGGGCGTATTGGATAACCGTATCTCTATGGAACTCGATTTCTTCCTGAAAAAGACGAGAGATCTTTTGTATGAAGCTCCGGTTCCTGCAACCAGCGGTAAACGTGCTATGATGTCGAATATCGGTAGCATGGAAAATAAAGGTATAGAACTGACATTGAATACCGTAAACATCAAGACAAACGATTTCCAGTGGTCATCTTCGTTTAATATCTCTTTCCTGAAAAACGAGATTACCCAATTAGGTGTAAATAATGAAGATAAACTGGTTGATCCGGACTTCCTGGGTAAGAATGTTATTCTTCGTGTCGGAGAGCCTGTCGGTTCATTCTGGGGTTATAAGTTGTTAGGAACCTGGGGTACGAATGAAGCGGACGAAGCTGCTAAATATGGCAAGAAACCGGGTGACCTGAAACATGAAGACCTGAATCATGATAACCAGATCAATGATGCCGACAAACAGATCATTGGTCGCGGTACACCTGACTTCTATGGTACATTCAACAACTACCTGCAATATAAGAACTTCGATTTCTCTCTGGAATTGCAGTATTCCGTAGGTGCTGACGTACTGAATAATACCAATCACTCTTCGGAAGACCGTACCAGCATTGCCAACTCCAAAAAGACCGTGCTGAATGCCTGGACAGAAGAAAACCAGAATACTCCGATCGCACAGACTCGTCTGGCCAGTGCCGGATATACTACGCTGATCGACTCGCATAAGGTTGAAAACGGCTCCTTCCTGCGTGGTAAGAATATCTCTATCGGTTATTCTTTACCAACAACGCTGATCAATAAAATTGGCTTCTCCAAACTGCGTGTTTCTTTCTCTGCCCAGAACTTTTTCCTGATCACATCCTATTCCGGATATGATCCTGAAGTTTCTACCTGGGATACCGGATTCTCACAGAATATTCAGTTCTACGATTATCCGAAAGCAAGAAGCTACACCTTCGGTCTTAGTGCAATTTTTTAATTTAACGTAATCAATATCGATCATGAAAAGAACAGTAAAACAATTTTATATATTCGCTTTAAGCGGTTTGCTTTTAGCAGGAGGTACCTCCTGTGAGGATTTTCTTCAAGAAAATCCTAAGACGGACTTTACCCAGGATAGTTATTTTCAGAACATTAATCAGGCAAAGACTGCCGTAGATGGTGCTTATGAACGTTTGAGAGCTTTGCAGGCTTATGACGGTTATGGTGAAGGCCCCTGGGTAACCCTGGAATTATTGTGCGGTCATGCAACTACATTAGGACAGAGTACCTATAACAACGGTTATATCCGCCATACGACAGGAACAAACAGCCCTTCTTTCAAAAATATATGGGAAGGTTTTTATGAAGGGATTGCAGATTGTAATATGTGTATCACGGGTATTCAGAAGGTAAATGGTGATACGAAGAGCCTGATGGGGGAAGTTTATACCTTGCGTGCCCTTTACTATTACTATCTGGTACGTCTGTACGGCGATATACCTTTGATTCTGGAACCTGTAACGTCAGACTCTGAAAATTTGTATCCTGAGCGCTCGACTCAGGAACAGGTATTCGAATCTATCTTGAGCGATTTGAAGGCAGCCGAAGAATCCGGTTTGCCGGAAACCGACCGTACCGGCCGTGTTTCTTTAGGTTTGGTAAAGACAATTATGGCCGATGTCTATCAATATATGGCCGGTGCTCCGTTGAATAAGGGAGCCGAATACTATAAACTGGCTTACGAAAAGGCTAAAGAAGTATTGGACAAATCCTATTGCGTCTCTCCAACCAGTCCGGATTATAACGCAAGCGCAGCCGGAACAGCCTGGTATTCCCTGTTCGACTCGTATGAAAAACTGCATGACGACGATAATAAGAACAAAGGGGAGTTGATCTTCCAGGTGCAATATAAGGAAGGTATCACCACCAACCAGATCACATCCATGATCGTTCCGACCATGAAACAGATCATCAAGATCTATGACGAGTTCGGTGCTTTGATGCCTACCTGGGATTTCTATTATTCTTATGAAAAAGGGGATAAGAGAACGGAAGAAAAGGAAATGTTCTTCACCAAAGACGGACATCGTGACGATAAGACCAATATTATCGAATTCGGTTCTCCGGCCTTGTATAAATATTATGATATAGAAGGTGCGACAAAGACCGGCCAGTGTGATATCAACTTTACTTTATACCGTCTGCCGGAAGTAATGTTCATCTATGCAGAATCTTATACTCAGGCAAACGGGGCTCCCGACCAGTTGTCTTACGATATGGTGAATGCTATCCGCAGCCGTGCCAACCTGGCGCCTGTTTCCGGATTGAGCAAAGATGATTTCCTGCAGGCTGTATGGAAAGAACGCGCACATGAGTTGTGTTTCGAAAATAAAGACTATTTCGATATTCAGCGTACCCGTAAAGCTTATAATGTAAAGGCAAACAGCTACGATGCGTATAATAGTTTTGCTAACGAAAGCGGCATTACATTCGACGAGAAATATCTGCTGTGGCCGATACCGTCTACCGAAACAGATACGAATCCGAAATTACTGCCGAACAATCCCGGTTGGTAATCATTCAATGTAAATAATAAAAAGGGTAAAAGTTTTTTGGATGATTTATCAAACAGAGCTTTTGCCCTTTTTTTATAAAGAACAATATATGATCAGAAAAAGTATATGTATTCTTTTGGCAGTCTTTTGCGGACAGGCAGTTTATCCGCAACTGTATAAAGATCCGAAAGCTCCGGTGAAAGATCGTGTCGAAGACCTGCTTGGCCGTATGACACTGGAAGAAAAGGTGGAACAAATGTCGATGACCGGATTGGGTGATTTCCCGCGTTCGCCGGCTGTATACGGTGTTTGCGACAGCCCTTTTGAAAGCCTGGAGAAGATTGTCGAGCAATCGGCGCGTGCCAAACGTCATGCCCGGGAAAATACCCGTTTGGGTATTCCTCCCATCCAGATAGCAGAATGTCTGCACGGTCAACTGGCTTACGGGGCGACCATATTCCCGCAGGCCATAGCTCAGGGGAGCACCTGGAATCCGGAATTGATAGAAGAGATGGCTTCTGTTATTGCCTATGAAGCTTCCGCTTCGGGAGTAGACCAGGCATTATCCCCTCTTTTCGACCTGATCCGCGATGCCCGTTATGGTCGGAATGAAGAGTGCTATGCCGAAGACCCTTATCTGGTAGGCCGGATGGGATCGGCGTTTGTAACCGGTATGCAAGGTAAACCGGAACAGACTCGTATCGGTATTCCTGCCGGTAAACTGATGTGTACGGCCAAGCATTTCGCCGGATACAGCCAGCCGTGGGCGGGTATCAACCTGGCACCGTCTTCGATCGGTGAACGGGAGATGCGGGCTCTTCATTTGCCTCCTTTTCAGCAAGTAGTAAAAGATGCAAACGTATATGCGGTGATGCCTTCCTATAATGAGGTGGACGGAATGCCTGCCCATGCAAATCATTTTTTGCTGACGCAGGTTCTGCGTGACGAATGGGATTTCCAGGGATATGTTTTCTCTGATTACGGGGGTGTGTCCCAACTATATAACTTTCATAATGTAGCCAAAGATAAAGCCGAAGCGGCAAAAATGGCAGTAACGGCCGGTGTCGACCTGGAAGCTGCCCGCCCGGATATCTTTACACATCTGGTTCAATTGGTGAAAGACAGAAAAGTCCCGGAATCGCTGATTGATAATTCGGTGCGCCGCATCCTGACTGCTAAGTTTAAGGCCGGCTTGTTTGAGAAACCTTATCCTGATGTAGCCAATATAAAGAAAAGGGTTCATCTTCCGGCTCATATAGCGCTTGCGCAGAAGGTGGCAGAAGAATCCATCATCTTATTGCAAAATGAGAACAATACACTCCCGCTGGAAATCAGCCGGTTGAAAAATATAGCAGTGGTCGGTCCGAATGCGGATCAGGTGCAATACGGTGATTACTCTTATACACGCGATAATAAAACGGGGATAACTGTCCTGGAAGGTATCAGGCAGGCGGTAGGAAATCAGGTGAATGTCCATTATGCCAAAGGCTGCGATATTTCAGGATTGAGTAAAGACGGCTTTCCGGAAGCGGTCAAAGCAGCAGAAAAGAGTGATGCTGTTGTTGTCGTTTTAGGTGGAACCAGTGTGATCCTTTCCGGGTTAGGCTGGGGAAAAGGGCCGGGCGAGAATGAAGTGGGCGATCCGTTTACCTGCGGGGAAGGATATGACCTGACCGATATCAATCCGCTGGGAGTACAGCGTGAACTGGTACAGGCTTTGAAGGAAACCGGGAAACCAATTATTCTGGTTCTCGTGCATGGCCGTCCGTGGAGTATCTCGTGGGAGAAAGAAAATGTCCCGGCGATACTGGAAGCCTGGTATCCGGGTGAAAGGGGAGGTGCAGCGATTGCCAATATCCTCTTCGGCAAAGTGAATCCTTCCGGTCGCCTGAATGCGACGATCCCCCAGTCTGTCGGACATATTCCTGTCTTTTATGATTATAAACCTTCAGCCAAAGGGATCAACTGCGAACCGGGTACAAAAGAAAAGGCCGGACGTGATTATGTGTTTTCATCACCGGCACCTTTATTTCCTTTCGGATTTGGTCTGTCTTATACCACCTTCGAGTATTCCGACATGCAGGTCTCAAAGAAAACTTTCGGTAAAGAAAGCATCGAGGTGTCCGTACAGGTGAAGAACACCGGTGACCGGACGGGAAAAGAAGTCGTGCAACTTTATGTAAATGATAAGGTGAGCAGTGTCACTACCCCGGTAATTGCTTTAAAACGTTTCAAGAAGATAGAACTAAAACCAGGCGAAACTAAACGTGTTACATTCTCAATACCCTATATAGAACTCGGCTTGTGGAATTCCCGGATGGAATATGTTACGGAGCCGGGCGAGTTTGAATTTATGTTTGCAAAGTCGGCGGAAGATATACAATGCCGACAAACCGTAGAATATGTAGATAATTAAATCAATTTTGAATACAATGAAAAATAAATGGAATAAAAGACAAGGTTGGTTGGCAGGGCTCTCGTTGTGCCTGTCGATGGTTGCTTGTACTAAGTCGGATCAGATTATTATCGATGTCGCACAGGAAGGAGCAGAGGTGCCCTCTTCGTTGTATGGTGTGTTCTTTGAGGAAATCACTCATTCCGGCGATGGAGGATTATATGCGGAAATGGTTGTAAACCGTGGATTTGAAGACGGTAACCTGCCTTCCGGAACCACTTACAAGGATGGATATGCAGTGGCTAAAAGCTTGCCTTGCTATTCGAATGACTCGATCAATAATTTCAAGGTAAAATGGCAGGATGATAAGGCGATGAATGGCTGGCAGATGGTTTGTGCGGCCGGTCAGCCTGTTTATAAGATCGTGGATAACCAACCCCTGCATCCGGCTACGCCCCATGCGTTGCAGTTGGAACTGGGTAAGTCGGCAGGAGACATACAGGTTATTAACAAAGGCTACTGGAATATGGCTCTTACCGAAGGGAGTTCTTATAAACTGGCTTTTCACCTGAAAGCTGATGCAGCCAGCAATGAAGAGGTAACTGTCTCTTTGATCGATGAAAACGAACAGCCGGCAGCTTCGCAAAGCTTTAAGATCACGAAGGATAACCAATGGCATAAATATGAAGGCGCACTTGTGTCTGCTTCGACAGGAAACAAATACCGCCTGGCACTTACCTTTAAGAATAAAGGAAACGTGTACCTGGATTATGTCTCTTTGTTCCCGGAAGAAACATTTATGAACCGTCCGAACGGTATGCGGAAAGATGTAGCCGAAACATTGGCTGATCTTCATCCTGCTTTTATCCGTTGGCCGGGTGGTTGTATTGTGGAAGGTCTGACTATGGAAAACCGGATCAAATGGAAAGAAACGATCGGTGATCCTGTGACCCGTCCGGGTGAATATAATCTCTGGGGTTACCGGAGTACGTATGGTTTCGGATACCATGAATTCCTACAATTCTGCGAGGACGTGCATGCCGACGGTATGTTCGTTTGCAACGCCGGTATGTCCTGCCTGTTCCGTAACGGGGATTTCTACGATGATAACCAGGTGGACGGATTGATCCAGGAAGCATTGGATGCTATTGAATATGCGATTGGCGATGCAGAAACTTACTGGGGAAAGAAAAGGGTGGAGAATGGACATCCGGCTCCTTTCCCTCTGAAATATGTTGAGATAGGAAACGAGAACATCGGTTCCCGCTATGCGGCCAACTACAAACGTTTCTATGCCGCCATCAAAGAGAAATATCCTCAGATCACACCGATCTGTGCCCTGATGTTCAGCCCGTACCTGAAAGAAGCCGGCCCTATCGACATTATCGACCCGCATTACTATGAGACAGCCGACTGGTTCTATCGTAACGGGGATCTGTATGATAAACTTCCGGCGGATTATCCCTATAAGATCTATGTAGGTGAATATGCCGCTACCGGACGTTCTTCTTTATATTCTTCGCTGGCTGAAGCCGCTTACCTGACCGGCGTGGAACGCAATGCCGATAAAGTGCAGCTGGTTTCTTACGCTCCTCTGTTGGAGAATGCAGACGGGCATGGGCGTAATCACCTGATCGTTTTAAAGAATGACTCGGTATATGGCCGTACCAACTATCATATTTTGAAAATGTTCTCCGAGAACCGTCCGGACGTCAATCTGAAAACACAGGTTCTTCCTGCCGAAACACAACCTGTTTTCCAGACACAAGGAATTGTTGGTATCGGAACCTGCAATACGGTAGCCGAATTCAAAGACTTTAAAGTGACTCAGGATGGCAAAACATTCTATTCGACAGACTGGAACGATCTGGCTTCCGCATGGACTGCCTCACAAGGTGAATGGAAGGTGGATAACGGAGTTCTGAAACAGTCGAAGGTAGAAGGCGACTCTTATCTCTGGTTGAATGGAAAAGAGCTTGGCGATTGCACGATCGAGTTAAAAGCACGGAAGATCGAAGGACGCGAAGGTTTCCGTATCTTCTTCGGTTCCAAAGGGGAGGAACAGTATTATATGGCCGATATCGGTAGCCATACGAACGAGTCTGTAATCTTTGGTGAAAGGAATGCTGCCGGGAATGTTTCCCTGTTCGATTACCGTAATTCAACGAGCGTGCATACGGATCACTGGTATGATGTTCGTGTTGAAGTGAAAGGGAACCATTGGAAATGCTATCTGGATAACCAGCTGGAGTATGAATATACGTATCAACCGGTGATCCGTCATTATGCGGTTTCAGGATATGATAAGGCTACTAACGAAATCGTGATCAAATTGGTGAATGGAGAGAATACGCCCTGGAGTACTTCCATCAATCTGGCAAATGTAAAATCAGTACAACCGGAAGGAACGCAGATTACCTTAGGCTCCGTAAATCCGGATGCAGAAAACAGCTTTGCCGATCCGGAGAAAGTAGTTCCGGTAGAAACAAAACTGAAAGGCCTGAATTCTTCTTTCGAAATGGTTTGTCAGCCTAATTCATTTACGATCCTTAGGGTTCCTTGCGAACGCTAATAACAATAAGAATACTCGCTGGCGGAATTAATTTAGTTCATATTTTCTTATATAATGAACCTTCTTTAATTCCGCCGGGAGTATATTTTGAAACCTGCATGAGATTTCAATGAGCATCATTAATATTTGAGAGATGCTATTTTTACATTTTTAATTCCGGTTTGTTCTGAGCGAAGAAGTAATTTCTCTACTTTTAAACCCGGACGGAAAGATATCATGGTACGTTGGCCGGCAATTTCCGTATCTATTTGTGAACCGCCAAATTTGTCCTCATATTTAACAATCATACGAACTGTAAATGGTTTGTCGGTATCGATCAGGTTTTCAATGGCATAATCACGCGCCTGGTTTGGATAACCTCCTTCACGTAATGTCTTTTCTGCTTCTGAGAATTTCTGAAGATTACCTTTCCCATACTGTGCTTTCTTCTCTTTGGGGCTAACCTGGATTTCACAGGCGTGATCGTTTTCGTCGGCACCGAGAAGTAAAGTTCCGAGTTTCCCGGACAGGTCATCTCCTGGCTCTACATCGAATGTCAGCATAAATGAGGGGTTTTCAACACTAAAGGAAGATGGCTCCATTATTTCTTTAGCCAGAGTTTTTGCCTTTTGAGTGGCTGGAATAATTTCTTCCATCCATTTTGTTCCGATACGACCGTCAGGGTAATGGATCA
This sequence comes from Parabacteroides sp. HGS0025, assembly GCF_000969845.1. NCBI lineage: Bacteria > Pseudomonadati > Bacteroidota > Bacteroidia > Bacteroidales > Tannerellaceae > Parabacteroides > Parabacteroides sp. HGS0025. Next base: position 80,067 of record NZ_KQ033902.1, read on the forward strand.
TTTCATGAATGTTTAATGTCCCGCCCCAGTTAACCATAGGAATCCAACCAGCCATCAGGAAGCGTCCGCCAGCAATTTCTGTGATGGCCGGTACACACATCCCGTTATAAAAATCCAGTCCTTGTTTGACTACATCCGTATATTCATCCTCACCGGCATTGGATGGTTTTGACCATAAGCCGGTAAATCCACCGATTACATAATCAAAATTTCCCCAGCGGAAAAAGAATGTGCAATCACCTCCCGGAGGAAATCCGGGATTGACAGACCACCAACCACCATCGATTGAGCCGGACTCCCAGGTTCCTTTGGCTCCATAGTTGGCCAACATACGTAAACGTCCTTCCGGATCGGTGTACACACTAGGGTTTTCGCATGGGTGGAATAATATATGTGTCTTTTTGAAGTTGCTTATACCATCCTGGCTGATAGAGTAGGTCGAACCGGCAGGGAATCCGGATAGCGTATCGTAACGGAAGGAGCCTGTTGCACCATGTTCATTATAGTAATCCCATAACTGTGGTAAGGTTGTCTTCTCTTTTGGATAAATACGGGTCGTATGAAGGCCGTAGCTGATACAAAGTTTATCGTTAAAAACAAAAGGTGTACCTGTACCTAATGTTTCCCATTGTTCTTCAATAGGTGTGGCTGCATCATGTTCTGTCCATGTCTTGAAGTCGGTTGTTGAGATATGCTCGAAATAATGGCCTCCCCGGCCGAATTTGCTGGCATGTCCGCGTCTGTCATACAAATAAAATACATGATAACGTCCCTGATAGAAGAAGGTTGCTACATCGCCCACCCAGGAATTATGGCCTTCTGGTGTCCAGTATTGGATTTCCGGTGAGGTGCGTGGTGTATCTAAATTTGTTTTTTGAGGTTCAATTCCCGGAAAATATATTTCCGCTTTTGAAACAAGAGAAGGATCTATTTCCCAGGTCGTTTGTTCTCCCCATTGCGGATAACCTAAAGGAAAGTCATTATCCAGGAGTTCATTGTCGACGTATATAGTCCATCGAACCCCTGAAAAATGAAGGACGATTTCATGTTCTCCTTCAGGCTTATCCAGCATTGCCAACGGAATACCGACCGGCATATAACGGGCTTCTTCCGGTTGAACCGGTAAATGGAGCAGAAGGGAAGCCTCCAATACAGGTACGGAACCATCAGCCATAGGGTAGGCCGGATAGTTTTGTTGTTTGCGGTCTTCCGGATCGTTTTGATATGTATTTACTTCCAATACGCCCGGAATTGTAAGTAACGATTTTTTTGAAGCGACTTTTTTCAGGTCGGTCTGCAGTTTAATAGTGAAACTACTACTATCCCCCGGTGATGTAAAATTACCTTTTGCATTCTGTTGTGTGAGGGTATTTAGTGGAGCTTCCCGGGTTGTAAAACTCCAGGGAGAAGATCGGAGCTCTAGCTGAACCGGCTTTTGTGTTTCAGTACAGCCGACACTAATAATACTGCTGATAATTAGTATGATTGCGGCAAACGAAGTAATAAGTTTTGTATTCATTTTTCCAGAAATTTAAGTGTAACAATTACCTGTCACAATCTTTTCAAAGACTGTGACTGTTAGAATTAATAATTTGTAATTTCTGATGCCTGATGTAAATCAAAAGGATCAGAATGTAATTTGTATAATATTAGAGAAATTGACTGGATTCACGAATCACTATTTCTCCTGTCAGGTTTGCTGTAATGGGAATGTGGTTGTTATCTTTTAATCTCCGCATCAATAACTCGATGCTGATGTTGGCAATCTCCACACATGGTTGCCTGTAAGATGTCAATGAATGTTTGAGATGCTTGGAATATTTCATGTCATCATACGCACACATCAGAATATCCGATGATATTTTGATGCCTAAAGCATCCAAGGAAGACATGAGCACTGCTGCAGTGGAATCATTGGCACATACAATGCCTGTTTTCCCGGGAACGATCTCCATTTGTCTGACAAAGTCCAGATCTTCCGGATTTCCACAAAAAATATTATTCTCCGTAAATGAATACTGATGTTTAAGGACTGTTTCACGAACACCGGAAAGGCGTAAGTCTACAGAACTGGCCGAATCAGGACGATAGAAAAAATGAAGTTTATTGCAGCCCTGATCGATCAGATGTTTTGCCATGATACAACCGGCACTGAAGTTATCCAGGCATACCACATCGAATTCACTTCGTTCGGGAAAAGTCAGAATATCCCTGTCAATAAGTATCAAAGGTATATTGGCTTCCCGTATAGCGGCACAGATTTTTAAATTCAAATTGTATGCATCCGGTACTCTTTCCAGTGGGGAAAAGAAAATGCCATCTACCTTTTTATTTATGTAACTCTCACAGCACGTTTCAATAAGCGTTTTTCTAATTTCCGCGCTACTTGCTGTTGCACCTTCCCAAAGACAATTGAATCTTCCGATTTCGGATTGCTTCAAAAGCTGGTCATTGATGATGGAGAATATTTCCGACTCACCTGCTCCGGGTAGAAGTAGGCCAAATGTATAGGTTGTATTTTTACATTGGTATATAACGACTGTACCGAGCCCTTTCGTTTTTTTTATAAAACCTTCTTCCTGTAACTGATTATATACTTTAGCGATGGTTGGCCTGGAAACAGAATATTTTTGAGCGAGCGTCTGTTCCGTAGGCAACATAGACCCCGGAGGAAATGCTTCTTTGAGTATTTGATCTTTTAATGTATTGTAAATAACTTTGTAGCTTATTTTAGATTCCATAAGGGTAATTTTAAAGTGATGTGCAAATGTAATTATTATTTGCAAATAGTTTGCATTTATAAGTGACAAATGTGAAGTTTTTTTCTGTGGATGCATTTGTAATGTAAAATATAATTCTTGACAGATGTAACTTGTTCTTCTCGAAATGTTAAAGTGGGGAGTATCGATGTTTACATTTGAAGAATGTAATATTTGTAGGATATAAAATTTTATCTCTAAGTGTATATTGATGTCTATGCTTTGATATACAGCTTGTTATATTCTTTTCTGTTTTGAAGTTTGTCTAGTGGTTTATATTCTGGGTTACTCTCGTATGTGCATTGTGTATGAGAGTAAATGTAATAAATATGATAAATTAAAATACGCTAAAATGTAAATTGTTCTTTGTTTGTTATGATCTGATCTCTATATTTGCAACGGGAGACAAGGGATGTTTTGTTAGCTAAATGTAATATGACTATCATACTGCTTTGTTATTTACTTTATAACTAATGTATAAAAATTAAATCATACTCAAATGAAAAAAGGACTTTTAGCAACTTTTCTATTAGTTACGATATCTTCTTTTGCACAGGTTGTAAAAGATTATAATCCGGCCATTCAGCGTACTACCCATATGCAATATTTTAAACCGGTAGAAGAACATCTGTTTTCCGGTGATTGTATGCCTTATTATCATAATGGAACATTCTATTTGTACTGGCTGTTGGACGAAGGGCATCATGCAGGTCTTGGTGGTTTGGGAGGTCATCAGTGGGCATTGAGCACTACAACTGATTTGATAAACTGGAAACACTATCCGGTTGCTTTAGGTATTGAAAACGAGGAATGGGAAAAGTCTATCTGTACAGGATCGGTAATTGCGGAAGGTGATAAATTCTATGCATTTTATGCAACGCGTGTGAAGGAAAACGAGAGAGTACATGAACAACTGAGTTATGCAATAAGTACGGATGGCGGATATACTTATCAAAAGCAGGAACCCAATCCGTTCTATTATGCTCCGGAAGAATGTATAAGCCGCGATTTTAGAGACCCGAAAGTCTTTAAGGATGAAAACGGTCTTTTCCATTTGTTCATTCCCGGTAATTTGAAAGAGCCCTCTTTAGACGGTTTTGGAGGATATCTGGTGCATCTTACTTCAACTGACCTGAAAAACTGGAAGGAAGTGGAATCTCCGTTGAAAGGACAACGCGGAACTCCCGAATGCGCGGATTATTTTAAGTGGAACGATTGGTATTATTTATTATACAGTATTGGTGGCCACACCTATTATCTGATGTCCAAAGATACGTATGGCCCCTGGATATATCCGGAATCACAGGCCTTGATTGAATATTTTGGAAGTGTCTATAAAACAGCCGGTTTTAAAGACGGACGCCGTATTGCAGTGGCCTATTCTCCCTGCCGTAAGGATGATAAAGATAACGGGGATAGGATTTGGGGTGGTACTATTTTACTCAGGGAAGTGTATCAGGAGCCGGATGGAACCTTGGCTACCAAATTTTTAAAAGAAGTTTTACCGGCTATGCACCCGATAGCGACTCCTGCCATACAAATATCTTCACCTGCAAATATTGTTTCCGTATCCAATGGGAATATAACAATGAATGCTTCGGGCGATATCGGCGTAGCTTCTCTTCCTGACCTTCCGGATAATTACCGCATTTCGATGAAGATAGAACCTAAAGGAAATTATGAAGAGTTAGGTTTGTTTTTGCGTGCAACAGACGGTCGGAAGAATGGTTACCGTTTGGAGTTAAATCCGGACAATCAAACAGTTTTAATGCATAACACATCCATTCATGGTGTAGAAGGGTTGGATGAACCTATCTTGCTTGATGTGATTGTGAACGGAGAATTTTTTGATGTGTCTATAAATAACAAACGATGTGTGCTTAATCGTTTGCCAGAGCAAAAGGGGAAAAACCTCTTCTTCTATGTGAAAAACGGTAATGCCGTTATCCGTGATATACAAATTCAGGAAATTAAAAATTAGTGTTTATGGTTTTAAATTAGAAACTTCTACTTCTTTCCATTAGGGTTTTAGACCCGGAAAACTTATTTGAATATAATGTGTGAATCATCCGGATTATCCGGTTGACAGGGCCCCTTTTGTCTTTAAAAGGTGAGTTTTTGATTGGATATTTTTCTGTCAGGGGAAATAATAGCCAGGTTTGGTAAATGTAAATGAGTGACAAATTTATATATATATGAAGAATTTGAATAGTGGATGAATCTGATTTAGGAAAGTATGATAAATACTTTGAGAGCAAAGTGAAAAGGCGAATATTAAAAAGCACCTTAAGTTTAATAACAATTAAAAATCTATTTCATGAATCAAACAACATTTCGTGTGAAAAAAGCAATGTGTTACCTGACACTTGTGTTTTCCCTGTGTGCTATTACCGGACATGCATCTGCCGTGGATAAGGTAGGTACTGTCAATCAGCAGAAAATAGTTGCGACAGGTACTGTTTTAGATGAGACCGGTGAGCCTATGCCCGGCGTTTCTATTGTTGAAAAAGATGGAGATCGTAATGGCACCATAACGAATGCTAATGGACATTTTTCATTAAATGTCGGAAGCCAAGGCACGTTAGTTTTGAGCTTTATCGGATATAAGACGAAGGAAATCCCAATCTCGACAGCGAAAGACATAACGATCAGATTGGTAGAAGATGCACAGAATTTGGATGAGGTAGTAGTAACAGGTTATACCAGCCAGCGCAAAGCTGATTTGACCGGTTCCGTGTCTGTTGTCAAGGTCGACCAGATTCGTTCAAATATCGCAGGTAATGCTATGCGTGCCATTCAGGGAAAAGTAGCCGGTATGGCTATCTCTACCAATGGATCTCCCGATTCCAAGGCAACTATCCGTATACGTGGAGAAGGTACTTTAAACAACAACGACCCGTTGTATATTATCGACGGGACGCCTACAACCCGTTCCATGGAAGAACTGTCCTCGATGGATATTGAATCGATCCAGGTGTTGAAAGATGCTTCTTCTGCTTCTATCTATGGTTCGCGTGCAGCTAATGGGGTTATTATTATTACGACCCGGAAAGGAAAGAAAGGAACAACAGTCGATTTTAAGGCATCCTATACAGTGGCAAGCAGTAAGAAGCCTTATGAACTGATGAATACCGAACAGCGCGGTATTGCTCAATACTGGGCGATCAAAAACGATAATTCGCAAGCTGATCCTAACCAGGTGGGTATCGGATATGTGAATGGTTATGGTGGTTTGTATCAATACCAGGATCATCAGGATTCGAACGGAAATTGGATTTTGGACAATGTTTCCTGGAGAGAGTATCTGGATCCGGTCGAAAAGACTATGCGTTCGGCTGATACGGATTGGCAAAAAGAAATTTTACGTACGGGACAGATCCAGCAATATAATGTCACTTTATCGTCCGGTACAGATAGCGGAAATGCTCTTTTCGCTCTTGACTATTACGATAACAAAGGTACGATAAAAGGAAGTTATTTTAATCGTTTCAATGCCCGTGTAAATACCGATTACAGTTGGTTGGACGGACGTGTGAAAGTCGGAGAGAATTTTACTGTTTCCAAATGGAGGACTAGTTCGAATGTCGGGGACGGCAACCTGGGAGGTTGTAAATCCTTGATGTCTATTGTCCCTGTTCATACGGTCGATGGTATTGGTTGGGGCGGCCCTATAGGTGGTATGAGTGACCGTCAGAATCCTGTCCGCTTAATTGAGGATAATGACCAGAACTATCAGGATAACCTGCGTTTATTCGGTAATGCTTTTATCAGCATTGAAATACTGAAGGGATTGACTTTCCGTTCTTCTTTTGGAGCCGATTTTGTCGGTTACTGGAGAAGAGAAATGAATCTGACTTATAGCTCCGGTTTTATGAGCGAAAATCGAAATAAGGTAACTCAAACTTCAGACTATAATTTCGACTGGAATAACAGTAATATTTTGCAGTATGTCTTTGATATAAATAAGCATGGTTTCGATATTATGCTGGGACAGGAAACAGTAGACCATAGCTATCAGAAACACTGGGGAAGCAGACGCGTATTTGCTTTGGAAACACCGGACTATATGCAATTGGGTGCAGGTGAAGAAGACCGGGATAACGGAGGTTCTTCCAGTTATAATACGCTGATATCCTGGTTTGGTAAATTCAACTATAATTATGGAAACCGTTACCTCGCTTCTGTTACTCTCCGCCGCGATGCTTCTTCCGTATTCGGAGCGAATAACCGTTGGGCAACATTCCCTGCATTCTCATTGGGATGGGTACTGAATAATGAAGCATTCCTGAAAGAGGCATTATCCAATTTCTCTATTTTGAAACTTCGTTACGGTTGGGGACAAAACGGTAACTCACGTATAGATGATTATGCAGCTTACCTGATGTACGAGGCTCTCTATGACCATTATGCGGAAGATTGGAACTGGGGTACGGCTTATGACTTTACAGGGCAAGGCGGAAATAATCTACCTTCAGGTTTTCGCAGGACTCAAAGAGACAATCCTAACCTGAAATGGGAAACAACCGCACAGCATAACTTTGGATTGGATTTTGGTTTCTTTGATTCTAAGTTCGGCGGATCGTTTGATTACTATATAAAGAAGACATCCGATATCCTGATGAAGCCGGGTACTGTTGCTACTTTAGGTGAAGGAGCCCAGATGTGGTTGAATGGTGCTGATATTGATAACAAAGGGTTTGAATTAACCTTGAACTATACCGATAAATTTGGTGATGTAGGCTTTGACGTAAGTGGAGTATTCTCACATAATAAGCAGAAAATAATCCATGTTCCCGATGAAGTAATAAACAATTTTGCCGGTAACGGTACAGACCAGAATATTCTTGGCCGTCCCAAATCTTCTATGTATGGTTATATCGCTGACGGACTTTTCCAGTCTCAAGCTGAAGTCGATGCACATGCTACGCAGGTAGGTGCTGCTCCCGGCCGTATTCGATACAAGGATATCAATAAAGACGGAAAGATCGATAGTGAAGATAGAACATGGTTAGGCGACCAGAATCCGGCCCTTGAATATGGTGTTAACGTTGCCTTAAACTGGAAAAACTTCGATTTCTCTGTATTCTTCAATGGAGTATTTGGAAAAAAACTGGATGTCAGCGGATGGAAGTCATGGACTGATATCTATGCATTAAGTACTTCCGGTGAGAATTACGGAACACGTATGTTGGATGCCTGGACTCCGACGAATACCGGTTCTACCATCCCGGCGATGTCAATTAATAACTATAATGACGAAGGACGTTTTTCTACCTATTATGTGGAAAGTGGTTCTTATATGAAAATCCGGAATATCGAATTAGGATATACTATACCCAAGAATGTGCTGGCAAAAGTGAGAATGAGCAGGGCGAGACTTTCATTGAGAGCCGATAATGTGCTCACCTTGAAGAAAACCTGGGGTGACAATGCCTATACCGGCCTTGATCCTGAAACTCCCGGTAATGGTTATCCGTTACCATTCTCTATGACGTTCGGGGTAAATGTTTCTTTTTAATAACTTCTAAAATATAATGAAATATGAAAGCGATAACAATAGCCATTTTCGGTTTATCTCTACTCTTCTGTACCTCATGTGATTCCATGCTCGATACGAAGCCACAGGGAGTTGTATCCGATGAAGATTTAAATACACCTGAAAGAGTTGAGCAGATGGTGAATGCGGCTTATTCTTTTTGCGGACAAAACCATTTCAATAAACAGATGGGTATGCCCTATGAAGAAGGATCTGTTCGTGGTGGGGAAGCGTATAAAGGAGGTTCCGGTACAAATGACAATGCGGAAAGAAACCGCTGGGAAACATTCACATATATGCAGTCAACCAATGTGGGAGACCTGGATAACCTCTGGTGGGTTCATTATGTAGCGATAGGCAGGATCCATGATGCTTTGAGAAGAGTAAAAGCCTTGACGCCGGAAGAATACCCGTTAAAAGACCAGCGGATCGCAGAGTTGCGTTTCTTACGGGCGCATATCTACATGTACATGAAGCAATGTTTCAAATTCTTCCCTTATATCGATGAGGATACTCCACAGGATATGTATGACAAAGTAAGCAACGATGAATTGACCGATCAGGAACTTTGGGGTAAATTGATAGAGGATCTTCGTTACGGAGTGAGTACTTTACCTGAAAAACAGGATGAAGTAGGACGCCCGAATAAATTCGCCGCAAAGGCTTATTTGGCGAAAGTATTGATTTTTGCCGCTTATGAACAGGATGATAAGCACAATGTAGTGAATATTAATCGTGAGAAACTAACGGAAGTAGCAAGTCTGTGTAAAGATATCATAGATAACTCCGGTAAGAGTTTGGCATCTGATTTTGCGGAAAACTTCTTGTGTGAGTTCGAAAATGGCCCCGAGTCTATATGGGCAATCCAATATACAGCAGATACTCCTCAGGGACGATTGAATTCCTGGTTGGTGTCTCCCGTTAATTCGGACTATGGCTGTTGCGGATTCCTGCAACCGTCTGTGAATATGATGAACCGGTATAAAACAGTGAACGGAGTGCCCGATTTCGAAAAGTTCAACAATGGTGAAACACTGGATAATAAAGAAGCTTTTGCAAAGATACCGATGGATCCACGTTTAATGCATACGGCTTGTGTTCCGGGGATGCCCTGGAAATACGAACCTTCTTATGTGATGCAGGAGAATTGGACACGTACGCCCGAGGTTTATGGTTATTCCATGAGTCAGAAACTACTTGTTTTACCGACATGCGATTGCTTTAAAAAGACCAACCCGTTTATGGGAGCAGGCTTGAACTGGGATGTGCTTCGTTTGGATGAAGTGATGCTGTGGAGAGCGGAAGCGCTGATTCAATTAGGAGAAGGAATGGACGAGGCTCTAAACCTGATCAATCAGATCCGTATGCGTGCTGCTGCAAGTACAGGCAGATTGAAGTTTGAAGATGGAACTCCTACCGGTAAGTTTGATGTTCAACCTTATCGACCGGGAGTGAATTGTCCGGCATGGACAAAAGACTTTGCGATGCAGGCTCTTCGCTGGGAACGTCACCTTGAATTCTCGACAGAGGGTAAATGGTTCTTCGATCTTGTACGCTGGGGTATTGCCGCAGAATACATGAACGAATATTTCGAAGTGGAGAAGACACGCCGTTCTTATTTGAAGGATGCGAAGTTTACAAAGAACCGGGATGAATATTTCCCGATCCCTCAGGTACAGATCAGTTATGTGAAAGGATTATACAAGCAGAATACCGGATGGTAATATACCCGGTGATTGTAGGGGCTGTGCTCAGTTTCCTGAGTATGGCTCCTTTCTGCAATTTTAAAATCGCCTGGCACATTTAATGTAATAGTAAAATGAAACAGTTTGCTTTTTTGATTATAGGAATAATAACCGGACTTCTGTCCTCTTGCGGAGAGGGAAACGTTCCTGGCGGTGAGGAGATACATTTTTCACAGGAACAGAACTGGACGGGAGAACCGGCCGGTTTGGTGTATCATAACGGAAAATACCATCTGTTTTATCAATGTAACCCGTCGGATGTCGTTTCAGGGAATATCAGTTGGGGACATGCCGTCAGTACAGACCTGATCCGTTGGGAGGAATGCCCGGTCGCAATAGCCGCAGATGAGAACGGCCAGGTTTATTCCGGCAGTGTCATTGTCGACAAGGATAATACTTCCGGATTAGGCACTGCGGATCACCCGGTTTTTATCGCCTACTACACCCGTTATAAACCGAAACAAGGTACAGACAGCAATTCCTCTCCCTATTCGGTTGGAACGGCATACAGCAGAGACGAAGGGATGACCTGGACGGATATTGCTATGGAGTGGGAAGATGGTTCCGATAATAAGCGTTACCCCAATGTCTGCTGGAATAAACAAATAGATGCATGGGTAATGACTGTTTCTACAGGGCGTACAATCCGGTTTTATTTTTCGCCGGATGCTATCCACTGGAAAAGCCTGAATGAGTTCGGCGGGGAGATGGAGATAACGGGAAGTTGGGAAAACTCAACGCTTAGCCCGCTGAAGATAGAGGGCTCGAATGATACGAAGTGGGTATTATTTATCAATGTAAACGAAGGAGTGTCGGATGGGGCACCGGGCACACGCTATTTTATTGGCGATTTCAATAACTCCGGTTTTCATATGACACAATCGAAAGAGCTCTGGGTCGATTATGGGAAAGATAATTATGGCGGCATCTTATGTAATAACCTGCCGGATGACCGTACTGTCATGGTCGGTTGGATGAATTGTTGGTTATATGCAAATCTGACACCACAAACCGGGAAGCGTGGAAGCATAACGTTCCCCCGTGAATTGACATTGACTTATGAAGGTAACAATTATACGCTTTGCTCAAAGCCGGTGCGTGAACTGACCGGTTTATACGGCAAGACACGGAAAATCGAGAATACGGAAATAGCAGGTATTCAAACTATTTTCAATAAAAAATCAGTCTCCCGATATCCTTTCGTTATTCATTTGGTTTTCGATGCATCCGACCGTTATGCGATGTGGCATCCCCGTGAATATGGCATTCGTTTGAGAACAGCTTCCGGCGGAGAAATAACCTTTGCTTATCGGGCTGAGATGAATTACTACTATGTGGATCGTTCCCGATTGTCGGATATTTCTTTTTCGGAAGATTATACAAGCCAGTTAGGGGCCGCTTACCGGGTAAATCCTCCAGCCGATGAGTGGTACCTTCTTGTCGATCGGGGCTCGGCTGAATGGTTTGCAGGAGACAATAAAGTCGCTATGACCTCTCTCTGTTTTACGGATGAGGCTATAGAATCGATTGATTGTTATACGGAGTCAGGGCATATTAATCTGAAAGAAGCCTCTTTGATAAGTATTGAAAAGAAAACAAATAAATAAACAAATACCATGAAAAATGAAAATGTGATAGCAAGAATTATCCCGGTGATGCTGGTCTTCTTTACGATGGGTTTTATAGATCTTATCGGGATAGCTACGAATTATGTGAAGAGTGATTTTGACCTTTCCGATACGGCAGCCAATGCCTTTTCGGTGATGGTCTTTCTGTGGTTCCTGGTCTTTTCTGTTCCTACAGGAATACTTATGAATAAAATCGGCCGGAAAAAGACGGTGCTGCTGAGCCTGATAGTCACCTTTGTTGCTTTATGTGTTCCTTTTATCGCTTACAGCAGCGTTTCCATGCTGTTATGTTTTTCTCTTCTCGGACTGGGGAATACATTGATGCAAGTATCATTAAACCCTTTACTAACCAATATCGTAAGCGGGAATAAACTACCCAGCTTCCTGACATTGGGACAATTCGTAAAAGCTATAGCTTCTTTTGCTGCTCCGATTATTGCAGCTCAGGCATTGATTCATTATGGCAATTGGAAACTGCTTTTCCCGCTCTTTGCTGTTATCACCCTGATTGCTGTCTTTTACCTTTACTTTACCGAAATCAAAGAACATGCCATCGAAGGTAAGCCTTCCTCTTTTAAAGAGTGTATCGGAATGTTGGGGGATCTCATCATTCTGATCCTGTTTTTGGGTATATTGGTTCATGTTGGGATCGATGTAGGAGTGAATATTACAGCTCCGAAACTATTGATTGAACGTACCGGTATGGAGCTGGCTGAAGCTGGTTATGCAACCAGTTTATATTTCCTGTTCCGTACTTGCGGATGTTTTGCAGGTACTTTCATCCTGGCCAGGTTCTCTTCCAGGAATTTCTTTATCATTAGCGTCTGTCTGATGCTTTTAGGTATTCTTGGCCTTTACTTCAGCTTTAATGCGATGACAATTTATATATGTGTGGCATTTATCGGCTTAGGAAACTCGAATGTATTTCCGATCATCTTCTCACGTGCCTTAATGTATAAGCCGGCACGCAACAATGAGATTTCCGGATTGATGATCATGGGAATAGCCGGAGGTGCTGTTTTCCCATTGCTGATGGGGCTTGCTTCCGATAATCTCGGTGGCCAGGTCGGAGCTGTCGTTGTGTTGACGGTTTGTGTGGCTTACCTTGTATTTCTTATGTTGAAGTTTAAATCTATACATGAAAAGATATAATCCTGTCGAAATATAGATATTGGACGAACATTCATGCTAAAATACGTAACTTTGCTGTTAATTCGCTGTGTCCTAAAATTCTATAATAAAATTTAAAGATAGGATTTTCCTGAATATACATTTAATGATTAGTAATTAAAGAAATAAAATATGTGCTTTATTGGAATAGACATCGGAACCAGTTCTATCAGCAGTGTAGCTTATGATCTGAAAAAGAACAAAATAGAATCGCTCACAATCGCCAACGACTCAGTGATTGTCTCGGAGGTTCTTTGGGAGAAAACCCAATCTCCGGACAGAATCATCGAGATTGTGGAAGAAATAATGGAGGATTTCTCTTCCCGTTACCCGGATATTAAAGGAATTGGTGTTACGGGGCAAATGCATGGAATACTTTATTTGAATGAACAAGGCGAAGCGGTCAGTCCGCTTTATACCTGGCAAGATGGAAGAGGAAATCAGTTATATCGTGAGAATAAGACCTATGCTGCTTATTTGTCGGAAGAAACAGGCTATGCGCTGGCAACAGGTTTCGGTCTGGTAACGCATTTCTATAACCAGGTAAATGGGCTGGTTCCCGACAATGCGAAACGGATCTGTACGATCATGGACTATGTCGTCATGAAGTTATCCGGACAGAAAACGCCTCTTACTGATTACTCGAATGGCGCAAGCATCGGCTTTTTCGATACGAAAAACCTGTGTTTTGATCATGCCGCTCTGGAAAAAGTGGGGATCGATCTTTCTATTTTACCGGAATTGTCGGAATCTGCCACTTGCTGTGGTTATAATAAGCGGCAGATACCTGTATATTCAGCGATAGGAGATAACCAGGCCGCTTTCCTCGGATCGGTAAAGGATATCCATCATTCTATTCATATAACCGTAGGGACAAGCAGCCAGATCTCTGTCTACTCCGATAAGTTTATAAAAATACCGGAACTGGATACAAGGCCCTTCCCCGGCGGTGGATATATATTGGTGGGAGCCGCTCTTTGTGGCGGTCAGGCATTTGTTATGTTGAAAAACTTTTTTGAACAGACTCTGCGGGCTTTTCTACCGGCATTATCAGATGAACAACTCCAGGCCGGCGGTTTGGATCTTTACCGGGTGATGACTTCTGTTTCCTATAAAGAAGACGTTTGTGATCTTCCCATTGTTGAAACTCTATTTGACGGACCCCGTTTTGCTCCGTGGAAACGTGGTCATATTGAAAATATATCTCTTTCTAATTTTACTCCGGAAAATTTGATATTGGGTTTTCTGAAAGGTATCAGTCGTGAACTGCATGATTTTTATCAAAGGCTACCGGAGAATATCCGTCATGGGAAAGATGTTATCGTTGGTTCGGGAAATGCCCTTAAGAGAAATCCGCTCCTATGTCAGGCATTTGAAGAATTATTCGGATGCAAGTTATCTTTTTCTTTGTATCAGGAGGAGGCCGCTTTTGGCGCTTGTCTAAGTGCTGTTAAAGGAGAAGACAGATGTGAAATCGCTTAAAGAAAAATGAAGCAGAAGGACTGATTCTTTTAAAAGAAGGAAAAGTATAAATTGTTGCCAAGATGTTTTTCTGAAAATATCGTTTAATGGTGTTGTGTATGTAAAAAGTACATTCTACATTTGCCGCCCATTATCGATATATTAATCAGCAAATATCTACTTATATGAATGCAAAGGTGAAAGGATACATGCTGGGAGCCATAGCGGCTGCCACTTATGGTATGAATCCTCTTTTTGCTCTTCCTCTTTATAAAGCGGGGATGGATCCTGACTCTGTTTTGTTTTTCAGATACCTGTTTGCCATTCCGGTGCTGGGTATTATGTTGAAGGCGAGAGGCCGGAATTTTAAGCTATGCCGGAGAGATTTGGTGCCGTTGGTTGTCCTGGGATTTCTGGTAGCTTTCTCTTCGCTTGCTTTGTTCCAAAGTTATAATTACATGGAAGCCGGCATTGCATCGACCTTGTTGTTTGTCTATCCGATCATGGTCGCGCTGATCATGTCGCTGCTTTTTAAGGAGAAATTGACCTTGCAAACCGTCCTTTGCATAATGCTCGCATTAGGAGGTATAGGGTTGCTTTATCAAACCGGTAGCGGTGCGACACTCAATACGGTGGGTGTCCTTCTGGTCATGGGATCGGCACTCAGCTACGCTATTTATATCGTAGGCGTGAACCGTCCGAGGTTGAAAGATATAGCGACTCTTAAGCTGACCTTTTACGTTTTGCTTTTCGGTGTGTCGCTTTTTCTGATCCGTGTGGATTTCGGGCGGAGCCTGCATATAGCCAATGACTGGTATCTGTGGGGTAACCTGGTCGCTTTGGCTATCTTTCCCACTGCCATATCCTTTCTGTGTACCACGCAGGCCATACAATATATCGGTTCTACTCCGACAGCCATACTCGGTGCTCTCGAGCCTTTGACAGCTGTCTTTTTCGGTGTTACCATCTTCGGCGAAGTGCTGACACCCCGGCTGGGTTGTGGCATTGTGATGATCATTCTGGCCGTCACGCTCATTATTGCCGGAAGCAATGTCACGACTTATCTGATCCGTTTCAGAAAGCTGTTTCCCCGGCTTCCGCTCAAGAAAAAAAATGGTTGAATGTATTTGTAAATACAGGGAATTTGTATATCTTTCCTCTCTCGAAATAGACCTTAGTTATCAGGGGCTTATCCCATTCTACTTTAAATAATCTCCTATTCAAATTAATGGCTGATAATTGTCAGCCATACGGTCGATAATTATCAACCATACGGCTGACAGTTATCGGCCATTCGGCTGATGGCTATCAACCGTTGATTAGTCGCCGTACTAATTTAAATTAGTACGGCGACTAATCCAAAATAGATCGGCAGGAAAGTTTAATTTCTTCAGTAGATAATTTAGAATGGGCATTAACAGTCAATAATCTTTCAGAGAATCCCCTCTCATAATTTACATACTTATTATTTTTATTTGTATTTTGCACTCCAAACGACACACAAGTATTAATTATGAAAAACGCCGTATTACTATTCCTTCTTTCCTGTCTGTTCTTTGGTTGTAATAAAGACAGCGAAGCCCGCTTAAAGATAAAAGAAGCAGAAGAACTGATTATGTCCGAAAAACCGGATAGTGCTTTCGTTCTTTTGGAGAGCATTACGAATCCGGATGTGCTGAATGATAAGGCCTTTGCTCATTTCTGTTTGATTTATGCCCGATTGTCTGAACAGTTGGGTGAAGATATGCCGTTTGTCCCGCAGATGGAACGGACTAATGCGTATTTTGAAAAGCATGGCTCTCCGGATGAAAAGATGAATTGTTTGTTGTATTTGGGGATGTCTTATGAAGAGGAAACAGATTTCGAATGGGCGATGAAATCGTATTTACAAGCGGTGGAGATAGCGAAAAAAGCGAAAAAATATTTGTTGGTGGGGAAATTGTATAATAAGATTGCTGAATTACATGATTTTGATGATAATTATGATGAGGCAGAACGTTTTCTTTTACTGAGTGGTAAATCTTACCTACAGGGAAATGATAGCGTAAAATATATTTATTCGATTCGGAATATTGGAAGGCTTTATATGTTAAAAGAAGAATATGAAGAGGCCTCGAAATATTTTCAGAAAGCTTATCAACAGGCTTTGCCTATGAATGATTCTTTATTGTTGAGTTCTTTGACAAATCGGTTGGGGAATAATTATAAAGAAATGAAGAACTATTCGTTGGCAGAAGATTATCTGTTTAAATCGATTGCTTATGATGAAGCAGGCAGTGCACCGACTTATTTGGCATTGGCTGATTTGTATACAGAAAAAGGAGAATACGCTAAAGCACGTGAATATATAGAAATGGCTATTTTGCATAGAACGACTGATCGCCCACTGACCGGTGGTATATTATACGAATCGTATGTGCTGGAAAAAGAGTTGGGTAATTATTCTTTGTCGTTAGACTATTATGAACGTTTTAACCATTTTGCTGATTCCGTTGCTGAATTACAGGCTAAAACAGATGTTCTAAAAGCAGAGAAGCGATATGAATATGCAGAGATATTGAATGAAAATACGAAATTAGATTTGGGATATTATCGATATTTCATTTGTAGTATTTTGGTGTTTTTGATATTTGTTATTCTTATTGCTAAGTATAAATATAGTCTTACTAAAAAAAATGAGAAGTTGAGAAATAAACAAATGGAAATAAATAATGTATTGCAGGAGAAAGAATATGCAGTGCAGGGGTTAAGTGAAAAAATATCAGGTATCCGAAAGGGTATATTGGAGAATTCGGAGGTATATAAAAAAATGATTCAAAATGCCCAATCGATAGAGGACGCTAAAAAGAATCTGTTGACGGATCAGGAATGGCTGGCATTGTATGAGTTATTACGAATGGCTTATCCGTTTTTTATGGATGGTTTGCAAAAGAAATTTCTTGGTTTGACTGAGACGGAAAAGCGTTTTTGTTGTTTACTGAAATTAGGTTTGAATAATCAGCAGTTGGCTGTATTCTTAAATATACAACCAACATCTGTTGATCGTAAGCGTTATAGGATCCGAATAAAGGGAAATTTGGAAAATACAGAAACAACCTTGGAAGAAGTCATTTTCGGGCTTTAAGTATTACTTCGGGATGGGTGAAATACCCCCTGTACATATATAATTATATGTACAGGGGGTATTTATTGTTTGATAATCTGTTAGTTATCGTGCTTTGTGGAATGGGCTCGCTGTACATGTATTTGCTGTTTAAAATTTGCTCCTTCGTTCATAGACTCCATACCTTTGCTGTCGGAAATAAAACAATTAGAATAATGAAAAAACTTTTATTCATCACGGCGTTGTTATGTGTAACAGTGGCTGGTTTTGCAAAAAGAGAGAAGATTTGTTTAGATGATCGCTCTCGTTCTATATTCCCTCTAATCGAAGCGTATATCGATGAACGGATATTAGAGTTTGAGATTTCAGAAGACTTGGGAACATTGGATATATTAATAGAAGATATTTCCGGTAATGTGATATTCAGTTCAGTAATTGATGGAAGTAATGGTACTTTTCTTTTGGAATTGGAAAAAGGAGATTATCTTCTTATTATTACTAATAAAGAACATATACTTAAGGGATATTTTTGTGTTGAGTAATATTTGAGATTATAATACGGTATTAATTATATTATTAACAATTAACAATTTGAAAATGAAAAAAAAATTATCTATTTGGGGGCTGTCATTACTCTTGTTTACGGGTTGTAGTAATGAAGATGTGACTATTGAAAACATGCCAGGTCAATTGAAAACCCGCTCAGCAGAGGTTATGACAATTGAAAATGACATTCTTGTTTTTCCTGATTATGATTCGTATTTTGATGTATTCAAAGAATTGTATCAATTAAATTCAGATGAGTTAATACAATGGAATGAAAGTCTGGGCTATAAATCTTTACTTACTAAAGATTTTAATACGAAGAATTCAGTGGAGGTTATAGATGATAGCGAAGAAGAATTGGAAGAGAAAGGTGGACTTGATGATGTTAGAAAAACTTTATATTCAGATAAAGGTCTACTTATAATAGGTGACACTCTTTATAAAGTAATTGATGATTATATTTATCAAATACCGGAGAATTCCCAAATCACTTTATCTGACGTGGAGTCTAATCCGGAAAAATATCAGGATATTCGTTTTAAACATACTGTTCGTTTTAATGTTGTACCGTCTACTACAATGGCATCAACAAAAGATATTAACTATGATGATGCAGTGCATCAGGGTAATGATGAGTCAAGATCAGTTTTGGTCAAAGTGTCGAGTAAAAGAAGAGAGCATGTGAAGTTTGAATTTAGTTTATCTCGAGATAATAGGTATGCATATTTAAATATGTATATGACTGGAAGAGCTCAGAAAAAGAAAATAGGTATTTGGGGAAATACATTTGATGATGAAATGCTTTGGGGAACAGGTTATGCACAGGTTATTATAAATGACGGTGGACAAATGCCGAATATATTTATCCCAAGATTTGAAAATGTGAAAAAAGCATCTAATCCGGCTCTTTATCCACTTACAGCACTGGATTATTTTCATAGTTGTCAAATAACGGCATATTATGATTTTTATAAAAACGATACTGCTAAAGATCAGCATTATAAGGCTAGTTTTAGTTTGTCAACTAATGATCTGAAATGATATATAATTGAGGAGGAATTTTGACACCTCCTTTTTATTCATAAATTTGTTCTATGAAAAGAGATGTATTATTGTTATTTGCGCTGTTGTTAACGACAGTGACGATGAGCGCCCAGTTTCGTATAACACCAGAAGTGGGAGTGTCGATGTTTAAGACAGAATATAGGAAAGCAACAAGTTCACCTCGTATAGGAGTAGGGGTGGATTATTCGTTTTCTAATATCAAAGGTTGGGGACTAAGTTCTGGTTTGTATTTTTATCAGAAAAAGGAAACTGGAAGTAGTGGGAGTATGTGGCTAAAAAACAATGACTTCCTGGTTTTTGACTTGGATAGACCTATGTATGATAAAGTGGAAATAGCAGATATTGAGAAGTTTAGTATTGGGGAGTCTAGTATTCGAAGATGTTATATGCAATTACCACTTTTAGCTACATATACTTGGAAGTTTGCGCAAAACTCAAGTCTTTCTTTGGGTGTAGGTCCTTATGTAGCTTGGAATATAGCAGGTAAACATAAAATAAATCTCCAGGAATATGATATGAAAAAAGAGGAGTTCTCTTTTACGGAATATGAGGCTAGCCTTAATAATCGTTTCGAAGTTGGTCTTTCAACGATGCTTTCATTGGAAGTTAATCACTGGTTGGTAAAGATGAACTACGAAACCAATTTGAATCGGAGAGATCGTAATAAAGATCATCTGATCTCTTTGGGTGTAGGTTATAAATTCTCATTATAACTTTATTATATTTCGCTAAATAAGAAAGTTAATCTCATTTGAATGGTGGTGCATATCCTGTTTAGAGTGTATGTCGGCTATAAATTCCATTTATAATCAGTGCGATTCTAGTAGCGAGACGTTTAAAATCTTACCTTTGTGAGAATTTGATTATAATAAAAATAACAACACTTCGTTTTAACTGAAGTGTTGTTATTTATTTAATATAGAAAGGTTATGAAAAAAGTATTGTTGCTGTCGGTGTTGATGATTTTGTTGTGTACTGCTGGGAATGCAAAAGGGATCGAGTTGGAACCTCGTATTGGAGCCAGTTATTCGGATGTATGGGGGCTTCATTTGGGGGCAATGGCGTCTTTTAAGATGTCGGATCTGTTTTATATTCAACCGGGGGCTTTGATTAATACCGTTAGTGGTACTTATAAGAAAACCGGCGATTGGAATTTTGGCTTGGATATCCCTCTGTATGCCTCTTTTCGGATACCTGTAAATAATACTTTGAAAGTTCGTTTGAATGCAGGGCCTTTTATCGGATTTGCTTCTCCTCTAAATCTAGGAACAGCAGTAGAAGGTGGTATCGAATATCATAAATATTATGTCGGCGTTTCCTGGCTTCAAAACTTTATCAATCAAAATTGTGCCCGTCTGCATTTCTCTATCGGCTATAAATTTGCATTGTGACCATAAAAATAATAAATTCGCTGTCCAAATAGACAGCTATGCTTGATCTCGACAAACGATCCCTCATGTATCTGCCGGGTGTAGGCCCGAAGAAAGCGGAGATATTACGGAAAGAAGCCGGAATATCTTCGTATGAAGATTTGTTGTTTTATTTTCCGTATAAATATATTGACCGTAGCCGTTTCTATAAGGTGGCCGAGATTACGGGAAATATGCCTTATATTCAATTGAAAGGGCGTATCCTGTATTATGATACGGTGGGCGAGGGACGAACCCGTCGTCTGGTGGCTAAGTTTACGGATGGAACGGGGACGATCGATCTGGTCTGGTTCAAGGGGCTGAATTATGTGACGGATAAATATAAGACTGGTACAGAGTATATCGTTTTCGGTAAACCCACCGAATTCGGGCATATCTATAATATCCCCCATCCTGATATCGATCCGGTAGACCAGGAAGGGCAGGTGGCGGCCGGGCTGACCCCTTTCTATAATACTTCGGAGAAGATGAAGAAATCGTTCCTTCATTCGAAGGCGATACAAAATCTGCAATACACCTTATTAAGTGCGTTGAACTGGGAGTTACCCGAGACACTTCCCCCGGATGTGTTGTCGCGTATCCGGATGATGCCGTTGAAAGAGGCGATCCGGAATATTCATTTTCCCGAATCGGCTGAGAAACTCAAACAGGCACAGGTACGTTTGAAGTTTGACGAACTTTTCTTTATACAATTAAATATCCTCCGTACTGCCAGTCTCCGGAAACTGAAGCTGAAAGGAATAGTCTTTCCTACCGTGGGGAATTATTTCAATACCTTCTATAAAGATTACCTGCCTTTCGAACTGACTGGGGCACAAAAGCGGGTAGTAAAAGAAATCCGTGCCGATATGGGAAGCGGACGGCAGATGAACCGCTTGTTGCAGGGAGATGTGGGAAGCGGGAAAACATTGGTCGCATTGCTCTCTATGTTGCTGGCTGTCGATAACCATTGCCAGGCCTGTATGATGGCGCCGACTGAAATATTGGCTACCCAGCATTATGCTACGGTCATGGCATTTCTGAAGGATATGGATATCCGTGTCGCCTTATTGACCGGTTCTACGAAAAAGAAAGAACGGAATGCGATACTTCCGGCTATTGCCAACGGAGAAATCCAGATCGTCATAGGAACGCATGCCCTGATAGAGGAGACAGTCGTTTTTTCTTCGCTGGGACTGGCTATCATCGACGAACAACACCGTTTTGGAGTCGAACAACGTTCGCGTTTATGGAAAAAGAATGCCATTGTTCCCCATGTGCTGGTGATGACGGCGACGCCTATTCCCCGGACATTGGCCATGACGCTATACGGCGACCTGGATGTCTCCGTCATTGATGAGTTGCCCCCCGGTCGTAAGCCGATCCAGACAATGCATCGCTACGACAACAAGAAAGCCCAATTGTATGATTTCCTGCGGAAGGAGATCGGGCTGGGCCGCCAGATCTATGTGGTCTATCCTTTGATCGAAGGAAGCGAAAAGCTCGATTATAAGAGCCTGGAAGATGGCTTCGAAACTTTTAAGGAAGTCTTTCCGGAGTATAAGGTCTGTATGGTTCATGGAAAGATGAAAGCTGCGGACAAGGATGCGGAAATGCAGAAATTCATATCGGGCGAAGCCCATATCCTGATGGCGACGACTGTGATCGAAGTCGGTGTGAATGTGCCGAATGCCTCCGTCATGGTGATCGAGAGTGCCGAACGTTTCGGACTATCGCAATTGCATCAGTTGCGCGGACGTGTCGGACGTGGTGCGGAACAGTCCTATTGTATTCTGGTCTCTTCCTATAAATTAAGCAACGACACGCGTAAGCGGCTGGAAATTATGGTGAACAGTAATAACGGCTTTGAAATAGCCGAAGCCGATTTGCGTCTTCGCGGTCATGGAGACCTGGAAGGAACCCAGCAAAGCGGTGAAGGGCTCGACCTCAAAATAGCCAATCTGGCAGCCGATGGGCAGATCCTCCAATATGCACGGGATATCGCGTTGGAAGTTTTGGACAAAGACCCGGATTTGTTGTCCGAACCTAACCGGATTTTGAACGAAAGGTTAAAAACGCTCTTTTCCAGGAAGATAAATTGGAGTATG
Source organism: Parabacteroides sp. HGS0025 (assembly GCF_000969845.1). Classification (NCBI taxonomy): domain Bacteria; kingdom Pseudomonadati; phylum Bacteroidota; class Bacteroidia; order Bacteroidales; family Tannerellaceae; genus Parabacteroides; species Parabacteroides sp. HGS0025. The sequence goes on from NZ_KQ033902.1 coordinate 102,597, forward strand.
ATTAGTTGATATGTTGTGAAACATGTTTCTTTTAAAACGGTTGTATTTCAATGTGAATGCTGAGCGCTTTTGAATATCTTCACTTTCATTGCGGAAATTTTTCCGGATTGAATTTTGTCAACTTACTCAAAATAACGAACTTTGGTCGATTTGTAAAAAAATAGGGTCTGTTTCACGACTTATTTTACCCCTGTATTCTATTTCGAAAAATGATAAAAATGAAGATAAGAACACTACTTTTTGTTTGCTGTACCTCCCTGATGGTATCGGCTGTATCAGCTAAGGATCCGGAAGGAAAAGAGACACCAAAGCAGACAATCCATATCGTAAAGATGGATAAGCGCGTATCGGAACTGATGGCTGACCGCGTAACGATCCGGAAAGATATGGGACTGAAAGAGTTGGCAGAAATTAATGCAAGAGTGGATGAATCACTTGCAGCAAAAGAAGATTTACTGTTCCCGGCAGATGAATTATACGGTTCTAACTGGGATACCCGTTGGGTGGATCCTTTCCGTGGCGGTTCAAAGATCGAGATGCCGGACTCCTGTGCAATCGATTGTTCCGCTTTTACTCTTCCTATAGACAGTCAGATTAAAGTTACCTCCAAATATGGCCCCCGCCGTCGTCGTATGCATAAGGGTATCGACCTGAAAGTTCAGGTAGGCGATACGATCCGTGCAGCATTTGACGGAAAGGTACGTATCCGTAACTTCGAACGTCGCGGATATGGAAATTATCTGGTAGTTCGCCATCCGAACGGACTGGAAACAGTTTACGGGCATTTATCCAAATCACTTGTCGATGTAAATGATATTGTACGTGCAGGCGATCCGATCGCATTAGGTGGAAATACCGGACGTTCGACCGGCTCTCATCTTCACTTTGAAACCCGCTTTCTGGGACAGGCTCTTAACCCGGCCGACATTATTGACTTCGAAAACGGAGTTCCCCACCAGGATACTTATGTATTTCATAATATAAAGATTAACGGACGCAAGAGTAATATCTATACTTCCTCAAGCGACCAGATGGTTTATCACCGTGTGAAATCCGGAGATACATTAGGTAAGATCGCCCGTATGTACGGAACGACAGTGAACGAACTTTGCCGTTTGAATGGCATCAAGAGTACTTCTATGCTCCGCCTGGGGCAGTCTATCCGTTGCAGTGCAGGCAGAAGTGCCAGCGTAGCAGCTAAACCGGAAGCAAAGCAAGCTACCGCAAAGGCTACGACAACAGCGGCTAAGACTACAAAAACAACTACTGTAGAAGCTGCGACCCCGGTTGCCTCACTGACAGGTAATGCCTCTGCTACCCAGACGGCCGATCCTGTTTATCATCGCATCAAAAGCGGCGATACGTTAGGTGCATTAGCAGCCAGATACGGAACAACCGTAAGCAAGTTGTGCGAAATGAACGGAATATCTAAAACAACCGTGTTAAAATTAGGTCGTTCCATCCGTTGTAAATAAGTTATTTTTAAGATAAAGGAAAGGCACGGATGAAATCATACATCTGTGCCTTTGTTGTTTTTTTACTATCTTTGCGGCATAATAAATGTAGGATATGGCTGATACGAAAGAACAGTTTGAGAAAGTGATCTCCCAATGCCGGGAGTTGTTCGAAAAGAAGTTGAAAGATTACGGTCCCTCGTGGCGGATCATGCGTCCGCAGTCGTTGACCGACCAGATATTTATTAAGGCAAACCGTATCCGCAGCCTCGAGATAAAAGGGGTGAGCATGGTGGATGAAGGGATACGTCCCGAATTTGTCGCCATCGTTAATTATGGGGTGATCGGACTGATCCAGCTGGCTAAGGGCTTTTCGGATACGACCGATATGACAAACGAGGAAGCGTTGGCATTGTACGATAAGTACATAACGGAGACCAAAGAGTTGATGTATGCCAAGAACCATGATTACGATGAAGCCTGGCGCAGTATGCGTATCAGCTCTTATACCGACCTGATCCTGATGAAGATCTATCGCACGAAGCAGATCGAAAGCCACGGCGGTAAGACGATCGTCTCGGAAGGTGTGGATGCCAACTATATGGATATGATAAATTACGCCCTGTTCGGTTTGATTAAACTGGAGTACGGCGAAGAGTAATATATGAACTATAAAGAGACTGCAATAAAAATACTGACAGAGTGCAGCCGTCTGCTGATCGGGGTCGTGTTTATCTTTTCCGGTTTTGTGAAGGCGGTCGATCCGATGGGGGGAGCCATTAAGATTGGCGATTACCTGACTTCTTTCGGACTGGATTTCCTGCAGCCTTTTACCGTCCTTGCTTCTTTCGCCCTTTCGGCGGCTGAGTTTGCTATGGGTGTTTGCATGTTGTTGGGCGTGTACCGCCGTTACAATTCTTTCCTTGTCCTGCTTTTCATGGCGTTTATGACGCCGCTGACGTTATATCTGGCGCTGTTCAATCCTGTGTCCGACTGCGGTTGTTTCGGTGATGCGATCGTTATTTCCAACTGGGAGACCTTCTTCAAGAACCTTGTATTGTCGGCCGCTGCCATTGTGGTGTTTATGAACTCCGGCAAGATGTTCCAGTGTTACACCTTTAAGGTCTACTGGTTTATTGCGTTGTTTTCCTATTTCTTCGGTATCGGCTTCGCTTACCGGAATTACAATCATCTGCCGGTGATTGACTTCCGCCCGTATAAGATCGGCGCGAACATTCCTTCCCTGATGGAAATCCCCGACGGGGCACCCGAAGATGAATACCGTTATACATTTGTCTACGAGAAAGATGGTGTTAAAAAAGAATTCTCACTGGAAGATTATCCGGAGAATGACAGTACCTGGACTTTTGTAGAGTCGAAGACCGAGCTGTTGAAGAAAGGGTATGAACCGCCTGTGGCATCCTTCAATATCTACAATGCCGAAGGAGACGATGTGACAGCAGATATCTTGCATAATCCGAACCCTGTCCTTCTGTTGATCGCTCCGAAGCTGGAAACGGCGGACGACGAACGCATCGACGAGATCAACAGCGTATACGATTATGCCCTCGAATATGAATTACCGTTCTATTGCGTCACAGGATCTTCGCCGGAAGTGATCGACGAGTGGAGCGACAACACCGGAGCCGAATATCCGTTCCGTATGGCCGATGAAGTGCTGCTGAAGACGATCATCCGCTCGAATCCCGGCCTGGTTTTGCTGAAAGACGGCACGGTACTGGCTAAATGGCATTACAACGACATCCCCGATGAGGAACATGTAAAGGCCGAAGTAGAGAAGTATCTCGACGTAAATAAAACAAAAGAAAAAGAAGATGGCTGGCTAATAACCATCCTATTAACTTTTACCGTACCTTTGCTGCTCGTTTGGGTTTACGACTTCTTTCGTTTCCGCCGGAGACGTAAAGATAAGGCAGAATAAAAAGATTTTATTGTATTTATATATTTAATTAATTAAGTCATGAGAAAGAATATTGTTGCAGGAAACTGGAAGATGAACACTACTCTTCAGGAAGGCCTGGAATTAGCAAAAGGATTAAACGAAGCCCTGAAAGGCAAAGCTATCAACTGTGATGTAATCATCGGTACTCCGTTCACTCATCTGGCAAGCATCGCTGCTGCTATCGATACAGATAAGATCGGTGTAGCTGCTGAAAACTGTGCAGATAAGGAAAAAGGTGCTTACACGGGTGAAGTTTCAGCTGCTATGGTTGCTTCAACAGGTGCTAAATATGTAATCCTCGGCCACTCTGAAAGACGTGCTTACTATCACGAAACTCCGGCTATCCTGAAAACTAAAGTTGAACTGGCTCTGGCTAACGGTCTGACTCCGATCTTCTGTATCGGTGAAGTATTGGAAGAAAGAGAAGCAGGCAAACATTTCGAAGTAGTAGACGCTCAGATCAAAGAATCTTTGTTCGATCTTTCTGCTGAAGACTTCGGTAAGATCGTATTGGCTTACGAACCGGTTTGGGCTATCGGTACAGGCAAGACTGCTTCTGCAGAACAGGCTGAAGAAATCCACGCTCATATCCGTGCTACACTGGCTGCTAAATATGGCAACACAGTAGCTGACGATTGCACAATCCTGTATGGCGGTAGCGCAAATGCCGGTAACGCGAAGGAATTGTTCTCTAAACCGAACGTAGACGGTGGTCTGATCGGTGGTGCTTCTCTGGCTGTTGATAAGTTCATGCCTATCATCGAAGCATTTTAATGACATTATGAGTAGAGACCGTTCCCGTGCTTGACACGGGATCGCAAAGGAACGGACAGTGTCCTTTATTTGATGTCGCTGGTTCTTTTGCGGCCCCGTGTCAAGCACGGGGACAAGTCTCTCTTTTAAACAAAAAAACAATCACAATGAAGAATTCCCCTTGTATCGTTTTATTATTCATGTTGCTGGCCTGTGTGACCGGAGCGTCTGCACAGACAAGTGTCGACGGATCGGTTCAGACAATCTTCGATGATCTCCAGACATCGAAACCGGGTAAAGGCGAGGTGATAATCAACCAGTCGCAAGCTCTCCGGAATATGGTAGGAGTACGCTTGTCGGGCGAAAATGTGGAAAAGACGGACAGCACCGCTTTCCTGAAGATACAGGGGTTCCGGACACAGGTTTTCTCCGGTAATAACCAGCGCAAGTCGAAAGACGAAGCGTTTGATAAGGAAAAGCAGATCAAAGAACTTTTCCCGACTGTTCCGACTTATGTTACCTATACGGCACCGTTCTGGAAGTTGCGTGTAGGAGATTTCCGTTCACACGAAGAGGCTTATCACATGCAGCGCCTGCTGATGACGGCTTTCCCTTCGTTCGGAAAGGAAATGTATATTGTTAGAGAAGAAGTAAAGATCCCGTTGAATTAAGAAATGATAGAAGAAATAAACGACAAGACCTTGGCGGCACGTGAGGAACTGGCTGGCCATTACAAAGGAATACTCAATCTGTTAGGTGAAGATGCCGAACGTGAAGGCCTGCTTAAGACGCCGGAGCGCGTAGCAAAGGCTATGCAGTTTTTAACCAAAGGATATAACGAAGACCCTGCAAAGGTATTGGCTTCCGCCATGTTTCAGGAAGAAGATTACAAGCAGATGGTTATTGTGAAAGATATTGATTTCTTCTCTCTTTGCGAGCATCACATGCTTCCCTTCTTCGGTAAGGCACATGTCGCTTATATTCCTAAGAAATATATTACGGGGCTCAGCAAGATACCCCGCGTGGTGGATATCTTCGCCCGCCGCCTGCAGATACAGGAACGCCTGACGATGCAGATCAAAGATTGTATCCAGCAGACACTCGATCCACTGGGCGTTATGGTCGTGATCGAAGCACAGCACATGTGCATGCAGATGCGTGGTGTGGAAAAGCAGAATTCCCTGACTACAACTTCCGATTTCACAGGCTTCTTCCAGCAGGCAAAGACCCGCGAGGAGTTTATGAACCTGATCAAGAACAACAGATAGTCAGCTCTCTTCCCCATTTGTTGCTTTCCCTGTGTAATTAGTTATGCAGGGAAGTTTTGTGCCATGCAGTCTGCACATTTGTGCCACAGGCAGCGCACAAGTGTGCCACTTATAGTGCATTTTTGTGCCATAAGTGAGGCACTTGTCTTCTTATTTGTCGTACACTTTGCCTTGTTCGCTGATGACCGTGCAGTTTTGCTGTTCCACCTTTAGCCGTTCGGCGTATTTGCGCAGCTGCGCCTTATGACGTTCGCAAGGAACAAGGTCTTTTTCGATATCCCCCCGAGGAGTGGCTTTCAACCGCTTCTGTCCGGTGCGGATGATTTCTACCGCACGGGAATACTTCTGTTTATCATTCCGTATACCGTCCAGGCAGGGACTTACTTCGGGACGGTCGAAAGAGATTTGTGCAGTCAGCTTTCGTCCGTGGTGGTTCAGATCCCAGATATTTATATTGGTTAATTGTTTCAACTCTTCTATCTCGTGGTTAAAGAGCGGGCTTCGTCCGGCCAGTGTAGAGTCGAATGCGGACTCGTAGACCGGATAATAAACGCCGTTCAGATCCATCCAGGTGTAAAGGACTTCCTTGTCTTTAGGAGACAGTTTGACGCCATGATGATCTCCGTCTATCACTTTGGTCAGTTTGCTGACATGCGATCCCCAGGTGTACGGTTCCTGTATCGGAGCCGGGCCGCCGCCTATCAGCGTGATCTCTTTCTTTACGTATAGGTTGACATAGGCTGCGTTGAAGAACGGGTTCTTGTCTTTTGCCAGTACGAGCTTTTCCCGGTTCTTCGGGTCGAAGTCGTGGCAACGTACGCAGCTCTTATCGAGGATCGGCTGTACCTGTTCCATGAAGGAGAAGTTCTTCGGGGCTTTCCCCATCCAGCCGTTCAGCTTGGCCGGGGCTTTCTTCAGGGCTAACGGTGTCGTACCCATCGCGCTCGGAATGCTCAGGCGGTCTTCATGGCAGCCGATGCAACCGTTTACCTCACCCGACATGACCATCGTGCCGCTTCGCATGGACTGGATCATTTTCTTATCCTTATCCAGCAACTGAAAGTAGACGAAGGTGCCGGAAGGAACTTCGAAGTTGGCAGAGCCGTCGGCTTCTACCGGTACTTCTCCCAGGATACGTTTGTTCTCGAAGCTATGCCAGTTTACGGCGGGAGCCTGTTCGCCTTGTCCGCCCCAGCCACTCTGTGTCCAGGTTCTTTTCTCCGGAGACTCGATGATACGCAGATATTTTACGGTGCCGGGAGTTACGCCTTTCATATGTGTGCCGTGGTAAACATTCTGTACGTAGAAAGTACCTTTCTTATCCGTATAGTTCCTGTTGGAAGGGATTGCATGCGGTTTGGGGCGTGGCTCGATGATCATCGGGTCGAAAAGGCTTCTGTTTCCTTCAAGGAGCAACTCTTGTGTGCCGTCGCGGCCAACCAGGTAGATGCCCGATTTAGAGTCCAGGTGCATCCACCCGCCGGGCTTTGTCCAGATTGTGCGTGAGGTGAGGAAGAAGTTTTCGTTCAGCGGATAAGGATCTTCAAAGAAGTATTCGATCCATTTGAAAGAGTCCAGGTCGCCTTTATCTACCAGTTTCAGGCTTTCTTCCGGCCATATTTGCAGGACAGGTTCTACACCGTCCACTCCTTTTTTCCTGTCGATAATAGCCAGTGCACCCCAGGGGCGGTCATGGCAGGAACCGAAGATACAGATCACCTGGTCGGTTCCGGGGATCTGGCGGGCATCGATTACTCCGCCCGGCGATTGGGTATTGTTACCGTAATAGATGGAATGCTTTGTCCCGTCCGGGTTTACCGTCCATAAGCCTTGCGCATCACCGAAGTTACGGTCTACGTATTCCCAGCGGTCGTACAGGATGCGTCCGTCGCTCAGCAGAGAGGAATGTCCTTCAAACAGCGTACTGACACCGATCTGTGTAATGTTGGCACCATCTGCTTCCATCCGGTAGAGGTTACACATGATATGGCGGTTGCACATACAATATTTCGGTTGGCGGGTGGAGCTGAATACAATGCCGCCGTCGGGCAGATAAAGCGGGTCGATATCTGATATCCCTTCCGCAAACGTAAGCTGTTTCATGTTGCTTCCGTCTGTATTCATCTCATAGATATGGTAGAAATCGTCCTTGTTCTTCCGCATGGAGAAGATGATCTTTTTCCCGTCGAAAGACAGTTCGGGATCACGTATCACGCCGTCTTTCAGTTCTATCAGTGTGGTAATATTTCCGGTGTTGACGTCATAGATACGCATGGCTCCTCCCGGGCAGAAACTACTCTCGTTGATCTCTCCCTTCTGGAATAGGGTCGCTGTGTTGTGATGGTCGGGTGCATACTGTTCCCGTTCGATATACAATATTTGCTTACCGGCCAGTTGTTCTTTTGCCTTTTGGGTCAGTGTAATTGTCTTGGGAATCATTTGCTGGGCGGGGAGCTGTATATTTCCACCATATACAACTGCCAGGAGTATAAAGATTAGCTTGTAGTTTTTCATATGCTACGTCTTTGAATGTGTAATAGATTGGTCTACTTATCGATAGGGACAAAAATAACCCTTTTGCAGTAATCGACTTTATTTATTTTGTTAATTTTCCTTCCTTTACTGTAATTATCCGATTTCTTTTACGACTGATATAGTAAATAATACGATAGAGCAAGCTTAATGAATGCACAACAACAAGAGAAGGAGTTTATAGAACTTGTAGAGGAATACAAACAAGTGATATATAAGGTATGCTATATCTACGCTACCGATCCGGACAATCTGAACGACTTGTATCAGGAAGTCGTGATCAACTTATGGAAAGCTTTTCCCCGCTTCCGGGGCGAGTGTAAGGCTTCGACCTGGGTGTATCGCATCGGACTGAACACTTGTATTTCCTTTTTCCGTAAATCCAAATCACGGCCGGAAGTGGTACCTATCTCGGTCGACCTGGAAGCGGTGGCAGAGGAAGAAGATAAAACGGCTCAACTTCATGAGCTCTACCGGATGATCAATTGCCTGGGACGTTTGGAGCGTGCCTTGATCCTGCTCTGGCTGGAAGAAAGAAGTTATCAGGAAATGGCGGATATCACCGGTATATCACGTAATAATGTGGCCGTTAAACTCAATCGTATTAAAGAGAAACTAAGAACGATGTCGAACAGTTAAATCAAAAAAAGAATATGGAACTGGAAGAATTAAAAGCGAACTGGAATATATTAAATGAACGTTTGCAAAAGAATGAGATATTGAATAGGAGAATTATCAAAGATATGATTACCAACCGGATATTAACGGCTCAGCAACGGTTACAGTGGAAGATGGTAATTGGATATTGCGTCTATTTAATTGCTTTGTTGTTGGCTGTGTTTGCCCCTGTTTTGTTTGGAACCCCTTTATTTATAGCTTATTCCGTAGGTGGACTCCTGCTTGTCGTTGCATTGGGAGGTTTGCCGGCTTTTATCTCTTTTTGTCGGATTGATATAAAGAAGCCATTAATGTATTCTTTCCGGCGATTATTGTTTTTTCAAAAATATATGCGGATTGCATATCCCGTTGTTGTTGTATCTGGCTTGGTCTTGCTGAGTGGTATCTTTTTTTATTTTTGGAAGTTAGGAGCGAACAGGATGACTTTTATTTATGTTTTTGCTTTTCTTACAGCACTAATAGGGAGTTTGGTCGAATATCGTATGGACTCTTCGAAGGTGGAAGCAATGAAAAAAGGGTTGGAAGAATTACAGGAGTTTGAGGAAGAGGAAACTGTTTAGAATAAATCTGCATGTGTCCCCGTATCGGTCATGATCAAGATCAATTCCGTATCATTTTGTTGCCATATCAGAAGCCAGTCGCTTTTGATATGGTACTCCCATAGACCGGAGATTGTTTGGTCGTATCCATATTTAAGAATAATAAACCATTCGTCAACGAACTCCTGTCGTTTGTCACAATAATTTCCCGGGGAGTTTCTGCTTATTTACTTTTGAGACAAAAACAAAAGATATGGGCAGAAGTAAATTTCTTTTAATCGCATTACTGTTGGCTTTTTATGTAAGTGATGTCTTTGCACAGTTCATTATGCCGGATACTATTCCCGATCAGGATATCGAGGAGGTTGTAGTGGTTGCCAAGTTGCCGGAACTGGAGATAAAAGCGGATAAAATGACGTATCATCTGGATGCATCCGTCGTACGTAAACAAGGCAGCCTGTATGAGGTACTCGAAACGCTCCCCGGAGTGGTTGTTAATAAGGATGGTTCTATCTATATGAACGGGATAAGCGGTATCAATGTCCTGATCGATGGAAAACAAACCTATCTTTCCGGCCAGGAACTGGTGAATCTGCTTAAGGCTACCCCGGCATCTACGGCTGACAAGATAGATCTGATCACCCACCCATCCGCCCGCTATGATGCCAGCGGTAACTCCGGTCTGATCGATATCCATACGAAAAAGATTAAGCTTCAGGGATTGAATCTCTCGGTAAACGGTGGATTTTCACAAGGTATACGAAGCAAAGGAAACGGTAGCTTTTCTTTAAACAGGCGGAACGGTAAGTTTAATTTTTACCTGACATATTCTTTTTATAAGGGAAACGACCAGCATGATCTGGAAATAAACCGTTTATATTCCAATGAGTTGACGGGATTGGCTTCTGACCTGAAGCTGTACCAGGATTCTTATAGTGAATCCCCTTATGCCTCTCATTATTATCGGGCAGGTGTAGACTTCTATCTCTCCCCTCAAACGACAATCGGTGTTTCAACCAATGGAAATATTTTTCATGGGGAAAACGAAGGCGATATGGACTCTTCTTTTTCCCTGTATCCACAGACTGCTCCGGATTCGACGGCACATACGTTAAACCTGAATGACAGGCATAAGATCAATTTTTCCGGCGGGATCAGTTTGACGCATCGGTTTGATTCCGTTGGCAAAGTGCTGGATGCCTCATTCGACTACCTGAACTTTCATTCAGATGAAGATCAATTCATATATAACTCTTTCCGGAATCTGATCAATCAGACTGAAAGACAAGACTCCATGCGGGGAGATATCAAAGGAAACATAAACCTGTATGCCGGACAGATCAACATGAAATTCCCGTTTGAAAATGGTTGGGTATTGAATGCCGGCGTTAAATCGTCATATGTTTCCATTGATAACGAAGCCCTGTATGCAAACCGTATACAGAATGCATGGAGTAGCAATGAGGGATTGACCCAGGGCTTCTCTTATAAAGAAAATATCAATGCCGCTTATATAGAAGGGAATGCCCGGTTGGGTGAATTATCCGTACAAGCCGGCCTTCGCCTGGAGAATACTAGATATAAAGGGCGTCAAACAGCTGTAGCCTGCGATTCTTCGTTTTCCGATCATAGTATAGATTTGTTTCCGACCGTATTACTGGAATACGCTTTAGGAGAAAATAAATTATCCCTGTTCTACGGAAAACGTATCAACCGTCCCAACTACGGCGACTTGAATCCGTCGACTTATATATTTGATAATTACACTTATGAACGGGGCAATACATTGTTAAAGCCGGAAAAGACGGACAATCTGGAGCTTTCCTATGCGTTTAAAGATTTGTTCAAGGCCGCTTTTCTGTTTTCTTATACCAGTAAAGCAATGGTGAAAAGTTATATCGTAGAGGAGAATAAACGGGTTTTTGTTACTCCTCTCAATCTGAATCGGGCCATCTCGTTAGGCCCGCGTGTGAATACAGGAGTACTTTCGCCGGTTTCTTTCTGGAATTTGAGTGCCAATGCTGCATTTGTCTACAACCGTTATCAATGGTCGGAGGAATTATCCAATAAAGTAAATGAAGACTATACCTGGATCGCCGGACTGAATAACCAGTTTAGCTTCGGTAAAGGATGGAGTGCCGAGCTATCCGGTTATTATAATGGAAGAATGGCGGCGGGACAGGCCACAATCAGCCCTGTCTGGCAGGTAAACTGCGGAATACAGAAGAGTATCCTGAAAAATAAGGCTACCGTCAGTTTGTTTGCACGGGATATTTTCCATTCTTATCGATACAATATGGAACTGACAGTGCCGGGGCAACGGGCTTTTACCAAAGAACGGTATGATAACACCCTTGTCGGCGTATCTTTCTCCTGGCGCTTCAGCAAAGGGTATGAAACGAAAGAATCCGGTCGGAAAAGTGATATAGATCAGAGTAAAAGAATAAATTTGTAAGAATAAAATAAATAAAAGGATATGAAGCCATTTTCCCGTTGGATATCTCCGCTGATCCTGGGTGTTGTCATGTTTAACACCATCCGGTTAGTGACTGATTTACCTGCACATAATCCATTTTGGGCAGACTCGGTTCCTTTTCATATGCTGGCATTATTAGTGTCGGTATTGATGAGTTATGGATTTGACTTTCAGGGTCGTTACTATATGGAAAAAGTCCGGGCCAAAAACATTTCAGTCACATTGGAGTATTCTATATTGCTGGTGTTTTTGTTTTTGGGTGTAAATCTGATATTGTATCTGGGTGATTACATTGGTATTTTATATCTGGGTGATAAGGTTGCCGATTATGTGATAGCGGATGTCGTTTGTATATTATATTTCTTTCTGTATTATATCATCATTCGTAATGATAAACTGGAAAAGGAGTATAATCAGCAATCTTTACAGTTGGAAAAGATAAAGGTCGATCAACTCGAAATCGAACTTAAATTTCTTCGGGCGCAATATCATCCCCATTTCCTTTTTAATGCATTGAATACAGTCTATTTTCAGATTGACGAGAAGAATACGATGCCGCGTCATACATTGGAAATGTTGTCGGACTTGTTGCGTTATCAATTATATGGAGGAAATAAGAAAGTACCCATTCAAAAAGAGATCGATTACCTGAAAACATATATGAATTTTCAACGTTTGCGTATGAGTAAACGCTTGATTCTTAATATCCATATATCAGAGGAGTTGAAAGAACAGAAGATTTATCCGTTACTTTTCCTTCCGTTGATTGAGAATGCATTTAAATATGTAGGTGGTGATTATCATATTGATCTGGATATGTCGTGGAATAAAGAGAGAATCCTATTTACTATATTTAATTCCAAACCGCCGTATGCAGAAAAAGAGTTGCCACGAAAAGGAATCGGTTTGGAGAATCTAAGAAGAAGATTGACTCTTTTGTATCCTGAGAAGTATAGTCTGGACATAGAGGATGATCCGGATCATTTTGTGGCAAAGTTAATGATTGAAATAGAAAGCGTATGAAAATAAAATGTATAATTACCGACGATGAACCGGTAGCCCGCGAAGGATTGCAGTCGTATGTGGAGAAAGTGGATTTCCTGGCATTGACAGGTGTGTGTGAAGATGCTATCCAACTGAATACTTTGTTAAAGACTGAGCAGCCGGATTTACTTTTTCTGGATATAGAGATGCCTTATTTATCCGGTTTGGATTTATTGGCTACCCTGTCTAATCCCCCTAAAGTCATTATTACATCCGCTTACGAGCAATATGCCCTGAAAGGCTATGAGTTGGATGTGACTGATTATTTATTGAAGCCGATCTCTTTCGAACGTTTTCTGAAAGCGGTAAATAAGGTGCATGACCTTTTGCAGAAAGAAACAGCCCCTGCAGCAGAGGAATTTCTCTTTGTCAAGAGCGATAAACAGATGAAAAAGGTTTTTTTGAAGGATATTCTTTTTATTGAGGGATTAGAGAACTATATTTGTATTTATACCGCTTCGGATAAGATTCTGGTTCACTCGACAATGAAAAATATATATAATTCTTTGCCGGAAAGTGATTTTATCCAGACTCATCGGTCTTTTATAGTCAATATCCATCACGTCAGCCTGATCGAAGGTAATATATTGAATATTGCAGGCCATGAAATACCCGTTGCGCGTAATTATCGGGAGACGGTTTTCGCCCGTATAATAAAAAATCCCCTGTAGTTGTCCTAAATATCCCCGGTTGATATACGAAACTCTTTCTGCTGTCGTTTAAGTATCATAACAAATTAAATACAAGTTATGAAAAAGAAGAGTTGTGTGTGGTTAGTATGTGCTTTGTTATGTGTTACTGTCATGGGGAAAGCACAGGTGTTTACGTTGGAAAATGGATTTGGTATTTCTTCTATGCGCTACAAAGGTATTGGTCAAGCGCTGGATAAAATACATCCTTATCATGTCTCATTGGGTATGCAATATCTGGATAAGGGTTGGTTTAACTTATCAAGTAATGTTGGTTATTTGAGGAGAGGAGAACGGGATAAGGAGGATCCGACAAGCGTATGGGCGGGAAGCTATCAGGTCATAGGAATAAATCTCCATTATCTGACGTTAAATACAACTTTTGATTTGAAGAAAATGAGTCGTGATGGTTATACCTGTTATATAGGTGTAGGGCCCAGAATTGATTTTCTGTTAAAATCATCAGTTGATCTTTATGCTAGTGATAATGACTATTCTAAACGAACAATAGATGGATATCATTCTGTTTTATTCGGTTTGAAATGTGTAGGAGGTATCCGGAAGGATTTTGGTTGTATGCAAATCGGACTTAATTTCGCTTATTTACCAAGTTTCACTCGTTTAAATCCGGTTACTCGCGATAGAACATTTACTTTTGGCTTATCTTTGGGGTATAAACTGGGTGCGGGTAAAGAAAAGGCGGAAACTATTCGTTCCGTTCGCCGGCATAAATAATTAAATAAGCAAATGGATCTTGGTAAACAAGCTGCTTTTTGGATTGAGAAACTAAAAATGTCTCCACATCCCGAAGGCGGTTACTTTAAAGAAGAATATCGTCCGGCTACCTGGAAGCCGATAGCCGGATATCCGGCTGACCGGAGGGTGTTGACAACGATCTATTATCTGTTGGAAGATATGGATTATTCTGCCTTTCATCGGATAAAATCTCCGGAAAGCTGGTTTTTCCATAAAGGGGAACCTTTGCTGATCTTTTCTTTTGAAGAAGGACAACTCGTTTGTCGTGAGTTGTCAGATCGGGAAAGCGGACAATTGCAGGTTACGATTGAGCCGGATACCTGGTTCGCTGCCCGGTTAAAAGAGCCGGAAGGCTTTGCCCTGGTGAGTTGTGCCGTAGCTCCCGGATTTGAATATAAAGACTTCGAACTGGCTCGAAAAGAAATCTTAATAGACTTGTTCCCTTTGGATAAAGATATAATCGATCAGTTATGTAGATAGGAAAAGCTCCTATCTACATAACTAATATATAAGCCCTGTAACGTGTCTCTTTCGTGACCGGGCATAATGATAAATATCCTTCTTTTATTTTTCCATCCTCTATTATCAGCGGATAAGTTTCTTTCATGAAACGATGCCGTTCGTATGTCTCTCCTTCCTTACTCTCGTAGGTGACATGGAAGTCTCCGACTGCTGAAGGAGCAAGATATTTCTGGCTGAGGCGGAGAGCTACCATTCCCATTGTATAACGCATATTGATCTCTATGCAGGGGTGGATAGCATAAGCACCTTTGGTAGTCTTATAAACGATCATATCTACTCCCAGATATCCCCGGTAGATATTCCCGTAGAAGCTTTTTAATGCATCAGTGACGGCCGTCTGTATTTGATTGTAAACCTCTTCTCCCACCCGCAGGGTGATCTGTCTGCGTAAATATTCCTGATTACCCAGCATATTACCGGAATAACTGCCCTGTTGCTCCGTGCCGAAAACCGAAATACCTTCGTAGGTAACATTCCCTTCTCCGTCGGAATAGAATTCCATTGCGAAGTCCTGTACCTTGTCCAGGCCGCATTCGATGCTGACAGTGCCCTGTTTGTTGATCGCCCCTTCTATCCATGTACGGTCTTTGGTGGTCAGTTTACGTTCGGGTATCCAGTGCAAACCACGTCCGGATGAAGAATAGGGCGTTTTTAATACAAAAGGAGCATTTTGCAGGATAAGGTATTTCTCCACTTCCCTGATCTTTTTACAGAACCGGGGTGCAACGGGTATCTGTAAATCCGGCAATTGCTGACGGATCAGTTCGAGACACTCGGCTGCTGTCTGGCGGCCGGTCAATTTGAAATAGTCTTCTTTCCAGGAAGGGACAGATAAGTTCAACCCGCAATTCTTCTTTAATTCATCAAACAGATGCAGGCTATGGGGAGATAATCCCCACGGAGCAGCAACCATTTCCGGTAAGGAAGCCCCTTTCTGCTTAAGTTCCTTTCTGGAGATAAGCGTAGCGAATGGCCTGAACTCTTTAGGCTGTAAAGAGAAAAAGCGGGGAGAAGTGATCTCTTCCGTAAAAACAAAATCATCACTGTCGGCATACCAAACAGGGAGATATGATAATTCTTTTATCATCCTCTGTACATTGGCAGGCGGAGTATAGTTTTCCGACCCCAGTAAAACTGCGGTTTCATGTCCCGGATTAAAATAGTGTATTTGAGATATCATATGTATAGAAACAGCGAAGCCGTCTGTTTGGGAGACGGCTTCGTTTTTATTTATTCGAGATTTTCATCTATCGCATCGATTTTTTTGATAATGAGCGCCATCTCATCTTTCAGCTTTTCGATCTTGCGTTCCATTTCTTTGACAAGACCACCACCGCCTTTCGACGAGATACTGAGGAAGCCGATATTGTTTTCGTAAGTCTGCAATTCGTTCTTCATGCGTTCAAACATTCTCATCAGCTTTTCACGTTCACCGTAGAGCTTGCCTTTTCCGCGTTCGCCCCCGGCCATATCGCTCAGGTTGCTGCGGAAACTTTGCATCTTACGGTCGCTCTGATCTACTTTCAGACGGTCGAACTGACTGTCTACCGCTTCGTGATATTCTTTATAGATCTTATCTTTTTCCTTGAAAGGAACATGACCGATTCCATTCCATTCAGCCATCATCGCTTTCAGTTCGATCATTGCATCCTCTGCAGCCAGCGCTTCATCCAAGTTTTTGATCTTTTCGATCAATTCTTTCTTCGCTGCCAGATTAGTTTGTTCTACGCTCTTCTGAGAAGAAACATTCTTGTTCTTTTGTTCGAAGAAATAGTCGCAGGCAGAAATGAAACGTTTCCAAACGGCGTCCGAATGCTTGCGGGCAACAGAGCCGATTGTTTTCCATTCTTTCTGAAGTGCGATCATCTTTTCAGTAGTGCTCTTCCATTCTGTGCTGTCCTTCAAAGCTTCTGCTTTTTCGCATAAAGCCTTTTTCAGCTCCAGATTCTTCTCCATATCTTCTTTGATACTCTTGTAGAAGGCACTTTTCTTATTGAAATAAACGTCGCATGCAGCACGGAAACGTTCAAATATCTTTACATTCGATTTTTTCGGAGCGAAACCGATTGTTTTCCATTTTTCCTGCAAAGCAATCACTTCCTTATTCTTTTCTTCCCAGTCTTTGAAAGTCTTCAAGGCTTCGAAGTCTATACCTTCAATTTCTTCGCAGATGGCAGTTTTTGCTATCAGGTTTTCTTGTTCTTTTGATTTCAGCGATTCGAAATGTTCCTGATGGCGTTTGTTGATCACTGTAGAAGCCGCTTTGAAACGTGTCCAGAGTTCTTCACGCAGTTCTTTAGCCACCGGGCCGATTTCGCGCCATTGCTGGTGCAGCTTCTGCAACTGATGGAACGCAGATACTACATCCGGTTCAGTTTGCAGCTTTTCAACTGTTTCGCACAAGGCGGTTTTCATTTCCAGATTCTTCTTGAAGTCATAATCACGGAACTGGTTATTGATCTTGATTATGTCGTAGAATCTTTCGCTGTAAGTCTGATAGTTTTTCCACAGTTCATTGGCATGTTCCTGTGGTACGGCTTTAACCTCTTTCCATCTCTGCTGGATATCCTTAAAGTCGTTGTATAATTTATTGAAGTCGTCCTGACTTTCGGTCAGCGCTTTCAATTGATCGATCAATTGGAGTTTCAGTGCGTAGTTAGCGGCTTTCACACGATCTTCTTCTGCCATGATTGCAGCTCTTTTTTCTTTGTAAACAGCCAGCAATTCTTTCAGTTTGTTTTCGTCTTCATCTTCAGGTACTACGAAATCCTTTTCTTCTCCTTCGTTTTCGAGGAATGCTTTTTTCAATTCTTCAACTTCGGCTCTATGGATTTTATAGAATGCCTGCTTCAACGATTCTACTTCGTTGCGCGTTGCTTCGGCAGCAGCATTTACCAGTTCGGTCAACTTTTCCAGAATTTCTTCTTTTGATAATTTACCGACCGCATTCGCAGTTGCTTCTTCCACTGTTTCGGTTACTTCAACTTCAGCCGCAGTGTTTTCCGGAGTCACTTCCGGAGCTTTAGTTTCTTCTAATTTGCCAGTTTCTTCAACCGGTAAATTAGTTTCATGAGTGTCATTCATATTCAATCACATTTAAGAAAAGGATAAATACATTCCTATATCAAGTCACAAATTAAAGTAATTATTTTTGGATTACAGCATTTGAGAGCGATTTATTTATTAGAAAAGGTTAATAAACTTGCAGAAAGGCTGTAATAACCTGTACCGGCAGGCCGTTGCAGGTGTTAAATAGAAAATCCTGTAATTGGTATTGAGCCGATTACAGGATTTTTTTATTGTTGATTTATCAATCTTTATCCAAGGAACGAGATCAATACACCTGCTGCTACGGCAGAACCGATCACACCGGAGATGTTGCTCGCCATACAATACTGAAGTACGTGATTCTTCGGATCATATTTCAAGGCAATATCGTTGGCAACACGTGAGGCCATCGGTACGGCGCTCAGTCCGGTTGCACCGATAAGCGGGTTGATTTTCTTCTTGGTGAACAGGTTGAACAGTTTCACGAAGAAGATACCTCCGGCGATAGACAAAGCAAATGCCAGGAAGCCGCCGATCACGATGCCGATTGTCGTCATGTTCAGGAAAGCTTCGGCAGTCATAGTCGCTCCGACCGATAACCCCAGGAATATCGTAGCGGCATTCATAATGCTGTTTGATGCCGCATCGTACAAGCGGAATGTATTTGTTCCGATCTCTTTTACCAGATTACCGAACATCAACATACCGATCAGGGGAACCGCACTCGGAACAAACAAGGCCACGACTGTCGTAACAACGATCGGGAAAATGATTTTCAGCACCTGCATGTTCTTGATTTCCGTAGTGGACGGATACTTTTTCTCCTGCTCCTTCATATTGATGCAAAGCTCTTTCTTCGAACACAATGCTTTAACTACCAAGGGGATAATGACCGGAACAAGCGCCATGTAAGAATACGCGGCAATAGCGATCGGTCCCAACAGGTGCGGAGCCAGCTTGATCGTTGTAAAGATCGCGGTAGGGCCATCGGCACCACCGATAATACCCAGGGAAGCAGCCTCTTTCGGAGTAAAGCCCATCAGGATAGCCACTAATAATACAGTGAAGATACCCAGCTGGGCAGCCGCACCGAAAATAGACAGGCGCAGATTACGGAGCATCGGCCCGAAGTCGGTCAAAGCTCCCACGCCCATAAAGATAATTGGCGGAAGAAATCCGGTCTTGATCAACATGTAGTAGATGAAGTTCATTATTCCCAGTTCGTGCGCAATATCGTGTAAAGGCATTTCCCAGATATTTTTCATCACTCCGTGTACATTGATCAGCCCGTTCTCGTCTGCCTGGATCACACCCATATCACCTCCCGGGAAGTTGGCGAGCAAAACCCCGAAAGCGATAGGAACAAGCAGCAAAGGCTCATATTGTTTCTTGATACCAAGATAAAGCAATATGAAAGCGATTGCATACATGACCAGGAACTGCGGTTCAGCAATGATGTTGCTGAACGCAGTCATATCGTACAGATTTTGAAAGATCTCGTTCATTACTGTATCGTCATTAATACATCATCTTCAGAAACTGTGTCACCTGCCGCATAATTGATGGAAGTAACTGTTCCGCTGAATTCCGAACGTACGGCATTGTATGTTTTCATCGCCTCTACGTAACAAAGAACATCCCCTTCCTTCACAACGTCACCCACTTTTACCGGTGCGTCCGATGCATTTTTCACAAGGAAGAATTTACCTTCCAGCGGTGAAAGGATCTCGTTGCCAGCTCCGGCTGGTGCAGGAGTTGCGGCTGGTTGGGCTGCCGGTTGGGCAGGAGCTGCTGCGGGGGCAGTATTCGCTGTTTCTCCGAAGGCCACGGTTACGCGGTAGGGTTGTCCGTCTACGTCTACGGTCAGTACCTGCGGAGTGGTAGGCAGGGCAGGAGCTGCGGCGGTAGACGCAACAGCCGGTGTGCTCTTCTCGTGCAGATCCGCTTTCTTTTTAGCCACATCGGCCAGGAATTCAACTTTCGCTTTTCCTGAACGGTAGGCTTCGTACTGTGCCGGGTGCATGGCATATTCGAACAATTCTTCGTCGTCTTCGCCTGTTTCCCATTGCTTTTCGTTCATTATCTTACGATACTTGTCGAGCGCATCGGGGTAGTTATCCTGCGGATTGCCGGTAAAGAATTCGCGTCCTTCGGCTTTTGCTTTTTCGATGATTTCCGGTGCAAGCGCTCCCGGTAGCCTTCCTGCCTTTCCGAGAAGCATATCCCAGATATCATCTGCGATCATACTCCAGCGAGCTTTCCCTTTTTCCATCTGCATCACATTCATCAGGGCCAGATTCTTAACATACTGGCTGAACGGCGTTACCAGTGGGGGATAACCGACGCGCGGCCATACATAAGCTACTTCGTCGAATAATTTGATCAGCAACTGGTCTTGCGACATCAGAGGCTTATTGTTCTTTATATTGCTTTTGTTGATAGACTCCAAATTCTTTTCCAGGTCGGACATCAGGCTACCCATCATACCGCCGGGAAGTCCGGGGCCGATCAGCAGGGAGTTCATCAAACGGTTTTTCGGGCTGATATACAATCCTAAGAAGTCATCCATGAATTCCTGGATCATGCTGCGTACTTTCATATACGCTTCCATATTGATCTCCGGTACTTTATAACCGGCATCTTTCAACATGGCCTGTACGGTCAGCAGGTCGGCATGGCCTGTACCCCATGAAAGCGGCTCCATACCTACGTCGATATAATCGCAACCGGCATTACAAACTTCCAGGATGGAAGCTACGTTAAATCCGGGGCCTGCATGGCTATGATACTGGATAGGTATCTCCGGGTGTTTTGCTTTGATGTTGGCAACGATTTGTCCCAATGAATAGGGACGACCGATACCGGCCATATCTTTGATACAGATCTCGTCGGCTCCCAGCTCGATCAGCTCCATGGCCATTTTTGTGTAATATTCGACCGTGTGAATCGGTGAGTGGGTAATACACAATGAACATTGGGAGATCATGCCTGCTTCTTTTGCATATTTAATAGAAGGGGCGATGTTGCGTACGTCGTTCAACCCGCAGAAAGTACGGGTGATATCTGTACCCTGCGCTTTCTTTACTTTGTAGAAAAGCTGGCGGACATCGGCCGGAACCGGGCTCATGCGAAGTCCGTTCAGGGCACGGTCAAGCATGTGTGTCTGGATACCTGCATCATGGAATGGCTTCGTCCATTCGCGTACGGCTTTATTAGGATTTTCTCCGAATAGTAAATTAACTTGCTCGAATCCTCCTCCATTGGTTTCAACACGGGCAAAACAGCCCATCTCTACAATAGCGGGGGCAACTCTGGTTAGTTGGTCTACTCTGGGGACATATTTTCCGGCAGATTGCCACATGTCTCTAAAGACCAAACTGAATTTGATTTCTCTCTTCATGATATTTTATGCTAGTATTATATTTTTTCAATTTTGGTAACCTTTCCTTGTCCACCGGTTACCATGCTCACAGCGGCTACAATAGCGGCCGTTGTTTTACCGGAGATATTTCCGGCTTGTGCCGCGGTGGTTCGTACTGCTGCTGCTTGTTTTTTTACGACGACTTCTTCAGGTGCGTATTTGTTTACCAGTGCGATTAATCCTTTTCCGAGGTTGATAACGATCAAAAGAATTGCAAAAACCGTGGTCATTCCGACTACCATTAACAAAAGTCCAGTTTCTATGTTTTCCATATCTAATATTTATGACAATAAGTGTTGTGGGAAGCGATCAAAACAATCTCCGCCAAGTTATAAATTGCATGCAAAAATAACAAAATCTCGCAAATCTATGTGCAGTAGGACTATAAAAAAAGTGAAAGAATAGAAGATATGCTCTTTTGAATGTTTGGTTTCGTAGGATTAATGTGGGTTTTTGTGATAAATAGTTATTTTTATGAGATGAAGTTTCTGAATCGCTTCTGTCCAGCGTCGAATTGCTCCGGGATATTGCGAAACAATGTTGTGAAGAGAGGATTAAGGTATATGAGACAAAGAAAAGATAATATTTACGCTTTTGAGGTTTAATTGTTGGTGGTTGTGGGTTTAGCAAAATGAAGTGATATAGGGTGTTTTTTTGAGTAAAAAGATTCTATATATCGGTTTCTTGTGGCGTATGTATTCTGTCAAATCGATGTTGTAGAATATTTCAAAATACAATATTTAACAATTTTCTCCGGATATACATCTTTCACGATTCGTTTTAAACGAATTTTCAACTCGTTTAAAACGAAATTTTTTTCATTTGAAGCGAAATGAAATTTTGTCTTAGATAAAAAATATGTTAATAGCTGTTGCTCGTCGCCTTTTTTGAGGCTTTTTTGTGTGGAAAATGCATGTTGAATAACATTTTTATTTTCTGTAGCAAGGTGAATATATGTCATGGATGCAAGATCGTATTGAAGGTTTGTTTGGGTAATTTGCGACTAGTTGCTCTATGTTATTCTCTGGGTGTTTTATAATGTCGCTTTTGTGAGTCTAAATCAGTTGAAATGTTATTTGCTAAATCGCTGACAGTTGCGTAAAAAACAACAGGTCTTGATTTGTATCCGTACAGCTTCTCTAAGGGCTGGCTGAATTGACAATTTGATATTATAGTGGTCTATGGAATGTTGCTGTCATTTTGTTAATCACGGAATTCTCCGGTTAATGCTGAATATCTTTGTTTTATTTTTTACCTTTGCCCCTCAGAATAAAATGTATTATCATGGGAAATTTCTTTACATCCTTGTTCTCTTCTTCTAAAAAAAATGAGGATACAGTAGAAGAGAAAGTGAAAAACGATCAGAAAAACTTTGACATATTAAAATATGATGGCGTTCGTGCCCAAAAAATGGGGCAGGTGGCTTATGCTATTAAATGCTTTACCGAGGCGTTGAATATCGAAGAAGATTTTGAAACAATGAACTATCTGGTATCGGCATACTCCATGACCAGTGAAACCGGAAAGGCATTGGATGTATTGAACCGAATGGTGGAGTTGGAGCCGGAGCATGTAAATACCTTGCTGACAAGGGTGAGCGTGCTTTTCATGCTGGACAAGGATCAGGAAGTGATTGCCGATTGTATGCGCGTGATCGAGCTCGACGCTTCCAACCATCTTCCCTGGTTCCTGATGGCGAAAGCTAAAAGAACGACCGGCGATCCGCTGGGCGCTATTGCCGACCTGACGAAAGCGATCGCCCTGAAAGATGATTTTACAGATGCTTACCTGCTCCGTGCAGAAATCCTGTTGGCTATGAAACAGGGAAAAGAAGCATTGCCTGATATCGAAAAAGCAATCTCATTGGCTCCGGAAGAGGAAACAACCTATCTGGTAAGAGGAAAGATTCATGAATCCTTGGGCGACCTGGAAGCCGCCGCTGCTGATTACCAGCAGGCGCTCGACCTGAACCCGTTCAACGAAGATGCCTGTATCCTGAAAGGAACCCTTCTGATTACGAAAGAGCAATTGGATGAAGCGATCGCTTTCTTTGATGATGCCATTGATATCAAACCCGATTTTGCCAAGGCTTACGCCGAACGCGGACGGGCAAAGAACCTGAAAGGCGATAAGGAAGGTGCTTTCGATGATCTGAAAAAATCGATCGAATTGAATCCGGAAGGTGAGGAGGCTAAGAAGTTTGAAGGACAGCATAATTTCGATAATATGTACAAAGGGGGTATTTTTTAACAGCTACATATCAGTTTATTAGTTGATTTCTATACAATGGATGATTTATTCTCTTTTTTGAGAAATCGTACATTTGTATTGAAAAAAATAGCTAACTCTTTGTTTATTAAAAAAAAGCCTCTATCTTTGCAGCCCGAATTGGTATAAGATAATAATAAATAAATATATAGAAAGATGAAAAGAACATTCCAACCTTCCAACAGAAAAAGAAAGAACAAGCATGGTTTCCGTTCAAGAATGGCAACTGCTAATGGTCGTAGAGTATTAGCTTCTCGTCGTGCTAAAGGAAGAGCTAAATTAACAGTTTCTGACGAATACAACGGATAATCAGCCCGTTTTAAAGAAATTATTCATAAAGAAAGTAGAGGTTTTTACTAAAAAGCCTTTACTTTCTTTGTTTTAACGGCTTTGTTTTCTACTTTTGATCCCGCCTACAAACACAAAATAGAAATGAATAACTTTTTTGTTAAACTGATAAAGAATCCGTACGTCTTGAACTTGCTACTGGCTGTGGTCGTGGCATGTGGCCTGATCTATGGCACCCTGAAATGGCTCGATAAGTATACGAGGCATAATGAGGCTGTTGTCGTGCCGGATGTGAAAGGCCTGAGAGTGGAAGAAGCCGCTGAATTCTTCAAAAATAACAACTTACGTTATAATGTGATCGACTCGGTATTCTCGAAAGATGTCAGTCCGGGAGCGATCGTAGAGCTGGTACCTTCGGCTGGTTCGAAGGTGAAAGAAGGACGGATCGTGTTCATTACGGTGAATGCGATGACTTCACAGATGGCTACCATACCGGAAGTGGAAGACTTGTCGTTCCGCCAGGCGTATGCCTTGTTGCGGGCTCGCGGATTTGAAAATGTGGAGATCGAATATGTGCCGGGCGATTTTAAGGATCTGGCAGTCTCTGTCGATTTGCGTGGAAGGACGTTGAATAAAGGGGAACATGTCCCGCTTACGGCTCCTTTGGTGCTGAAGGTGAGCAGTGGCGAGGCTGAAATTCTACCCGAAGACTCGCTGTCGACCATGCCTGTCGAATCGTTGGATAGTGAAGAAGAAAACTGGTTTTAACTATGGATGACTTTTTTGACGAAATGGATGATGAACAGGCTGACGGCCTGTTAGGACAGGAAGAGGAGGATGGAACTCCCCAACTGTATGAACATTTCCGCTTCGTTGCCGATCGAGGACAATCTTTGTTGCGGGTAGACAAGTTCCTGGTAGACCGTATGTTCGGATCGACCCGCAACCGGATACAACTCGCTGCTGAAGCCGGATGTATACTAGCTAACGGAAAACCGGTAAAAAGCAATTACCGCGTGAAGCCGGAAGATGTGGTGACGATCGTAATGACCCGTCCCCGTCGTGAACTGGAAATCGTTCAGGAAAATATCCCTCTTAAAATAATATATGAAGATGAAGACTTGCTGGTGGTGGATAAACCGGCAGGCCTGGTTGTGCATCCCGGACACGGTAACTACACCGGTACGCTGGTAAATGCATTGGCCTGGTATCTGAAAGACGATCCGACCTACGATCCTTCCGATCCGCGGTTGGGATTGGTTCACCGTATCGATAAAGATACTTCCGGGCTGCTGGTTGTTGCCAAGAAACCGGAAGCGAAGGCCAACCTCAGCCTGCAATTCTTCAATAAGACTACCAAACGCGAATATCGTGCGCTGGTCTGGGGAATTGTGCAGGAGGACGAAGGCCGCATAGAAGGTAATATCGGACGCGATCCGCGCGACCGGATGCAGATGACGGTCTTTCCCGAAGGAGATCAGGGAAAAACGGCCGTTACCCATTATTCCGTACTGGAACGTTTGGGGTATGTATCGCTGGTGAAGTGCCGCCTCGAAACAGGACGTACGCACCAGATACGTGTACATATGAAATATATCGGTCATACCCTTTTCAACGATGAGCGGTATGGCGGAAATGAAATTCTGAAAGGAACAACTTTTACTAAATATAAACAGTTCGTACAGAACTGCTTTGCCATCTGTCCCCGGCAGGCACTGCATGCCAAAACGCTGGGATTCGTGCATCCTACTACCGGTGAGGAAATGTTTTTTGATTCCGAAATTCCCACTGATATGGCACAACTGATAGAGAAGTGGCGGATATATGCAAATACTAAAGAAATATAAAAATGAAAAAGAACATTGCTATTGTAGCCGGGGGAGATTCTTCCGAGATTGTTGTTTCATTAAAAAGTGCAGAAGGAATCTACTCTTTTATTGATAAAGACAAATATAATTTATATATTGCAATCGTTAAGAAAGAAGGATGGGCGGTTAAACTTCCTGGCGGGGAACATACACCAATTGATAAAAATGATTTTAGTTTCCGGGAGAATGGTGAGGTGAAGCATTTTGACTTTGCTTATATTACTATTCATGGTACTCCGGGAGAGGACGGTCGGTTGCAGGGCTATTTCGATTTGATCGGGATGCCTTATTCTTCCTGTAGTCAGTTGGTCAGCGCACTTACCTTCAACAAGTTTGTTTGCAATAATTATTTGCGTAGTTTTGGTATAAATGTGTCCGACTCTATCCGTTTGTTCAAAGGACAGACTGTGACGGAACAAGAAGCGATCAGTCGGTTAGGACTGCCGGTCTTTGTGAAACCCAACGATGGGGGAAGCAGCTTCGGAGTAACCAAAGTTAAGGACGCTTCACAATTGCAACCGGCTATTGCAAAGGCATTTGCCGAAGGCGACGAGGTCATGCTGGAGAGTTTTATCTCCGGAACAGAAGTGACTTGCGGTTGTTATAAGGTAGAAGGAAAAGAAGTAATCTTACCTCTTACCGAAGTGGTTACGAAGAACGAGTTCTTTGATTTCAACGCGAAGTATAACGGCGAGTCCGACGAGATCACTCCCGCCCGTATCTCTCCCGAACTGACGGAGAAAGTACAACGCGAAGCATCGAAGATTTACGACATACTGGGCGCCAAAGGACTCATCCGGGTAGATTTTATTATCGAAGCAAACGGGAAACCGAAAATGCTCGAAGTAAATACGACACCGGGTATGACGGCTACCAGCTTTATCCCGCAGCAAGTTCGGGCTGCCGGATTGGATATCAAGGATGTTATGACTGACATCATTGAAAATGAACTGCAAAAGGTAGGTAAATAATAATAAAAAGATATGGATACAGAAGTTTCCTATAATTTTGACGACATTCGTCCGCTGAACAACGACGAGGTGAAGGATGCTATCGAAGCACTGGTAACCAACGAAGATTTCGAGCGGGCCTTCCGGTATATCAAGCCGGATGTGAACTGGAAAGAGTTTTCTGAAACGATGCGTTCGTTCAAGACAAAAGAAGACTTTAAATCGAAGCTGGCTTACGAAGCGGTGATGATGGTTGCCAATAAGACAACTTTCTCACTGACAATCTCCGGACGGAGCCGTCTTCCGAAAGACAAAAAGCCTTGTACGTTTATTTCCAATCATCGCGACATCGTACTGGATGCCTCATTCCTGAATGTTATGCTGTATGATGTGGGTTATGGCATGACGCAGGTAGCGATAGGTGATAACCTGATGATCCGTCCCTGGATCGAAACACTGGTTCGCCTGAACAACAGTTTTATCGTAAAACGCGGAGTTTCTGTTCGTCAGATGCTGGATGTCAGCCGTACGCTTTCCGCTTATGTCCGCCATACGATCAACGAAACGAAAGAGTCTATCTGGATCGCCCAGCGTGAAGGCCGTGCCAAGGATTCGAACGACCGTACACAGGGGAGTGTCCTGAAGATGCTGAACATGAGCGGCGACAAGGATATCGTTTCTAACATCATGGATCTGAATATTTTCCCGGTCGCTATCTCTTACGAATATGACCCTTGCGACTTCCTGAAAGCAAAAGAGTTCCAGATGAAACGGGATGATCCTGACTATGTAAAAAGCCAGCGCGACGACCTGTTGAGCATGGAAACCGGTATCCTGAATAATAAAGGCCGCGTTCACTTCACATTGACAGAGCCGATCAACGACCAGTTAGCCGCTCTCGACAGGAATATGGAAAAGAACGAACTGATCGCAGCGATCGCCTCCATCATCGATAAGGAAATCTACAAACATTACCGTTTCTATCCTTGCAACTATGTAGCTTATGATATGCTGACCGGAACCAAACGTTTCAGCGGCAATTACGGACTAAGAGATAAGAAACATTTCGAAGAATACCTGCAGGGACAACTGGATAAGATCGTTCTTCCTAATAAGGACGAAGCATTCCTGCGTACAAAGATATTGGAAATGTACACTAATCCGCTAAAGAACCATTTGGCGAGTCAGGAATAAAAAATATGTCTATTGAATAATGAAGGGCTATCCGGTATGGGTAGCCCTTTGTCATATCCGTACCTACCTGTTTTCTTTAGCATATTTCGAGGGGCTCATGCCGAACTGTTTGATGAAGGCTGACCAGAAGTAAGATTGCGAACTGAAACCTACTGCTTCCGATATTTCGTATATCTTCATATTTCCTTGCAACAGTAGCTCTGCCGCTTTCTTCAAACGGCTGATTTTGATCAGGTCGTTCGGGGTCAGATCCGAGATAGCGCGTATCTTGCGGTATAAGGTCGGGCGGCTCAGGTGCATCAGGTCGGCGATCATGTTGACATCTAATTCGGGGTTGCCGATGTTTTCGTTGATGATCTCGTTCAGTTTTTCGAGGAAACCTTCGTCCGCTTTGGTATAGGCCATCGACTTCATATTGGCGATCGGCGAATTGAAGTAGAACTTACGGATATTGTCCCGGTTGGAAAGCAGGTTGGATATTTGTGCCATCAGCAGGTTGGTGGAGAACGGTTTGTCGATGTAAGCATCGGCTCCCAGTTCCAACCCTTCCAGGCGCGCCTGCATGGTGTTCTTGGCCGTCAGCAGGATAACCGGGATATGGCTGAATTCAATGTCTGTCTTTACGCTCCGGAGCAAGGAGAAGCCGTCCATGACAGGCATCATCACATCGCTTATGATCAACTGGATGCTTTCTTTTTTGAGTTGTTCCAGCGCTTCGGAGCCATTGCCTGCGATCAGCACGTTGTAGTTTTCGTTGACTTCGTCGGCAATGAAAGCGCTCATTTCCTTGTTGTCCTCGACGATCAGGATAGTGGGGCGGCCTTCTTCGCGGGTATAAGTAATTTTGCGGGATTCCGGTAGCGATTGGATTTCCTCTTCGGTTGTTTTAACGGCACCGACCGGTTTTACCGGCAAAGTGATACGGAACAGGGTCTGATTACCGGAAGTATCGGCAAGGCAGAGCGTACCGTGATGCATTTCTGCCAGAGAGCGTGCCAGAGGGAGACCTAAGCCCGTGCCCGGTTTGTCTTCGTTCCCTTTGATGCGGTAGAAAGGTTCGAATATTTTGTCCCTCATTTCTGCCGGAACAGGAACGCCGTCGTTGATGAAGTCGATCGTGAAGGTCTCGTAATCGGCTGACGGTTGCAGGCGTACGACAATGCTGCCGGCCGCATATTTAACGGCATTCGAGAACAGGTTGCTCATGATCTTGGTGAGGGCTTCGCGGTCTACGAATACGTACAGCTCCTGAACGGTGAGGTCGAGGTTCAGCAAAAGGTTGTTTTCCGTGGCTATCTCCTGGAAACGCTTGGCTGTTTCAGTTAATAGCGAAACGACCTCCGTGCGGATGAAATTCAGGCGGTAACCCTCTATCTCTGTCTTTCTGAAATCGAGTAGCTGGTTGACCAGCGAGAGCAGGCGCGATACATTCTTATCCATCAGTATCAGCGAGTTATTCTCTTTCTCGCCGATCTTGTCCGATCTCAGCAGACGTTCGAGCGGATTCTTTATCAGCGTCAGCGGCGTACGTATTTCGTGGGCGATGTTGATAAAGAAGTCGATCTTGGCCTGGTAAAGCTCTTTCTCCTTCTTGCTTTCGAATATCTGCATGTTGTAAGCCATGCTGCGTTTGTTTTTCCGTCGCCAGTAGAAGATCAGGTAGATGATAACGGCCAGGATGATGATGGAATATATAATGTAGGCAGACGTGGAGACCCACCAAGGCGGAAGTACCGTGATGTGCAGGCGGGTGATCTTGCCTTCCCAATTGTTCGAGAGGTTGGCCGCCCTGACTTCAAACGTATAGTCGCCGGGATGCAGTTCGGTGAAGTAGACGATGTTACGTTCGCCCAACGGTATCCAGTCCCTGTCGAGACTCACCATCCGGTAGGCATATTGTATGGACTTCGGAGCTATGAAGTTGAGGGAAGAAAAATTAATATTGAAGGTCGACTGACCGTGGTTCAGCGTGATTCTTTTCACTTCCGAAGAAGAAGAACTGTTGATGATCTGCCGTCCTCCCGTCCCGTTCTGTATGTCGAGCGAACTGATGTGTACATCCATCTTTTCGGCCGCAGGCTTTACGTCTCCGGGCTTGAAGTGTATAAATCCCTTTACCGTACCGAAGTAGAGCGTGCCGTCATCGTCTTTAAATGCCGAGTTGTAATTGAACTGGCGGGTGACAAGGCCGTGCGCCTCGGTATAGGTCATGATCTTTTCCGTCTGTGTGTTAAGGCAGACCAGGCCGTTGGCCGTACTGATCCAAAGGCAGTTGTTTTCGTCCGGCAGGATGCGGAAGGCCACGTTACTCGGCATGCCATTCTTTACGGTATAATGCAGCGACTCGCCGGTCTGGAAATCGTATTTGATCACGCCCTCGACGGTGGCGAACCACATATTCCCGTCTTTATCTTCGCAGGCATCGTTCACGGTATTGTGCCGTTGGGTATTCAGCTTGTCGTACGGCAGATACATCCCCGTGTTGCTGGTGGTGTTGAAGTAATAACTACGGTTGAACATGCCGAGCCATATCTTCCCTGCACGGTCTTCGTACAGGCTGTTCACGGCAAATGGCGGGAACTGGGAAGCATAGACAAAACGGTCGTTGAGATAGTCGTAACGGAAAATGCCGTCTTCCGTACCGACAAGTATTTCCCCTTCACGCAGTACCTTGATACAACGCACCGTACTGTTTTTGACCGTATGGCTGTCTTTCAGCAAGTCGTAATGCTTGATCACCTTCCTGGTCTTTATGTCCATCAGGTCGATGCCGTGTATCACATGGCCGATCCACAGGTTGTCGCCCGAAGCGGCCAGTCCGCGGATATTGGTGTGGGAGAGACTTTTCACACCCGGTACAGGCTGGTAGTTGGTGAATGTCTCCGTTTTCTTTTCCATGCAGTTCACACCCGCGTCTTCCGTACCGATCCATCTGTTTCCATAGGCATCGCTACAAATGTCGCGTATTACTTCACCTTTCAGTGAATGCGTTTCGTTCCAGGGATAATATACGTTGAAGGGGCGGAAAGGGGAGTAGTAGTTCAGCCCGTTCTGGTGGAAACAGATCCAGACGCCTTCTTCCCGGTCTTCAAACAGGGCGGAGACGAAATGGCTGGAAAGGGCGTAGGGGTCGAGTGGATCTTGCCGGATTCGTTTGCAGGTGCCCAGTTGCAGGTCGTAGATAAACAGGCCGGAGTCTGTGCCTATCCACAGCTCCTCCTTATCTTTTTCAAGAAAACAGTTGATCAGGATAGTCAGTTGGTTTTTCTCCTGGATGTTCAGATCCTGGTATGTTTTGGTAAGAACATTGAATATCTTCACGTCGTCGTGTTCGAAAGCCACATAGATATTGGCCGACGAAGGCGATCGGTAGAGCATGGAGAGCTTCCGGGAAGTCGTAGCCGGGGAATGCGCAAAAAGGTCGTACGAGTCAAGTGTCCCGTCTTCCGTGTTCAGCAGGGAGATAAAACCTTCCGAGTCTCCCAGCCAGATGGAATTGTCGGGCATGATACAGAAAGATGTATAAGTCTGTCCGTTGTTTCCGGCGAAGATATGGAACTGTCCGTCAGTTATATTATATTGAATGAGTGCTCCGTCCATCAGCAGCCACAGCAGGTTGTTCTCATCGAACTGAAAGAGGTCGATCCCTTTGTTCTTGGTGAAAGGTACATGGAGGAACGATTCTTTTGTCTCGTTATACTGATACAATCCGGAAAGCGTTCCTACCCATAAATTCCCCTCGTTGTCGCAGTTCAGATGTGTGACCCAGTTGTTACCGAGCGATTCTGCATCGTCGGGATCGTTGCGGAACACTTTGAAGGTATATCCGTCGAAACGGTTCAGGCCGTCGCGCGTCCCGATCCATATATAGCCGCTTTTGTCCTGCACACAGCCTGTCACCATATTATCGCTTAACCCGTTTTCCACCTGGTAATGACGGAAAAGGTAGTTGCTTTCGTCAGCAAATATCCAGAGGGAGCACGACAGGAAAAGTATAGATAAGATCAACTTCAGATAGCTCATAAATAAGTTTGTTGTTTGACACTGCAAGATATATAAAATTGTATTACCGGTTTCCTTTTATCGTATCACGGTTTTAAAAAATCGTATCATACCGTGCGAGAACACCCTGGAATGAGATAAATACGGGAATTAATGCAACCGGAACGGACAGACTTTCTTTCTGGGAAGGACTACTTTTGATCATCGATTTGAAGAACACAACAAATAACCTTTTTTACTATCATGAGTACACTACATACTAATAAAGGACTCGGAACAAAAGTTCAGCTATGTCTGATGATGTTTTTACAGTACATGTTGAGTGCTGTCTGGTGGGTGCCGCTGGCCGCCTATCTTTCGCACACGCTCAAGCTGGAAGTCTATCAGGTATCCTTAGTATTAAGTGCAATGGCTATCGGCGCAATGGGATCTTCGTTTATCGGAGCGATTGCCGACCGTTACTTTGCCGCAGAAAAGATATTGGCAGTTTTGAATATATTAACGGGAGTCTTTCTGCTGCTGGCTGCCCAGCAGCAGGATTTTCCTCCACTGATGTTCTTTGTTGTAATGGCTATGCTTTGTCACATGCCGACACAGAGCCTGACAAGTACGATTGCGATGAGTCATGCTCCGTCCGAGCAGTTCCCGCGTATACGTATGTTCGGTTCGGTAGGCTGGGTGGCTTCCGGTATTTTTAGTATCGTAGCGATCCACCTGATGGGTATGGAGGCGTTCGACGATACGAACCTGCCGATGTATTGCGGTGCCGGCGTTTCTTTCGTAGCGGCTTTTGTCAACCTGACGCTTCCGCATACTCCGCCTTCCGTGGCGAAAAGTTCGAAGATATCGGTGATGGATATAACCGGATTTTCCGCCTTCTCGCTGATGAAAGATAAGAATTACCGGGTGTTTATGATCCTTACGTTCCTTTCGATCATCCCGTTTACCCTGTATCATGTATATGGTTCCATGATCCTGGCCGACGAACAGGTTCGTAATATAACGGTGACGATGAACTTCGGCCAGCTGGCTGAAATGTTCTTTCTGGTCATTACAACAACGATCCTCGTAAAGTCGGGGATCAAGAACACGCTGATCTTTGGTATGGTGGCGATGCTGGTTCGTTACGGAGCCTTCTTCTTCGGTGCGGAAACCGGGCAGCAATGGTTCTACTATATAGGAATTATCGTGCATGGCCTGATCTTCGGCTTGTTCTATGTCGGCGGACAGGTGTACACGGACAATGTAGCCCCGAAAGAGATGAAAGCACAGGCACAGGGATTGCTTTTCTTCCTGGTATGGGGCGTAGGCTTCCTGATCGGGACGTTATGGAACGGATGGCTGATCAGCTTTTTCCGCGACGGCGACAAATGCGACTGGCCGGTATTGTTCCTGATCTCTTCGGTTTGCACGGCGGTGCTGCTGTTCCTGTTCGTATTCCTGTTCAAACCGGTAAGCCTTAAAACTTCCGGTAAATAATACGCATTTAATTCTCAAGACTATATATATCACGCCAAACATGAAAAAAGGGGATGACGAGGGTCATCCCTTTTTTAGTTTAATAAGCTGTTATTCCCTGTACGACTCTTTTTATATCCTATGTTTTTCATTCCATTCTTCCTGCGTAAAGTAATTGTCTATTGAATTGTCTATTGGTGTTTTAAGGTTTATCACACCTCTTTACATACCTTTACTTTGCTGAAGGTGAGAGTCGGGCATTTCATTCAGTACTTAAAAAGGCAACACCAACGACTGAATACAGGGGCTGGAATAAGGCTGTCTGTAGATTAAAATACTATTATGAGATATTGATGTTAAATTAAATAATTAAAAATGCTTATGAACACCTTCAAACCAATTTTCACTGCTTTAGTGCTATTTCTTTTTCTGGCTTGCTTCCTCGCTTGCGGCGATGATAAGGAAGATGCGATCGTCCCTCCGGACAACAGCATAACCGGGCAGGAATTCGGCATACGCCAGCTATCTGTGAAACTACCTCGCCTGGGACGGCTCGAGATCCTTTTCTCTAAAGTCAATTGCCGTATTCATATGAAAGGGGTCGACGACCGGATCACTTATCCCATCAACACGTTCCTTTCTGCTACGACAGACTCGCTGATCATCGATGCGGAAGACCCGATACTGAGCGAACTTCCCCACCAGATGTACCATTTGAATTACATTACCTTTCCGAAAAAAGATCTGGCTGTGAAAGCGGATGAGCTGGCTTCGGATGCAGTCGCACAGGATACTGTTTACCTGGGTGCCCGCCTGTCGGTCGAAGATCCCGACAATATCACTTTCCGCTCGACTTTCAATCTTGAAGCTGACCGTATAGGGGTAGGAAGTGCAGCAGACCCTGTCGCCATTGCTTGCGGAAAGAATTTCTACGATATTATATGTGCAGGATTGACTGCCGGTAACGATTTGAGCGGACAATATTTCGAACTCACGGAGAATATTAATTTCCAGATGCCCGAAATCACCACCGACAAAGGTTGGGAACCCGCCGGAAGACATAATATCAATGGAGGTTCCACCTCCTTCAACGGCATACTGGACGGTAACGGCAATGCGATCGACTTGCTTTCCAGTAGCTCTACGGAAGATTATGCCGGACTATTCTATAAACTGGGTTCGCAATCCCATTTGCATGATATTAAATTTACTTCTGTCGCGCTGATAGGAAAAGACTATATCGGGGCAGCAGCTTGCTATTCGGAAGAGGGGGCTCGGCTGGAAAACATCAGTTTGACAGGTTTTGTAAACGGGAGGTCGAATATAGGAGGATTGATAGGTTCTGGTGATGTAACTATTACAAATTGTGTTTCCAACCTTACCGTGAGTGTGAAATCCGATAAATCAGCTGAATACATAGGTGGATTGATTGGTAAAACCGCCTCTTCCGACATAAGAAACTGCGTTCTGACCGGACAGGTTACGGCAGCTAAAGGCAATAAAGTAGGGGGGATTACCGGAGCGGGTGGTTCGTTTACCTGCTGTTACGTAGGCGGTTCCATACAAGGGCATAACTATACGGGAGGGATCACTGGAGAGGCCAGCGGTTCCTTAACCGATTGCCGGATCGGGGCCACGCTCAGCTACAATTCGTATGCTTTTCCTTGGGAGGTTTTTCTGGAACAACCGAGGGTAAGCCCGTTCTCTATTAGTCTCACAGGCACTAATTATGTAGGTGGATTTGCCGGTACCGGTTCCCTTACCCTGTCGGGAGAGAATATATTCCTGCGAGAGTCGGGTACAACTGCTACCCTAACGGGAAAAGACTATGTAGGTGGATTGGTCGGGCTGAGTAAATCTCTGGAAGCCAGGGCATCGGCCTCTTTCATCTCTTACGCTCATATCAATGGCAACAACTATGTCGGTGGAGTTGCCGGTCAGTTGGAAAATATGAATACGAATGCCATTTTCATCAACCGTGGCCCTGTCAATGCGGAAAATTACGATTGCGGAGGAATTGCAGGTGTCGGAATAAACCTTGCCTGCAAAGGCACCTGGACTAACGAAGCAACTATCGTTGGTTGTATGGGAGTGGGAGGCATTATCGGTTTTGTGGATAAAATGGATAGCCAATGTGAAATCAACATGATTAATGACGGATCGATAAAAGCTACAGGTTTTTACCTCGGCGGTCTGGTCGGACGCAGTAGCAGTCCGCTTAGCTTTGGTACGGACAGTCGTGTCAGCCAAGAGGGAGGATCTATGAAAATTGAAGGTGATTCGTATATAGGCGGTATAGTGGGAAGGATTGAAGCGGATCTCGGTTCTGCATCATACGTTATAAACAAACAACCTGCTGTTTATGCAAACATATATGCCAAACCTAGTTTAAGTGGTGAACGTGGCTTTGTCGGTGGTATATGTGGCTATATATATATGCGCAATACAGCCGGGGTGACCCAGGTTATCAATGGCACGAATATATGTAAAATAGTAATTACCTCTTCATGCCCTACCAGCATAGGCGGAGCGATCGGCTATCTACGTGCGGAAACCAATAAGGACGATGTCGGTCAAATCAAACTCAGCGGAATAACTCAGTTGACCGGCAGTATAACCTCATCCGGCGGAGCTGTCGGCGGCATTGTCGGACGGGTGGAAAACAAGAATAACAAGAGTATCCTGATCGAAAACTGTAAAAACTTTGTCAGCCTGACTTCGACGGCAAGCAGTAACGTAGACGGCTTCGGCGGTATCGTCGGTCTGCGCAGCGAACCAGGATATGAGATCCGGATCGCCAATTGTGCCAACTATGCCGATATATCCGGACGAAACGTCTCCGCGGCAGGTGGTATCTTCGGGCAACAGGAAGAAAACGTCTATATCGACCAATGCTTCAATGCTGGTAAGATCGATGCCAACAGTGCAGTAGGCGGCATCCTTGGCCGTGTATTCGAACATACAGCCGTAGAGAACTGCTTCAACATGGGCGAAGTTCCCTGGGCATCAGGCAAGACCCTCCTGGCTGGTATCGTCGGACAGAAAGAGAACAAAAGCAAGAAAGACCTCCGGATCAAAAACTGCTATAACGTAGGATCTACCGGCTGGGGTATTATCGGCGGTGAAGACGATAAGAACGTGGATTGCCAGAACTGCTATTACCTCGATACCGCCTCCGATGGCGATATGAAGAAGAGCGGGTCAGAATCGAAAAATGCCACCCAGATGCGTCAAAAGGTTACCTATTCCGCTTTTCCATCCGATATCTGGGCTTTCGGAGCCGATGGGGAGTCTGCTCCTACTTTGAAGAATAATAAGATAGCTCCCGGTTATCCCAATCCATTATCCCGATAAATACATTTAATATACATAGACAATATGAAGATACATAAAATACATACCCTCCGTTTCAGCCGCCTTTTCCTGGCTCTGCTCGCAACTTCTTTCCTACTGCTGACCAGTTGTAAAGACGATGATGATAAAACACCCGTACCCGGAGGAGGCGAAGATTACGGACAGGAACAGCGTATTGAACTGGCCGCAGACCTTAGTAGCGCAATTCCTACAGGAGAAATAAGCTGCCGCCTTATCTACAATAGAAGCACTCCGCTGGCCGTTAAAGCCACCCATTCAGTAGAGAATGGCAAATCGGTTTTCTTCCTCGACTCACAGCTTCGCGTAGGTCGTTATATCTTGGCTTCCATCATCCATAAGACCAGCGAAGAAGTCTTCAGCGAAGCCAACGTAGGCTGTGCACTCGAAGTCTCTACCCGCGCGAATGCCGTTTCGCCCTCCACCTTCGACAAGTTGGCCGGCTACTTCGGCACCGGGACGGTCGACGACCCTTACCGTATCGCCTCATCGACCGGTTTCGACGTCATGCGCAAACTGATCGAAGACGGCAACAACTCGTTTGAAGGCAAATACTTCCTGCAAACTGCCGATATCAACATGGTTGGCTCTTACAACAAAGGCTTCCGTCCCATCGCCCACCAGCAAGCCTTTCCTTTCAAAGGCTGCTACGACGGGGGAGGACACACGATCTCCTATTGCGCCATCCGTACCCTCGACTCGAAAGACCAGCAGGTCGGAAGCGAGGTACGTGCTACGGGATTGTTCGGCTATGCCTGCGGTGCCACGTTCCGTAACGTCACGATGGTAGACCCCGTATCGATCGGCGCCAACTCGACCGGAACCCTGATCGGTGCCGTGCTGGGCACTTCCGGAGAAAAAGAAACCCCGACTTATCTGGATAATTGCCGCGTGCGGAGAACATCCGCTACCGCCAGCGAAGTATACGGTGTCAACTTCGTCGGCGGCCTGGTAGGCGGTGTCGATGCACAAGCCGTACTGGTCATGCACCGCTGCGTGAACGAAGGCCTGCCGGTAGGTAACCGTTCCGACGGCTCGTTTGTAGGCGGCCTGGTCGGTGGAGGAACCGTCAATGCCACCGCTATTATGGACAGCTGCGTCAACCTGACCCAGGTCAGTGCAGCCGGTAGCCGTTGTGCAGGCGGACTGATCGGCGGTATCGAAACAGCCAATATCAGCAACTGTATGAATAAAGGCAACGTCAGTGCCACCCACCCGTCCGCACTCGGAACCGGAGGTATTGCAGGCGGGCTGGGCACTTCCACCCTTGCCGTCGTACAGAATGAAGGCCGTATAAGCGGTTACGAAGGTACAGGCGGTATCGTTGGCAGCACTGTGATCAGCAAAAGCGATGGAAGCTATAATGACCTGATCGTCGCTTCCGCTCATAATTACGGAGCCGTTTACGGAACCGACAACTCCGGCGGTATCGCAGGCGAAGCACAAGCTATGCTGACCGATTGCTATAATCGCGCCTCCATAGAAGCTACAAACACGTTTGCCGGGGGACTGGCCGGCTACACACCTACCATCGTTGTCAACAACAGTTACAACAACGGTAGTGTCGATGCCCGGAGTTTTTCCGGCGGCCTGCTGGGGCGCGCTTCCTATTATATATTGACCAACAGCTCCAACCTGGCTCCCGTGACCGCTTCCGGCGGAATGGCAGCCGGTATCCTGGCTCTCGGTGGTACGACCGGAATGATCAACTTTTGCACCAATTACGCTCCCGTAAGCGGTACCGACCTCACAGCCGGTATCATAGCCCACGCTGGCGAAACCAAATCGTTCACCAACAACGATATCGCTTCCGTTGTCATCTCCTCCGGAAAGACCAGATACAAGCTGATGAAGGCGCTGAAAACTCCGCCGAAAGAAATGTCCAGCATGAAAGCCCTTTTCAAAGGAGCCAAAAACGTCGTGAAGATCGCAGCTTCTACCATAGAGCTGATCGACGCTATCGCCACTCCGCCGCTGATGCAGGATATAAGCATGTGGGACGAACTCTACAACCAAAAACTCGATGTGCGCAACGAAGAAATGATCGCACGTATGAATAGCGAAGTTTTCAGTTCGCTACCTGCCTACTACGGCCCGTTGGCCGGTTCGATGGTACTGCCCGGACTGGTTTACGATAATTCGCAGGCCTTCACCCGGAGCCTGGAAGGGGATGGTGACGACCTCTACGCCGATGCCGTGCACGAACGCCTGGGGGATATCAGCGAGCAGGTAGCTAAGATCGAGCAAAACCGTGAGATCGCGCTTGCCGTTGCCGGTTGTATCCTGGCTGTTGCCGGGGCAGTCGTTTCAGGTGGAGCCGCTACTGCTGCTGTGGTTATCTGTTCCGCAGCCGTCACGACGGTCGGCAACCTGACCGAGCGCATGGATAATTGCATCGAAATCTCGCAATGCACCAACTTCGGTACTATCAGCGCCGGGAAAAACGGTTACGGAATCATCGCTTTCCAGGGCGACCACCTGAAACTGCACAATTGTTTCTCGGCCGGTGCTGCCTCCGGTTACGGTGTAGGCGACACGGCCCTCGACGGCCTGGACGATGTGAAGCCTCGCCGTATCATTTCAATCGGCGCGATCAATCAGGATCCTTTCAAGAGTGGTTCTGCCGTTGCCAACCAGGGTCTTTTCTTTCTGATTGACGGCTCCGGAAAATCGAAGTCCGGCGGTTGTACGGCAGAGGAACTGGCACGCAAATCGACTTATACCGATACGCAAAGCCCCTTCGACTTCGACGAGAACAAGACCTGGAGCTTCCAGACGCCTATCGTACCGCTGCCGTATAATAATTTGTATTTCGGTTTCCGGTAAAAAACTCTGTAAGGTAAAAAAGAAGGTGTCCGAAAAGGATACCTTCTTTTTTAGTTTATTTGCAGATATTCATCCAGCGAATCTTCTTTTTGTAATCCGAATTTTTTCCGTATCCGGCTCCGGGCCGTGTTAACACTGGCACGCGAAATACCTAAGGCCAAAGCTATTTCATCCGTGTTTTGTTTCAGGTAAATGAGCATGCAAAATAATTCGTCCGATTTGGTCAGTTCCGGACAGCGGCTCCGTAGTCCGGGCAGGTAGCGCGGATAAAGGGCGGCGAACGATTGGCGGAAACGCTTTTCATCTTCACCGCTCAACAAGGTCGGGTCGAGTTGCCGGCGCACATTGTCGATGATTTCATTGTGCGATAACTGCTCCAGTTCATGGCTTAGTGTTTCATTACGCCGGTTCAGTTCCTGCTGTGAAGTCAGTAACTCGTTCAGTTGGCGGCGGTGTTCTTCCCGTTCTTTGAGTTGCCGACGGCGGCGACGGATCAGATAAACGACTCCGGCAGCCAGTAAACAGCCCGACAACCCCAGGATAATCCGGGTATAGACGAGCGATTGCTCTTTCAGTGCCACCTCGGCAGCCAACGCACGGTTTTCCTGTTCCTTTCGTTCCGTTTCATAACGGATATTGGCGGCGATGGCATACCGCTGTTTTTCTTTTTTCTGTAAAGAATCGTGTATGGCGGTATAGACCGGGTAAATTTCACCTATCCGACTATACATCTTATGTTCTGCATATCTTTTTAGCAAGATGTTCCCGCACCAGTCGATCATTTCAGGGAAATCCTGTTCCAGATAATAGTCCATAGTCTCTTCCATCAGTGGAAAACCCTCCTGCAACTGCCCTGTTTTGACCAGTGCGTTTCCCAAAGAGAAGCGGAAAGTCGGGTAGTGATAGCTCATGACGTCGTTTTGCGAAACGGCGCATAATTCCCGGAAGCCTTTCACCACCAATGCCGACGAGTCCGGGTAAAATTCGTCGTAAAAGCTGTAAAGCAAGTTCTTTGCTGCTGCGATCTCCGCCGGGTGCTGATGCGCTTCACCCAACCTGAGGGCCTTTAGAATATAAAACCGTGCCGAATCTTTCTGTTCGGGTTTCCAGAACATGCCTGCTTTCATGCGGTAGAGGTCGCTCAGCACCACGCTGTCGAGCGCAAGGGAGTAGGCGATGGCCTGCGAAATGTTTTCCAGCGCCTTATCCTGTTGCTCCAGTGTGTCGTACAGGTTGGCCAGGTCGGTAAAGTTATAGACGAACCCCTCGTCGAGCCGTTCGGGATGGGCAAGGCACCAGTCGCGCGCCTCCTGCAAATACCCGACGGCCTGTTCGTACATCCCCCTGCGGCGGTAATAATTGCCTAATGTGCTTAAAAGATCGGCCGGGTCGTTGGCTTCTCCGCCGGCATGGTAAGCATCGACGGCCCGTTTCTGGAAAAGAATCTCCCTTTCCGGTTGTTCGCTGTAACGATAGCAGGCGTTGGCTACCAGGTGGCAGGCATAGATTTCCTGTGCCGGGTCGGGCGAGGGAGGAAGGGCGGCAAAACGTTCGATCAGCTTGCGTGTCCCTTCCGGATCATTACCGTAATTGTGGAAGGCGGTACAGACGACCAGCAGGTCGTAATGGGCAGGCCCGTCGAAATAAGGGTGACCTGCCTCCAGCAAACTATCCGTCAACAGGCTGTTTCCGGCCGCTTGTTTGTTTTGGGTACTGCTTTTCAGGTAGAAGTTGAGCAGACGGCGTGTCTCCTTCAACACCGAGTCGCCGTTGCCCGACGGGTGCTGCGGGAAACCCCGGAGCAGCTGCCTGCTGCAAATGATAACCGAATCGCAGTCTTTCTGCCGGAGCAGTTTTTCGTTCCGGTCATTATGTTCCCTGAGCGTCGTTTCCGTATCCGCAGCCAGCCGTGCTTCGAGTGGTTGCGAAGGATCGACGGGATGCTGCCGGCAACCGGCCAGCAGAAAAAGAAGAAGAAAAACGGGGGAAAACAGATAATTGCTCATATCTCGGTTGATATTTAAGGTTGGGAACAAAAATAGTGTATTTATCCGGTTTTACCCCTTGTTTTTGCAGGAAATCTATTAAATCGTCTATTGGTTATCCGAGGTGGTTCATGAGCCAGTGTATACCTTTACAGCGTCTGAAGACAAGGCTGTGAGCTGTTTGTTCAGCAACGTGTGATGAACAGAAATGAGAAAAAAAACGTTGTTGTTCAGTCGTTGTTCAGTGAATTGTTCAGACTGTGAGAGCGAACGGACGCAAAGTATTGTTTTACTTTGGATGCAAATAAAAAGAGCTGATATGAAGAAGAAAAGAACACAGGCATTCCTGATCCCGATCCTTTTATCGCTACCCTTGTTGCAGATGGTGGCGGTGATGATCGTGGGCGAGGTATATCTCCGCTGGACGGTGATAATCCTCTCGGTTCTTTTTTATCTCCTGCTGACAACGAATTACATTTTCTGGTACCATTTGAACCGGAAGATCGATGTGTATCATCAACGCATTGTCTGGAAATTGGAACATCATTCTAAAGCTTCTGCCCAAACGAAAAATATACTGGCTGCCGAAGATACTGTGTTTATCCCAAAAGTTGTGGGAAATGACGAGCTGCGTAAAAACATTCAGTGCACATACCCATATTTCCTTTCACGATTACATGAGGCCTATCCGGCGCTTACGGAAGCTGACGAGTTTCTTTGCATGCTGATCAAATCGAATTTGAGTAACAAAGAGGTTATGGAACAACTTTCCATCTCGCAAGGAAGTTTGCACACGACACGTTACCGGCTGAAACGAAAACTGGCTATACCGAAAGAGGTGAATCTCGACGACTGGATACGCCAGTTCGAATAAGAAGACTGATCCGGTAAACAGGAATATGTTAAACATTATAATATGAATGCTTATGAACACCTTCAAATCTATTCTGGCAGTCTGGGCGTTATTATTGCTCCCGGTACTATTTGTCGCCTGTGCCGACGACAAAGATGAAATGACCGTTCCGCAGGAAAACGGCATCCCCGGACAGGAAGTGGGGATCCGCCAGCTCAGCCTGAAACTCCCCCGGTTGGGACGCCTGGAGATCCTCTTTTCCAAAGTGAACTGCCGCATCCACCTGAAAGGGAAAGACGACAATGTGACTTACCCTGTCAACACGTTCCTTTCCGCCGATACCGACTCTTTGCTGATCGAGGCGGAAGATCCCATCCTGAGCGAACTACCCCATCAGCAGTACCGTCTCAATTACGTCACTTTCTCACGGAAAGACCTTACCTCCAAAGCAGAGGCAGACGATACCCTAATTGCACAGGACACCATCTATCTGGGCGCCCGTCTCTCTATTGAGGATCCCAACAATATAGCTTTCCGCAGTTCCTTCAACCTGAAGGCCGACTGTATCGGAACAGGCAGTAAAGACGACCCTATTGCCATCGCCTGCGGACAAGACTTTATGACCAATATCGTCAATGCCATGACTAACTGCAATGACCTGAGCGGTATCTGTTTCGACCTCACCGAAAACATCAACTTCCAATTGTTGGACATTACCTCCGGCAAAGGCTGGGAGCCCGCCGGGCATAATAACATCAACGGAGGAAGCACCGACTTCAACGGCACGTTAGATGGCCAGGGCAATCGTATCGACAACCTCTTCTGCCATACGTCCGACGGTTACGGGGGGCTGTTCTACAGCCTGGGAAGTGAAGCCTGCATACACGATATACAGTTCCATTACGTTCAACTCGACGGGAAAGACTATTTGGGTACCGTTGCCTGCTATGCCAATCGAGACTCGCGTCTGGAGAATATCAGTGTCGAGGGTTTTATTTCCGGCAAAAACAATATAGGCGGCCTGGTAGGAAAAGGTTCTCCTATTGTAATCCGGTGTATCTCCTCCGTGACACTCTCGTCGGATACCAAATCCAGCAATATCGGCGGTATGATCGGATACAGCGAAGGGGCTACCTTCACCGACTGTCTGCGTAACGGACAGATTAAGGCTCTTTCCAGCTCGAATGTGGGCGGCTTTATCGGTTATAGCAAAGAAGGAAACCTTGACCGTTGTTACGTCTGCGGAAAGATCGAGGGAAAGGATCAGACCGGCGGGATCTGTGGAAATAGCGACGATCTCCACATTACCGATTGCCAGGTCGGCGCCACCATTGCCTATGGATCGTATGCCTATCCCTGGCAGGCATTTACGGAAGCAAAAGTCACCGAAATCTCGATCGACATTCATGGTAACAATAAAGTAGGCGGTTTTCTCGGTTCCGGCAATTTAACATTGAATGGTGCGAATGCATTCAAATACAGCAACACCTCTACACCCAGCCTCACCGCTACGAATTATGCAGGCGGCCTGGCTGGAATGATAATGGGGGCCAATATCCCACGAGGCACTACGTTTACCTCCAAGGCCTATATCAAAGCCAATAATTATGTAGGAGGGTTAATAGGAACATACGACTCCACGAATGGTCTTGAAGGGTCTTTCGAAAATGCAGGAACGATTAAGGGCAGCACCAATGTAGGTGGCCTGTTCGGGCATTGCAAAAAGATAAATAACGGCTCATACACGAATACGGCTCGCGTCGAGGGAAATAGCCG
Organism: Parabacteroides sp. HGS0025; assembly: GCF_000969845.1. Classification (NCBI taxonomy): domain Bacteria; kingdom Pseudomonadati; phylum Bacteroidota; class Bacteroidia; order Bacteroidales; family Tannerellaceae; genus Parabacteroides; species Parabacteroides sp. HGS0025. The sequence continues at coordinate 146,580 of NZ_KQ033902.1, forward strand.
GGTGGGCGGTATCGCCGGTGAAATGGGCACATGTGAAAATGTGACGATAGTAAACGACGGCGACGTTATCGCCACGAGCGACTACGTAGGCGGCCTCTTCGGCATTCTTAGCGGATATATGAGTCTCCGCAACGAAAGCCGCGTGAGCAGCAGCACCGGTTCTATGAAGCTCGAGGGTGCCAATCATATCGGCGGTATGGTCGGACGCTTCGATAACGGCAACAATACCGCAGGCTTTATCCCTCCTTGCTACGGCAGTATCATCGGGCGGAGCAACGTAGGCGGTCTGTTTGGCTCCATTGGATTTTCGGATGTGGAAACCAATATCGATCTGTTCAAATCCGTTTCGCCGGGGCAGGTAACCATCACCTCCACGTCGGGCAGCAATGTGGGCGGTGCGATCGGCCTTCTCCAGGTCGACTCCAGGAGGGAGAACGTTTTCTACGTCAATGTATCCGGCGTGCGGCAACTCCGCGGTTCCATCACCGCCAACGGTGGTAGCGTGGGCGGCATTGTGGGACGGGCGGAAAACTACCACTGTCTCAGCCTTCGTTTCAACGATTGCCACAATTATATGACGCTCACCTCTACGTCTAGCAGCAACGTTGACGGCTATGGCGGTATTATCGGCATGCGCGACGAGAAGGGATTTGAAATAAAAGTCACCCGCTCTGTCAACCACGGCAACATCTCCGGCCCCTTTATTTCGGCTGCCGGCGGTATCGTAGGGCAACAACTCGAAAACGTCTACATCGACCAGTGCTACAATGACGGGACGATCGACGCCACCAGCGCGGTAGGCGGCATTGCCGGTCGTGTGACCGACTATACCACCGTGACCAACTGTTTCAACATGGGGTTCGTCCCCTGGGCCAGCGGAAAAAGCCTGCTTGCCGGCATCGTCGGGCAGAAAGAAGACAAGAGTAAGAAACACATCCTGATCGAGAACTGCTACAATGTCGGTGCCACCGGCTGGGGCATCATCGGAGGCGAAGACGACGATAACGTGGACTGCCGCAACTGCTATTACCTCAATACCGCCAGCGACGGCGATATGAAAGGCAGCGGCTCGCATGCCAAGAGCGCCGATGAAATGCGCCGCAAGTCCACCTATGCCGGTTTCTCGACAGATGTCTGGACATTCTCAGGCGATGGATATTCCGCTCCTGTCCTAAGGAATGTTCCCACACCGAGCTCATATCCGTTACATTAATAATTGTCTAACCTTATATATTATATATATGAACAAGATACAATCCCGCACACACCGCTTTTGCCACCTTTTACCGGCTGCACTGGCATTGATCCTGCTCTTGCTCGCAGCAGGATGCAAGGATGACGAAAAGAACACACCCGTACCCGAAAATCCCGATTACGGCGAAGAGCAACGTATCGAACTGGCGGCCGACCTGAGCAACGTGGTTCCGACAGGCGAGATCACCTGCCAACTGATATACGGCAACGAGAAAGTTCCGGTAGTCGTCAAGTCCGTCCACTCCGTAGAAAGCGGCAAGTCGGTGATCCGGCTCGACGAACGCCTGCGCATCGGCCAATATATCCTCGCCTCAATCATCCATAAAACCGGCGAAGAAACCTACGACGAAGCCAACATCGGCTGTACCCTGCAGGTAACCACCCGTAGCAACGCCGTTTCACCTTCCACCTTCGACAAGCTGGCAGGCTACTTTGGCAGCGGCACGGCCGACGATCCTTACCGCATCGCCTCCTCTACCGGTTTCAAGGTGATGCGCAAGCTGATGGAAGACGGTGCGAACAGTTTTGAAGGCAAATATTTCCTCCAGACGGCCGATATCGACATGATAGACACCTACAACAAAGGTTTCCGCCCCATTGCCTATCAACCCGCCTTCCCGTTCAAAGGATGCTACGATGGCGACGGCCATGTTATCCGCCACTGCGCCATCCGTACGCTCGACTCGAAAACACAGGCCGCCGGCGATGAAATAGAAGCCACCGGATTGTTCGGATACGTCTGCGCCGCAACGTTCCGCGATATCATGATGGTCGACCCTGTATCTATCGGCGCCAACTCCACAGGTACCCTGGTCGGATGCATCCGTGGCGTATCCGGAGTGGAAGAAACGCCCACCTACCTGCGCAACATCCGGGTGCGTAAGGAAACTTCTACCGCCAGCGAAGTCTATGGCACTAATTTCGTAGGCGGTCTGGTAGGTGGTGTCGATGCACAAGCCGTACTGGTGATGCACAGTTGTGTCAATGAGAACCTGCCGGTAGGTAACCGTTCCGACGGCTCCTTTGCCGGAGGCCTGGTGGGGGGCGGTACGATCAATGCGACAGCCATCCTCGATAGTTGCGTCAACCTGACCCGCGTGCAGGCCGAAGGATCGCGCTGTACAGGCGGTATCATCGGCGGCATCGAGACTGCCAACATCACCAATTGCATCAACCGTGGAGCCGTTGTGGCTTCCAACTGCCTGGCCACCGGAGGTATTGCCGGCGGACTGGGTACTTCGACCCTGGCGGTCGTTGTCAATGAAGGCGAGATACGCGGGCACGAAGGTACCGGCGGTATCGTGGGCAGTACCGTGATCAACAAGGAAGACGGAAGCTACAACGACCTGATCATGACTTCGGCACACAACTACGGCCCCGTCTACGGAATCGACAACACCGGAGGCCTCATCGGCGAAGCACAGACACTGATGGCCGACTGCTACAACCGCGCAATGGTGGAAGGAGCAGGCACCTTTGCCGGGGGACTGGCCGGTTTTACCCCGACGGTTGTCGTCAACCATTGTTTCAATAACGGTCAGGTAGGTGCCGATCAATGCGTCGGAGGCCTTATCGGGCGCGCTTCCTATTATATCGTGACCAACAGCTCCAACCTCGCATCCGTCGATGCCTCTGCCGGTATGGCAGGCGGTATCCTCGCCCTGGGAGGAAGCAGCGGCATGATCAATTTCTGTAATAACTACGGACGGGTGAGCGGTACCGACATCTGCGGCGGCATCGCAGCACGTACGGGCGACAGCAAATCGCTCACTCCCGGCGACATAGCCTCCGTCATCATCTCTTACGGTCGGACGAAACACAAAGTGATGAAAGCCCTTGAAACCCCTCCCAAGAAAATGTCGGGGATGAAAGCCGCCTTTAAGCACGGCAAGAACGTCGTCAAAATAGCCTCTTCGGCCAAAGACCTCTACCAAGCCATCGCCACCCCGCCAATGATGCAGGACATCAGCATGTGGGACGAACTCTACGGACAGAAGATCGACATCGTCAATGAAGATATGCTGTCACGCATGAACGAAGAAGTGTCGGCCGCCATCCCCGCCGTAGCCTATGCGTTACCCGGTTCGGAAGTGCTGCCCGGATTGGCCTATGCCAACTCCGTCGAGTTCAACAACAGCCTCGAGGGAGAGGGCGACGACCGTTACGCCGATGCCGTCCACAACCGTCTGGCCGAGATCGACGAACAGGTCGCTAAAATCGAACAGGCACGCGAGATAGCCCTTGCAGCCGCCTCGTGTGTCCTGGCTGTGGCCGGAGCTGTCGTATCGGGAGGTGCCGCAACTGCCACCGTCATCGTCTTATCGGCTGCCGTGTCGACTGTGGGCAACCTGACCGATCGGATGGACAACTGCGTCGAAATATCGCAATGCAGTAACTTCGGAACCGTCAGTGCCGGCAAAAAAGGCTACGGCATCGTGGCACGGTTGGGCGACCATGTGAAACTGCATAACTGCCTTTCTGCCGGGGTGGCCTCCGGCTACGGCGTGTCGGACGTTTCGCTCGACCTGCTCGACGATATCAAGGTGCGCCGCATCGTCTCTGTTGGGTCGGTCAACCAGGAACCCTACTCCAATTCTTATTGCTACGAGAACCAGGGACTTTTCTTCCTGGCTGACAAAAAAGGTTCCTGGGGTAGCGAGATCGGATATCGTTTTGCCGACGATCTGGCCAAGAAGTCGACCTACACCTCGACCGAAAGCCCCTTCGACTTCGACGACAACAAGTCCTGGGCCTTCCTGAGCCCTATCGTGCCGCAACCGTACAATAACTTGTACTACAGTTTCCGGTGACGAAACCCTCTGCCGACCGGCAAAACCATCGCTACACTCGTGGCAATGCCTCCGGCGGCCGGCAAAACGACTGCTGAGGTCGTAGAGATAGCTTCGCCGGCCGCCGGAACGTCCCCGACAACCGTAGCGACGGTTCTGTAGGTCGACGGAGCTATTAAAACAGAAAAAACGAAATAATTTCTAGTATCAATATTAAAAACTACGATTATGCCATTAGCAAAACAAATCGGCACGATGAACAAAACGAAGTTGAGCAATGCGGCCCACAAGAACATGAATACGGAGATATACGATCGTATCCAGGCTGTTACGGTCGCCGCCCTCCACCTCGAATCGCTGGCTCCCGGTTACAAGGAATGCATCGACCGTGAAGGCGAATGTGTCAACCGCATCACCAAAAGCGCGACGACCGACCAGCTGGTAGCCAAAGACGGTGAACGCGACAAGACGATCCAGTTCATTTTCTCTATGAACGGCTCCTACCTGGTTTGCCCCGATCCGGCCCTCCAGTCCGCTGCCCGTACCGTCGACGCCGTGCTCCGTGCCTACGACAAGCTGTATAGTAAGGCCTATGCCGAAGAAACCGCCCTGATCGACGGATTACTGATCGACTTGTCCAAGCCCGAAGTGGCAACGGCGCTGCAGACCCTTCATCTCGAAACGTATGTCACCCAGTTGAAAACCCAGAACAGCGAGTACAAGACGCTCGATGCTTCACGTACCGACGAATACGCCGCCCGCGTGAAGACCGATACCTCAAAGGCCCGTAAGGCAACCGACGAGACGCTCGATCTGGTCATCCAGCGCGTTAATGCCTATGCCGTATTGGAACCGACAGATGTTATCAACGGCTTTATCGACACGGTGAACCAGATCTTCCGCAAATACAAAGACCTGATCGCCGCCAAGGGAGGCCCTTCTACACCGACCCAGCCCGATGACAAGCCCTATCCGACACCCGACCCGACACCTGATCCGACTCCCGATCCCGATCCGTCGCCCGGCGGCGAAGACGATCGTCCGGTGATCGAATAATACAGCGGACGGCAGGCATTTCTTTCATCATATTAATCATTTAAATAGACACATTTACTTATGAACAACTTTTTACCTATAAAAAGTAACCACCGTGCAGCGCCCCTCCGGCTCGCTGCACGTATAATCAGTATCATGATACTGGCGTTTTTATGGCCGGTGAGGGGAGGGGCGCAAGAACAAACACCACCTTCAGATCTCAATGTGAGCAACATTACAGACGCAACGACACTGACCTATAAAAAGAAAAGCGATCCTGATACGTACGCCTGGTATTATAAGATTGGCGAGGGTGAGGTATCCGAATTTACCGGCACGCTGACAGGCTCGGAAAAAAACGATTCTCCCGTCATCACCATCAAAAGCGAGAAGGATGCCACTTCCCCGAATTATGATGATTGTGCCAAACTCATATTGAATGGAGTAAGCCTGACGGCTGTTGATAAAGCCGACTTGATTAAGATAGCAGAAGGTACTAAGCCGCTCTGTATTAAAACAACAGGCAATTCTTCCAGTACCTTGAAAGGTAAAAATACTGATGGAAATTCTAACACTCTCAGTCATGCGATTTATAACTACAACGGAGGTATCCTGATTCTGGATGGTGAAGCAGGAGAATTGAATATCCTTGGAGAAGGAGATTATACAGTTGGGCTAAGGATGTATAATAATAGTGGTAGGATTGTATCCACTATCCTCAAAAATAAAGTAACTATCAAAGCGGGTCGTATGGGTGTGTGGTTTAATAATGCCGGTATTTTATCGGCTATAGGTAATGCAAAAGTAAAGATTTCTTCGAAATGTTCGCTATCTTCGAAATATTCCGGTGAAAAGGCTTTTGGATATGGTGATAGCAGAGTGCAATCCCCCTTCCTCCAATGGACATTCGATTCCGCCCCGGAGAGCGGCAAAACGCTTAAAATAAAAAAGGCCGACGGCAATCCGTCCGATCCCGTTTTTGAATTCTCCACCGACGGCGAAGCGAAAAGTTTCGCTGTCAACGTCACGAAGGACACCGGCTACACCCTTTGGCTTGGTGATGAACAACTCATGGATAAGGACGGAACAACTGTCTTTACGGCAACGGACGATAAATTATTCGACTTTTCAGGTATGCGTACTTTCCCTGCCGACTGGCCCGATTACGCCCAGACAGCCAATGTCGGCACGGATGGCATCGATGTCTCCGTCTCCGGCACAAACTCCAGTATAAACTATACCGTCAAGACCCCTCGTGGCCTCGCGTGGATCGCTTGGGTGACGAATAATGCGAAGACAAAGAGTGGCAATACCGGTGAAACGTATACCGCTTACTATCCCACCTCCGCAGGCTTCAATGCCTGTACGGTTACGCTTGCCAACGATATCTCGCTGGCTACGCCTGCTCAGGGTGTTGCCAACGATTTCGATGATAATTGGATACCGATAGGGATTGTTTCTACTTCGGATCTAAATAATGTCTACACTAAATGCTTCCAGGGTACCTTCGATGGAAATAACAAAAATATTACCGAAATGAAGATCAACACGACCTCGGTAATCAATACCGGCCTTTTCGGTTATCTGTATGGAGCGACCGTGAAGGATCTGACGATGGCGGAATCTAATAGTATTCATTTGCAAACTCTTCCAAGCTCAGAAACTGATTACCCGCTTGGTAGCATCGCAGGTTATGTGGAGAATGGAATAATCATGAATTGCCATAATAAATGCGAGGTCAAGTTCTCTAACTCTGACTCTGATAAGGATGGGAAGGTCGGTGGAATTGCCGGCACAACAATAAACTCGGTGCTTAGTGCTTGTTCAAACAGTGGAGCTATCACTATCAATGGATCAACGGCTATGGGTGGCGGAATCGTAGGGGTAAGTACCAAATCTTCCATTGCTTCCTGCTTCAACACAGGTAAGATTGATGTTACCGCCGGTAGTGGCGCCGCCTATGCGGGTGGCATCATGGGCGGTGATGGTAGTTCTGATACGGGGAATAATATATTGCACTGCTATTCAACAGGGAATATAACCGCGAAAGCTACCCAGTCATGTCCTTCCGGCGGCATTGTCGGCGGTGCTCAATATGTGACTATTAAATCTTGTTTTGCTACGGGTTCTGTTTCCGCAGAATCATCAAGCAGCGACAACGGTGCTTATGCAGGCGGTATTATCGGGGGGATTTGGAGCAATAGTAATGTTACTGTAAAGGATTGCCTCGCCTTAAATGTCGAAGGCGTGAAAGCTACCGGGAACACCTCTGATAAACAGGCCGGTCGTATTGTCGGAAAGAATAATAATGCTACCCTTTCCAACAACTACGCCAGCACCAAGATCAAGCTGACGATAGGTAATAATGAGTCCATCCCGACCGAAAACATCACCGCCCATGCGATAAACGGTGCCAACCTCTACCTCGACAAAGCTGCCGCGGTTACTGCCTCTTGGGCTGGCTCCGAAAATACGAAAGCCTTCACCGCCATCGGTACCGATGCGGACGGCAAGCTCCCGCAACTGAAAACCATCGCCAGCTATGGCAACGAAGGCTTGCCGGTAATTTACGGGGAAGCCATCCCCGGCCAGCCTGCCGCCAGCCTGACGTCCGCCGACTATCTGGCTATGCCCGGCCCGCTGTCCTTGCCTGTCAGCGACACAGATCTCATCACCCTCTCTTATTCCGATGGCAAATGGAGCTACAAAAAAGGAGAAGGCGAAACGTCGACCCGTTTCAACGGCACGGTCAAAATGACCGAAAGCGCAGCAACCTCCACCAACAAACTCGTCATCTCCACCGCCACCGGCAACCCGACGCTGACTTTCGAGAAAGTGGAAATCAAACCGACCGACGGTGCTGCCCTGACCATCAACGCAGATTGCGCCCTGACCATTAACACAGCGGATGAAGGCACTTCCACTCTCAGCTCATCCGGAGCCTCTACCCTGATAAATAAAGGCATCTTGACGCTGACGGGCAAAGGCCTGTATATCGGAAATACCGGCGATAATAACGAATATTACGCCCTCGATAACTCCGGCACCTTCACCGTGTCCGATCCGTCATCGACCTCCGTTACTTTCCATTGCGCCAACACCGCCATCCATAACATCGGAACCCTCGCTAATGCCTGGATGGAATGGCAGTTTGCAGACGCATCGGGACAGCCTGACGGCAAAATAGCCTTTGCCGCCACCGACGATGACAACCAATCCCCGGCCGCCCTGTTGCGCCAGGGCAAAACCTATGCCACAACCGTTACGCCCGGCAAGACGTACCGGCTTTGGACGGTAACGAGTGCTGATGGTGAAGTCCGTACCCGCCAGCAAGGCAAAACGGCAGGCGCTACTCCCGTTCCGATCGTTTACTTCCAGGCCACGGCAGGCAATGATGTTGCAGTCTTCACCGGCATGAAAGATGCCGTTACGGCAACCGTTACTCAGCCGACTAAGGGCGGCGGTTCCATCTCCGTCTTCTGCAATGATAGCCTGGTGACTGCTACCGATGTAATTCCCAATGGAGCGGCATTGAAATGTAAATACTCTGCTATCCCCGGTTATCAATTAGATACCTATACGGCTACCCCGTCCGGAGGATCTTCTACGGAAGCAAATAGTGATCCGAAAAATGGTAGCTATCAGGTTCCTGATGATGCAATATCTGTCGCTTTTACAGCCACCTTTAGAGTGGTGCAAGGTACAACTATAACTGAAGAAGAAGTTGTGTTGGATGAACCGACAGCTCCTGTCGCAGAACCGACAGTCGTTATTCCTCTAAATGAGCGGCCTTCAGTAACGGATGGCTCTACCATCAAACTGGTAACCGGTGCTCTGGAGGAAGAGAGTCATAAAACTGCTGTCGATAAAGTGATAGAGGCCAATGTACAAAATCCCGATCAACCGATCTATGTCGAGATCGCTTTGGTAGAAGTAAAGTCGGGTGGTACGAAAATCCCTATCCAGCCTTCTGCCGATCATCCGGTAACGGTTATCTACCCTTATCCCGCAGGTACGGATGCCGGCGATACCTTCACGATTGTCCATGTGAAGATGGATGGAACGACGGAAGTCTATTCTGTTTCGGAGGGTAATCTGGAAAATACGGTAGTCGGTTTGAAGTTTTCCGTTTCCAGTTTCAGCCCCTTCGGCATTGTCTGGACGAAGGCCGCCGACCCGACTCCCGATCCTGATCCGGTTCCTGATCCGACTCCGGTTTACTACACTGTCACCCTTCCCGCCCTGGAAGGTGCAACAACCGATCCGGCTCCGGGTAATTACGAGGTGGAGTCCTGGAGCAGTTTCCGTTTCTACTTCACGTTGGATAAGGATTATGACCAATCCGTCCCCGTCGTAACGACCAGCCGTGGTGAAACGATCACTCCCCGTGCGAGCGACGGCGCTTATCTGGTGAAGTATATCCGTTCGGATGTGACCATCTCGATTGCCGGTATCCAAAAGAACACCGATGTAGCCAACGCCACGATCGAGGCGGGTGTGAAAGTCTGGACAGAGCCTTCCGCCCTCTGCCTCGAAACCGACCGCACGGAAGAGGTCCGTGTCATAACGGTGAGCGGCAGCATAGTCGCCGTCTTTGATGCCAAGCCAGGTATGAACCGCCGTCCACTGACTCCCGGATTGTATGTTGTACAGACCGGGCGTAAGGTTTGCAAGGTGATTGTCAAGTAAGATACATACAACCGCACACAGACAACGACGCAGGATATGCAGGATATCGCAGATGCTATTATTTATTAATAAAAAGCCTGCGAGACTCTGCGTATTCTGCGTCGTCTGTGTCCGGTAATCTTTTTATGCAAATATGGATAAGGTGGAGTCTTAATTTCAGCAAAGAAACACGCAATATCGAACGGTGGATTGTGGAAGAAGTCCGGTCATAGTGTGTTTCTTAACATACATCTTTCGGTGACATACTGTTACTCATTTTAGTACCTTTGGCTCAATGGCTGTATGAAACGCTTACAGTCTGACAAAACAATTAAATCAGAAATAGTATGAGACCGGAAGATTACATCACCCGTGAGGGGAAGTTTGGTGCACACAACTATCATCCCCTGCCTGTCGTTCTCGAGAAAGGAGAAGGCGTATTTGTGTGGGACGTGGAAGGCAAACGTTACTTTGATTTCCTGTCCGGTTATTCCGCCCTGAGCCAGGGGCATTGTCATCCCAGGATCATTAAAGCGCTGACCGACCAGGCGCAGAAGCTGACACTCGTATCGCGTGCATTCCATGCCGATATACTGGGTGAATACATGGAGTTTGCCTGCAAGTTCTTCGGTTACGACAAGCTACTGCCGATGAATACCGGAGCCGAAGCGGTGGAGACCGCCCTGAAGTTGGCTCGCCGCTGGGGATATCGTATCAAGGGCGTCGCTCCCGAAAAAGCAAAGATCGTCGTTTGCAGCGAGAATTTCCATGGACGGACAATCACGATCATTTCGATGAGTACCGATCCGAGTTCGTATACGGACTTCGGCCCTTATACCCCGGGGTTTATCAAAGTAGAATACAATCAGGTGGATGCGCTGGCGGAAGCCTTGAAAGATCCCGATGTAGTCGGCTTCCTGCTCGAACCGATACAGGGCGAAGCAGGTGTAGTAGTGCCCGACGACGGTTATCTCCGCGGGTGCTACGATCTCTGCAAACAGCATAATGTCCTGTTTATCGCGGATGAGATACAGACAGGTATCGGCCGTACCGGTAAACTGCTGGCCTGCGATTATGAAGATATCCATCCCGATATTCTTATCTTGGGAAAAGCCCTTTCCGGTGGTGTGACGCCTGTCTCTGCTGTGCTGGCCAGCGACGAGATCATGCTGACGATCGCTCCGGGCGAACATGGTTCTACATACGGCGGAAATCCGTTGGCGGCAGCTGTGGGTATTGCCGCCCTGGAAGTTGTACGCGATGAAAAGCTTTCGGAAAATGCCTATGCAATGGGCGAACTCTTCCGTAACGAAATGGAAAAGATCGACAATCCGATGATCAAACAGGTTCGTGGCAAAGGCTTGCTGAATGCCGTAGTCACCGAACCCAAAGACGGTAAGGTGGCCTGGGACATCTGTCTGGCCCTGAAAGAGAACGGCCTGATAGCCAAACCGACGCACGACCATATCATCCGCTTCACCCCGCCCCTGATCATTACCCGCGACCAGATGATGGAAGCAATCGGTATTATTAAAGAAACGTTCGCTCAATTTTAAACCGGTTATATGAAAATAAACGTAATAGGAGTCCCGCTGAATCTGGGTTGCGACCGCGAAGGCGTTGAACGTGCCCCGAACCATCTGCGTGAGCGGGGGCTGATGCAGGTTATCCGGAAGAACGGACATCGTGCCTTCGACCTGGGTAATCTCTATGTGCCTCCCGTGTCGGAAGCGGATAAATTTGCCCGAAGCAAGAGCATGAAATACCTCGACGCTATCGTCGAGGTGAACAACAACCTGGCGGAGTTGGTCTACGACACGTTGCGGGGCGGCGCCTTCCCGCTTGTGATCGGCGGCGACCATTCGCTCGGACTGGGCAGTGCGTCCGGGGTAGGGAAGTGCTTCGATGATTTCGGTATCATCTGGCTCGATGCCCACGGCGATATCAATACGAACGAAACCTCTCCCAGCGGAAATATCCACGGTATGCCGTTGAGCGCCCTGATGGGGATGGGGAGTGAAGAACTGGTGAATATCTATGCTCCCGGCAACAAGGTGAATCCCCAGAATGTCTTTCTGGTCGGAACCCGCAGCCTCGACGAGGGCGAACAGGCCCTGATAGAAAAGGAGCAACTGAGTGTCTATACGATGGAAACCATTCATCTGAAAGGCATTAATTTTGCGGCCGAAGATATCAAACGGAAACTCCGGGAAAGAAAGGTGCGCAATGTCCATTTCAGCATCGATGTAGACAGTATCGACCCCCGCTTTGCCCCGGGAACGGGAACGCGTGTCTGTGAAGGCCTTATTCCCGACGAGTTCAATGAGTTTGTCGAACACATGCTGTCGACCAACCTGATCAAATCGATGGATCTCGTGGAGCTGAATCCGGATCTGGATACGAATGACCAGACCACCAATCTCTGTCTGGATATCATCGATTATATAACGGCACGGATCTGAAAAGCGAAAGGGTATGAAAGACTAATAGAATTTCATACCCTTTTTGATTTACTTATGAAGTTTTGTCAACGACTTGCTTATAAATTAGGATTCAGCATGGCGTCGTGATCCGGACACGGGAAATAAAGTCTTTCTTCTGTTACATTCTTTACCTTGTCCGGGAAGTTCTTTTGGAAATAATCCCTCATGGTAGACAAGTATGTTCCCCAGCGTACCAGGTTAAAACGATAAATGCGTTCGTGGGATGTCTCGAGTATCCATTCTTTCTGGATAGCCTGGCGGAAAGCGTCTTTGGATAAGCCGGAAAGATTATCCAGGCCGGCACGTGTACGTAGTTGGTTTACTGCTTCATAGGCTGCTGCCGTCGGGCCGTTGGCTTCGTTCTCTGCTTCTGCAAATATCAATAGTACATCGGCGTAACGGATGATCGGAATGTACATATCGGTACGTTTATTACGCTGTGAGAAGTTTTCGCGGCCACCGTCGCACCATTTCTTTCCGTGAGGGTACGGGCTGCCGAAATCGGCCGTTGTATAAGTTTTCTTGTCTACGGTGCTGACTATTTCGGTCAGGAACGTAGCTGCTTTGCGTTTATCCTTATCATCGAACCTGTCGATATAAGTTTGCAGCGTGTAGAAGAATCCCCAGCCGGATTCGGAACCGATGCTCGAAGGGCGCCATTCGGCTCCGCATTGGTTGTCTCCGAGGCCTTCGGCAAAGTTCAGTGCAAAGATCGACTCTTTGTTGTAACGGTTGCTTACTTTCCACAAATCCTCGTAATCGGCCACTAATTCAATTCCGTACTTGCCTTTATTGTCGATGACTTCTTTGGCTTTGGCTGCTGCCTTGGCCCACATCGACTGATCCTTGATCTGTTCGCCGGCCATTGTGATATATACCCATGATAACAGTGATTTGGCGGCTGCGATAGTGGGACGCTCTGTCCCTTCACTCCATTTTTCCGGTAAATTGGCTTCCGCAAATTCAAGGTCTTCGATGATATGGCCATAAATTTCTTTGGCGGAAACCTTTGTCATATTCGTTGCACCGTTGAAATCCTCCACCGGCGTATCCAGATAAATGACATCATTGAAGATACGAACAAGGTAAAAATAAGACATGGCGCGCATATAGCGGGCGGCAGCCACGTAATGGTTTTTAACTTCGTCGTTCACTTTCGAAGCGTTCGGGACTTTCTGTATAATGATATTGGAAGCATTGATACAGGCATAGAACTGTTTCCAGGGCTTGAAGAGACTCTCGTTGTCGCTTTGCCAGGTCAGGGAGTTCATTTCGTCGCGGGCAACGTTGTTGGCGGTAGCACTGACAACGGCATCGGTGGTTGCTTCCGCGATGAAATTAATATGACGCTCGAAATCGTTGCTGCGCCAGTAGGAAAGCGTTCCCATCAGCAGCATATTACATTCTGCTTCCGTATTCGGCAGGTTCTCGGGCGAAAGGAAGTCTTTCGGTTCTTCCGAGAGGAAAGAATCGCAACTGCTCATTAATAACATCAGGGAACATACTCCCGCAACTGCTTTGTTTATATATGATTTCATATTCATGTTCATTTAAATGGTTTAATTATAATGTAAGATTCAATCCGAAGGTATAAGAGCGGATGGCTGGATAGCTACCGCCATCGAAACCTAAGTTATAGTTACCTGTGCGGGAGCTGACTTCTGGGTCGTAACCGGAATAACCGGTGATGGTGAACAGGTTCTGTCCGCTGATATAGAGGCGCAGGTTGGAAATACCCCATTGGGAGGTAAGCGACTTAGGCAATGTATAACCCAGTGTCAGGTTTTTCAGGCGGATATAGGAACCGTCTTCGATAAAGCGTGTAGATGCCGGGCCGACCCCTTCGTTCAGGGCTTGCTGTGTATTGGATGTGCCTTCGCCTCTCCAGGAGTCTTTTACATATCTGAATGCGTTGCCGGTATTGTTCGAGTTACTGGGTAATTCGCTGAATGTTACTGTCATCAGGTTCATAATATCATTCCCATATGTACCCTGAAACAAGAAGCTCAGGTCGAAATCCTTATAGGAGAAGTCGTTGCCGATACCGAAAATAAAGTCGGGGTTGGCATTACCGATGATGGTACGGTCTTCGGTCGTAATCTTTCCGTCGCCATCCAAGTCTTTGAATTTGACGGCACCGACCCGGGCAGTGGAACTACTCAGTTTATTTACTTCCGCCTGGTTCTGATAGATCCCGTCGAATACATATCCGTAGAAGTTACCGAGCGGTTTGCCGACCTGTACGATACCGGTTTCATTAAACCCTGCTCCCAAAGCGCCGCCGGAACCGTTGGTATAGAAATATTGATCGTCACCCAGGTCTAGTACTTTCTCTTTGTTCAAAGCAATGTTTACGGAGGTTGACCATTTGAGGTCGCCGACCAGATTCTGTGTATTCAAAGAAAACTCCCATCCTTTATTCTGTTTACTTCCGATATTCTGGGTCTGTGATGAATATCCGGTATAATAAGGCAGTATCTTGTCATAATGAAGATCGATCGTCTTTTTATAGTAATAGTCGGCAACCAGTGAAATACGTCCACCCAATACACTCAGGTCGATACCTATATCCGTTTGCTTGGTTGTTTCCCATTTCAGGTCAGGGTTCGGCACACGTCCCGGAATGAGGGCGACCGCAGAGTTTCCCCCTAATACATAACTAGTCGTACTGAAACTTGCTAATGACTGGTAAGGAGTGATTGCCTGGCTACCTGTTTCACCATAGCTGCCACGCAGTTTCAGGTTTTGTATCCATGAAATATCTTTCATGAAATCTTCTTCACTGATGCGCCATCCCAATGCCGCCGAAGGGAAATAACCCCATTTATTGTTCTTTGCAAATTTGGAAGAACCGTCGGCACGGAAACTGACGGATGCCAGATATTTGCCTTTATAGGCATAGTTTACACGTCCCAGCCAGGAAGCGATCGCAGAATGGTTTCCCCACTACCCACGCTTAACAGGCTGTTGTCGGCTAATCCCATATTCCAGTATCCCAGCGATTCGATATCAAAGCCTTTACCGCTGGATGTATTGTAAAAGTAATCGGATGCTTCTGCCGTGAAACCTGCCACCACATTCAACGAATGGTCTTTATTGAATGTTTTTGAATAGGTCAGCGTATTTTCCCCCAACCAGTTCGTTGTCTCTTTATTCTCTACATACGCATATCCTTGTCCTTTGTAAGACAGCAGGTTTTCCCCGGAAGTAAACTGGCGTTGGCGTTTATCGCTGTATGTGTACGACCAGGCTGTCCGGAAACGCAGGCCCTTTAGTATTTCCCATTCCAGGAAAGCAGTCCCCTGGAAATAACTGCGGTCTTTATCCACTACCTGGTCGTTGATCAGCGCTACCGGGTTATTCATCTGTGCCCCGTCTTTCAGAGGGCCGCTGAATGATCCGTCTTCTTTATATATGGGTACCAAGGGGCCGAAACCCAGGGCAGAGAATGTAACGCCACCACCATCGGAACCATTCATCTGGTTAATGCTGGCGCTGGTAGATGACGAGCGGGAGGCGTTCAGCAACATGCCGACTGTAACGTTTTTCCCTAACTTCTGTTCGACGTTCGCGCGAACACCTGCACGGTTAAAGTCAGAGTTTTTGATTATACCCTGTTGCAACAGGTAGTTGCCGGACAGGCTGTATTTTGTCGTTTCCGTACCGCCACTGACAGATAAGGAGTGTCCGGTCATAGGAGCCGAGCGGAAAACTTCATCCTGCCAGTCTGTATTGTTCAGGTTATTCGGATCGACCCAGGAGGGTATTTTTAATGCACTTGTCGGATAGTTCTCCTGTGCTTCTTTTAACAGGTCGTATAATTCCTGTCCGTTTAGCATATCCATTTTTTTAGAGACCTGCGATACGGATACATAACCGCTGTATGAAACAGAAGGTTTACCGGTGCTGCCTCGTTTGGTTGTCACCATAATTGCACCGTTGGCACCACGTGAACCATATATGGAGGTGGAGGAGGCATCTTTCAATACTTCGATAGAGGTAATATCGTTCGGATCGATCAGGGACAGATCACCGCCTAACACGCCGTCGATAACGACAAGGGGAGCGTTGTCACCTTTCAGGGAGTTTCCCCCGCGAATAATGATATTGGGTTCTTCTCCCGGGGCTGCGACACTGTTTTGTACCATAACACCGGCCATCTGGCCCTGTAAAGCCTGGTCGGTACGGGATATGGACAGTTTTGTCAGTTCGTCTCCTTTTACGGAAGAAAGAGCTCCTGTAACATCACTCTTTTTTTGTACACCATATCCTACTACCACAACTTCGTCCAGTGCTTCAGAGTCTTCTTTCAGGATGATGTTTAAGGGGGTATTTCCTTTTACTTTGATTTCCTGTGATTTGAAACCAATGTAAGAAACAACCAGGATGGAACCGGCAGGAGCTTCAAAAGAAAAGTTGCCATCTATATCGGTCACGGCACCGATAGTAGAGCCTTTTACGATCACATTCACTCCCAAGAGGGGATCGCCGTTCGAGTCTTTCACTACACCTCTGATCAAAGATGACTGCAAAACTCCGTTTTCGATAACCGAACCGTCCGCTTTTACTATATGAGGCAAAGAGGCGGAAGTAAGGCACAATGTCATGCACAAGGCACAACTTTTCATGTACGTGTTATTCATAATATTAATACTGTTAATTGAACTTGTTGTGTTTTTCTTCGGCTGCAAATCTAGGGGGAAACGGTAAGCGACTGTTTAAAATTTATCTCTTTTCCTTTTAAAACTATATCAGACATGAAAAAAGCATGCTCACGGAGCATGCTTTGAAGGTATTAATTACTTGTGTTGCAATACATATTCGGTAGGAGACATGCCATACATGGATTTGAAACAGGTGGCAAAGTAGGCATGTGAGTTAAAGCCAATATTAGCGGAGACTTCGGAGATATTCATATCTGTTTCCACTAACATCTTAGCTGCCATTTCGAGCCGCTTATTACGGATCAGGTCGATTGGTGAAAGGTCTGTGATCGCTTTCAGTTTCCGGTACAGATTGGCACGTCCGATGCCGGTGCCTTTGCATAAAAGATCCACATTCAATTCCGGGTTCGAGATATTCTGTTCGATCACCTCAAAGAATTTTTGCATAAACTTGTCGTCGGCCGAAACGGTTTCGATTCCCATCGACTCTAAAGAAAACTTTTTGCCATACAACTCTTTGAGCCGTTCGCGGGTAGCCAGGATGTTACGGATACGGTATAAAAGGACACCCATATTGAACGGTTTAACGATGTAATCGTCTGCACCGCACTGAAAGCCCTCCTTGATGTGCATAACCATCGATTTGGCTGTGATAATGATAATCGGGATATGCCCTGTTCTCAGATCCTGTTTGATTTCCGAGCAGAGTTGCAAGCCATCTTTCTTTGGCATCATAATATCGCTGATGATCATATCCGGCAAGACTTCCACCGCTTTGTCGAATGCTTCTGCTCCGTTTTCGGCTTCCAGCACCTCGAAGTAGGGATCGAGGTGTTTTTTGATATACTGCCGTACGTCCGGGTTGTCTTCCGCGAGTAACAATGTGTATCGTTGCCCGGTAGCAACCGTCTGCTCCTCCGTATCTTCCTGTATTTCGAATGAATTTTCAGTTTCGACGGTCTCTGTCTCGGTTGTAATTTCTTCGCTGCTGTATACTTCCCGGTCTATGGGGATCAGGACACGGAAAATAGCTCCTTTAGGATTGTTATCCTCTACCCAGACAATGCCATGATGCAGTTTGACTATGGAAAGAACCAGGCTGAGTCCTATTCCTGTTCCGGTTGTATTCTGTTCGCTTTCGTCCGTCCCCTGGTAGAAAGGGGCGAATATATGGCTCTTGTCGGAGTCTTCTATTCCTTTTCCAGTATCTTCAACCGAGAGGAATACATACCGGGAAGATGAAAGAGGAATTCCTGAGGCATGATCCGGGTATAGTTCCTGTAAGCGGGAGACGGATAAGGATTGTAATCGTACAGTGACCGATTCGTGAGGAACGGTATGTTTGAAGGCATTCGATAACAGGTTGAAGACCACCTTTTCCAACAGTGTACGGTCGAACCAGCCATCGATGCGGGACTCGTCGGAGTCTAACCGGAAAACGATCTGTTCTTTTGCTGCGATCTGGTTGAAAGCAATATATATTTCCTGAATGAATAAATACAAGTCGTTATGCGATATGCGTAATTGCAGGTTTCCGCTCTGGTTTTTCCGGAGATCCATCAATTGATTGACCAGTAATAAAAGTCGCTGCGCGTTTCCGTAAACCAATCTCAGCGAACTTTTCAGGTTCGGATTCATATCGACCCGCTGCAGGATCTCTTCCAAAGGAGAAAGGATCAACATCAACGGGGTTCGTAATTCGTGCGAGAAGTTGGTGAACATACGGATTTTCGACTGATGAAACTCTTCCTGTCTTTGTTGTTCCTTTTGCTTTTCATCCAGATCGCGTTCCAGCTTCCGCTTTACATGCAGATAATGCCACATTGTATAGCAAATGCTACCGATTATTAACAGATACAGTAAATAGGCATACCAGGTTTGCCAGAGTGGGGTACGGATATAGATCGGGATCGACCTTCCTTCGTTATTCCAAAGTCCGTCGTTATTGGATGCCCGGACGCGGAAGGTATAGTGTCCCGGTTTCAGGTTGGTATAGAATGCTTCCTTGCGATAACCGGCATCATTCCAGTCGGTATCATAGCCTTCCAGCATATAAGCATATTTATTCTGATTCGGGAACAGATAATTCAGTGCGGCATATCCGACGGAAAAATTGTTCTGGTTGTAATTCAGTTTAATCTCTTTCGTATAATCGAGCGTTTTGTCCAACAGCCCGGAGGCGTCACCGGGAACAACCGGTTTGTTGTTGACGGTAAAAGAGGTTAGTGCAACCGGGGGAATGAAATGGTTCTTTTTCAGCTGTTCGGGATAAAAGGATACGACACCGTTGCTGCCGCTGAAATAAATCTGGTTGCCGGGTAGTTTGATACCTCCTTTCATACTGAATTCATTCAGAGGGATTTCTGCTTTTCCCGTGTAGTTGACAAATGTATGTGTGTCCGGATCGTAGGACGAAATACTGTTTCCCGTGCTCATCCAGAGTTTCCCGTCATCACCGGGAACGATCGCATTGATGTTATCGTCACTGAGTCCGTCATCGCTTGTGAGCCGTTCAACGATCCCTTTCTGTTCGTCCAGACGGCAAAGTCCTCCGCCAAAAGTACCGATCCAGATGCGTCCTTTACTGTCTTTTACGATATTCGTAATGTGATCGTTGTAAAGATTGTGGCTACCTTCCTGGCGGGTGTTGAAGGATTCCAGTTTCCGGGTGTTGGAGTCGTATATGGCCAGTCCGGCCATATGCATTCCCACCAGGTAGATGCCGTTTCGTATTTCCATGAAACTACGGACGCTGGGTAACCGGCGGAACAGACTATCTTTCGGGGCTACTGTCCCGTCCGGCAGAAAACGGGTGATCCCTGTATTATCGGTTGTCCCGACCCATAATGCACCGTCACTGCACCGGTCGATCGTATAGATACTGATTTCACTGTTGAAGGAATGGAAGAGCGTGAACTTCTTCTTTTTGATATCGAATTGGTAAATAGTCCCTTTCTGGGTACCGCACCAGATGATATCACCTTCTACGAACAGCGATTTGATGATGTTCCGGTCGTTCAGCGCGTTCGAAGCATCCGGTTGTGAATTCAGGGGGAAACGTTCAAAGGTATTCGTCTTCAGGTCTAGCGAAAGAAGTCCTCTTCCTTCCGAAGCAACCCATAGGGTATGATCCGGGTGGTAATCCATAGTGGCATAAATACCGAACGATAGATCCGGATCGTTCCGCAGATCATAAAACGTGAAACGGCTGTTTAGCGGATTACTGTAGCTCACTCCTCCGGCGTACGTCCCGATCCATAATGTATTGGCGTTGTCAACGAAAGAAGAGTAAACGGAGAAATGGCTGAGTCCTCCCTGGTATTCATCGAAGTTGGTGTATTTGGTGCCAGTGCCGGTATCCGGATCCAGTAAGCTTAATCCATTGAATGTACCGACGATGATTTTCCCGTTATAACTGGAGATTGTGCGGATGGAGTTATTTCCCAGATTTCCGTTTTGAGTGTTGAAACAGGTAATTTTGCGGGTCTTCATATCGATCCGGTTCACTCCGGCTGTGCGGGTTCCTATCCATAGGCTGCCGTCCGGCGCTTCATGGATAGCAGAAATATTGTTATCGGTTAATGACGGGGAAGTGTCATTCTTAGAATAGTGTGATAAGAGATTCAGTTGCTTATCGAAGATGTAAAGTCCGTTTCCCAGTGTGCCGATCAACAGATTCCCGTTATGGGCTTCATAGATGACCATGATCTGGTCGCGGGGTAATTCGCCGTTCAGATCCGGCTGGATAAATGAGTCGGTTTCATAGCTGTACTGATATAAGCCATGATTTGTCCCGATCCAGAAGCGTTGTTGCTTATCAATGTGGAGACTGGATATCCAGGCCCGGAAAATAGGGGAGTCGGAGGATGAGGCCTGGTTGTTGTAAGAGACGATCCGGTTGGTTTTCAAATCCAGCCGGTTCAATCCGTTTGTTGCGCCTATCCACAGATTACCCAGGCTGTCTTCAGCCAGTGCTGTTATATGATTACCGGAGAGACTGAGTGAGTCGCTGTTGCTATGTTTATAAACAACGAAACTATTACCGTCATAGCGGTTCAGTCCGTTGCGTGTGGCAAACCACATAAAACCTCTTTTATCCTGATATATCTTTAATACGGACAGTTGCGACAGGCCGTCTTCCATTTTCAGTGAGGAAAAGGAGAAGGGGGAGACTTTCCCGTAGAGCAAGGCGTTCAGACAACAAAGGATAAGAGTGATCAGAAATGTTCTCTTCATAACGTATAAGCATTACGCTGCAAATATAAGAAAACAATGGCTGTAACGCGCATATCGGTTGTATAAAAAGAAGAGGGGCTGTGACTGCCTGATGTTGGCGGCGGTCACAGCCCCTTGTTTGCTACATCAACAGCCCTTTGTTTGCCACATAAACAACCGTTTGTGTGTCGTGTCAACAGCCGCTTGTTTGTCACGTAAACAAACGGCTGTTTGCGGCATCCTCATTTTACTACTCTTGTCCTCCCCCTAAAGCATGGTAGAGGTTGATCACTCCCTGTATTTCGTCGAAGCGGTCGGCTGCTTGCGACAATTCGGATTGCAACAGGGATTGTTGAGCGGTCAGCACTTCCAGATACGTCGTGTTTCCGTGATCCATCAACAACTGTGTGCTTTTTACGGCCTTTTGCAGGGCGGCAATCTGTTGGTCGGCCAACACGATGCGTCCGCGGGCTGTTTGCCATTGGGTCAATGCGTTGTTTACTTCGCTGCCGGCATTCAGGATACTCTGCTGAAAGGCGAGTGAGGCTTCTTCCTGCTGTGCCTTGGCTATCTTCAGTTGTGCGATATTGGCTCCTTTATTGAACAATGGCTGTGTCAGCGAGCCGATAGTCTGCAACAATAAACCGCCGGGATTGGCAATGACACCGCCTCCGCTGTTCGTCCATCCCACCACGCCGCTCAGGTTGATGCTCGGATAGAATGCGCTCCGTGCCCCGTTTGTAACATAGAACGCCTGTGCTAGCGAGTATTCAGCCTGCCGCACATCCGGCCGGTTACCGAGCAGAGCAACCGGGACACCGGCTGATAGTGACTGGGGAAACTCCTGCCCATCGAGGTCGCCTCTTTCTATTTTCCGCGGAACTTCTCCGAGCAGGTTTGAAAGGCTGTTCTCCATTTCATTGATCTGCTGGCGTAAAGTCAGGAGAGAGGCTTCCACATTCAGGCTATTCGCTTCCGACTGTGAGACGGCTGCTTCATTCGTCAGCCCGGCTTTTTTCAGGGCGTACATCGCCTGTACATTTTCTTTCCAAAGTGAAGCCGTCCGTTCACTAATGACAAGTTGTTTGTCTAGTAATAATAAAGTGTAATAGGAATTGGCAATAGTGGCTATTAGCTGTGTCCGGACGGCTTGCTTATATGATTTGGTCTGTTCGAGGGCTGCCTGAGCGCTTCTTTTCGCGTTTGTCAGTCTCCCGAATATATCGATTTCCCAACTGGCGGAAGCGGCCAGCTGATAGCTTTTCGCTGCCTTTGAACCGTCGAAGCTACTCAACGTACCCTGTGGGGTCAGATTGAGTGCCGGCAGGTACGCCAGGCGCGAGGTCATCAGGGCGGCTTCGGCTTCCTGTACCCGCAGGTGGGCGGTACGGAAATCGGTGTTGTTTTCCAACCCTTTGTCGATCAGAACCTGCAACTGCGGATCCGTGAAAAGTTCCCGCCAGTCGAGATTACCGATGCTTGTCGTATCCGTAGCCATCTCTTCATCCCTGAATAAATTGTCAGGAACAGAAGTCTCCGGTTTATAGGATGTATAGATGCCGCACCCGCTCAGTAACGAGAGGGTGGCGACGGATAATAATATGATGTTATTTTTCATCTGCTTATTTTTCTTTCTTTTTACTATCGAGATATTCTTTCCGCTCGGCAGTTACCTCTTCCACTTCTTCCTGGATCTGCCAGTCGTGTGTCGGCTCGAACTGTATCGGACGCACTTTTTCCTGCAGATACTGGAATACGATAAACAGGGAAGGTACGACGAACAGCAATGCCAGTGTTCCGATCAGCATACCGCCAACGGCACCTGTACCCAGCGAACTGTTACCGTTTGCACCTACACCGGTAGCAACTACCAGTGGCAACAGACCGAAGATCATCGTCAACGCCGTCATCAGGATCGGGCGCAGGCGGACTTTGGCGGCAGACAGTGCGGCTGAAGTCAGGCTCATACCGGCTGCCCGGCGTTCGGTCGCATACTCGGTAAGCAGGATCGCTGTCTTTGACAATAATCCGATCAACATAATCAATCCGGTTTGCAGGTAAATATTGTTTTCCAATCCCATAATTTTAGCGAACAGGAAGCTACCCATCAACCCGAAAGGAACCGAGAGGATCACAGCGAACGGGATCAGGAAACTTTCGTAAAGGGCACTCAGGATCAGGTAGATCATCAGGATACAGATGATAAAGATAACGACCGTCGTGTCGCTCTGCTGATTTTCCTCGCGGGTGATACCGGCAAAGTCGTAACCATATCCTTTCGGAAGGGCGGTTGAGGCTACTTCCTTCACAGCCTTGATCGCATCACCGGAGCTATATCCCGGAGCAGGCATGGCATTCACATTGATCGAGTTGTACATATTGAAACGGCTCAGCGACTCGGCACCGTACACCTTTGTCAACGTTACGAACTGGCTCAGCGGAGACATTTCACCGTTTGCCATACGTACAAACGTATTATCCAGCGAAGAGTCATCCAAACGGTAGATCGGTGAAGCCTGGATCATCACTTTATATACCTTCGAGAAACGGTTGAAGTTGGAGACATACTGTCCGCCATAGTAACCCGAGAGTGTGCTCAGAACAGCATCCGGCGTGATACCGGCGCGTTTACATTTCGCTGCGTCCACTGTCACCTCCCATTGCGGGTAGTTGATGGCGAAGGTGGAATAAGCTGCCGCGATCTCCGGACGGTCGCGCAGGGCGGCCAGGTATTGCTGGGTGGTATTGAAGAACTCGGTGAGATCGCCTCCCTTTTTGTCCTGCATATACATTTCCAGCGCGTTACCCATACCGTAGCCGGGGATCATACCCGGAGCCATAGCGAAAATATTGGCATCTTTTATATCGGCGGTACGCCCGTATATCTGTCCGATGACAGACTGCACATGATCTTCCCTGGCTGTACGTTCATCCCAGGGCTTCAGTTTCAGGATAAACATACCGAACGAGTTACCTTGTCCGGAGATCAGCCCGTAGCCGGAGACCTTATTATATTCCTTTATCTGCGGAAGATCTTTGATACGGTTCTCGATATCGGTCATGACGATATTGGTTGTTGCCAGTGAGTTACCGGCTGCGGTAGTTACATTGACAAACAATACTCCCTGGTCTTCGTCAGGAACGAGACTGGTCTTCGTTGTCTTCATCAGTAAAACAAGTACGACAATCGAACAGGCCAGCAACGACCAGGTAAGCCATTTCCGTTTGATAAAGAACAATACACCTTTCTTATATTTGGTGATTATCGCGTCGAAAGCCGTATTGAACACCCTGCGGAAACGGGCGGCAAAATTTTCCTTTTGCGTACCGTCTTCATTGATGTACGGTTTCAGGATCAGGGCACATAAAGCGGGACTCAATGTCAACGCGTTAATAGCCGAAATACCTACGGCAACGGCCATCGTCAGACCGAACTGGGTGTAGAACGTTCCCGAAGTACCGCTCATAAACGATACCGGAATAAACACGGCCATAAACACCAGTGAAGAAGAAATAATGGCGGTGCTGATACCGTTCATGGCATCCATACTTGCCATGTACGATGACTTATACCCGACATCGAATCGGGCCTGCACCGCCTCGACGACGACAATGGCATCGTCGACCACCGTACCGATCACCAGCACGAGGGCAAACAGCGTAATCAGGTTGATACTGAATCCGGCAATCGACATAAAAGCAAACGTACCGACCAGCGATACGATGATACCTACCAACGGGATCAAGGTCGAACGGATATCCTGCAGGAATATATATACGACAAGGATTACCAGGAGAATCGCTTCGATCAGTGTCTTCACCACTTCATTGATAGAGGCGTAGAGGAAGTCGTTCGAGCTCATCATCTGTACGATCTCTACTCCTTTAGGTAAGTCTTTACGCGCTTCTTTCAGAAAGGCGTCGATATTGTTGTTTACCTCGGTTGCGTTCGAACCGGCTGTCTGGAAGATCATACAGGATATACCGGTATGCCCTGATGTCTCGCCGATATATGCGTAGCTTTCGCGGCCGAGTTCTATTTCGGCGATATCCTTCAGCTTCAGAACTTCTCCATCTTCCGACGAGCGGATCACAATGTCTCCGAACTCTTCCGGCTGTATCAGACGTCCTTTGTACTTCATCGTGTACTGGTACGTCTCCGTTGAGTTTTCTCCGAATGAACCGGTGGCCGACTCAATATTCTGTTCAGCCAGGACAGCTGTAACATCAGCCGGGATCAGATTGTACTGTGCCATTACGTCCGGCTTCATCCAGACACGCATGCTGTAATCGCCTCCCATTACCATCAACTCGCCGACACCCGAGATACGAAGGATCTCCGGCTTAAGGTTGATACTCAGGTAGTTTGAAAGGAAGTTCTCATCGTATGAGTCGTCAGGGCTGTAGATAGAAAATATCTGCAACATACTGGTTTGCCGTTTCGTCGTCGTTACACCTACCTGGTTTACTTCTGCGGGGAGCTGACCGCTGGCTTTCGATACGCGGTTCTGCACGTTTACGGCAGCCATGTCGGGATCAGTTCCCTGTTTGAAGTATACCATGATGGAGACGGTACCGGCATTGGTTGCGGTAGAGGTCATGTAGGTCATATCTTCAACACCGTTGATGGCTTCTTCCAGCGGGGCAATAACACTCTTTTGAAGTGTCTCGGCGCTGGCTCCGAAATAAGTGGTGCTTACCATGACGGTAGGCGGGGCGATATCCGGGTATTGTTCGACAGGCAGCGTCGACAATCCGATAATACCCATAAATACTATCACGATAGAGATAACGGCTGATAGTACCGGGCGTTCTATAAAGGTTCTTAATTTCATATTCCTTCTTTCAATTATTGTTTAACCTGAATCGGGGTTCCTTCGCGCAGCAAACCTACACCTTCGGCAACAATCACGTCACCAGTTTTCAAACCTTCGTTCACGATATATTCCTGTCCGCCGTTCACGCGGGTTACGTTAACCAGGGTGGACTGTGCTTTACCGTCTACCACCTTGTAGGCGTAAACTTTATCTTGTATTTCAAAAGTGGCCGTCTGCGGTATAACGATACTTCCTGATTTTTCTGTAGATAGAATGATGTTACCGGAACTGCCGCTGTAGAGTATGCCGTCTTCATTCGGGAATATGGCACGCAGGCTTACGGTCCCTGTACTGCGGTCGATAACGCCGCTGATTGTTTCTACCTTCCCTTTTACCGGATAAACAGACTTGTCATTCAGCTGTAGTTCTACTTCCGGCATCATCTCCAGTGCCTTTTGCTTCGAACCATACTGACGGGTTAATGACAGGAGCTGGTTTTCAGTCATGGAGAAGTAGACATACATATCCGAATTGTCGGAAACGGTAGTCAGTGGCTTAGGTGAATTGGCACTTACCAATGCTCCGACACGATAGGGGAGTGTTGCTACAACGCCGTTCGACGGACTTTTCACTTCCGTATAGGAAAGATTATTGCGTGCATTCAATTCCAGTGCTTTCATCTGGGCTAGTTGTGCTTTGGCACTCAGCCAGTTGTTTTCTGCTGTTTGCAGGTCGAAAGCGGATACTACATTTTGTGCATGCAGTTCTTTTTTACTGTCGAGCGTCAGTTTGGCCGTACTCAGGGCAGCTTCTGCCGCTTCTACGTTGGCAAGTGCAGTCTGCAAGGCTGCCTGGTAGGGTACCTGGTCGATAACAAACAATAACTGTCCTTTTCGTACAGCCTGCCCTTCTTCTACGCATAGTTGGGTAATGAATCCTGACACCTGAGGATAGATATCTATATCCTGTCGTCCCCGTATAGTGGCGGAATAAAGACTACTCAGGGTTTTGTCAGTGGTCGACACTTTTAGTACCTTGTACTCACTGTTAACCATTGTTGCCGGTTGCTCTTTACACGAGCTTACAATAAGGCATATAAGCCCTACCCCGAGGCCGCTGAGGCATCGGGCAATAAAATTTTTCTTCATTTTTCTGCTATTATTTCAATTATAATCCCGGCAGTAGGATTGTTCCAAAATCAAAACATCAACACGGTAATGTCAGAGTGTGAAAGTTTGCTACTCATTGATATATACTGCCTTAACTAATAACCGGTGCAAATGTCCGACTTTTCCCCCGATTTCATGTGGTTGAAAATTGAATATTGTTGTTCCAAATTTGAACAGGGGGATAGCGCCTGATCATTTTGCGGACGTCCGCAAAATGATCAGGATACTATATTGATTTCATTGCGTTATTTCTTTTTCTTCCTGGGGTCGCTCAGCTTATTCGTCTCTTTTTTCATGCGTTTTTCCACTTTTTTAATATCTTCACCAGCTGGAAAATGTTCCGGAAAAATACCTCTGTTGACTAGCATGTCTCTTACAGCCAGGTTATTATCTACGTGCTCATGTTCGATGGGCGATTGTCCGTACAAGTCTTTTTGCTGTACGTTGACAGAGGTCATTTCTGCTGCAAAATCTTTTGCTTTAATGCTGATTGTCGGTAGGAAATCGGCAAGCGGACGACTTTCAGGTACACCTAACTTGCGTTTTAACAGCTTGGTATCTATGCGAAACAGGGCTTTGTCTCCCTTTGAACGTATGGTAGCAAAACCTTTGTTATCGATGCCTCTTTCGTATAATACACCCGAAAGAAGCTTCTCTGTTTCGGCTAGTTTGGTGCGGGCGTTGATGCGTTCGTAATCCAATAAGCGTTGTTCTACAAGCTCTGCACGGCGTGTTTGTACGGCAAAGTAGTTTTGGGCAAAAGCTATTTCAGGCTTACGAGGGTCTCCATTTTGTGCAATTAGGTAGCATGCATAGCGGGTTAGCAGTATGTTATCTATCTCTCTTTCAGACCTTGAGCCAAGTAAAACCATTTTGCGGACGTCCGCAAAATGGTAGGCTGTATCTTCTCCTGCATTTTGGCAGGATGCTTTTGCTTTTTCTATGGCTGGCAGGAAGTTACGCCATTGGGTATATCCTAATAGGGGATATAATTCTCTTGCACTCCAACATTCAACCCCATTGTATTCACAGACAATACTTTCAAATCGAGTAAATAATTCTTTGATTTCTTCAGTTTTCATAGTTACTGTTTTTATAGTTTCCGCAAATATATGGATTAGTATTTAATAATAACAGGATTTATTCTATTATTATTTGTTTATATCTCCTTCTCTTTCAATGCTTGAATTAACCCTGACCATTTTGCGGATGTCCGCAAAATGGTTTTATCTGATTTTAGATATATTTCTTATCTTTGCCAACTTACAAAAGAGTATTCATGGAACAATCTGTCTTACAACTCAGTATCGAGGATTTGCTGCGTTATAAATTGGTTTTTAAGTCCTATCAGGATAAGTTGATCATTGCCCGGATAAATGGTGACGGTCATGAAAATCCGGGATTTAAGGAAGGTGTATCCATTCGATTGGATGCCTTTTCTATTTTTCTGGTGCGTCGGGGCAAGATAGAGATTACAATTGATGATTTTACCTATTATCTGACGGATAATGTGCTGTTGGATATTATGGATATGCATGCGGTAAAGGATTTTCGTTTATCTCCTGACTTCAGAGGGTATCATCTGATTATCGAAAGGAACCTGTTTGCCGAGATCATGCTGAATAGCCGCCGTATGCCTGCTGCTTATATCGCTTCGCGCCATAGCCGTCCGATCCAGAAATTGAAAGACGAAGAAGGGGCTTTACTGGAAGATTGCCTGTTGCGGATTGAACGTAACATGGAACGTACCGGTCATGCCTGGCAACGGGACATTGTCCTGAACGAACTGCGTGGCTTTCTTTTGGAAATGAATGATATCATTTACCAGGCCAACCGGGGAAAAGTAAGTCCGAACCCACCCAGTAAAGACGTGCTTTTGTTCCTTTTTATCCAGCTGTTGAATAAAAATTGCCGGACGGAACATTCCGTTTCCTTTTATGCAGGTGAGTTATGTATAACTCCTGAATATCTTTCGCGTATAATGAAGAGTTTCAGCGGAAAAACCGTCAACCAATGGATCAGTGAAGCATTGATGCGTGAAGCTGAAATCTCCTTGCGTAACCCCGACTTAACCATTCAACAGGTGGCCGATATGCTGAACTTCTCTGACCAGTCATCGTTCGGAAAGTTCTTTAAGAAGCATCGGGGCATTTCTCCTTTGGCTTACAAAAAGCAGTTTGTTGCAGAGTAGGGATAGTTGTCAGGCAATCCTTTTACTCTGGCACGTAAATGATTTTCCCGTTATATCAAAATGATACTACTATCCCGACTAATCGGGATTAATATAGCGGGTAAATTGAATTAGTATCGCGACTAATATTTTTTAACATATCATATGGGCTCCAAAAGAGGGTTTATATAAGCAAAATGTAATTGTGGGTTAGTGGTGTGGCGGGCTCAAATAAACGGATTGTAATTATAGAAAACTACTTCCCGCTTTTTTAAAGAAGCTTTCACATCGATCAGCCGCTGATTGGTGCTGCCACGGAACAATAGACTTTCGTCATGGAGAGCCTGCTTGAATTTACCGTCGACCAAGACGTCTACATATTGGAGTAATGCTGCTTGTTTGGGATTCTCCAGTAGCTTCTCGAATTTGTATCCGGTATAGCACCAGATGTTCTTCCGGCTTTTCTCTTTGATGGCACGAGCCAGCTTGGTGAACTCTTCCGGCTGGTACATCGGGTCGCCGCCGCTGAAGGTTACATCCGCGAAATCATCGGCCAGCACCTTTTCCAATATTTCTTCGGTAGGAACGGGGCGGCCTTTGTTGATATCCCACGATTCGGGATTATGACAGCCCGGGCATTGGTTCGGGCAACCGGCAGCGTAGATGGCAGTCCGGAAACCGGGGCCATCTACGGTTGTATCTTCTATAATATCGATAATAGATAACATAGCTATTGACTGTTTATCAATTATGAATAATGCGATCGTTCAATTCGGATAACTTGGCATTGTTCCAGCGATCGGTCGTACCTACCAGATAGCCGGTGATGCGTTGCAGTTTATCCAGATGCTGGCTGCCGCATTTCGGGCAGGTTTCCAGGTTGGCATCTGCGTTTTCGTAGCCGCAATCCAGGCAACGGTTGCGGTTATGGTTTACCGAGCCGTAACCGATATTGTATTTATCCATCATATCGACCACTTTCATGATCACTTCCGGATTATGGGTCGCATCGCCGTCAATTTCGACATAAAAAATATGACCGCCACCAGTCAAAGCGTGGTAAGGTGCTTCGATTTCTGCTTTATGGCGGGCGCTGCATTTGTAATATACCGGAACATGGTTGGAGTTCGTATAATAATCGCGGTCGCAGATACCGGGCAGCGGGCCGAATTTCTTACGGTCTCTTCCTGTGAACTTGCCGGAAAGACCTTCTGCCGGAGTTGCCAGCACACTGTAGTTATGCTGATACTGTTCCGAAAACTTATTTACACGGTCGCGCATATAAGTCACGATCTTTATACCTAATTCCTGTGAGTCTGCATCTTCACCATGATGTTTACCGGTAAGGGCGACCAGGCATTCTGCCAACCCGATAAATCCGATACCCAATGTACCCTGGTTGATGACCGAAGCGATCGTGTCTGTCGGTTTCAGCTTTTCGCTACCCAGCCAGAGTGAAGACATGAGCAGCGGGAACTGTTTTGCATACGCCGTTTTCTGGAACTCCATACGTTCGTGCAGCTGACGGGCTGTAATCTCCAGCATTTCGTCCAGTTTGGCAAAGAAGCGGGCAATACGTACCTCTTTATCTTCAATATCCATACATTCGATAGCCAGGCGTACGATGTTGATCGTAGAGAAAGACAGGTTTCCGCGACCGATAGATGTTTTCGGCCCGAAACGGTTCTCGAATACACGCGTGCGGCATCCCATCGTTGCCACTTCGTGAATATAACGTTGAGGATCGTCGGCTTTCCAATCCTCATGCTGGTTGAAAGTTGCATCCAGGTTCAGGAAGTTCGGGAAAAAGCGGCGTGCCGATACTTTACAGGATAATACATACAGGTCGTAGTTTCGGTCTTCCGGCAGATAGCTTACGCCCCGTTTCTTTTTCCATATCTGGATCGGGAAGATAGCCGTTTCGCCGTTACCGACACCCCGGTAGGTACTTTTCAATATTTCGCGGATGATGCAACGACCTTCCGCCGAAGTATCTGTACCGTAGTTGATAGAACTGAATACTACCTGGTTGCCACCACGTGAGTGAATAGTATTCATATTATGGATAAAAGCTTCCATCGACTGGTGGACGCGGCTGACAGTTTTGTTGATCGCGTGTTGTATGATTCGTTGCTCACCCGTCAGGCCATCCAGCGGGCTGTTCACATAGTCGTCTACTTCTACCTGGTAGAGATGCGAATAATCGGCTCCGTTCAATTCTTCAAGCGTTTTTATCTCTTCGATAAAGCTGTTGCGCACGTAAGGAGCCAGATAAAAGTCGAAAGCCGGGATCGCTTGTCCACCGTGCATTTCGTTCTGAGCAGTTTCCAGTGAGATACATCCCAGTATGCTGGCCGTTTCGATACGTTTTGCCGGGCGCGATTCGCCATGTCCGGCAGAGAAACCGTATTTTAGAATGCGATCCAGCGGATGCTGTACGCAGGTCAGGCTCTTGGTCGGGTAATAATCCTTATCATGGATATGGAGGTAATTGTTGGAAATGGCTTCCTTTACCTCTTCGCTTAACAGATAGTCATCGACAAACGGTTTGGTTGTCTCGCTGGAGAATTTCATCATCATACCCGCGGGCGTGTCTGCATTCATATTGGCATTCTCGCGGGTGATATCATTCGATTTGATATTGATAATTTCCAGGAACATGTCGCGCGTTTTTGCTTTACGGGCAACGCTACGCTGATTGCGGTAAGCAATATATTTTTGTGCTACGTCTTTACGGCTACTGTTCATCAGTTCCAGTTCGACTGCATCCTGAATCGCTTCCACCGTCATTTGTGGTTCCCCTTTGAATGAAATATGGTCGACGATCTGGCGAATTAGCTGCAAATCGTCTCCTATTTCTGTGTGTAGCATGGCTTTTCTGATTGCCGTCACGATTTTCTCCTCATTAAATCCGACGATACGACCATCCCTTTTGATAACTGTCTGAATCATGATAAATGTATTGGTGTATTACGTTTTATTTCTATGCAAAGGTATGCTCTATTGTAATACGGTTTTCTTTTTGGAAAACTTTTAACCAGTTAAAATATGTCAACTGCCTGATTGCTAGATGCGATATTTGCAAAAACGGAAAACTTTAATATTCTTTCGAATAAAAAGTTTTCCGTTTTGTTTTATGCTGGGAATCTGTAATGTGAAAAGTATCAGTCGCTTATGCTACTATCCTGCCCCTCCCATTATATCCAGCAGTTCATTGGTGATAGCCTGCTGGCGGTTCTTGTTGTATTGCAATGTCAGTTCCTGGATCAGGTCGTTGGCATTGTCGTTGGCGGTCTGCATAGCCAGCATACGGGCGGCATGTTCGGCAGTCGTATTGTCGAGCAGTGTCGTGTAGATATGCAGGTGAAGGACTTTGGGAAGCAATAAAGCCAGCAGATGTTCGGACGACGGCTCCAGAATGTAATTGGCCGACATGCTTGTGGGAGTTATCTCCGGTAACGTGATCGGAAGGAATACCTTTTCGGTCAATATCTGTTCCGCCATATTTTTGAAATGATGGTAGAGCAGTTCCACCCGGTCGGCCTGACCGGAAGTATAAAGCGTCATCATCGCAGTTGCCAGCTGGCTGGCATCTTCGTAGTTTAGCTTGTCACCTGCCTGAAGAAAACTGTTGTCGGTCTGGTATCCGGCTTTATGCAGTTCGTCGGCGATCTTTTTGCCGACGGGATAAATGCGTACGGCAATGCCATCCGCCTCATACCGGTGAAGGCGGGCGGACAACTCTTTCCATATGTTGGCATTGAAAGCACCACACAGACCCGTATTGGACGAAAAGGCAACGATAGCGACCTGCTTCACTTCCCGCCGGGCGGTATAAGGGGTATTCAGTTCGCTTTCGGCAGCCAGGGTTCCGTTCAATATAGTGCTCAGCTTACTTTCGTATGCAAGCATATGTTCGACAATCGTCTGTGTATGATGCAGCTTGGCAGAAGATACCATCTTCATGGCGGAAGTGATCTTCTGTGTATTCCTGATCGATGCAAGACGGATTTTTATCTCTTTCAGTGATGCCATAATCTAGTTTCTATTCAATCTGCTTTGTATGCTCCGCTTACCTGGTGAGCAGTTTCTTCCAGGATACGGCAAACATCGTCGTTTATCACTCCCGATCTCAGTACGTCGAGTACATCCCTCTGGTGATTGGTGATCAATGTCTGAAGATAGGCTTTTTCGAAATCATGCACTTTATCCAGCGGCACTTCCTTCAATAAGCCTTTCGTACCGCAATACAGGATCGCGATCTGATACTCGACAGGCATCGGGCTGTATTGGGGCTGTATCAGCAGTAGGGTATTCTTCTGTCCCTTATCGATCGTAAAGGCCGTTACCGCATCCATTTCGCCACCGAATTTCGTGAACGACTCTAGTTCACGGAACTGTGCCTGGTCTATCTTCAACGTACCGGCCACCTTCTTCATTGCCTTCAACTGGGCGTTACCACCTACGCGGGATACCGAGATACCTACGTTGATAGCCGGGCGGTTCCCCTGGTTGAACAGGTCTGTCTCCAGGAATATCTGTCCGTCGGTGATAGAGATCACGTTGGTCGGGATATAGGCGGAAACGTCGCCCGCCTGTGTCTCGATGATCGGCAAGGCTGTCAGCGAGCCGCCTCCTTTTACCAGATCCTTCATGCTTTCCGGCAGGTCGTTCATTTCGCGGGCTACTTCCTGCTGGTTGATGATCTTCGCCGCACGTTCCAGTAAGCGGGAGTGCAGGTAGAAGATATCGCCCGGGTATGCTTCGCGTCCGGAAGGGCGGCGAAGGATCAGGGATACTTCACGGTAAGCAACAGCCTGCTTTGACAAGTCATCATAAACCACCAGGGCATGACGTCCGCTATCGCGGAAATATTCGCCGATAGCAGCTCCGGCAAAAGGAGCGAAATATTGCATCGCAGCCGGATCGGAAGCGGTGGCACTGACAACGATCGTGTAGTCCATAGCTCCTTTCTCCTGAAGCGTACTGACCAAAGAGGCTACGGTAGAGCCCTTCTGTCCGATCGCTACATAAATACAGTAAACAGGGTTGCCTGCTTCGTAATTGCTACGCTGGTTGATAATGGCATCGATCGCGATGGAAGTCTTACCGGTCTGGCGGTCGCCGATAATCAGTTCACGTTGTCCGCGTCCGATAGGTATCATGGCATCTACCGCCTTGATACCCGTCTGCAACGGTTCGTTGACCGGCTGACGGAAGATCACGCCCGGTGCTTTCCGCTCCAGAGGCATCTGGTATTTCTTACCGACGATCTCGCCTTTGCCGTCGATCGGGTTACCCAGCGGGTCGATCACACGGCCGATCATATCTTCACTTACATTGATAGAAGCAATGCGGCGGGTACGTTTTACGGTATCGCCTTCCTTCACCTGGTCGGTCGGGCCGAGCAATACGGCACCCACGTTATCCTCTTCCAGGTTCATGACGATGGCTTCCATGCCGTTGTCGAAGGCCAGCAGCTCGTTGGCTTCGGCATTATCCAGTCCGTAGATGCGTGCTACCCCGTCGCTTACCTGGAGCACGGTACCCACTTCTTCCAGATGGATGCTGGTGTTGATACCTTCCAGTTGCTCGCGTAATATGGCGGAAACTTCACTTACTTTTATCTGGTCTGTCATACGTTTTTCTTTTTTAATTTCTTTCGATCAGCTTGTTTCTTATCTCCCGGAGTTGTCTGGAATAGCTGGCGTCGATCCGGATATTACCGATCCGGAGCACAAATCCTCCGATCAGTTCCGGCCTGATCACTCCTGTGAACTCGATCGTATCGCCTGTCTCTTCCTGCAACCGTTTCTTCAGATGCTCCCGGGTCGCTTCGTCTACCGGAACCGGTGTCTTGAACAATACCCGGGTGATCTTCTTATCCTTCCGGTACATATGGATATAGATATAGGCCATGAGCGGTAAGAGGCTTTCCCTTTTACGCTGCAGTACCAACCGGATAAACCGGGCAAACAGGTCGCATACTTCCAGACCGGCTGCCGTCGTCAGTAACTTTACTTTCTCCTCTTCGGGAAAGATCGGATTATCCAGTACGACTTTCAACCCCGGTTCCTGTTCGAAACTAACGGCCAGCATCTTCATATCATCATATACCCGGGTTTCCTGCTGCTTCTCTTTCGCAAGCGAAAAGAGCGCTTTGATATACCGGGAAGAGATTGTACCTACATCCATATCTTACGATTTACTAAACGAAACATTGTCGAGCAGTCCGTTGATGATCTTTTCCTGTTCATCGGTACGGCTGATTTTCTCTTTCATTACTTTCTCTGCGATAGCGACGGACAAGTCAGCTATTTCGGTGCGGACTTCGCGGATCGCTTTCTCCTTTTCTTCCCGAATATGCCGGGTAGCCTCTTCTACCTGCAGATGGGCTTCAGCGGTAGCCTTCCTGTGGGCTTCGCTGATGATCTCTTCTTTTTCAACCAGGGCTTGTTTCAGGATCTCATTCTGCTGCTCTCTTGCCTGGGCAAGGATCTTTTCGCTTTCGGCCTGTATGCCGGCAAGCTGTTCGTTTGCCTGGTGTGCCGATTCGAGGGATTGGTCGATGTATTCTTTCCGTTGTTCCACGGCTTTGATGATCACCGGGAACCCATATTTGGAAAGAATGACAAAGACAATTCCGAAGGAAAGGATCATCCAGAATAAAAGCCCTGCGTCTGGTGTGAGCAATGACATAGTTTACTTTTATTTTATTGGAATAATCCTAAGAAACATACCACGATCGCAAACAGGGCAACCCCTTCTACCAACGCACCCATAATAAGCATGGATGTACGGATATCGCCGGCTGCCGACGGTTGGCGGCTGATTCCTTCAACTGCACCTTTTCCGATCAGTCCGATACCGATACCTGCGCCGATAGCTGCCAATCCTGCTCCAACTGTTGCACCTAGTTTAGCTATGCCTGCACCGGCTGCTGCTTGTAATAAAATTGCTGATAACATAGTTTTTAATCTTTTAATTAGTAACCTTGTTTTTAATAAATATGTTTGTTCACTCTCTTACTTTGGCCAGTCCGATATAGTTGGCCGACAGTAGGGTGAATATATAGGCCTGCAAACATGCCACCAATAATTCGAGACAGTTCATAAACACGGTGAACAGTACTGAAACGACTGTCATCGTGCCGTTTATGGCTACTCCCATCGAAGCGGTGATGAATATCAGGCAAGTCAGTGCCAGAATGATCGTGTGTCCGGCCATGATATTGGCAAACAGACGGATCATCAGGGCAAATGGCTTGGTGAGTATGCCGAAGAATTCTACGAAGGGCATGATCGGCAACGGTAACTTCAGGAACAGGGGAGCATTCGGCCAGAATATCTCCTTCCAGTATTCCTTGGTAGCAAACAGGTTCACCGCCAGGAACGTACATCCTGCCAATACCGCCGTTACGGCAATATTACCCGTGACGTTGGCACCCCCGGGGAAAACCGGGATAATGCCGATCAGGTTATTGATCAGGATAAAGAAGAATACCGTCAACAGATAAGATGAAAAAGGTTTGTACTCTTTGCCGATCCCTTCTTTCACCACCCCTTCATGGATATACATGACGGCCATTTCCATCAGCCCGGTAAATCCGCCGGGTGCTTCATTGGGGTGCTTCTTATACCAGCGGGCTGTCCGCAGCACGATAAAAAGCAATATCCCGCAACTGATCAACAGGCCGACCACATTCTTGGTGAGCGACAGGTCGAGCGGTTTCACCTCTTCCCCTCTGCTGTTCTTCTCCACCACTTTTCCGGCATGTTCGCCTTCTCCTGCCACATAATAATTATGATGTACATTTCCGTGATGCAGGTGGGAGGAGAGGAACATATCCCAGCCGCGCTCCTCGCTCTTTACCAAAACGGGAAGCGGTATGGAGATCTCCTTGCCGTTCCATTCGGTAATATGCCAGGTGTAGGCATCCCGGATATGGGAGAATACGATATCCTGCACATCCACCTTTCCCGGTTCTTCACCTGCAGCAGCCGCATTTATCGGGGCGCTGATACAGGCCAGTAGCAGGAAGGTAAACCAAAACAGGTATTTACTTTTTATTCTGTTCATCTTTTTCTCTTTTCTCACTTTTCAACCTCTTTTTCTCATATAGATACATGGTATATGTCTCTAGTACGAGATAAATGAAATAAAACAACATCATCGTAAAGCCAAAGGCTTTCAGGTTCTGTCCGACAAATGCGGCATACAACCATAAGAAAACAAGCGCCAGTAAGATTTTGCATAACCGGACTACCATATAAGTAACGATCGTGACGTCGCCATGTTTTCGTTTTACATGGTCGAGGAAGAAAGTCATTAACATGGCCATCAACCAGTAAAAGACCGGGATAGACGGATACCATTCGAAGTAAATCGAAGGCCATATCGTGTATAACAAACCTCCTAAAGTGACACCGATGACTACATTTATAAAAGTAATCAGGCCCATTAGCTTCATTCTTAATCTACCGCTGCTCATGATCGTATTTTTTCTTCGATGCATACGGATAGGGTATCATCTTTTATTTCAACGAATCCGCTTTGTATCTTTATTTCCTGTTGTGTTTCCTTTTCTTTTGTCTGATACCGGATGACACCTTCTTCCAGCGCGGCTATCATAGGGGCGTGATGCGGCAATACGTCGAACGATCCGGCGATACCCGGAAAGGATACGTAGTCTGTTTCACCTTTGAATAAGATGCCTGCGGGTGATATGATTTCCAGTTCCATACGTTATTAATTAGCTTGTTCTGCCAGTTTCTTACCTTTTTCGATCACATCCTCGATTGTACCTACGTTGAGGAAGGCCTGTTCGGGAATATCGTCAGTTTCACCATCCATGATCATATTGAATCCGCGGATCGTGTCTTCGATAGAGACCATTACGCCCGGTATGCCGGTGAACTGTTCTGCCACGGCGAAAGGCTGCGACAGGAAACGTTGTACACGGCGGGCACGGTTTACCGTCTGGCGGTCTTCGTCCGAAAGTTCTTCCATACCCAGGATAGAAATGATATCCTGCAACTCCTTGTTTCGCTGAAGGATCTGTTTTACACGCTGGGCTGTTTCGTAATGTTCCTTTCCCACGACCAACGGGTCGAGGATACGGGAAGTCGATTCCAACGGGTCGACAGCCGGATAGATGCCGAGCTCGGTGATCTTACGGCTCAACACGGTGGTGGCATCCAGGTGTGTAAAGGTGGTGGCCGGTGCCGGGTCTGTCAAGTCGTCGGCAGGCACATAAACTGCCTGTACGGACGTGATCGAACCTTTCTTTGTCGAGGTGATACGCTCCTGCATGGCTCCCATTTCGGTGGCCAGTGTCGGCTGGTAACCTACGGCTGACGGCATACGTCCCAACAGGGCGGACACTTCCGAGCCTGCCTGGGTGAAACGGAATATATTGTCGATAAAGAACAGGATATCGCGTGTTTCGCCTTCGGGCGCCAGGTCACGGAACGACTCTGCAATGGTCAATCCGGATAGAGCTACCGAAGAACGGGCGCCCGGCGGTTCGTTCATCTGTCCGAACACTAGTGTAGCCTGCGATTTGGCCAGTTCCTCATGATCAATCTTCGACAGATCCCAATGGCCTGCTTCCATACTTTCGAGGAAGGCCTGCCCGTAGCGGATCACACCCGACTGGATCATTTCGCGCAACAGGTCGTTTCCTTCGCGGGTACGTTCACCCACACCGGCAAAGACCGAGAAACCGTTATTCTTTTTAGCAATGTTATTGATAAGTTCCATGATAAGAACGGTTTTACCTACGCCGGCTCCTCCGAAAAGTCCGATCTTACCCCCTTTGGAATAGGGTTCCAATAGGTCGATGACCTTAATACCTGTGTAAAGTACATCTTTACTGGTGGTCAAATCCTCAAACTTCGGCGGTTCGCGGTGGATGGGGAGAGCGCCTTTCCGATCCAGTTCATCCATTCCGTCGATCGAATCGCCGGTAACATTCATCAAACGTCCTTTTACCTGGTCGCCGACCGGCATAGTAATAGGTGAGCCGCATGAAACGGCTTCCATTCCCCGTTGCAATCCGTCTGTCGTATCCATCGCGACTGTACGGACTGTATTTTCCCCAATATGTTGTTGTACTTCGACAATCAACGCTTTCCCATTGGGACGGGCTATCTCCATAGCGTCATGGATGCGGGGCAGCACTATTTTTACTTCTTTTTCATTATCGAAGTGAATGTCCACAACCGGGCCGATAACCTGCGAAACGTAACCTTTTGTTTCTCCCATACAATTCTTTTTAACCTTTACAATCTGTTTTCAAGGTTGCAATATTACGAAAACAACCTGCCGGAATTCCGAAGATATTACTTTTTGGGCTTTTTTGCATTTAGTTAAACTTTAAACTATTTTTGAATGTGTACCTAAATGAACCAATAACTTTTTGATATGGAACAATTCAGAGACGAATTGGCTAAAATCTTATTCCGGAAGTGATTATTTTTGGTCTCAGTCAAAAGTAGGATGAAAATTCTTATTCTGTTTTTCTTTGTTAAAATTCGGCTTTTTCAGAAGGTTTCGTATAAAAAGTGTAAGAGGCTGCCCCATATGTTATAATGAGACAGCCTCTTACTATGTATTATTACAATTTGTTTTTACCATTCCAGGAATTTACCACGCTGACGGCGTTTTTCCAATTCCTCCTGCAGATACCTTTTGCGGTCTTTGGCGATGTACTGGCGGGCAAAGATATTAGGTACGGCTACTCCCAGCGAGATGCAAAGAATAATCAGTGCCGAATTGATACCGTTGGCAAAAGCGTTGGTGACTTCGCCAATCACTCCGTGCATATTAATAAACGCCAGTAACGACCGGTACATCAGTACCCCCGGAATCATCGGGAT
Source organism: Parabacteroides sp. HGS0025 (assembly GCF_000969845.1). Lineage (NCBI taxonomy): Bacteria > Pseudomonadati > Bacteroidota > Bacteroidia > Bacteroidales > Tannerellaceae > Parabacteroides > Parabacteroides sp. HGS0025. The sequence continues at coordinate 186,724 of NZ_KQ033902.1, forward strand.
AACGGAAGGTATCGTCAGTACGTGGTTAGGTACATGAAACCAATGGACTGCCTTTACCGCAAGGAGACTGACTACGAAACTTCCCATGAACGAACCGATAACAGGCCCGTAACCCAGTTCGAAGTTGACGAAGTTACGTGTACATACCGCTATGATACCTCCTACGGCCACCACCCATAACAGGCGGCGCTGGATATTGAAGATCATAGAGAACCCCATGGCGGCAATAGCGGCTGCGATTGCATATGTAAGATAGGATTCATGGGGAACCATACTCAGTTCACTGAACTTATGGTCGATCGCGATGTCATTCATCACAAGAACACGCATGGCAAATGTGATACCGAAAGTCATGGCTCCGACCATCATTGCCGTATTGGCGGCACGGGTGATCCCGACTAGCAAATGATTGTCGATCATATCATCCACGAAATTGATCAGCGGTACACCCGGCACGATGAACAGGGCACAGGCCAATAGCGGATGATATGGTGTAACGGATAACCCCGAAAAGGATGAAACATACGCCAGGCATGTGGAAACAAAAGCGGCGAGTGCTATAGCCATATACACATTCAGGCCGGCCTCTATGCAACGGGCACGAACCCTGAAGCCTATAAACGCACTAATAGAAGCAAACAAAAAGGCGATCCAGTCGCATCCGAACAACTTACAGAATCCTCCACAGGCAAACCCTGCTCCGATAGCTACTAGATAAGGTATATAGTTACGCGGTTTGCAGGCTATCTTTTCCAGTTCTTCCTCATATCTGTCCAGCGAATAATCCTGCTCGATGGCATGCCACGACAGATCACTGATCTGTGAGATCATGGTCATATTAATACCATGTTTCTCGCATTTCTGGAATTTGGAGAATGAGTTTTTCTCATCACTCACATTTACCATGATCATCGTCCACCGGATATCGATGTGTAATTTTTCTTCCGGGATACCCATAAAGGCCGCTACCCTCTTCATGTTTCGTTCAATACGGTTCGTATCGGCAGCACTCTCCATCAATAATTTGCCTGTACGGAGCAAAAGATCCAATTTGCGTCGTAGTAACAATACTTCTTTGTCTGTCATCTTTTTGTTTAATTCTAAATGTATCTAATAACCTAAACCCACAAGGGAACGAGTATGAGTGAATAGTAGGTCTTGAATCAATTTGGGCGCGAAGGTACTGATTTTTTCCGATATCAAAATGACATTAGTATAACGACTATTCCGATATATTTCGTACTTTTGCCATCGAATTATGGTGTAGCGGTTTGGCTTTCGCTGGTCGCTAGTAAAAGGGAATCCGGTGCAAGTCCGGAACTGTACCCGTAGCTGTAAGTTCTGTAACCCCGGCAAATCTTGTTGCCACTGAGTCTTTATGACTTCGGGAAGGCGGCCGATCATGGGAGAACAAGTCAGAAAACCTGCCATTGTTTTGTATGCAATACCTCGGGTAAGGTGTTGGTAGACCAAAAGATATATGCGTAATTTATACATAATAAGAATGTTATGCCTGTTTGGCATATGGTTGCATGCGTCAGTGTTTGCGATTGCCCAACAGATCGATACGACGACTTATCACCAACTGAAGGGTGTCGAGGTGGTCGAGAAGGCGCGTCCTTCCACTACCCGCGAGGCTACTCCTCTTCAAGTGATGGATCGTACCGGTATCGAACGGCTCGGCATACAGGATCTTTCGGAAGCGGTAAAACGCTTCTCCGGTGCTACCGTGAAAGATTACGGTGGGATAGGGGGATTGAAGACTGTCTCGGTGCGAAGTCTGGGTGCGCAGCATACGGCTGTCAGCTATGACGGCATAACGATCACGGATGCCCAGAGCGGACAGGTGGATATCAGCCGCTTCTCGCTCGATAACGTCGAAATGGTTTCGTTGTCGATCGGACAGACGGATGATATTTTCCAGACAGCCCGGATGTATGCTTCGGCGGGGGCGTTGAGTGTGAAATCGCTACGTCCTGACTTCCTGGTAAAACCGTTTCATCTGAAAGCGCAGGTAAAGACCGGTTCTTTCGGTATGGTCAATCCTTATATCCGGTATGAACAAAAGTTGGGAAAGAAATGGGCGGCTTCCTTGGATGGCGACTACCTGCGAGCCGATGGTAATTATCCTTTTACATTAACAAACGTATCACAAACGGAAAAGTTGAAACGACATAACAGTGATATCGAATCGTGGCGTACGGAACTGAACCTCTGGGGAGATTTAGGACGTGGCGGAACCTTCTCGGTGAAAGGATATTATTTTGACTCCGAACGCGGACTACCCGGCTCTGTTGTTTTATACAACGATTATGCAGGTGAGCGTTTGTGGGATAAGAATGCTTTTGTGCAGGCCTATTATAAGAATCAGTTAAGTGAAAAATTCGCATTGCAGGCGCAGGCTAAGTTTAATTATGCGTGGAACCGGTATAAGGATGTAAATAATAAATATGAGAACGGTGTACAGATCGACAATTATACCCAACGTGAATATTATACTTCCGTATCCGGTTTGTATACTTTGTCGGATCGTTTTTCCTTCTCCCTCATCGAAGATTTCTTCGTTAATACGTTGGATAATACATTACCGAAATGTCCGTTTCCAACCCGCTACTCATCGTTGACCTATTTGGCGGGGCAATACCGGGACAACCGGCTAACCGTTACCGCCAGTTTACTGGGTACTTATATGACTGAACGGGTAGAGACCGGTGACCAGCCGGCCGACCGGAAACGTTTATCCCCGGCTGTCAGTGCTTCCTGGCGTATTCTGCCGGAAGAGAATCTGCGTGTTCGTGTTTCCTATAAAGATATTTTCCGTGTCCCGACATTCAATGACCTTTATTATCAGCGGATGGGGAATACAAGTCTGAAGCCGGAGAAAGCGACCCAATATAATGCGGGGCTGACCTGGAGCGGTGATTTTTCCGTATTCAGTTTTCTTAGTCTTTCGGCCGATGGGTATTATAACCGAGTAAAGGATAAGATTGTAGCCATTCCTACCATGTTTGTCTGGAAGATGATGAATATGGGAGAGGTGTCTATCGGGGGAACGGATGTGAACTTTCTGGCGGAAATCCCTTTGTTTGAGAAAATGGAAGCACAGGTGCAGGCTAATTACACTTTTCAGAAAGCAATAGATATAACGAGTGAGACGGCAAAGACCTACCGTCATCAAATACCATATACTCCCAAACATTCGGGTATGGTTGCTTTATCTTTGCAAAATCCGTGGGTGAATGCCGGTTATTCTGTGACATTGGTAGGCGATCGTTATGCCTTGCCGCAGAATATTGATGATAACCGTATCGACCGGTATGCCGAACATACAATTTCACTGAACCGTGAGTTCAATCTTCGGAACTGTAAATTCCGTTTACAGGGAGAAGTGGTGAACCTGACAAATAAAATGTATGATGTCATACAATATTATCCTATGCCCGGACGGTCGTGGCGAATAACTTTGAGTGTAAATTATTAATATATTAATTAGAAACAAGATGAAAACAAAAGAATTACTATGCTTTTCGGCTTTATGTGCGTGTGTCTCTTTTTCATTTACAGCGTGTAGCGATGATGATGATAATGGAGGACAGGGAGGCTCAACATCAGAACAGCAACGTGGTGTATATATAATGAATAGCGGAAAGTGGCAATCAAATAATGCAACATTGGACTATTATGATTTTGAAACAAAGGATTTGAATACAAAAGTCTTTTCCTCTGTTAACGGTCGTGGTCTGGGAGATACTGCCAATGATATCATGGTTTACGGCTCTAAAATGTATATTACTGTTAGTGAGTCTAATACGGTCGAGATTACCGACCTGAATGCTAAATCGTTGAAAACATTAGCTCCGAAGGATGATTCCGGTCAGCCTCAATCTCCTCGTTATTTGGCTGCCTATGCAGGAAAAGTATATGTAACTCTGTTTGACGGTCATCTGGCAGAAATCGATACGACTTCAATGGAGATTACTCAAAAAACAAAAGTAGGCCCTAATCCTTATCAGGTTCGCGAAGTAGGCGGAAAACTGTATGTGGCTAATTCCGGGGGGTATAATCCGGTACAGGATTCTACTTTGTCGGTTGTGGATCCTGTTTCATTCACTGAAGAAAAGAAGATCGTTGTCGGTCTGAACCCGATGTACATGGGAGCAGACAGCGATGGAGAAATGTATGTAGTATGTGGTGGAAACTTCGGGGATGTGAAGGCTTCCTTGCAGCGTGTCGACTTAAAAGCCGAAACATCTACTTCTATCTATACAGACGATAATATTCTGATGGGCATGGCTGCTGATAAATTATATGTTATTCATTCGCAGAATGATGCTAACTGGCAACCTGTCAATACTCAGTTTGTTTCTTATGATACAAAAAGCGATACCGAGACTTCGAAGAACTTTATTACTGACGGTACAGTGGTGGAAAAAGCTTATAGCCTGAACGTAAATCCATCTAACGGTGATATTTATATCGGTACATCCGATTATACCAGCACTGGTGATATGTTTATTTTCTCTGCTGAAGGAAAGAAACTTAACCAGTTGGAAGTATCCGGTATCAACCCGATGGGGGTTGGCTTTCTTAAATAAGGAAAGTAAAAGGTAAGTACAATGGATGTTTGTAAAATACTAATAGGTCTGATGCTCTGCTTCACATTCAGTTGTAATGTGAAGCAGGGTTCTGCCGACCATCAATCCCTCTCTACCGACTCTATCCGTTATGCCAGCGGTTTCACTGTACAGCATTTCGCGGATTATACGTCCGTTGAAGTACGTGACCCCTGGGACAGTACACGTATTCTGCAACGTTATCTTCTGGTGGATCGCGATCTGTCCGCTGTGCCGGGCAATCTGCCTAAAGGAACGGTTGTACGAACCCCTATTCATAATATAGTCGTTTATACCTCTGTGCATGCCGCCATTATCGATCAGTTGAATGAAGCCGATAAGGTTATCGGTGTATGTGAGCCCCGGTATATGGATACTCCTTCTATTCAGGAAGGTTTGCGTGCCGGAAAGATCGCCGATCTGGGCGAGGCTACGGCACCGAATATCGAGAAGATCATTGATATTGGTGCAGAGATCATCATTGCTTCCCCTTTCCAGAATGCAGGCTACGGCCCTGCCGAGAAACTGGGTATTCCTATCATCGAAGCGGCCGACTATATGGAGTCGTTGCCTTTGGGGCGAACCGAATGGGTGCGCTTCTACGGCTTGCTGTTCAATAAAGCTGCGATGGCAGACTCTATTTTCCGCGAAACGGAACAACGCTATCTGGCATTGAAGGAGTTGACAAAGACGGTTGCCGACCGACCTACCGTTATCTCCGAAAAGAAATTCGGCTCATCCTGGTATATGCCGGCCGGCGACAGTTATATCGCCCACCTGTATAAAGATGCCGGAGCCGATTATGTCTTTAAAGACCTTCCCGGAGCAGGCAGTACACCTCTGGCATTCGAAACGGTGCTCGACAAAGCGATCCATGCCGATATGTGGCTGATCAAGTATAATCAGGCAAACGATATGACATACAAGGATCTGCGTATCGAATATACCCCTTACGAAAACTTCGATGCCTTCAAAAACCGTCGTATCTATACCTGCAATACTGGCGTTGTGCCTTATTATGAAGAGTTTCCGATCCATCCCGACTATCTGTTGAAAGACCTGGTGTGGGTGTTCCATCCGGAATTATTACCGGATTATACACCGCGTTATTACCGGAAGATGGAATAACTTTTTTATACAAGAGTTTTATGAATATTATCTGCCATCTGCAATAAAATGATTTATTTGATTGAATACTAGTTTTATAAGGGTGGCAGATGATATGTTTTTATCTGTCATCCTATCTGCCATCTGCCACCCTTTATCTATCACTCCCTTTTGTGAAAATTATTCCTTTTCAGCCTGTCTTTTAGTTTAAAGCTTATTACCTATTAGTATAAAAGTAAGGATTCAGTATTGCCAGGGTGTACAGGATAATCGGTTACCCAGTACACCCTGGTGAATTATCCTGTACACCCTGGCGGAATACCCTGTACACCCTGGCAATACTGAGTAAGGAGTTTACAATTAGTACTTATAGGCTTTTAAAACAAAATCCCCGGTCTCAAGGAGTTGAGCCGGGGATTTTCTGTAGTTTGGCATTTGAATTATAGGGAGTTGTTATTTTTGGTCCGTTAAGCGTAACCGTTCAGCATTCCGTAGAAATACATCGGTTTCAACATGTAAACTTTCAGTAACCAAGCCGCCCATTGTTCTTTCGATGTGTCCAGCATGCTGAACGGGAACGAGTGAACCGGCTTTTTATCATAGTCGAACTCGCACAAAAGTACGTGTCCATAGTCTGTTACAATTGGGCAGGCTGCGTAACCGTTGTATTTCTCAACAGGTTCTTTGCCTTCCATCAGCGAGATCAGGTTCTTTGCTGCGATCGGCACCTGCATACGTACGGCAGCAGAGGTTTTACTGGTCGGTATTCCGGCAACATCTCCCAGGGAGACAATGTTCGGATACGTTTTATGAACCAGTGTCGCTTTGTCGACCATCACCCAGGCTTCGGCAGCCAGTTTGCCTTCTGTCCATCCCAGGCCTGCTTCGCGAACGAAATCGGGAGCCGACATTGGCGGTGCGAAGTGAAAGAAATCGTAATCTTCCACGAAAGGAGTGATCACCTTTTCTTCTCCGACTGTTTCAACCTTTTCAAAATGTACCTGTTTGGCTGAGGTATCGACACCTTTTACACGCACGTTGAGATTGATCGGAATGTTACGTTCCTTATAGATCTCCAGTAGACGGGGAGTATAAAAAGGAATATCATACAGCTCTTTGGCGGCTGTGAAGTAATCCAGTTTAACGTTGTCCCTTGTCCCGTGTTGGCGGGTGTAATCCTCTGTCAGCAAACAAATCTTTTTCGGTGCTCCTCCACATTTGTGTTTCGTGTATGTATCGGTATAGATACCACGGCCACCTGTTTTAGAGAATTCCTGAAGCGCTTTCCAGGTTTTTTGTGCACCTTCGAAATCATATATACTGTGAGCGTTTCCTGCTCCTAACGTATCGTGTGTAATGCCTTCAACCTTTTCCCAGTTTGTTTGTACCCCCGGTGTCAATACCAGAAAGTCGTATGGGATCTTTTCGTTGTTGGCTGTTGTCACCTGGTTCATTACCGGGTCGACTGCTGCAACTGAATCTTTAATCCATTTCACGCCGTCCGGAATACAATTCTCCTGCTTCTTCCAAACATCTTCCGGTTGGTAAACCCCTGAAGCAATTAAAGTAAAACCGGGTTGATAATACTGACGGTCGCTTGGATCGATCAATGTAATATCCGGGTTATCCAGCCAGTGCATCAGGCGTGCTGCCATACTGATTCCGGCTGCCCCTCCACCGATAACTACAATTTTACCTTTTGCATCACTTGAGAATGCGTGAACTTTTTGTGTACCTACAGCTGTTATAATACCAGCGGCTGTTAATATTTTCAGGAAATGGCGGCGACTGATGCCTTGCCTTTCCAACTCTTCAAGTTGTTCTTCCAGCTCGTGTTTCATCGTGTCTTAGAAATTAAGATTCATTTGCACTGGCAAAGGAAGTATATTTAAAAGTATATCGGATAAAAAGTACTACTACACTACTTGCACAATTTATTTGTGAGGTGGAAAATAATGCTACAATACTTTCTCATCGCTACTACAATGATAGGTATATCATTGATATGTAGCTTATTGCCGAATGTGGAAAAATAGAAAATATTTTTTAGTAATTCATAAGGAAATCGATGAGGTTGGTGTCCCCATCCAGTGAAAGGCGCTTTCTTAAACGGTATCTGCGTAGTTCTATGGCACGTACGGATACGTTTAGAAGCGATGCAATTTCTTTTGTAGAGAGATTCATCCGCAACAAACAGCAGATACGCAAATCTCCTGTTGTGATATCTGAATATTGCTGGCGTAAACGTTCGATGAAATTCTGATGTGCACTGTTAAAGTGGCTCTCAAACAACAGCCAGTCTGCCTGGTCGTTCAGAGATTCTTCTATCAGATTCTTCATCCGTATATATAACTTATTCGGATAACGGTCGCCCAGCGTTTCTTTCTGACGCTCCAACTCGTCCAGCAATGCCTGTATGGCCTGGTTTCTTTTCAGGAGTGCCGAGGTTTGCAGGCTCAGCTCGTTGTTCTTATTTTGCAGTTCGGCTTCCAGCATGTCGCTTTTCATCTGCTGGATCTTCTGTTTTTCAGCCTGTCTTTCGGCTTCCTGCCGGGCAAGTTCTTCCTTACGCAGATTTCGCAGGTGATAACCGAGTACGAACTTGGCTATTATCCCGGTAAGGATAATATAGGCCAGCCATGCCCAGATGGTATTATACCAGGGGGGACGGACGGTGATCGGGATCGCTATTTCCATATAAGGGCCTCTGACCACGTATTTTCGTATCTTCAGGGTGTATTTGCCCTCCGGTAGCTGAAGAAAGGATATCTCCCCGTCTTTCTGCCAGGGCGACCAATCGGACGACACTCCCTCTATCATGTAGCTGATCAGATGGTTGGGCGTAAAGATCGTACTTCCCACGTAAACGGATAGTTCCTGGAAATTATGGGGTAATGTGATCTTTTCCGAGTTGACGGGTAAATTATGTTCGCCGTGCTTGTCTACATATTCTATTTCCGATATTTGCAGGGGCGTTCCGGCTCCCAGCCCACTGCCGATCAGGTCGCGTATATTGACCAGTAATACGCCTTGCATGGCTGAGATCAGGTGTAAAGAGTCGCTAAGCGGGAACATTCTCCTGTCTCTGCTCACCATATTCATATTGTAATTGTCGAGCAGCAGCCTGCATTTTAATGTCGCGTTCCCGTTTTCGTTATGGAACAGTCCGGCTTCGTTCTTCACGCAGAGCCAGTAGAGGTCGTTCCCGATGGGATAAATCTGGTCGGCATCGGCAAAGTTTCCTAAAGCTTCGGGATTATTGAATATGGAATTGACCTGAAGTGTATCGTAAGCGATTGTCTGAGGCGGAAAATAAAACAGCTCCTTGCTGATGTCGAGAGGCTGGAAACTGTCGCCGCCTTTTAATGTCCTTTTGAAATAGCCGGTATTGGTCTGGATATATAACGTGTCGTTGCGCAGAAAAGCATTTTTGAGCTTGCCTATCTCGCTTCTCTTTCCCAGTCTGACGAGGGAAGGTTCGAATGATATCTGCGACAGCCCGTTATCGAAAGCGACCCATATCTGCTGGGCGTCCTGTATACAGATAGCACGCACGATATTGTCGGGCAACGATTGATCCTGTGTCGATAAATGGCGGAGAATAGTTCCGTCGGGGCTTGTGATATACAGCCCACGATTCTGTGTCCCTATGAAATACATATCATCTATCGTCATAAAGACAGATGGCTGCGCATGAAGTATTTCATCGGGAAGAACGAAGGGAATGGATGCCGGCGGTTCCTTGAATTTAACTTCGGCCGGTATCTTGTTGAGTTTGTGGTAACGCATTACGCCGAGATTGTCGCGTGTCCACCCTCCGAAAGAACCCTCGCTGATGGTGTAAATCGTATCGTTCAGGAAAGTGACGCCGTTAATGGCTTCCTTGTCCGGTGTTTCATAGTGTTTCCAGGTGTTGCCGTCGAAGGTGAGCAAGCCCATGTTGTTGGCTACATACAGCACCCCGTCGGAGGCTACCGATAGTCCCCAGTTCTGGCAACTGGCTTTATAATCGTCTACAGTAAAATTTTTGATGAAGATATTAGGAACATCTACCGATGATGCACGCGCCACCCAGAAGGTGAGCATGAAGGCAAGGAATAATATCGGTAGTCTATACATAAGCTTCGAATAAGAATTAAACGTGTAGAGACAGGGTTTTGTCCTGTCTCTACGTATTATGGTCACAAATATAATAAAAATATTTGCTTATTTATAATCCTGCCAATCTTTGATCTGGATATCTTTCACATCCATAGTGCAGAAAGCTTCGATAAACGCGCTGGCCAGACGTGCGTTGGTGATCAGCGGAATGTTATGGTCGATCGCTGCACGGCGGATCTTGTAACCGTTGGTCAGCTCGCGTTTGCTATGGTCTTTCGGGATGTTTACAACCAGTTCGAATACGTGGTTGCTGAACATATCCATGATATTCAGGTCGCCCTGTTCATCCGGCCAGCATACGGCTGTAGCGGCAATACCGTTCTCGTTCAGGAATTTAGCAGTTCCGGCGGTACCATAGATCTGGTATCCTTTCTCATTCAGCAGGCGGCAGGGTTCCAGCAAATCTACTTTGCTCTTGGCTGCACCCGAAGAAACCAGGACATTCTTTTTAGGAATGGTATTACCTACGGCGATCATGGCAGAAAGCAATGCTTCGTTGAAGTCATCGCCGATGCAACCTACTTCACCGGTAGAGCTCATATCCACACCCAGTACAGGGTCTGCTTTATGCAGACGGGCGAATGAGAATTGAGAAGCCTTGATACCGATCCAGTCGATGTCGAAAGCGCTTTTGTCCGGTTTTGTATAAGGAGCATCCAACATGATGCGTGTGGCCGTTTCGATGAAGTTGCGTTTCAGAACCTTTGATACGAACGGGAAACTACGTGATGCACGCAGGTTACATTCGATAACCTTCACATCGTTGTTCTTAGCCAGGAACTGGATATTGAACGGGCCGCTGATATTCAGCTCTTTCGCGATCATCTTGCTCACCTTCTTGATACGGCGTGCCGTTTCGAAGTAGATCTTCTGAGCCGGGAATACCAGTGTGGCGTCACCTGAGTGGACACCGGCAAACTCGATATGTTCGGAGATGGCGTATTCAACCACTTCGCCGTTCATGGCTACTGCGTCGAATTCCACTTCTTTTGCTCCCTGAAGGAATTCGGAAACAACGACCGGATATTCTTTAGATACCTTAGCGGCCAGATCCAGGAATTCGATCATCTGTTCCTTGTTGTGGCATACGTTCATCGCTGCACCTGAAAGAACATAAGACGGACGGATCAGGATCGGGAAGCCTACCTTTTCGATAAAGCCGTCGATCTCTTCCATACTGGTCAACTCTGCCCAACGCGGCTGGTCGATACCCAGTGTATCCAGCATGGCGGAGAATTTGTGGCGGTTTTCAGCGCGGTCGATCGACAGCGGGGAAGTACCCAGTACCGGAACGTTCTGGCGATACAGCTTCATGGCCAGGTTGTTAGGTATCTGACCACCTACGGATACGATTACACCCTTTGGCATTTCCAGATCCATTACGTCGAGTACACGTTCGAAAGAAAGTTCGTCGAAGTACAGACGGTCGCACATATCGTAGTCGGTAGAAACCGTTTCCGGGTTGTAGTTGATCATGATCGACTTGTAACCCAGTTTGCGGGCTGTCTGTGCAGCGTTCACCGAACACCAGTCGAACTCTACGGAAGAACCGATACGGTAAGCACCTGAACCCAGGATAACCACGCTCTTGTCGTTCTTGTAGTAAGGAATATCATGTTCGCTACCATCATAAGTCATATACAGGTAGTTCGTCAGTTCCGGATGTTCGGAAGCGATTGTGTTGATACGTTTTACGCTTGGCAGGATACCCATTTTCTTACGCAGGTTACGTACACGGATGTTTTCCTTTTCCATGTTTCCTTCCGGATTCTCAACGTAACGGGCGATCTGGAAGTCGGAGAAACCTAAGCGTTTAGCTTCCTTCATCACTTCTTCGGGCAGATCTTCGATCTTATTGTATTGAGACAATACCTTGGTATAGTCTACGATATTTTTCAAACCGTTCAGGAACCACGGAGTGATCTTCGACAGTTCGTGGATACGTTCTACGGTGTAACCTTCTTCCAGCGCTTTTGCTACGGCGAAGATACGCAGGTCGGTCGGGTTGGCCAGTGCATCGTCGAGGTTGTCGAATTCCAGGTCGTTGTTGCCAACGAAACCGTGCATGCCCTGTCCGATCATACGCAGACCCTTCTGCATGATCTCTTCGAAGCTCTTACCGATCGACATGATTTCGCCGACAGACTTCATGCTCGAACCGATCAGGCGGCTGACACCAACGAACTTTGTCAAGTCCCAACGCGGGATCTTCACGATCATATAGTCTACTTCCGGAGCTTTATAAGCAGAGTTCGGAGTACCCATTTCGCCGATTTCGTCGAGGCTGTAACCTAACGCCAACTTAGCGGCAACGAAAGCCAGAGGATAACCGCTCGCTTTGGATGCCAAGGCAGAAGAACGGCTCAGACGGGCGTTTACTTCGATCACGCGGTAGTCGCAAGTGTCGGAGTTGAATGCATATTGAATGTTACATTCGCCTACGATACCCAGGTGGCGGATTGTCTTGGTAGACAGTTCTTTCAGCAGATCCAGCTCTTTGTCGGTCAGTGAGCAGGTAGGAGCAACTACGATACTTTCACCGGTATGTACACCCAGCGGATCTACATTTTCCATGCTTACAACCGTGAAGCAATGGTCGTTCTTATCGCGGATTACTTCGAATTCAATTTCTTTCCAGCCTTTCAGCGATTCTTCCACCAGGATCTGTGAAGAATAAGCGAAAGCGCTTTCTGCCAGCGTACGCAGTTCTGCTTCGTCCTTGCAGATACCGCTACCCATACCGCCCAGTGCATAAGCGGAGCGGATCATTACCGGGAAGCCGATCTTGTAGGCAGCTTTCACGGCATCATCCATTGTCTCAACAGCCTGGCTTACCGGTGTTTTTACGTCGATCTCATTCAGTTTCTTTACAAACAGGTCGCGGTCTTCCGTGTACATGATAGCTTCGACAGAAGTACCCAGTACCTTTACGCCATATTTAGCAAGTGTGCCGCTGGTGTATAACTGGGTTCCGCAGTTCAGGGCAGTCTGGCCACCAAAAGCCAGCAGGATTCCGTCCGGTTGTTCTTTTTTGATTACTTCTTCAACAAAATACGGAGTGATAGGCAGGAAGTACACCTTGTCTGCTACCCCTTCCGATGTTTGAATAGTTGCAATGTTCGGATTCAGCAATACGGTACTGATACCTTCTTCTTTCAGTGCCTTCAATGCTTGTGAACCAGAGTAGTCAAACTCTCCGGCCTGTCCGATCTTCAGGGCACCCGAGCCCAGAACAATCACCTTTTTGATTCCAATTTTCGACATAGTAATTGGGTTGTTTTGTTTATTAATATTTTATAGAATGTTATTCCTTATATAATTGCCACTCGCGGGACACAAAAAAAATGCGTTAGTAAAAATAACTAACGCATCCTATATAAACAAATTATATTCCCGTAAAGTAAAGAAATGAGCTTCAATGTCCGGCGTTGAACCGGAGATAAACATCGGATTACACTTATGTATCTTATTCGTCATGAAACTCTTCCTCGCAAAATTTCGGCAAAGATAGGGCATATAATTTAATTGTGCAATAAAAATGGAGGGAATAGTGGTCCTAAAATGGTATTGCTTGTCCGATAATCAGTTAATTATTTGTTGTTTGTTATTGCATGCTGAAGAAGTCTGTTTACATCCTCCTTCATCGATTCGCTCGCTTTTGATTTATCCGCAGGTTGACTGGTAAGAACGGAGTAGGCGGCTAACTTTAATTTATCAGGTTGATAATAAGAGTCTTCCGAGTATAATTTTGTCAACTGATAATAAGTCTCTATCCGTTCCGGCAGAATGTGGAGACATTGCAGCAAGCATTTTTCGGCTTGTTTGTAAAGTCCGAGTTGCCGGTGGCTCTCTGCCATTATATCATAGAACTCAGGGTCTGCGCTTAGCTGTAAGGCGCGGTTCGTCCAGATAACCGCATCTGCGAATTGTTTGTTCTGCTGGAGACACTTCGCTCCTTCCCGTAAAAATTCTACCTGGTGCGATAACTTGGGATACAAGCTCTGGTAGCCCTGGGCTGCCACACTGTGTTCGTCCTTCTGTTCCAGTATCCGTAGCGTTTTCCATTCCTTATAAGACTGGTAATAACTTCTCTGCCCGAAAAATAACATACAGGCGGCCAATGCTGCAAATGTTCCGATATATGGGAATGTTTTCGGGGAAGGCTTCTGTAGTTTGCCCGGTATCTTCCATTCCTTATAAGACTGGTAATAACTTCTCTGCCCGAAAAATAACATACAGGCGGCCAATGCTGCAAATGTTCCGATATATGGGAATGTTTTCGGGGAAGGCTTCTGTAGTTTGCCCGGTATCGTTACGCAGGTAGCGGAGAAAAACAACAGTAACACCCAGAATGACGGCAGCTGCAACGGATAGGAATACATGGAGAAGAAGAGCAGGGCAATGATACATCCTGTCGATCCGACCTGTTTATTCTTTAGTCCGTAGTAGAGGACAAACCCGATCCACAAAGAGAAAAGCAGCAATCCGACGATACCGTACTCCAGTCCCATTTGCAGATACTCGTTGAATGCAAATCTCGGACAACAGGCTGCCAGCCGTTCCATGTCGGAAGCTTTTCCGGATGAAAAGTAATCGGCTTGTGATTTTGCATAGGAGGTGGGAAAACCGCCCAGCCCTGTTCCTGTTACGGGTTGTTCCAGTATGGCTTTGGTGGTGACATTCCACATCAGCATACGCCCGGCCGACTTATCGGGATGGATAAGACCTCCCAGAGTGGGTAGCCCCGCAATGAAAAGAAATAAGAAAGCACAAGTGATCACAACGGTTTTGCTATGTGTTAGAACCCTTTGTTTGAGTATTTTCCACCCGGATTTGCGAAGAAAGAATACCCAGCTGCAAGAAGCGATTGCAGCCAGCCATGCCGGGCGGCTCAGTCCTCCCGGAAGAGCGATGAGAATGATAATGATACCGAACACGGCCAGGTAAAATAGCATTGTTCTGGTTTCCCACCAGGCTATTTTGTCGCAGTCGCGAAATCGCAATGCAATATTCAGGCATAAGGGGAGTACGATTGCCAAGTAACCGGAAAACGGCCCCGGGCTAAATTCCAGTCCGCTCCCATTAAACAGGGGATGGTTGTCCGCCGGAGTTCCGTATAGTTGCCCCATTCCCCAAAAGGCCTCAAACACACCGGTACACATGATGATTGAAAGGAAAAAGAGCCTGATTTCAGGATGTGTCTGCATAACGGCCCGCAGCATGAACCATAGCATAGTCAATTGGCCGGCGAAGAGTAGTCTTTCCGGTTGGGGATTCAGATCATGGTCGTAGTTTAGCAGAACCAGTCCGGAGAACAGTAGCAAAAGTCCGTCAGGCAGTGTAAAGGTAAAGTTACATTTTCTGATAGTGGCTTCCATAAAAAGTACGCTGAATGCAAGTAATAAAATGGTAAAATGAAACCAGAATACTTTGCCGGTAATTGTTCCTTCCGCAATATTGGGATTAGCGGCAAATACAATACACAGAAGTAACGCTCCGCTCGTTGAGAGGGAGAATAGTCGTAGGTACTTGAATAAAACTTTCATCTTTAATTTATTTTTAGGGTGATATCGGACTCTGCTTCTTGCAATAAAGAGAGGACTTCTTTTCCCATTTCTTACATAATCCTAAGATGTCGCCATAGAAAAAGATCAATAAAGTTCAAGCTTAGATGTTCTCTTAGGCGCTACTTTTCAGCTCCTAGAATAAACATCCCGGGGGTAAGAAGGGTTTAGAGGATTTAACAAATTGTCTATTAATCCCGCAAATTTAGGAAAGAAAATAGTTTTAGATCGTTTAAACCGATTACAATATGATTATTTTTTCAGGGTAAAAATAGGCAGGTAAATAAAGATTCCGGCAATAGACATGATCAGTCCTCCGATAGTTCCGGCTGCCAGCGGAAACCAGAATGCTTCTTTGTCTGGGCCTAGCATAAAAGGTATGAATCCCAGGATGGTAGAGATCACGGTCAGGAAGATTGGCGTGATCTTTGCGTTCCATGCTTTCAGGTAAGCACGCCAGGCCGGCATCAGCGGTTTATTGGTGCGTAATTGGTTGTACTCGTTCAATATATAAATACTGGCGTTCACGGTAATACCGCATAACAGGACGAAAGAAGCGAACCCTCCCTGGTCGAAATTCAGTTTGAACCAGTAGAAAGTCAGGAATACCCCGATATAAGAGATCGGAATAACGAAGATAACAGCCAACGGTTGCTTAAGCGAATTGAACAGGATACTGGTTGTAAAGAAAATAATCACGATGATCAGCAATAATAACAGATACTGTTTGTTATCTTTTGTATTCCAGCTCCAGTAATAACTTTCCGACTTGGCGGTGTACCCCATCGGCAGGGCTGCGTTAAACTCTTTCAGTACGCGTTCCTGTATTTTCGTCCCCTGGTTGGAAGCACCGATATATTCGTATTGCAGGCACAGGCGGTATTGCTGGTTCACTTTGGCCACCTTCTGGGGCATCTGGCCTTTCTCGACGGTTGCCAGTTCCGACAGTTTGTAGGATCGTCCTTTGATCTGCTGCGGGACGTGCTGCATGCTCCACACGTCGTAGTCGCGTGCCTGGCGGGAACTCAGTTTCAGTTTCTCCGTTTCGTTGTCCACGATGATCGTTCCGCTGTAAATGTCTTTGCCGAATACCGGATCGATGGAGGCGAACAGTTCGATCGGCAGGATGTTCTCCTGTGCCATCCGGGCTTTGTTCAGGTTGAAATAGAACTCCTGATAATCGTCTTTCCACCAGGAGAATTCCGAGTTGATAAGTACTTCCTTGATACGGCGGTAGGTGAGGAGTTTCGACTTTAACTGTTCCGCCCACTCATATAATTCATCGTAATTATAGCCATACATCTCTATACGGAAAGAACCGGCTCCTTCTCTTACATCGTTGCTGAAGCCCTGATCCTGTAATCCGTATACGTTCCAACTGCCGCCACCCAGTTCGAGTGCCTTGCTGATGATCCTGCTTTTCAGTGTATACGGGAAACCGCTCCGTTCGGCCGCTTTGGTGAAATAGATGCGTATCCCTGCCTGCCGGGCGCTGTAGATATTGGTCTGGAACTGGCGTATATCCTTGAATGTACTCAGATAGGCCTCCATACGTCCCATCAGTTGGTTCATCTGTTCCAGCGTAGTTCCGTTGGGGAGCGAAGCGCTGACGGAAAGAACCGTTTCGTCATTTCGGGTAAAATAACTGCCTTCGTACACTTTCTGGACGAAGAGGCGCAAGGTGCCTCCGAGCGCCTTGTCGATGACGGGCTTAACTTTCTCTTTGTATGTTTCGCCGGAAACTATTTTGTTATACTTCTCGACAAGCAGCGAGTCGGTAGCGGTATATACCTTGTCCTTGTCGTCCATCTCGATCTTCTCCGGCAGAAGGAATACGGGGAGTCCGAAAATCAGGACAAGAACCAGGCAGGCCGTCTTCTTCCAGCGGCAGAGGAAGTGGATCTGTCCCAGGTAAAACCGATTGAACCGGACGGGGAACCGTTTGATCTGCCTGTTGACCTGCTTTTTGAAACGTACCCATCGCGTCGGTTCTGCACCGGCTGTTAATGCACCGACTTTCCGGGCTGCCTTTTTCTTTTGTCCCAGTCCCAGCTTCTCTATCATGGCGGGAACAAAGAACAGGGCGACGGCCAGCGATACTGCCAGGTTGATAATTACCACGGCAGCAAAGTCCTGCAGGTTCAGCCGGATCTTTTCATCCAGGAAGAAGATGATGACGAGCGCACCGATTGTAGTCAGTGTAGCGGTCAGGATGGAGAGGAAGGCTCTCCGGTTATGCCGGTTGCGGATATGGTCGGTCATGACGATCGTATTGTCGATCACCAGGCTTAAAGATATGGTAACCCCGGCCAAAGAATACAACTGCATCTCCAATCCGGCCAGGTAAAAGAAGATGACGGCGATACAGAGATTTACACTCAGGCTGACGACAATCAGGAAGAGATAGCGCACGTTCCGCGTGATCAGCAGGACGAACAATAACAGGATCAGGATAGTCAGTCCGGTACGTATGTAGATCTTATTCAGCTCATTCTGGATGAATTCGGTCGCGTCGTAACTGGTATGTATCTCATATCCCTGGGGCAGTAGTCCGCGTATATGCTCCATTTCCTTTTTCACCTGTTTGGCCAGTTCCAGCTGGTTAGCCGTTTCTTCTGCCCGGATAGACAAATAGATCGAATTCAGCCCGTTGATACGATAATAACTTTGCGGTGCTTCTTCCTGCCGGGTCACCTTAAGCAATTGATCCAGACGGATCAGCTTCCCTTCCTTATTCGTGACGGTGATACGCGACGGGTCGAAGTCCTGCTGTCCGGCTTCGGGTATCAGAGCCAGGCGGATCCATTCTTCGTGCCCTTTCCTGTTGACATTTCCTGTCCCGAGGAATTCCTTTTTGTAATATTGGTTGATGGCAGACTGTATCTCTTCCGTCGTGATACCGAGCGTGGCCAGTTGCCGGCTGTCATATTCCAACCGCCATTCCATTGGGGTGGCTCCCCGCACGTCGATCCGGTAGATGCCCGGGATACCAGCCAGGCGCGGTTTTATCTGGTCTTCGGCAAACCGTTGTATGAAGATCGGGGTGGCCGCGGCATTCAGCGTATAGGTCATAAAAGGCCCCGACTCCTTATCGTCGGGACGACTCATTTCAAGTACCGGATAACTAAGCCCGTCGGGCAAGCTCGGCCAGGTCTGGCGGATGATCGTGGAGGCTTCGAAACGGGCGGCATCGATATTCGTATGTTTGTCCAGTTCCAGCGTCACATAGCCCCAGCCGTTGCCGGAAGTGGAGTTGATCTCCTTGATCCCCTTGATACGTGCCAGCATCGACTCCAGCCGCGAAGTCACTTCCATCTCGATCACACGTGCCGAATTACCCGGCATGTTGTAGCTGACGGTCAGCCGTGGCAAGGTGCGCGACGGCGACAGCTTGATCGGCAGGAGAGGAATAAACGCCAGTCCTGTCAGCGCCACGCAAAGGAAGGTGACGATGATCGTAAAGGATGATATTTTAGGAGATGCGGACATCTGTATATTCTATTATTATTTATCTGTTTTTTCGATAATGATTCTCAGCAGCCATTGACGGCAGTCGTCAAAGCTCGTTGACGGTGGTCGTCAGTTACCGTTGACGATGGTCGTCAAGCCTCGTTGACGGGTGCCGTCATTTTTTACAGTCCCTGCGCATAGTCGAATTCACTGGACAGGGATATCCCCGTTTCAAAATCATGTAACGTCAGTTTTCGTATCTTGAAATAACTCAGCCAATAATTTTGAAGGGCGGAGATGTAGTTGCGCTGTGCCTCCTGCTGGCGGTTCAGCGAGAGGGTCAGGCTGTTGATATCCGCCTTCCCGATCATAAACCGCTGTTTGGTTTCGCTGTAAGCCATAAGAGCCAGGTCGAGCGC
Source organism: Parabacteroides sp. HGS0025 (assembly GCF_000969845.1). Lineage (NCBI taxonomy): Bacteria > Pseudomonadati > Bacteroidota > Bacteroidia > Bacteroidales > Tannerellaceae > Parabacteroides > Parabacteroides sp. HGS0025. Next base: position 206,038 of record NZ_KQ033902.1, read on the forward strand.
TTCTTCCGCACTGCTGATCAGGTTCTGCTGGATATTGAAATCGCCTACCGTCATGATCACATCTTCCTCTACGGTCAGTTCTTCCTGCCGGGCGGAGATCTGCGTCACATTCAGGTTGTTTTTGGCGATATTATGTTTCCCTTTGCGTACGCCCCAGTCTACAAGCGGGATGGAGACGGAGACAGAGACAATATCCTGTTGCAGCGGATCGCGATAAGCATCTTTCAACTTGCTCGCCACCTGGTTGAAACCGATACTGGCATTGATGGAGGCATTGAACATGGCCTCTTTCTTTGTCTTGTCCACCTGCTGTTCCGCTTCCATAATCTCCTGGCGGAGACCGAGGAACTTCGGGTTGTTCTCCCGGGCGAGCACCAACGCTTCATCTACCGAGATCTGCATATCCCGCGGACGCCCCGGCAGCCTTAACCGTATCTCCGTATTCTTATCGAAGTTGAGGAAAGAAGCTAGGCTGAACATCGCCCTTTTCAAAGCGATCTCCGTGTTTTGCAGGGTATTGCGGGCATTGACGGCATCCAGTTTCAGGGTCAGGAGTTCGGCCTTGTTGATCGATGCGATCTTATGCCGCTCCTGGCCGGTACGATAGAGCGTATCGGTAGAAGCCACATTCTCTTTGGCTAGGTCGTATTCGGCTTGTGCCATGGCGAGGGCAAAGAAATAGGTCGTAGCTTGTTCGCTGATCTGTTCGATATTATAGAGCAGTTCTTTTTTCACTTTCTCGTATTTAAGCGGTTCGATCTTCCGTTCCCATCGGAAGGGGTTATAACCGAACAGGCTCTGTTGATAACCGAGCCGGATAGGAACGGTGGTGAACTGGTTGTTTGCGGGGTTATCGTCGTTTCCGAAATTACGCATATAGCCCAGGTCGGAGTCCAGATAGAAAGTACCCCCGAGCAGGTCGAAGTTTTGTTTGATCTCTACATTTCCGCTGGCGTAGAACGATTGTTGCTTTTTATATACATCCACATCATTCTGAGAGTCATACCTACGCGTAATATCCCGGTAATACTGTGCCGGTGTCAGGTTCAGCGTCAGGCTCGGCAAACGGTCTGCCTTATACGTCCTGTATTGCCAGTATCCGGCCAGATACATATTCTTTGTCCTGAACGCTTCCAGCGAACTGTCCGCCGCCAGCGAAATCGTCCTTTCCAGCGACAGGGTAAGTGGCTGGGCCTGCAAATAGACAGAGGTGAATAACAGAAATGATAATATTATCTTACCTATCTTCATAACGGCATTCTATATAATTCGTTAAACTTCCGTTTGTTTTTCAATCGTCAAATGCGACTGGTCATGTTTCCTGTAAATAAACCAGTACACCAGCGGAATGACAAAGAGGCTGACGGCGGTACCGATCAGCATGGCTGATATCATGGCGATGGAAAGCGGTTTCTGCAACTCGCTACCCATATCGAATGAGAATAACAGGGGAACCATACCGAATATCGTAGTCAGCGAAGTCATGATAATGGGACGCAAACGGCGCCTGCCCGCTTCATGGATCGCTTCCATCAACGGGGTACCTTCTTTCCGCAACTCGTTGATCGCATCCAGTTTCAGGATCGAGTCGTTGATAACGATACCGCAAGTCACCACGATACCGATCGCACTCATCAGGTTCATTGTATGCCCGCATATCCAAAGTATCAACAGCGCGGCCGCCACGTCGATCGGTATTTCCAGCAGTACAATAAGCGGTTGCAGGAAACTCTCGAACTGGGCTGCCAGGATGAAATACATCAGCAACAAGGATATCAGCAGGATCACGACCAACTCACTCAACATCTTCTGGTTGGAGAAGAAGCTGCCGGAGAAATCTATCTCCCAGTCCTGTCCCCCTAACTTTCTCACCTCTTCCATCAACGGTTCCGCCTTATCAACATCGTAGAAACTGAACGGGATGTATTCGCCGTTCTTTCCGGCAGAGATCGTTTTCAGGTCTTCCCCCTGCGTCACCCGTACCAGCGATTGCAAAGGGATATACTGGCTTTTACCCTCTTTGTCCGGGAGGGTCTGTACCAATGTTTGCTGCAAGACACTGTTGACTGTCTTGCCGTCACCGGCCAGCGTTATCGGCAGATATTGCTGGTAGGAGCGGAGGGTGGCGACTTCATTTTCCTTGAAAGCCGTTTTCAGCAAACGATACACCTCGTTGTAATCCACATTATAAAGTAACAGCTTCTGCCGGTCGACCGATATATTCATCTGGTTCTCGAAAGCGACGCCTACCGGTACCTGTCCGGCTTCTGTCTTGATCTTCGACTCCAACGATTTTAAAGCCTGTGCTTCCGGAGCTTCCGCCTTGTTGCGTGCATAAAACTCGGCAACGATATCCGCTTCGCCGGTTACAAATAACTTCTCAAACACGGTAACCGGAGGGGAGAAAGAGAAAACGGCTTGCGGATAGTTCTTGTCGAGCCAGCCCGTCACTTTCTCCTGCAAGGGTGCAATATCCGACGTCTTTACTGTTTTAAAGTATAACTCAGCTTCCGAAGTCGATAACTCACGATCCCTGTTTAACAGGAATTGCTGCTGTCCCACATACGAGGTATATTCCTGTACGTCATTTTCCATCTGGGTGAACAACCTGCTTACCCGTTCCCGGTTTTCATCGATATGGATGTTCTCGTTCCATTCGATATGTGCGATCAGCTCGTTCTGGTCGATCTCCGGCATCCTGCTTTTCGGTACTTCATAAAACAGGATGGCGCAAAGCGGAAGCATAGCGATGAGGAACAGCATATTCGATCTCTTATGACGGAATACGAAATCGATTCCCGCATCATAAAAACGATCGAGCGTATGTTCTTTGATCAGATTATTGATCCGTAGATTGAATCCGGTATGTTTGATGTCTGGAATGCTGTAAACCAGCTTGTAAAGAACGGGAAGCAACATGATCCCGGTGAAGTACGAAACCATCAGCCCGACAGTTACGGCAAATGCCTGGTCGTAGAAGATAGCCCCGGCTATCCCGCTCATAAATACCAGCGGTACAAATACCGCGATCGTGGTAAATGTGGAACTCAGCATCGGAGTAATAACTTCCGAAGTCCCTTTATTGCATGCTTCTTCCAATGAACATCCTTTGTTCCTGTATTGCGTGATGTTTTCCGTCACGATGATCGAACTGTCGATCATCATACCTAGTGCCATGATCAGTCCTGAAAGGGATATGATATTCAGCGACATCTTGAACATATAGAAGAACAGGAAACTGATAACCAGGCTGACCACCATACTCAGGCCGATCACGGCCGGGCTCTTGATGTCTCCCAGGAAAAGTATCGCCACGATACAAATGAAAAGGAAACCGAGCGACAGGTTCTGTTTCAGGTTGGAGATCGTATAATCGAGCAACTCCGTCTGGTTACGGCTGATACTGAACTCGATATCCGGATAGACCGTGGCAAAGTAATTCGTCACCTCGCCGAGCGCCTCTTTCATATTATCCATATTCTCGTCCGCCTGCTTGATCACAGCCAGTGTAACCGCCCGTTTACCGCCCGACAGCGAAGCCCCGACCTCTTTCTCAGGCACTACCGCCACCTTCGCCAACTCTTTCAGCTGGAAGATACGGTCGTTTTTCCGGATATAGATATTCTGTACATCTTCCGGCGTACGCAGCAGGGTCGAGAATTTGATGTTGTATTCATAGTATCCATCCCGTACGGTCATGCTTCCCGGTTCGATATTGTTCGAACTTAATGCCGACTCCAGATCACTCAGTGTAATACCCGCCATTTCCATCATATTGATATCGGGCACGATCTGCAACTGGCGTTTCAGTATCCCCGTAATATCTACCATAGCCACTTCCGGCAACTGCTCGATACGCCGTTTGATCACCGTCTCGGCAAACTGGCAAAGATCGAGGAAAGCGGTTTCGCTATCCCCCGATTTAAGCGTCAGATTCAGACAGAACACCGGAATGTCCGTTGCACTGGCCTTGATCACCCGTGGACGTTCTACCTCGCGCGGCAGATAATTCATCGCCGCATCTATCTTTTCGTTCACCTCGATGAAAGCTAGATCCGTATTTGTCCCGAAGTCGAAGCTCAGCCGGATAATACCTGCCCCGTCGCGTGTTTCGCTCTGGATATCACGTAAGGCGGCCACCTGCATCAATTGCTGCCGGATCGGTTTAACGACCGTGTTTTCCAGTTCGCGGGCCGACGTATTCTGTCCGGATACCTGTATCGTGATCTCCGGTATAGCAATATCGGGCAACAACGATATAGGAATGGTAAAGTAAGTGACCAATCCCACGATAAAACAGGCCGTAAAAGCCATCAGTACCGCGATAGGACGTTGTAGTAGGAATTTAACCATAACTTTTAGTTCTCAATGATAGTGACAGGAGCCTCATGTGCCAGATTGATATTGCCGCTGGTTATTACGATATCGTCCTCTTTCAGGCCGTCCACCACCGTGTAGTTCTCCGCATTCTCAAGTCCGGTGTGTACGTAAGTCCAGTATGCCTTTGTTTTTGTGCTGTCGAGAATGAACACGACCTGTTTGCCGGAACGTAAAACGACGGCTTCTTTCGGTACAACCAGCTGTTTGCCAACCGAACGATGGATACTGACCCGCACATTCATTCCTTCGAACAGTTTCCCTTTGTCGGTAACGGCCGCTTTCACCTGTACCATGCCGTTCTCGTCTACCAGCGGGTTGATCTCGGAGATACGCCCTTCCGTTTTTCCCTCGTTGAAGGCAAAAGGAGTCACTTCCACCCGGTCACCGTTCTTTATCAGGGGCAATTCGTTTTCCAGCACGGTGAACGCCGCTTCCAGGCTACGCGGATCGATGATCGTACAGAATGCTTCGGAAGTGGAAGCCGTATTATATTGTTTGGCAAAGAGGTTGGCAACGATCCCGTCGAAAGGAGCGGTCAGCACCGCATTCTTCTCTTCATATTCCGCCAGTTGATATTGAACCAATGCCTGGTCGTAACCGCTTTTAACCCTTACCAGTTGCATGGTGGCGGGAGGTACTTTCCCGGAATCAGCCAGTGCATATCCCTGACCGATCAGGACATCCTGTAGTTCCAGTTTGGCCCGTTCCAAGGCATCTTTTGCTACTGCCGTTTTATTTTTCAGCCGGAAGGTGGATAGTTCCGCCAACTTTTGCCCTTTCGTTACCCGGTCGCCGTTTTTCACAAAGATGGAAGCGATCGGTTCGGCCGATTCGAACCGCAGGTCGACATGACGGCGGGCGGACAATTTGCCGTTACTCACCAGTTCGTGGTTGAAGTCGGTTGTCTTCAGTGTCATCACGGTCACCTCGTTGGTCTCGTCCGGTAGAACTGTTTCTACAGTTTCTTCCTTTGCACTGTCTCCTTTTTTCTCACCGGAACAGGCTATCATTCCGAAAAAGACCAGTATTGCCAGCAAATTGTAGTATTTCATATTCATATAAACTGTGATTCTGTTTTCAATATTCGCAAATATACAAATTTATTGTTACGATGTTCTCGTAATTTGTTCATAAATATATTAATTACGATTTTGTCGTATGTTGTTGAGCATGCTTTTAACTTCTGTTCTCATTTCCCGGATAGCTGTACTTTCCACTTTCGGCTCTTTCGTCAGTACGGCATCGGTAGCTTTGATAAACTTATCTTCCTGAAAGAAAGTTGGTTCCGCATAGAGTTTTGTTAACAGATAATACGGATAGATCCGTTCCGGCAACATATCGATTGCGTGCAGCAATAATCGTTCGGCCTCCGGAAAATTTCCCTGTGCCTGCTCATTCTTTGCCGCCATATAATGTATCATAGGATCTCCGCTTAACTTCATCGCCCGTTCCAGCAACACATTCGCATCAGCAAAGTGCTCCGCCTTACTCAAGCACTGTGCTGCTTCAAACAGCAGTTCCGGCTTATGCCCCAGCAACGGTACCAACTCTTCATACCCGTCGCAAGCCGCTTCATAAACCTTGTTATTGTACAACATCTTCATCGTATTCCACTTTTTATATCCCTGATAATACCCTTTCTGCTGCCAGAAAATCCATCCGCAACACAGCATCAATATCCCTGTTATAGCGACCGAAAGTATCTTCCTCCCCTCTCGAGAGGGGGTAGGGGGTGTGTCACTGGCAACAGATGTACAAATCACTCCCATCAATACCACCAACACCACCCAGAACTCCGGCAACTGCAACGGATACGACGCCAGGCTGAACACCATCAACGCCAATATCCCCCCGGCCGCCCCGATCTGCCTGTTTTTCACCCCCCGGAACAAGGAATAACTTAACAACAATACAAAAACCAATAAACCAAACACTCCTTGTTCCAATCCTATCTGTAGGAACTCATTAAATCCATATTCCGGACATCCGGCCACCAGCATTTCTGTTTCCGAAGCCTTACCGGAAGAAAAATATTCTGCTTGTGTTTCGGCATAAGCCGCCGGGAAACCGCCGAGTCCGGTTCCTGTCCAGGGCTGTTTCGTTATAGCCTGTGCCGTTATTTTCCATAAAAGTAGCCGGCCATCGGCCGATTCTTTTTTCAGCACGTAAATACCTACCAATGCACCGGCTACCAGGATCAGTATCACAAAAGATGATACTGTAGTTAAGATTCGGTGTCCTTTTATAAACCGTTTCGTCTTTTCCCATCCGATACGTTGTACCCAGTAAACCCATCCGCACGACACGACCGCAGCGATCCAGGCCGCCCGGCTCATCCCGGCAGGTAATACGACAATAATAGCCAGCAAACTGATCCACCCCAGGTAGTGCAGGTAAATCTCTGCCTGCCTCCATTCCCCTTTTTTATAGCCGTTGAACTGTAGGATCATCCATAGGCAAACCGGTAACACCATTGCGAGATACCCCGAATAAGGTCCCGGATTATAAAAATCCCCGGTCAGTCTGAACAGCGAATGGTTCGAACCTTCAAATCCATGTAATTGCCGCATCCCCGATACCGCTTCAATCAATCCGGTTCCTGCAATCGCAGCCAGGAAAAAAATCTTCGACTGTGGCCATTCGGTAAAGATAAACCGTAATAGGAACCACAATACAACCAATTGTCCTGCAAACAGTATTTTTTCCGGTTCCGGATTCAATTGCCAGTCGTAAGTAAATGCAACGATAACCGTTAAGACCAGTATTGCTCCGTCTGCCACTGAGAAAGTAAATGGTTTCGCCGGTTTAGTAAGGACGGTTGCCGTCAGACAACATATAACCAGAAACACCATTGCCAGATGAAACCAATGTACTTTCCCCATCACCAGCCCGTTTACCAGACTGATGTCTGCAGCAAAAACGGTGCACAGCAGAAAAATTCCGCTGATGACGAGTAGGGAGTAACTAATATATTTTTTATATATCATCCTCTTTATATTATCTGTTACTATCAATGAATAACTTTAAAAAAACGTTCCCACCTGAATTTATTTGTATATGGTTCGAATGATTTCCATATAATACAAGCTTTTCCTACAATGTATTCTTCTGGAAGTAATCCCCAATACCTTGAGTCTTGTGAATTAATCACGTTGTCTCCTGCTAAAAAATAATAATTATTTTGAAAACAATAACTTTTAATTGGATTAGCATTAAGATAAACAGTTGAATCCCTATATTGAAGATCGCCTTGTTGTTCCCATTCGATAAGTTTCTTATATAATTGGAAGTTTGTACGATCTAATGTTACAGTATCTCCTTTACCCGGAATATAGAGTGGACCAAAATTCTTGATATTCCATCTAATGATACTATCAAAAGGAAAGCTATAATACTCCTCTTTGGACAGACTGTCTTTGTTTAATCCGCTAATTACTTTCTGTGACTGAATATTGCCAACAGAAAAATTTGAATGATTAATGCGATAGACACCATTTTGAATGTATAAGGTGTCTTTAGGTATGGCTATACATCGTTTTATGAAATATTTTAGGATGTGCATTTCGATTTTATTCCAATTATTTGGATATGGATTATTAAATACTAAAATATCGTTTCTTTTGATTTTTTTTATTCCAGGAGCTCTGAATATCTTAACTTGTTTATGTTCTAAGGTGGAATATATGTTGAAAATTCTCGCTCCGATGAATGGCTTGAATACTAAAATATTATCACCCGGTATTAATTCAGGATACATAGAGTTTGTAGGAATATTGAAAGAGGCAATAATAAAAATTTGAATAAATATACAAATGCAAATAAATGAAAATATGCAATATATTAAACTTATAATTTTGTCAATTATTTTTTTAGTGTTAAATTTCATTTATTTGAATTATTAGTGTTTAGTTGATTATAATTTATTTTTTATAGAATATGATATAATATCCTGTCCATCTTCGCTATTACTGCTTATTCCTAATATTATGTCATCATTCTCACTAGTCGCTAAGGCTCTTAGATTTCGATCAAGTTCCCATGTCGCAATGAGTTTTCCTTCCCAAGTGAAGACATAAATGGTAGAATTATTAGAAAAATCAGATCTACCATTATATAGGCAATAGGCATATTTTTTTGTGCCTGCAATAGAAATAAAACATTTTATAGATTTTTGCATATCTATTCTGTCATTTTCTATATAAGGAATTACTATGTTTTCCCCAACTTGAACCGTATTTTTAATTTTGCCTTTTAAGTCATAAAAAGATACGAGATTACTAAATCTATATGAAGTAACTATTGTGTTACATTCTTCATTTACACAGATATTACTTGTATATGCAATAGGGTTGTAGGATAAAACTTTCTTTGCTTGTTCGGAAGGATCAACCCAATAATATTTTTCTTTTGGATTGTAATAATAGAAAGAATAACATTTCTCTCTGAAAAATGGTGAGGCATATAATTCTTTGGATGTTATGTTATAATCAAAGCTTCGTGTTAAGTCTCTGATAAATAGTGAAGAGCATATCTCTAGCTTATTGTCCATTAAATATATCTTTTTTATATATGTATGATTATCAATAACTGTTATTGTGTCATTATATTTGCTAGAGAGAACATCTTTTGTAAAGAATGGATTAATTAGATTTGTTTTTTCAGATCTGCGAAGAACATAGAGTACTGGAGTGGATGTGTTGTTTTTATTATATACATACATCAATGTATCACTTTTGTCATCTAAAAATATATAATGTGATTTGTCTATTTTCAAATCATAGAAATAAGAATTTCCATTTTTTGAAAATAAAATTTCTCCTTTTATTTTCTTTGTTATTACTTTATTTGTGCACGAAGTAAATATTGCAACAATTGTAATGTAAAGTAGAATTTTCATTTTATTTAAATTTGAACATACATATAATAGGATTACTTTCTTCATTCGTGTCTTTTAATATTTTATTTAATTCATTATGTGTTGAATGTTTATTTAGCATATCTTTAGCATCTAGTTGCATTATGAAATAATCTTTAATAGTTTTGCATATATGGCGGGTATTGGGTAATTCCATAATCTTAGCTAAATCTTTATTAGATAATGCATTGTATTCTTTTGTGTCTTTATTGTAAAAACCAAAATAGCATTCAAAATTTTTACTGTAGTAATTTGCTGCTATGTAGCTGTTTGTTTCAAATATATTAAAGGAATTGATATAATCACTTTTTAACATGATTTCAGGCCCGGATGAACCCTTTGAGAATAAATCGAGGAAAAAGTCATAAGAAGGCATTTTTTGTATTCCAAAGTCAAGTTTAAATCGTGGTTGAATACCTTTTTCTATTACTTGATATACTACAGGGGAGTAAGGAAAAGAAATATACATATTGCCATTAAATTGATAGAATGCCTGCTCTCCTATACCATAGTGAGGCATTTCTTTTGTTTCTCCATAATAGGCGATTGTATTCAATTCTTTATTCGTAATTTGAATAAAATAATTTTCTCTTTTTCCTGTATCAAATCCAACAGCATCAAACCATAAAATATTTCCATCAGATAACCATGCACAGTTTGAAAAGTTAAAAGCTTTCTGATCAGATATGTATTTGTAGTTGTCTAGTCGATAGTGTATAAGCTTATTAAGTCGTGTGTCTGCTATTGTTATTTGATTATTTTTTTCGTCAATATGCATTCTATATGGTTGTATATATTCTCCAGGACCATTTCCGAAACTTCCTATTTGAGTGATAAATTTTCCTTGATCATCAAATATGAAGACTTTACCATTCTTTAGGCCATCAACAACAAATATTTTGTTATCGTAAAAGTGAATATCAATAATTGTTCTTATAAGACATTTATCGGTTGTTTCAAGCGCAATGAACTTACATTCAATATCTTCTGGATTTAAAGTTGTTTTTTGAGAAATATCAAATGTCATGGTTGGACATTCTATCTGTTTTTGGTTTGTACAAGAAACCAATAAAATGATAAAAAATGAAATTAACGCTTTCATAATAAAATGTTTGTTTTTTGAGAGAGAATGCTATACGTCTGATATTGAAAAAGACCTATGAGCATTCTCTTTTTAATTTTATCTACAGTTCAATATACCTGTACCTGTGCAATTCATGCCACTAGATGTATGTTGTACTACATACCAAAGATGGAATGTCCCATCAGGGTTTTCACCCCAAATAGCTAAAGCATCAATGTTTTCTAGTGCTACATCTGATAAATTAATATTCTCTTCATTTTGGCTGAAATTCCAGCCTGCTGTAACCGCTATAGCAGCGATAAGAGCTACTCCGAAGATCTTTTTCTTCATGTTTCTAGTATCTTATTAAGTTTTAATTCTGTTTCTTTTCTATCTTTGCTTACTGTTTGCCGTTTAGATAGTCGAATGATGTGACTCATTCTGTTTTGTCGGTTATATTACCATCATACACCTCCTTTTTGGGGTCTCCGGGAGTTTGCTTGTACAATTTGCGGTCGTGCAGCAAACTCCCTTTTGTTCGATCACCGAACTTCCCCTTTATCCTTCCCTTGATAGGTTGGTTGTTAATACTATTGCATTCTATCACTTTTACTTGTTTGTTGTTGTAAAAGTAGAGATGCTTTTTCAGATAAACTCCTAGATTTTACCTAGATTTTGCCTAGATATAACTTATATAGGTGTTTTTTCTTTGTTTATCCTTCCTGCACCTACTTCATAAATCAACAGTAAACCATTGTCTCTTATCTTTATAAATAAAAACCTGCTCTTCCCGTCCTTTAGTTCTGTTGCGAAGCCATAGCAACGCATTATCCGGTACGAGATACTCCAGTTCCCGTCCGGTTGCCGTCCGGATTCCAAGCGACTGCCATCCGTTTGTCCCGTCCTGATAGAAAAGCTCGTATTCGTCTCCCGGCCAAACATAATTGTCATCATTGCGCGGAGAAAAAACTATTTTCCTGATGGGAGTAACTTTTTCCAGATCGTATGCGACAAAACAAGAACTGTCGCTTGTAGAAAAATAACTTAATATATCCCCATCGGTAATATTGTCTAACCAGCTTTCCGGCCACGGATAATCACCTATCCTGTTCAATTTGATTTCTCCTCTGTCTGTGGAATCTGCGAAAACCGCAAACTCAGCAAGTTCCAATATATTATCTGGAGGACTAACAAAACGTATATATCTATATTTTTTGTTTATATCAGGTGGTATCAGTTCGCAATAGTTCGATCTGAGCGTGTCATTGAACTGATACAATACATCTGCATTTGAGAAGTCCTTGCTTAGGGAAGCTTCTATTCGAGAACCGATAATTCCACGATGTGGAAAATCTTTATATCCACCACAGAGTGACATTTTCCGTTTGACAATAGCTCTTTTCAAATTTCCGGTATCCGGTTTTAATACGGATATTTTTTCCGGGGTATAAATAAACGGATAACCTGCCGCCCGGTGGTTTTGTCCGTCCGAGACTAATGGCTGATAGATGACATCCGGTTCCAGATTCCGGAAAGTCACATTCCCTTTGTTATTGTACGCTATATCGACCGGAATCCACCCGTTTGGACTGAAGACTCCCAGATAAACATATTCTTCATAGCCGGACTGAACAGAGATGGAAACTTCATTTTCCCCGTAATAATTGACAGATACATCTTTTATAAAACGATCCCTGAATAGAACCGGCACCTTTTCGTCCGTTGTTATTTCGGAAAAAGGCTCTTCCTGTGCTCCGAAACAATAACGGTAAACTTTTCCTTTTTTTCGTCCGTCGCTTCCGGGGTTGATTCGGGATGCTTCAAACTCATTAAAGCCGAACTGAATAAACTTTCCGGTCGTATCGCGTAAGGTTGTCCAAAAGTGCGGATGCTGGTATTCGGGTGAGTAAACAAAATATTCGCAGGCTACCGGAATACCACAGGCACGCATGGCATAAAGTATGACATCGCAAGCTTCTCTGCAAAATCCGACGCGATGGTAAAACAAGAAGTCTGCACTTTGATGAGGTATATTAAAATCTGTATCCCAACGGTAATAGACCTTTTTTAATTCTTCATCCACAGCTTTGCTTGCTTCTATCACATCGTCTCCCTGATAAGCCGAGTCGAGTATCGCTGTATAATAGTCATGATATAATTTCCGCCACGACGACAACGGTTCATCCCCGATACGATAGGGGAGGATCAGTTCGCAGAAATCATCGAATCCCAGACTCCGGTTCCACGGATATCTTTTCCATACATCGAAAGCCAGATCGATATTCTCTATCAGGTAGTCTGCCGTGATTACTTTTGCATCATATACTTTCGGAAGCGAATAAAAAGAAACCCGTTGCCATTTTTCAATCACTTCTTTCGGAACGGCCTCTCCTTTATCTTTTTGTATCAATACCGGTTTGATAGAATCCAGTTGCCACCCCTCATATCCATACCAGCGTGGCATATTACGGATCAGGAAACGGGCTGCTTCCAGTTTCTCAGGATTGTTTTCATAATGTGTTAACACCTTCTCTAGTTCACCCCGGTTCTCTCCGGCAAACAGGAGAGCCTGTTCCAGACGTTTGCTATTCGATGTATTGCATGCCACCAGAATGATGCTGATAAATATGTTTAATCCTATAATAAATAGACTTTTCATGGCTTTCGGTTTAATGAATTACTTTTAAAAAACGATCCCATCTGAACTTATCCGTATACGGATCTACTGATTTCCATATAATCCAGGCTTTCCCAACAATATATTCTTCAGGCAACAGCCCCCAATAGCGCGAATCCTGCGAGTTCATTCCGTTATCACCTGCCATGAAGTAATAGTTTTTCCGGAAACGATACCCGTTGATCGGGTTCCCCTTAAGAAAAACTGCCGAATCCTTATATTGAAGTTCTCCTTGTTGTTCCCATTCGATCAGCTTTTTATACAACCGATAGTTTGTCCGATCCAATGTGATGGAATCCCCTTTCCCCGGAATATAAAGGGGACCAAAATCTTTGATATTCCAATCGATGATACTATCATAAGGAAAGCTGTGGAATACTCCGTCCTGAAATTTCTCTGTAACAGCAATCTCCTTTTGTGACTCTATATTGCCAAGGGGTATTTGTACACCTTCAACATGAAAAGATCCGTTTCGTATAGATAATGTATCGCCAGGTAACCCGATACACCGTTTGATATAATATTTGAGAATATGCATTTCAATTTTATCCCAGTTATTTGGATGGGGAAAATTGAAAACCAGAATATTATTTCGTTTGATCTTTTTAAAGCCGGGGATTCTGCAAATCTCTGTTTGCTCATTTCGCATGGAAGCAAATAAATTGAATAGGCGGGGGCCTATTGTCGGTTTATATATCAGTACATTATCGCCTGTTGTTAATTCCGGTTCCATTGAGTCACTGGGGATTTTGAATGAGGCGAACACAAAGACCTGTACCACAAACCATAAAGCTACTATTATACATAGCCAGAAGACTATGTTGATTACTTTATTAATCAGGTTATATATATATGTTTGTATCTTCATGTGACTAATATGTTTTTAATGCCTGCTATTCTAATACCAGCAGATCTTGTTGTTTTCATCACAAGTAAAAATCCTCTGTTCTTCGCCTTGTGAACATTTGATAGTAAACAAGGCCTCGCGCGGAGCATGTTCAAATTCGACAAAAACATCCCTTGCCGTCTTTGTTCCTATGCATAGCCATTGGTCAGTATTCCAGTAATAAAGAGAATAGCTCAGTCCCGGTTGGATCGAATTGCCGTCACCACGGCGAATGTATGAGATTCTGGAAATATTTACCGGTTTTCCGAAATCGAATTCTACCCAGCTTAGTTCTCCTTTAGCTCTGAAATTCGTCAATTGATCTCTATCCGAAATATTGTCTGCTCTCCATTCTTCATTTGGCTGTACATTCCCGTAATCCATCACGTTTCCCCGGATGATCGAATCTCGTAAATCATAAAAATAGACTTCTGCCATATCGCAATGATTCGTGTCGGAAGACTTGAAACGCCAATAACGGTAAGCCTTTTCCGTTGAAAGGGAAAAAGAACCATTTGTTAAATTCCATTGAGGTAATTCCTGTATTTTTTGGGCATCATGGAAATCCTGATTGTCTGCTGCTTCAAAAATACCTCCGGCTATTTGTTCGTGGATGGAGAATATATTGTCACCTTGCGGAAATTTTCGGGTCAGCCTGATAGTCCTGAATGAAGAAGTATCCAATTCCATGAACTTTATTTGTTTAGATAGTGTGACTTCAAAAGGCTTGCAAATCGGAAAACGGTTTCCGTCCGTGTCATAAGCAAAAGCCATATAATAAGTATTCAATCCCATCCTTTCGAAAGTCACATTTCTACCAGACATTTTTCCCCAATAAACCGGTTGCCAGTCCTCACCGTCGTAGACTGCAATAAACGGATACTGTTTGCTGGGTAAAGCCTGCTTCAAGTTTATTTGAACGTCTAAGGTTGGCATGTATTCGGCTGTTACGTCCCGAATGAATATATTCCTGATTTCCGGTGGAATATATTTCCGGGAAGCGATTTTCAGATATTCTTCGTTCGGCTTGTAAACCGATCGGAAAATCTTTGGCATTTTTAAGTACGGGTAATGAACGCTACCGGGATCCGTTTCATGAGGAGCAAACTCCAAATTCCCGAAGCGTGATGTATAGACGGTGTTCCATGAATGCCCATTGGATCTGTTGGACCAGTGCGGTGTGAAATCATAGGCAACAGGGATTCCTTTACTGCGCATGGTTAGCACACATCCCTGGCAGTAAGTGCTGCAATAGGCGAATGGTAATTTTAGGATAATGCCGGGATCGTAAATCGGTAGCGTCGTTAGCCGACCAAAACTTTGGGGAGTTGCCTCTTTCATCCGTCTGTTTACTTCCGTTGCGGCAAAAAATGAGCTCTGTTCATAGTCATCGCATAAATAAGCCATGTCAATATCCCCCTTGCAAAGGTTGTAATAGGCACTTCGCCAATCTTCGAGCGGTTGCCCTTCGAAACACTTATACGGCAAAAGATATTCACAAAATTCATCGAAATTCAGATGTGCGGCCCATTTGCCTTGTTGCCATTGTTTGAAGGCTGCATCGATTGATTGGATTAGAAAATCGGCAGTGATGACTTCGATATCCCGATATTTTCTATACTTGTTCTCAAATCTCAGTTGAAGGAGCTTGATATACTTCTCTTGTTCAAGCTTATCATCAGATAAGGCAACAACTGAATCTATGGCATGATAATAATCCCTGATGTTTGTTCCATAAGAAAAATGGTAAGGCATATATTGAATAAGATATTGAGCAGCTTTAAGTTTGAGTGTGTCGTTTAGCCTTTTGTAGTGCGATAAAACAGCTTCAAGTTCACCCCTGTTCTTTCCTGCCTCTTTTAGCGCAAAGTCTATTCCTGACTTTTGCGAATTACAGGCCGAAAGATTCAGAAGCAAGATGATTAAAAACGAGGATAATCCTCCTGTTGTTATTCTTTTATGCAACTGTCTCATATTTATTTATGAATTTTTTGCCATGTCCATCTTTTCCGATCTTATTACCACCAAATCTGTTTCCCGTTTTCGTAGGTAAACGGCCTGTGTTCTTTCCCTTGTGTATGATTATGGATCATGAATAAAGCGTTTTTAGGAATATTGTGGTACACGAGTTTGTAATCTTCTGCCTGCTGTCGGCCTAAAGAGATCCATTTCCCATCCCAATAAAATAACTCATATAATTCCCCTGTGACTATTCGATTATCATCGCTTCTTGGATAAAATTCTACTTTCCCGATTTCATGGGCTTGTTCCATATCGAGGATGATGCGTTGCTGTTTTTCGGATTTATCCGGTTGATAAAATGACACCCGGCTTCCATCTGAGATGTTCTCAATCTTATATTTCCGTAAATTTTTTGTGCCTGTCCAGTTTCCTTTTATCAATTTGTTGTCTTTTCCGAACACTTTTATTTCAGCGATACAGAATGGTTCACATAATGAGGGGACGTTCTGAAAATCACATATCATATAACGGTATTTTGTATTTCCTGTGATATTGAAACTATCGATATAAAATGGCTGTTTGTTAATCGTGTGAACAAGGGTACTGTCAGATAAATCACTATTGTTACACATATAAAATTGCGTACCAATAGTTCCGGTAGCCTTTATTGCCGTATGTAGGCGGTATGGCATTTTTGTGTAGAATGTGGCAATATTCTCTTTTTCAGTTGTTTTGGGAGACAAGAACCTGAATTCCCCTTCGCCAGTTAGGATAAAGGCATCCCCGGCAGGAATCATTGCTCCGTTATCATAGAAAGCGGGTAAATAAAGAATGTTGACCCCCATTTTATGAAAAGAAGCCTGTTTTTTCTCGGCTACACTCCAGCATACAGGATTCCATTTCCCTACATCATAGCAATATAAGTAAATATGCTTTTGGGGATGTTGATCATTCCATAGAGGAACTTTAATATCTTTACATACAATATATTTATCTGTGATATCCTCTATTCCAGGATCTTTGAATAAGGCTGGAATTTCTTCCTGAGCAATCAGTGCTAAACTGTTTTTTTGTATCTCATAATTTAATCGATACACTTTCGGTACAGTTCTGCAATAATTTAGGGAAATAAACGGAGGTAAATCTTTTACTGCCGGGCTATAAGTGTTAACCCAGAACATATCACTGATTAACATATCATCTTTCGATGTATAGGGTCTTTGAGTGTTATCATACAGTTTTTTTACCGGTTTATCATTGATTATTTCAGTCCAGAAATGTGTATAACCAAAATTACCCCATCCCGGATGAGTGTTTAAAACAGCCGGAATACCGTTTGCCCTTAAAGCTGCAATTTGGTAAATATTGTTTTCTAAGCAAGAGCCCATTTGTGCGGCAGCTATATTTTGGAAGGTCGTTGGAAGCAGTCCTTTATGTTCTTCATCATAGATAGGCCATTCTCTCAGAAAAGTCGTATCTATGTGATGGATAATAAGTTCACTTACTTCCGTATTGGATTTGTTTTGTGCTGTGTCTCTCAATACCGCATACTTTCGATCAAAGAAATCCAATGCCTGTTCCCAATAGTAGTTACTGGTTGTATAGGGAAGAATATATTTATGAAAAGTTTCGGTGTCGATATCCTTGCACCACGGATATTGACGCCATATTTGAAAGCTCCTGTCTATGTGACGTATTAGAAAGTCAGATGACAATTTCTGAATATCCGGTAGGTATCGAGGGAATATTGCTGTGTTTGGATATAAGCGTTTAATGCTATCGCATATGGAATATTGTACATCATTATCGTATCCACCGTATTTTTTGTGATGGTTTGTGAGAGCATCATAAAAGGGTTGCATGTTTTTGATTGAACTGCTATCTATTACTTGCTTACCGATCATGTTTTTGATGATGAATTGGGCTGCACGTAGTTTTTCAGGATCATCTTGATAATGCTCCAAAACTATTTCTAATTCTTGTTTGTTTTCATAGGCAAGGTCGAGAGTTGATTCTAACAGCATATCCTGCTTGAAAGAACAATTTGTGAATAGAAACATTAGGCATGTCAAAGAAAATATGTTTTTTTTGATTGTTTTCATATTAATAATATCTTCGTGCAATTGTTGATCTATTATGTATATGATAGGAATCTATTTAAATGGAATAATATCAAGAATTAAAAAAATAGATTATTAATTATTTTTTTAGCTCAAATTTTTGAAAATTCAAAAAATCATCATTATACAGAGGATTCATAGGGTGACAAGTTGAGATATATAAACCATCTTCTCTAATAAACATGATTCCTGGATTGTAAGAATAGTCGGGAAACAACGTTTCTCCTATAATATTGAATTCTTTATCTAAAATTATTATAGAAAATTTTTTTCGGCCATAATCCAATAATTCAATAGCTTCATTCATTTCTAATTTATGGTCAAATTCTACTTCAGGAAATGCAATTCGATAATAAACTGATCTGTACGGATCATAAATCATGTTTCCATAATTGGGATTTTCACAGGCTTCCTGTATAGTAGATTTTCCAAAATCATCTAAAAGGCGGACACTATTAATATATTTACTTTTTACTTTTTTCCTTTGAATTTTTTTGTGGTCAATGGATGCAACAAAAATATCTTCTTCAAAATAAAAAGAATAGATGAAATGGTTACCATCAAAAACTCTACTGAATTGATCCTCTAAACCAAATGCTTTCATCTTATTAATATTGTTTTGTATTTGGGGATATTCGAAAGGTAAATAATCTACTTTTTTAGTTTTCATATCAATTGTAATTGATACGGGATTAGGATGTATATTTCTATTACATCTTGAAATCGTGTATATTTTATTTCCTATTATTGTTAATGGCCTAAAAAAATTGGTAGTAGAAAAAGATCTTCTAAGAAGAGTCCCATCACTTGCTTTATCATATACAAGTTGCTCTTTCAATTTGGCAGAAGAATCAATTAGTGCTATTTCTTCGACTTCACTATTAGTCAAAAAGATACTATCTAAATTTTGTATATAATAACCAAAAAACATACCAACTCCATTGTTCCCATCTAAATTAGGTGTTATTTTGAATTCAAATTTTTGATTTTCAATATTATAGAAATAAATTTCATTTTTGAATTGGTTTTGAAAAGTAATATATTCCTTTCCTGTCTTATTTTTATACAGAAAAAGTGATTTTGTATTAGATTTAGTGTCACTATCAAGTAATAAAGAAAGCTCTCTTCCTGATTTTTCTAGGTGAACATTTCTTTTGTTTTCTTTATTACATGCAAATAGGAAAATGGATAAATATAATAATAGAATTGCTTTCATTGTTGAATAAATTGATTTTAATTAGATTTACTGTATCTTTGTAAGTTAAAGCTTCCTATCTTTTATAGAATATCTATTGATTTTTCAAGAATTAGAGATAGGAAGCTTTAATTAATATTAATCACATGGAGCGCATCCCCAGTCACCACCTTCGCAGCAGCGCCAAGTGTATGAACTCATCCAACAACTTCCACCAGTAATTGTTTCACAACCAGCTAATGCTTCTACGTTGGCCATAGCCAAATCAGACAGTTTCGTTTCATTTTTGTTCTGGTTGAAATTCCAGCCGGCTGCAACAGCCATAGCAGCGATAAGAGCTACCCCGAATATTTTTTTCTTCATAATGTTTGTATTTACAATTCGTATTTTTGTTTATTTTCTATCTTTGCCTACTCTTATTCAGCTTGGATAGTCGAATGATACAAATTTTTGAAACTAATATCATTCTGTTTTCGGATCTTAAATGATTTTGATATACCTCCTTTCCTTTATTAAAGAGGGAATGGACGGGGAGTTTGCCGTAACAGTTGTCACACCTAAGGCAGACTCCCCTTTGTCTTTTATTGAGCATTCCCCTTTATCCTAGCCTTGACAGGTTGGTTGTTAATACTATTGTATTTGATTGTTACGACTTCATCGAAAAATCCTGTGTCTTTCGGTGTCATCTTGATTTCCACCCGGAGGGTTTCTTCGGGCTTCGCAGGTCGTTTATTGTATGTGGCTACCGTGCAGCCGCAAGTGGTACTTACGTCCACGATCACGAGGGGACTGTCCCCAGTGTTTTTAACCTCTATGGTTGTTTCTTTTGTTTCCGATTTGTCGAATGTACCGAAGTCTATTTCAGTTTGACTGGCTTCTGCGATTGTTTTCGGTATGTTTTTGTTTGGGTTGTCTTTTCCGGTAATCTGTTTCAGATAAAGGTCTTTGACTGCCGTATTGTGTACGGGGTTACCCAAAACTGAAACTTTGTTGTTTTTATCCAGCAGGAATGTCTGGAAAGTCATATCAGCCGGGAACTTGTTCAATTTGTTTAACCGGTCGTCCAAATCAATACAAATGGGACGATCGAAACCATCACGTTTCAGCAAGTAACGTATTTCTTTGGCATCTTTCGGATGAAAGAAGAAGAGGAAAGGTACTTTATTCTGTGTTACTGAATCGGTATAATCGATCAACTCTTTCCATTTATGTAATTGCAGTTTACAACTGGTGCAACCGATAGAATCGACGTATACCAATACTTTATATTCGGATTGTGGAATCTGGTAATCTGTTGTATCTGTCAGATAACGAGTGAAGATTATATTTTCGGGGAATACAATTTGTTTGCCCTGCCATTCATTCACCAACTGCGCAATGTGTTTTTCTTTCTCTTTTTGCTCATTTTTGCAAGAAAAGAAGATAGGTAATAATACTAGTATGATTAGATTTAAAGTTTTCATCTTGTTCTTTAAATTTTAAATTCTATAATCGGATCATCGCTTTTCACTTCGGTTGCGACAATCGTATTCGTTTCTTCGTTTATGTCGATGCCGTATATAGCATGATCGAGGGTATATTTGCAAACCGGGTTTCCTTGCAGGTCGAAAACGTAGATGAATCTTCCTCCGTCTTCCGGTCGTTCTCCACGCTGATAGGTGGCTAGCTTGTCTTTGAATTTAATACCCTGAAATACAGCGTAGATATGTTTGTTTGTTACTTTTATGTCACTAAACCCCATAATTCCGCTAGGTATACCCGAACCGTCTTTACCCGTTTGAAACTCAGGTTCTCCTGCCGGACCATACAGGACTTTATGTGTATTGTCATTCAAGTTATAAATTTCTATTGTTTCTCCTAACTGGGTAGCCATAGCTAAGACACCATTGTCAGGATTATAGTCCATAAAACTTCGCCATGCCTGTGCCAGTGCCGGGCGAGAAGTCTTTTCATTGGTTGTTTCGCTGGGGATTGTACCATTGCTTTTAATTGGTTCACCATTTTTGTTCACTTCCCAAAAGCGATGCTCTCCCATATAGTCAGGAATCAAAAAGCCCGATTCCATCGTGCGAAAGTCCAAAGAGCGGACAAGTTTCTTGTCTAGTTTAATCTCCTCTACCCGTTCCGCAGAACCGGTAGAAGGAGATATTTTCCAGCGGGTAATCTCCATCTTATTGGGATCGAGGGCCCACAAAGAGTCTAAGGAGTTAAATTGAATGTTTGCTGCTGATAGCATCTCCTCCGGGGCTTCTCCACGTCTGCCGAATGAAGCAATATGTTTCCACTCCGGATAGGTAAACGCATGTAAATAATGATCTATATTATGCAGATCCATTACAACGGCAATACTATCCCTGATCGTTACCCGGAATGGATAACGGAACAGGATAGTATCCAGGTTGATAACCTGTGCACTGAGCGCCTTGGTTTTGGTAAAGTCTGAGTATCTCGGGAAGTGCGAATCCGGAGAACTCGTGCAGGCGCCCAGGCAGCTAATACCTATTAATATATATAGGAGATGCTTCATTGTTTATTCGAGGCTTAAACCTGAGATTTTCATTTCAGCCCAACCTCCGAGGCATTCAACAGAGCCATCGCCGTAGCAGTTAACTCTATCTCCATGTTCACCATTAGCCAATGCTTCTATGTTCTCTAATACAAGAGGGCATAATTCGTTTTTTTGATTTGCCCAAAAACAAAAGCCAGCGATCAGGCAAACTATTAATCCTACAAATTTCAATTTATTTTTCATATCTGTTTTTATGTTTGTTGCGGCAAAAATAAGGAGGCTTTTTCGGAGAAACTCCTAGATTTTACCTAGATTTTGCCTATATATGTGTTTTTTTATTTGTTTCACCTCATTTTGAGAGGTTCTTTCGTATTTTTGTAACTTAAATAAATATGATAATGAATTTGAGTTTATCAAGCAGGTTGAATTTGATTATTGCAGTTTCTGTAATTGCTATAGGAGTAGGGTATTGGTATTCTTGTAGCTTACGTACAAAAGTGACTGAAATCTGGAAACAAACTTTATGGGATGATTGTGCGGATAGGATGAGAGAAATCGGTGTAAAGAAGACGCATGGATTTTCTCCTGTAATTTCTTCTGGTATCAAAATAGAGACGGAAGATAAAACTCTGCATTTAAAAAAGGACGGTACTACGTCGTTAACTTCTGCTGAAAAAGATTTTCTTGCTGACCAATATTATTTATCACTCAAGAATCCTGTAAAAATCGAAAAGCTGGACAGTATTTTCCGATTGAATTTGAAGGAGAGAGGGTTTAATTTTAAAACGGCAGTGTCAATTTATAATAATGATTCGGATAAAAAGACGTTTTATGGTATAAATAATGTATGTCTCTTACCCGACTATTTGAAATTAACATATAAGGTGGACATTCAAGATGTCATAGTTTTAGAGGGGTATGTTAAAGGCGGTTGGTTAGAGAGCTTATTATGGGGTAAAGGTTATTATGTCTTACTATCCTTAATTATCTTTGGGGCTCTGGTTCTATTAGTCTTGGAAAAGAGAAGGTTGAAGTCTTTGAAGCAATTTGTTTCTGAAAATCAAATTATCCGGGAAACTCCTCTGGTTTTGCCTATCGAATCTGTTCAGCAGGATGTGGAGTTGGTTACAGATCCAGTAGAGGTGCATACACAGCCGGAGTTAAATTTTCATCCAACAACCTTAGTTGTTTTTCTGGATGAAAAGAAACATACTTTAGTTTGTGCAGATAAGGAAATATCGCTTGCTCGGAAAGTTTTCAGTTTGTTTTATCTGTTGGCGAAAGGGAAAGATTATTTCCAATCGTATGATTTCTTACTTCAAAATCTCTGGTCGGATGAAGAGAGTGTAGACAAAAAGCATCTGGAACAACTCGTGATCCGTTTACGGAAAGACCTGAAAGGTATTCCATTAAGTATTTATACTATACGGGGTAGCGGATATCAAATCAAAGGGAAAAATGATATAAAAATAAATATTGAACAGATAGATCACAATAATGAATAATAGCCTATTCAATAGACATTTTTAATACATAGAATCTTTCATTTGAAGTTCATCGAATGAAAGAATAACAATTATCAAATGAAAAGACTATATATGTGTTTTATTCGTTTGATATATGTCAAACGTAAATTTGAAAGCGAACTTACGAAAAATGTTTTAGAATAATTTTACCACCAAACCTGTTTTCCATCCTTATAAGTAAATATCCTTTCTTCCTTTCCCTTGGTATAATTGCGTAACCAGTATAAAGTGCCCTGTGGAATCTGTTCGTATATTAGTAAATCGTCCTGGTCAGCCGTTTGTTTTCCGGCGGAAGCCCATTTCCCGGATTCGTCTATATAAAAAAGCTCATAGAGGTTATCCTTCCGGATGCCATTGTCATCGTTCCGGATGATGTACCGGATTTTATTTATGTGTGTAGGTTTTGATAATGCCAGGCCTACCCAACTCATGCTGTCACGTGTGTGGAAGAAGGTGAGGGGATCGCCGTCAAAAACATTGTATTTAGTGGCATGTGGATTGTAGATACTTGTACTGTCTGTGCCGATAATTTCTCCTGTTAATATGTTCTGACTGTTTGTATCGTAAAACTCCAGTTCTGCCATATTCCCTCGTATATTGGGGGAAGACAGATATCTGTAATATTTGTAGCTCTTTTTAGGATTGACTTCAATGGTGGTGTACTTGAAATCCGGATTTTCCGTGAAAGTATACAAGTCTTCTGCTATCTGGAAATCTGCATGGTCTGATCCTTGGAATTTCCCCCCGACAAATGCCGGAGGTATAGCTGCCAGCTGCGTGGGTTCGCGATACTTACGTTCAAGGTGTAGATTTGCTTTTTCCTTCAGGCATTCGTAAGTTGTGATTTCCCCGGTAGAATCGACAGCAAAAGGAGAACTCAATGGCCGTAAAGAATTATTCTCATAACTGGCAACCTGATAGATAATATCCGGGCCGATATGGTTGAATGTCACTGTTTTGTTAGAGATTCTTCCCCAATCTACCGGAAACCACCCTTGTGGGTCGAATACGCATAGATAAGCGTATTGGTTGTGTGTATTTCCTTTTGTTAATGGAATAGATACGGTTTGAGGATGGATAAAGGGAAAATGTTCTGTTATATCTTTCATAAAGGGGTTCTTGAAAAATGTTGGAATTTCTTCTTTAGACGTATTTGTCATGATAAGGGAGTTTTGTTGTACGGAAAATGTTTTCTGATATACCTTCGGTATGTCTTCAAAACGTCTTAGATGATCTCCGGGATTCTGTTCTCCACCTGCAAAATCATAATATTTCCCATCTTCACAGTACAGGAGATTGAATGAATGGTTATTATTACGACGTCCCCAGTGAGGGATAACCCCTGTGGAAACAGGTATACCGACAGATCGCATGGCATACACAGCCAAATGGGTATAGTCCCCGCATAAACCGAATTTTATATGAATCAGGCTGCTCGGTTTTATATCGGCAGGTTTCGGAAAATCGGTGAAGATATGGATCGGTAATTTAATCAGTTCGTTGTTGATTGCTACGCAGGCATCGTGAGCAGTAGAGATACTATCCGTCAATAATCCGGAGAAGGTGTTGTAATATTGCTCTCTCCATGTCTCCGGTAGTTCGTTACCAATACGGTAAGGGAGTATCCATTCGCAAAAGTCCTCAAAAGAAAGATGTTTGTTCCAGGGTTTTTGCCATGTCAGGAAAGCTGCGTCTATCTGGGTGATCAGGAAGTCTGCTTTTAGTTGTTGTAAGTCTGTTTGCTGTTTGAATGAACTTCGTTGTAAGTTATTATTTGTTCTGTAGGTTTTATTGATTGTTTGTTGATCATATTCTTCTTGTTCTATCTGGTATACAGAATCGATGAAGTGATGAAATTGATCAATTTTATCCCCTTCCAGATAATATTTCCCCAACATATTTTGTATCAGAAACCTGGCTGCATTTTCTTTCTGTTTATCGCCCTTATAGTGTTGCATTACTTTTTCAAGTTCCTGCCGATTACTTCCCGCTGTTTGAAGGGCTAACTCTAATTGTCTATTATTGAAATTACTACATCCGCTCAGTAGGAATATAGCTATTATAAAAATGATTGAGTTGTGGCGATTCATAATAAATAGTGGTTTACAGAGTAAATGTGATTCTCAACAAAAGTATTGAAGTTCTTGTGTAAAAACAAATTAACCGCGAAATTTTTTATATATACCTTTCTGTTGTACAGATACCCCTCTTCAGTGACAGCCCCTGTCGAGCCTACCCCATAACGGAAGTTACCGAACTCACCGAACTGAACACGTCTACCGGCAGCCAGATGCTTTTTAAACAAATGGTTCATACGGTCGGCCACTCCCTTCACCTGGTTGGAAGGGATACCGGCTTCACTGATCTCACCCAACAACTCTTCGAAACCCACCAGATCCGAATAAACAGCCTGTGCATACAACTTTTCAGGGTTTTCCTCCTGGTCTTTCCCTAAATTCATTCTCTTTACTAAACGATACTTTACTGACATAATCTTTAAACTTTGAGTTAATAGAATAATACTTTGTTTGTTCTCGAGAACATGACAAAGATACTATCAGCCCAAAACACAAAATCGGAATAGGTCGGGTTGTCAGGATATCGGTTGGCTTATCTGGTAGTAACTATTTAGATCCAGATAACCGAACTGTATATCGTCATTCATGCACATGATAATGCGGTTATTTTCTTTGTCGTAGCAGAAATCGGCAATCTTATAGTTTTGATATTTTCTATTCCTCATTTTTTGTTCTACATTTGTGTGTCTGTCACAAACAAGATAAGAATATGAATAGTAAAGAATTACAACTCCTTGTAAGATGTGGAGAAACTAGTACAGTACAATTCAAAGAACGTTTCTCAAATCAGGACAGTATTGCTGCTGAAATGGTTGCTATGTCTAATGCACGTGGAGGTATGATCTTGTTTGGGATCAAAGACAAAACAGGCGAAGTGGTAGGACTGTCTTATCAAGAGATACAACAAATCAATTCAATGTTGGCTAATGTTGCCACAAACTTATTACGTCCAGTAATTTACATACAAACAGAAACTGTAATAATAGAAGATCGATCTATCCTTGTTGCCCATATAGACGAAGGAGACAATAAACCATATAAAGATTTGAGTGGAGTTATTTGGACAAAGCAAGGGGCGGACAAGCGTAAGGTGATGGAGAATAGTGAAATAGTTCGTTTATTTCAATGTTCGGGTATGATGTACGCCGACGAGCAACCTATTCCTTTTACATCAGATAAAGATATTAATAGTAGCGTATTGGATGATTTTGTGCGAAAAGAATATGGACGTGAAATAGATACATTTGGAATTCCTTATTTGGAATTGCTACAAAATCTAAATATAATAAGAGACGGTAAAATGACTTTGGCGGGCTTGTTGTTTTTTGGGAAATATCCTCAGCAATACCGCCCAACGTTTGTTCTAAAAGCTGTTGCGTTTTGGGGTATTGATATGGCTGGAATTAATTATAGAGATAGCAAAGATATTTCAGGTACTTTGCCTGAACTTTTTGAAAGAGGAATGTCTTTCTTTAAAGCTAATCTGCGTAATATCCAAGCTGGGCAGGGTTTTAATTCAATTGGTAAGCTCGAAGTTTCAGAAATTGCATTAGAAGAAATACTCCAAAATGCACTTGTGCATCGTGATTATACAAAGAATGCCCCAGTGAGGCTACTAATTTTTGATGATCGTATAGAGATTATTAGCCCGGGATGCCTTCCCGATGGACTGACTGTGGAGAACATAAAGTTTGGGAATGCAGTTGTTCGTAATCCGTTTATTGCTAATTTTTGTGCAAAGACAATGCCTTATCGTGGCTTAGGTTCAGGTATTATACGTGCACTCAAAGAAGAGCCCGATTTAAAATTTGTCAATGATTTAGATGGCTTGCAGTTCATCTCGATTATTAGACGATCCTATAATGAGGGAATAAATGAGGGAATAAATGAGGGAATAAATGAGGGAATAAATGAGATTGAAACTCTCATTCTATCTTTTTTGGAAAAAAAATCACAACCTAAAGTAAAAGATATATCCAAGCACATAAATAAAGGTATTGCTACAACAGAACGCTATATCAAATCGCTGAAAGAGAAAGGACTAATAGAATATAGAGGCTCTCGTAAAACAGGAGGCTATTATAAAAAATAACCTCTGTTTGTTGTAAATATATTCAAAGTATTCCTAAAATTCAATCCAAATCCAGATAACCGAACTGTATATCGTCATTCATGCACATGATAATGCGGTTATTTTCTTTGTCGTAGCAGAAGTCGGCAATCTTATCCTTAACATGATGCATCATATTTTGATTTCTATTTTGTTCCTTGGATGTTTGTTGTATAGAATCTTCTTCTGTTTATTGGAATTGACGTGTGTGTAAATTTGGGTGGTAACAATACTGCTATGCCCTAATAGGCTTTGAATATACTTGATATCTACATCTTCTTCTAATAATAATGTGGCAAAAGTGTGGCGAAAAGTGTGTGGCGTGATATGTTTTGATAGATTAAGTTCTTTAATGCATCTTTTTACAAGCTGCCTTACCGATTGGGGTGATATTTCATGGCCAAGCCTATTTGTGAAAAATGACGTTGTGGGTTGAGTTTGTTTATAATACTCTTTCATAATTGTAATTATCCCCTTGGAACAAATTTGTATTATCCGTTCTCTACTTCCTTTCCCGTATACTTTAATTGTACCTTGTGTCAAATCAATATCATTCCATTGAAGCTGACATAGTTCAGAGACTCGGACACCTGTGGCAAATAGTAATTCAATTATTGCGATATCTCGGGTTTTAGCTTTATATGTATAACTGTCATGGTTGGCTTCTTTCATTCGTTCTTTATATAAATATTCCAATATCAGTTTTATTTCGTTACTGCACATGACAGTCGGTAAAATGTAAGGTTCCTTCATCTGTATTTTTATTTTTCGGAAAGGATTGATAAATGTGTCATTCTCAAATTCATAGAAAGAGAAAAATGCTTTTGATGATGCGATTTTTCGCTTTATGGTCTTGGGCTTGAAGTCTGAAATCTTTTGTAGATAGGCTTTTATCATATCTTTTGAGACAGATTCCATCACTTCTATGGAGTATACTTCATAGAGAAAGTCTTTTAATTGTTCCAGGTCAATTTGATAAGCTGTTATAGTTTTCTTGCTCAATGCTTTTTCATATTGGCAGTGAAATATGAAGTCAGATAGAGCGCTACTTACCTTTTTTGCTCCTTTTGAGTCAGCTGTTTGTATTTCCATATTCATCATAAAATTTAATAATGCTGCGAAGTAACGTGAATAACATATATAAAGCTAATTATCAGGTAGAAAGTAGGAGGGTGAACAACTGATAACTTAATATTAT
>NZ_KQ033902.1:237356-1756940 GCF_000969845.1 Parabacteroides sp. HGS0025
AGACTATCCAAACAAAGATGAAGAGTTGCTAGTCTTTTTTGATGGCTTGTTAGGGAAACAATTACAGACATATAATATTAAGTTATCAGTTGTTCGTAACAAAGGTACGATATCGTTGTTGGATTTAAAAGTAAATGTTTTAATTTGTTATATGATTTTCAACATATCGTAATATTTCAGTTCAGCAAGACAAGAGTTCCTGAACTGAGAGGGAAGAAAAGTACTTCTGCAATTCAATTCAGATCCAAATCCAAATAACCGAACTGTATATCGTCATTCATGCACATGATAATGCGGTTATTTTCTTTGTCGTAGCAGAAATCGGCAATCTTATAGCCTGTTTCTAAGGTCTGGAGATAGTTTCCGGCGAGGTCAAAGACTATGAATTTTGTTGGATAAGAACCCTCTCCGCGGCCGTCTTCTCCGGAATAGCCGGCGATGATCTTGTTGCCGCAAAAAGCAGGTTGCATTGTGTAGTGGAGCGTTGGGCCCGGTTCATTCTCCCATTTGGGGCCGTATATATTGTATTTTAAATTTCCGTCCAGATCGCAAATAGTCATTAAGTCGTAATTTGAATAACATTCGGCATATATCCCGTGCTCGAAAGAAACATCAGACGTCATGCGTTTCTTTTTTATGTCGGGATGCTCATATTTCATTAGCTTTATTTCTCCTGTCAGCATATTCCATTTTCCGACGATCGGCTTGAAATTATTAGACCCTATCGGTTGAATGATCCGGCCGATACATAGCGTATCATTGAAATATCTGTATTCGCAGGGAAATAATCCTATGTTCATATCCGCTTTGACAGCCGGTTCATAATAAGGATTGTTTAGAACACTGTCCAGATCGTAGCTGAATATCTTTTGCTTGCCATGATCGGATACATAAAATTTGCGATGAGCTTCATCGATCGCTATATGTCCCATATTGGCTATTTCGCCGGGGCCCTGTCCTTGATAAGTAACACTGGTTATGTGATGGAAATCGTTTTTATCGAAAATATGTATGAGCTTGTCCGGTGATCTGTAATCGCCTATAATCAGATAATTGTCGATTAGCCTAGTTTGAGCCATCCGTCCGATCAGAACATCATCTATCGCGATCTCTTTTATTTTGTCTTTGACATTAACGATATTATCCCTTTTCTTCTGATATTTTTCAGTTTCACTGCTCTGTGTACAACTCCAACAGATGAAAATAAGCAAGAGGCACACTACCTTGCTCAACAGATTGGATAAGCCCGAAGGGCGGATGGATGTGTTCATAATCGTATAATTAACCTTTCACAATGGCTTATCTTTTTGTAAACTCAATTGGTTCGATATCATAACTCAGGGTTTTGATGTCGCAGTCTTCGTAATCTATTCCGTAACGCATCCTGATTTCAGCAAAATGCGGGCCGATATACGAAGGGAAAGTCGGATCGACAGTACACCAACCAGCACCTTCTATATAACATTCAGGCCAGGCATGGGTGCTTTCGGCTTTCCATTCGGGGACATTGAAATACCCTACGGCAAAACGAGTCGGTATATTCATGTAACGCATCAAAGCCGTAAATACGTTTGTATATTCGCTGCAAGTACCTTTCCTTGTCTGAATAACAGTATTTACATCTACGGTTCTGCAATTTTTGCCAGTTTGCTTCCATCCAGATAAGGGTTGATGGTTGTGAGTGATATTTCATAGTTGTCTCCTTTTTTCGATATTTGGGTAATCCGTTGAGGATAACAGTCTATTGCTTTAATATCAGGCTTTCTTACTGTAAAGGTGAAGTTGACGGTATCCTGGTTCTCCAAGCTAAAGTATTGGGAATATGATTGTGCAAAAGCTGATTGTACAATAAACATACATATAATCAGCATAAATGGGGCTTTACTCATGACGTTTCGTTTTATGATTTACAATTGATGGCAAAATTAGTAAATATTTGAGATGCAGCTATGGTTATGCCTTGCAAATGCACAGTCTTTGTGTATCAAATACCTAACATAACGGCAGGAGGTATATTTAGCACCTTGTATATCATGCGTGCAATTTTAAAGTCGGTTCAGACCGGCCTGTCAGATAGTCGCTCACGCGTTTTTACGAAAATAAACCATCTGATTTGTTAGAAGCGCGGAACGTCTGGATTCTCAGACGTTCCGCGTTGTCTTTGTTTTATCAGAATGCCGGATAACCCGGATTCTGTTTCAGATTTTGATTCGTTTGCCAGGCATCCTGCGGGATAGGGAACAGGTTTCTGTAATCTTCCCCTTTCGTCTCCGGTTTGAGGAAACGGGCATTCTGGAAAGTGCCGAAGCGGATGCAATCCTGACGGGAGTAGCATTCCCAGGCAAGTTCAAGCTTACGTTCCAGGGCAATTTCATCGAGTGTAACTGACGCATAATTATGTTCCGAATTCTCAAATCCTCTTTGGCGGATCTCATTGACCAGGCGGGTCGCTTCTCCGTTGTCCTTATCCATCCGTACCAGACATTCGGCTTTCATCAGGTAGATATCGGCCAGGCGGAATAATGCAAAATCGTTCTCTATACCGTCCACCGTCGATTTGTCGAAAGGCCATTTGATGGCACGGCCGCCGTCTTCCTGGTTTACGTCGCCCCAGGCGGTACCGTCGCGTTCGGTTCCCGGGATGATCGTTACATCTGCCGTGTGGATCAACGGACGGTCGTGAGCCGTGATGATCACTTTCCCGGTAGACGGGTCGATCATTTCACCCAGCAGGAAAGAGCCGTTTTTACGGATGTCGGCATCGTCGAACAGTTTTATATAATCCGGCTGTCCGCAAACTCCGTTATCACCTGTCACTTTCAATCCGAGAACCAGATTGTCTTTGTAATGCAGCGTCCAGGCAAATAGACGGTTACGATAATCAGTCCCATTCAGATCCTGGTCGTTTGCACTGAAACAAATCGGGAAAATGGTTTCCATAGACGACTCGTTGTTGCTTGCGAAATTGGCTTTCCAGTCCGATTCGAGGGTATAGCCGAGCTTCATCACTACATCGCAGGCATCTGCTGCTTCCTGCCAGCGTGGAACGTCGACCCCCCATGCTTCGGCATTCAGATACATTTTAGCCAATAGTGCATAGGCGGCTCCTTTGGTGAATTTTCCGTAAGAAGCCGTACTGACATCCTCCCGTAAGACATCTTTAATCTCGGTAAGTTCTTTCAGTATGAAATTGTAGACCTCCTTGCGCGGTGTCACGGTGGGGAGACTGGTGTCTTTAAAGTCGGTGATAAGAGGAATATTCCCCCAGTTATCCATCATAATGTAGAACCAGATGGCGCGTACGCCCCTAATCTCGGCCAATGTTCTTTGTTTCAGTTCGTCGCTGATGAAAGTGTTGCTTTCAACGATGCTGTAGACCAGGTTGCAGGTAGAAATGGACTTGGTAGCCATACTCCAGCAATTCTTTATCTGGTTGGTGTTGGCTGTCCACGAGTGCATGTGTAATTCGCGGTATTGTCCGCCGTCGTACCAGTCGCCCCCTTTGCGGGTTGGGACAATCGCCATATCGCCGCTGCATTCGGACAATGCCATGAAGTTGTAAGGAACATATTGGTTCAGACTCCTGTAAACCGGCCCGACTATGGATGCTATTTCCGCTTCGTTCTTGCCGAAATGGTCGGCCTGCACTTTGTCATACACTGTTTCGCCCAGATCCATACACGAGGGCATAGAGCAAAGGAGAAGAGTTGCTCCGGCAAGTGATATTATCAATGATTTCTTTTTCATAAGAATGTGCTTAATTAGTAAGTTAGAATGTTAAGTTAACGCCTAAAGTGAAAGTTCTTGATTTGGGGAAGAACTGGCGGTGTTCGATACCCGGGGAAAGGCCGGCATCCGCATCTGTTATTTCTCCGCGGAAGATTTCTACTTCCGGGTCGACACCCTTATAACCGGTGATTACGAACAGGTTCTGTCCGGCCACGTAGACACGGGCTTTATCCAGCCAGTCGATTTTCTTCGTGTTGAACGTATAACCCAGTGACATGTTGTCGAGGCGCATGAAGGAAGCATTCTCGATGTAGTAGGAACAGATACGGGAAGACTCTGTGAGCTGATGAACCAGCGGATCGTTCAAAGCATTGGTTCCGATCAGGAAAGTATTGTTGCCATAGGCAGCACGCGGGTTGTTGAATACTTTCTGGCCGATGGAACCGCGGAAGAAGAAGCTCAGATCCCAGCTTTTCCAACTGAATGAGTTGTTCCATCCGAAGGTCAGATCCGGTTGTGCGTCGCCGCAATAATCGCGGTCGTCGTCGGTGATCTGTCCGTCCTTGTTTTTGTCTTTGATGATGTATTTGCCGTTTTCGTCGATCCCTTCGCAGATCAGCATATAGAATTGTCCTACCGGACGGCCTTCTTCAATGACGTGTGAGGTAACGCCTGAACCGCCGCGCAGCCAGGGATCGCCCGTGTAAAGACGGCTGGTCGTATATACGTCGCTCGACAGTTTGGTGATCTCGTTCTTGTTGTGGGCCAGGTTCAATGACATGTTCCAGGAGAAGTCTTTCTTACGCAGGATATCCATGTTCAGCATGATTTCGATACCCTTGTTGGTCATATCGCCTACGTTGGCCTGCATTTTGTTGTACACAAACGGGGGAGTCGGAACCTCGTAATTGTAAAGCATGTCGGATGTTTTCTTGTTATACCATTCGATGGAACCGTTCAGGCGGCTGTTGAACAAGGTGAAGTCGAGGCCGACGTTCAGCATGGCGGTCGATTCCCATTTCAGGTCGGGGTTGGCATTCTGGTTGATCTTGTATGCTGTCTGCCAGCTGCCGTCATTATAATAGATACCCTCTGATCCGTATAACTCAAGACTCTTATAAGGTTGCAGGCCGTCCTGGTTACCGGTGACACCATATCCGACGCGGAATTTCAAATCATTTACCCATTTGACATCCTTCATAAACGATTCCTGCGAGATACCCCAGGCTGCGGATGCGGATGGGAACGTACCCCATTTATGGTTGGCACCGAATTTGGAAGAACCGTCGCGGCGTACAGTAGCCGTAATCATATAACGTTCGTCATAGCTGTAATGGGCACGTGCGAACATGGAGATCAGTTTATAGGAATTCTTATCGGAAGATACGTCGCCGGTCTTCAGGCCGGTACCCGATTGAAGGTTGTTCGATCCCAGGTCGTTGGTCAGGAAGTTACGGTTCTGTGAAGTGAATGACGAATAATTGTTATCTTCCCAGGAGTAACCGATCATGCCTTGTATCTTGTGCTCTTCGGCTGTTCCGAATACTTTTTCGTAGTCGGCTGTCCATTCCATCAGGTTGCGGTTCCAGGTGCGGTTCCGTTTCTGGGCGTATCCGTTATTGCTTTGTCCCTGTTTGGTTTCGGAGTTGTCGTATTGGCTGAACTCACTGGAATAGCGGCTTTTGTATAAATTCGCTTTTACGTTCAGCCCGTCGATCACGGTAAATTGTATATCTCCTGCGCCGTAGAAATAGATATTATTCATGTCTTTTCTATTCAGATCCTGGTTTTGCACCGGGTTTCCCTGGTCATATTCCGTGTTGACTTTGGTGAAATAAGAACCGTCGGCATTGTAAACCGGGTACACGGGAAGCATACTATAGGCTAATACGAAATTGTCGCCATAGGGGATGCGCGCATCCGTCAGTGTAGCTGACCCGAGCAGGCCGATACGCAGGCGGTCGTTGATGGCCCGTTGCTGGAACTGGAAGCGGAAGCTATAGCGGTTCATGTCGTTGTCGCGCATGATACCGTTGCGATCCAGGTAGGTGAATGAGGCGCGGTAATTACTTTTCGAACCTCCTCCGGAAAGGGAGATGGCATGGTTTTGTGAAATACCTGTCCGGGTCATGGCGTCGAACCAGTCGGTGTCGGCTCCATACTGGTCGTATACGCTGGGATCCTGCCCGGATTCTTTGGCGTAAGCTCTCCATTCGTCGGCGTTCATCAGGTCGGGCTTGTTGGCGAGGTGATCCATAGCGACGTATCCGTCGTAGGAAATCTGTGTTTTCGAGCCTGAACCTCTTTTGGTGGTGATCAGGATAACACCACCGGCTGCACGCGACCCGTAGATGGCGGCTGAAGAAGCATCCTTCAGCACCGATATCGATTCGATATCGGAAGGCGCTACCGTAGTCATATCGCCTCCGGGAATACCGTCGATAACGATCAGCGGCCCCTGGTCGTTTTGCAGGGTGGATGTTCCGCGCAGCCGGATAGTCGAGCTTTTGGTCACGTCGCCGGAACCGGACGTGATCGTCAGGCCGGCCACTTTCCCTTGCAACAGGTCGGAGGCGTCTCTTGTTACTCCTTTGTTGAAGTTCTCTTCCGAAACATTGGCAACGGAACCGGTAATTTCTTTACGTGTCTGTGTTCCATAGCCGATAGCTACGACTTCACCCAGGTTAACAACAGAGGGAGCCAGTTTGACATCGATTGTCTTCCGGCCTTTTACCGCTTCTTCCGTCGTGTTATAACCGATGAATGAGAATTGAAGAACGGCTTTCGAGAGGTCGTTCAATGTGAGTGTGTAGTTACCGTCTACGTCTGTGACAGTACCATTGGTCGAACCTTTTTCTACTACGTTTGTTCCGATGATAGGTTCGCCTAGTTCATCTAAAACTTTTCCTTTAACAGTGCCCGATTGAGCGAAGACAGCTGTCATACAAAGTGACATTAATGCAGAAAGTATCCCTACTCTGCAGCGTCTGAAAGAACTAATCGTTTTCTTTCCTTGCATAATCATTTAATTTTCTTGGTTAACACTTATACTAGTTACTGAGAATTATCACGCTCAAATATAATTCTATTTTTTCTAAAATAAACAAATGTAAAGAATATAATTTATGAAAAACAAGGTTTGTGTGTGAATATGTTATTTTATTTTATAAAAAACATAGTCTGAAAATGCCGTTTTTTTCAGCAACGATTAGTCTCTTTCCCGCTGATAATAAGAACTCTATCTCCTCTTTTCGATGATGTTCCCGTTCACCGTGACATCCTTACATTCCCTCGTTTTTATCAAATCTTCGATTTTCATAACTTCGGGGGTAAGGAACAAGTTATTCGTGATCTGCAGGCCGTCGACCGATTTGGCGGAGATAGCGTCTGTCCCTGTTAACCGGAAACGATTATTGGCGATTGTGATATTGCGGTGGACGTAGCCTTCATTCCGGTCGTTTTCGGGAGCGATGAAGATCACCGGGCCTCCACATTCGATAAAGTCGTTGTTACGGATAGTCACATCACGTGCCATGCCCGACTCGAACCAGCTTCGGGCATCGTCTGCGATCAGGATACCGCTCATTTGCATACGGAAGAAAGTGTTGTCTTCTATGATAACCTTGCGGCGGGTGGATACCAGAATCCCGCGGGTAGGAATACGGGAGAAGTAGTTTCCGCGGATTTCGACTTCGGGAGTGTACGTGACATTTTCGATAACAAGCCCCTCTGTTTCTTTTACCTTGGATGTTACCGGTTTATCGAGAGTGATCGTGATTTCGCGTTCGTTTTTCATCTCTGCCTTTTTTACTTTTGCTGAAGAGAGGGATAACAGGGTATGCGGGTCGATGAATTCGATCGTATTACCCGGCAGGAACGACTGGAAGCCGTAAGTTTGATGGTGCATATATTTCACTACAATCTGGTTGGGTGCAAGAAACTCCGTCACGGCCAGGTGGGTACCGTGTATGTTAATCGGATCGTCATGTGCCCCGGAGAAACGGGAGTTTTCGATGGTGATTTTTCCTTTACAACCGGACATTTGCACGAAATCGGCAAATCCGGCGCAGGTACGTCCGCTACCGGCTTCGGGTTCGAAAGCCATATTGCGGTAAGTGATGTTTTCGGACATTTGGCCGACGATGCCGAAGTTACCCAGGAAATCCAGGTGTAAATTTTCCAATGTTACGTTTTTACTGAACTGGATCAGTCCGCAGGCCTGGTCGCGGATGCCGTCGCGCATCTGGAAAGTCAGTCCCGGCCGGGCTTGTGGTGCGTTATCGTAAACGAAACGGAGCAGGTTCGGTTCGAGTTCGATCGCTTTGCGAAGTCCGTTGAGGGGGGACCAACTGCGCCAGGTAATATCCTTTTCCGGGTCGTAGCTTTGTGCGATCCCATCGGACAGTGACCAGTTGTCGCCGACAAAGGAGAATTTGCCGTCTTTGATCTGGTAACGTGATTGGGGATGGATACGTACGGTCATGTGGCGTTCCCCTACTTCGGTAACTGTCAGTTCCGGTACAGTCGGATCGGCAGCCGTTACGGTGAAGTTACGTAAAGTAATATTTTCGCACTGGTCGATTACGAAACTGGTCATTTCGCCATGAGTGACGAGGTGGGCGCCTTTTCCGTCGATCGTTACGTTTTTCAGCCCTTTCAACCATAATCCGATATGCTTGGTCTGATCCGGGTTTTCCTTTTCTGAAGCAGTGTTTGAAATGTGGTAAAGTATCTGTGACGAACTTTCCCGATGAATGTTATAGTCTGCATTCTGCAATTCGATAACAACGGCTTTCCCGTTATAACTTCGCGCTTTCTCTACGGCCGCCTGAAGTTTGGTAGTCATATCCCCCTTTTCAGGACTCACTTTAATAATGTTTTGTGCGGTAGCGGTAAGCACAAAAAAAGAACAAATGGTAAAAAGAATTGATTTTTTCATGGTATTTTTGTCTAATTGAATATTGAATTGTTACAAAGATAGGAGTTCGTATAAAAATCTCCAAATAAGAAATTTAGATATATGGAACAGGAAGGAACGAAATCCGGATTTTTGGGTAGGATTAGGAACAGGATCAATGCTTTTCTTCATAATAAGGAGTTGAAGGAGAAGCTGTATATCATCATATTTGAATCTGATACGCCTAAGGGGAAGTTGTTTGATGTTTTTCTGATCGGATTTATTATTGCGAGCGTATTGGTGGTGATAATGGAGAGCGTCGTAACCTTTTCCGATCATTTCAGGCTGGCACTTCAGATACTGGAATATGTTTTTACAGCGTTTTTTACTTTTGAGTATCTGGTTCGTATTTATTGCAGTCCTGAGCCTAAAAAGTATATATTCAGTTTTTTCGGTATTGTCGATTTACTGGCGACCTTGCCTCTGTATCTGGGATTCTTCTTTACCGGAGCACGTTACCTGTTAATAATAAGGACTTTCCGCCTGATCCGGGTTTTTCGGGTATTCAAATTATTTAATTTTCTGGAAGAAGGAAATTTATTGCTGGTATCCCTGCGGTTGAGCAGCCGGAAGATATTCGTATTCTTCTTTTTTGTCCTGATCCTGGTTACTTCTATCGGAACGATCATGTTCATGGTCGAGGGGACACAGCCGAATACCCAGTTCAATAACATCCCTAATTGTATCTATTGGGCGATTGTTACGATGACAACGGTTGGCTATGGAGATATTACCCCTGTTACTCCTGTCGGACGTTTTATTTCGGCTTGTGTGATGCTGATCGGGTATACGATCATTGCGGTTCCAACGGGTATTGTTTCGGCTACAATGATGAAAGAACACAGGAAACGCAGCCTGCTGAGATGTCCGCATTGCCTTAGAACGGGGCATGAAGAAGAGGCCAAATTTTGTAAATATTGTGGTGGCAAGCTGGATATTTCGTGAATATTTCTATATTTGCAGCTATGAGAACACTATTGACCACAATTTTTGCAGCATTGTTTATTACTTTTATTTTTGGTATCGGAGGATATTCTCTCTATCAGATAGAAGCAAACCCGGTGTTATTTCTAGGCATTCTTGGGACTGCCTGGGGCGTATCGCTCTGGTTATTACTATCAACTGTTTTTAGCAAAAAGAGGAAAAGGGCTATTTCTTTTTTGAGGCATCGATCTTAGGATATTTCAGTCCCTTCGTTTGTCATTTATATCTTTCCAGGTATCTTTTATAACGTACCATATAACACAGACGATCATTACCAGCATGATTGCACTGCCGCCTACACTGATTATTGTTTTTATGTATTGATCCATCGTTTTTAGTATTAGGTTTGTAGAAATAACTATTACTTGCTAAAGATAGGAATAAGAATACCAATATTTAGACTATCTGTAAAATAATTGCGGGGTTGTATAATAATTTATTGTCTATATTTGTGTCGCTATGGGTGGAGATCGTGAATCTGAATATATAGAAAAACTGGGGCAGGGAGATCATAAGTCTTTCGATGCCTTGTTTATGCTGTATCATCCACGAGTGAAAAATTTTCTGCTGGGGTTTATTAAGGATGAAGAGGAAGCGTGCGATATGGCGCAGGATATCTTCTTTAAGGTTTGGATAAACCGAGAAAGCATTTCGAAGGTGAACTCGTTGAAAGCTTACTTGTACCGGATGGCCCGGAATATGATTTACGATTATTATGAACATAGCCTTGTGAAAGAGTCTTACGAACAAAAACAACAATCTTCTTCCAATGAATACACCGATCTGATAGAAGAAGATCTGTACGCAAAAGAATTATCTCTCCTGATCGATATTGCCATCGAGCAAATGCCGGAGCAACGCCGCCGTATTTTTAAGATGAGCCGGAAAGAAGGATTGTCCAATGAAGAAATATCCCAACGGCTGGAAATAAATAAACGTACGGTTGAAAACCATATAACACAAGCCCTGGCCGATCTTCGGGGAGTGTTGCGTGGAGCTGTCCTGTTACTTTTTTGAGAAAAAATCTATTTTGAGCCGTGTGTGCTTTCCGCCTTCCCCGTCTTTAATATAAACACGGGATAGAATGGCGAATAAAACAATACATACTTTACTTACAAAATTCTTCGGGAATGACCTTCCGGAAGCAACACAGATGACCTTTCGGAAATGGTTTGTCGATGATACCTGCTGGCAGGACAAGGAAGAGGCTATGCTGGATATCTGGGAACAAACACCCGGGGAAGTGGACGAAAAGACAAAAAGAGAGTTGGTGAAATTGCACTGTCGTATTCAGTCCGTTTCAGAACCGGTCATGGAAAAGAGGACGCTGTTCCGGAAAATCATGCGTGTTGCTGCGATCCTGCTATTGCCTTTGTTGGGAGCTGCTGCCAGTTATTTTATCATGCAAAATGAGCCCCGGATGATCGAACCCGAGTGGATAGAATGTTTTGTGCCGAATGGTGAGAAAAGACAGATTTTCTTGTCGGACGGATCGGAAGTGTGGCTGAACTCGGGCTCATTGCTGCTTTATTCAGCCAGCTTCGAAGGTGGTAAACGCTCGATCTACCTGAATGGAGAAGCCAGTTTTAAGGTTGCAAAAGACCCGGACAAACCTTTTATTGTAAAGACCGGCCATCTGGCAGTGGAGGCTTTGGGTACTCATTTTAATGTGGAAGCTTATCCGGACTCCGAATTGACTACTGCAACGCTGGAGGAAGGGAAAGTGCGGATCGTTACCGATCTGGCACCGGATGAACCGGTCATTCTGTATCCGGATGAACAGTTTATCTATAACAGCCGGTCGGAAACTGTCTCCAAAGAGGTTGTCAATGCCGCAAAAGTATTGCAATGGAAACACGGATACCTGACTTTCCAGGGAGCCTCTTTCGATCATATTGTGAAAACGATCGAGCGTCGTTTCGATGTTACGATCAATTATGAGACAGGTAAATTTGCAGGACGTAGTTTCACCATGAAGTTCAGGCCGGATGAAGGATTAAACCATGTACTGGATATCTTGCAGGAAATGATAAACGGATTGCATTACAGGATAAAAGATAACATAATATACATCAACTAAAGATGCAGGAGGATACTTTATGAAAAAAAGAACCCGGGAAGTCGACGCCAATCGGAACTTCCCGGATTTGAAATCGTAGAATACCAATTTATCGTTCGCCTGGAACAGGCGGGAAACAATATAATATTCAACTTTAAAAATCTAATTCACAAAGATATGGAAATAAACCAGAAAATACAAAGGATGAAGCGTTTTACTTCATTCAGGGTGATCGCAATACTTTTTCTTTTCCTTTTCTCACAATATACTTTTCTGTGGTCGCAGACAATTACATTGTCCGGAAACGTTCTAACCATAAAGAGCGCTTTTGCAGAAATAGAGGAACAAACGGATATGTCGATCGATTATGATGAATCGGTAATAAATCTCCACCGGAAGATCGATACAGCCATCGATGGAAAGAGCCTGGAAGAAACCATGAATATCCTGTTGAAAGGTACGGGATGTTCGTTCGTTGTAAAAAATAATCATATTGTTATTTCGGCAAATGCCAAGGATACAGGAAAATCGCTGACCGTGACGGGAGTGATAACGGATGAACACGGAGATCCTGTAATTGGTGTGAATGTCGTTGAAAAAGGAACGACGAACGGTTGTATATCGGATATGGACGGGCGTTATTCACTGGATGTACAGGCCAATTCTGTCCTGCAGATCTCTTATATAGGATATATCTCCCGTGAGATCAGGGTGAATAACCAGAAGGTGATCAATGTACAACTAACGGAAGATACTCAGAATCTGGAAGAAGTCGTTGTGGTCGGTTATGGTACGCAAAGGAGAAAAGACCTGACGGGAGCCGTTTCCAGCATTAATACAAGTGAAATACAAAGCCGTTCCGTTCCTTCGGTGGCCGGTTCCCTGCAAGGTAAGATGAGCGGGGTGATGATACAGGAAACGGGAGGCGACCTGACGGGACGTTTCCAGTTCTCGGTGCGCGGAACCGGTTCTGTGACCGGAAGTAATGACCCTCTGCTTATTGTCGATGGAGTGCCGCTCTTTAACAATGACCTTTCTACATTGAACACGAAAGATGTCGTTTCGGTGGATGTTTTGAAAGATGCTTCCGCTTCGGCCATTTATGGTGCCCGTGCCTCCAATGGTGTCGTGATCATTACGACAAAACGCGGACAAACCGGTAAGCCGGTGATTTCTTTCAGCATGGATCTGGGGTTCGAGAATATAGCCAAACGGTATGAGGTGCTGACTACCGACCAACAACGCCGCTTGTTTGTCGAAGCGTTTAAGAATACCAACAGGAATCCGGAAGTCTATGAAAACATCAATGATCCGGTCTGGCAGATACAAACAGACTGGCAGGATTTAGGAACCCGGACGGGAGTAAGGCAGAATTACAACCTGAGTGTGCAGGGAGGAAGCGAAAGTAATAAATATGCTATCTCCGGTTCTTTCTCACGAAGATTAGGAACTATGAAAAACAGTGACCTGAACGAGTTCTTCCTGCGTGCGAACAATGACATTTCCATCGGCAAAAGACTGAAGATCGCATCGAGCCTTAGCGGAGCTCATCAGCGTCAGAATAAATTAAGTAATGATGCGTGGGGAAGCGGTGCTTATCAGCGTCTGATAAGTAGTCACACTTATTTACCGGCTTA
Organism: Parabacteroides sp. HGS0025; assembly: GCF_000969845.1. Taxonomy (NCBI): domain Bacteria; kingdom Pseudomonadati; phylum Bacteroidota; class Bacteroidia; order Bacteroidales; family Tannerellaceae; genus Parabacteroides; species Parabacteroides sp. HGS0025. The sequence continues at coordinate 250,723 of NZ_KQ033902.1, forward strand.
TGATGAAACTGGAGATTTCTTTGCAGTAACATCGGCCGCCGATCCTTATTTCGGGGAGAACAGTAATCCGCTGATCAACCAGTTGATGGATGTAAATAAAGAAAACTCATCGAGAATGATGGCAAGTATCAAGCTGGATTATAAGATATTGGATGATTTGACCTTTACTGTTAATACGGGTGCAGACCTGGGGTTTGTAAATGGCTACCGCTATCTGCCAGTATATAAATACGGCCGGTATACCCGGACGGAAGGTAGTACGACAAATACTTCCAAAGAGACCATCAACTGGGTAACGGAAGCCACTTTGCAATATAGTAAAACGTGGAAGAAGCATTCGTTAAGCGCTTTGATCGGAGCTTCAGCCCAGCAGTATGTAGTGAAACAGACAAGTACGACCGGTACCGGAACTATCGACAATTCACTGGATCAGTTGTCGAACCAGACTAATTTTACGGCGACCGGTACTTCGGTCACATCAGCTCTGGCATCTACTTTTGTTCGTTTGAATTATAGTTTCAACGACCGTTATTTATTCACAGGAACAGTCAGACGCGACGGTTCATCCAAATTCGGCCCGGATAAGCGGTATGGTATTTTCCCTTCTATTTCGGGTGCCTGGAGAATGTCGGAAGAAGCTTTCCTGCGGGATGTGGATTTTCTGACAAACCTGAAATTGCGTGTAGGCTACGGGTTGACCGGAAACCAGAATATCGGGGATTTTGCTTATGTGACCCGCGCCGGTGCCAGCCCTTATATCTGGGGAAACAGTATGGTGGTAGGAAATTCTTCCGTGAATATGGGAAATCCGAAATTGCAATGGGAGTCGGCCCAGCAGTTCAACGTCGGTCTCGATGCTTCTTTCCTGAGAGACAGATTGTCCGTAATTCTTGATTATTACGACAAACGGTCGAAGGATCTGCTTATTCAGACACCGGTGCCCTATATTGCGGCCGTGACCGAAAATCCGTATGTAAATCTGGGGTCTGTGCAGAACAGAGGTTTGGAAGTAGGAATCAATTCCCGCAATATCGAAACGAAAAAGTTCTCCTGGACAACAAGCTTCAATATCAGTTTTAACAAGAACAAAGTGCTGGATATCGGAACGAATGCTCTAGGTGAGCCGTTGCAAATTCCGGGTGAGAACATTTCGTTGCCGAATGATTTCGCGAACCTGACCAAAGAAGGACATCCGGTAGGAGCTTTTTACATGTACCAGTTCGATGGTATCTGGCAGAAGAATGAAGCGGAAGAAGCTGCCTTGTTCGGTGCCGTTCCCGGTGATCCTAAATTTGTGGACAGGAATAACAGTAAATCGCTGGATACAGGGGATAAAGACTTTGTCGGCTCTCCGCTGCCTACTTATTTCGGAGGTTTCACGAATACATTCAGGTATGGCCCGTTCTCATTGAATATCTTCTTTAATTTTGCAGGAGGAAATAAGATTTACCATGCCATGCGTAACCTGAATGCAAGGGCTGTCCCGTTCAACCAGCAATTGGCGGAGGTGGCGGACTTCTGGACGGAAAACAATCCTTCAAATACTATACCCCGTCCGTCGCAGGGAGGAAATACGACTTTCCTGGCCACCCGGGTTTCAACCAATTATCTGGAAGATGGAAAGTACCTGAGATTGAAAAACGTATCTTTCTCGTATGCACTTCCCAAGGCATTCCTGACAAAATTGAATATCAGTGATGCAACCGTGTCGGTTAGCGGAGCCAACCTGGTTACTTTTACCAAATACACCGGATTGGATCCTGAAGCATCGAGTACGACAAGCCTGTTGTCCGGAGGGATCGATTACACTCCGTACCCTTCTACCCGTTTTTATTCGTTCTCATTACAATTATCATTCTAAAATATACTGCTATGTTGAGAAAACTAATGTCTATACTATTTATTCCGGGTTTGATCCTGCTGGTTTCGGGATGTTCGGATTTTCTGGAACCGAAGATGAAAGGTTCGACGGAGCTGCAACAGCTCATAAGTACGGAACAAGGTATGCTGACTGCCGTTAACGGTATCTACCAACCTCTGCAACCTCTGTTTAGCGGGACTATGCAACGTATGACGGATCTGGCTTGTGATGACGGCTGGACGTGGAGAAACGAGCTGGAGACAGACCTTTTTATCGTAGAACAGGACTTTTCCTATGCCGCAACGGTTTGGAAGCAACATTATATGGGAATAGGCCGTGCCAATGTGGTACTGGACAATCTGGAGAATGTGACGGATTATAAATCAGAACAGCAACGGCCTTATTTTGAAGGGCAAGCCAAGTTTATGAGGGCTTATTACTACTTCAATCTGGTTCGTTTGTTCGGTGGTGTCCCTATCCTCGAACATCAGGTGGTTCTGCTGGAAGATGCGCAGGTTCCCAGGGCTTCCATACAGGAGGTATATAACCAGATCGAGAAAGACCTGGATGATGCGGAACGTCTTTTACCTGCTTCTTATTCGGGAGATACGGGCTCGGAAAACGGCCGGCCGACGGTTTATTCGGTCAATGCGTTGAAAGCGCTGGTGTATCTGGAGATAGAGCAGTGGGACAAAGTCATAGCGGCAGCCGATAAGGTGATAGGGAAAGGTACACTGATCGATTATGTGAAGAATTTTAACGGCTCGACAGAGAATGGTTCCCAGTCGTTTTTGGAAGTACAGTATGGTGGTGTTACTGCATCGACCACTTCTTCGTTGAGCACTTTTTTTGCTCCGACTTCCACGCCCAGCGGTAGTGCCCTTATTTTGCCGACGGATGATAATCTGAACGGAAAAGGGGGAGGGCCTTCATCGGGCGACGGATTTGTACAGTTATTTAATGACAGACCGGATGATAACCGTAAAAGTGTGATTATAGATACGTATGGTTTAGCTAACTTTGTGGATGCATCGCAGCCGGATGGTAGCTTGTATTACGTAAACAAATACTACAATACGACTGATCCGGTAGGTAAAAGTATCTGGAATTATCCTCTAATACGATATGCCGAGATTTTGCTGGCGAAGGCTGAGGCATTGAATGAGAAAGGATATGTTGCCGGAGGAGAAGCGTTTTCTTTGGTCAATCAGATCAGGAAGCAGGCCGGCCTGGCCGATTTGAAAGGGTCGGATGTTACCAGCCAGCAGTCTTTCAGGGAGTATATCATGAAAGAGAGGCGTATTGAACTGGCGTTTGAGTGCAAACGTTATTTCGATCTTAACAGGTTGGGTGTCATGCAGTCGGTTATGCAGCCTCAGTTGGATTATCTGGGGTTGAAATTCCCGCAGAATAAGATGATTACTCATCCGATGACGAATAAACCTTATTACTTGTATCCGGTGCCATCTACCGAGTTCGTAAATAATGCGAAGCTGGGAGAACAGAATCCGGGGTATAAATAATAAAACATAAACTTATTATATCATGAAAAGAAAGAATGTGTTACTAACCATTGGAGGGCTATCGGTCTTATGTTCCGGCTGTACCGGACAGGCAGAGGATCCTAAGAAACCCAATATCGTTTTCATCTTTGCCGATGATATGGGATATGGGGATGTGTCGGCCCTGAATGAAAACTCTAAACTGAAGACGACGAATATCGACCGGATCGCCAATGAAGGGGTGATATTTACGGATGCCCATTCGAGTTCGTCCGTCAGTACCCCGTCGCGGTACAGCTTGCTGACAGGCCGTTATAACTGGCGGTCTGACCTGAAGTCGGGCGTACTCTACGGGTACGATAAAGCGCTTATTCCGCAGGATCGCCGGACAATCGCCCATGTACTGGGAGAGTGTGGATACCAGACCGCCGCTATCGGCAAATGGCATCTGGGTTGGGACTGGAACAATATCGAAGCCGGCCCGGATAGTGTGGACTTTAGCCAACCGATCAGCAACGGACCGACTACACGTGGCTTCGATTACTATTATGGTATCTCGGCTTCCCTGGATATGGCTCCTTATGTGTATGTGGAAAATGATAAGGTAACCGCTTTGCCAGATCGTGAAACGGTCAATACGGGAATGGGGTTCTGGCGTAAAGGGCCGACGGGGGCAGACTTCGACCATGAGCAGACGCTTCCCCATCTGATCGATAAGGCGGTGGATTATATTCATGAGAAGTCGAAGGGTGATAAGCCTTTCTATTTATATCTTCCGTTGCCGGCTCCCCATACCCCGATCCTTCCGATCAAGGAATATCAGGGTAAATCGGGATTGAACCCTTACGGCGATTTCGTCCTGATGGTGGACGATATGGTAGGTAAGGTGATGAATGCCTTAAAGGAAGCCGGGGTGGAAGACAACACGATCATCGTATTCAGTACGGATAACGGTTGCAGCCCTGAAGCCAAGTTCGATGATCTTCAGGCAAAAGGCCATTATCCCAGTTATATTTATCGCGGGCATAAGGCTGACCTGTTCGACGGAGGACATCGTATTCCTTGTGTCGTGAGATGGCCGGCTAAGATAAAGCCTCATGTGGTGGATCAGACAGTGTGCCTGACCGACTTCTTTGCCACTTTTGCTGCTGTTGCCGATTATCAATTGAAAGACTCTGAAGGAGAGGATAGTTATAATATTCTGCCTTTGTTACTGAGTGAGAAGGAGAGCAACGCAATTCGTGAAGCAACTGTCCATCATTCTATAAACGGTGACTTCACGATCCGTCGGGGAGAGTGGAAGCTGTTGTTATCGCCAAGTTCGGGTGGATGGAGTTTCCCCAGACCGGGTAAAGACAATGAGGTGATCGAAACGCTGCCGTCGGTTCAGCTGTATAATATGAAGGATGATCCTGCAGAAACAAAGAATGTATATGCCGAACATCCCGAGATTGTAAAAGAACTGAAAGAACTGATGGTCAAATACGTAAAGGATGGCCGTAGCACTCCGGGTGCTCCGCAGAAGAACGACGGGCCTGAAGTCTGGAAGCAGTTGAGCTGGATGGAATAAAACGTAACGTATAACTACTATATATCCCGGATGGCAGCGCGATCATCCGGGATATTTTTTGTCTGTTCGCAGGGTGCTACGCAAACGTTTGCGTAATTTTTACCGGATATATTTCGTACACAGCAGACAAAGGCGTATTTTTGGTATCTCATTTATTAACTTCAAATCAATCTGCTAATCATGAGGAATAGTATTGTTTATTTGTTTGGAAGTCTGCTTTTCTCTGCTGCCCTTTGTGCGCAGGACAATAGTATCTCTTTCCAAAACACCATTAAAATCGAGCCCGGCGACAGCCACGAGGTCATTATTGAGAAAGCCGCGCATGTCATTCCCACTCCGAACCAGTTGAGTGCTTTACAAAATGAATACATTGCCTTTATCCATTTCGGTCCCAACTCGTTTACACGGATGGAGTGGGGGAACGGGATGGAAGACCCGAAGGTGTTCGATCTGAAGGAACTCGATACCGACCAGTGGTGCGAAGCCATGAAAGCTGCCGGTATGAAAATGGTTATCATTACCGTGAAGCATCATGACGGGTTTGTTCTGTGGCAGAGCCGGTATACGAAGCACGGCATCATGTCTTCCGGCTTTGAAGGTGGGAAAGGAGATATCCTGAAAGAATTGTCGGCATCCTGTCAGAAATACGGGTTGAAGCTGGGCGTTTACTTGTCGCCGGCCGATCTGTTCCAGATAGAAAGTCCGGATGGCCTGTACGGTAATCTAAGTAAATACACCAAACGGACGATCCCGCGCGAAGTACCCGGCAGGCCGTTTGCCAACCAGACGAAGTTTGAGTTTGTGGTGGACGATTATAACGAATACTTTCTGAATCAGCTGTTTGAATTGCTGACCGAATACGGGCCGATCCACGAAGTCTGGTTCGACGGCGCACACCCGAAACGGAAAGGCGGACAGACCTATAACTATCTGGCTTGGAAGAAACTGATCCGTACGTTAGCCCCGAATGCCGTTATCTTCGGACGCGAAGATGTACGCTGGTGCGGTAATGAAGCCGGGGGAACGAGGCCGACCGAATGGAATGTGATTCCTTACCAGGCCGATCCCGATACGATGACACAGTTTGCGGACATGACAGACCCTGTGCTGGGCGGTCGTGACGAACTGTATAAAGCAAAATACCTCCACTATCAACAGGCAGAAACCAACACCTCCATCCGTGAGGGCTGGTTCTACCGCGACGACACGCATCAGAAGGTTAGAAGTGCCGACGATGTATTCGATATCTACGAACGTGCGGTAGGCGGCAACTCGACCTTCCTGCTGAATATCCCGCCCAACCGCGAAGGACGGTTCTCACCTGCAGATGTAGCATCGTTGAAAGAAGCCGGTAAACGGATAAAGGAAACATACGGAACAGATCTGTTACAGGGAGCGAAAGGCCCGCAGCAAGTACTGGACGGCAAACCCGATACCTGGCTGATGATGGATGAAGGGCATAAAGAATTTATCGTGACTACGCCTTCTCCGGTGACGATCAACCGTATCATGCTCCAGGAAGCTGTTGCAACGAACGGCGAACGGGTGGAGAAACATGCCGTAGACGCCTGGATAAACGGCGCCTGGAAAGAAATAGTCGTTTCGACCAATATCGGTTACAAACGTATCCTTCGCTTCCCGGAAGTAACGACGGATAAGTTGCGGGTACGCCTGCTCGAATCGCGTCTTACACCTGCTATCAGCCATATCTCCGCGCATTATTACAAATCCCGTCCGCCCCAGTTGAGTTTCAGGAAGGATGTGAACGGATTGGTTACGATCGAGCCTAAATTGCAGGACTTCGGTTGGAATCCTCACGGACAGAATGCTGCCGGAAATCTGAACGTAGGCTATAAGATCTATTATACGACCGACGGAAAAGAACCGACCGAAAGCTCTACCCAGTATAAGGAACCCTTTAAGATGGAACGTGGCGAACTGAAAGCCATCGCCGTCCTGAAAGGAGAGAAAGGGGCCATGCATAGCGAACGCCTGGGACTGACCAAGCAAAACTGGAAGTTGGTGGAAGCAAGCAGCGAAACCAAACGCAACCCCGCTACAGCCGCATTCGATGCCAAACCCGCCACTTTCTGGCGTTCGGAAGAAGGCAGCCTGCCGCAATTCATAACGATCGACCTCGGTACGAAGGAAACGTTAAATGGCTTTGCCTACACCCCGCAGACCCGCAACTCGGAAGGAATGATGGCGAAAGGCATCCTGAAGGTCAGCGACGACGGCAAGAACTGGAAAGAAGTAGAGTCCTTTGAGTTCGGAAACCTTATCAACGACCCGACCAAGCGCTACCATTATTTCAAGAAACCGGTATCCGCCCGTTACGTCCGTATCGAGGCAACCGAAATAGCAGCCAACGGCAAGGTCGTAGCCATTGCCGAATTAGACCTGCTTTGATAATACATTGAATAGCACACGGATGACGCGGAATACGCGTCATCCGTGTGCTATTCTCGAAACTTTTCCTTTACTTTGTATCCGTATTTAATACCTAATCATCATGAATATACGCTTACTATCTTCTCTTCTCCTATTTTTTTGTTGTCTTGCGTGTGCGAAGACACAGAAGGAGGACCCGCTTGTTCTATGGTATAACGAACCTGCTGAAAACTGGAACGAAGCCCTTCCTGTCGGTAACGGTCGCGCCGGTGCCATGGTGTTCGGCGGTGTAGACAAGGAGCAGCTGCAACTGAACGAAAACACGCTTTATAGCGGAGAACCTTCTACAGTATTCAAAGATATAAAGATCACTCCCGGGATGTTCGATAAAGTAGTCGGACTGATGAAAGCCCGGAAATACGATGAAGCTTCCGACCTGGTCTGCAAACACTGGCTGGGCCGTTTGCACCAGTATTACCAGCCCTTTGCCGACCTGTTCATTGAAAACAATAAACCCGGTGAAGTTTCCGGCTATAAACGTGAACTGAATATCTCGGAGGCTGTCACCCGCACGGTGTACGAGCAGAACGGTATCCGGTATGAACGCGAAGTCTTCGCTTCCCATCCCGATGACGTAATCATCGTCCACCTGAAAAGCAATGCTCCCGACGGGCTCGATTTTTCCCTGAACTTTACTTCGCCCCATCCCACCGCCCGACAAACGAAAGGCGCTGACCGCCTGGTGCTGCACGGACAAGCTCCGGGATATGTCGAACGCCGTACCTTCGAACAGATGGAAGCCTGGGGCGACCAATACAAACACCCTGAACTGTACGACGGGAAAGGGAACCGCAAATTCGATAAGCGGGTTCTCTACGGTGACGAGATCGGAGGGAAGGGTATGTTCTTTGAAGCCCAGCTGAAGCCTGTCTTTCCAAAGGGGGGCGACTATGAAATAACCGATACCGGCGTACATGTGTATAATACCGGTGAGGTCTATTTTGTCCTGAGCCTCGCTACCAGCTTCAACGGTTTCGATAAAAGCCCTAGCCGCGAAGGAGTGGATCCGTCCGCCAAAGCCGCAGGTGTTTTAGATAAAGCGCTCGCCTATGATTATAAGCAGTTGAAGCAACGCCATGTGGCCGACTATCAGTCGCTCTTCGACCGGGTAGACTTGCATCTGGCATCTTTGCCCGAACAAAAAGCGTTGCCTACCGATCAGCGTATCACACAATTTGAAACTGTGGCCGATCCTGACCTTGCCGCCTTATTGTTCCAGTTCGGCCGTTACCTGATGATCAGCGGCTCACGTCCCGGCGGACAGCCGTTGAACCTGCAGGGACTCTGGAACAAAGACATCGTGCCTGCCTGGAATAGCGGTTACACGATGAACATCAATGCCGAAATGAATTACTGGCCGGCCGAGCTCACCAACCTCTCCGAATGCCACGAGCCACTTTTCCGGCTGATCGACGAACTGGCTGTCTCGGGTGCCGAAACGGCCCGCAATATGTATAACCGCCGCGGGTGGGTAGGACATCATAATACCTCTATCTGGCGGGAGTCTGTGCCGAACGACAATGTACCGACCGCCTCTTTCTGGCCGATGGTACAGGGTTGGCTGTGCAGCCACCTGTGGGAACATTACCTCTTTACGCAAGATAAAGACTTCCTGAAGAACATGGCTTACCCGTTGATGAAGGGGGCCGCCGAGTTCTTCTCCGACTGGTTGATAGAAGATGGCGACGGCCATCTGGTGACTCCTGTCGGTGTCTCTCCCGAAAACCGTTTCATCATGGATAACGGCAAGCAAGGTGCCATGACGATGGGCCCGACAATGGATATGGCTATCGTCCGCGAAACCTTCACCCGTACGCTCGAAGTGGCTGAAATGCTCGACCTCGACGAACCGCTTCGTGCCGAACTGAAAGAGAAACTTCCCCGCCTCCTGCCTTACCGGATCGGCGCACGCGGACAGTTGCAGGAATGGATGTACGATTTCAAGGAAGCTGAACCGCAACACCGCCATTTCTCCCATCTGTATGGCCTTTATCCCGGCAACCAGATCACAGCTGATCTTACCCCCGACCTGTTTGAAGCCGTCAAACAAACCCTGAATCTCCGTGGAGATGAGGCCACCGGCTGGTCGATGGGCTGGAAAATAAACAGTTGGGCTCGCCTGCTCGACGGTAACCGTGCTTATAAAATCGTCTCCAACCTCTTTAATCCCGTCGGCTTCGGCAACGGGCGCAAGGGCGGTGGACTGTTCAAGAACATGCTCGATGCCCATCCGCCTTTCCAGATCGACGGTAACTTCGGATATACCGCCGGAGTGGCCGAAATGCTTTTGCAGAGCCATGCCGGATTTATCCAGCTCTTGCCCGCCTTGCCGGATGTGTGGGGCGAAGGCCGCGTTTCCGGCCTGAAGGCACGCGGCAACTTCGAGATCGCGATGGCCTGGAAGGATGGGAAACTGTCGGAAGCAACGATCCGTTCCCTTGCCGGACAGGACTGCCGGGTGAGAACTTCCGTCCCTTTTGTCGTGAAGCAAGGAGAAAAAGAAGTCGCTACCTCTTTCCCGGTGATGTCTGGCGGGAAGGAATACTACGAGGCCTCCCTGGCTACCGTGGCCGGACTGGCGTACAAACTGCAACCGGTAGCCAACTGATTTCCGCCGGCTGCCGGGGTAAAGTGGATAGGTTCCCTACATAATCATTGTCCGACAAGTGTGGGACAGCTGTTCGACACTCGTCAGACAGCTGTCTCACCTCCGTCGAACAGCTGTTCGACCCGGGTCGGACAAAGATTATCTGCCTGACCGCCCGTTATTCCCTGCAGGGGTGGGGAAGATCTGCTGCCGGGGAGCTGAACTTCTCCCGGGCTATAATCGGAGCCGGGTCAGGCACTCAGGAATATTTACCCCTTCTTCCGATAGGATTTTGTGCTCTAAATTTACTATCTTTGTGGCCGTTTGAAATAAATAAAGAATTTAGAAATGGAAACAGTAGTAAGTGGCATCAGGCCAACAGGTAATTTGCATCTGGGGAATTACTTCGGAGCAGTAAAGAGTTTTCTGCAAATGCAGAATGAGTATAATTGCTTTTTCTTTATTGCAGACTGGCACTCCCTGACTACGCATCCGCGCCCGGAAAACATCCGTAACAGTGCGAAAACAATCCTGGCTGAATATCTGGCCTGCGGTATCGATCCGGAAAAGGCAACGATCTATATACAGAGTGACGTGCGTGAAGTGGCGGAGTTGTATCTCTACCTCAATATGAATGCCGGTATCGGTGAGCTGATGCGCACGACTTCCTTCAAGGATAAGGCACGTCAGATGCTCCATATCGACCGTGTAAATACGGCCGAAGGCGATGTGGAAAAAGAGATCTTTAACGAAGGAAACCGTCATAGTGTAAATGCCGGCTTGCTGACTTATCCTACTTTGATGGCAGCCGACATCATTATCCATAAGGCTGTAAAAGTGCCGGTTGGAAAAGACCAGGAGCAGAATATGGAGATGGCGCGTCGTTTTGCCCGCCGCTTCAACTCTACTTATGAGGTTGAGTTTTTCCCCGAACCCGCTTCTTTCCACCTGACAGAGAAGGCCGTGAAAGTGCCCGGTCTGGACGGTTCCGGTAAGATGGGTAAGAGCGAAGGAAACGCGATCTACCTGATCGATGACGAAAAGGCGATCAAGAAAAAGGTAATGAAGGCAGTAACCGATGCCGGCCCAACAGAGCCGAACAGCGTGAAGCCCGAACCGATCGCCAACCTCTTTGCCATGATGGATATCGTATCGACAAAAGATACTTACGATTACTTCAACGAGAAATACAACAACTGCGAGATCCGCTATGGCGACCTGAAGAAGCAGTTGGCCGAAGATATCAACAACTTCTGTGCCCCGATCCGTGAACGTATCCTCGATATCCGTTCCAACGAAGAATATATGGAAAAGGTAGCCCGCATGGGAGCAGAAAAAGCAAGCGCAAGCGCAGCCAAGACGCTGGCCGAAGTGCGCGAGATCATCGGGTTCCGTCCTTATTGATAAAGTTGATAGTTTAAGAAGAAAAAGAAAGGCACGCAGAGATTATTCTGTGTGCCTTTATAATATAGTAAAGCCTCCTAATAAGTCTTCAACCTGTTCTTTCAGTTTCGGTAGGCTCTTGTTAACTACTCCCCAGATGATGACGTTATCGACTTTATCATAGCCGTGAATTACAAAGTTACGTAAGTCAACAATCTTTCTGGCATCATCTATCTGGATATCGGGTTCCATATCTAATATGTGTTTTGCTGCTTCACCGATAATTTCCAGTTCCCGTTCTACAGCTCTGCGTAACAATTTGTTTTGTTCATAGGCAAAGAAATCCCTTTTCTCACCCAGATACTCTTCAATCGATAAGATCGATTGTTGTATATCATATAGATACTTCTGAATACTACGTGCCATAAAGAAGTTGTTTAGTCTGTTCTACATCGGCAATAAAGAATGGGTTTGAGAGTGAACGACGGGTGACAAGGTCGATTTTCCTTCGAAATAGTTCCGTTAGTTTATTATGCAGAAGAAAATAATTATCGGTATATTCTTCAAAAGAAATATCCGGCTCGAACTCTATCAGTAGATCGATGTCACTCTTTTCGGTAAACCGGGGTGTATTTACCGAGCCGAAAGCATAAAGGCTTTTTACCTTATACCGTCGACAAAGCTCCTTTAGAGCTTCCAATTTATTGTGTAAAATGTGGTTCATACTACCTCCTGTCTTTTTGTTATCACAACAAAGATAGCAATCTTGTAATAATTTGTGTTGGATTTGATAGCGGATTAACTATCCTTTAGTTCATTATTTCTTAAATAAGTGATAAAGAAACTGAAAAACAGTCGGGTTATCAGGAAAACTGCTTTTCTTTGCAAAGAATAGTTACAGATAACAAACGTATGGCAACCATTTCCAGCGGAGAGTTCGAACGGTATTTTAAGGAGTTGTATAAACCCCTGTGCCTTTTTGCGCTCCGATTCACTGAGCGGTTAGATGATGCAGAGGACATTGTTCAACAGGCTTTTGCCGATGTATGGGATAAGAATATCAACAATATATTGATCGATAATCTGAAGTCATACATGTATCAGGCCGTACGTAACCGTTCCCTTTCGCTTGTTACACAGCCTGCCGATATGCAGACCACCGACCAGCTTCCGGATATGGCAGATTTGTCGGAAGAAGAGCAGGTCTACAACTCTGAGCGCGATGCCCGCCTGTGGAACGCGATAGACGGATTACCTCCCGAACGCAAAAAAATCTTTTTACTTTCCAAACGCGACGGACTGAAGTATCAGGAAATAGCAGAGGAACTGAATATCTCGATCAAAACGGTTGAGAATCAGATGGGCAAGGCGTTGAAGTCGTTGCGGGAGATGTCGGTACGTATCTATACTTTCTTTTTTGGATAAAAAAGTATCCGGGCGGATAGGGGTTTTCTCTGATTTCTTGTCTAAGGAATAGAACATGATTAATTTGTATCTAATTAAAGAGAAGATTATGAGAAAAGTTTTATTGATGATGGTATGTGTGTGGATGATTGGTTGGGCAGCGAAAGCACAGTCTGGTTGGAGTTTAACACCGGAAGCCGGTATAACGGCGGTGCAGCGTGTAGGAACAGGCGGTTGGCGTCCGGGTATAAAGATCGGAGCTAATTTGGGTTACCAGTTCAAGCCGGACTGGATCGGAATTAAAGCCGGGTTGTTTTATACTAACCGTGGATATTCTTTAGGCGATTATCCGACGAGATGGGACTATCCGGATGGTACAATTGAGTATGGAATGGAAGGTGGAAGTATCACGCAACATTTCTTACAATTGCCTGTAATGGCTGATTTCTCCTGGAAAGTAAAGAATGTACGTATGCATCTGGGAGTCGGCATGTACGTCGGAGTTGCGGTATCCACTCCTTGGGAATGGCATTCATGGGGGATTACCACCATAAAACCTGAAGCAGGTACGGAAACTGGAGGATATGGCTATTATGGAAGGTATGAATATCCGTATGATAATCGGCCTTTTAGCAACACGAATTCTTTCGATTGGGGATTGACAACATCGTTCGGTATTGAAGTGAATAATTGGGTGATGAATGCAGGATATGAACTTTCTCTGGGAGATGAAGGTGATGGTTTTAGAAGCATAGGCTCCAATTACAACACCCTCTCGCTGACAGTGGGATATAAGTTTAAATTAGGAAAATAATAAATGAACAACGAGCAGGACAATAAACTGGAACAACGCATCCGTTTTGTAGCAAAGCACTACGAGGAAGGACGTTTGGATACTGATAAGGCCTGGCAACAGTTTGCCGGCAAGCATCAGGTACGCCGTTCCGTCTCTTTCCGCCGCTACTGGATGGCAGCTGCATCGGTATTATTACTGCTCATTGGATTCAGTACTTATTATATTACAGATCGTAACTCTCCGGAATGGGTGGCCGTAACCACTGCGCCGGGGCAACTGAAAGAGGTCTACCTGCCTGACAGTACGCTGATCTCGATGGCTGGAAACTCTTCCATACGATATGATGTAAAGGCTTACGGAAAGGAAAGGCGTGTAGTGGAGATGAAAGGAAAAGCCTTTTTCCAGGTGCAGCGCAATGAGTCACGCCCCTTTTCTGTTTATACTGAACGGACGGAAGTTACCGTGTTAGGAACCAGTTTCCAAATAGACGAGCAACCGGACGGTACAGACGTGGATGTGATGACCGGTAAAGTCAGTTTTGGTGTTACCGGATGTGAGACGGATAAAGTGATATTAACCGCCGGTATGTCGGCTTCATACTCTATGGAAAGTAAAGGAATCACGATACTTGAAGAAGAAGACCTCAACAGCCTGTCGTGGAAAACCCGGCAGTTGCGTTTCAATGACACCCCGATCGAAAAGGTGATCAGCGACTTGAACGAATACTATCAGGTGAAAGTAATCAATAAAGCAGAAACCCCGAATCTGAAACTGACGGCCACTTTCAATGATCTTCCGCTGGAAGATGTTTTATTGGTTATCAACCAGACACTGGATACCCGCCTGGCTCCTGATCCCAATAAATAAGTGACCGATGGTACGTATATGGATATTACTGACAGGAATTCTTATGCTTTTTCCGCAGGTAAAAGCCGAAGAGGGGCCTTACGTGGCTGACCTTCCGGTCGAACCTACGCCTACGGTTACGATGAATAAGCGCCAGGTTCCCTTGCTGGAGATCCTGCAGGAACTGGAAAAGCAGACCGGGATATTCTTCTCCTATGAATCCTCTATGCTGGACGAATTTCAGAAGGTCTCGTTTAAAGCGCAGGACGAATCGCTGTCTTATTGTCTGAGGAGACTGTTCTATGCCCTTCCGATCACTTTCCGGATGACTGGGCAGATCATTATCCTGAAACGTAAGCCGCGTCTTTACACGATAAGCGGATTCGTGCGCGACTCCGTATCCTACGAAAGTCTTATCAACGCTTCGGTATTCGAACGGAATACCAAGAGCGGAACGACAACAAATAATTACGGTTTCTACAGTGTAACGCTCCCACCCGGGAAAGTAACGCTACGTGCCTCCTTTGTCGGGTATGATGCAAAAGAAGTCACCTTCGAGCTCTCCCGTGACACGCTGGTCGATATACCTTTACATGCTCTCGGTGCTTTGGGGGAGATCGTGGTGGAAGGACTGAATCCCCGTTCGGAAGTATTAAGCACACGCACCGGGGTAGTGGAGGTACCCTCCCAACGCATCAAGTCGATGCCTGCCCTGCTGGGGGAGACGGATGTGGTGAAAACCCTGCAACGCTTGCCCGGTGTTGCAGTAGGGGTTGAAGGGATGACCGGCCTCCATGTGAGAGGGGGCAACTCAGACGGGAACCTCTATCTGCTGGATGGGAACCCGGTCTATCACACCAATCACCTGCTCGGTTTCTTCTCAGCCTTTAATCCTGATGCCGTCAGGAATACAACGTTTTACAAAGGGAGCTTTCCTGCCGAATATGGGGGAAGGCTCTCGTCGGTTGTAGATGTGAGGACAAATGACGGCGACCGTTACGAGTATCATGGCAACTTCTCTATCGGGCTGTTGGCGTTACGGGGAAACCTCGAAGGCCCTATTATAAAAGGGAAATCCTCATTCAATGTCTCCGTCAGACGCACCTGGATGGAGCTTTTCACCTGGCCGATCCTGAAAGCGGTAAACAAAGATAGGAACAACAAACTAAAAGGTGGTTATCACTTCTTCGACATGAATGCCAAAGTGAACCATTCTTTCACCGACCGTACCCGCCTTTACCTAAGTTTCTACATGGGAAGCGACAGCTACCTTGATGGGGAAGAATTTAGCTATGGCGATCGTCTGGGGAAAGATTTCCGTTGGCGCTGGGGAAACCTGATCGGATCCGCGGGAGTGAACCATGTGTTCAGCAATAAACTATTTGCCAGCTTTACAGCGGGATATACACGTTATCGCTCGCACATTATGCAGGATAAGGCGGATTATGCCTTGTCTTCCAATATTAATAATGAAAAGGTGTTCAATGAGGAAAGCCATTACCGCTCGGCAATGGAGGATGTGAGCCTTCGTGCTTCGTTCGACTATCGTTTGAATGAAAAACACCGTCTACGGTTTGGGGGCGATTACTTGTTCCATACTTTCCGTCCCGAGCAGAATACAAGGAAAAGCTGGTACCAGGACTCTGTAAAGTCGCAGGAAACGAATATGATATATGCTAATTCGTTGGTTCATGGACATGAAGTATCTTTATATGCTGAAGAAGAAATGCATGTGATAGATCGGCTGAAGGTGAATGCCGGCTTACGATATACGCTTTTTAATGTGCAGGGGCAGACTTATCAGTCATTGCAACCGCGTCTCTCGGCCCGCTATCTGCTGACCCGCAACTTGTCGGCGAAACTGTCTTATTCGAAGATGAACCAGTATATCCATTTGCTTTCCAACAGTTATATCAGCCAGCCGACAGATATCTGGGTACCGGTAACCCGCAACATCCGCCCGATGAGTGCACATCAATATACTGCCGGACTTTATTATAAGCTCAATAAACAGTACAACTTTTCGGTGGAAGGCTATTATAAGCGAATGAACAACCTGATCGAATATAAAGACCGCTTCCTGGTGGGAACCGATTATTCCAAATGGGAAGAACGGGTAGGCGAGGGTTATGGACGTGCTTATGGGGTAGAGCTTATGGCACAGAAAAAGACCGGACGGTTATCCGGCTGGATCGGTTATACACTATCCTGGTCGGATCGCCTTTTCCCGGACGGCAGTGTTAACAAAGGCCGTCGTTTCCCTTACAAATATGATAACCGCCATAAGATAGATGTTGTGGCTACCTACAAACTATCGCGCAAGGTAGAGCTGACGGCAGCTTGGATGTATGCTTCGGGTAATTATATCACGATCAAGGATCAACTTTATCTGGGAGGAACAGGGCAAACTAATCATGGTTTTATGCAGGGGAGCGGTGTAGTTCCGGGTGGCAGTGGATTTGATTCTGCCGCCAGTTCCCGTAACAATTATCAACTGGCACCGTATCACCGGTTGGATCTGGGCCTAAACTTCTATCGCTATAAGAAGAAAGGACGTATGGGCATCTGGAACCTCAGTCTGTGCAATGCGTATTGCTGGCCGAATCCGTTTACGGTGGAGCAAGCCTCTTATAAGGACATCACTACCGGGAAACAGGAAATCTTTCTGGAACAATCCATCCTGTTTCTTTTTCTGCCTTCTGTATCTTATACCTATAAATTCTAAAAGAGATGAAGAAAAGACTATTCATATTACTGCCGCTGCTGTTGCATCTCCTCTGCTCTTCCTGTTTACGGGATGTCGTGTTGAAGCTTGACCCCGTACCTTCGTTATTGGTGTTGAATGCATCTGTCACACCCGATCAAGAGGTTACTGCTTTCCTTTCGAAAAGCTGGTTCCTGTTGGATAGCGTTCCGCAGTATCTTCTTCCGGAGAAAGATGTAAATATAGATGTATATGTAAACGACGTGTTTCGCGGAACTATGCAACGTTCCGATAATCCGGAAGATAGTACAGAATATAAAGGACAGTACAAATTGCCGGGTTGTTATGTAAAGGCCGGTGATAAAGTTCGGTTCGAGGCGGAAGCGCCCGAATTTGCTCCGGTAGCGGGCGAGACAAAGATTCCTCAAAAGTCGGAGATAGCTGCACTCGATACAGCGTTTTATTCTAATACTTATAATATGTATGTCTATCTGACTTTGCGTGATAATCCGTCCGAACGTAATTATTATCGTTTAGTTGTAGAACGTTTGGATGAATATCACAAAGGGGATAGTGTGATGTGGAAAAGTCAGTTTTTTGATGACAAGGGATACAGGGTCAGTATATCCGGTGACCGCTTTGAGGTGAATAATAATTCCTTTTTTAATTGGTTGTCATTGACTTATGATGATCCGGTCTTTCAACCCGATATTCCTTCAATGGATAATCATAGAGATGGTTTTTACCGGGGTATTTTTTCAGATGACCTGTTTAACGGGAAGGAGTATGCAGTGGCCTTTTCGTTTTATCCTGATTATTCATTTGTAACCGATACCTTGTCTGCCACTGTGCATTACGATATCCATCTTCTTTCTATCTCGGAAGATTATTATAATTACTTAAAGGTGATCCGTAACTTTTCCATCCTGTTGGGTGATACGAATATGAATGGCCAACTGGAACCTACCGCCAGTTATTCGAATGTAACCGACGGCTTCGGTGTTGTGACCGGCTATCAGAAGTCGACACGTCGCATCACCATGCCTGTCGGTAGTGTACCACCTTATTGGGGATGGTAGTTTACTCTTCGGGAATATCTTCCACGGGAGGTAATTCGTTTTCCAGACGAATATTGATCGCATTCATCCCTTTCAGGCCGCGTTCCAGGTCGAATGTAACGATATCCCCTTCGGTAATTGCTGCGGAAAGGATATTGTTTACGTGGAAAAAGTATCTTTCACCTCTTATCAGTTCTTTGATAAAACCGAATCCTTTCGAGGTGTTGAAGAAATCTACTTTACCTTTCATAACGACCGGTTCTTCTTTCTCTTTCTTAGGGATCGAGATCATGATCTCTTCCTGTTTGATCTCTTCTTTTTGAGGGTTCTCCTCTGGTGGAGTCGATGTAATTACTCCATTTTCATCGACATAGGCTATCATGTCCTCAAAACTGCTCGTCTTGCCGGATAGCTTCTTTTCATCTTTCTTCTTTTGTTTCTCTGCTCGTTTTGCGAGTCTTTTCTTTTCATTCTCACGTTTGTCTACGGAAAGGGATCTTGCCATGTAACTATAATTTTATTATATGATAAATACTAATTCGGAGTAAGGAGTATAATAAAGGAAGGCCTGCTTAATATAATGTGTAAATAAGGAGAACTACGTAACTCTAACTCACTCACAAAGATAAGAAAATAAATCGGAGAATCGTCCTTTGCGGACTGATTTAAAAATAAGATACACTAGTTGTCATATATTAGTGGGGAGGATTTTCGAATAATTCTGCTATTTTTGTCTTGCCCGATAGGGGTATTTCCGGAAATCCTGTCTAAGAAATAGATATCAACAATTAATGAGATGAAGAAAGTATACCCTGCAAAACTGTTTGCCCGTGTTACAATGGTTGTAATGATGATGATGTTAGCGATGTTTGCCCTTCAGGCGCAGACAAAAGGTGCGGATGAAACACGGAAGGTTACGATGAACATGCAGAAGGTTCCTGTCCGGGAAATTCTCGACGAGATACAAAAGCAGACCGGAGTAACCTTCTCCTATGAATCATCTTTGTTGAAAGAGCTTCCGAAAACCAGTTTCAAAGCGGATGATGAAGCATTGCCGGATTGCCTGAAGCGTTTATTCGCGAATCTTCCGGTAGTGTACAAGTTGACAGGAAACGTGGTGATCCTGAAGCGTAAACCAAAGCAGGTAACGGTCAGCGGTTTTGTGCGAGATGCTAAGTCCGCCGAATCCCTGATCGGTGCCTCGGTTTATGAAGCCAACACCCGGATGGGGACGGCTTCGAATAATTTCGGATTCTTTAGTCTGACGCTGCCGGGAGGTGATGCGACGATCCTGGCCTCTTATATTGGTTATGGCAGTCGCCAGTTTCATCTCCCTGAACTGGAGAAAGATACGGTCTTGACCATCGAACTTACACCTACTGCCGCCCTGGAGGAAGTGGTTGTTTTGGGAACCAATAACAGCAAGCAATCGGTGTTGAGTACCCAGATGGGAGCTTTGGAGATTAACCAGCAAACGATCCGTTCGACACCTACTATGTTCGGTGAGGCGGATATCATAAAAACATTGCAACTTACGCCCGGTGTGTCGGCCGGGACGGAAGGAACGGCCGGTATGTATGTGCGTGGCGGTAATGTGGATGAAAACCTGTTCCTGATAGATGGTAATCCAGTGTACCAGATTAATCATATCGGAGGGATCTTTTCCGCCTTTAATCCGGAGGCAGTCAGTGGAATGGACTTTTTCAAGTCGGGCTTCCCATCACGTTACGGAGGACGTCTTTCGTCGGTGGTGGATGTGCATATGAAAGAAGGCAATATGAAGGAATATCATGGTAGCGCTACTATCGGCCTGATCTCCGGTAACCTGAATTTTGAGGGGCCGATCATTAAGGATCGTACCTCGTTTAATATTGCGCTACGACGTACCTGGCTCGATGTGCTTTCGGCTCCGGCGCTAGCCATTATTAATAAAATAGATAAAAAAGATGGAATTAAAACACGGGCACGTTATGCTTTCCATGACCTCAACCTGAAGGTAAATCATATCTTTAATGACCGGAGCCGTATGTTCTTCACACTGTATAACGGGAATGATGTATTGAAGGGAGGAAGTACTGATTTTCCGTGGGAGGGTAGTGATACAAACTACAATTATGATACCGACCTCTCTTTGCGTTGGGGGAATATCATGGCAACAGCCGGTTGGACATATGTGTTCAATAACCGTTTGTTTGGCAAGGTATCCGGTGTTTTTACCCGCTATCATTCGAAACTGAGGAGTACTATACACGATGTGGCAGGGAATGAAGGAGAAGAAGATTATTATGATTCGTTTAATGAAAGTACAACAAATACAGGTATTATGGATCTGGGATTGCGTACATCTTTTGATTATCTGCCGGCTTCCTCACACCATGTTCGTTTCGGGGGAGATTATCTGGTACACCGTTTCCGTCCTGAATACAATCATTCGGTGGCGTATAATAAGAGTGCAGGGATATCAACCGAGATCAATAAAGAATATGCCAACGATCTGTTATGGGGACACGAAGCAGGTGTGTTTGTAGAAGACGACTGGTCATTGTCGGAGGCAGTGCGTGTGAATGCCGGTCTGCGTTTCAGTCTGTTCAATGTACAGGGACAAACCTATACAGGGTTGGAACCTCGTGTGTCTCTTCGTTGGTTGATGGATGAAAACCTAAGTTTTAAAGCTTCTTACTCACGTATGAACCAGTATGTACACCTGA
The DNA here is from genome assembly GCF_000969845.1 of Parabacteroides sp. HGS0025. Classification (NCBI taxonomy): domain Bacteria; kingdom Pseudomonadati; phylum Bacteroidota; class Bacteroidia; order Bacteroidales; family Tannerellaceae; genus Parabacteroides; species Parabacteroides sp. HGS0025. The sequence goes on from NZ_KQ033902.1 coordinate 271,593, forward strand.
TAAGCAATAGCTTTATCAGTCTGCCTACCGATGCCTGGATGCCTGTTACGCGGAAGTTGAAGCCGTTGGTCAGTGATCAGGTTTCTGCCGGTTTCTATTATGATCTCAATAAAGCATATAGCTTTTCCGTGGAGGGATATTATAAGACTATGGATAATTTGCTGGAATATAGGGATGGACATACATTTACCCCCTCTTACCTGGATTGGGAGGATAAGTTGACTGCTGGTGAAGGGCGTTCATATGGAGCAGAATTTATGGTGCGCAAAGAAACCGGACGTACGACTGGATGGATTGGTTACGGCCTTTCCTGGTCGGATCGCCAGTTTGAGGAGTTGAACCAAAGCAAACGTTTTCCTGCCCGTTTCGACAACCGCCATAAGTTGAATATTGTAGTGATGCACAAGATATCTCCGAAAGTAGAGCTATCGGCTGCCTGGTCGTATGCATCAGGCAATCATGTGACCCTATCGTTGGAAGATTATGATTCAAGTGGAGGTCTTAAGCCACGTCCGGGAGATGGTTATTATGATTATGATACCCCAGGCTCCTATGATCCGATCGATTATTATGAAGGGCGTAACAATTACCAATTGCCGGCTTATCATCGTCTTGATCTGGGGATTAAGATTTATCGTCCTAAAAAGAAAGGACGGATGGGGATCTGGACGATCAGTGTCTACAATGTTTATTCGCGAATGAACCCATTTATGATCTATAAGAAAGACAAGGAAGTACGTGATCCGAATAGCAGCAGTGGATACGATTATATTCCTGTATTCAAGACTGTTGGTATCATGCCTATTATTCCTTCTGTCTCTTACACGTATAAATTCTGACGATTATGATAGTAAATATGAAACCTGTTTTATTCTTGTGTATCTTGTTGTTGGCCTCTTCCTGTATGAAAGAAGTCGATCTCGAGCATCTTCGCCCTACTCCCAAGCTTGTGTTGAATAGTGTTGTTTCCAACGGAGATATACTGAAGGCTTCTCTGTCTCGTACCTGGTTTTACACGGATAAAAGGCCTAATCTTCTTTTAGAAGCCCGGATGAGCCTGTATATAAACGATCATTTCAAGGAGGAAATGACCTTAAATATGGATGCAAACGATTATTATTCTTATGGTAATTATGTGTCGTCTTATATTCCGGTTTCAGGTGATAAGGTAAGGATCGAGGTGGAGAAAGAAGGATTTAATCGTGTTGTAGCCGAAGAAATAGTTCCATTCAAGCCTGATCTGATTTCTTTGAAGGCAGAGAGTTTCATTAGAAATGACTACAATAGTCAAGATACACAAAGTCGCTATAAAATAACATTCCGGGATGAACCTTCCGCTAGTAACTGTTATCTTATCATGGTTTACAGAGGATATCCTTATTATGAATATGAAGATTATGAAAAGCCACCCGTCTATAAAGGTCGATATACCTGGCATAGTGAATCTATAGATTATTCTTCCGACCCGGTGTTCGATAACAAGATTTCTATTCTGGATAGAGTAATGGGGAATGACTGGTTGTCAGGAAATGGTGGCCGACCTTTCTCTGACGAACTATTTAATGGGAAAGAATATACAATGACGCTGGAAAGCAATATATGGTATAGTCATAACCCAATCTTTCCCCAGCCGGAAGAGTACTTGCCTGACTCGGTCAGGGTGTATCTGTATACGATTACCGAGCCTTATTATAAATACCTGTCCGCACTGACATCTTTGTATGACGGTTCACTAAATAATGACCTGGCCGATATCGGTTTGGCAGAACCTGTCCGTGTATTTTGTAATATCGATGGTGGATTAGGTATCTTGGGGGCAGCCTGTGTGGATAGCCTTACGGTTGCTATTCCAAAAGCAAACTAACCGGATAATGATCCGAAATCCCTTCCAGTTCCTTGCCGTTATGAACCGTAGCGTCAATACATCTGGGAGCCAATGCAGGTGAAACCAGAATATAATCCAACCGTTCGCCGAGCATCTTCAGACGCGGATCGCCCCATTGCCATTCGTATAAAGTGGCGGCAGGATATGACATACGTTCTGCTGCCGGGACAAACATCTTGACAGGATCGGCGAAACCGATGGAGAGGAACTCCGATAAAACGGAATAATCGAACCGTTCGCCGCGCATATTACCATATTCGGGGTGGCTTTTGTCCCAACCCAGCATATTCTGCTTCAGTTGGGTGTGCGTTTCAACCTCATCGGCATCGAAAGGAGAATAGGCATTGAAATCGCCCATGACCATACACGACTCCAACTTGTTTTCACGGATATAGTGTGTGATGGCTTCCGCTTCCTTCAGGCGGTATTTCCATTCAAACGGACTGAGGTGTGTCACGATAATATCCAGTCCGTACGTTTGTGCATGCAACATACCATGCCAGAAACCTTCCACCTGCTTCTTTACCACCCTGATCGGCTGGCGGGAAGTAAGCCCGACCGGATACCCTTCCTCTTTTACGATGGCTACATACGGATGCCCATAAGAGGCGGCAAGTGCTGCAAGATCTTTTTCGTTGATGTCGACAAGTTCCTCCAAAGCAACGATATCCGGCTGCTGGGCGTTCATCCATTCGGTGAAACGAGCCTGCCGTGCCGCGTCCTTCTCAAAACCGTTCCATATATTGTATGAAATAACTTTTATCGTGTTGGCAACCTTTTCCTGGCTGATTCCTTTGAACGGGAATAAAAATAACAGAAGAAGTAAACCTAGTGCTTTCAATGTTTTCATGATAATATGATCCCTTTTTTATTGATCCGGTAAAGGTAATAACTCTTATTCCTTTTTACCGGAGTTTATCGGAATATAATTCGGATAGACTTCGTTTCTGTCGAACACTCCTGTTCGACCGGCTCGAACGCTTCCTTTCGATCGGTTCGAACAGAGGCCTTCGATCAGGTCGAACAGAGGCTTTCGATCGGTTCGAACAGAAATGTCAGATTTCAATACAGGATCATTCTCCTTTGTATTCTTTGTTACGGTCGATCAATTCGTTAATCCTGGCGACGGATGCGGCAGACCGTAAGCCGTCTTGCGGCGTGTTCATGCAGTAGTCCACCAGTAGATCTACGGTAGAAACCGCTACATGCATCCGTGTATCGCAGGAAGCGTAATAAATGAAAACCGTTCCATCCTCATCGGCAATCCATCCGTTGGAGAACAAGACGTTGGATACGTCCCCTACACGTTCATCCCCTTTAGGTGCCAAAAAATAGCCGCCGGGCTGTGCGATAACCTTTGTGGGGTCGTCCAGAGCCGTCATATACAGGTATAGTACATAACGAAGCCCGGCGGCACATGCCCTGACTCCGTGGGCCAGATGCAACCAGCCTTCGGACGTCTTGATGGGATGCGGACCTTCCCCATTTTTAACCTCTTTGATTGTATGATAGTAGCGTTTATCGATAATCAGTTCAGAGAGAACCCGGGCATCAGCCATGTCGTCTATAAGTGCCCAGCCTATGCCACCACCGCTGCCTGCTGCGATAAATCCATCCTGCGGACGGGTGTACAAAGCGTATTTGCCATAGACAAACTCTGGATGCAGGACAACGTTGCGTTGCTGGCTCCTGGTCTGCAGATCTGGTAACCTTTCCCAGTCGACCAGATCTTTGGTGCGGACAATCCCGGCCTTTGCCACAGCGGCGGACAGATCCCCCGGAGGAGCGTCCGGATCATGGCGTTCACTGCAGAAGATACCATATATCCATCCGTCTTCGTGTGCCGTAAGGCGCATATCGTATACGTTGGTTTCCACCGGGTCGATGTCCGGTAGATCGACAGGGCGTTCCCAGAATCGGAAGTTATCCACCCCGTTCGGACTTTCGGCAATGGCGAAGAAGGATTTCCGATCCCAGCCTTCCACCCGCACCATCAACAGATATTTACCGTTCCATTTGATCGCGCCGGAGTTCATACAGGCATTCACGCCGATCCGCTCGAGACAGAACGGGTTAGTTGCCGGGTTCAGGTCGTACCGCCATTCCAGCGGGATATGACCGTTCGTGACAACCGGAAATGTATATCGGCGAACAATACCGTTGGTATCTTCCAAAGGAGTATTTTGTCGTTGCAACAATGTTTCGTGCTGTTGCTGCAACGCATGTAGTCTTTGTTTAAAAAGAGTGTTCATAGATCGTTTTTATAGATTATCCGGATATAAAGTGATACGTCTCGCACGTTGATAAACGGCGTAAGATATTTCCAGTTCGAAAATCACTTGCCCGGTGGCCGGGTCGATTTCTACGACACGTCCGCCAGTGCTGCCGTCGCTCAGGTTATTTTCCATGCCGGGGCAGAACAGGCGGTTGCCCGTTTGCGGCAGATACTGTACCCCCGACCTGGCCGGTGCATAATATTTGTGGCCGCCTTCCTTGCCGAACTGCCATACCTGTCTGACCGTACGTTGTTCCTCGTTAACCTCATATTCGACGGCACGGCTGTAAAGCGATTGGTCGTCGAAGCGTGCCAGTACGAAGTTGCGTCCGTACCCGTTATCGAATACCATGACATTTCCGTTAGGTAACGGGACGGCGGTATGTGCTCCCCAGGGCCAGTCGAAGTCATCCCCGCTTTTTACTCCGGCGATTACATCCGGGTCGGTGATGGGACTGCCGTCGGCGTGTAACGGTTTCAGCAACAGGTTCTGATATTTATCTCGCCAGCCCTGGTGAGGTGAAATGATCCACTTCACACCGCCGGCATGGTTGAACTTGCATATTCCCTGGAAACGGATCGTTGCCAGATAATCGTTGCCTATCCCGATGAGTGCGTTGTTGTGCGCCCAATTGGATTGGGTCTGTCCGAATGCGGCTCCCGGCAGGCTGGGGTCTGTCAGTTGGTAACGAGAGGAGTCGATCATGGCGGCCAAATCCCAAACCTGTGTGATCTGGCTTTTTACCGGATCGAGCTCGATCATATAGTCGTTGTAACGGATGTCTTTCCCATTCGCCAGTTTGGCGGATATATTGCTGACAGTGGCCAGTAACTTGCCGTCCGCATTCTCAGCGGCGTCATGGTGGAAAGAATACCCCATCGCCCGCAAGTCCCAGCTTTTCACGATCTCGCCCAGGGTGTTTACCTCTACCAGTTTATCCCTGTAGCCGTCTCCGTGCAGGTAGTTACCGCTTTTCATGCGCGACAACCCGCAACCGATGTCTATATGGTTCAACTCCGGATGGTTCACCCAGTCGAGCGTCCAACGGATCTCCCCGTCGGCGTCTATCATATAAGGGATGGCTGTGTCGGCTTCCGACTCTCCGGGGGAACTGATCAGGTTCATGCCCGGTTCCATCCGGGATATATCGGCGGTTACGACATTTGTCTTTTTAGGGAGGTTCGGGTTTTTAAGTTTCTCCGTTTGGATATGGATGGTAGAGCGGGCACGCTCTTTCCCGTCCTTGTCGGTGTAAACCAGTGTGACCTTATTCTTATAATCCGGGTACAACCCCAGGATAGTCACAGTCTGTCCTTTTTCAATGCTCTTGAAGAAATATTCGATGTCCGGCGTGCGGTGTCCATCTTTACTGTGGACAATCATTTTCATACGCCCCAGTGCCGGTAGGTTCATGACCGCATAGGCGGATAACGGGTTATACCCTGAAGGGTTGACAATCACATTGGTGACCAGCTTGTCGATCGAAGTGCCTACGCTCGGTATCGTGTAGCTGCTGCCGTCGATGAATGTCAGTATCGACTTCCATTCGTCAGGATTGGTTGTCAAGCTTTGAACGGTGTTGGCCGGAAGTTCTACGGTTTTCGTTTCGAAACTCAGTACATAGTTGTCTCCTTCGACTACCGAGGATTTCAACAAATCGCTTTCCTGCAACTGTGTCTGTATGGTCTGTATCGCGCCCCTGCAATCTACCTCATCGTTGTCACTACATGCAGTGACGCCCATGATAAAAGAGAAGAGCGAGAAGATATATATGCCGGATGTTTTCATAAGCCTGTGTTTTTCAAAAGAAAAGGGGCAAAGCGTACTGTTCGCCCCTTTTCATGGTCTTTACTCTTGTTTGCTGTTTTTATTGCCAATCTGTCTTTTGATCCAGATTCAGGTTCGCGTCCACTTCACTTTGCGGGATCGGGAAATACATGTGCTTTTTCTGGAAGTTACTGAAGTTCTGGGTATCAACGATCTCTCCGGTAAACCGGTATCCGGTGATAACCTGGCCGCCACTTCCGTCGCTGCCCCAGATCGGCTCCCATACCTTTGTGTCCGTCTTGCGGGCCTGCATGATCGATTTCAATTCGTCGAAACTGTACCAGCGGATCATATCGTCCCAACGGACATTCTCGCCGGCAAACTCCAACAACTTCTGGTTACGAAGTTCTTCCATGATCGCCCCTTTGTCTCCCAACTGTTTTTCCGGCAAGCCGGCACGAACGCGTATCCGGTTGATATCTCTCATCGCGGTTGCATTGTCGCCGGTTTCCAGGCAAGCCTCTGCGTGAAGGAATAAGACTTCTGCGAAACGCATGATGCGGTAATTCGTGATACGTCCTGCATTGTTCGAGTACATGGTACATCCGGCTTTGTTCCACCAGGGTGTATGCTTTTTCATCAGGAAGCGTCCTTCTTTACCTTCGATATCGGGATAAGCGGGACTCATACCGCTCTTGATCCGGTATTTGTCGTCACCCTCGGGGAGAACCGTATATTTGTAAATGCTATCGAACGGGAACGAGTCGAAGAAGGTCTCATCCGCTTTCGTATCGTTATAATCGGAATACTTGAAGAAACAGGTCGTATATAGACGTTTGTCCCATTTGCTGTCGGAGCCTGAAGGGCGGGGTTCTGCAATAAACTGTTTGACCAGGAAGGGGGATGGGTGCATTTTATACCAGCCGCCACCTTGGTTCAGCCCCGTTCCGGCTCCACCTTTCAGTGTCGGGCCGAAATAATGGCCGATCACGTTACCCATAAAAGCATTGTCGCCCGTACTGCTGCCCCAGGCATCCCCGGAGTCGCCGAAAGCTTCGAAGTTGATTTCCCAGACAGACTCCTGGTTGAACTCGGTATCGTCGCGGAAGTTATCTTCGTAATTTGCCATCAGGTCGTAGCCGTAACCATTCATTATTGTTTCTAGTTCGGCTTTAGCGGCTGCATAGTCGCCTTTCCAGAGATAAGCTTTCCCCAGGAGGGCAATCGCGGTGCCCTGGGTAACACGTCCCGCTTCGTCGGTAGGACGGGTTTTAGGCAGGCGGCTTTTCGCCTCTTTCAAGTCGGCAATCGCCTGATCCAGGATAGCTTCCGGTGTCGATAGCGGGTGAGCTTCCGGATCGGCATCTTGTGGCAAAGTACGGAGTACGCCTTCATTGAAATCGGTGCGTACCCGGAAATACCAGAAACCGCGCAGGCAATAAGCCTCGCCTAAAAGCTGATCCAGCTTGGCTTTGTCCATCTCTGCATTAGGTGCTCTGTACAGGAACTCGTTGGCCAGCTGGATACCTTTGTATATATATTCCCAGCAGCCGTTTCCCGTGTTCGGTGTGTTCGTGAAAGCCAGCGTTTCCCAGATACCGGCTTCTTCGCCACGGGTAGGATACATATCGTCGGCTCTCATCTGGTAGTGCAGGATGCCTTCATAGCCACCGTAATACCCCCAGCTCATGCGGCGTATCGGATTGTAGGCGGCAGACAAACCTTTCATCACGTTCGTTTCATTCACCCAAAATGTCGAAGGGGTCTGATTGTTGGGGTTGACTTCATTCAGGAAGCTGTCGCTGCAGGAAGTCATGAGCATTGGAACCAATGCCAGCGATACTATATATTTCTTGATATTCATTTTCATATCGTTTTAGATTTTACGTGTTTAAATTAGAAGTTCAATTGCAGACCGAAAGTAATGGTGCGTGCCGAAGGATAACGGCCGTCATCGCAACCGCGTGTCATGATGCTCGATTCGCTGTCGGCAACACCCAGGTCGGGCGTATATCCTTTGTAGCTGGTGATGGTGAACAGGTTCTCCATCGCCGTATACACTCTCAGGCTCTGCATTTTCGCTTTCGAAACCAGTCCTTTCGGCAATGTGTAACCGAATTCCAGTGTTTTCAGGCGGAGGAATGAACCGTTTTCGAGCCAGCGGTCTGTATATCCCCAGTTCGTACCGTTGTTGTCGTTACCGGATACATAGCGCGGGATGTCTGTATTGCGGTTGTTTTCAGTCCAGCTCTTGGCACGTTCGGCGTACTGGTTGGCTGTCACTTCGTTGTAAACAGTCGAGAAGTATTGTGCATTGTAGATCTTGTTGCCGAAGTTCCCGTCGAAGAACAGGTTGAGGTCGAACCCTTTCCATTCCGCACCCAGGTTGATACCCAGCGTCACTTTCGGGAAGGCGCTGCCGCAGTCCTGGCGGTCGAGGTTGTCGATTTTACCGTCACCGTTGAAGTCCACGTATTTCAGGTCACCCGGTTGCGCGTTCGGCTGGATCATATTACCATCCTTATTGACGTAGGCATTGATCTCTTCCTGGGTCTGGAAGATACCGTCGGTCTTGATAATGTTGAAATAACCGATCGGATATCCTGTCTTTGCATAGGTGATAGCCCCTTTGTCGTGCGGGTTGAAGCCTGTCCATTCGTCGCGTGAACCGTTAACCTTGGTCAGCTCGTTTTTAATGAAGGAAGCGTTAACGCCTACCTGGTAATAAAGTTCGCCAATGTTGTTGCGGTGCTTGATGGAGAGTTCCAATCCTTTGTTCTCCACTGTACCGGCATTCACGACCGGAGTTTCACCTAATCCGAAGCTACCTGGCTGAGGCATCGACAGCAACATATCCTCCGTTTTCTGGATAAAGTAATCCGCGCTCAACGTAAACTTGTTGTTCAGAATGCCCATATCCAGACCGATATTGATCGTCTTTGTCTTTTCCCAGGTCACGTTGGACGGGGAAACCCAGTTTACACCGGTGATCGCTCCTTCCCAGAGAGAGGAACCCATCACGTTGTTCAAGCCTGTCCCAACAACCGACTGGGTGGCATAGTTGCCGATACCGTTCAGGTTACCGAGCGTACCGTAGCTGGCACGTACTTTCAGTTCGTTCATCAGCTCGCGGGCATTCTCGAAGAAACTTTCGTTCATCACGTTCCAACCCACAGAAGCGGAGGTGAAAGTACCCCAACGGTGGCCGTCGGCAAACTTGGAAGAACCGTCGCGGCGGATAGAGGCCGATAACATATAGCGGTCGGCATACGAATACATGACACGTCCGAACATAGAGATCATCGTGTTAGCCCAGGCGCTTCCGCTGGTGGTCTGTGTGGAAACGGAACCGGCACCGATCGTGTTCAGTCCTTCGGGCAGATCCCGGCGGCTGGCTCCAAATCCGCGCTGGCTGTTCTTCTGTGAGGAGTAACCTACCAGTCCGGAAACGGTATGGTCGCCGAATGTATTGTCGTAATTGATCGTGTTCTCGATCAGCCACTCGTTCTGCCAGCTGGTATCTTCGCCCAATTGGTAATCGGGGTTCTGGGAAGTGGAACTGAATACGTAAGGAACCGTATAGTTGTAGTTGCGGCGTGTATATTTGTTGATACCGACGTTGAATTTATATTTAAGCCCTTTCAGACCGAGGTCTACCTCTGCAAAACCGTTCAGCAGGATGTCTGTACCGTGGTTCTGGATATCGTGTGCTTCGGCCCAGCCCACCGGGTTGTCACCGCGTGTCCAAGTTGGCGCCTGTCCCCACTCACCGTTTTCATCATACGGCTTCCACATGGGGACAGCAGTCAGGGGAGAAGTGAAAGAGACACTCTCTTTATCTTTTTGCCAGAACTTCATCATAATGGTAGAACCCATGCGCACATGGTTGTCGAACAAAGAGAAGGTGTTTTTTGCGCGGATGTTCCAGGCTTCGTAGCCGGTGGTTTTCACGATACCGTCTTGTTTCAGGTAGCTACCCGACAGGTTATAGGTGGAAGTCTTGTTACCGCCCGATACGTTCAGGGCAACTTTGCTTACCATCGCTGTGCTGTAAAGCTCTTTCTGCCAGTCGGTACCTTTACCGCCGTTCCAGTTGATCAGCTCGTCGGCCGTACTGTAACCGGTCGCTTTGGCGAAGTCGCGGAGCTGGTTCCCGTCCATTACATCTATATATTTGGCAACGGACTGGATACCGGTATAGGCATCGACAGAGATACGGGTCGGTGTTTCCAGGCGGCCGCCCTTTGTCGTGATCAGGACTACCCCGTTAGCTGCCCGCGAACCGTAGATAGAAGCGGCAGATGCATCTTTCAATACTTCCAGCGACTGGATGTCCGAAGGATCTACCATATTAATATCGCCATATACGCCGTCGATCACATACAGCGGCGTGGTAGAGCTCATGGAGCTAATACCACGGATGTTAATATTCATCCCTTCACCGGGCTGTCCGTTTGGTGTCGATACGGTAACCCCGGCAATACGTCCTTGCAGCGCGGAAGAAGCGCTACGTGCAACGCTGGCCTGCAAGTCTTTAGCCGAGACCGAGGAGACGGCACCTGTCAGGTGGCTTTTCTTTACCGTGCCGTAACCGATAACGACCACTTCATCCAGCAGTTCGCCGTCGGCCATCGTGATATTGATCTCATTGCTGTTGCCGACCGTCACGCTGGAAGGCTGCATACCTACATAAGAGAATTCAAGAACCTGACCCGGTGCGACATGAATGGTATAATTACCATCGATATCGGTTGTGGTTCCTTGCGTGGTTCCTTTTACAACAACTGTTGCTCCGATGACGGGATTGTTGTCCGCGTCTTTTACTGTACCTTTCACCGTACCTGCTTGCTGTGCCCAACTGGAGAGTGCGAAAGCGCCCAGCAATAAAGAGAAAGCTAGTTTTCTGTTCATAATGTGTGTTTATAAGATTAATTCAATGTGTGTTTTACTCGTTACAAAGGTAGGGGGACGGAGCAGGCTAAATCAAGTATGATTTTTGCTATTAGTAATGATTATTTATCAAAATATCCATCAACAGGATGGCTGACTTTAGCCTTTATTTACTGAAAATAGTGGAAAATGTTCATAAGAAATCTAAAAGGAAGGGGCTCTCTGTTGTTAAGATTTTATCAGGTTGAGGTAAATTCGTATTGTGTTGTATAACATTGATTTGTGAATGGTATTCGGTGTGGGCGTTGTATTGCTTGGAGAGTTCTTTAGGGCTTATTGTAGGCTGTGCGGTGAAAGATAGTATGAGTCTGGCATAGTAGGAAAAAAGGTGTAAGGCTTTTTTGCAAAAGCAGCCATGCTTTCCATAAAAAGCACAGCAGCTTTTGCCAATAAGGTCGGGTACAAATATTATCGTGACGGAGTGAATTCTTCCACTTTTGTTTTCTGATACACCCGGCGGATGTCTGTGGCATCAAAAGGTATGGAGGTGGAGGATAACTCCGGTATGTTGTACGATTTGAAAGTGTTGTCATAATGTTCCGGATCTTTCTGCGGCAGGACGAAAGGTTTGCCGGCCGTACCGTCGGGGGCGATATAGGAGAAATAAGGTTTTCCGTATTGCCCGTCGCCCCGTTTGCTGGCGAAAACGAACCAACGGCTGTTTGACGACCAGCTGTGATAGGTGTCGGAGCGGTCGGAATTGACTGCCGTCAACGGGTCGATCTCTCCTGTTTGCAGATCCATGAGTTTCAGGTCTGTCTCCTTGTGCCAGATGGGGAAGGTGCCGTAGTCGGCTACCGAATAGAGCAGGTAGCGGCCATCGAGGGAAGCTTTGGGGAAACAAACGGAGGCGTTATGCTCTTCGGCGTTCCAGAGCGTGTCGATCCGGTTGCCCCATTCCCCTTTTCCGGCATCGAAGGCGATGCGGCAGAGGGAGTATTTGAGTTGGTGGATGCTGTCGGGGAGTTCCACCGCAGGAGAAGCGCAATAATAAACCCAGTTCCCGTCTGCCGAGAAGGTCGGGAAGGTTTCGTAAACATCTTTCCGGGCAATCTGGGGGGCTATGATCATCTTATAGTTGTCGAAGTCGGCGATCGCCAGGTCGGAAGCGGTGTCGTACACTTCCAGGCGCTTGTTATCCTGGGCGTGGTAGGCCGGGATGATGATGTTGGAAGAGAATACCCCGTAACGTCCCGACGGATGGAAATCACCGTAGACGGCACCGGATACCATCCGTTCGTCTTTCAGCGAGAGCTTACGCAAGTCGCCGTTGCGGTTCAGGATCGTACCGCCGTCTTTTCCGCGCAGGTGGAATAAGGAGAGGTTGCCGTCCTGCTTCCCGTAGATATGGCAGTTCATGCAGTTGCCGTCTGCCAGGTTGTTATCGGCAATCACCTTTTCTTCAAAGTTCTCGATATTACGTTCGCGCAGCTGGATGGTGTTCCATACTTCATAACCCGGTTCTATCAACCGGTAGCTTATAAAACCGTCTATCTTTTCGGCAGCGACCTGCCAGGTAAACGCCGGATATTGCAGCCACTTGCCGTCTATCCGGGCGGTCACTTTAACTGTCAGCGTCTGCCCTTTCTCCGCTTCCAGCAGGTCTTTCCATTTGCGGAGCGGGAAACAGGCTTTCCGGCTACCTGTCACCGTCAGGCTCTCTTTCTGTCCGCTGACAGTGACCTGCAAAGCTGTAGCTTCGTTGCGGAGCAAGAAGTTCAGCGGAGCGATATTATAGGGGATGGTTACATCCGTATAGTCCGGATAGATCGGAGCCGGTTCGCCGACTTCCGTCACCTGTTCGGGTTGGGAGACACATGCCGTACATGCCAGTAGCAAGACCAGCCGGAGCTGTTTTTTTATTTTGTCGATCATCTTCATTCTCCTTTATTGGTTTTGTGCAAAATGATAATAGAACCAGTATGTTTTCCCGTATTTACCGACCAGTGCCTGCGGGTTTCCTTTCGATTGCTGATGCAGCCGGGTATATTCTTTGAAATCCTGTACGACGGAAGGATCGACGATCGTTTCCCGTATCTCGTCTCCGGTGGCCTGACGGCGTACCAGGTCGATCATCAGGGCTTCGGCATATAAGCGTTTGGGGGCTTTTCCGACTTCTCCAACATAGTCTTCCAGAAAGCCGGGGAGGTTTTTAGCCAGCAGATGCAGGCAAAGGAGATAGTCGCGCGCCATCCCGTTGTCAGGATTGCTTTCGAGCAGGAGGCGGAGCGATTTGGCTACATCGGTGGTGGATATGCGTATGGTGTCCGACTGGGGGATGAATGCCTGTTTGTTTTTTAGCCATTGCCTGACCGCTTCACTTTCTTTTCCGGGAATTCTGTCTTTTGCCCACTGGTTGTAGAAACGGGTGTTTGACAGGATACGGAGGTATTTCATGGCGGCTTCCTCATCGCCGTTTATCAGGTTGATCTCCGCCAGGCGCTTAACCATCCGGCTGCCTGTATGGTTAGGCGAGAAGATCATGCCCAGTATGGTGGCATGTTCCGCCATCGTCATATCACCCAGATGGAACCACACTTCGTTGGCATAAAGGGAGGAGAGGTAAGATGAGTTGGGGCTTATCGGGATAAACAAGCCTTCTACCCCCGGCTGGTAATAATTCATCAGTCCTTCGGGTAGTTTGTTTTCGGCTGCGTTAGCCAGGTTGTAATAGTAGCTGCAAGCGCTGATGCGTTCGTCCGGATAAGCCAGTTTTCTGACTTTGTCCCAATGCCCGGCTTCCGCTTCAATATCTAATCCCAGTAAACGTTCGTATAATGGGTTAGGGGTGTTCCACCAGTCGGTTGCCGGATATTGGCTGGCTTGCGGATAGGTCAGCAGGTAAGTTTTACTGAACGCCCCGGGCAGGGCTATCGCTCCCAGTATCATCAAACCGGCCCATATAATATCTTTTTTGCTGATAAGGGAAGATATTAACAGGAGCAATACAAAGATAAATGCTCCGTACCCGAACAGCCAGTAACCTGCAATTATCCCGATAAATCCGAAACCGATACGCAGGTACCTGTTCTTTATCAGGTCGTAGAGCAGGAATAAACAACCGCCGCCAATCAGTGAAAGGGTAGAGGACAGCGGGTAAAGCAAACCGCAGGAGCGCAAAACTTCCCACCCCATTATGAGAATGGCAGGAACGATGGCCAGCCAGCCGTTCATCCATTTGCGCAACACGGCATAAAAAATCAGTCCCAGTAAAAGCATAACAGTTCCCATCAGGGCGGATGCCATTACGGGAGTCAGGAAAAACTGCGTCAGGAATTCCCCGGCAAGACACGATAATACGGCGGGCTTATCCAGGTAGGAGGATAAAGCCTCTGTTGTGTAGACAAAGAGTGTAGTCTGCTCTTTGTGAAGCAGATGGTAGGGACAGGTGTAAAGGAAAAAGATAAAACAGGCTATCCCTGCCGGAAGTAAGGCTAAACCGCCGTATTTGTGTGTGTCTTTCATTATTCAGAGATTATTTTGTGAGCTGGAATGTCGCCAGTACGGCCTTATGGTCGGTAGGCCAGGTACCCAGGGGAGCGATGATCGGGTCGGCTGTCTTTTCTGTAGCCCGTTCGCCGCGCAGGATATCGCCTTTGGGGCCGACAATGGTCATATCGGTCAGGGTAAGGCCTTCGAACGGTGAATACATGATGAAGTCGATACGGTCGCGGTCGTCGGCTTCGGGCGACCAAACCAGCTTTTTCAGGTCGATATCGGGACAGTCTGCCGGACAGGTAAATCCCGGATGGGTAACAGGGTCGGGGTACTTTTCACGGTATGTGTCCTTATATCCTGCTTTTTCCAGTATGACGGAAACGTCCCAGGGAACAACCAGGCCGTAATGATCGCGCATGTCTTTGGTTGCTTCCGTCCAGTCCAGGTGGGAAGGTTCGTTGAAGTCGCCACCCAGAATGACGATACGGCCGGCAGCCTTGTCTTTTTCAGCAGTGCTGACGAAACGGGCGATGGCGTCGTCTCTCACAGAAGCACGGTTCAGCACCAGGATAGAGTCGAGGTCGTTAACCGGTTCTATTTTCTCCCAGTTATTCCCGTCATATCCGCGGGCATCGTAATAGGCACAGTTGCGGTAGTCCAGATGCGCGGTGTATACGGCAAACTCCTGGTTCCCTTTTTTTGCCACCAGGCGGTAGATGCTTCCTCTGTCATCGTTCAGGGGATAAACAGTGCTGCTGTCGGTGATCGGATAGCGGCTTAACAAACCGGAGTCTTCGGTATAGAACGAATAATAGGTTTGTCCGCGCTCTTTCAACGCTTCAACGATACGGTCACAAAAACGGGTGTTGTGGTAGTTGCGTACTTCGCTTAATGTGATGAAATCGGCATCGCTGCGGACAATCTCGTCGGCAACGGCATTGAAGCCATTCTCCACTACGGTGCCTTCCTGCCAGATATTAAATTGCAAAACTTTGACAGTCTCAGTCTTTTGGCAAGAGGAAAAACTGAAAACGATCAGTAACAGCGCAAGTGCTGTAAATAAACCCTTTTTCATGGTATGTGTCTTTTTTGTTATTTTATTTAGCTGCGCGAAATTAGTTATTTTATCAGGGCTGAACTAAACAATTACCTTCTTTTTTCTGTAATTCTCCCTGAACTCAGTAGGCGGCATACCTTTTTTCTTTTTAAATATCCGGTTGAAGTTCGACAGGTTGTTAAAGCCACAGGCATATCCTATCTCAGCCACCGATTGCGACGAGTCGATCAGGGCACGTATGGCAAACCCCAGGCGGATGTCCGTCAGGAAATCCACAAAGCTTTTGGATGTTCGCTGCTTGATATACCGGCAAAAAGAAGGTTCGCTCATGTTGATCAGGTCGGCCACGTCCGACAGGCGTACCTGTTGGTCGTAATTCTTATTCAGGTAGTCGAGGATCTTGTTGATACGCGGGTCTTCTTCGTGTGGCTTTTCCTGGCGGATGAACGAATGGCTGGCCAGTTCCCGTATGTCTTCCGAAATAGAGAGCTCATGCAGGATCATCAATAACTTCATCACCGAGTAAAATCCGTCCGTTTCGCAAGTGATAGTCTTTAGTAAAGGGCGGACTTTGTTGATCGCCTGTGTACCGAATACAACTCCTTTCTGTGCCCGTTCGAAAAGCACTTTGATGCTCTGGAACTGGCTTCTCTCTAACATTTCTTCCGGTAGCGACGAGCGGTGGAACTGGATGGTGATCTCATGTATATTTTGTGATTTGCATTCGTGGTTTACCCATGCGTGTTCCAGTTTCGGGTTCGTTACTAAAACCAACTCGTCGTCGCCAATCGTTTCAACGGAATCGCCTACTATGCGTTGTGCGCCTTTGGCATGTTCAATGAAGTTTAATTCATATTCCGGGTGTACGTGAATGGGGAAATTAAATGTCGATTTCAGACGCTCGATAACGATAAAACAATCTTTGGGAGATAGTGGCGATACTTCCTTAAATAATTCGGTTCCAATCATATATTATAGTATTTCTATATGCAAATATAAGTAATTATTCCAGCCCTTTTTTTATCTCTGATGAATTAACAATCTCACCGGCAGAGGCAGGAAGCCTTTCTTTCTACCCGTACGACGCTGCTCAGGCCGACTATCAAAATGACACTAGTATAGCGACTAATCGCGATTAATATAGCCACTAATTTGAATTAGTATTGCGACTAATATATTTTAACATATCATTCCGGCAAGAAAAAAGTATTTCTTGGAACAAACTGTCATCTTTTCTTATCTTTGCAAATTACAATCTAACACAAAGCATCATGGATGGTAAGAGAGTTTTTGTGACCGGTGGTGCCAGGGGCATAGGGGAGGCTATTGTATCTGCATTTTGTAAAATGGGAGCCCGGGTGGCTTTTTGTGATACCGACGAAAAAGCGGCGGCTCGCTTATGTGACCTTATGCCGTCATACGTGCAGTTTTTTAAGGCTGATGCAAGTGACGAAAAAGCTCTTCAGGAAGTTATGAACAGACTTATCAACATGTGGGGTGATGTGGATGTGATTGTTAACAACGTGGGTATCAGTGAATTTTCTCCATTGGTGGAGACGAGTATTGAACAGTTCGATAAGATACTGTCAACAAACCTGCGGCCGGTGTTTATAACTTCACGCGCACTGGCTATTCACCGGAATAATGAAGAGGGGAAAAAGCGTTACGGACGGATCATAAATATTGCTTCCACCCGTTACCTGCAGAGCGAACCGGGTTCGGAGGGGTATGCTGCATCCAAAGGCGGAATAGTTGCTTTGACGCATGCACTGGCTCTCTCTTTCAGTGACTATAATATCACGGTAAACTGTATCAGTCCCGGGTGGATACAAAACGAGGAATATCATTTATTGAAACGAGCCGACCACAAGCAACATCCTTCCGGCCGGGTAGGTCGTCCTTCGGATATAGCAAGTACCTGTCTTTTTCTGGCCGCTTCTGAAAATGATTTCATTAACGGACAGAATATCACAGTCGACGGTGGTATGACAAAGAAGATGATCTACGAAGAATAAATCAATTAAATCCGATTCGTATATTTTTGTTTTTTAATGCAGGGTAGACGAGGAACTGGGGATCCATCCGCCTGCTCCAAGGATTGTATTCGAAGTTTACACCGACACCGATGCCGAAATCCTCTTTCACTTTGAATTCGAAGGCACCACCTACGCTCGTGTGATTATAAAACGGGTTCAGCAGCATTTGCGGGTTGCTCCGCTCCCTTTTCTCGTAAAAAGTGTATTGTCCCCAGCCTCTGAGAGTCAGCCAATCGGTTGCCTCATAACTGGCAGTTGCATTGAATCCACCCATAAAGTCGGGGCTGGGATTGAACGGTGTGAAGTATCGTCCGGCAAAGGCGCCCCCCGTCAGTGTCCAACGATCCTGCTGCCATACCAACGATGAACTGATCCGGGTGATACCGCCTGCGCCGGGCCAGGTATATTGTTCGCCTACTGTCAGCACTCCGGTTTTTTCGTTTATCGGGGTGAATTCAAATTCCTGGAAATCGAATGCCATCGGTGATACGCGGCGTATCATCGGAGCAAATACATTAAAGAAAGGACGGTAAGCAAGAGATAATACTTGCATATCCATCGGACGTTCGTCTACCTGGGGAGGGAAGTCGGGAGTGAACTCCCTGAGTTTCTTCTCAAGATCTGTCCTGATGGACGGTGTATATGTCTTGTATGAAAATTCCGGAATCTTAAAGTCAAATTCCTTAAACTTGGGTACGGCCGTAACTTTCCCTTCACGATTAAGAACAAAGTCCATAGTGGACTGAGCATGACCACAAAAAACACATGCTACCAGTGCTATAATTATAAAATATCCCCGCTTCATACACAACATCATTTTATGGTTGCTAAGATAGACTATTTACTTTAAAATAAGGTATTTATTCTATTGGTTTTTCTCTAAAAAATATTTATTTTGTATTTTCTTCATTGTTGTTGCAACTTTCGAAGGGGTGTTTTCATCATACAAATAGAGAGTAATATTACCTATGGACGAACAGCTGTTAATTGCCGGATGCAAGCGTGGGGAGTCGTGGGCTCGTAAGGAAGTGTACGAGCTGTATGCCCCTGCCATGATGAGTGTATGTATGCGGTACGTAAATAACAGGGAAACGGCCCGCGACTTGTTGCAAGACGGATTTATCAAGATATTCACCAAGATCGGTAGTTATACCGGTACCGGAGCTTTTCCCGGATGGGTGAGGAGGGTGTTTGTTACGACTGCCCTCGAATATCTCAGGAAAAACGATGCAATCCGGTTGAGCGTTAATTTTGACGAGTGCGGGGAATTTCCGGATGAGGTGGATGTATCGGTACTTGACCGTTTATCCGCCGACGACCTGCATGCCTGTATTGCTCGTCTGCCGAATGGGTACAGAACGGTGTTTAACCTCTATGCCATAGAGGGTTACTCTCATAGTGAGATAGCGGAGATGTTGCATATCAGCGAAGTTACTTCGCGGACGCAGTTCATCCGTGCCAGGAAAGTGTTACAGAAAAGTGTTCAATCATTAATTATGCATGAAAATGCGCAGTGATACAGATCATAGAGAACAGTTGGATGATTTCAGCGAATTCATGAAGCGGAAACTGGAGGATCACCGGTTGCCTGTTGATGATCTTTGCTGGGAGGAGATCGAGCCTCGTATGAAGTCCCGTCAGCGGAATTTCATATGGTGGATCGGTAGTTCTGTGGCTGCTGTCGTGGCTGTAATACTTTTGCTTCTCCCTTTTCAGATGGAGGAGAAACTGAGCGACAAGATAAATGAACAGGAAGTTTCTTCATTCACAGAAGAAATAACTCCTGCTGTTTCTGAAGTATCTCCGGAAGAAGTGATTCCTCCTGTTGACAAAGCGGTCGGAACGAAGAAACTGCTCGCCGTTGCATCAGTAAAACAACCTGTTGCAAATATTACTGAACAACCGGAAGAAGAGGTTACAGCCTTGCAACCGGAAGTGGTACCGGATACGGATGATACAGTTAATAAGCCTGCTACGGATGCTGAAAAAGAGGAGAAAAAAAAGCCGGGGAAGCAAATGGATTTGAACCATTATGAATCGAAAAAACACAGGTTTGTTTCTCTGGAAAGAAAGAAGGAAAAAAAGGACTGGTCGGTAAATGCCTCGTTTGGGACGGGGGGAGATGTATCTCTTAATTTATTGGGGAGTAGTGATGATGCTATCTATGGCGACATGAATAATAGCATCGGACCCGGAATACCTCTTCCTCCGCCGGAAGTCGAGCCTCCTTTTACTAATAACGGCATGATCCCAGCTGAAGAGTATGGCGATATCGATTGTTCGTTGCCGCTATCTTTCGGGGTGACTGTCCGGAAAGATCTCAGTCGATATATCGGGGTGGAAACAGGGCTGGTGTATACTTATCTGGCATCGCGCATGACCAGAGGCGGCAAGACTTCTTACAACTCCTGGTTGAATCTTCATTATTTGGGTGTACCGGTCAATCTGGTTGTTAAACTATGGAGTAATCCGAAATGGAATATATATATGTCAGGCGGTGTGATGCTTGAAAAAGGCCTGAGGTCGAAACAAACACAGGAAGAATTTTCTCTTAGCGGAGTAGAGACCTTGGTCGAGAAAAAAGGTATTTCCGGTGTCCAGTGGTCGCTGAACGGATCAGCGGGTGTTTCCTATCGTCTTCACCGGGATTGGAGCATCTATCTGGAACCTCGTATCTCTTACTATTTCGATAATGACCAACCGGTAAGTATCCGCACTGAAAACTCGGTAATCATTGGACTGGGAGCAGGTTTCCGGTTCGAATTCTGATAAGATATTATAATTATTAATCCTCTAAATTTGTTTAAGATGAAAAAACTAATGAGTTTGTTTTGTGTGTCGTTGATCTGCCTCCTTTGTGGGTGTAACGATGATATGAAAGTAAAGGAAACAATCACTTATACGGTCAATAAACCCGTATTAATGTCTGCCGACGTGTTCCGTTCTTCGGTGAAAGTGACTACCCAGCCGGAAGAGATAACCCAAAAAGGGAAGATCTGTTTTTATGAAGGATATTTATATATCTCGGAACCGGGTAAAGGTATTCATATTATCGATAACCGTAATCCGGCTTCTCCTGCTTCGGTTGGTTTTATCGAGTTGATAGGTAATGCCGATGTGGCTATCCGTAATAATATATTGTATGCCGATTCATATATCGACTTGGTTGGTTTTGATATCAGTAATCCTGCTTTACCGGTGTTAAAGAGCCGTTTGGAGAATGTGTTTCCGCAGAGTTATCCTCCGATTGAAGAAGGTTATATAGATTCTGAACTGTGTAATTTGGCTGCAACGAATGGGAATATTGTTGTGGGTTGGACCCAGGAAGAGGAAACCCATACATATGAATATTATAAAAATGAGCAGGTGTATAATGATGCTATGACAAATTCTTCGGGTGGTAGTTCCGGCGGTTCGACAGGCGTAAACGGTTCGATGTCGCGTTTTGGTTTGTATAAAGATTATCTGTATGTCGTGTTGAATGATTATATGAGTATCTTTAATCTGGCGGGCGATAAACCGGAAAAAGCGGTTGAAAATATGTATATCGGAGGAAGTGTGGAAACTATTTTCAGTTATAAGGATTGCATGTTTATGGGAACTCCTACCGGTATGATAATCTATTCGGTCGCTAATCCGTTGAAACCCGAATATCAGTCGATGATGTGGCATGTATATGGTTGCGACCCGGTAGTTGTAGAGAATGACATCGCTTATGTAACAGTTCATTCAGGCAATAATTGCGGACAGAATTTCAACGAACTGATCATCCTGAATGTCAAAGATGTGAAAAATCCTCAGCCAATCGTTTCCTATACTATGACTAAACCGAAAGGCCTGGGTATCGATAACGGAACGCTTTTCCTTTGTGACGATGGCCTGAAAATCTATAATGCCGAAGATCCGCAAACTCTGATGGCTAACCGTTTGGCTCATTATTCAGGAATGGAAGGCTATGATGTTATTCCGCACGACAATGTTTTGATGATGATTGCCGACGATGGCATCTATCAATACGATTATTCCAATCTGAAAGAGATCAAGCAGCTGAGTAAACTGGCGGTGAAGAAATAAGTTTCGTTTTTATATAAAGAAAAAGAGGAAATCCAAGCCGGATTTCCTCTTTAGTTTTTACCAACCGGTCGGTTGGCTGATATTCGGATTCGATGTTACTTCTGTCTGAGGAAGTGGCCATGAATCGTATTTCGGGAATGTACAATTACGGTTTTCGATCGTAACGAATGCGTTATCATTCGGGTTCCATGCACCCTGGATCGGACCGGTCATCACTTGCGAACCTATTCCCCAACGGCGGATATCGTCATAGCGTTTCCCTTCGAAGCAAAGCTCTACACGTCGTTCACGGCGGTATAATTCGCGTACTTTTTCTTGCGTATTATAGACATTCTTGTCCATATTCGGCATACCGGCACGATGACGGATCATATTGATGTATTTCTCAACATCCGGATTTTGCCAGTCACCGGATTCAACCAGACATTCTACATAATCGAGCAGTACTTCCGCATAACGATAAAGCGGATAATCGAGACTACCGTTTCCTGTGGCACGATCCTGCTCATCGATGAACTTCTTCATCATATATCCGGAGCGGACTGCGCCATTTTTTCCGACATAGTCGCTACCACTCTCATTGAATGGCTCGTAGGTGTAATTGGAAATGGTGGTGTTGTCTCCCGGTAAGAAAACTGTTGCGTATAAACGTGGATCTCTAGGTTTATACAACGGGTTCTTTTCGTAGTTGCTTTTTTCTTCGGCGGATAAAGATTGAATGGTTTTACCATCTATGGTTTCATAACAATCGACGAAAGATTTTAGAATAGCAGATACCCCTTGTCCTCCTAACGGTGTCCCCATGTTACGGAACCAGATGTTATCCAGTCCATTCGATTTGAACATGATCCGCTCTTTATTCTGTTCACCTACATAGCGGAACAGGTCACGATAGTTTTTGCCCGGATCATCATCCGTTGCGGTAGAATAGTATAATTCAAACTTGCCTGAATCCATAAGCTTTTTAGCGGCATCTTTGGCCAGGTCATACTTTTTGAATTGCAGGTTCACATCCATTTTCAGGGCCAGGGCTGAAGAAATCGACATACGGTCGCGGCGTCCTTCATCCCATAGGAATTCAAGGTCGTTGGAATTGATTACCATGTCCAGTTCCTTATTGATGAAGTCCAGACATTCTTCAACGGTATTACGGGGCTTATAGATCTCGGTCGGAGTCAGTTCGGTGTCGACAATAGGTATACCATCGTTACGCCCGTACCAACACAGCAGACGTATGTGATACCAAGCTCTCCAAACCCTTACTTCAGCTTTCATACGTGATCTCTCTTTTTCGTCTGCAAAATAAGCATTATCTACAAACTTGAGGAAACGGTTACATCTGCGGATGCGAACGTAGTAGTTTTTCCAACTGTCCAAAGTCGCTTCCCAGCTGGATGGCCTGTTGTTGTCGGTGGGGGGAACGAGTGAACCGTTTCCCATACTTACAATGCGTTGTTCAAAGTTCGATTGAAAATACATATTGTCGGTGGCCCCTTCGAGGAATACTAACCCCAGTTCTTCACCTCCGTATGCACCTTTTACCCATAATTTGCATTGTCCTAATGCGTTTTCGCATTCATTCATTGTTTTCCAAAAGTCTTCGTCGGTGACTCCTGTCGGATGGTCTTTCGTCAGGAAGTCGGAACAACTGCTACATATAAATAACATGCATACAAGCAGGAATGCCTTTGGGTTTATTTGATTATACAGTTTCATATATTCTGTTTTTAAGGTTTATAATTAGAAATTCAGGCTGATGCCGGCAGAATAAGTCTTTATCAGCGGATAAGAACCTTTCTGTCCACGGCTTTCCGGATCTGTCAGTTTTTCTTTCGCAAAGGTGAACGGGTTTTGCGCATTCAGGTATAACCTGATGTTTGAAATACCTATTTTCTTCAACCCCAGCTGATCGAATGTATATCCTAGTTGGATGTATTTCACACGGCAATAACTTGCATTGAAATGCCAGAAATCGGATGTGTGATAGTTGCTGCCGTAAGTTGAATTCGGGGCCATTCTCGGATAGCGTGCACCTGTGTTTTCCGGAGTCCAGTAATCCGTTTGTACAGCCAATGGGGTTTGCCCGTCACCGGATACATTCAAACCGAATGAATAAGGTTCGTTGTAGTAAGCATCTACACCGGTAACCCCTTGGAATAGTATTTCAAAATCCCATTTTTTATAGGTCAATGAGAGATTGGCAAAATAGTTCAGATCCGGTTGATCGTCTCCACGTATCACACGGTCGTCGGTCGTGATTTTGCCGTCCGGTGTACCGTCGGGGCCGGATACATCTCTATATTTTATATCTCCGGGCTGTTGTCCGTCAAAGATCGTGACTCCTTCTTTGGGTATCCATTTTCCGTCGGTATCTTTTGTGAAATCACTTTCCTGCAGTAGTCCATCTGTCGGATAGACATAATAACTGTTCAACGCATGTCCAACTTCATGGATACGGTTTCCGTTATCGTAAGGAGCTCCGAAAAGAGACTCGATTTTATTTTTATTTTGTGATAAACCGGCATGAACATTGAATCCGAATGTCTTATACTGTTTGCCATAATTTACATCGAATTCCCATCCCCGGTTTCTTACTTCTCCCGAGTTCAGCGGTGCAGCGCTTATTCCTCCGATGAAAGAAATAGGTGGAATGATGATCATGTCTTTGGTCAGTTTGTCGTAATAGTCGAAAGTGATGGTCCAGTCCCTAAACAGGCGGATGTCAGCTCCGATATTCAACATATTGACTGTTTCCCAGGTGATATCCGGGTTACCGAAAACTGTTTCGTTCCCGTTTCCTGCATCGATCAATGTCTGATATTTGTATAATCCGATATTCTCATTACCCAATAATCCGTATGAACCTCGTACCTTGAATTCGTTGATCTGATTTTTTAACGGCTTCATAAAACTCTCTTCATGCAGGTTCCAACCGGCTGCTATGGAGGGGAATACTCCGAATTTATTTCCTTTGCCGAATCGGGAAGAACCGTCACGGCGGATGGTTCCCTCCAGCAAATAGCGACGGTCGAATGTATAGTTCACTTTAGCAAAAATGGAAGTCATCGACCAACGATCCCAGTCTCCCTGGTTGGTTAGCTCCTGATTGTAACCTCCGATACCGAATAAGCGGTGTTTCTTTTTCTCCCAGGTATATTCAGCCGTTGCACCGATATAATAATAGCTGGACCTGTCTTTGGAGGCTGAATAAGAGGCTCCCCAGGTTTGAAGAAATGCTTCGGAGTTATAATCGAAGAAGTTATAGGCTTTGCGCTCATCCCGTTGTGCACTACTGCTGATGCGATACGAATATTGTCCTCTAAGGATCAACTTCGGGATCACCTCCCAGCGAGGGGCTATATTGATACTGATATTGTCTTCCAGGTTCGTACGAATACCTCCCCGGTCGAGAATGGCGGCAGGATTACGTTGTTCCGGGCGATTCCCGTAATACACGATATCGTTACCTTCTTTCATCGGATAGCGGATCACGGTATTAGGTGGCGTAGAATAGATATAAGTAAAAATATCGCCGCCATTATCGAATAAAGGTTTTTCCCTGTTTGTCCGGTATGAGTTGAAGTCCATGTTTACAGACAGGTTATCTAATAGACTGACGGAAGTATTGGCCCGGATATTCAGACGGTCTGAATTTGTGTTTTCTACCAGACCGTCATTTTTCAGATAGTTAGCTGTTAATGCAAAACGGGCCAGATTACCACCACCGGATACGGATACAGAATGGCTTTGAACAGAACCGTTTTTAAACAGGAAGTCAGTCCAGTCCGTATTAGGATAGTTTACAGGGTCGGAACCATCTCTGGTCTTGTTGATTGCTTCCTGTGAATAAACCGGGTTTCCTCCGATGTTTATATTCGCAGCGTTTACCATTTCCATATATCCGGCACCGTCAATGAACTCCGGTAGATATGTCGCCTTTTGAATACCATAATATCCGTTGTAAGAAACGTTTACTTTACCGGGTGTTCCTCGTTTGGTTTTTACAACGATAACACCGTTTGCCGCACGTGCTCCATAAATAGCTGCTGCTGCGGCATCCTTCAGTACGGTTACGCTTTCAATCGTGTTTGGATCGAGGTTATTCATATCCATTGGAACACCGTCTACCAAGACCAACGGGTCATTATTGGTTTGTAAGGACGAAACACCTCTGATCTTGATGGTTGCAGCATCTGCACCCGGCAAACCGGAACCCTGTGATACGGAAAGGCCTGTGATCCCTCCCTGTAAAGCCTGCGACATAGAAGTCACCGGTTTGCTGATCAGGTTTGAGGATACATTCAGTGAGGAAATAGAAGATATCGAGTTCAGTTTCTTTTCTTCCGAGAAACCGGTAACGATAACTTCATCCAATGATTCGATGTCTTCCGTCAGAGATACACTCAAGTTACTGATTGCACGGGAGACTACATACTCGTAATTCTTGAAACCCAGGTATGAGAAGACAATAATATCTCCCTTTTTAGCCTTGAGAGAGAAATATCCACCCATGTCTGAGATCGTACCCAACTGAGTCCCTTTGATAGAGATGTTTACGCCAGGCAAGGGGAGTGGAGGTTCGCTTTGTTCGAGTGTCTGTCCCTGAATCGTCCATGAACGCTCGTCATTTACGCTGGGTACCGTCGGGGTATTCTTATTTACGGATCTCCTGGCAATGGCAATGTAATCGTCAATCTGTCTGAATGTATATTCATTACCCAGAACGGCTTTTAGAGCCTCTTCTATATTGGATGTTTTCAAGTTGACAGAAACTTTTTTATTTGAAGCCAGCTCTTCATTACTATAGGCTAACTTGATTCCGGACTGCTTCGATATAGCATCGAGTATTTGCTCCATCCGGGCATTCTGAAACGATAGACTTAAGGTGTAGTTTTGTTCAAATATAGATTCGTAAGCAAACACATCTAACGAAATAGTTGATAATGAACAAATAAGTGAAATTAAAAATAAGAATCGTTTTAAGACTTTTTGTGTCTTACAAAAGCCTTCCGATATTCTTTTTTCCATAAATTTGTAATTTACAGGTTAAACAAATGATTTTAATTTTTTGATCTGTGTAGGGGTAGTATCTGATCCATACTACCTCTTCTGTTTTTCCATTGTGTGATTTACGTCATTCTTCCCTCCTTTGCTTTTTGATGTTAATACTATTTCCTGCTTTCTCTAATTTTACATCAGAAGTGAAACTAATCACTTCCAGTATTTGGTCTAATGTCGATTGACGGTCTATTGTGATTGAGAAACGTTTACTTTTCAGCTCTTCCTCCATATAATTCGGATAGATATCATGCCAACGTTGTAATTTGTCGATGATCTCTTCCAGCGTTGCATCTTTGAAAATGTATTTGCCGTTTATCCATGAAGTATAAAGTTCCGTATTCACCGTCTGAATATTTGTCAGGTGATTTTTCTTATTATAGGTGAATTGTTCGGAGGGCGTGATTATCTGTTTTTCCCCCTGTTCCGTATGTATGGAGACAGAGCCTTCTACAAGAGTTGTACTGATCGTATTCTCTTTTCCGTAGCAAGAGACATTGAAAGATGTTCCTAATACAATGATTTCTATACCTTTGGTTTTTACGAAAAAGGGTTTCTCCGGATTGGGAGTAACTTCAAAAAAGGCTTCTCCGATAAGTGTTACTTCACGTTTGTCTCCGATGAACTGCTCCGGATAAATGAGCTCTGATTCAGAGTTCAGCCAGATACGGCTTCCGTCTTCAAGATGTAGCCGGTAAGTCCTTCCCTTGGGGATGACCAGGTGGTTGTTTAAAACCGTTTTTTTAGTAACCTCCTTTTTAGCTTCATAAACGAGTTTGTTGTCCTTGTCATTCTTGATGACAACCTGTTCTTGTTTGATGGAAAAGGATTCTTCACTCAATGCAATTTTCTCTCCGTTCTCTAAAAGTAGCGTAGGTTCTACAAACTCTTTTATATCAATTTGTTCCATCTGGCTGAGAGTATCGGAAGGAACTTCTTCGTTAAATAGGATTATGCCGAGAGATACAATGATCGCAACCATTGCTGCATAACGTGTCCATACAGGGAATTTAAATATTTTCTTTTTGTCGATCGTCTGATTTCGTACTATTTGCCAGGCCTGTTCTGTATCGACTCGCGTTTCTTTGGGAAGGCGTAATGAGATCTGATACAATCGTTTTATTCTGTTATACTCCTTCCTGTTTTCTTCTGATTTTTTTATCCATTGCGAGAAGAGAATGTGTTCTTCATTTGTGGCTTCGTCGGCCAGAACGGAAAGGATGATTTGATATATTGTTTCAGACTTCATTTTTCTTCTTTTTTATTATTGACAATCGGAGAAGACAAAATGGGTAGGTCGTTTCAGAAAAAAAACAGGAAAAATAAGAAAGAGAGATGTTTCAGCTCTTCGCGCATGATGCGGAAAGCTTCTCCCAGGTGATATTTTACAGTGTTTACGGATATATTGGATACCTCGGCTATTTCTTTGTACTTTAATTCAGTAACGCATTTCAAGAGGAATACATTACGACATTTTTCAGGAAGCTTCTGCAAAGCCTGTTGCACTTCTTTCCGGTATATGAAATCTTCCTCTTCATTCAACTGATCTTTCCATTCTTCTGCAAGGATGGTGATGAAGTCCTCCTTGATCATCTCTGATTTGTAGTAGTTTATGCAGCTGTTTTTTATGGCACGATAAGCGTAGGGGAGGAAAGTCTCCCGTGTAACGGACAGGTGCTCTTTTTCCCAGACAGAAATGAAAAATACCTGTACAATATCTTCTCTGGTTTGGCTGTCTGCAATAAATTGGCCGGCATAATTACATAGGTGAGAATAATATTCCCGGAATAATTTTTCAAATATTGGTCCGTCTGCTATTCGCATAAGTAGTTTTTGTTATCTGATAAAGAGTGTAACAATTTGTAAGTCTCTGCTATTTCTCATCACATTGTCGCTTTGAATCTCTGTTGAATTTCCCTGTTCCTATTGCATTCCAGATGCCTGCTTTTTGCGTATTATGTATATGAGTTCTGTAAGAACTACATACCTACGGATGCAAATATAGTCTATTTTTGAAATAATAGGTTAAATGTTGAAGAATAATCCGACAATACAAAGCTCTTTTGTTAACAACCATATAAACTATCAGTTTTCACAGAATAAGGAGATAATATCAATTCTAGCCATACTACTGTATATCAGAAAATTACATTTATACTACCGCGTTAGTTCTTACAGAACTAATGCAATTTGTACCTGAAAGTATGCGTTTTTAATCTTGATCAAATGATTGATAATCTGTCCTTATTTTATGTTTGTATCTTAATTTGTTCTTTCTCTATTTACTTTCTCTAACTATCAGTTTTTCTATTAATATTTTTCAACATTCTAAATACATCACTCTAAAATAAACTATACGATAGTAAATGTGTTCTTTAAATAGAAACATTTATAAACATATAAAGCAATGAAGTTTTTTATCGACACGGCGAACCTGGATCAGATTCGGGAAGCAAACGATTTGGGCGTATTGGATGGCGTTACTACCAACCCGTCGTTAATGGCCAAAGAAGGGATTAAAGGAGTAGAGAATCAGCGTGCACATTATCTGAAGATTTGTGAGATCGTAGACGGTGATGTCAGTGCAGAGGTAATTGCAACCGATTATGAAGGAATGATAAAGGAAGGCAAGGAGCTTGCAGCCCTGAACCCGCATATCGTGGTGAAAGTTCCTTGTATTGAAGCCGGTATCAAAGCAATCAAACATTTTAGTGATGAAGGGATCCGTACCAATTGTACACTGGTCTTCTCCCGTGGGCAGGCTCTTTTAGCGGCAAAAGCCGGTGCTACTTATGTATCTCCTTTCGTGG
Organism: Parabacteroides sp. HGS0025; assembly: GCF_000969845.1. Lineage (NCBI taxonomy): Bacteria > Pseudomonadati > Bacteroidota > Bacteroidia > Bacteroidales > Tannerellaceae > Parabacteroides > Parabacteroides sp. HGS0025. Next base: position 300,944 of record NZ_KQ033902.1, read on the forward strand.
GACGTCTGGATGATATTTCCAGTGACGGTATTGGACTGGTGAAAGGTATTGTCGACATGTTTTCTTATTATGCTTACGAAACACAGGTGCTTGCCGCTTCGATCCGCAGTACACAACATATTATCCAGTGTATTGAAGCGGGTGCAGATGTGGCAACTTGCCCCTTGTCAGCTATCAAAGGTCTGTTGAAACACCCGCTTACCGATAGTGGTTTGGCTACGTTCCTGGCAGATTATAAAAAAGTCAATAATGGTTGACCTTCAGCGTATTGCAGTTTCCTGAATTTTTTTAATAAGGAAACTGTAATTTCCTCCGCAGGAAACTGGAGTTTCTTCTGGTGGGAACTGGCGTTTCCTATGGAAGAAACTGGAGTTTCCTGCTGAAGAAACTGTGAGGAAATCTATTCGCTTCTTAAAACGTTAACGGGATTGCCCGAAGCTGCCTTGTAAGTATGCCAACTGACGGTCAGTAATGTTATAAACAGTACGGTGATTCCGCCAAGAAGGAAGTGGAAAACAGACATATCGGTGTGATACGGAAATTGTTCCAGCCACCGGTTGAGGAACAGCCAGACGATAGGGATGGCAATAACGAAGGCTATTCCTATCCAGCCTATAAATTGTTTGTTCAGCAATAACATGATCCCTAATGTGCTGGCTCCGTTTACTTTCCGGATGCCTATTTCTTTCGTGCGTTGTTCCGTAGCGTATAATGCCATACCGAACAGGCCGAAACAAGTCAGGAAGATACTGATCAGCGAGTACATAATCATTAATTCTGCCAGTTCGCTTGTTCTCCTGTTGCGTTGCATGAATTCTTTATAAACATCCTGAAAAGTGAAATATTTACCGGGATTCATCTTTTCCCATACTTCTTTAATGGTAGCGATTGTTTGCTGACGTTCTCTGTCTACTTTGATTTCTGCAAAAGCATATCGCTTATCATCATCCTGGCCGATGTAAATGATACTGGGGAAAACATCTTCTTCGAGTGAATTGGCAAACATATTTTCGACAATACCTGCAACGACCACTTTAGGGTGGTTACTGTCCTTTTCATATTCTTTTGAATCTTTGTCGTATTTACTCAGTAGCTGGCCGACCGGATTTTCTCCCGGCGGAATCAGTAGGTCTGCATATTTCCGGGTGATATAGGCCGGACTTTGGAATTGTCCGAGCGCCTTATCCGGCTCAACTCCCTGTATGATGTCGATTTTTAATGTTCTCAGGAAATCACGTCCTCCCATGTATTGCGCTTTCATATAATGGCTTTCACTTCCATTCTGGTTTTTTATATCTACGGGAGTTATTCCCATGTTTAGTAAAGGACCACCTGTAAGTGTTACATTTTCTACGCCGGGTATTTTTCTTATTTCGCGTGCAAAAGCCGGTAAGTAGGAATTGTCTGCTCCCCAATTGCCCACCTCGATTAATCCGTGATATCCTTCCGCTTTGTTTTGTATAAAATGAAGTTGGTTGTTAACTGTAAGTGTTGCGATGATCAGCCCGATAGAGACTGTATATTGGGCAATCGAAAGAGCCGTTACGATCCTTCTTTTCTTGTTTCCGGTGAAAAACTCGCGGTAGCCGGAGGCCGATAGTTTGGATATTTTCCGGCTGATATAAACGGAAGGAATGATCGATAACAGGAGTATGAACAGTGTGATAACCGGTAATGCCTGTCTGTTAAAGAAAAAAGAAGTCTCTATCTTTCCGGAAGTGATCGAATTGAATATCGGGATCAGATCATGTGTTATCAGCAAAGATAACAGGAAGGCTACCATGACGGTCAGGAATGTATCGATAAATAGCTGGCGGTTGATATCGTTTTTTGTTGCTCCCATCAGTTTTTCCGTATGGATCATCCGCACTTGTTGCAACAGGCGGGAGAAGTTGAGATTGATATAATTGAAACAGGCAATTAGCAGGATAAGAATGGCGGAGATCAGTCCGACATAAAGCAATGTCTTCTGTCGGCTGGTCATGAAGAAATAACTTTCCTGTGTGTATTTTTTGAAATAACTTTCTTGTAAAGTGTACAGGCTATATTTCCCATTAGGTACAAAGGTTTGTATGCCGTCTTTATGGATTTTTTCGGCAAACTTTTTGGTGTCGATCGGGCGATTAGTCATAAACAGACATACTCCTCCGGGGAGTGGCCCGTCATTTCCGATTACGGCATCGAAGTCGATATAAGATTGTTCACGCGATTTCAGGACAGCTGCAATCTGATAGGTCGTTTCATTATTTCCCTCTTCGTTTTCCTGTATGCGTGTCATTGCATAGTTTTCACCTGTTATGATCGTTTGACCGATCGGATTTTCTTTGCCGAAATACTTTCGGGCGCATTTCTCCGATAAGGCGATCTTGTTCGGTTGTGTCAACACCTCGTTCAAATCTCCATATAATACCTTATAAGGGAAGAAATGGGGAAACGAGGCTTCTGCTATCATGATTATGATGGGGTTGAAACGGGTATTGTTTACTTTTATGTAATCCATTCCGATATTATTGAGGCAGACATGATCTATGATTTCCGGATATTTTTCTTTGATCTCGTTCGCAATACCACCGGCAGTGAAACAAACCCGTTCACCTGGTTGGATCGGCGAATCCTGATCCATCATATAAATGGTCTCCCGGTTCGGGTTATCCGCTTCCAGGTTGTATTCATGGATGACAAATACGGCCAGCAGATTAGTACAGGCAATGCCGATCGCTAGGCTGACAATCGAGATGACTGAAAATGTTTTGTTCCGCCACCAACTGCGAAAGACGAGTTTGAATGCTACTGTTTTCATATTTGTAACCGGTTTATTCACTTTTTAAAACGTTAACGGGATTGCCGGAAGCCGCTTTGTAGCTATGCCAGCTGACAGTAAGTAGGGTAATGAACAGAACGAACAGTCCGCCCGTCAGATAAATACCGATGCCGATCTCCGTACGATATACGAAACTTTCCAACCAACGGTTCATCAACGACCAGGTGATAGGAATGGCGATAACAAAAGCGATGCTTATCCAATTGATAAATTGCCTGTTCAGCAACAACATGATCTGTGAACTTGTCGCCCCGTTCACTTTCCGGATACCGATCTCTTTGGTACGTTGTTCCGTAGCATATAAAGCCATTCCGAACAACCCGAAACAGGTCAGGAAGATACTGATGATGGAGTACATCAGCAGGAGTTGCGACAATTCGGTCACTTTATGATTGCGGGATAGAAAGTATTGGTAAACATCCTGATAAGAGAAATATTTCCCCGGATTGACCTTGTTCCATACCTGTCGGATCGTGGCGATGGATTTTTCTTTATCGCCGTTGAGACGTATGTAGATATAGTTGTATGTACTTTTTTCACTGTTATTGATCTGGACAGTAAAAGGATACACCTCATTTTCCAATGAATTTGTATAAAGATTGCTGACGATCCCGGCAACTGTTGTAACCGGTGTGCCATCCGCAGAATCTTCGCTGTTATTATTGAATTCAAAGACACTCAACGGCTTTCCGATGGGATCTTCCCCTTTGCTGACCAATAGCTCGGCATACTTCTCGTTTATGTAGACCGGGCGGCCCTGTTTTTCCAGGGCTTTATCGGGCGGAAGGCCTTCCAATAACTTTACCTGCAAAGCGTCCAGAATGCCGGAATCGCCGAAGTAATTGAGTTGAGGAACGTACCTTTCGCTGCCGTCTTCATTTTTCAGGACTGTTTGTACTATCCAGCTGTCCAGGATGGAACCTCCGGCAAGGGAAACATGCGCTATCTCCGGGTGGTTCTTTAATTCACGGGCCAAGGGGCGGATGTAAGAACCGTCTTCCTGCCAATTCCCTATTTCGATCAGGTTCTTGTAATTTTCACCTCCTTTTCGGATAAAACCGATCTGGTCGTTTACCGTCAGTGTGGCGATGATAAGACCGATGGCGATAACGTATTGTGCAATAGATAAGGAGGTAACGATCCTTCTCTTTTTATTCCCGGTGAAAAACTCTTTATAGCCGGCGCTGGAAAGTCCGGAAATCTTCCGGCTCATATAAGCAGCCGGAACAACAGACAGAAGTAAGATAAACCCGCAGATCAAAGGCAGGGATTGCCAGTTGAAGAAGAAGGCTGTATGCAACCGGCCGTTTACGATCGAATTGAAGACCGGCAATAAATCGTGTGTGATCAGCAAGGAAAAAAAGAAGGCGATCAGAACCGTAAGAAAGGTATCGATAAATAATTGCCGGTTGATCTCTTTTCCGGTTGCCCCCATCAGTTTCTGTGTATGGATCATCCGCACCTGTTGCAGCAAGCGTGAAAAGTTGAGGTTGATATAATTAAAACAGGCTATCAAGAGGATCAGGATAGCGGAGATCAGCCCGACATAAAGCAATACCGGCTGCCGATAATTCAGATAGTCCGATTTTTGTTGCTCGGAAGTGTAGAAGTAACTTTCCTGTAGCGTGTTCAGGTAGTAATTTCCCACGTCACCCTGTAAAGTCGGTATTTTGTCTTTCTTTAATTGTGCTTCAAAAGCTTTCCGGTCGATCGGCCTGTTCATCAGTAACAGGCTGGTACCGCCATAGAAAGAATCAGAAATAGCCGTTATCGCTTCCAGGTTTAAAAACGATTGTTCCCTGTCGGCAATAATGGCGGCAATCTGGTAAGCGTGTTCGTTGTTTGCACTGCCTTTGGTGTTCAATTCTTCATCAGGAAGGCTGAAATGAATTATTTTACCGATCGGATTGGCTTTCCCGAAAAGTTTTCGGGCTGTTTGTTCTGTCAGGGCCAGTTTATCAGGCTGGGTCAAGGCCTCTTTCAGATCTCCGTAGAGTACTTTATAAGGGAAAAACTCCGCTAAAGACGGATCTGCGGAGACAAGGCGGACAGGGGCATGTTTCACATTATCAATGGAAATATATTTGACGGTTTGTCCGCTTATCCGGAGATAACTTTTGACCTCGGTGTATTTATCTTTCAGCATTCCGGGGATTTCAGCCCCCGCATATATCGTTTTCTCCCCGTTTTTCATCGGCCAGTCCTGGCTGAGTACCCAGATATGTTCCTTATTCGGGTTCCCTTTCTCTATACCGTATTCATGAATGGTAAACACAGCCAGCAGGTTCGTACAGGCAATCCCGATTGCCAGGCTGACGATCGAGATAATGGAGAATGTCTTATTCCGCCACCAGCTACGCAGGACGAGTTTGAATGCGATTGTTTTCATCTGAATAATATTTTCCGTAAAACTATTCTCTTTTCGTTTGTAAGGCAAAGAATAAGAGAAAATAATCCGGTTGCCGATGCGAAACGTCTAATAATTGGACAGTGCTTCTCTACATGGAGCCTGCTCCGACCGGAGCAGATAGTATGCTCGCCTCGGAGCAGACGGCATGCTTGCTTCGGAAAGCATCATCTGCTCCGTTCGGCGCAGGTTGTCTGCTGAAAGTTTTTTCTCTTTGGAAATAGAATAACGGATTATCCTTTTATCTTTGCTCCGGTTATGATAGACGGAAAGATAATAGTGGTAGACGATAACGAAGCGGTGCTTAAAACGTTGCGGATGATCCTTTCGCGCGAGTTCCGGACAGTGGTTTGTACCTCGCAACCGACCTTGTTGCCTGCTTTGCTCCGGGAAGATGACGTGGATGTCGTTTTGCTGGATATGAATTTTGGGACAGGCAAACAGAGCGGGGGAGAAGGACTGTTTTGGCTGGATCGTATCCGCGAACGCCCAAACCCTCCGGCAGTGATCCTGATCACTGCTTTTGGCGATATCGAACTGGCCGTCGCTTCCCTGAAAAGAGGGGCTGCCGATTTCGTAGTGAAGCCGTGGGATAACGAGAAACTGCTCTCGACCGTCCTTGCTGCCTGGAAAGCCCGTTCCGGGAGAAAACAAAATTCCTTTCGGAAGGATTCCGGGTTCCCTTCGGAAGAAACAGATTCCGTAGTTGTCTTACTTGTCAATTCCCTTCTGCGCAAATATGCGACGGCCTACGGTAAACCTTTTCCGGGCATCACGCCTGAAGCTCTGCAAAAACTGTCGGCAATGATGCTCAACGGCGATTTGGCCGCTTTGCAACAAACGATTGAACGGGCGGTATTACTTTCCAATGCTTCCTTATTGGATGCCGATGATTTTTATATAGAAGACTCAGCAACTCCGGCTTCCCGCCCTGTGACATTGGACGAAATGGAAAAACAATTCATCAGCGAAGTGCTTGCCGAGAAGAAAGGCAACCTTACCCTTTGCGCCCAGCAACTGAATATCAGCCGCCAGACGCTTTATAATAAGATGAAGAAATACAACCTGTAAAGAACGGTCTATTTAACAACGATCATCACATACTGATTTTCCTTTATCCTTTTGTTATCGAGCATATCGATTAGTTTCTGCTGTTGTGGAGAGCCGGTTCGTTTCACATTAAGCCTCATTTCGGTTAATGTGAGGATCATGTACAGGTATTCATCCGTCTGACCGTCCGGCCAGAAAGTAAATCCGCCATCCAGGTCGTTGATGAATCCTTTCTCTCTCTTGGGGAGGATATATGTTTTTCCTTCCTCTTTCAGATAAACAGCCTGATAACTCAGTGTCGGTTTGTATTCGTATTCGAAATTCAGCCAGGATAAAATCTTTGGCCCGTTCTTCTGGTACATTCCCATGAATAACCCTTTCGGGTTTTCGTATAAAGTACGAAGCCATATTTTACCGTCTTTTATTTCTTTTCCAACCTCATAGTCCGCGAAAATGCCATGTTTCCCTAAATTGATAGCGTATAATGGTACGACTGTTTGCGGATCGCGAAGTTGATATACGGTGTCGCAGAACGGGATCATAAAAGTCATCCGGTCTTGCGTGTCGTTCCAGTAAGAGGTCTGGAAAAAAGGAATATTATCCGTCTGCTCCCGGGATAAAGAGGATTTACCCTTTAAATCAAACTTGCAGAGTGTTTCTCCTGCCGGATTAAAGGTCATCATGCTGGTGGGGATACCGCAGGAGTCTTCATAATGACTTAACATGTAGCCGTTGGAAGAGAAGCCCAGCAGCTTGTCGTTTCTCAGGTTGACGGTATATTTCTCCTCCAAAATTTCCGGGAAAATATACCGGTCGATAGTCAGCATTGTATCCAACGGAGGTAATGCTCCGATTTGCGGATCGAAAAGCTCCAGGCTTTCCTTGTTATTTTGATCCCTGCCGCTTAAAGCACAATACATCCGGGTGGTCTTTTTGTCGTAAAACAGATTATGCCCGTTTACATCATTATTCCACTTATAAACTAAAGCTTTGAAGCCATAACGCTTGCTGGGAATTCCGGCTTTCCGGTAATAGATCCGGGGATTGTTGAATGTGATAAAAGCATCACTGTCCGGCACGGCGATAGCTTGTGTAATCGTATAGTTCCCATCTCCAACGATGTAATAATCTATTTGTGAAGCGATCTGACTTAGCTTCAGAGGTGTTGTAGATTTGTCGAGCGCCTCTGCTACATCTATATTGGCCGGAGCTGCGGATAGATCTACCTTTCCGCTGTATTTAGGAGGAGTGAGCGGAGGGATACTCTTATCTTCTTTTCCTTTACAACTGCTCAGTATGCTGATCCATGCTGTACAAAGACAAATCAGGACGGGATATGTTTTCATGATATCAGGTATTAAATTGATTGGTTCAAAAATAAGAATTATTTATTGAATGGTGATTATTAAATACGATTTTATCGTTTGTTTACGGATTGTTAGTAAAATAGTTGTATTTAGTTGATTAAAAGGTTTTGTTTGTGCTTTAATCTGAAAGAAAAACTGACATGGATTTACGTATCTTGGATTGGGATCATTATATTCTTCTGTAAAAATGCCTGATATCTGAAGTTTTTATAATACTTTTGCCGCTCCTTATAGCTATGACCACATCTGAAATTCCTTGAAAATGTTATCCTGATCCTATCTGTTAATTAGTTACTTTACAGTTGTTGGTAACTGAAGCAGAATATAGTTTATTGTCTGTATATCTGTAAATTAACCTGTTGATAACTTTGTTGATAACCCTGTTGGTAAACGCTATAAACAAAAAACCGGCACTTTGTGTTCGTGCCGGTTTTATCCTTAAATTTTAGTAACCCAACTTGAATTCCTGATCGACAGCGGGAACGCCTTCACTCATCCATTGGGGCATTGGCTGTTTGTTCAGATAATGCTGGAAAAACTGGAACATACGTTTCTGGAAATCGATACGGTTTGCCAGACGCATCGGCCAGTGGATCTCTCCCGGATAGTTTAGCATCCATACCGGTTTCTGCAGGCGTTTGAGTGCGACGAAGTACTCGATACCCTGATACCAGGGCACATGACCGTCGTTATCGTTGTGCATGATCAGGATCGGAGTTTCCACCTTATCCATATTGAACAAAGGAGAGTTTTCCATGTATTGCAGCGGTGAATCCCACGGTGTACCGCCAATACGGCTCTGTCCGTGTTCATACTGGAAAGAACGGTTCAGCCCTGATCCCCAGCGGATACCACCGTATGCACTGAACATGTTAACGACCGGTGCACCTGACTCGATAGCAGAGAACAGGCTTGTGCGGGTTGCCAGATAAGCCACCTGATATCCGCCCCAGCTGTGCCCCTGGGCGCCGATAGCTTTTTCATCAACATATCCTTTGGCGATCAGTGAGGTGATACCCGGCATAACGCAGTTATAGCAACTTTCTCCGGGATAACCGTCTACATAACGTACATCCGGATTGAAAATGATATATCCGTTGCTGGTATAGAAATGATAATCGATCGTTGAACGATGAGGTTCCGGCATGTGGTAAGCATAAAGGGTTTCCGAATTACGCTCGTAGAAATTCACGATAACCGGGTATTTCTTGTTCGGATCGAAGTTCTCCGGTTTGTAGACAACCCCTTCCAAGGGCGTTCCGTCCAGTGATATCCATGATACCGGCTCTGCTGTGCCCCAGTTTATGTCGGCTTGTTGTTCGCCCCCGTTTGTCAACCGGACAGACTTTTTGAAGGCCAGGTCTGACAGGCGGATGTCCGGGTATTGTTCGAATGTCTCGGATGTATAAATTACGGCATTGGCATCTTTTGCCTTTACCGGAGTTTTCAGCATGAAGTTTCCGGCCAGTAATGTTTTAGGCACGGCAGGCGCTGAAAGGTGTGCGTTGTAATATCCCGAGCCTTTCGTCTTTTCGTTGAAAGCCAGCAGTAATTGAGGTTCAGTCAGATTGATGAACTTCTTCTCCTTATCCAGCTTAACCAGTCGGTATGATAACTGTTCTTTGCGTCCGTTCAGAGTAAGGTTGACGGGGGATGTCTGAGCCGTAGGATCGAATTTCCAGATATCATACCGGTCATAGATCAATAGATATTGGTCGTCGGCAGTCCATCCGGCCAGTCCGTGAGGTGACGGATAGTCGGGCACGTCATTATCCTCATCCCAAGCTGTAAATGAAGCGGGAGTCGTCAGGCGATATTCTTTACCATCACTCATAGAACGTGTATACCAGGAGCTGTCTTGTGCACAATACCAGTAAGCATAAGCACCTTTCGGGGAGAGAAGCATATGGGTATTGGTCGCTTTTTTGATTTGCTGGCGGTCACCGGTTTCGAGGTTGACTGTATAAATATCGTAGCGGCTTCTGCCTTCCCACATCTGTTCTGTTGCGTAGGGCAGATTGGTCGATAACAATGCTATGGATGCGTTGCCTTCCGCAGCAGTCTGAAGAGTCGGTATTTCTTTGTCAGCCAACTGAATCAGCTTGTTTTCGGGAATGTTGTATACTGCGGCATAGGACTTTTTCAGATCCTTTTCCTTGTTGAACACCTGTTGGGTATATTGTACGGCTTCATCCCATTTCCATATCTGTACATCGGGACGGTTATCGGCCAATACGGTCGTGTCCTTTTGTTGGGGAGCCGGGGCTGTACCGAAGAAAAGACGTTGTGCATTCTCCGAGAAACGAAGGTCGCCATTTTCGCTGATCACCCAGCCGGCAGGGATAAAACTTTGTTCCCGGTCTGCGATCTGGCGGGCAGGTGCATTATTTTCCGATAGATAAAGGGTACATTGTGTGGCTGTAGAATCTTTATCGGGGCTATGCAGAAAAGCTATTTTGTTACCTGTTTCATCGAAAGAAACTTTTTTGATAACTCCTTTTCCTTCAAAGATCAACGAGCGGCCTTTATCGGGAGTGAAGGTGGATAAGGTGGAGTCTGTTGTATAATATAAGATATTTCCTTTTTTAGCGAAACCAAACTCTTTTACGTCAGCCATTATCGTCTCTTTGAGTCCGTCCAGTGAGCGGACGTGCAATACGGTATCTGATTTACTGTTTCTTTTATAGGCGATCCAGTCTGCAGTTTCAGAGAGTTTGTATGATTTTAAAGAGTCGATCGTCTCTTTCTTATCGGGAAGATTGAAGATGATCAGTTCGTCAGCAGGCATCTCTTCTTCTTTGGCCTTTTTCAGTTTCAAGGCCTCTACTTTTTCCAGTTCCGGCTTTTTTGTGACCAGCAGATAGCGGGAAGATGCTGAAAATTCAGCATGTCCTGCCGGACGGAAAGAGGCTGTCATTTCTCCTTTAGCGTTATAAACCAGTATGCTGGCGTCTCCTCTCCAGGGTTCCATTTTGCAGGCTACCCACTTGCCATCATGCGAAATAGATTGTTCGGTGATCCGTTTCCAGCTAACCATCTCCTCGAATGTCATTGCCTTTTTAGCTTCCTGTGCAGAAAGTGTACAATAAGCACTCAGACAAATAAAAAATCCCAATTGTTTAAGATACCTCATAAGATCGATTACGTGTGTTATGTTTATGATATGCAATATTACGACTTTTTGATTTTACCACAAAAAAAGCGGAGACCTTTACAGGTACTCCGCCTTCATTAAGTGCTATATTCTGAATTTTATTTCTTCAATTGTTCCTCGATCATCTCCTTCATCCTGTTTACTCCCATGAAACCGACCTGGAAATGAACCGGGGTTCCGTCTTTGGCTAGTACCATGTAGGAAGGTACGCCCTGGATGCCGAACTTCTTTCCCCAGTAATCCCATTGGTCGGAAGTGACGCGGTAATGATCGCCTTTGATGTCGGGGATCATTTGCTCCCAGGCTCCTTTCGGAGAGTTTTCGGCGGCAAGATAGAGGAATACGACCTCTTTCCCTTCAAACTCTTTCTTCACCGGCTCCGATTGCTCCATAGCCATACGGCAAGGGCCGCACCATGTTGCCCAGAAGTCGACGAATACCACTTTTCCGCGATAAGGAGTCGTGATGGCGTTGAATAACTCTTCGGCAGGGATATCGGCTATATTTACCCGGTCGACCGTGTAGCCGGATTTCTTTTTGTTTTCTTCGATCGTCTGTTTGAGTTTGTCGTTCATCGTTGTGAGCACCTCTTTGATGACAGGAGAAATCTTTCCGGCCTGAGCCAGTTCCTCGTCGGTTAACGGTTTGAACTCCTGGATGGGGCGTGCCAGTTTCTGAGAAGCGATCAGGTCGAACAGAATACCTTTGTCTGTACCCATTAATTTGGCAAGGTCAGCGGTGTTGTCCGGTGCTTCTTTAGCCCCTTCCGGAGTCGGTTGCCCGGAGATATTGGCATATTGAAGGCTCCTTAATATATAGCTGTAATTAGAAGCATACAATCCGATAGGATCGTTTGGAACAAGCCGGGGAACGAAATCGTAGTATCCGGCCGTGATAACTGGTTGTACAAATCCTACGGCAGCCGAGTCACGTGGAATATTGTTGGCTCTTCGATAGGCGTACTCCAGCACATAATATCCCATTAATTGTGTGGATGTTTCTATATCTGCATTTATTAATAGAATTTTACGATATGCATCGCTGATTTCCGGATATTTATCCAGCTCTTTGATCCCTTTCTCCCTGCGATCTAGCCAGTATTGTTTGTACTGGTCGATATTCATACCGGCAACATCCTTGAACATCTGTTCATATTCTTCCTGCGAATTGATATTGACCGGGAGATAGCGCAACGGACTGTTGCATGCTTCATTATTTAAGGCAGCCAAAGCCCCGCTGAAATAATATTTCTCGCCTAACGACGGTTTATCTTTCTGCAATTTGGATTGTGCACGGCATATTTCCGGGAAATTAATCTCCACGGAAGTCGTTTCTCCCGGTTTCAGGTAGACCGGAACCTGCATAAAGCTGGCTGATACATTGACCACAGAGATATGGTTAAGGGGAATTTCCAGGGTGAAATCTCCGTTCTTATCCACGATGATTTTATTTTCATCCACATCACCTGTCACCGGATTGTATGTCCATGTAGCTCCCTGTAATTTCATTTCCGGGATGAAACCGGCGATATGGCCTTTCAGTGTAGCTATACCGGTTTTAAGTTCGGGAGTTTCCAATACAGGCGCTTCCTTCGGGTTCTTTTTTCCGGCAAGGGGAGAGTAAGCCGGTTTGCCGTCCAGATGGATGCCCCAGATACTGAATGACCCCTCGAAATCTCCTTCGGAGAAATCGACAGTCGCCGTATTTTCAGGTAGCGGCGGGAAGATCATTTGGAAAGAATAGGTACCCGATTCAGGCATCCATATTTCTTTATCCAGTTCCATGCCGACGCCCGACAGGATTTTGTATTGTTTCCCGTCCGCCTGCAGATAACTGTCTTTGGCAATTTTTATCCAGTTGTTGGGACGATAAAAAGCGTCGATATATACGATCGTCGCCGTGTCGTTCAGTACGATTTTCTGTACTTCGATAGAAGTGGAACTCCATGCGTTGAATGCCGGAAGTTCGACTATCCGTTCTTTTGCCTGCAACATCGTGCAGCAGAAGAAAACAATAAGTGATGTAATTGTTTGTTTCATATCAATGGAATTAGAATTAAATATTCACCGAATCGGACTGAAATATATAAATATAATTCTGTTAATCATAATAATTACGATTTTTTCGTAATCAAATAACGCTTTTTATCTATTCAATGTCTTTTTTCTGTTTAAAACGGTTCTCCTGATTTAAACGACGGTTTCTGTAACCACCTGACCGTCGAATAAATTAATGATGCGTGACGCATACCCTGCGTCGTGCTGACTATGGGTAACCATTACGATGGTAGTTCCTTCTTTATTGAGTTCGCTAAGCAGATTCATCACTTCCTGCCCGTTTTTACTATCCAGGTTACCGGTAGGCTCATCGGCAAGGATCAGTTTCGGGTTGGCAACGACGGCGCGGGCAATGGCAACACGCTGTTGCTGACCGCCGGATAGCTGTTGAGGGAAATGTTTCTCCCGATGAACGATAGCCATACGCTCCATCGCTTCCCGTACTTTTTGTTTTCTTTCGGAAGCCGAAACACCCATATAGAGCAGGGGAAGTTCAATATTTTCGTATACGTTCAGTTCGTCGATCAGGTTGAAACTCTGGAATACGAACCCGATAATCCCTTTGCGTAATTTGGTGCGTTGCGCTTCGGTAAAGCCGGAGACTTCGGTTCCATTCAGATAATATTCACCGGCCGTAGGGTTGTCCAGCAGTCCCAGAATGTTCAGCAGCGTAGACTTACCGCAACCGGAAGGCCCCATAATCGCTACAAACTCTCCCTCTTTCACTTCAATATTCACCTTGTTCAAAGCCCATGTTTCCACTTCTTCTGTGCGGAAAATTTTCTCTAATGCTACTGTTCTAATCATGAGTAATAGATATTTAATTTGATAAGAAGAAAACAAAAGCTGTGCCAATGTTGTAAATGCTTGTTTATTACGATGTTGTTTGGTTCTCGGATTTCTTTCTCTGTGCATATCCGCACGAATAGGGTTCGGAAACGCACAGACGGATGATGATTTGACAAAATGATACTAGTATAGCGACTAATTGGGATTAATATAGCGGGTAAAATGAATTAGTATCGCGACTAATATTTTTTAATATACTAAAAGGATAGAAAAATGTGAACCCAAATGACAGGCTTTGTAGGGGCGGGGTTTGCCCGCCCTTTGCGACAATAATATAACAACCGGTGGAGAAGGGCGGGCAGACCCCGCCCCTACAGGCGACACTACATTCACATCTGTCAAGAAGTGAGTCTACAATACTTACTAAGTATATTTAGAGAAACAACTATCATACTATCACTAATCCATTTAATACCGTTATAATCAAGGCTTGCAACAGTGATAGTTGCCGATTTTAACTATCACTCATCTATCACCCTACTATCACTGTCTCGTTCTGAAACCGGATACATGCCGGTCTTTTTACATGTAGTATATATCTAATTATCAGATACATGACGACAGATATCGCTTTATATCCGGCTCTTGACGCTCTCGAAGCTCGGATGTGAGCATCGTCGAGATACAAGTGTAAAATAGGTTGATATGGAGGTTTTGAGAACAAGGAGTTAGTATTTCAATGATAACCTATTTCAGGACAAGACAGATCAACCCGGATTGGTAATATGCTTATTACTGTATCATATATTGTGATACTAAATTATCATATATTATAATACTAGAGTACCATATATTATAACACAACAGTATCACAATATATGGCATTTTTATCTTCTAAAGACCAGTAGTTTACCAGTCAACGATCCTTCCGGATGCGAATGGCTGTAAGTTTAATGCCATCTCGTTGACGGCTTACGCCTCTTGGGCTGGTTGGTGTTTATCTGCCAAACCGGGTAATACGTTGCATAAATCGTGTTGTTTCGTCCGATAATACTCCTATTTCGGAAAATTATGGGTGTTTTCCCTTGCTGATTCGGAAAACCTATTTACCTTTGCAACGATTCCGTAGCGGGCAGCGGCTCGCGATACACGGTTTCATTTACATATTGTAAGCATTTTACGAAGATTATTCTTATTCAGAAATCTAGCAAATTTTTAAGTATAGAGGAATAATGGACAGTAAATGCTTGCGCTTATTACGTATAAGTTCATCCCCCCATTTTTATGGGTGGATTGTTATTATATCGTAAAGGCGCGGGCTGTTGTTCTATTATCTCTGTACGGGCTTTGCTAGAGCCTCTGGATAAATAATAGACAACGCCCGCGTTTTTTTTATGCCCGTTCATAATCATTCGTGGGGGTTGCTTCCCCCCTTCGTGAAATTAGTTGTTGGTTTTTTTACTCTAATTTATAAACAATTAATTTAAAAGATTATGAACAAAAAGTTTTCTACGCTTATGGCAGTCTTCCTGGCTGCCGGTGCAACATTCACGGCAGAGGCCGGTGTGGTGTTGGTGAAAGGTGGTGATCTTGCAGCGGATCAGGAAGTGATTATTGCAGCAAGTGAGCTTCCTGAAAGTGGTAGTGTGAATGTCTTAACTGTAGATGGAGCAGATTTAGCATTTGCCACTGTAACTAAAGCTACTATAGAATCATCTAAAAGCCTTTGGAAGATTGGAAGTGGTAAGACATCGTTAATCTGGGTACAAACAGGAACAGGTGGGGTTAGTGTAACATCTGGTTCTTGGGGTTTTAATGCTAGTACTCCTGCAACGTTGGACGCTATGGCTGCAGGGACAGGTCCATTAGCAAATGGTATTAAAATTAAGGAAAATGGTGCTGCTCATTATTTAGATCTATCCCAAGGAGCTAAAAGTGATAACACTTCTGAGGCAGTTGCTTACTTCTACATGATAACAGAGCCTGTCTTGGCAGAAACTACAGAACCTACTCCTATTACTTTTGGTGCTGATAAGTATCTGGTTGTTAAAGCTGATGGAACGGCTGAACTGATAAATTGCGGTACTAATAAAGAATTATTAATTCTGGGTTATACCCTTGATCAATACATGTGGAATGTAGATGCTGACGGAGTTATTTCTTTGGCTTCTAATCCTGCTGTTAAAGTTGCTAATATTACAAATACAGGTAGCTATGCTATAACATTAGGTACTAAAGGTGCTAAAGTAGAGAAAAATAGTGATAATTTATATGTAGACGGAACAAAAGTCGGTACTGATGTTTTAACTACAGCTGCTATTGAAGCAGCTGATGATGCACTGACTTCCAATATTACTGCAGATGCTTCATATAAAGATGCATCTGTAGCCTTTGCTGCTGGTGAAACATTTATGATTCATAGATCTAGCAATAATGTAGCGGATAAGTATATTTCTAAAACAGCCGGAGCTGCTTTGACAGATGCTGCTGCAGGAAATGCTGCATATTGGACTGCAGAAGCTGTTAACTCAGATGGTAATGTTTATCGTTTTGTGAATGCTGATGGTGAAATTCTTGATTTGGCTAATATTCAGAAATTTATCGTAAAAGAAGTTCCTGCAGTTGATGGCAATGGTCTGTTGTATTATTTGCTTGACGAAACTGGCAAGAAAGTAATAACTTATACTGGTGGTAGTTATGGTGCAAGTGAATTTGCTACTGCAACAAATATTGTAGCGTTCTCTTTCCACAAAGCCGCCTCAACCGCTTATGAAGCCGGTGCTTTGGTAGCAAAGTTAGGTGATGGTTTCACAATGACCTTGTCAAATAAGAAAGATGGCGTAACTGACTTACAGGGTAATCCGTTCCTGGGTAAGCTGAAAGTTGTTAAGCCAAAGATGGATGGTAGCAAAGTTACCGGATTTGAATCTTATAAGTCTACTGACGTTGTAACTTCTTATATGTTGGCAAACGACGAAGGTATCATCGTGCTGAACCTGAACCAGAAAGAAAAATGGTCGGTTGAAGGCATCACTGAATTCAACGGAGTAAATGGTGGTTTCAAATTCCAGACAATCTCTGAAGATGATATGAAAACTATCATGAACTCTAAATCAGGTGATGCTGCTTATGCAGTAAGAAAACAGATTGCATATACTTTCTCTGTCAATCATAGTGCTGCAGATCAGAATGCAATCAGCTCTATTGAAGTAAAGGGCGTAGCTCCTGCTATTAACACAAATACTTATCGTGTTATTTCATATAATAATGACGAAGGTTACTTCCTGTCTGCAGGTAAGACTTTACCGTCTCAGGTTGGTGTATTAGTTTACGCATCCTTTGGTAGCGATGCATTTGTTTTAACAACAGATGAAGCTAACAATCCGTTGAACTATAAGTATGTAAATATTACATTCATCTCAAAAAATGCCAAAGTAAACAATAAAGTATTGGCTATGGGTGAAGATGGTGATGTTGCTGCTGTACAGGCTAGCAAGTTCTTATTCAACAAACCGGAAGGACAATGGGCTGTAACTGCTACAAACGGTGAAAAGAACATTGCTACAAAGAAAGAGAAAGCTTATGCGTTTACATTCACAAACCGTGAATCACAGCTACAAGTAATTAATGTGGCAAATATGTATTCATTGGGTAACGACAAGTATGCTGTAAGCTATACCGGTCGCAGTCCGTTCGGATTCTCAACTTCTTCGCGCGATACATTGGTTATCACTCCTTCTGCTGCTTCAGAATTGGATAACAACACTGTTCAGATGGACGGTTACGCTAACTTCAAAGCATTGGATGTACAAGATAATCAATATCGTCTGGCTGTAGCTTCAACAGAAGAAACTAACTTCTACGTTACAGAAAACCATTCAGGCAAACACCTGCTGGGGCTGACTAAGGAATTGGAAGGCGCTGCAACATGGAAACTGGTTCCGCTGACAGCAAAAGCTACTTATGGCTCATTCGGTACATTGAAAACTCCGACAGATTCAATCTATCAGATCTCTCAGGTGGGTTACTATGATGCTAAGGGAAGATATCAGACTTACAGCGACACGCTGGCTATCATCAGCTACGCTTTACAGAATGCTGCTAACGACGAATATCTGACTTACGAAAATCCTCAGACTTTGGATATCCTGTCTATGATTTGCGATAAGGACTCTAAGAGTTATTCAACTTCCAAAGATCTGAATGCTGCTTACCGTTTCATCCTGAAAGAAAAACAGAATGGTTTGTATAACCTGGTTGGTGTATCACAGAATACTAACAAATCGTTTGAGATAGACTTGGGTAAGAAGTTGTATGGCGCAACAACAACTAAACAGGGTGCTGTGGAAGTTGAAGCTGCTTACGAACAAGTAAATTCTAACGACCTGTTCGACCTTCAGTTGGTTGCTGCTCCTGAATATCGCTTGAAGAACATGGGTGATACGATCCGTATCTTCCGTCAGGAAAATGAATATGATCAGATGTATGAAAACGGTGAATTCCTGAACCTGGGTAATAAAGCTCAGTTGAAAGACATGGCTCCTGCTTTGTATGTCGATACTGCTTATGTGAACCGTGGCCACAACAGCCGCTACCAGTATCTGTTAGTTGTTAATCCGAAGTATGTACCTGAACAGGAATGTACTATCCCGGGTCACCCGACAGTTCATCCGGATACAACATACGGTCGCTTCCTGGTTAACCTGGTTGATACTGCTTATATTGCTTACACGAAGGGTGCTATCCACACTAACAAGTATATTAATGTAGGTGAAGCAGGTGAAAACTTTGCTAAGTTAGGTTTCGTATATGGTTTCCGCACAGGCGATAAACTGTATATCACCGACAAGAACTATAAGAAGAGCGGAAAAACATCTGACGTGATCGACTTGAGTACAAGTGCTTTCAATACAGCTAAGTTCGCATTCCAGTATATCAACCCGATCAACCATGAATCAGATGGTTCATTCAAGATCCAGACAGGTTACTATGATTATGATGCTTATGTAGCTAATGGTAAACGCCCGGATGTATCTAACAACGGTTATTTAAAGAACATCAACGGTGTAGTAGTTGTAGCTAAGGGTTACGAAGCCGGTGACAAATTTGATCTGGCTGCTGAATCATCAGCTCCTGTTGCTAACGAAAACATCAATGCTTCTGAAGTAACAGTTATCGCTGGCGAAGGTACCGTAACAATCATGGGTGCTGCCGACAAGAAAGTAGTTATCAGCAACGTTCTTGGCCAGACAATTGCTAACACAGTTCTTTCTTCTGATAAGGCTGAAATCGCTGCTCCTGCTGGTGTAGTTGTAGTAGCCGTTGAAGGCGAAGCTGCTGTTAAGGCAATCGTAAAATAAGAAACTATTTATAATCAATAAATTTAAATTTGACTGCGCGGTGATATCGGACAAGAATCAACCAATTACCCCGTGAGGGCGAACAAGCAGTCGTATTAATACTAAAGTAATGAAATAAAGTTCTTCTGTTCGATCTCTGTGAAGAGCAAAAACAGACAAAAAAAGTCTCCTCCGGCATATTTGCTAGGGGAGACTTTCTTATAACGTTACGTCTAAAGAATCTCATCATACAAACTACTTAATCTTTTCCGAAGGAATAAAACCGCATACCTTTTGCGTGATATCAACGTATTGACCGGTATTCCGGTCGATTCGGCAATCTCTTTGAACGGGACACCTTCCAGTTCCGTCAGTTCGAAAACGGTTCTCTGCTCATCCGGCAATTCGAGTAATGCATTTTCCAGCTCTTCCCAAACCATCGCACGGAGATAATCCATTTCCGGCGACTGATCTTCATCCGGCATTAGTTCGGACAGTTCCTTCAGAAAGGTACCATCCTCATCATACCCCGAAAGATAAGGCATTTCCTCCTCCCGGTGCTTACGGCTACGGTCGATTATCTGGTTGCGGGCAACGGAGTATAACCAGGCAGAGATCTGTTCGATCGGATTATCTGCCTGGTCGTTTTTCATAAACTGGTAGAATACGTTTTGCAGGATATCTTCGCTATCTTCTTTGGATGAGACACGCCGGGCTATAAAACCTCGCAGCTGTGCCTGGTATTTCTTGAAGATATCCGCAATGCGTACACTCCGTTCCTCATTCGGGAGGGTCTTGTTTAAGTGCTCCATCATTCCGGTTTATTGTCGGAACCGGGGCGCTGCATCCCGTTCCTGCCGTTGCGGAATTCTGCCATCTGACGGCGTATATGCTCCCGGCGTTCTTCCCACGGCATATTTCTCATTTGCTCATGGAAGCGTTCATGCTCTTCCCGGCTACCCCAGAATGCACCCGGGTGATGTCCGAAGTGTCCGAAAGGGCCGAACTTCCCGAAGCCACCGAACAAGATGCGGGTCAGCACCATGAAGCCCAGCGCCTGCCAGTAGTTGATAGCCGACCAGCCGATAACAGCCGGGATCAAAAGGTTCCACAGATACATAACAGCCAGACCGGCCAGTGCAAACAGGGCGATAAAAAATAATATGGCTAATGCTCCTCTTAGTTTTCCTGAATTTCTCATTGTGATTTGATTTTTTGATGTTGTTTTTTACTCTGTTATTAATTCGATCGCATGGGTATTGCAAACATTTACACAGTTGCCGCATCCTACGCAATTATCCGGATTGATAACGGTAGCGTAGCTACAGCTACCGTTGTTCACCATCTTCAATACATCTCTCCGGCATCTCTTTACACAATGCCCGCATCCGCTACACTCGTATGCAAAGACTTGTAAAGATATTACTTCTTTTCTCTTTCTTCCGAACATTTTCTGTTTCCATTTAATAATTAAAATTGCTTAGTAAGACATGCCTTCTATTTTGGTAGACGATTGGGGCGGAAGAATATTTTAAATAGGAATCTTTTTTTGATGTATATTTTACATTAGTCTGTATATTTGCATCATTCAAACGAAAAAAGTGATGAACAATATAAATAATACGCCAGCATATTGGTTTATTTTCTTCAACGATCAGTTACTGCTTCAGAAAAAAGGTGAAACTTATACGATCCCTTATAGTATCAATCCCCCTGTTCAAGTCGGCCATGTGTTGGAAGTCGGTTCACTTCAGGATATACCCTGCTGTACTGCATCTGTAGATACCCCCTTGGAAGAGACAGCCGGGTATCTGCCGATGGGCTTGCGTGCTTCGTACGATTTTCTGGATGGTGCTTTGCATAAGATGGCGGGAAAGGCTTATGAACTGGTTTATTGGGATCAGCACAGCCGCTTTTGTCCTTCATGCGGCACAAAGACGGTGATGCAGACAGCCATTTCCAAACAATGCCCGGCCTGTAAATACGAGATTTATCCGGCTGTTTCCGCTGCTATTCTGGTCTTGATCCGTAAAGAAGATTCTATTCTTTTGGTTCATGCCCGTAATTTCAAAGGTTCTTTTCATGGCTTGGTGGCCGGTTTCCTGGAAACAGGGGAGACGCTGGAAGAATGTGTAAAGCGGGAAGTAATGGAGGAAACCGGATTGGAAATCCGCAATATCACCTATTTCGGTAACCAGCCCTGGCCTTATCCCAGCAACCTGATGGTGGGCTTTATTGCCGATTATGCCGGAGGAACGATCCGTTTGCAGGATGAAGAACTGAGCGAAGGCGCATTCTTTACGAAAGATAATCTCCCGGAACTTCCCCGGAAGCTCAGCCTGGCACGCAAGATGATCGACTGGTGGCTGGAGCAATAGGATTTGTAGTCATTGTATAACCTCAAAACAATAGTATTTATGTGTAAAAAACTTACCTTTTTATTTTGTCTGGAACTTTTACTGCTGGCTTTGCCGATAGTAACTGCTACGGCGCAGGTCACTACCGCCGATTACCTGCGTGCAGATACCTTTCTGACATGTTCTTCCAAGATGTATGCTGCTGCTGTTGCACCTGCCTGGCTCGACAGTTCGCATTATTTCTGGTATAAGAATCATGAACGAGGAGGAGATTTCTATTATCTGGTGGATGCAAAGACCGGAAAGAAGCAACGGGGAACGGATAAGAAGCAGCTGGCCTCTTTCCTGACCGGGAAACAAAAGCCTTTGGCTGAAATCCTGTTGAAAGAAGAAGATAAGAATGAGAACCGCCGGAGAACCGATGAAGAGGCAAAGCCGGTCGTTTCACCCGATAATAAATGGGAAGCCTATATCAGGGACAACAACGTATATATCCGTCCTGCCGGGGAAGAAAAAGAGAAGAAGAAAGAAGAAATAGCCCTGACAACCGACGGGACGACGAACCTGTTTTACAGTTCCTATATGATCTGGTCGCCCGACTCCCGTAAACTGGCCACCGTGAAGGTTCGTGGCGTGCAGGAACGCCGTATCCCGCTTATTCAGTCCAGTCCCGAAAGCCAGCGCCAGCCTATTCTTCAGTGGCGCGACTATGCCAAGCCCGGCGATGTGAT
This sequence comes from Parabacteroides sp. HGS0025, assembly GCF_000969845.1. Taxonomy (NCBI): domain Bacteria; kingdom Pseudomonadati; phylum Bacteroidota; class Bacteroidia; order Bacteroidales; family Tannerellaceae; genus Parabacteroides; species Parabacteroides sp. HGS0025. Next base: position 323,016 of record NZ_KQ033902.1, read on the forward strand.
TGAAGTTTGCCTGCCTGTCTTGCTGGATGTGGAAGCACGCCGGCAGATCCCGTTGGATGTAGAGCCGTATGCCGATCAGTTCTCCTTGTATCTGACCGGTTGGCGCAAGGATAGCCGTGCTTTCACCTTTGAGTTCAATCAGCGCGGGCATCAGCGTTATATCGTAGGCGAGGTAGATGCCACCGACGGTAGTATCCGCCATCTGGCCGATGAGCAGTCGAAGACTTTTATCCATTATTACCAGAACTACCGTTACGACCTGAACGATGGTAAGGAAATGCTTTGGAGTTCGGAGCGCGACGGCTGGCGCCATCTTTACCTGATGGATGGGAATACGGGAAATGTAAAGCAACAGGTAACCAAAGGCGAATGGGTAGTTCGCCGGGTTGACTTTGTGGATGAAGCCGGCCGCACGGTCTATTTCTATGCTTCCGGTTTCAATAAGGGAGAAGATCCTTACAACCTTCATTATTGCCGTATCAATCTGGATGGGACAGGCTTCACCGATATGACACCCGAAAATGGGAATCACCGGATCTCTTTCTCTAAAGACCGGGCTTACTTCGTAGATACTTATTCACGACCTGACTTCCCGGCTGTCAGCCAGTTAAGAAAGACGGATGATGCTTCAGTGGTAACCGTACTTGAAAAGTGCGATGTCAGCGACCTGGTGGCGGAAGGTTGGCAAATGCCTGAAGTATTTTGTGCCAAAGGGAGAGACGGTAAAACGGATATATGGGGGAATATTTATCGTCCTACCGGCTTCGATCCGTCCCGTTCTTATCCGGTTGTTGAGATGATCTATGCCGGGCCGCACGACTCGCATGTGGATAAGGATTTTAAACCCGCCCATCATCTGATCTCCCGTTTGGTGGAATTAGGTTTCGTGGTCGTTTCGATCGACGGAATGGGAACATCCAACCGTTCGAAAGCATTCCATGACGTATGCTGGAAGAACCTGAAGGATGCCGGTTTTCCGGATCGGATCGCCTGGATAAAAGCGGCCGCAGAGAAATTCCCGTCGATGGATACGTCGCGGGTCGGTATCTACGGCTGGTCGGCAGGCGGACAGAATGCAATGGCTGCTTTGCTGTTTCATAACGACTTCTATAAAGCGGCGGTCGCTTTATGCGGTTGCCATGATAACCGGATGGATAAGATCTGGTGGAACGAACAATGGATGGGGTATCCTATCGACGAGTCTTACAGTGCTTCTTCAAATGTGGATAATGCGTATCGCTTGAAAGGTAAGTTGCTGCTGGTTAACGGTGAACTGGACGATAATGTCGATCCCGCTTCTACTTTGCAGGTTGTCAATGCCCTGATGAAAGCGAACAAGAAGTTCGAGCAACTCTATTTGCCGGGCAAAGGACATGCTTTAGGCGGGGCATATGAAATGCATCGCATCCACGATTTCTTTGTAAAGAATTTATTGAACCAGGAACCTCCCGAATGGGAATAAAACAAATAATGGCACAATATGAATACCGAGTGTTAATCGTATTCATATTGTGCCGTTTATTATTGATTTTCCAATGCGTTAACCCATATATCGAGACATAGCTGAGGATATAAGTAGAAACTTTCTTCCAGTGTTCCTACGGCTTTCATCTTTTCAGAGATCTCGTCAGCAAGAGCCGGTTTGGAGCTGACAAGCAGGTCATAGGCGATATAGGAGAAAAAGTCCGGTTTACCTTTCAGGAATTTATCCATCACCAAATAATAAACATTAGGGGAAGTGGATAAAACGAAACTTTTGAAATCCTTATATTCTTCCGTTTCCATATACATATGCGGGTTACCGGCCACTGTCATTTCATCGCACTTTTCCAGAAACAGGTCGAATTTCTCATTAAATATTTTTCTATCGGACTTGGTTGTTAATCTTAATCCGGTATTGATCCTTGCACGCAGATCGGGAGTCACCTTATATACATCCGGCTCCTGGAAGTTTTCACTATCGCAGGAGGTAAAGAATATCAGAGCGATTGAGGCTAGCAAAAGTGCCAATATCTGTAATTTAGTCATAAATGTCTGTACTTTTTTGTATTATTTCTTAATCGTAAGACGCAATAATTCAAAGGAATGCTGCATCTAAGACGTTTTCTTTATAACAATTATTACTAATAAAACGGATAAAAAATGAAAATACTGCATAAAGGTTGAAAAAAAATATTCATTTGTCGATTTCGTATATGTGGAGCCCCTATCTGGAATGAGTGAAAGTTTTAGGATTTTCATCGGGAATATTAAGTTTAAAGGTCTGCATATCTAAGCAATTTCCTCTATTATTTTTTTATTGTAAAGATTAGTTTACAAAAAAGAAAGGCTTGCTTTACAAAATAGTAATATATGCCTTGCAAATATGTAAGGCTAGCGTTACTTTTATAAAATATTGGAGAATTGCCATAATTTGTCCTGTCTTCTTTTCTTAGGATTCCTGATGAAAAGTCTTAGTTCTGCTATTCCTGTGCTGATGGAGTTGTTAACAGCAGAATAATACCGCTTTAAGTTGGTTGTGCTGTCTATAATGCATTGATATATAAGGTGCTATATCTCAGTTGGGGCTGTGTGATGATTTGAACTATATTACTGTAATATTTTAATGTACGCACGTACATTATTATAATACAAAGATAATTACTATGAATGATGAATGTAAGTTAATCCTATGAAAATAAAGAGTGATATAGAAAAATGAGTGACTAACTAAAACGATCGTTTATTCTCGCCAACAAAATTAATTATAACTTTTGAAACTGCAATTCTTTTCTAAATAATTTTTTCTCAGTTATCTTCTTTCTTATCAAGATAATAACAAAGTCTGTACAAAATTGTGCCTTTTCATTACCAATTGCCTTATGACAAAAAATGGTGACTAGAATAAACGATCGTTTTGGCTAGTCATCCATACTTGACTAGGATATATAAAGAGTTTATAAGAACTAATTTCATTAACACTATTATTAATATTAAAATTTAGATTTATGAACAGAAAGTTTTCTACTTTGATGGCCATCGCGATGTTGGCCACGGGAGCAAACGGATGGGCACAGGTAACAATTGACAAGGATGTCACGCTTCCTGGAAATAACGCTTACAAGGTTCAAGCTGCAGCAGCAGGTGGACAGTTTAGTCGTTTTATTCAGGATAATGCTTCAAGCCGCGGAGATAGCCGATTCCCTGCCGTATCTCCTTTCAAATTATCTACGGTATATGGTGCAAAGCCTATCTCTAGTTTGGCAAAAGTTAACGGTACTGCTGATGGACGTTATTTCCAATTTGTTGTCGGAGGTGCTGATACAGAAGGTACAGAAGTACTGACAATGGTTTGGGTGAATAAAGAAGGTGTGATGGGTAATGGCGAAGCGATTACTGGTGAAGCCAATATTAACGGAAAGTATATGGTTCAGGTTGAGAACGTACAGAACGCTAACATTCCTACTAACCGTATCACATTGGATCGTACTTTATGGAAAGTTACAGCTCAGAAAGATGTTGCCGGTACTGTATTGTATTATCAATTGCAGAACAAGGCAACTGAAGCTATTCTGCAATTCTCTCCGGAAAACATAGTAGGCACTCCTACTGCCGATGCTGCAGAAGTTGCTTTGACTGTTGTAGACGGTCAGACTACTTGGCGTTGGGCTGATGGACAGTTTGCCGCACAAGCTTCTATCGTAGAAGCTGCTGCTGGTAATGTTTTGCAGAATCAGTTGCGTGCTCAGTATAGCAATGGTAAGACTTTGTATTTGGCTAAGAAAGTTGTAGGTGGTAAAACTACTTTGGCTGGTATCTTGCTGAATAGTAATGAGGTGTTTACTACTAAAACTGTAAATGGCGCTACTTTTACGCCTATTACTTTCGAAGGTTGGGAAGCTAACCCTATCATCCTGACTGCCGAACAGATTAATGCAGAATTAGGAAATGAAGCACTCTTAACTGAGGATAAGAAAACTCCGAATCAGTTCAATTTTGTATTTGATCCGGACGTTCAGGGCGATACAAACATTATGTTGTCAGGCTCTTTCAAAGCAGAAGCTGCTAAGGATGGTGTCAACCGTGTTCCGGGTGATGCTCCTGATGGTTTCGTACGTTTCGTAACTAATGCAACAAAGGATGAAACATCAGAATTCAAGAAAGAATATCTGCGTGTGGATACTGCTTATTACGATCCGAACCCTAATGGTCGTTACGATTTGAAGTTGACAATAGGACAGATCTTGTATCCGAGATATGCTGTTGCTACCGATGGGCTGAACGTTGATGGAAATGGCGAATTGATCAAAACGAGTGGTGCTAAGTTGGCAGAAGCTGAAATGTATGGTGATTTGTCTGCTTCTTCAAATAGCATTGCTCCTTATACAATGACTACTTATACGCAGTTGAAACGTCAGTCAAACTTCCGTCCTATCTTCTATCCGTCTACTCAAAGCTTACGCTTGCAGGCTGAAATGTTGTATAAGGCAGATAAGAATGATGCAGCTTCTTGGTGGGCACAGATGGCTATTGATGCTGCTGGTACTTCTGATTCAGACGTGACACCTTGGAATGGTACTCCTGCAACAGTAGGTACTGATAACGTTATGCGTATTGCTCAATGTGCTGCTAATCCAACGATTGACCCGACTCTTTCACGTGGCGCCGCCAGAGGTTATTATCCTTCTTATGCTCAGGAATTAGCCGGATTTAAACAGGGTGCTCGTTTGTTGCATTATGCTTCTCAGTGGAGTGTAACAGATCTTACCGATGCTAAAAAACGTAATGGTTATGCACCACATGGTTTGACAGATGTCAATACAGATAATTTCTTATTATGGAATGCTGTAGGTAATGTATTGCAGATGAATAAAGCAGCTGCTCTTGCATTGGGAACTGCATTTACTGCTACCGGAATCGATCTGAATGTATGGGTCGCAGATCCTGCTGCTGCAGCCACACTTACAGGTGATATGGCAGTGCTTGATAAAACTAATGCTAATACGATAAATTCTGCAACTTATACTGGTCTGATGATCTATGCACCTCAGTATGCAACTGCTCATAGCAACTTGACTCGTCTGGTTACTTTGACTCCGACTCATGTTGTATTGACAGCTGGTCCTCATGATGTAAACGATGCTAAATACAACGGTCTGTTGACTTACATCACATTGAAGACAACTAAGACTGAATCGGATTTGAATGAAGTTGCTGATATCGCAGAAGGTTTCTATTATATCCGGAATGCGAAGAAACTTTCTTCTGATCTGACAAAAGAAGGTGACTATCGTTATGAAGATTTGGCTGCAACCAATGCTACATTTACTTATTGGAATGCAATGACTCAGAAATGGGATAGAGGTGATGTTCAAAACGGTAATAATCCGAACAATACTGGTATCAATGCTGATATGCACAAAAACGATCTGAGCAATATCGGTAACCTGGTTTACTCTGAAGATAAGAAAGTTATTCCTTCTGCTCAGTGGTATGTTAAGGGTAACGGTGGTTACTACACAATCATCAACCGTGAGTCAGGACGTACTTGGGGTACTAGCTACTGGTGGAAGACTTCTGAACCGAATACTTATGCAAACATGGCTACTTATTACGATGCAGCCGGTTTGATGCAGACATACCGTGATACTATCCGTATCGAAATGATCCCGCAGGCAGAACTGACTAACCGTACTATGGGTTATCTGGATATGACACAGGCTGAAGCTATTGCTGATACGAGTGTATATGCTATCGGTATGAAGAACCTGGGTGATACTCACTTCTCTCTGACAAGTGTAGACGGTGTATTGAAACTGGTTCAGGATGCTAAGGGTGAATACAAAATGGAAAGAGTTCTGGTGAAAGATAAAGATATCTATTCTCAGAAAACAATGGGTACAGATGAGTTGATCTATGGTTATGTTCCTGCAAAGGGCAATGCTGTGGATACTGCTAAAATGTTGGTTCGTGCTAAATACTATATCTATAAAGATGAAGTAAATGCTAACTCAGGTATCGAACCTTCAAGTATTAAGACTCGTCAATATATCACACTGGAAAGCGGTAAATATCGTTTGACTTCAATCCAGGTTAAGTTTGATGATAACCTGTTCTCTACCAATCTGGATGCTGATGAAATGTCAGGAACAGAAAATGTGAAGAACCGTCGCGCATTCTATGTAAAACAGATCTCTACTGAAGATCCTACTCAGTTCGTATTGGTTGATCCGCTGGTTGTAACTCAGACAGGTAACGGTACTTCTACAAAGACTGCTTATGGTGCTCGTTTGTTCGTTAACCAGATGACTGCTGAAGTACAGCCGAGCAGCCTGATCTCTGACGGATATGCTAATAGCTATGCTTCAAGTATCTTCAGTGTTGAAAAACAACAGGCATTCAACTACAAAGATCTTCGTGGCGAATTCAGCCGTGATACTTTGGAATTCTTCAAGGCTGACGATGCAGCAGGCAACTATCTGTTGAGCGAAAACACTGTTAAAGGTGCTAACGTAGGTTTATTGGAAAGTTTGGATAAAAACCTGGGTAAGAACAATGCTATCTTCCTGGATACAGCTAACGTATCTCGTCCGGAATGTCCTCGCTTCTTACTGGGTCTGCGTAATGTAGATACTTATGAACAGAATTCAAGTATTCCTGAACATAATCGTCATCTCTTCACAGAAGCTGCTTACCTGGTTAACATGATCGACTCAGTGAGTGCAAATCCTGTTTACATGTATAAGAACATCGATCAGAACTCAACTAAGTACTATCGTCTGGGCTTTGTAAATGCTAAACATGAAGGTTCTAAACTGACATTCGATAAGAGTGGCGCTGAATACGACTTGAGCGATGCTGCTCTTGGCGAAAACGGTCTGAACTATGCAACATTCGCTTTCCGTTATTGCGATGCTGAACGTGAAAACTTCTATATCGAAACAATGTATGATAAGGACACTCGCGGTTGGTTGAAGACTATTAACCACGTATTGGTTGTAACTCCGGAAATTCAGGAAGCTGAAGTATTCCAGGCTAAGAAGTCTGAAGGTGCTCCGACTGCTAACGAAGAAATTACTGCAAGCAGCGTAACAGTTGTAGGTGGTAACGGTATCGTAACAATCAAGGGTGCTGCTGCTAAGAAAGTGACAGTATGCAACGTACTTGGCCAGACTCTTGCTTCTACAGTTCTTTCTTCCGACGACGCAACAATCGCAGTACCAGCCGGTATCGTAGTTGTAGCTGTTGAGGGCGAAGCAGCTGTAAAGGCAGTGGTTAAATAATAAAGGATTTTTTATAATCAAATAATTCTAAAAGTGCCATGTGGTGTAAACACCAAGTATCCCGTGAGGGCGAACAAGTGGCAGTATTAATACTAAAGTAATAAAATAAAGTTCATCTGATAGTATCTCTGCGAAGAGCGAAACTAGATACAAGACAAAGCCCCGGCAGGTCGTTGACCGGCAGGGGCTTTTTTACAACTGACAGGGTAAAATCCTTATTACAAAATCACAAATTTCTTTCATAAAATAGATTATAAACTAAAAATATCATGATTATGAAACAACGATTACTTTATGCGTTCCTGATGCTATTTGCGGTATTGGGGATGGCGAGAGCAGCGGATGTAAATATAAAAGTGACTTCCACCGGTGGTATGCCGGTAACGGTTACATTGGATCAGGCAGCTACGGTGACTGATTTAACAACAACGCATAGTGGAAAAGTCACGCTCAGTACCGATGGGAAAAAAGTGACCCTTGCGCAAGGGTATACAGCAGAAGTTGAAATTATTTCAACTTCTGCTACAACTGCTACTGTGACCGGTCGGATGGACAAGCTGGAAATAGCCGGCGACAGTAAACTGAAAACTCTCAATTTGAGTAAGGATAATTATGTAAAGGAACTGATCGTTTCCGGTTCTGCATTAGAATCTCTTACTTGTTCCGGCTTGGGAATGGAAACGTTGACTTTAACCGGTGCTTCTGCGTTGAAGACGCTGGATGCTTCTGATAATAAGTTGGTGTTTAGTGAGGTCTCTTTGCCTTCTGTTACAACAAAGTTGATAAGCCTTAATTTATCCGGAAATGCATTAAATGCAGCTCTGGATGTTTCTAGCTATAATGCATTAACCGAGTTAAATGTCTCTAAGAACAAATTAACAGGTTTGACAAGTCTTAATGCTTTGATTTCTTTAGCAAAATTGGATATTTCAGACAATAATATTTTGAAATTATCCGCTAATCCGGGTAATCCGGCTTGTGTAATTACCTGGGGAGTACAAACATTATCAGTCTCCTCGATAAGTGACTGTAAAGCTCATTCTGGAGTCCGTATCTCTAACTTAATTACTGAGGCTAATATTCCTGTAGGCGGTAAACCTGAATATTCAAATGTTACCTGGCAAGTAAAGAAGAATAATGTTTACGAAGAAGATAATAGTAAAACCGTTCATCAACCGGATGCCTGGGATGGTGAATACCGTTTCTACGATGCAACAACGAAAGAGTTTGTTCAAGGTACTTACCAATGTTCATTGACAACGGGCGGCCGTCAGTATAAACTTACTGATCTGACAGTGAATCCTGCTGAGTTTAGCTTGGGAGGTGTGTTACCTGTAAATGCAAATTCGTTTAAAGTCTCGGTAAACGGTGCTAATGCGGCTGATTTTGTAGCTAGTTCTCAAACTGTAAAGCAAGGGGATAAGCTCCTTTTTACATTAGACCCTGCAGATGGTTACGAAACGGCTGTTTATACGGTAAAAGGCATGGTTCCTGCTATCTCCGGCCAACAGGAACCATATAAAGGTAAATCGATTGAATTTATAGTTAAGGGGCTTTATGATGCAAAGACAATAACTGTTGCTCCTCAGATTACAGCAGTTGTTTTAGGTAAGGAGCATCCTGTTTCTTACGAAAACAAAACGCAGGAAGGTGGAAGTTTTACAGTTCAGAAAGTCTCCGGTACAACAGCATCCGATCTGGCTTCAGGTAAAACGATTGCAACCGGCGAAAAGCTGCTGGTTAAAATCAAACCGAATACAGGATATGATTTTAAGCTGACGGTAAATGGAACTGATAAAACATCTGAAGTTAAGACAGATCCAGCCGATGTTGTAAATTATACATATAGCGAGGATATTACTAATGCTAATTATGCAGATAATACATCTATTACGGTTTCTGTTACTTTTATAAATCCTTCAATAGATGCTTTTGTTAAAGTGAATGGAGCGGCATTGGCTTCTTCAATCGATTATATTGCAGATCAGAAAGTGATTATTCAAAAGCCGGATGGTTCTACAGAAGATGTTACTGATGGAACTGCTGTTGATTTACAACCGAATACAACGTATCAGGCTATTTTTACAACTAAAAAATTATCCGGTGGAACTGCCCCTGATGGAGTTTATCGCTTAAAAGATATAACTATCAACGGAGGTGAATTGAAAACCGTAGAGAAAGATAAGTCTGGTCAGGATATGAAATATACAGTTGCATTTACTGTAAAAACCTCAGATGTGACTATTTCTATTACAACAAAGACCATGCAGGAAGTGGATATTAAACCTGTGATTAATGCTGGTGTTAGTGGTCAGTTACAGACTTATGATGGTAAAATGAAACCTGTATTATTCAGTACCGTTCCGGCTAATTTGAATGAACATGTGAAGATTACCTATAAAACGAATGATGCAAATTCTACTCCAGTTGATACTCCTATCAATGCCGGTAAATATAAAGCAACTTTGGTATTTGAAGAGAATGACTCTTATATACCAAAAGTAGTGGCAGGTGTTGAGGATTTCGAATTGGAAATAACGAAAGCTTCATTGACTATCGAGACATTACCGATTGTAACAGTTGAAAAGGACAAGACGTACAAAATAACCGGTGGTAAAGTAATATTCAATAATGCTGAGATAAAGGGTACATTTGAAACATCATCTCCTTCGGCTTCAACTCCGGGTAAATCTCATCCCGTAAAAGTAACTTTCGCTCCGACCTTGCCTGCTGATAAAGCAAACTTTGAAGATGCAGAAGCAACCGTAAATGTGATGGTTCCGGGAAGTTCCCTTGATCTGTATAAGATTACAATGAATGAGTTGCCAACCTCGTACAGTATTCAATGGCTGAATGGCAATAAACCGGTGGATATTTCGACAGATACTTTTGCTGGTGATACAGAATTGACAGCTATTGTAACTTATCCAAAAGGAACAAAAGGTGTTGAGTTGAAGAAAACGTCTGATATTAGTCCAACTCTGGTTACTTCTACCACTACAGAAGATGGAATGTTGGTTTATACTGTTACAATAAAAGAAAATACAAACTTTAGTGTTGTCAAGGGCTCCGGTGATACCTATAATATTGAAATAGGAAGTCAGAAAACCGATTTCACGGGCGAACCGCTAGCATATAACCCTGAAACGGGATTGACGATCTCAGATAAGAATGATCAGCCTGTTTCTTGGGCTACTATTAGTTCTTCTGTATCGGTAACTTATAAAGATGCTTCCGGTAAAGTAGTTGCTTTGCCTGTCGATGCTGGTACATATACTGTTTGTGTGTCGATTGCAGCAGATAAAGCAACAGGGTACGTGGAGACTACTGCTGAAAGTGCCGCTTTTATTGTCAACAAGATTAAACCGGTTATTTATACAATGCCAAAGGCTTCCGTGATTGCCAAAGGACAGACTCTTTCTTTGTCTGACCTGACAGGGGGGGCAGTCAATATTCCTGGTAAATTTACCTGGAAAGATGGTACGAAATCTTTCTCTGTTGCCGGATCTTATAAACAGCCGGTAGTATTTACACCGGAAGCTGGATATGATAAGAATTATCTGTCTGTGGAAACCGGGGGGGAAGGAACCACTGCGCAAGTCGATTATGTCTCCGTTAGTGTTTCCGATCTGCAAATAGTAACTTTTGTACAGACGGAAGGAACAATAACCGTAACTAACCAGTTGGGACAAACATTACCTACCGGTAGTGCTGTAACAAAAGGAGATGTGCTGACTATAAAGGTTGAACCTCGTGAAGGTCTGGAACTGAAATCGCTGACAGTAAACGGCTCGAATAATACAGGAGTTTATACAGTGGGGACTTCCTCTGTCGCTATTGAAGCGACTTTCCAGCCTAAGGTGGTAGATCCAGAACCAAGTGATCCGGTGATCGACCCGAACAGCCAATACGCAGTAACTTTGCCGAAAGCAGGAGAAGTGCGTGGCGTTGTAATCAGCAAACCGGGAGTAAATGCTGTTTTGAAGGATAAATCTTTTAGTTTTACACTTGGAGCGTTAGCTGCGGATCTTGGTAATATCGTTGTAAAGGTAAACGGAACAGAGCTGAAATCGACAGACGGAACCTATACCATCGCAAAAGTAAGTGAGAATACTACCGTTCAGATCTCGTTGGCTAACCCTACTCCGTTGAAAGTTTCAGTGGAAACGGTTACGAAGAATGACAATGGATATGTGATGGGTAAAGTACAGGTGGATGGCCCGGCAGACGGTGTATGCTATTATAATGATGTGATTACATTGGTCGCATATCCGGAAAGTGGTGTGATGTTCAACGGGTGGTCGGATGATAAAGAAGTGAAGAGCCAGTTGCGTACGCTGACACTTACACAGGATGTAACTATTAAGCCTCTCTTTAGCGGCATACCGACAGGTATTGAGTCTGTTGTAACTGCAAGGATATATGGTACTCAAGGTTACCTCGTGATCGAAGGTGTTACACAAGGTAAAGTAACCATTGTCAGCATGGATGGTCGTATGCAGCGTCAACAGGTCAGTGGTGATGGCCGTATTCAGTTGGCAGGTGGTGTGTATGGTGTGATACTGGAAGATGGTTCGAATGTGATTCGCACTAAAGTGATTGTGAAGTAATAGCGAAGTTTCCATCAGGTAAAATACCTCTGGAAGAAATGATGTGCCCCCCGGAAGTCAGACTTTCGGGGGGCTATTTTTTTGATCGTATTTATATTGTAATACTATCGGTAACAGTCTGTTCTGTTTCGGCAAATAGTTCGGCGAAAGGTTTTGACTTCACAGGAATAGGGTCGTGGATGATGAGTTCGATGTGGTTGCCGAGTCCCAGAGGGAAGGACCCCCATTTGGTCATTTTCCATGAGTTGTTGATGGTGATCGGCACCATGTAAGCCGACGGTGCATATTTACAGAGGATTTTCAGTCCGTTTTCAGCAAAAGGACGGGGTTTACCCGTTTTACTTCGTGTCCCTTCCGGGAAAATCACTGCCGAACGTTTATTTTTTTCGATATATTCAGCCATTATACGGATGGCTGACAATGCCTGTTTCGGGTCTTTCCGGTCGATAAGCACGGAACCGCCATGATTGAGGTTGTATGAGATGCTGGGGATGCCTTTCCCCAGTTCGATTTTACTGATAAACTTAGGGTGTACCTTGCGCATGAACCAGCAGATGGAGGTAATATCATACAAGCTTTGATGATTTGAAGCAATGATCAGGGGCTGGTTAGCCGGAAGTTTTTCCAGTCCGGTCACTTTGTATCTTGTTCCCAGTACGTAGGTGTTGACAACTAGGAAAAAACTTAAAACATCCACGCTTTTTTTGTGTGCTTTGTAACCAAACAGGTTGAAGCATATCCATTGTACTACATGAAAGAAAGCCAATGTAAAACCAAATAACACATAATAGATGGCCGAAAGCAGGTACGAAATAATTTTTTCCATTTTATCATTCAAGTGTGTTAAACATAAAACGACAAGTTGCCGTGCAAATGAGCTGACAAATGTATGAAAAAATTACGGATAATTGTTGTAATATTTCTGTGTCTGCCAGCGTTGGGCGTTTCTTCTTTTGGAACGCGCACTGGGCATAAAGACCTGTTGGAGCAGATCGTCGAATGAGATACCCGACGGCTTCACGGCATTTGCCCGGATATCGGGGGAGACATAGAAAGAACCGAACATTTTAAAACGAGGTAATGGCTTATCCAGTCCGTACCGCATAAAGACGGCCGGTGGCAGATCTTTCAAGGCAACTTTCCGGTTAGGATTTTTCTCTTCTACATCTTCGGGACGAACATATTCAGAGAAGTCTTTTAGAATAGAAGAGGCAGGGGAGGCAGACGGTGCCATGATCATATTCGACGCCGGTTTGTCCGTGTTGATGAGTGTGCCGGATTCTATTGCTTTCAGCGCTTCCGGGTTCAGTTCTATCTTTTCCTTGCCTGAAATGATATTCTGAAGCCATACCGAATCCTTCTCTGTCCATTGTCCGTATACGTATTCCGTACCGTTCAGGCATATCAACATCCATATAATTATTCTTCTACTCATCTAAAATCGTTCAGCTTCCCGCATTTGTTTTTAATAAACGCGCGGGAAGCTGAAATACTGCATGGAATTTGTGTTTATTTAGTTTCGATTACTTCTTTTACCTTTGCCTTTAAATTGTCACCACGCAGGTCGCGAGCTATGATCGTGCCGTCGGGAGCAAACAGGATAATATGGGGAATGCCGTTGATACCGTATAACTTACCGGGAGTCTCTCCTGCATTTAAGATCTGAGGCCATGTTATTTTCAAATCAGTTATAGCTTTTTGCGTGTCGATAGTGCGATCCCATACAGCAACACCAACTATCTCCAGACCTTTATCTTTATATTGTTTATACACTTCTGCCAATACCGGAGTTTCTTCACGGCAAGGGCCACACCAACTAGCCCAGAAGTCGACCAGCGCATATTTCCCTTTTCCGACATAATCGGATAAAGAGGCTTTGCTTCCATCTTCTGCTTCGATTGTGAAATCGACAAAAGGTTTTCCTTCGGCCGTTTGTTCCAGTGCTTCAATCTGTTGTATCGTTTCCTGCATATTCGGAGTATTGCGAACGGTTTCGCCAAGCAATGCTATTCTAGGCTTTACCTGTTCAGGAGTAAGATAGATATTCAGATAATTCAAAGCGATTGCTCCGATCGGATTATTTGAGTTCTTGTTGAGGAAACTGTCGAGCATAGCGATAAAAGTTGGTTTCCATTCATTTTTGAAATAATCGCTTTGTTGCTGCATACGCTCGTTTTTATCCTCTATTTGTTCCATTAACTCGCGTTGTTTGGAGTCGATCATATCAGACATTTTATCCTGGGCAGTACGGAAATTAGCTAACTCTTTATTCAACAGTGTTCCCGACGGGAGTTCTGACTTGTCCAAATACAGATTGATTGTTCCGTTTTCAAGAATGAAAGAGACATGATATTCCCGGCTGGCTGTGATCTGACAAAAAGCAGGGGTGTCCATCTTTCCGGTGAAAGTGAAGGTGCTTCCCGTGATAGCAGTGCTGTCTATCTTACTATTGTTGTTGTCGCGGTTAACAATATAAATCGTTTCACCGTCCAGTGAATTATCAGGAATCGTACCGTTTATGGTATAAGTCGTAACCGGTTTTTCCGAACAGCCGCTGAGCAGCATTAATCCGGTTAACAATGTAAATAAAAAGTTTGTTTTCATATAGTTGATATTATAGTATGTACATACTTAGGTTAAATGAATATACGAAAGTATGAAAGATTCTTATATATATGGGTATATTATCTCCAATGGAATCGAATTATTAATTCTTTTTGGGTAGTGCCGATATTTGTTATTCCGCTTTTATCGACTCTGCCGGGTTTGCCTGTGCTGCCTGTCTGACTTGACGGAAGATAGAAAGAAGGACGATTCCGCAGGTGATAAAGAATACGGCTATAAAAGGCCATGCCGTCAGGTTGATATGATTGGCATAGGTTTCCAGCCATTGCTGCATCAGGATATATCCCAACGGTAGGGCAAACAGGTTGCTGATAATGACCAATATCAGATATTCCCGGAAGAATAATTGCAGGATATGCAGGAAAGTAGCACCATTCACTTTGCGGATGGCGATCTCTTTTTTCCGTTGCTGGGCAGAAAGGCTGACCAACGAATAAATACCGAATGTGGAGATCAGGATACAAAGGACAGCAATGATACTGAATACACTGAATATGACCTTCTCCGGGCGATTGAATTTGTCGACCAGATCGCTTAACCGGATACATAAATTGCTGTTGGGGATCCCGCTGTGGTTAAACTTTTGTACGACCTGCCTGATATATTCGGTCACTTCTTTTTGGTGCCCCGGCAGATGGCGGACATAGAAATATTGAACCGGAGAATATTCTTTCATATCCTGATCGGTATATAAGCGGAAAAAGATCGGCAGAACCGGATATTGCATCGGGGCATACAGGTAATCATTCAATATGCCTGCTACTTTCCGGTTGGAAGCCATGTGGCTTTTCCCGTCGTATTTATAGATATTTCGTTCCAGTAAATCTTTGTAACCCAGTTTCCGGAAGCCGGTTCTGTTGACCAGGAAATTGTCTGTATTACTATCGTCGAGCCATTCCCCGGCTTCCAGCGTGAGGCCGAACAGGGAAAAGAACTCTTTACTGACCAACATAATATAATCTTCCCGGGTTGGGTCTGTTTCTGCTGGGTCGAAAGATAAATGGGAGATAAAGGTTCCATAATAATCCCCCTGTTCAGTAAAGACTGGCGAGTTGACCGCGGTATAACAGATGGCATCCACAGACGGGTGATTGCGCAGTTCCGGAGCCAGTGTTCTCAGGTCGTATTCATATGCATTTTCAAAGCCCATATCTACCTGCAACACGTTTTCATACCGTATGCCTTTATCTTTGGTAAGGATAAAATGAAGTTGCTGGAAGAGAACCAGTGAAGTGAAAAAGAACAGGGAACCAATAAATATCTGCCCGGCTATCAGTCCTCTCTTGAAAAATACCGACTGATTTTGTGGATTACACAATACCTGCCGGATAGGAATAAAGCTGAATAACCCGAACAACACCGTGCTGACCAGTATCGCAGCCAGTCCGGTCAGAACCAAAGCAGACTGATCGATATGCCGTGAAACCCCTTCGTAAATGCCGTAATGATTCCAGGTGGTATAACTCTCGTAATAAGGGAAAATGACTTCCATTAGGCAGAATGCCAGCAGATAGGCAAAGAACATAGGGAAGAAAAGCTCGATCCATCCTTTCAGCAGCATCTGCCTGGGGGAGGCTCCGATACAAAGATAGGTTCTGTTTTTCTGTTTCTTACGCTGTTGCTGACCGATAAATAGTACCAAAAGATTCATCAAAGCGCTGAGGAAAGCCATCAGCCCGGCGAAAGCCAGGATATGGATATTACGTATCCGGCTTTCCAGTTCGGGATGGCAGTAGAGGTGTACTTCCGCCGGAGTACGCAGGTTTATTTTCCATTTATCTACATGATTTGCACCATGCGGATCGTCGGCATGGCTTTTGTATAAGGCCAGCTTTTCTTTGACTTTTCGGACGTTGCTTCCCGGATATAAGCGCACATAGGTTATATTCCGGTTCACATGCGGTATGGGTTTTACTTTGTTGATGATCAGAAACTGAAAGATGAGATCCGAATTATCGGGATAATCCTTGATGACCCCTACGACGACGGGGCGGTAATGTCCGGTCAGTTCGAACACTCTCCCGATACAGTTGGTCGTACCGAAGAATTTCATAGCTGTACTTTGGGTGAGGACAACAGATAAACCGTCCAGCACGGCCCCTTTGTTTGTCCCGGTGATGAAATCCGTCCTGAACATCTTGAAAAAGGAATGGTCACAAGTCAGTCCGTAGATATACTTGCTGGTATTGTTTTCTTTGATCGTATAGGTAGCGTTGGCAAAGATGCATATTTCCTGAATTTCAGGCAGTAATTTCTTCAGTTCGGCGCGGTCGTTGATATGAAGCTGGTCGAGGTCGGCTTCTGCCCCGGTAGCTTTTCTAGCTATCCCGGAGGTAGTCAGGCAATACAGCCGGTCACCCTGGGGATGGAAGTTATCGAAGTGCGTTTCCCACCACAACCAGTAGCCCCCCAGGATAAAGGCCGTAAAACCGATTGCCAGACCGATAATGCTGACAATCGCTTGTGTTTTATATTTAAGTTGTTCCCGGAAGGTTACTTTAAAATAGTGTTGTAACATGGATACTATTTGTTTATCAGATTTTATTTTTCAGGTTGTATCTTACCACATCCCGTCCACCTTGTTCGTTGGGGGACAAAGCTAATAAGTATTTACCTGATTTCTCTGTGGCGATTTTACGTAAGTTATGGTCGGCTTGTAAAGTTGCCTTATGTTTTCCGTCCCAATCGAATACATAAATCACTGAATTGCCGGTGAAGTCTGTCGAGCCGTCGAACAGGCAAAATACATACTGGTCTGAACAGCAGATATCGATAAAACATTTCTTACTATGCTCGGCATCCATATATTTATTCGTGATATCCGCGACAGGGATAGAATAATAGTCGGCAAAGGAAATGGCATCGGTCATATTGCCGTTGAGGTCGTAGAAGTTGACACTGTCGATGAAACGGAGGGCGGCAACGATCACTCCTTTTTCTTCATTGACTACGAGATCGGATGCGAATGCTCTTCTTCGAACATCATCGATCATCGGCACTTTGATTACGGGGTAAGGGGGTACTTTGTAAAGTCCGCCTGTTTTGTCCGCAGAATAAAATACCTGGGATCTGTCGGGATTGAACATGACTGCATACGTTTTATCAGGGGTAATGCAGCAGTTGGTACAGCCGTCACCCGGTGTAAATTCGAAAGAAGAAGTAGAGTTAACGGTGACTAGCGGTGCAGCCTGCGTGGCATCTAGGTTGATTCGTTTCAAACTGTGTGAGTCGTTATCCCAGACAGATATACCATTCTTCATCTTGTTGCAGGTGAAGTCATATTTTGTAAAGTGAGGGGAAGAGATAACGAAGGTATCTTTCTCTCTTAACTCGATCTGATGCAATGAGAAATCTTCTTTATTCCGGACTTGCAGGAGCGTATCGCTATAATAATCCATAAACGCATAATAATCGTCTGTAATAGCTATGTCGTAATAATTATGCCGATTGTTACCCTGAAAAACTATTTCTCCGGATAACTCTCCTGTGATAGTCGTTTTTATCTGATGATTTTTTACAGAACCTTTACTCCGGTCTCCGGAACAGGAAACGACTAAAAAAAGGATGCTGAGTAAGAATAGAGACTGTTTCATATTCATATGATTTTTGTTTATTCGGTTTTAATAATTTCTGCCGGGTTGAGGTTCGCAATCCTCTTTATTTGCCATATAATAGTAGCAGCAACGACGATAACCATCAGGATGAACAGGATAATGAACGGGATTACTCCGATCGGGATCCGTACGGTATAATGCTGTAACCATGATGTCAATATCATTATCAGTAAAGGGAAAGCAATAGCAGCAGAAATAAATAACTGTAAAATACTGCTCTTACAAAACATGAACAGGATCGTTTGCGGGGTAGCCCCGTTGATCTTCCTGATAGCGACTTCTTTTTTCCGTCTTTCCGTAGATAATGTAACGGAAGCGTATATCCCCAGTAAACTGATAAGGATACAGACAATGGAAAGAATAGATATCAGGCGGAACAGGTTCTGTTCGTAATTGAGATAAAACCCGGCCTGTTCCTTCATACTGTTGATATAGATCGGAGTCGCCTGATTGACGAATTTGTATAACTCCGCTTTTACTTCGGCCGGGAAGTCCTTCCTGTATTCCGGACTTACCTTTACAAGGCAGCTCATATTGACGCTATTTTCCGGGAAAGGCATGTAGATGCAAGGTAATACGGACTGGCTTGAATTCCAGTCATTCAGGTTGCTGATGGCATCCGGTAAGATACCGACAATCTGATAACTCGTCATTTCTTTTCCCCAATACCTGACACTGATCTGCATGCCGATCGGATCCCGGTTTAACAATCGGGCTAATGACTCGTTGATAATTGCCTTATCCGTTTCTTCCGGTTTGTATAATCTTCCTTTT
Organism: Parabacteroides sp. HGS0025; assembly: GCF_000969845.1. NCBI lineage: Bacteria > Pseudomonadati > Bacteroidota > Bacteroidia > Bacteroidales > Tannerellaceae > Parabacteroides > Parabacteroides sp. HGS0025. The sequence goes on from NZ_KQ033902.1 coordinate 341,901, forward strand.
ACCGGTTTTTGGTTGATCAGATCGAAATAGGAAGGGTCGGTATAAACATGGCTAAGTGTTGTTTTTGCTTCCTGTTCCGTGATCCCGTCCCACGAAAAGCGGCCTTCACCCAATTGCCACGCTCCGGATAATCCCATCGCATTCCGGCAGACCGTTTTTATCTTCGGGTTTTGTTCGAACTTACGAAGCATATCCTGTCGGATGGGGACAAATTTATCTCCATTGAGAGATACTTCAAACAATGTGGTTTTGTCTGCCTCACTTAATCCTGCGGTCAGCCGGGATTCCAGAAGTTTGCTTTGTTGCAGGACAAACCAGGTCATTCCCAGGAAAAGGAAACAAATAACCAGTTGGATAGAAATAAATAAATGACGCAGAATACTGTGGCGCCGGATCGTTTTGTCGTTGAACAGGCTCTCTATGATAGAGAACTTTCCAATTTTACCGATCACTCCCAGGCAAAGTAGTGCAATCAGAATCAATCCGACGAAGCTATACTGTATCAACAGTTTAAATATGAAAGAACGGTTTAATGTGTAGTATAACTGTATGTTGCTTATATAAGGAGTAATCAGTTCGGTGATGATAAAACTCAGAAAACAAGCTACAATAAAAGCGATGGCCGCCTCTGTGAAAAGAAGCGTGAACAACGACCATTTTTCCGCCCCGTTCACCTGACGGATACCACATTCGCGGATCCGGTTCATCATCCGTCCGATTATAAAGATAACATAATTGAACAAGGCCGTCAGTAGGACTAACGCACCGATAGCGAAGAAGATTAATTCCGCACTGTCGAATTTCCCTTTCAGGAACAGCTCCCTTCGCAGTGTCAGCGGCTTGAGCTGCACTTTTAATTCGGCAATGGCATCTTTCCCTCTGAGATATTCCAGGCTATAATTCGCTAGTTTCTTATTTAATTGAAACAGATTTATACCCGGTTTAATCTTTACATAAGAAGAATACCCGTTGTAGTGCATCGAACTTTCCGGATCGGCAATTGCCGGGTTCGTGGTATTCAGTTCGATACCGCTGTATCTCTCCAGAGAACTTTGTACGGGAAAGTCTTCGATGACTCCCTGAATGGTGAAAACTTCCTTTTGGTCGTTGAAGTCATCGATGTTCGTAAAGGTCTTGCCAACGATATCCAAGGTGCCGAATAGTTTGTAAGCCGTTTTCTCTGTGACCAGAATAGCGTTCGGTATCTGTTGAATGTTCTTCTCATTTCCATTGATAAGCCGTATATCGAAAAAATCGAGGAATCCGGGTTCTGAGAACAGGAATACTTCATTAAAGTAACTGACCGTTCCGTCAGCAGCCGTTATTTCACAGAGTTTATCTGTGTAAGGCCCTATATTGCTGTAAGCTATGGCCGATTCTATTTCGGGAAAAGCTTTGGCTAAGGCGTAGGGTGCGTAATGTTCGTAACAGATTTCTGATCCCTGTTCCGTTTCAGAGTAGAGGATGCAGATCCGGTCGATATCCGTGATGCTTCTTTCCCAGGCCATGCTTGTCCGTAGGGTGTAAGAACAGAAGGCAAAACAGGTAACTCCCACCGCCAGCCCGATAATGCTGATAAGTGACTGTTGCTTATACTTCAACAGGTTGCGTATCGCTATTTTCAAATAGTGCTTTAACATACTCAATCGTTTATTCTGATTTAATTGTTTCTGCCGGATTCTGGTTGGAAGCCTTCCATATACGCCAGCTTGTACACAAAGAGATAAGGGTTGCCAGTGAAAGCAATATAGCCGGATATATCCACCAGTCGAAACTTGTCTGAAGCACATAGTTCTCTACCCAGGGTTTCATTATCAGATAACCGACCGGGAATGCGACGGCAGTAGCGGTGAGCAGCAACAACATATATTTCATAAAGAATTTGTACATGATATGGCGTGTCGTAGCTCCGTTTACCTTCCGGATAGCAATCTCTTTCCGGCGTTGTTCGCAATCGAGCGTGACAAGCGAGAAGACACCGAACAAAGAGATCAGTACGCAGACCAGCGTAACAAAATCCAGCATCAGCAACAAGGCATTCTCTGATTTCAGGAACTTGGCGTACTCCTCTTCCATATTTACGATAGAGCAATTTCGGATATCCGGGTTCATTTTTTTCACCAGTTGCTCTATCCGTTGCTTGCATTCGGGCCAGCTTCCTTCCTGATATTTGAAGAGGATACCTTCATCATAATTGGAATTGAACTCTTTGTTCGTTTCCAGCATAACCGGTTTGGCGGGTATGGTAGGCGGAGCGATATAGAAGTCTTTAACCACACCTGCAATGACCAGCTGACTTTCTCCTTTCAGCATTGTTTTTCCAATGGGATGATCCATCTTCATGGCTTTTACCCCGGCCTGGTTTATCAATACCTGCTTGCCGGAACTGTTAGCTGGGAATCTCCCTTCAACAAGCTGTAGCCCGTAAAACTTTAAATATTCTTCATTACAGTCTATCGTCTCAAATTGTACGGATGCGGTAGAGTCCTGACGTCCTTCCCATTCGTTCAGGCTTCGGAAAGAGCGTGCATAGCGGGGGAAAAGGGGAGGGAGTTTCTCCGGAAATATTTCCGTGACGAACGGGATCTTACTGATCTCCTCTTTTAGTCCATCGATATTCGGATAGACATTGACATTCGCCCGGTAGGTTCGTTCCAACCCATAATCAGCCCGGTTCAGGAAATGTATTTGCTTCATCAGTATGACAGCACAAAAGATAAAACAGATACTGATGATGAATTGTGCAGCCATACTTATTTTCTGGAATGTGTTTTTATTCCTGTTTTCCGCAGAGCCTTTCAGCATGGCATTTAAAGTCTGGCGTCTGAAATAGTAGATCGGATATAAAGACAACAGGAACGAAAGGATGACGATGATTCCCGAGTATTTAACTGCCTCCAGATAGATAGCGGTATTGTCCAGTTTGATATCGGATAACTCTTTAAACGTAGGCAAGGCAAGCTCTATCAGGATCAGGCCGGTGAATAAGGCCAGAACCAGCGTCAGCATATACTCGACGGCAAACAGAACCAGTTGGTTACTGTCGGATGAACCGCATACTTTGCGAAGTGCTATTTCCCGGTTACGCATTCGTATCCGGGTGATAAACAGGGTCAGATAATTGAATAAAGCGCAAAGGATAACCAGTCCTCCGGCTGAGGCAAACAGTAGAATATGTTCGTATTTCACTGTTACTTCCCGGCTAGGACGGTCGTAGCGCATGGCTGTGATCGGGGTCAGTTCCGTTTTACTGATTACGAAAGAGGGATCCTTATCCGCCTTAAACTCTTTCAGCTTCTTCCGGAAGGTCTCTATATCGACACCTTTTCTTATTTTGATGAATGTTTGCCAGGAGGACATATTCCATTCTTTTTCGTACCTGTTCGACGCGAGGATTTCAAAAGGCATATTGCTGTGTATATCCCAGGGTTTTACGATGGCACATATTTTTCTTTTTCCGTAAATATCGATCTCCTTGCCGATCGGATCTTCCTTCCCGAACAATTGTGCAGCCAGCTGGTCGGTAATGGCTATTTCTTCATTGTCAGGAAGCATGAAGTTATGGTTACCGCTTATTACATCGAACCGGAACATTTCCATTGTAGCCGAGTCGACCCCTATTTCAAATGAACTATATTCTACTTCCTTGTATTTGAACTGGCAATTCCAGGCCTGCATATTGCAGGCTGTCTCTATCTCCGGAAATGTCTCTTTCATAAAAGCCGCCAGCGGATAGGGAGTGATCTGTGATATGCCGTCGTTATACATTTCCGATGCTATCCGAACCACATAAATGCGGTCGGCTCCGTCATGAAACGTGTCGTAAGTCTGTTCATACCGTATCCACAAAGTAGCTAATGCAAAACAGGTAAAACCCACCGTCAGTCCGACAATGCTGATAACAGATTGCGATTTATATTTTAACAGGTTGCGGATAGCTAATTTGAAATAGTGTCGTAGCATACTCATTCTTATACAGATATTTGTTACAAGTTTACTAAATAAAAAGCAAAATGCATGCCAAATGGGTAAATTGTTGATATAGTTGTTGTTATATATTTCCAGGGAATGCTTTATTGTGTGCATTCGCACGAAATATGTTCATTATCGCACTGTTATCCATCATAAACTAATTTTCAAATAATCTTGGTAAATGGAATATTCTTTTTAGTTCGTCCGTTATTGACGGACAAATTAAATAATGATCATATTCCATTGTAAATTAGTTTGTTGTATTTGTTTATTCTGATTTGATAGCTTCTGCTGGATTTGTTCCGGCTGCTTTGCGTATTTGCCAGATAACCGTGCTAAGCGCAATCCCCCCAGTCAGGATGGCTGCAATGGCGAATAGCCACCAGGATATAGCTGTCTGATGAGAGAAATCTTTCAGGTAATGCCGGATAGCGAGCCAGGATAACGGAGTGGCTATCACAAAAGAGACTAGCAACAACAGGCAATACTTACATAGCAACAGCCTGGTGATCGTGGAGGTGCTCGCCCCGTTTATCTTACGGATCGCTATCTCTTTATACCGTTGCTGGATATCGAATAGCGACAGGCTGAAGAGCCCCATCGAAGAGATCAGGATCGCGATCAGGGCAAAGACGGAATAGATCCGTGCGACCAGCCGATCTTTCTCATACATGGCACTGATCTCATCTTCCACAAAAGTGTATTCAAATTCTCCTCCGACAGTACCGGCATGAAGCTCTTTCAGAAATTGGATAGCCTCCTGCCGATGCCCGGGAACAATAGAAGCCATTAACTTTCCGGGCCAGAACATTTCATCTTTTACATCTTTGGAAGTGATGATGACCGGTTGGTTGCGTTGTGAGAGATGCACGACCTGGAATTCAGGCGTGAAACCCTTTACCAGATATGAGTTGATTCCATTATATGATTCCATTTCCAGTTCCGTAGGGGACTGACCTCCTTTACTGAAGAGCTTTCTAGCTGTTTCGTTCATCAGTATCTCGTGTTCGCTCTCCGGGAGTTTGTCTTTTGATACAGCTATCTCATATACATCGAAGAAACTGTTGTAAACCTTTACATGAAATACTTCCTGCCATTCTCCTCCGGGAATGCGCATGTTTTGTTTATTGAATTGGTCGTTCGGTATTTCGTATGGACTCAGCCCATAGGTAAACGACTGAAATAAAGGAGACGCTTTGATGGCATTCTGCACCTTGAACGAAATCTCATCAGACCGCTTCCGGTCTTCCTCTCCATAACTCATTTGAGAGGAAGGGCGTATGAACCATACTTTTATAATATCCTTTGTCCGGTATCCCAGATCGGCGTTCAGCATGAAGTGAAGCTGCTTCATAAAAAACAGGGAAGAAATGATCAGGCAGCAGGTAATACCATACTGGATGATTAAAAAGACGGAGCGGGTTCCCACCTTGTTCTTCTCTGGAACAGCGCCTTGCAGAGAACGGATTGTCTGCCGGAAGCTATAATTGAAAAAAGGATATATAGTAATGACCAATGGTAATCCAATCAGGAGCCCCAGTGATAATATCGTATTAAAAGACGATCCGACAACCGTCGAAATACCGAGCAGGTTTAGCTGCATCGGGTTGGTGATCTCGATAATCATCCAGCTGAGAAAGAGTGAAGCTGCCGTTAATACCAGATTCTCGGCATACAACTGGATGAACAGTTGTACAGGTCTGGCTCCGAATACTTTCTTCATCCCTAGTTCCCGGCTGCGTTTGATGATAACGACCGAACTGATATGGATAAAGTTAAATACCCCGATCAACAACAGTAAGATGGCAACGAACGACAGGATCTTCAGACTGTCTGCATTGCCTTGACGGAACGTATTTTGCCCTTTGTCAACAGCCTTGTCCATATAAAGCTTATCCAACGGGATAACCTGGAAAAGAAAATTATCGGTATCGTCCGCGTTATGGTTGGCTTTAAGTCTGTCATTGATCCGGGTGGCACTGATACCGGGAAAAGCCTGAGCGATCGTGTAGTAGTTTACGGGAGGCCACCGCCATTGCAACTCTTTTGATATCAGCAGGTCGAAGTTGAGAGAACTTTGCGTTTCCGTCTTTCCCGTGATCCCTTTGATCGTCAGGATATTTCCGTTATACTCAATATTCTTACCGACTGGGTTCTCTTTGCCGAACAGCTTCTGTGCGAACCCGCTGGTGATAACCGCGTCTTTAGGGTCGGCCAGCAGCCGGGCACGATCTCCTTCCAATACCGGATAGTCTAGCAGTTGCAGGAAAAGAGTATCTGTGGCTAATACGTGTGCATTGAATTTCTTTTCGTCTGCATTGATCTCTACATTGTTGAGGGAGACAAACGAAGTCCTTTTCTCTATTTCCGGAATATCCAGCGGATTGATATAATTCTTCTTCAGGAGTACATTATCCGTAGTACACAGGACAGGTGGCAGTTCGCTGTTTCCCCGATGGCGTAGACTCAGGTACAGCTGCTCATGCTTTTTTTTGAAATGATCAGTCGTTGCCTCACTGTACACATATCGGCTGATGATGATGACACAGGCCAGGCTCAAGGCCAGACCGAGAATATTAATAATCGTGTATAACCGGAAACGTACCAGTGAACGTATGGCAAGCAGGATGATCTTCATGGATATGTTGTATTTGTTTATTCCGCATTCATGGCTTCCGCCGGATTTGTCTGTGCCGCTTTATGTATCTGCCAGATCAGTGTAGCCAGGGATATTCCGGCCGTAACGGTCAGGGCGAGGGCGAAGATCCACCAGGAGACAGGGGCTTTGTTGGCAAAGTCTTCCAGGTATTTGTTGATGGCAATCCAGGAGAGAGGCATAGCTACTAAAAAGGCTATACCTAATAATTTGTAGTATTTACGGAGGAGCATTTGCATGACTGTGACAGTGGTCGCCCCGTTTACTTTACGGATCGCAATTTCATGGTAACGCTGCTGTACATCAAACAAGGAAAGTCCGAATAATCCCATCGAAGAGATTAGAATAGCAATAAGGGCGAAGACTGTATAGATACTGGTGATTTGTTTGTCTTTATTGTACAGACTGCGTATCTCATCCGAAATAAACGTGTAATTGAATTCATCACCTTCCACTTCTTCATGCAACTTTTTGAGGAATGCGATCGCTTCCTGTTCTTTCCCTTCGGAAATGTAAGCCATTAAAGGTTCACGCGGATCATTTTTGTAATAGTAGTAAACCATTGGCACTGTCGCTTTGGATAAATGACCGGTATTGAAATCTTTAACGATTCCTATTACATTGTATTTCCTCGGTTTCGTGAAATCGTCTATGTCGAAGATGACAAAAGCGCGTTCAGCTTCCAGCTCGGCATTATCCAGGTTCTTGATATTGAAGAGCTTCTGAGCTGTTTCGTTGATTATGATATTATTATCCTTATACGAGTCGGATGCATCGTCCCACAATCGCCCTTCTTTTAAACGGATATTGAAAAGTTCGAAATACTTCTCCGAATTACTTTCGCAAACAACATCTTTATATTCTTCACCCGGAACTCTGATCGGACTGGTATAATGGATCTTACTGCAAGGGGGCTCGCCGAATATATAGGTCTCGAACAGGGGGGAAGTGCTTAGTTGGTGTTCAAAGATATCTGCTTTTCTATACGTCTCTTCCCGTTCTTTTGTGGATATCCCGTCGTGTAGCAGTTGTGTCTTTATGATATTTTGCGTACGGTATCCGGGGTCGGCATTTACCATATAGTCTAGTTGCTTGATAAAGAAGATAGAAACAACTATCAGGATAATCGTAATTGAATATTGTAAACCGAGAAACAGGGAGCGTGATACGGTGGAACTTCCACTCTGATTGACTGAGCGAAGCGAGGTGATCGGGGCAGAGTAATTATACCGTATAAATGGATAGACCGATGTGATCAGTGGTAACAGGAAAAGTATCGACAGCGATAATAGCAGACTAAACTTTGTGTTTGATATAATAGGAATAGATAATATCCCATTGACGGTATCAATACTGAGTTCTATGAATATCCAGGCAATAAAGAGGGCGATACCTGTCATGAACAGATTCTCCAGATAGAGTTGTATGGCCACCTGATGACTGTTGGCACCGAATACTTTTTTCATGCCGAACTCGCGGGCTCGTTTTAACATTAATACCGTATAGATATTCACAAAGTTGAAGATACCGACGATAAGCAATAAAGCGGCAACGACCGAAAGGATAATGACATGCGTGTAATCCCCTTTCAGGCAAGCTTCGTAATAACATCTTACCTGTTTGTCAAAATAGAATTTCTTAATAGGGAAGAGCTGCATACGGATCAGAGTACCCCACGAATGCGCTTCCGTATATCGATCGAGTCGTTTGTTGATGGCATCGGGATCCGTATTCGGTTTCAGACGTACCAGTTGAGTACTTACTTTCATCCAGTTTTCTTGCAGTCCTTTAGACACCAGCAGGTCGAAGGGATAGGACACCTGTGTTTCGGGGGGGGCGAGAATGCCGGTGACGATCGCGATGCTTCCGGACGAATGGACGAGTGTTTGACCTATTGGGTCTGTATTGCCGAATACTTTCTGAGCAAACTCCCGGGTTAATACCGCTTCGTTCGGTTGAGTCAATAAAGGGATATGATTGGCTCTTAGAATGGGATAGGTGATAATCTTTAGATAGTTACTGTCGACAGCTAATAGTCTGGTATTGAATTTCTGATTGTCATAATTGATCTGATCCTGATCTATGCCGATATAAGTTGTGCTTATTTCTACTGCAGCATCAGTTTGTAAGTCGGGTAAAGATTCGTCTGTCCGGCTGGCAATAAAGGGTTGTCTGTCGTTGTTGCGATCCAGTACAGTGTAATAAACCCTGTCCAGGTCTTTGATAAAATGATCTGTCGTTATTTCCCGGTGTATATATCTGCACAGGATTATCACGCAGGCCAGGCTCATGGCCAGGCCTATTATATTGATAGCGGTGTACAGTCGGAAACGTGATAACGACCGGATAGCAAGTAATAATATTTTCATGGTATCTGTTTTCTTATTCCTTATTTAAGTATCAGCTCTTCCGCATCTCCAAAAGTACTATATCCGGTGACAATAACCTTATCGCCCGGCTGTAAACCGCCTGTAATTTCATATTGCTGCGGATTCTGGCGGCCGATGCTGATGTTTACTTTCCAGGCTTTCGTTCCGGCTTCGTTCAGTTTATATATCCATTGTCCTCCGGTAGTCTGGAAGAAATCGCCGCGTGGGATGACCAGGGCTTCTTCTGGCTGTCCGAGTTCGACCTGCACGCGGAAACTCTTTCCGATACGTACATTCTCGGGAGACTCGTCGGTGAAAACGAGGTCGACATCGAAGTTGCGGTCTTTTACTTCCGGAACGACTTTGGTGATCCGCAGGGGATATTTCTTTCCCTGCCAGCTGATGGTGGCGGGAAGCCCTGTGGTGATCCGGTCGATATAATATTCGCTTAGCGAGGTATGTATTTTGAATTGATCCAGCACTTTGATCTCGGCGATCGCTTCGGTGCTCTGTACCTGCTGCCCGGGGGTAACCTTCACAAAACTGAGCTGGCCGGCCAGTGGGGCGCGTACGATCAGGTTATCCATACGCTCCTGTGCACGGGCATACTTTTTCCGTTCGCGTTCCAAGTCGTTCTTCATCAGTTCGCTGCGGAGGATCGTAGCGGCACTGTCGTGGCGCAAGCCTTCCAGTTGCAGGGCCGTGCTCTGGGTTTTATAGACAAACTCGTCGCGCTGCACTTCCAGTTGGGCTTTGCTTTTCACGCCCATACGGAATTCTTCTTCGTCGAGGGCAAAGCTCTTTTTCAGGCGGTTCAGTTCATATGTCGTCTGTAACGTCTGTTTCTGAAGGTCAAGGCTCTTCTGTTCCATCTCAATCTCTTTTTCCTGATAAGAGATCAGTTGCTTCTCCCATTCGTCGCGCTGGTCGTCGATGGTACGTATCAGATCCGGGTTCGACAGGGTCAGGATCGTATCGCCTTTTTGCATCATAGTGCCTTCTTCGGCTACGATACGGTCGACGCTACCTGCTTCACGGGTATTGATCTTGATGGTCAGGATCGGTTGAACTACACCTTCCACATCTACGTATTCCAGAAACTTATCGGCTGTCGCTTCGCCGATGATCAGGTTTTCGGCTTCGGTGCGTAATTTTCGGCCGCCGGAAGCAACGATCGAGACGTAGACTAAAAGGATGATAAAGGCTACCCCTCCGGCGATGTGCCAGCGGTAACGGTAATATACGGGTTTCTTTTCAATAGGTTTATCCATTATCTTATTTCATTAATTGTTCGTAATTGAATGTCAGTTCACGGCCTTGCTCGAAATCGTAACCGGTCATGCTGCGGAGTCCGTAATACAGGTTCCAGTAATTATATAAGGCATTGATATAATCCCTGCGTGCCCGGTCTTTCTCGGTGATGGAGGCATTGAGGTCGAGGATGGTGGACTTACCCAGGAGGTATAGCTTCTGTGCAACATCGTTCCTGCGCTGGGCTGTCTGGTCGGTCTTTTGTGCAATGGCAACCTTATCGGCTTGCAGGTTGAACTGTTTAACCATCTTGATCACATTTAACTCGAAGTCGTTGCGTGCCTGTTCCACGTCGGTATATACTTTGTCGCGGTTGCTGAGAGCCACTTTGACTTGCCCTTTTCCGACTCCCCAGTCAAGGATAGGGATGCGGATGCCGATACTGACTAATTGCTGATCCAGAGGGCTACGGTAGGCCTCCTTCAGTTTCTCGTTCGTTTGGGTTAACCCGAATTGCATATACAGGTCGGCCTTAAATCCGCGTGACGCTTTGGCTACGGCCACTTTGTATTCGCTTTCGAGACGTTGACGCTGAAGTGATTCCGGCTCGGGATTGTTTTCGTAAGCCAGTTGGAGAGCTTGGTCGACTTTCACTTCAAAATGAGGTATATTCTCGCAGATGATCACCTGTAGCTCGGATGAATTATTGATACCCAGATAGCTTCGTAGTGCCTGGATGCAGTTGTCCATTTCGATACGGGCATTCATCTTGTTGGTCTGTTCCGTCAGCAGGTTCAACTCCAGTTGCAGCATTTCGTTTTCGGTGATGGTACCTATATTGTAGCGGCCTTGCGCGTATTGATAGAGTGTATCGGCATTGGAATAATTATATTGTGCGATCTCCCAGTTTGTCTGTGCCGTGGCTAGCTGGAAGAACTGGTAAGTAGCTTGTGCGGCAACCAGTTCAAGCGTTTCCGTCAGGTTCTTTTTCGACTCGGTGTAACGGATCGGTTCGATTTTACGATCCCATTTGAATTGGTTGTATCCGAACAGGTTCTGTTCGTAACCGATCACGATGGGGGTGCTGTTATAGGAGCTTGTCTTCTCTGAAAAAAGATCCAGTCGCTGCAAGGCCGTTTTTACGAAAAGGGTACCACCCGTTAAAGAGACGTTCTGGTCGATCGTAAATCCTGCATCCACCATCAACTGATTACGGTGTACGAAACTTTCTCCTCCGTCCGGCAGGGTGACCGAACTGATCGACCGGTTCAGCGAAGGAGTGGAGGTGAATGTCAGACTGGGTAACTGTTGTGCCCGGAAAGTACGCCAGTTCCAGTAAGCCGCCCTGAATGAATGGCGGGCAGCGATTGCCTGGGGCGATTGCTCCTGAGCCATGTGAATGGTTTCGGACAACGTGAGACGTAATGTATCCTGCGGATAAGCCGAACCGATGGTCAGCAGGGCAAGGATAACGGATATTATGTATGTTCTTGTATGTGTCATGCTTTCTTAAAAACAAATAACATGCCACATTTTTAAACATCTGATAGCTAGTGGTTAAGGACGCGTACGGTAGAATAGCCCAGTGCGTCAGCGCACAAAGAATGTGCGTAGACGCACAGCTGATGCGGTCAGGGTTTCTCCTGCCAGTTATATAAGTTTACTTTCTTATGACGGCTAACCTGCTCCTTTACTTCCGGAAAGAAGCGTGCCAGGATATTGTATAATCCCGGATCATACCGTTTAAGTTCTTCGCGGGTGTTGATCTTATTATGCTTTCCGTCTCCCTCGTCGTTATCGACTTCAGCATTTACATTAAACCAGTTCTGCACACCTTCCGCCCAGTATTCTTCTATATTTGTCGAAGCATACACATTTTTCCAACGTCCTTTGGCTACAGCCTCGTCGAGGGCAGCCTGTAATTCTTTATTGAAGGTAGGATAGACAGGGCTTATGCCTACGTTATGGATTGTGTGTGCAAATTCATGGATCAGAATATCCTCGGCATGATATTTATCGATCTGATAGGCGAGAATATTCTCTTCTGCACAGGTGGAGAAAGGCATTTCGATCGTACCGCCCAATCCCCTGGCTCTTACATCCCAGTTGAGGGTCGTATCATTCACCAGAAAGGCATGTTCGGGAATATCGGTAGTCCCTTCGTAGCGTGCCATGATACCAATACGGGTATTCCGGTTGGTTAGCGACTCGAGCACTTCCTTAGGCAATACATCGGTTAACGCTTTGATACTCACATAGGCGGCATAGAAGCAGGAATCCGGTACGCGCCACGAACTGACGACATGGATGCCGTTTACATTCATGTATTTCTTGTAGAAGGGGTCGAGCTTCAATGCGGTGGGTGGTGCCGTGATCGAAGGTGTCTCTTTGTCTGAGCCTGTTCCGGTGGCCTGTGCCGGTTGCAGGAAGCCGAACACTGTAATGAGTGTCAGCAGGCAGGGAATGATAAAATGATTTCTTTTCATAATGAGAGTTTAAGTGATTAATTGTTAGTTGTACAAATATAATGATAAATTCGGTTTGTGATTATTTTATAACCGATTTATTCTGATTAATTTATACTCTGAAGCGTGTGCAATATCGCACGAAAAACGTTCGCATCCGCACATCCTTCTTGTCGTATTAATGCTTATCTTTAACCCCGATATAAAACACTTTGCTGGATGGCGAATGAATAAAGAACGAAATATGAAACAGGGAAAAATACTGATCATCGATGACAATGAGGATGTCCTCTTTGCCCTGAACTTACTGTTGGAGCCGTATGTAGAACAGATCCGTGTAACCACACAACCCGAACGGATCGAGCATTTTATGGAAAGCTACTCACCGGATGTGATCTTGCTCGATATGAACTTTCGCCGGGATGCTATCAGCGGGCAGGAAGGTTTTTTCTGGCTTGAAAAGATAAAAAAGGCAGACCCTGATGCCGTTGTCCTTTTCATCACTGCGTATGCCGATACCGAAAAGGCAGTCCGTGCCATTAAAGCCGGTGCTACCGATTTTATTCCAAAGCCCTGGGAGAAGGAGAAGTTGCTGGCCACTTTGTCTGCCGCACTGAAACTTCGGGAAAGCCGTACGGAAGTCCGTACCCTGAAACGGCAGGTCGCTGCTTTGGAAACGGCAGAAGAAGGCGGTTTTGAAATTATAGGTGAAAGTAATGCTATGCAGGAAATCTTCTCTACTGTAGAAAAGCTGCGCCATACGGATGCCAATATCCTGATTTTGGGAGAGAACGGAACAGGAAAGGATCTGGTTGCCCGTGCTCTATACCATCATTCGCCACGTGCCGGACAGGTTTTTGTGGGGATCGATCTGGGAAGTATTCCCGAACAACTTTTCGAAAGTGAGCTTTTCGGTTATGAGAAAGGAGCTTTCACGGATGCACGCCGGGATAAGCCCGGGCGGATGGAAGTGGCAACGGGCGGAACCCTCTTTCTGGATGAGATCGGAAACCTGAGTATGCCTATGCAGGCCAAATTGCTTACCGCGATAGAAAAACAACAGATTACCCGTCTGGGAGCTACCCGTCCCATCTCTATCGATGTGCGCCTGATATGTGCAACAAATATGAATATACGGAGTATGGTAGAGGAAGGGACTTTCCGTCAGGACTTGCTTTACCGTATCAATACGATCGAACTGCATATCCCGCCTCTGCGTGAAAGGGGGAACGATATCCAGTTGCTGGCCGATTATTTTCTGACCCGTTATGCCCGTAAGTATAAGAAGGAGATCAAAGGCCTGAGCCGTGACGCCCGTACTAAATTGCAGAATTACGACTGGCCCGGTAATGTGCGCGAGTTGCAGCATGCCATAGAACGTGCCGTCATCCTGTCTGACGGGCAAATGCTGAAACCGGAGAATTTCATGCTTCAACCGTCTGCCGCCAGGAAGAAGATCGAGACGGAAGAACTCAACCTGAGTATCCTGGAGAAAGAAGCCATTGAACGAGCTTTGCGCCGTGCCGACGGGAATGTGACCCGTGCCGCTGAACTATTGGGGATTACCCGTTTTGCCTTGTACCGGAAACTCGATAAGCTGGGCCTATGAAACGGTATGTGATCCTGATAAAGATTATTCTGATCGTGCTGTTGTCGCTGGCAATAGCTTTCCTGCTGCTGAAAGGCCTGTATTTCACAACGGTTATGGTGGCGGCGATCCTGATCGTACTGGCTTGTTCTTTGTATTGGGATCAGCAGAAAACAATCCGCCGGATGGAGCATCTGATCGCTAATATCCATTATGGCGACCTGAATTTGTCTTTTCCGGTACCTTCATCGGGTGGAGCGGAGGCACAGCTCACCCGTTCTATGAATGAGGCTTTAAACGCTTTCCGCTCACGGCTTTATAATTCTGTTGTGGCCGAAGCGGAAACGGAAGCCTGGCAGAAACTGATCCGGGTACTAACCCATGAGATAATGAATTCTATCGCTCCCATCATTTCTTTGTCGGAGACGGTTACGGAACGGGCCGAATCGAACGGAATGAACGAGCGCGATTATGGAATCATGCTGCAAGCCATACAAACGATCCACCGTCGTAGCAAGGGCTTGCTCGACTTTGTTGAGAACTACCGGAAACTAACCCGTATCCCGGCACCGACCATGCAAATATTCCCTGTGTCGGCCTTGTTTGACGACCTGCAAAAGCTGGTTCCGGTGAATGGCATCCATTTCATTTATTCTATTAAACCGTCCGAATTGAGATTATATGCAGACCGGGGTATGATAGAGCAGGTGCTTATCAACCTGTTGAAGAATGCGGTAGAAGCCTGTGGCGACAGCCCTTCTCCCAAAGTACGTGTAGAGGCTTTCAGAAAGGACGGAATACCGGTCATAACCATATCGGACAACGGGAGCGGGATCGTGCCGGAAGCGCTGGATAAAGTGTTTGTCCCGTTCTTTACCACCAAGCCGGGAGGGTCGGGGATCGGGCTCAGTGTATGCCGCCAGATTATGAATCGTCACGGTGGTAATATCACGGTTACTTCCGAAATGGAAAAAGGTACCGTATTCACGATGCTGTTTCCCGGAACACGTGCTTTGTAAACTGCTGTTACAAAAGATCTACAATCTTCTTTTTCAGATTGTTCGGTTTGATAGGCTTCGCTACATATCCGTTGAATCCGCTTTGGCTGACCCGCTGTTCATCTTCGGCAAAAGCGAAAGCGGTAACGGCTATGATCGGGATTATCGTATTGTCCTTACGTATTTCCTCTGTTGCCTGATAGCCGTCCATGATCGGCATCTTCAAGTCCATCAGGATCATATCCGGATGATATTTTCGATATAAATCAATAGCTTCCTGCCCATTCCATGCATGTAGCAGGTTATAATCTTTCAGGATCGCTTTGATTAAAGTATAGTTGCTTTCATTGTCTTCGGCAATCAGCAAAGTAGCGGTTTTATTATCGGTCGGACTTTCTGTGCTTACCTCTGTTTTATTCGTTTCGGCAACAGATACATGAGACTCTTCAATAACGGTGTCAGGCAGTGTGAACCAGAAAGTAGATCCTTGTCCCAGTTCGGAATCCACTCCGATCTCCCCGCCTAATTTATGTACGATCATCTGGCAGATAGACAAGCCTAAACCGGTTCCCTGTGCAAAGCTATCCAGTTTGACGAAGCGTTGGAATACACTGTCTTTTACGTCTTTATCTATGCCGCATCCGGTGTCTGATACGTAAAAATATAGATTGTTCTCTTTGTGTTTGTAACCGAAGTATATGCTGCCTTCTTTCGTAAACTTAATTGCGTTATTAATAAAGTTGGTTACTACCTGCGACAGGCGGTTCTTATCCGTCCTGATAATACAGTGAGGAAGTTTTTCAACAAATGAAACCTGTACGCCGTCAGCCGCTTTCAGCCGTGAGGTTTGTTCGATGTCGCATAACAACTGGTTGATATCGATATCGGAATAGACAAACTCAAGCGTATTGGCCTCGATCTTCGATAAGTCCAGAATATCGTTGATCAGCTGTAACAGCAACTCATTGTTATTGTTGATGATATTGATGTATTCGTCACGTTCTTCATAATTCTCTGCCATTGCCAGTAATCCGGAGAAACCGACGATCGCATTGAGCGGGGTACGGATTTCATGGCTCATATTAGCCAGGAAGGCCGATTTCAGGTGATCGGACTCTTCCGCTTTCTCTTTAGCCACGCGCAGCTCGCTCTCAACGATTTTTTGCTGTTCCAATGAGTTCATTAGCATGTCTTTCAGCCTGTTGGTTCTAAATAGGAACAACAGGATCATTAAAAGGAAGATCAGCAAGATACAGGCAACAATCAGCAGAATCTCGAATCTGTATTTTATAAACAGATTGCCTTCGGTATTAATCAGGATGGAATTGGTCGGCAGAATGTTCTTATCGATGTTAAAATCTTTCAGTTTTTGGGCATCGAAAGTATAGACATTCGGAATATTGATTGCATGCAAATCCTTTTGTTGTATCTTACCGGCCTGTATATCGATAGCCTGTTTAGCCAGGTCTTTTCCGATCGGCCTGTATTCAGGGATATAACCGCCGATAGCCCAGTGGCTTAGTCCGGTGGATGTTAAGGTAAAAGCCGGTAGAGTGGGGTTACTCGACATCATGGTATAGGTGGCATTGCCTACATAATAACCGTCATTCACGTCGACACGCCAGGTACCCAGTAGGATAGCAGTTTCTTTAGGCAGTTTCTTAATTTGTTCGATGATGGTGTAGATATTATTTTTCCGGCCATCCAGCAAGATCAAATTCAGGTCGGGGAATGTTTTCATATCTTTCTTCACCAAAGCCTGTAAAGCGATGCCTCCGTAGCTGTTGTCTGTCACCAGGGCTATGTTTTTGGTGGTGGGATAAAGGCCTTTAATCAGTTGGATATTCTTGTGAACATCATAGGTATATAAGAATCCCGACAGGAAATGCCCCTGGCTGATATACCTTTCTATATCGATGCTTTCAGGATCCCATTCGGAGAGCACTTCACTTGAATCAGGCAGGATAACCGCATTGCTGCTCACCATTCCGCATAAGATAGGTATTCCTTTTAAAACCGGCTCATCCTGCGATAAATAAGAAGACCAAGCTTCCTGTCCGAGAATGATGGCAACCTCCGGAGTATTTTCATTCTTGTATTTATTGAGCAAAGCATTCATTTTACTTTTCCACAGGGGGGCTTCCGGCAAGCTCTTACAGTTCATGTTCTCGATAATAACGGGAGCGGTTCCGCCCAACCGTTTATATTCTTCCATGAATTCGGAGATATTCTGGGTTGTATTTCGGGTATCCGGATTATACGAACTGATAATGAGGATCGGATGAACCTCTTCGGCTTGTGTCGGGGTAGCACATACAAGACACACAAGTGTGAGCAGGATTTGTATGTGGCATATAATATTATTTAGAACTGCTTTGTGCATTGATTTTCCCCAGGCAAATTATTATTTGTTTTTCCCGGCTACAAAAATAGGAATAATTTACTATCTATTGCAGAACTATGGTTAATAAAAACATAAGAAAATCAAGGCTATTATATTTCAATCAGGATGCCGATACTGGGTAATAGCGTTCCGGTCATGCGCTCTATCGGTTTTAATTCATACCGTTGCTTCTCCCGAGGGGCTTCGGGGTTCAGTATTTTCCCTGTTTTGATATAGACATCCTGCTCTTTATACTTCGAATTGAGTACGTTCTGTATGTCGATATATAGTCCGAGCATTACCTTTTTCAGATAAAACGTTTTGTCAATACGCAAGTCCAGCTGGGTAAACGCTTTCAAACGTTCGCTATTGAAACGGTTGTAATCGTAATAAAGACTACCGCTGGCATCCCATGCCTCTACATAACTACTCTTTTCTACGTCATAGGGAGTATAAGGTGCACCTCCTACAACCCTGAACTTAGCTCCTACATCCCAGTTTTTAGGAAGTGAATAGGTGCCGCTGAAGGTTAGCAGGTGTTTGTTATCCCATGCGGAGGGCAGGTATTTCCCTGTGTTCCGTCCATCTTTATATTCGCTGCGGACATAGGTATAGGAGGCGATGAAGGTAAGACCTTTGTAATTATACCAGCGTCCCATCAATTCGACCCCATAGGCACGTCCGGTAGCAGTGGCGGTTACGGCTTCATTTCCCAATACGCCGTAATCTGTACCTTTGGATGCCAGAGGAATACTGTCGATAACCGACATCGGGTAATGATCATAGTGCTTGTAGAATCCTTCCGCAGTGAATTTCAGGTAAGAGGACGGACGGTATTCCAGTCCCAGTCCGGCCTGGTCGCTACGGATGTATCGCAATTCATTGGCTTTGTTCACATAATTGCCTTTCTCGTCCTTGAACCCCATGACGGTATAAGGAGGTAATTCGTAGTAACGTCCCAGATTGGCATTCAGATACATGTCTCCAACCAGGCGGTAAGACAGCGAAAGGCGTGGCGACAGCTGATCGAGCATATTATTCATTCGGGATGAATAATTGTTGGCATCCGTACGCAGGCCCAGTGAGGCGGTGAAACGTTCGTTCACGCTTTCGTAGATCGCGGTAGCATATAATCCCCATTTCCAGATCCCCAGGTCTGTCTGGTAGTTGATCTCTTTCGGTATCGTGGTGAATTGTTTCTGGAAAGTATTATTCGTATATTCCGAATAATCGATATTTCCCCCCACATGCAGTTGGATATAAGGCAGGCGGAAGATATTCTCACTGCGGAACTTGTTTTCTATTTCATCCGAACGGTAATTCAGCGTGAGGTTTGTCGGTGAGCTCTCGTCATTATCACGGTACTTGATGTTTTTATTGTTCATCTGGCTGCGGCTGACGATAAGCGAGTAGATATTACGACCGGTATAATGCTTATACACAGCCCCCAGCGTATAGGTTTTCTGTTTGACAACCGGCAGATAAGCCAGGATATACTGGTTCTTTTCGCTCATATCCTTCATTCCGGTATTCAGCTTCATGTCGTCTATCGCGCCGAGTCCGAGAAAGGTCAGTTCGTTCTTCTTGTCGAAGGCATGCTTGATCTTGAACTGGGCATCCGTAAAGGTCGGGAGGAAAGGCAAACCGATCATATCGAACAGGAACTGAAGATACGAACGGCGCACGGAAACCTGATAGGTCGTTTTATCCCCCAACGGGCCATTAGCCGATACGCCCACATCGGAAGCTCCGAGTGTACCCCGCAGGGAGAACTTTTCTTTATTCCCGTCCTGCAACTTAAAGTCGAGGACAGAACTGAGTGCATTGCCCCTGGCAGCAGGAAAAGCCGCGGAATAGAAGTTTACTTCGCGCACAAAGTCCGGATTGATGATACCGACCGGCCCCCCGGAAGCTCCTTGCGTGGAGAAGTGATTGATATTAGGTATCTCGACCCCATCCAGAAAGAAACGGTTTTCGGACGGCCCGCCCCCTCTTACCATCAGGTCATTGCGGAAGGCAGCAGTGGATGCCACTCCGGGAAACGATTGTACGACACGCGAAATATCCCGGTTTCCCCCCGCACTCTTTTCTATCTCCTTAAAACCGATAACACGCAGGCCGAGCGGGCTTTCTGCCGTTTTACGGAAAGGGGAAGCTACAATATTCACTTCCTGCAGGCTTTCGCTGGAAGTTTCAAGTTCGACCGGGAAATAGATATCCTTGTTGGCCACCCGGAACTCTGCCGTAACGGTCGGTTTATAGCCGATGAAAGAGGCCTGAAGCCGGTAGCTTCCGGGAGCAACGCCTGTAATCTCGAAGTTTCCGACAGAATCGGTTGCCGTCCCCTGTGATGTGTTCCAGATCAGTACGGTAGCATAAGGGATCGGTTCGCCGCTGGCCGTTTCTTTTACGATCCCTTTTATAGAATAACTCTTTTGAGCCTGTACGATTGGGATGCAGGCAAGAAATAGTAAAAAGGCGAAGAGCTTCTTATTCATCTTTGTATTCTTATTAGAAAAGACAAAGGTATATAAAAACTACAATTACGGATCATGTGCGATCCTGTTTGCCTTACTTTACAGGTTCTTTTTCATGATAAGCAGGTTTTCATCATCCAGACGTTGATAAGAAACTTCGTTCATGATGCTGCGGATAAGAAAAATACCAAGTCCGCCGATCGCTCGTTCTTCGATCGGCAAATTGATTTCGGCGTCAGGAACCTGGGTCGGATCGAATAACTGCCCTCTATCTGTTAGTAAAAATATTAGTTGTTGTGGGCAGGAAGTTACCTTCAACAATATTTCATGTTGTTCTCCTTCCGGGTAGGCATACATGATGATATTGGCTACAGCTTCTTCCAGCGCCAGGTTTATATTCATCGTGGTCTCTGAAGACAGATTAAGTTCCTCACCCAATTCTTCAATGAATTCATATAAATGGGATATCTCTGCCAAATCATTGGCTATCCTGATTTCTTTGTTCATTTTCATAATGGATCCTTTCTTATTTACTAGTTTCCGGTTCGTAATGTATTGCTAATATTGTTATGTCATCGCTTTGATCGGCCATTTGTACATGGAAAGCGACCGAGCAAATGATCGTGTTTACCATTGCATGTATATCCTGATGGGTATTGGCAGCCAGTGTCTTTACGAGATTCTTTTCTCCGTATAAATCCTTTGCCGTGTTTTCCGCCTCGGTTATACCGTCGGTGTAAAGGAATATTTTAGTCCCTTTTTCAAGATTGATTATCTCGTCTGAATATACATAATCCGGCATAATACCTGCTATTAAATGCTTTTTCATATCCAGTAACGACACACTTCCGTCGGGGAGGATCAATGCAGGAGGATTATGTCCTGCGTTGCAAAGTTTCAGTGTCCCGGTCTGTAAGTCTAATATGCCGACAATCAGTGTGATAAACATATTCGACTCATTGTTTTCTGAAATGGAATTGTTCATGGCGGTTACGATCTCAGCGGGTGACTCTATCTTACGGGAGATCGTGCGGAACAAGCTCCGTGCAATGGCCATGAACAAAGATGCCGGAACCCCTTTCCCCGATACATCCCCGATGATAAAGTAAAGCCGATCGCCTTCAATGAAGAAATCATATAAGTCGCCTCCCACTTCCTTAGCCGATTGTAATATGGCATACAAGTCCACATCATGACGCCCCGGAAAAGGTGGAAACGTTTTGGGAACCATTCCCATTTGTATCTCTTTGGCGATAAACAGCTCGCTTTCAATCCGTTCTTTGCTGGCTGTCGTTTCACGTAGCTTGATCACGTAATCGAATAATGACTGTTGCATGTAGGCTAGCGAATCGCGTAAAGTCTTTATTTCATCATGCGAATATACCTGTGGTAACTCTACATTGAACCGGCCGGTAGCAATGACCCGTGCCGATTGTGAGAACTGAGCCAGAGGATTGACTAACCGGCGGATGATGATATAAACAATAAAAAACAGGATCAGCATGCTGGCTAATGAAACAATGATTATATTTTTGGATATGGTATCCAGTTCTTTTAAGATAATATTGGGTGGACAGACATTGCCGACCGACCAGCCGATATGAGGAATAGATGTATAAAAAGTATAGACAGGCTTCCCGTCCAGTTTTATTAAGGCAGTTCCGGTATAGCCGGCCAACATCTCCCTGCCGATCTGTTCTTTTTCCGGATTTCTACTGGCCAGGGCATCGGTTAAGATCGTTTCATTCATTATTTTGTCACGATCGGGGTTTGTTAAGTAACTACCGTTGCGACTCAATAGAAAAGTGAAACTGGAATCATATGGTTTTAACTGCGACACCATGTCTGTGAATTGGGACAGCGAAATGTTAGCTGTAAAGATGGCATAAACTTCCCCAGCCTTATCGTATAGAGGCATAGAAAATGTAGTCATAATGAAATTCCCCCCTCCCTGGTCATAATAAGGTTCGCTCCAGTATTTCTGTTTGAGCAACTTAGGGATCAGGTACCAATCCATACAAGGGTAATCATAGCTTGAGCTACCCAGTACCGTGCATTCGGTCTTTCCGTTCATTAGTGAGACATACGGCATGAAATATTTCCCTTTTTCTTTGTAATAGTCGGGTTCGAACGCAATGCCGCTACTTACGATAAGGTCATTGTTTTCGGCTACCGCCGTAATGATACGGAACAATGAGTCCGGCTCGGACAGATTCTCTTCTACCATCCAGCAGGACTGGGCCACGGTTGTCTCAACTGTTTGCAGTAAGTCACCGATCTTGGTAGCCATATTCTGTAATTGTCCGTGTGTATCTTTTATGGCAAAGTCTGTTACCTTTTCACGGCTGTATGTGTAAAATAGTGTGATGATAACGATAAATACCACCAGTGTGAACGATAGTACACAAATGCTCATCCGGCTGGCAAAAGACTTAAGTTGAAAGTATTGTCTGAAAGGATGCATAAGATAGTTATTTAACGAAATCAGTATAATGTATATTCTCTCTTTCCTGCCCATTCAACAGGATATCTGAAGCTGATTCGAAATCTTCCGGACTCAGGAGGTAAGTTCGTTTGTTACAACTTTTATCAACTTGCAACCGGAGAATTTCTTCCATCATTTTACGCTGATGGTAACGGTTGGTTCCGATATTATTTTCGTGCACAATGTCCATCACGATATCCAGTGCTTTCTCTTTGTGTTCGTTGGCCCATTCCCATCCCCGGATACTGGCGCGTACGAGTTTGGGAATGATGTCCGGGTGAGCCTGGTAGAATTCATCGGTGACATATAGTCCGTCTTCCGGCAGATCATACCCATAGTCGGAGAAGTGCAGCAGATAAGTATCGTCCGGCCGTAGCCCGTATTCAGCCAGTTGCAAATATTCATTGTAACTGCCTACAAGGCATATATCGACGGCACCGGCCAGAAAAAGATTAACACCGCTGTTGAAACGTATCCATTTGCAGTTGAGTTGGTAACGTGCGGAAATACGATCCAGCAAATTCTGGCTCAGATGGTTCCACACGGCTATATCCTTCTGTTTCAGAGATGCAATGTCATTTAACGGATGACGGCTTACCAGCATCAGGCTGTTCTCCTGCGAGGTCTGCATTATATTGATGATCTTAGCACCGGAGGCACGAGCCGTCAGGGCGAAAGACAAGTTCATAACGGCTACCTGGCTTTTCCCGTTCTGCAAGACAGAAAAGGAACTTTCGGAAATGGCCGGATGTATAATACGTACATCGAGCCCTTCTTCTTTGTAGAACCCCATTTTATCTGCCACATAATAACCTGTAAACTGAGCCTGTGCTGTCCACTTTGGTGTGATAGTGATACGCTGTCCCTGTATTGTGGGCACATACAGAAGAATGAGCAACAGGAAGAAAATGTATTGCCTCATCATAGAATCATTAATGTATGGTGAACAGCGATGAACAACCTGTCATATCGAAAATATTGCGGATTTCCGGTAATACGCCTTTAAGTATGAGCTTTCCGTGCAAGCTGTCTACTTTCTTTTGCATCAGGATAAAACAACGCAGGCCGGAACTGCTGATATAGGTCAGTTCTTCGCAATTGAGGATAATTTTTGTTGTGCAGTTATCCAGCACAGGACGGATCACAGATTCGAATTTACGTGCATTCATTGTATCCAGGCGTCCTTCGGCGGTAATAATGACTCCGCCGGCAACTTTACAGATATTGGTATTCAATGTGCTTTCGGGTTCATCGATCGTGCCTAGTCCCTTTGTCAGCATCAGGTAATGTTGTGAACCGTCGGTATGATATGCCACTTCATCCATTGTTCTGAAGATCAGGAAAAAACCGAGTCCTCCGGTAAGCATATCTTCTAAGGATGACTTGTCGGAACCTTCAAGCGGCAGTGTCGGGTCGAAAAAAAGCCCGTTGTTTATTATCATACAGTTAATATCTCCGTTTACCTGGCTTATTCTAAGTTTAATTTTACTCTTCTCTCCATTCGGATAAGCATGGTGGATGATGCAACTGACTGCCTCTTCTACCGCAAGGCAAATTTGTCTTGTAGTGGTGGAAGGCAGGAAAAGAGTTACCCCTATCGATTCTAAGAGTCGGGTAATTCTGATTATTTCTGATAGATCGTTTTCAATGATAATTTCTTTCTCCATTTTCTTATTGAGATAATAGTCTGTGTTTATACCGGGATCATTCGTGATGAGCCGCAAAAATAGGAGGAAAGTTTGGAAAGCTTTGTTTATCTTAGGTGTTTGGTTTTGACAAAAGGTATAAATCTTTTTGCAATTCGTATATTCGAAACTGTTTTACTGTAATTTGAGCCACTCTTTGGGTGTCATTCCTGTTACTCGTTTAAAAGTTCTACTGAAACTGGCGACATGCGAGAAGCCGGATTCGGAAGCTACCACCTCCTGCTTCATTAACGGATTTTGCTGCATTAGTTTTTGTGCATAGCCGATACGGCAGCTATTGATATACTCCGAAAAGGTACATTGGTATTTCTCATTTATCAAGCGGGATATATAGCAACGGTTGGTTTGTATCATCGCCGCTACTTCGTCCAGCCGGAGATCGCTTTTCAGGTATATTTTATCTTCTTCGATCAGGTTGGTAAAAAGAGAAACAAGCCTGGGGTTATAGCTTTTTCTTTCTTCACAATCGTCGGTAAGGGGATTGCTGTTTTGTTCTTCGGCAAGATCGGCTTGTGCAAGCTGCCGGGCAAAGTCTTCCGCCGTATATTGGATATGATAGCCGGCATAGGCCAGTATATAGCTGGAGATGGCGAAAAAGATAAATATCGTATTTACATACAACGGACGCGAGTTATAACTGTTCAGGTCGGCCAGTACGGCTATGAATGTAAGCAGCGAATAGATCCCGGTAGCTGCAAAAATAAAGTAAAAGTTCCGTTGGAAATGTTCGTCTGGATTGGAATAGAACTCCTTTAGCTGGCGGCGATATTTGATGATACGGTATGAAAAGTAAATAAATGCAACCAGCGTTTGAATGCTTATAACTATAATAAAAAGCACTTCATTCCAGAAATATTGCAGTTTAAACAAAGGATAGTCGGCCGGGAAATGCTTTTCTCCATAGTTAAACAGGTAATCACGAGCATAGATGATGGAGTTTTCTTTTCCCATCAACAAATAACCGGTAGCCGTCAACGCTGTTAGTATGAAGGGAGGTGCAAATGCCGGTATGAGCCACCACCGGAAGCTCTTTGTATCCGTCAGCTGCTTGGCATAGACCATGTGGAGCGGATAAAGCATCGGAAGGAAAAATGTATAAATGATGTCCTGCTGATAACGGTTTTCATAATCGGTATCAGATACGAAGAAACTTCCATATATATAAAATACTACAGAACAAAACAACAGATCGATTGCTAAGACCCTCTCGGTCCGACAGCTTTTACCTTTCTTTATCAGCAAGGCGAACGCCCAGAACAGACTGACAAAAGAAGGAGTAGAGAGGATGAAATATTGCAGCATGTATATATGTTACTAGTAATGATTTTGCCCGCAAAAGTAATCAATTCTATATTTTTATATCTTTGCAGAATCAAAAAAATAATGAAAGTGTAAGAAAATCAGATGAGACGAGAACTACAACAGACGGCAGACGGTAGCCATACCTTATTTATTCCCGAAATGGACGAGCATTATCATTCTGTGAACGGGGCGGTACAGGAGTCGCGCCATGTGTTTATTGAAGCCGGATTGCATCATCAGGCTAAAAAAGATATTACTGTTTTCGAGATCGGTTTCGGAACGGGACTGAATGCTTTTCTTACGCTACTCGATGCAGAAGAGAATAACCGTACGGTAAACTATTATTCCATCGAACTCTATCCGCTCGAACCGCAGCTTGTACAGGCTCTGAACTATGGCGAAGTGATCTGCCCCGGAAAGAAAGAACTGTTCAGTGCCTTGCATGCAGCCCCGTGGAACGAACCCGCAAACATCACCGGTCATTTTACTTTACATAAGATACAAGGCGACAATAACAGCTGCGAACTGCCCGGAGGAATAGACCTTGTCTATTTCGATGCCTTCGCCCCCGACAAGCAACCCGAAATGTGGAACCAGGAAATATTCAATAATCTATATGCACACATGGCGGAAGGAGGTATCCTGACCACCTATTGTGCCAAAGGAGTAGTACGGCGTATGATGCAAGAGGCCGGGTATTCCGTTGAAAGAATACCCGGCCCCCCGGGAAAGCGCGAAATGCTTCGTGCTATGAAGTAATTATAAAAGTGCGTCGATCTTAGCTACATAAGCAGGCTTCTGTGCTGCACCAACTTGTTTGTCAACCAGTTTTCCGTCCTTAAAGAACAGTACTGTCGGGATATTACGGATTCCGAACTGGGCAACTACGTCATTGTTGTTGTCTACGTCCATCTTTCCGATGGTAACTTTACCTTCATATTCGGTAGCCAATTCATCGATGATCGGACCTACCATGCGGCAAGGACCACACCATTCTGCCCAAAAATCAATGACCATGGGCTTGCCAGAGTTTACCAACTCTTCAAAATTTGCATCTGTAACTTCTAGTGCCATAATTGTATATCTAATTTAAATTGTTCCCAATAGAGGTGCCAAAAGTACTAATTCTTTCTACACCGCACAACTTTAGCCATTAATTTTAAAATCAATATTTTCGTTCTCCTGAAGGAACTCCACCAGCTTATGCGTTACATTCAGCCGGATATTCTGCGAGAAGAAACTTTGTGAAATATTATGTTCTCCGTCAACCACTCTAAAATATAACAAGCTCTGTCCCGGATTGTTTTTGATCAGCACCGATAATTCATTGACTGTGGGCTCGTCGAGGTCGTGGATCGGCAAGGTGATGCTTATCTTTTCGATCAGCTTGTCTTTTTCGTCCTGCAACAGGCGGATGGAACCGATATTGAAGTCGAGCTCATTCTCGTTCCAGCGGCGGGGCTCTACACGGGCGGTAATGAGCAGGTACATACCGATCTTGCAATACTTGCTGTATTCGATGTAGTTATTACCGAACAGGGCAATTTCGCCACTACCGGTAAAGTCCTCTATCTTAACCACTCCATAAGGTTTCCCCGTCTTGGTCATACCTTCCCGGAAGTCGGTCACGATACCACCCAGCAACATTTCGCGTCCTTTCAGGCTTTCACGGTCGCTGATCTCGGCCATACCCGTATTACATACATAGGTTAATACGATACGGTATTCGTCCAGCGGGTGGGCGGACAGATAGATGCCTATCAGTTCCTTTTCCTTGTTCAGGCGTTCCAGATCACTCCAACGCTGGCAGACCGGAATCTCCGGTTTGGAGATGGCAACAAGCAGGTCGTCGCCACCAAATAAGGAGTTGGCGGCAGAACTCTTATCCATCTGGAATTTATTGCCATAACGCACCAATGTGTCGAGAAAGACTTCGCCTTTACCCGTTTCTGCAAAGAACTGTTCGCGTTGAATACCGAAATTGTCGAAAGCCCCTGCCAGGGCAAGCGATTCGATGTTCTTCTTATTGCAGGAGGAGAGGTTGACACGTTCCACAAAATCGAAAATATTCTTATACGGGCCGTTCTTCTTCCGTTCTTCAATGATATTGAGTACGGCCGACTCGCCAACTCCTTTTACGGCTCCCAGTCCGAAACGGATGTTCTTATTCTTATCTACACTGAACTTCAGGATCGATTCGTTTACGTCCGGCCCTAATACCTGCATACCCATCGCCTTGCATTCGTCCATGAACTTTGTGATATCGACGATATTGGATAAACTTCGGCTCAGTACGGCAGCCATATATTCAGACGGATAGTTCGCCTTCAGGAAAGCAGTCTGGTAGGCCACCCACGAATAGCAGGTAGCATGGCTCTTGTTGAAGGCATAGGATGCAAACTTCTCCCAGTCGGACCAGATCTTTTCGAGTGTCTTGGCCGCATGACCGTTCTTCTGACCGCCATCCATGAACTTCGACTTCAGGTGATTCATCTTGTCGATCAGCTTTTTACCCATCGCCTTACGCAGGGCGTCACTCTCACCACGGGTGAAGTTGGCCAGCAAACGCGACAGAAGCATGACCTGTTCCTGATAGACCGTAATACCATAGGTATCTTTCAGATATTTCTCCATGATGGGGATATCATACTCGATCGGTTTACGTCCGTGCTTACGGTCGATAAAGTCGGGAATATAATCCATAGGCCCCGGACGATACAGGGCATTCATGGCGATCAGGTCTTCAAACTTGGAAGGTTGCAACTCCTTCAGGTATTTTTGCATACCTGCGGACTCAAACTGGAATGTTCCGGTGGTCTTACCGTCGCAATATAGTTTATACGTTGCCGGGTCTTCCAGGCTGATATGGTCGATATCCAGGGTATCTCCGGTCGTCAGCCGGATGTTTTCAATCGCTTCTTTGATGATGGACAAGGTTTTCAGTCCCAAAAAGTCCATCTTGATCAGTCCGGTTTCTTCGATTACCGAACCTTCATATTGGGTAACCAGCATCTCTTCGCCGGTTTCCTTATCTTTGGCGGTACTTACCGGAACCACATCCGATATATCATATCGTCCGATGATGACTCCACAGGCATGTACACCCGTATTACGCACGTTACCTTCCAGCATCTGTGCATATTTTAATGTATCGCGTGCCAGCGGATCGCTTCCGGTTGCCGCTTCGCGCAGTTCGGGCACGTAGTTGATCGCGTCTTTCAGCTTAAACTTCTTCATGTCCGGTATCTTATCCGGCACCAGCTTGGCCAGGCGGTTCGATTCGGAAAGCGGTAGTTTCTGGACACGGGCTACGTCCTTGATAGCCGATTTGGTTGCCATCGTACCGTAGGTAATGATATGCGCTACCCGGTCGGCACCGTATTTTTCCGTTACCCAGCGCAGCACTTCGCCGCGGCCGTCATCATCGAAGTCGGTATCGATATCGGGAAGGGAGATACGGTCGGGATTCAGGAAACGCTCAAACAGCAGGTCGTATTTGATCGGGTCGATCTTGGTGATCCCCAGACAGTAGGCTACAGCCGAACCGGCAGCCGAACCACGTCCCGGGCCTACCGATACGCCCAGTTGTTCGCGGGCGGCGGCAATAAAGTCTTGCACGATAAGGAAGTAGCCGGGGAAACCCATCGTCTTCATGATGTGCAACTCGAAATCCAGACGTTCTCTAACTTCGTCCGACAAGTCTTCGCCATAACAAATCCTGGCACCGTCGTAAGTCAGCTTCTTCAGATAGTCGGCTTCCAGCTTGATACGGTATAGTTTGTCGTATCCGCCCAGTTTCTTTATCTTGTCTTTTGCATCGTCTTCGCTCAATACCACATTTCCGTTCTCATCGCGGGTAAACTCTTCAAACAGGTCTTGTTCGGAGTATTTTTCGCGGTATGACTCTTCGCTGCCGAATTCTTCGGGAATAGCGAAGGTAGGCATGATAGGGCCGCTGTCGATCGAGTAGAACTCTACCTTGTCGGCAATCTCGAGCGTATTGCTGAGTGCTTCCGGTAGGTCTGCGAAGATGGTATTCATTTCGGCCGTCGTCTTCATCCATTCCTGTTTGGAGTAGCGCATGCGGGTCGGGTCGTCGAGGTCTTTCCCCGTACTCAGGCAGATCAGACGGTCGTGTGCCTCGGCGTCTTCCGCATTCACGAAATGGACGTCGTTGGTAGCGATCAGCTTGACATTATGTTTACGTGCCAGTTCGATCAGCACTTTGTTTACTTCCTGTTGTTTGGGATAGGTGGTGCAGTCGGCGTTCGGGTCGTGTGTCTCGTGCCGTTGCATTTCCAGGTAATAATCTTCACCAAACAGATTTTTGAACCATAGGATCGACTCTTCCGCCTTATCTATCCGGTCGTGCATGATGTGCTGCGGGATCTCTCCCCCCAGACAGGCCGAACAGACGATCAGGTCTTCATGATACTTTTCGATCAGTTCATGGTCGATACGCGGACGTCCGTAGAAACCTTCCGTCCACGAGATGGATACCATCTTGATCAGGTTCTTGTAGCCGTTCATATTCTTAGCCAGCACGATCAGGTGGTAACCGCTTCGGTCTTCCTTCGTCGTTTTATTATGCCTTCCGTTGCGTGCACAATAACATTCGCAGCCGATAATAGGCTTGAATATCTTTTTCTTTTCCGCTTCTATCAGTCCCGGCAGCTCCTGAAGGTGTGCCTGTTCTTCGGCGGTAAGTTCTTCTTTTGCTTTGAGTGCTTTGAGTTCTTTTTCAAAACCTTTGATAGCTCCGAGCGGTTTGCTGTTCCTTTTCGAAACTTTGTTGAAGAACTCTTTTATACCGAACATGTTACCGTGGTCGGTAACGGCAATGGCGTTCATCCCATCCTTTTGTGCCTTGTCGATCAAGGCGTCAATAGAGGCTTGTCCATCCAGCAGCGAATACTGGGTATGGACATGTAAATGTATAAATGGTTCCATATCTATGTTTGAAAGACTTTTTATTTTACCAAACAAAGATACTACAT
The DNA here is from genome assembly GCF_000969845.1 of Parabacteroides sp. HGS0025. NCBI lineage: Bacteria > Pseudomonadati > Bacteroidota > Bacteroidia > Bacteroidales > Tannerellaceae > Parabacteroides > Parabacteroides sp. HGS0025. The sequence continues at coordinate 372,550 of NZ_KQ033902.1, forward strand.
TTGTTTGGTAAAATAAATGTAGATTTCCAAAACAGGCCTGTCTTTAACTATCCTGTTTGAAAGTTTCCTCAAACCGTAGCATTAATGCGGGTGGTGTGATCTGGTGTATCAGTTCGTTTTTCACAAACAGATAGTTGCATAGATAAATAATGTTATTAAATGATATATCCATCCGGAGATCATGCTTGATCAGTTCATGCAGGATAAGAGAACGTTCTATCTTATAGAAGGCTTTAGCCAGCTCTTTATCGAAATTGAAAAGAGTGATGATATCCGGCGAAAGCGGTTCGAGGGTGAACCGCAGGCGAAACTTATTCCGCAGCATTCCCGTCCAGTTCCGGCTCTTATAATGCTGATAGGAAATTTCCTCAAACAGTTTGAAGAGCGTACGGTCGCTGGTCTCGAGTGTGGCGTGAATGCCGTTCAGCATGATGGACTCGTCTTCCAGCGATTGCCATTCCTTTTTGCATTTATATCGCATGTTGTGTTCTATTTCGTGCCATCCTTCCGAAAGCGTAGTACGTACCTGTATCTCGAAGGTGGAATCGATCCGCTTAAAGCTTTCGCTATAACGATTCTTCCAGGTGTTGAACTCTTTCAGTTGTTCGTTTTGCAGCCGACAGACCATATTGATACGTACCGGATTGAAATTAGCGATGTCCATCTTGTCATGCTCCAGATCTATCACATCGAAAATAGAGGAGAAATAGTCTATCAGCACATCGATGTCTTCGCTGAAGTACGTCATTACCCGTATCCCGATCACATCCTGAATCAGTTTACCGCTTTCCTGATAATTTTTCCTGTTAATCTTCTCGTTGATAGAATCATTGCTTTTAATTCTTGAGTAGATGCGGTATAAAAGGCCTGTGCGGCCTAAATTCGACTCTATCATTTCTTTCAAATCCTGTTCAATCAGGATCAACCCTTCATAAATCATCGTCAACCTATTAAAATGAATAAATAATAATCGAAACAATCTTTTTGTGTTTCAAATAAACGGGATTATTCCGGATGTTGTCATTTCGGGGGCTTTCTTTTAGATAAAAATAAGAGATAACGGATTCGTCTAACATCTGTTAGTTAATAGGTTACCTTAGCTATTAATATACATATTATTTGCTTGATTTTAGTTATTTTCTACAACTGGTGATGGATGGTGATTATCTATCTGATCTGCATGATCTATGTTTTATTAATACGCCTTCATTGCCTTCATATGGCCTTACGTCTTTTGATTAACAATGCATACAATATGAACCCGCTCGCGCTTTTGCCTTCATACTGCTTTCATTCAGCCTTCATGTCTCGTTTGAGTTTAAATTGATCGCAATGATGAGTTTCTTGTCTTTATAATCTATGGCTGAGAATTAAGGGCTTTGCATAGGAATATTAAGGTGCTGGCATATGACTATTAGTTACTTTTGTCCTCTATTTTGAATAAGTAAGGTATGCTTTACTTATATGTAAGGCTAGTATTGCTAATATGTAAGGCATGCCTTTCTTTTTTGCAAAGTTAATATTACAGATATAAAAGTAGGGAGAAAAGGGAATAATTGTAGGGAAGAAAAAGGTTAGTTTTCCCGTGCAAAGGGCTTGGTTTTCGTGAGGCATTTTATTTGGATATAGAAAGCTATTTCCTGTCCTCGGAATAATGCCGATATAGAAGGTGGAAAAGATAAACTATACGAAGACCCATGAAGGCCGAATGAAAGCGATATGAAGGCGAAAGAACAAACGGGTTCATATTGTATAGATTGTTAATCAAAAGACATAAGGCCATATGAAGGCATGAAGGCGGATTGTGTATAAACTTTTTTCGTCTCATATATTAATGTACGCATTCGTACATTAAATTTAAATTTGACTGCGCAGTGATATCGGACAAGAATCAACCCAAAAAAGAATTTGATCAATGATACGTTAAAATGATAGAAGAAGTATCATCATTAGAAAAAAAAACTATCTTTGCTCGTAGAAAAGTGTATTTAGTATGAAAAAGATCGGATTGGTAATTATTTTGGTGATGTTGATGATCGTGCCGGCCACTGCACAGGTTACGTTTGGTGTGCGTGGGGGATTGGCCTATTCTTCTTTGGTGCAGAAAATAGATAATAATTATCGGTCGGGAGCACGTTTCGGATTCAGTGTAGCCGGACTTACAAACATCCCTTTATATAAAAGGTTGTCGTTGCAGCCGGAAGTCGCTTTTGTGCATCAGGGTGGAAATTACCTTTCCAATATACCGGATGAAGAAGGTACCGGACGTCTTTATCCGAAAACTAAATGTAACTACTATTCTATTCTTGTGCCTGTCAATCTGGTATATACCTTCCAGTTTACCGATGTTTATTTCAGTGTGATGGCTGGCCCTGCTGTCGATTTCTCCCTGTTTGGAAAAATGCGGACAAAGGAGAATGTGGATACCGATATCGTTTTCGGCAAATCCGGCGAAGCTGATCTTCAGACGTTCGATCTGGGAGTTAACCTCGGATTGCAGGTGGAATACTCTAATTTCTTCTTTTCCGTATCCGCCCTTTGCGGAACGCTCGACCGCCGTACCTCTAAACATGACGGCGAATCATCACTCTATCAAAATAATGTAACTTTCTCGTTGGGGTATTATTTCCGTAAGTAGCAAATACATTATAATAAAAAAAAGCCCTGTGCTTAACACAGAGCTTTGGCTTATATTCTGAAAAAGAAATTCTTTTTATAAATCGTCCAGCCATTTTTTGCCCGGTTTAGTGTAGAGCCAAGCAAGGAAAGCTCCGGCAACCACACAACCTACCATGAAAAATAAAACTAATCCATTCATATATAATCTATTTTAATATTTTATTGCCAATCCACGCTAATAAATATGTAAACGAACCACCAAATACAATCATCAGCCAACCACTGGAATCACTTATATCCTTTTGAAGAATAAGCATTTCTCTCACGTTCCCATATTACAAATATACGAATTAATAAAAGACGCGGAATCTTTTTACCTTAAAAATGTGTGTTCATATTTAGTATCCTTTCTCTCTTAACGGTTCATAATGAAAAAGATGTACAAAAGTTTTGTATTTCGAAGAAAAGCCGTACCTTTGCAAGCCGAATATTATCAAATTGTACTAAGGGTTTAGTTTTTAGCACATTATTACGTCAAGTGTCCGTAGTGATAATGGTAGTGAGAAACTAAGCGCTTGTTTTTTAGAGTTATTAATTAATTAATTTTTTAAGCAGTGGATACTTTAAGTTTTAAGACCATTTCTGCAAACAAAGCAACTGTAAACAAAGAGTGGGTCATCGTTGACGCTGATGGACAGACTTTGGGACGTCTTTGTGCAAAAGTAGCAAAACTTTTGCGCGGTAAGTATAAACCCAATTTCACTCCTCATGTTGATTGTGGTGATAATGTAATCATTATCAATGCAGATAAAATCGTTCTGACTGGTAACAAGTGGAACGACCGTGTTTATTTGAGATATACCGGATATCCCGGTGGACAGATCGCATATTCTCCTGCAGATTTGATGCAGAAGGGCGAAGATCGTCTGTTCAGAAAAGTAGTAAAGGGTATGTTGCCTAAAAATCGTCTGGGTGCAAAGTTACTGGGTAACTTATATGTATATGCAGGAACAGAGCACAAACACGAAGCTCAACAACCTAAGTCAATCGATATAAACTCACTTAAATAATAACTATGGAAGTAGTAAATGCAATAGGAAGACGTAAAGCAGCAGTTGCTCGCGTATTCGTAAGCGAAGGAACGGGAAAGATAACTATCAACAAACGTGATCTTGCAAATTACTTTCCTTCTACAATCCTTCAGTTCATTGTTAAGCAACCGCTTGCAAAGCTGAATGTTGAAGAACAATATGACATCAAGATCAACCTTGACGGTGGTGGTTTCAAAGGTCAGTCAGAAGCTGCTCGTTTGGCTATCGCTCGTGCTTTGATCAAGATTAATCCGGAAGATAAACCTGCGTTGAGAGCAGAAGGTTTCGTAACTCGCGATCCTCGTGCTGTTGAACGTAAGAAACCGGGTCAGCCAAAAGCTCGTAAGAGATTCCAGTTCAGCAAACGTTAATGTTATTTGTGAGTTTCTTACAAGGACAAAGCGTTTAGTATCTAAATTGTCGGGATTTCTTTTGCATGCAGACATGCCGGAGAACTACCTGATAGTTGAAAATTAAACAGAAAGTAAACGATTTAAAAAGAAAAAAATGTCAAGAGTTAATTTTGATCAGTTATTAGAAGCTGGTGTACACTTCGGACACTTGAAGAGAAAGTGGAATCCCGCTATGGCTCCTTATATCTTTATGGAGCGCAATGGTATTCATATCATTGATTTATATAAAACAGTTGCTAAAGTAGATGAAGCAGCAGAAGTAATGAAGAACCTGGCTAAACAGGGAAAGAAAGTACTTTTCGTTGCTACTAAAAAACAAGCAAAACAAGTTGTCGCTGATAAGGCTGCTTCTGTAGGTATGCCTTACGTTATCGAACGCTGGCCGGGTGGTATGTTGACTAACTTCCCGACTATCCGTAAAGCCATCAAAAAGATGACTACTATCGATAAGATGACAAAAGACGGTACATTTGATAATCTGTCAAAAAGAGAAAAACTTCAGATCACTCGTCAGCGTGCTAAGCTGGAAAAGACTTTAGGTTCTATCGTAGACCTGACTCGTCTTCCGTCTGCTTTGTTCGTTGTTGACGTAATGAAAGAACATATCGCAGTTCGCGAAGCTAACCGCCTGGGTATCCCTGTATTCGGTATGGTTGATACGAACTCTGACCCTAACAACATTGACTACGTGATCCCGGCTAACGACGACGCTACTAAATCAGTAGAAGTTATCTTAGGCGCTATCTGCGAAGCAATGAACGAAGGTCTGCAGGAACGCAAAGCTGAAAAGATCGATACGGAAGCTGTCGGCGAAGGCGAAGCTCCCAGAAGAGATCGTAAGGCAAAAGCTACTGTAAAGAAAGAACGTACTAAGAAAGAAGACGAAGAAGCGTTGAACGCAAATGTTGCTGGAAAGTACGCTAAAGATATCGAAGAATAATTTAATTGACAATTGACAGTTGACAATTGACAATTAGAATATAAAATACAATGGGCAATAGGCTTTTGACAGTTAAGTTCTTAGGACTTGTCAATTGTCCATTGTCCATTGTTGGTTTTTAGAATAGTATAAACAATTAAATAAGGAAATAAGATTATGGCTGTAACTATGGCTGATATTACCAAGCTGCGCAAAATGAGTGGAGCTGGTATGATGGACTGCAAGAAGGCGTTGACCGAATCTGACGGTGACATCGAAAAAGCAATGGAAATTATCCGTAAAAAAGGACAGGCTATCGCTGCTAAGCGTTCTGACCGTGACGCTGCCGAAGGTTGCGTATTAGCTAAAAAAGATGGCGGTTTCGCTGCTACTATCGCTTTGAAGTGTGAAACTGACTTCGTAGCTAAGAACGAAGATTTCATCGCTTTGACTCAGGCTATTCTGGATGCTGCTGTGGCTAACAAGTGTCAGACATTGGATGAAATAAAAGCATTGCCTATGGGTAATGGTACTATCCAGGACGCTGTTACTGACCGTAGCGGTATCACTGGCGAGAAAATGGAACTGGACGGTTACAACGTAGTAGAAGGTGCTTATACAACTGTGTACAACCACATGGGTAAGAACCAACTTTGTACAATCGTTGCTTTCAATAAGGAATCAGAAAGTGTTGCTCACAACATCGCTATGCAGATCGCTGCTATGAATCCTATCGCTATTGACGAAGCCGGTGTTCCTGAATCTGTAAAGGAACAGGAAATCCAGGTGGCTATCGAAAAGACTAAAGCTGAACAGGTTCAGAAAGCTGTAGAAGCTGCTTTGAAGAAAGCTGGTATCAATCCTTCACATGTGGATAGCGAAGACCATATGGAAAGTAATATGTCTAAAGGCTGGATTACTGCTGAAGACGTAGCAAAAGCTAAAGAAATTATTGCTACTGTTTCTGCTGAAAAGGCTGCTAATCTGCCGGAACAAATGATCCAGAACATCGCTAAAGGTCGTCTTAGCAAATTCTTGAAAGAAGTTTGCTTGCTGAACCAGGAAGATATCATGGATGGCAAAAAGACTGTAGCGGAAACAATGAAGGAAGCAGATCCTGAATTGAAGATCGTTGCTTTCAAACGCTTCACTTTGCGTGCTGAATAATTTACAGCGGTAAATAAGATAATAAAAAAGGCTGTCCATTGCGGACAGCCTTTTTTTATGAGGTTTCGTTGATTGTTATTTCAATTTTGCCAACGCAGCTTTGATACGTTTGATTGCTTCCACGATCTTTTCGTCGCTGGTAGCATAACTCATACGGATACATTCGGGAGCACCGAAAGAAGTTCCGCCTACACAAGCTACGTGCGCTGCATCCAGCAGGTATAATGCCAGGTCGTCAGCATTTTTGATGGTAGTCTGACCGTCTGTTTTACCGAAGTAGTAACTACATTTCGGGAACAGGTAGAAAGCTCCTTCCGGCTTGTTGATTTCGAATCCCGGCACATCTTTAGCCAAAGATACGATCAGGTCGCGGCGGCGTTCGAATGCTTTACGCATTTCTTCAACCGGAGCCTGTGTACCTGTATAAGCAACTTCAGCAGCCACCTGCGATACGGAGCAAGGGCCTGATGTATATTGTCCCTGTAGTTTGTTTACGGCTTTAACAATCCATTCCGGGCCGGCAATGAAACCGATACGCCAACCTGTCATGGCATATGCTTTGGAAACACCGTTTACAATAACGGTACGATCCTTCATGCCTTCAACAGAAGCGATACTGTGGTGTTTGCCGATATAATTGATATGTTCGTAGATCTCGTCGGCAATAACGATAATTTCCGGATATTTCTTCAATACTTCTGCCAGACCGGCCAACTCTTCTGCACTGTAAACAGAGCCTGTAGGATTGGAAGGAGAGCAGAGGATCAATGCTTTTGTCTTCGGTGTGATAGCTGCTTCCAACTGAGCCGGAGTGATTTTGAAGTCCTGCTCGATACCGGCCGGAACAATTACCGGCGTACCTTCAGCCAGCTTAACCATTTCAGGGTAACTAACCCAGAACGGTGCCGGGATAATTACTTCGTCGCCCGGATTCACCAATACCAGGATCGTATTACAAACGGATTGTTTAGCTCCGTTCGCACAAGAGATTTGATTGGCTGTATATTCCAATCCATTTTCATTCTTCAGCTTGGCAACGATCGCATTGCGTAATGCGGGATAGCCCGGAACCGGTGAATAACGTGAGAAGTTGTCATCTACCGCTTTCTTAGCTGCTTCCTTGATGTGATCGGGTGTGTTGAAATCAGGTTCTCCCACACTCAGGTTGATAACATCGATACCTTGTGCTTTGAGCTCATTGCTCTTTTGAGACATCGCCAATGTTGCTGAAGGCGATAAACTTGCTAAACGATCTGAAACTTGTGTCATGACACTGCTGTTTGTATAGGTTATTTTAAATTGTTGCGACAAAAGTAATTAATAATCGGAATCCTTGCAACAAATTGCTAATTATTTGATGTTGTGAAGTACATGTCCCATACGCTCCTTCTTTGTCTTCATATAAAACTCGTTATATTTGTTAGGAGTTACTTCGATAGGAACATTTTCCGCAATCGTCAAACCGTAGGCTTCGAGGCCGACACGTTTTATCGGATTGTTGGTCATCAGGCGCATTTTGGTGATACCGATGTGTTTCAGTATCTGTGCTCCGACACCATAATCGCGCTCGTCAGCCTGGTGTCCCAGATGCAGGTTGGCATCTACCGTATCCAATCCTTCTTCCTGGAGTTTATAGGCTTTCATTTTATCCATCAGGCCGATACCTCGTCCTTCCTGGTTCAGGTAGACAATGGCGCCGCGTCCTTCTTTCTCGATCATTTTCATGGCTCTGTGAAGCTGTTCGCCGCATTCGCAACGCATCGAACCGAAGATGTCGCCGGTGGCGCAGGATGAATGAACCCGTACCAATACAGGTTCTTCACCGGAGATATCTCCTTTTATCAAAGCGATATGCTCCAGTCCGTTGCTTTTCTGGCGGAACGGGATCAGATGGAAATGGCCGTATTGTGTCGGCATATCCACTTCCACGCCTTTGTCGACGATCGATTCAGTCTTCAGCCGGTAAGCGATCAGGTCTTTGATACAGATAATTTTGATATCGAATTTCTTCGCAACTTCTATCAGTTGGGGCAGACGGGCCATTGTTCCGTCTTCATTGATGATCTCGATCAGAGCTCCGGCGGGAAAGAGTCCGGCCAGGCGAGCCAGGTCGACTGCCGCTTCCGTATGTCCGGCACGGCGAAGTACCCCGCGTGAACGGGCGCGAAGTGGGTTGATATGTCCCGGACGTCCCAGATCAGAGGGTTTCGTCTGGGGATCAGCCAAAGCGCGGATCGTTTCTGCACGGTCGAACATGGAAACACCGGTTGTACAACCGCCGCCCAGCTTATCGACAGTCACAGTGAAAGGAGTTTCCAGCATAGAGGTGTTTCTGGCAACCTGCATGTCCAGATCCAGTTCCTGGCAACGTTCTTCTGTGATCGGAGCGCATAAGACGCCGCGACCGTATGTCATCATGAAATTTACTTTTTCGGGAGTTATCTTTTCTGCAGCAACAATAAAGTCTCCCTCGTTCTCGCGATCTTCGTCGTCGACTACGATCAGGAATTTTCCTTCGCGGAAATCTTCAATTGCTTCTTCGATGGTGTTTAATCTGAAATCACTCATATCGTTTTTAATTTTTAGTTTCTAAGCTCTTGATCATATCTTCCAGTTCACGGCTTGTCTTTTGTACCACCTGTATGTCATGGCGCAGTAATTTACGCTGATAAGTGGCAAGCAGATAGATCGGAAGTCCTATCGGAATGAAAATGCCGAGTGCCAGCCCGATCTTGCCGTTCAGGTTGGCGTTCAGTTGGTTGTATCCACCTATAACCGGGTAGTCCATTAGTTTATTCAGCAACAGATTCTGGTCGGAATTGGCCAGCTCTTCGATGATGCCGTCCATTTCTGCTGCCAGTTGTTCGGCAGTATGATCTTTTCCTCCCTGTCTCCAGAAAGTGATATAATTAAGCCAGCGTTTGTGACCTTTTAAATAGCTGGCGCAATCATTAGCCAGTTTATCCAGGCGCGGAAGAATTGCCCCGTAATCGGGAGTGAAAATGATCACTTCTTTTTTCTCCACCTTACGTCCTGAACGTTTTCCTATAAGGTTCTTCAATGCGTTCAGATAAGTGTCGGCATTCAATATCACACTGTCGTTCACCGCCTTGTAAGTCAGGAATATACCCAATGGAGCTAATACGGCCGAACTCAACCACATTCCTTCCCATGCTTCCCATACTCCGTCGCGGGCCATCTTGAACCCGATATTATCTACAATATAATAGAAGATAAACAGGATCACGGAAATCACCACAGGCATACCGAGTCCTCCTTTACGGATAATAGCTCCCAGCGGAGCGCCGATAAAGAAGAATACCATACAGGCAAATGACAAAGTGAATTTTTTATGCCACTCGGTCAGGTGGCGGCGTACTTTATAGGCTTCATCCCCCATTGTGGCCGCTTTAAAATAATAATCAGCCTTTACGCTTTCTATATTCGATTTAGCACGAACCAGCAATGCGGCCTTGCCACTCGCTGGCTGCGCTTGATACAGACTGTCGAAATCGATTATTATAGCCGGCTCATCCTGCTTCTTTTTCAGTGAATCGGTGTTGTTGACCTGGCTGCTTCCCGCCTGGTTGCCCTCTTCTCTTTTAGGTTTGGAGAATGTACGGCGATAAGACATTTCGTAAACGCTTTTCGCATTCAGGGCTTTTATGCTGTCGAGCCTGACAGTCATTGAGTCGATGGAAGTCTGCAAGTCATTCAGCTTTTTCCCCATATACTGGTTTTGCATGAATGATTCATCCGTACGGGTGAAGTTGGCATCGAATTCAATAAGAATTTCTTTCGTACCGAAAGTTTCCCTTCGGTATGGCACGGCAACTTTGGCTCCCGCACTACCGGTTTGGTTTTTCAGGTTCTCAAACGATTCACCGTTAAAAAGCGATAAGACAAGGAATAATTTATCCGCCGATGTTTTTAACCGTCCGGAATCCGCTTTGATAACACGTGCATTGTTGAAGCCGTCCGAGTAATCATAGATCATGACGTCTTTCAGCAACCCCGTCTTATTATCTTTTTGTTTTACATATACATTATATCCTGTGATCTCTCCATAGAATACGCCTTCCGGAATATCCAGTTCAGGCGACTTCTGGCGCATGGAGTAGAGTAGGGAATATAATTTGACTTGGACAACCGGCATCGCATTGTTCTGGAAAAAGAAAGCACCGATACTTATGATACCGATCGTAATCATAAGCGGTCTCATTATATGTATAAGAGATACTCCGGCCGATTTCATCGCCAGTAGTTCCAGGCGTTCACCCAGGTTTCCGAAAGTCATTAGAGACGCAAGCAGAATAGCCAATGGTAAGGCCATCGGGAGGAGGAATAAAGCAGCATAAAAAAACATTTCGCCGAGCACAGGGATTCCCAGTCCCTTTCCCACCATGTCGTCTATGTACCTCCAGAGGAACTGCATTAGTACAATAAACAGACAGATACCGAAGGTCATAATGAACAACGGCAGGAAAGTCTGCAGCATAAATGTATATAATCGTTTTATCTTCAACATTACCTATCCGGGTTGACGGGGCAAAAGTAGTGTAAAAAACGATAAGTACATGACATAAATCTCTAAAACAACCTAAATACCGAGTGTACGTTTCAATTCATAGACTTGCGAGTCCCATAAATTGATTGAGTCTTTCTTTTCGTCCGGCTCGGCAAAGTCGGTAATTTCAAGAGCGGTTGCTCCGGTAAGTTCAACAGTGTGAATTAAAAATTCGAAGTAAACAGTGTCGTCATCCTCGTCTGCCCATCGGTAACGGATACTTATTTCCGGTTTTACAGCCAAAACTTCGGCTTCCTGCTCATCTCTGTCCCACTTAAAAATATAGGTGTTGTTGTTGATAGTGACATCATCAGCGAACCACGCCGAAAGTCCGGGAGGGGTAGTGAGGTGATTCCATAAACTTCGCCGCGAAACTTTATCGAAAACGTATTCGATATGAAACTTCTCTTTTTTCATCTTTCATGCTATTAATTGCGGAGCAAGATAGGCAAAAGATTGCTATTTGCCAATATTCTCAGGATAAAAAAACTTCTAATTTTTAACGGCTTAGCTGAAAGCCCCGAAAAATAAACGATTTTTTTTCGCCAAACTGTTGCATAATATAAAAATAACCTCTACTTTTGCAGCGTCAATAAGGAAAAATGACAACATGATGGCGAGATAGCTCAGCTGGTTAGAGCGCATGATTCATAATCATGAGGTCCCCGGTTCAATCCCGGGTCTCGCTACAAAATAAAGGCTTACAAGAAATTGTAAGCCTTTATTGTTTTTACTTACCTGTATGTTTGCCCTTTACCACAAATAAGTTTTTTAGAAAAAATCCTGTAAAAAGTTTGTAGAAATAATTTTTCTTGTATCTTTGTCATATAATAATAGTACAATGTTTGTATAACACAATATATAATTATATGATCAAGTTCTTATTAGATTATTCCAGCGGCGTACCGGTATACCGTCAGATTATCGACCAGATTATATTTGGCATAGCATCCGGACAGCTCAAATTGGGGGAACAGCTTCCTACGGTCAGGGCACTTGCTGTAGAGTTAAAGGTGAATCTGAATACGGTGTCTAAAGCTTATAAAGAATTGGAGATCAAAAATATTCTGGAGACCCAGCAGGGAACCGGGACCTTTATCAACAAAACAGAGAATGTGATGCCGGAAAGGGAAAGAGAAGATAAACTGAAAGAAATTTGTATACAATTTTCTTCTGTTGCTTTCAGTTACGGTTTTAGTCTCGATGAAGTGATTAAGGAATTGAAGAACATAGAAACCTCTAAAAAATAATAGATATGACAACAAATGTAATCAACAAGGGATGGTTTAATCCTATTTCTTTTTCCGTATTGCTGGTATTGATTTTCGTATCGGTTGTTCTGTATGCTATGGAAATAGTCAATACGCAGATCTTTCTGCTTTTGATCATTTTTGCCGGATTGTTGGCTTCTTCAATCCGTATTGCCGATCAGTGGGAGCGGGCGGTAGTGTTGCGCATGGGTAAATTCAAAGGATTAAGAGGCCCCGGCCCGTTTATGATAATTCCTGTTATCGACAGTGTGTCTGCTTATATCGACCAGCGTGTGCGGGTGAGTGCTTTTAAAGCAGAGCAGACCCTTACCAAAGATACGGTGCCGGTAAATGTGGATGCTGTTGTGTATTGGACGGTATGGGATGTCGAAAAAGCCGCATTAGAGGTACAGGAGTATCAAAAAGCGATCGAGCATATTGCTCAGACCGGTTTGAGAGATACGATCGGTAAGCACGAACTATCTACTCTCTTGCAGGAACGTGATAAAATAGCCGAAGATTTGCAACATGTTTTAGACCGGAATACGAATCCCTGGGGTATCACATGCCAAACCGTAGGTATCAATGATATTGCCATACCTCAGGATCTGGCCGATGCCATGAGTAAGGAAGCACAGGCCGAGCGTGAAAGAAGAGCACGTGTTATTCTGGGAACGGCCGAGACAGAAATTGCCGAGAAATTCGAACTGGCCAGTCGAAAGTACACCGATAATCCGGTGGCCCTACATCTCAGAGGTATGAATATGCTATTCGAGGGCTTGAAAGAAAAAGGCTCTATGGTGATCGTCCCTAGTTCGGCACTTGACTCCATGAACTTGGGTGCTATGGGTGGATTGGTTTCGTTGGCAAAAAGCAATGAGGCATTTATGCACGAATAATTTATATTTCTTCGAAGAGAATTTTAAACCGGGTACAACCATCCTCTGTTGTCAGGCTGAACTTGCAATGATGGTTGGTTAGGACTTCCCGGACAAACATCAGGCCGATCCCCTGGCCGGACGATTTGGTGGTAAAGAAGGGGGTGAAGAGTTTTTGTCTGGTCTCTTCGCTCATTCCGGGGCCATTGTCCTCTATTATAATGGATAACGGGGATTGATATGTATAGATATGTATCTTCCCGTTTTTCCCGATCGCTTCGTAGGCATTTTTGATGATATTGACCAGGACTTGCTCAAACTGGATGCCGTCTACATGGATATATTGATCTTCTTCCGTCAGCGATAGAGTCAGTTCTATATCTCTCTGGCGGCATTCGGCGCTGGTCAGTGCATATACCGAACGAACCTGTTCATTGAGGGAAATAGGAGAGAGGGTAGGTTCCGGAATACGGATAACCTGCGCCAGATTGCTGATAAAACTGGCCAGATGTCCGCAACGGTCGAAAGAAGCCTCGACAGCAGGCAGCACATAATCCCATTTGCTGTTTTCTTCCTGCCTGAAAATATCGGTAACGACATTCAAAGTAGAGCCGATCGCCCCGACCGAATTATTTACTTCGTGAGACATCATCCGGATGATACGTTCATACGAGTCCTTTTCTACTTTCTGCAATTCGTGCGTGATCTCTTCTATCAGTATAAAAGGATGATTGAATCCCTGGTCGATAAATGACGAATGGCTGCAACGATACACTTTGTTTACCGAATTACGTACCATCATATCACTGCCCAGTTTTAATTGAGCCAACGCAGGAGCCAGGTCGAATGTGGATTCTTTAAAAGTCTTTCCTTTGATCTCTGAAATATCGGAAATATTCAACACATTCAAGCCCGAAGGATTTACTTCTACGATCTGTTTATCAAAATTCAGGATAACGATACCCTGCGGTGATGCGTGAATCAGCAGGTCAAGGAACTGATTCTTTTCCCGTACGGCCAGCCGTTCGCTCCGCAACTGCGAGATCATCCGGTTGAAAATCCCGATCAACTCGTTGGCGTCTTTATTCCTGACCGCACGTAAATGAGTGGAAAAATCCTGGTCTTTCAGAAGTTGCATCCCGCTCAGCAGGATATGGTAAGGCTTGACCAACATATGATATATAAATGCAGCCAACAGAAGGGATAGGATGGCGATACATTGTACAACCCAGAAAGGTATCGGCTCATCCCGGAAGAACAAGAGCCCTATGCCGCTCGATATGCAGGCGATAAGTGCAGCAATCGTCCAGAATATCCACTTCGACTTCATTCGGGGAGTTTAATGTCGTATTTTTCAAGGCGACGGTATAAAGTCTGCCTGCTCAGTCCTAATGCCGTAGCGATTTTGGAATGATTGCAACCATATAACTCGACCGCTTTTTGTATCATGTTCTTTTCCACCATATCCAGGGAGAGGATCGCATTCCCGCCTGTCGGTTGACCGGCAGGAACCTCGATATATTGCTTTTTGAAATCGACATCCGTAATGATTTCTTTACCGGAGATCAGGATTGTACGCTCCACCAGGTTCTTCAGTTCGCGGATATTACCGTGAAACGGCAGTTTCTTCAGAAAACCGAATGCCTCCTGTGAAATTTTAGCCGGAGGCAGATTGTTTTGCTCCGCCTGCTTACGGGCAAAATAGTCGACCAGTAAGGGTATATCCTCTGTCCGTTCGCGCAAGGCCGGCATCTGTATGGTGATCAAGTTGATGCGATAGAATAAGTCTTCCCGGAATACACCTTGCGCTACCATTTCCGGAAGGTTCTTGTTTGTCGCACAGATGATGCGCGTATCCACCTGCCTGGGTTTGCTTTCTCCCAGCGGCTCGAATGTCTGATCCTGCAAAACCCTGAGTAACTTTACCTGGCAAACCAGATCCAGCTCCCCGATCTCATCCAGGAAGATCGTACCTTTGTCCGCCAGTTCAAAACGCCCGATCCGGTCGTGGCGGGCATCAGTGAAAGCCCCCTGCTTATGTCCGAACATTTCACTTTCGAACAATGATTGCGAAATACCTCCCAGATTGACCTTGACAAACGGTTTGCCCTGCCGGTTACTGCTTTCGTGGATCGCTTCGGCAATCAGTTCCTTGCCTGTGCCGCTTTCTCCCGTGATCAGGACAGGGGCATTTGTACGGCTGATGCGTGTGATCGTGTTAAGAACCTGTTGCAGAAGGACGGATTTTCCGATGATCTTATCAAAATTATCCGCCCTTTCCGTCTTTTCAGGTCTTTGTTCCAGCCCTTTTTCTTCGCTCTCCTGCAGTTGTATGGCTGTTTGTATTGTTTTCAGCAAAGCCAGGTTGTTCCAGGGCTTGGTGATAAAGTCGAAAGCCCCGGCTCGTATACCCTGAACGGCAAGATTGATGGAACCCCATGCCGTGATCAGGATAACCGGGATGGCAGGACAGAATATCCGTACCTTGGCAAGCAATTCCAAACCTTCTTCCCCGGTAGTCGTATTGCTATAATTCATATCCATCAGGATCAGCTGCGGACAGGTGTGGCGCACGAAGTCGATGGCCTCCTGCTGGTTCGCAGCCGTTGCTACCTCATACCCGGCACGTTTCAATACCAGTGTAAGCGAAGTCCGTACCGTTACGTCATCATCACAGATAAGTATCATAGCTATTAGTATTATTTACCAAAGTTACTAAATTTATTCGTCCCGTAAAGCCTCTGCCGGTGGAATCTTCGCAGCCTGCCGCGCAGGATACCATACGGCTATCAGTGATACGGTGGCCAGAAGACCGAAAGTCAACAGGTAATTGATAAACTCCTGTTCTACCCCGATTCCTGCGTCCATCCTGTTGGAGATTGGGATATCCAGCAACTCCAGTAGTTCCGTTTGTCCGATATTAAGGCATATATTTACGCCCACCACGCTGGCAATGAATAATATCAGCAACGTCTCACCGAAAATCATCCGTTTCACTCCTTGTCTGGTTGCTCCCAGGGCTAGCCTGAGACCTACCTCGCTCCGGCGTGCCTGCGTACGATACCAGAATGTCCCGATAATCCCCAGGAATATATTCAGGATCAGGAATGTTGTAATAGCATATATTCCGTTCAACTCGTTTGTGGGCCAGTTTATTGTTTTGGCACTTTCGGGAGTCGAGAAAATGGAAGCCATAAAATAAGGGCCTAGCATCAGTTGTTCCCTCATTTCCCGGGTAAACCGTTCGGCGAAATCTTTGTCCGCTTCCGGACTTATACGTATATATATCTGTATATCCGACAGGTTGTACTCTTCTTTTTTCAGAGGTTGTATCATATTACTGAAAAAAGATTCGAAATAACTGTCCTTCATCTTGTCGGTAGTCCCGATCACCGTATAAACGGTTTTGTCGATATCGGTGGAGGTCAGTTTTTTTATTTCCGATAGTTCCCGGGAATAATCATGCGATCCGAATTTCCCGTCTCGGCTGGGGCTGATTATGATCGGGTTTGTTCCCGGTATTCCCCACCGGCTGAAATCGCTTACCGTACTTTTAACTTTAAATACATCGAAGAAACCGTCTGTCACCCACCTCATGCGTAAGTTTACCATATCGGTCGTATCTTCATTAATATGAAAACTACTCATATAATTCGACCAGCCGAAAGGTGCTCCCCATTTTGAGAAACTTACGCTTTCCACTCCCGGATAATTTTTTACCCGGCTCAGAAAAGTCATAGCCAATGCCTGTTTGTCTATTTCTTCCGTTTGTCCGTCCTCTGCCGGGTATACCGCACTATTGGCCGGTTTCTCCTGCATATTGATCTCATAGGTATTCTCTATATCGAAACCGCTTCGTTCGAAATAGCATTTCCCCATATAGAAAAGGTAATCGACGCAAAACCATAGCACGCAGAATACAAGAATATATTCCAGGGTGATCCACGCATTCGTTTTACGTTCGTTCCAGATTATTTTGAATATGTGACGTATCATAATTATTTGTCATTTTGATTGAGTGAATTAATAATCTTCATCCGTGAAGCCCTGTAAGCCGGTATTCCCGCAGAAAGCAGGTTGATGACCAGGCATACGGCAAATACAGCCAGTAAGATCGGAATGGAGATCAGCGTATCGGCCGGTATCACGCTGCCGGACGGAATTCCGAGCAACCAATCCCGCATCCGGAAAATTACGATGTACGACAGGATCAGACCGATCACTCCGCCGATTAGCGAGGTAATCAGGTTTTCAAAGAGAACCTGTATCAGGATGGTATATCTTTTCGCACCGAAAGCTTTCCGGATCCCGATTTCTTCCGTCCGCTTTTTTATGCGTGAAAGACTTAGCCCGGAGAGGTTGATAGCCGGTATCATTAACAGTATCAGTAGGATGAAAATCATTTTCCTGTTTTGTATGACGATGGACTGGGCAATTTCTTCGACATTGTTTCCCCAGATACTCTTCTGGTAGAGTTGGTTGTTCAGCGGGCCTTTGATAAAAAGAGTCCAGGGGAGATTTTCCGAATTATATTTTTTCTCCATATTCCTCACCTCTGCCGTTATAGCAGCGAAGTCGCTCGTTTTTTCAGCCAGCATGGCCACGTTAAAATACAAATCCTCTTTTTTCAGGGATGAATAGGGAGCCCATAATTCACCATGAGCCAGTCTGAATACAGGCGAAACATCTTCTACAACCCCTATGATCCGGTAAGGTTTGAAGTTGATCAGGATTGTTTGTCCGAGCACTGTCTCTCCCTTGAACACTTTTTTTCCCAGCGATTCACTTATGACTGCTACCGATATTCCGGAAGTAAATTCTTCTTCGCTGAACGGCCTGCCTTCTATAAAGGAAAATGAAAATATTTTCCAGTAAGTCGCGTCTGTCAGTCTCTGATGTGCATTTATAATCTCGCTTGAACCTTCCCGGCCGGTCAGCGTAGACGGGCGGGAAGCTAAAGAAGTGAAGGCTGAAATATATAAGGGAGTCTTCAGCGGATAAAGATAATCTTTCACGATATCATACGACAGGGTACCCGATTGCCAGCTGTTTTTTGTCGTATCTTTTTTCACCTGATAATTGGTATGCAAAGTTCTTTCCCTGTTTATTTC
The DNA here is from genome assembly GCF_000969845.1 of Parabacteroides sp. HGS0025. Taxonomy (NCBI): domain Bacteria; kingdom Pseudomonadati; phylum Bacteroidota; class Bacteroidia; order Bacteroidales; family Tannerellaceae; genus Parabacteroides; species Parabacteroides sp. HGS0025. Next base: position 390,565 of record NZ_KQ033902.1, read on the forward strand.
CGGTGGTGCACTGATACCTTTTATCTCATCGGCAACGATGATTGTCATGATCATCATGATTGCCAGTGCTGTTCCCATAATAGCTATCATGCTGATAAACTTATTTTGTTTCAGCATCAGCAGTGCCTGTTTGAAATATATCTTGTACATAGTGGTTTCTTTATGAATTATTCAACTCGTCTTCCGTCGAAGAAACGGACAATGCGTTGTGTCGTCTCGGCTATATGCTCATCATGGGTGACCATTACAATGGTTGTTCCTTCGTTGTTCAACTGGAACAGAAGTTCCATGATTTCCGCCCCCATTTTACTGTCCAGGTTTCCGGTCGGCTCATCCGCCAGAATAATCTGCGGATTCCCGACGATAGCCCGCGCCAATGCCACGCGCTGACATTGTCCACCCGATAGCTGTGTAGGGAAATGTCTCATGCGATGTGATAGTCCTACCTTCTCCAGTACTTTTTCGGCCGCTTCCCGGCGACTTTTGCCCGTCGAATTCCGGTAGAGCAACGGGAGTACCACATTATCCAGCACACTCAGTGAATTGATTAGGTGAAAGCTCTGGAAAACGAACCCCAGCATCTTATTCCTGAATTCAGCCATTTCACTGTCTTTCATCCGTGTGGTTTCCGCTTCATTGATCAGGATCTTTCCTTTTTCGGGTAAATCCAATAATCCCATTAAATTAAGCAGGGTACTCTTTCCGCATCCGGATGGCCCCATGATAGAAAGAAATTCACCTTTTCTGACGGTGAGATTCACATTTTCAAGCGCAGTGGTTTCTACTTCTGTAGTGCGGTATACTTTTGTTATACCTTCCAGTTTAATTATTTCCATATTATCCTCCGTTTATCTGGCAATATATAAACAACGTATGTGCCAAAGTCCTATTGTGTTGAATATGAGGAGTGCGCTTGTATGAGGGGTGTCCGAATACGGACAAATCTGTCCACAATATTATACTCAAAAAGAAAACCCGCACTCTCCGCTTGTAATAAACAAACAATCAGGGAGTGCGGGCTATATTAATTATGTAACCTCACGGTTATATTAATTAAGGTTTGCTTGCGGAATTAAGGGTTCACACAAGCAGAGTATAGGGTAAAATTTCACAAATTGTATTGTGTCCACAAATGTACTGGTATAGTTATATTCTGTTAGGTGGTATTCGTGTCACTCATAAGTGGTATTTGTGTCAACCCTTGTTGAATAAGGGTTGCGTGAATAATGAAAGGTTTGTTGACGTATGTATTGATATCATAATGGGTGGTAATCCTATCACTTAGAATCGGGTATATGAAAAAAAATAGCGGACATTCAGAATTATCCGAATGTCCGCCAATATGCATATAAAAAATTGAGGGTCGATTAACCAATTGTAACGTGTTGAATAACTGTACCCCAGTCTGTTACAACAATATTGCAATTATTTTTTGAAAGGTTAAAAGTGATTTCTGACAGTTCTCCTTCGTTTACAGATACTTTCTCCGAATTTTTGACATTTTTTGAAGAAAGGATCATGATATCGTCTTTGTAAAGCTCTATAGTAACGTCAGAGGCCGGTAAAATAGCTGAGTTTTCAGCAACAACATTTCCTTTTTCGTTTAAAGTAGCAGGAATAATATATTCAATATTCTCACCAGTCAATTCTCCGTTATGATTGAAAGAGCCTTTTGTGTTTTTTACTTTGTAGTAAAAATTTCCTTCTTTTGAATCCAACACTTTAATAACGCTTTTAGTAATTAAAGAAATAGAAGAAACTTTACGTTCGATTTTTAATGTTTCAGCACCTGATTTTGTTGAAGCGCTTTTCAATGTAGCCTGTCCGTAGAATAAATCTCCGGGTAATGCAGCGGCAACACCGTTGTTTTGTTTCAAGCTAACCTGTAAATCAGAGATAATATTGGCCTGGCTCATTGCGCTGATCTCTTCGCTGTCGGAAGAAAGACCTGCCCATGCAACAACTGTGATCTGTTTTGAACCCGGGCAACTGATTTCAACCGGTTTTGCCTGCAGTAAATAAGTTCTGTCGAGAGTCACTTGTTTGTAGAAGTCGTTATTCTGGTCGAAAACGAACAGCGTAGTCTGGTCTACATCGCCCTTAACAGTAATGTCTTTGTTATCGGAATAAGCTTTCAGGACAACAGAAAAAGAAGCATCAACCTGAGAAGACGCATTATCAATTACTTTTTCATCTATACCTGAATAGGAGGAATCGCTATCTGCTGAACAGCTTGCGAAAGAGATTGCTGCAACGAGTGTGCAAACAAAATACAAACAATTTGTGAAAATTCTACCCTTTTTCATGACCTTAATTTTTTATATGCTTTGAAATTACCCTATACTGTCCGAGAGATTCGCTAACCGGTTAAGACCCTCATCAAAACCTTTTGTCTCTCGTTGACATTACAAATATAGATACTAAAATGATATAAGTATCAAATGTATGTGAAATAAAAGTTAAAACGATCAAAATAGTTGCTGAAAATGTCAAAACAAGAGGTGCGAGTCTCTTGAATGAGGGTAAAAGTATCTTTTGAGGCTCCTGAAATGATACAAATACAACCTGCGGTATATGGGTTGATGTGATATAAATACATATGTTTGTGATACGAATACAAGCTAAGGCATGTCTGATATTTTGGTTTAGAAAATATTGAACCTACTTTTCTTTCAAGAGAAAAGTAACATTCAAATCTGTCAAATACTGAATCGCTTATATCCTTTCATTATATTCCCTGCATTATAAATTGATTATTAGGGTGTGTTTTTATATTGTGGTAGGTAATCCTATCACATGTGATATATTTACCCATCATTGTATCTCTTTATCCTTGATAATCATTGTGTTGAATATATTAACATATGTATGGCTATCAAATAGGGTGGTATTCCTATCACGGAGAATCGGATATATGAAAAAAAACGGCGCACACGCGGAACTATCCGGATGTACGCCTTTATGCATATAAAAAATTGAGGGTCAAATTTAATCAATAGTAACGTGCTGAATAACTGTACCCCAGTCTGTTACAACAATATTACCACTGTTTCTTGAAAGATCGAAAGTCAATTCTGACAATTCTCCTTCGTTTACAGACACTTTCTCCAAATTTTTGACATTTTCGGAAGAAAGGATCATTTTATCGTCTTTGTAAAGCTCTACAGTAATGTTGGAGGCCGGTAAAATGGTTGTGTTTTCAGCAACAACATTTCCTTTTGCGTTTAAAGTAGCAGGGATAATATATTCAATATTCTCACCTGTTAATTCTCCATTATGATTGAAAGAGCCTTTTGTATTTTTTACTTTGTAATAAAAATTTCCTTCTTTTGAATCCAATACTTTAATAACACTTTTGGTAATTAAAGAAATAGAGGAAACTTTACGTTCTATTTTTAATGTTTCAGCACCTGATTTTGTCGAAGCGCTTTTTAATGTAACCTGTCCGTAGAATAAATCTCCGGGTAAAGTAGCGGCAACGCCATTGTTTTGTTTCAAGCTAACCTGTAAGTCAGAGATAATGTTTGCCTGACTCATTGTGCTGATCTCTTCGTTTTCGGAAGAAAGACCTGCCCATGCAACAACTGTGATCTGTTTTGATCCCGGACAGCTGATTTCAACCGGTTTCGCTTGCAGTAAATAAGTTCTGTCAAGAGTAACTTGTTTGTAGAAGTCATTATTCTGATCGAAAACGAACAGCGTAGTCTGGTCTACATCACCCTTAACTGTGATATCTTTATTGTCTGAATAGGCTTTCAAAACAACAGAAAAAGAAGCATCTGTCTTTTCGGCAGCATTTTCAATCACTTTTTCGTCTATACCTGAATATGAGGAATCGCTATCAGCTGAACAGCTTGCGAAAGAAATTGCTGCAACGAGTGTGCAGACAAAATACAAACAATTTGTGAAAATTCTACCCTTTTTCATGACCTTAACTTTTTATATGCTTTGAAATTACCCTATACTGTCCGAGAGATTCGCTAACCGGTTAAGACCCTCATCAAAACCTTTTGTCTCTCGTTGACATTGCAAATATAGATGCTAAAATGATATGTGTATCGAATATGAGTATAATAAAAGTTAAAACGATCAAAATAGTTGCTGAAAATATCAATACAACGGGCGTAAACCTCTCAAACATGGGTAAAACTATTATTTTATCCTGAGGTATATGGATGCTGTTTTTTGCTGTCAGATAGGAGGTGTGATATAAAATTACCCATTTTTGATAGAAATACACCTGTCGATAGGTGGCGTTTCTGTCAAAAAGAAGAAGTTGGCCTGTAATTTTTGCTTGGAAAAATAACAGGTGACAATAAACGATAAATCATAAATTTAAAACCTTTATATCGAAATTTGTCTGAAGGAAATATGATTATCATATCTTTTTTCAGAAAAATAAAGGGCGCTGTACTCGGAAAACGAAATTTTATTGTGATATTTGTACATTATATATAGCAATTAATAGAAAGTGGAGTTGTTGAGGAGATCCGGATCGGTAGATAGAGGTAATCTAAGAACTAAAATATATTTATCAGTTATGAATAATAAAGCTTTGTCCAGGAAATTATCCGTGTTTCTTGTTTGCTTTGCTTTTTGCGGTCAGCAGGCGTTTGCCGCAGAAGGGGCTGTGGGAACTTTGGATATTGTTGTACTTGCGGTAGTTGTTCTTTTAGCCATATTCTTTATCTCGGCATGTTTTTACTTGCGGAAGATGTACACGGGCTTTACAGGACAATCGAAAGAGATCAAAAAAGAAAAGGAATTGTTGCTTCAACAGCGGGATGAAGCTGTGAAAAAGTGTAAGGAGTTAGAAACAGAAAATGCGGATCTGGAAGAAAAGAAACATTTCATCGAAGAAAAAGCCACGGAATTGGAGTCCCGGGAGAGTGAACTGGCTACCGTAAATGAAGAACTTTCCCAAAAACTTATCGCGCAGGAAACAATGATCTCCACCCTGAACAGTAATAAAAAAGACCTGGAACAAATGCTTGTCGCCAAGATAAAGGAGAGTGATTCCCTTCAACGGGAAGTGGCCGACAGGCTTTCCGAGGCGGAACAACGGTTAAAAGATGCTGAAAGCATTCATGATAATTTCTTTATAGAAACGATCCACGAGATGCGTACCCCTCTTTCGTTAGTGCTGGGATCGCTGGCCCTGGTGGTGCAAAATAAGGATGAGAGCCAGGAAATGTCTACCCAGTTGCTTTCAGCCTATCGTAATACACTTGCCCTGCAAGACCTTGCCGACCAGCTGATCGGAACCAGACGGGCAAATGATGTGGCCAATTATCTGCGTATCGCCCGTTACGATCTGGTGGATATATCCCGCCAGATATGCGATTTGTTTGTAGACTGGGTGGCAATGAACAATGTCGACTTCCAGATCAATACCCAGACATCTGTTTTGTGGATCTGGCTCGACCGTCGTAAAATGGAGTATGCTTTGCGTACGTTATTATCTAATGCATTTAAAAATACATTCTCGTACGGTAAAGTGTCTTTGAATCTTTCTGTGGTGCAGAAAGACGGTAAAGCCTATTGCTCTTTGTCTGTGGAGGATGAAGGGTTGGATGAAAATGAAAGTACACGCCGCGGACTGAAACAAGTTTCCGACATGATAGACGATATCGGCGGATTTTTCAGTAGCGATGCCGACAATACGAGAACCATCTATACCTTATTAATACCGTTGGGTAAACAGCACCTGCTGGATCGTCGTGTGGAATTCGTAGAACCGGAAGCCGACCTGGTGAAACTGAATGATCGCCAGAAAGAAGAAATTGCCGAGTTTATCCAGATCATTCCCCAGAAGAAAGCAATGGGTAAAAAGATCCTGGTTATCGATGATAGCGATCAGATCCGTTGGTTCCTGAAGCATGTCTTTACCAAAGAATATGAAATACTGGAGGCGCGTAATGGCGAAGAGGGAGTACAGATAGCCTTTGCAACGTTGCCGGATCTGATACTTTGTGATGTGATGATGCCGGTAATGGATGGTTTTGAAACTTGTAAGAAGTTGAAGGGTGATCCGCGTACCTCCCAGACCCCGGTAGTTATGCTGACGGCTAAGGTAGAGAGTGAAGATGTCATTACCGGAATTGAAGCCGGGGCTGACGATTATATCACAAAGCCTTTCGACGTAGAAATACTTCGCAGCAAATTGAACAGCCTGGTGAAACGTCGCGAACAGCTGAAGCAATATTTCACCAATACCCTGGCGGGAACCTCAAACGCTGATCCGGATACGAATGAACCGTCTGTGCCGAGCAACCCGTTTATGGATCTGGTCGTTAAAAATATCGAGATGCACCTCGACGATTCCACCTTTGAGGCAAAGGTGCTCGCAGACTCATTGAACATGAGTCTGCCGACATTGTATCGTAAAATCAAGCAATTCTCTGACTGTAGTATCCTGGAATTGACCCGTACGATCCGTCTGAAAAAGGCTGCCGAGTTGATCCAGACGCAACAATATTCAGTGCAGGAAGTATCAGAAATGGTTGGATTTAATGATACGGCCACGTTTCGTAAACGTTTTACGGAGCAGTATGGAACAACGCCTTCCCAATACGGACAACCCTAAAGAATGTGACAAAACGATCTGTAAATCGATAAAATAATAACACTATGTTGTAAATAAGCCTGTCCTTGTGACGGGCTTATTTGTTTTAATCGGGTTCTGTGAATTCTCTTGATACAATTATTAACAATTTAAGTCTCATCCGGTACTTCACAATCTCGTTTTAAACGAATTTCAACTTCGCTTAAAACGAAAATAAATTCCTTTTAAATGAAGATGTGATTTATTTAAGACTGAAAATATGTTAAATCGGGTTTGTTGAAGATCGAAATAGTGCTTTTTTGAGCCATTATTATATGCTGAATAGCATCTTTCTTTTCTGGAATGCTTTTCTAGGGTGGTGTGTTTGAAATGTCATAGGGGAAAGAAATAGCTTTATTGGCAGGCATAGACATAGAATTTCCCAAAGAAAAAACATGAAAATGAAAACAACGTAAGATTTTGTTTGGCAATATGATAACATCTAACTTTATTACAGCCTCATAAAAACAAACAGACTCGACTACCGATCCATATAGCTTCCGCAGCAAGGGGCAAAAATAACATTTTGCTAATTGTAAAATCAATGCTATAAGATATTTTCACCCATCTTTTGAGAGCAACGCACATGTTCTTAAAAATCTATTTTTTGCCTTAAAAAAAGATTTAGAGTTTTACCTATTATAATTGAGACTGATACCTATCCGCGGTTTTTCAGGGCGGCTATACCTTTGCATTGTCATCAGGAAACAAATTATCGTATAGGGTAAAAGTGATAATTCTCCCGAGGCTAAAACTAGTATTTATTAAACGTATTATATAACTTCAAAATTTAAGAATATGAAACTTAGAAATTTATTGTATGCAACAATGATTGCATGTGCATTCGCTTCTTGCTCGAATGATGACGATCCTATTGATAATGGAGGTGGAAATGAAACTCCAAATGCAGAAGCTGCTCTGGAAGTAAAGATTGCAACACCGGCATTAACAAAAGTAGAAGGTGTAACAGATAAAACAATTTCTTCATTAGCAGTATTGGTCTTTGATGTAAAAACTGGACGTTTGGAATCTAAAGGTGTTAATAATGAAGGCAAAGCGGGAGCTTCTTCTGTGATAGCAGAGAAGATTACTGCCGGTGCTAAGCGTGTTTTGGTGTTAGCTAATGTTGAAAGTAAAGTTAGTGGCTATACTGCTGGTTTGACAAATGGTACTGAATATTCTACAGTGTTAGGTGATACTAAGGATTTTGCAGAAGAAGTAGATGGAAAACTTTCTATGAATAGCGGTGTTTATAATGTAGATATTCAGGCTGGTGTAACAAATTACTTAGGTTATACAGTAGATGAGGCTAATAGCTATAAAGGTCATTATCTAGATCAAGCAGGAGGTAAAACTGTTAAATTGTATCGTAACGTAGCAAAGATCGTTCTTAGCAAAGTACAAGTTACAGCTGATGAAACAAAATATAAAGATGCAACATTGGATGTTGAAGATGTTTTTATTTTGCATGCAAATAAAACAACAAATCTTGTTGGTGCTGAAGGTGCTTCATGGGGAACAACTATGCCGACTTCTCTTAATTATCTAAATGGTGCTGAAAATAAAGTCTATGTTGGATGGGCAGACTATATGAAAGATTTCGGCGCTAATAAAATTATACAGAAATATTTGACAGATACTAAAGTGTATGATTATGCTTCAGTTTTTAGCTTAGACCTGTCTGCTGAGGACATAAATGGACAAACCCTGTGGGAACCAACTACTGGTAACTCTTCTTATGTATATGAAAATACATCAACTGATATTTACACATTACTGGTAGTACAAGGCAAATTCAAATATGGAGAAGTCCAAAATCCGGAAAGCAGATATTATTCTGTAGCAATTGGTAAGGATGGAATTACGGGAATAAATAAAGAAGACGGTACTTATAATGCACCTGAAGGTTTTGACGGTTCTCGCTCTTCATTATCAGGTACAGTTCGTAACTTACAATATAATGTTGATTTGAAAGTTGCCGGTCCTGGTTATACAACTCCGTTTGGTCCGAAAGCTGAAGATGATACTTACTTGGATGTAAAGGTTGAAGTCGTTGATTTTGGTCATATCAATCAAAGCACTGAAATTGAATAATCCAAGCGGTTTTTCCAGAAATAAAAAATGCTTCCAATCGGAGGCATTTTTTATTTCTGGAATTCAGTATATAATGGTGCATTTATAATATTTCCGTGGTAAATCTATCATTGAAATAAAGTTGATTCATTTATCTATTAATATAGAGAGTTGTACCTATCTATGTTTTATGATAAACAGGTTACATTTGTAATGTGAAATTAGAGTATAAACAAAAGAAAATCAATATATCTATGAAACTGAAAAGTTACATATTCTCTATTCTAGCAGTAGCTTTATTATCGTGTTCTACAGATGATGTGGATGATGTGATAAAAAAGGAAGAGCCTTTAGTTTGTAATGCTACCTTGTCTTTGGCAATTAAAAACGATGCTAAAACAAAGGCAGCTATCCCTCATGCTGACTATAATAGAATAAAAAAGTTATCATTAGCAATCTTTGTGAAAGATAAATTGTTGAGTTTGACTGAAGTTTCTGCAGAAGGAGAAGAGAAAGTAACCAGTATAATGGGTGTACCGGTTGTTGCTGGAGCTGTGAAACTTATTTTATTTGCCAACTATTTCGATGATGACAATTTGAGTAAAATAGAAGTAGCAGGGACAGACATTTCAGAATATAAAAAGCTAGAAGTTTTGTTGAAGAATGAAAAGAATGTAAATGATCAGGATAATTCTAGAAATGGCTTGACGATGAGTAGTGAAATTCTGGAATATGATTTAAAACCAGGACGTAATTATGTGGGATTTGATAAGGAAGATGGATATGTTGTTACAAAGAATCCTGTAAAATTAATTAGAAATGTTTCAATGGTTCAACTTGAAACTATTTTTCTTCGGCCAAGTGAGAACTATCTAGGAAAAGGCGATGTAACTTTTAAATTAAAAGAATTTTTTGTGGCAAATGTAAAAAGCCAATCAAAACTTATTTCAGACAATGGTTCTACCGAAGTTTTCAATTCAAACTCAAACTTTTGGTTAAGTGGTGCGTATGCAAGTATTGAGGGAGCTTTAAAAAATGGTCAGGCAACCGAAGCTTCTTATTTATTCTATAATGTAATTAAACCTCCACGAAACTTTAAGGAAATGAATGATCGTTTTCCTTTTCTAAATAATGATCCTTGGGTTTGTGTCGGTAATATTTTCGGACTGGATGAATCAAATGATGATATAATTGAAATTAAAGCCGAATACCAAAATGGTGTAGATTACAAAGAATATCCAAAAATTGGAACGTCTTATGGTCCTTTGATCCCATTAGGTACATATTTTTATGTGTATGAAAATATGTTAAAACAAGATGATAATAGAACATTATTGATTGTTAAGGGCGACTACACGTATGAACCTGTGGAAAAAGGAAAAAAGGTTGTGTTAAAAGATCGGTATTATGCTGTAACAATCAATAAGGAAGGGGAGTCTGTTGATTTATCAGAGGAAACTCCTGGACATATTTATGTAAAACGTAATAATGTTTATAATGTTATTTTGACAATAATGGGTCCCGGATCTGATACTCCTTATGATATACAAAATACGGCTCATATGAGTGCTTTGGTTAGGGTTAAGGACTGGGATGTTGTAAACCAAGAAGAAGAAGTCGATTAACAGAGTAATATAGGGGAAAAGAAAAATATTGTATTATGAAAGATATATTGTTTACAAAACTGCATTTATTAGTAGTAGTATTTGGATTAGCTTCCTTATTCAGTAGCTGCATCAAAGAAGATCTTGACGCTTGTGCAAAGCTAACTTTGATGGTAGTGAACCATAATGATGAAGACGTGACGGCGTTAGGTATTACTTCGGAAGCAAAATTATTTGTATTTGATGCAAATTCAAAACTACTTGAAACACGGGAGTTGGATTTGGATTTTATCACCGGTCGTAAAACAATAGAATTGCCCTATCCGGATAATACGAAACTTCATATTGTTGCTTGGGGAAATCTGAAGGGAAAACAAAATGTAACGGAACCCACAAAAGCAGAAGATCTGTTAGTCTCGCTTAAAAGCAATAACGAATTGGCCCAATCTCCCGACAGCCTTTTCTTTGGAGATATTGATGTTGAAGTTATGGGAAATGGAGTTGCCGGAGGTGATAAGCAGATTGTGATAAGACCAAAAACAGGTACGGTTGAGATGCGTACGATCGGATTACAATATGTGTATCAAAAACAAGGTTTACGCGCTACATCTACTGAGTGTAATTTCTATATGAACCGGACATTAAGTACCTATAATTCAAAAGGAGAGTTGACAGGGGATAGTGTTTATTATAATCCCGAAGGAGACTGGAAAACAACAGAATGGATTACACCAACTCCTCAAACACTTTATGAAGGACAGAAAATGACAGGCTCTATTGAAGCTGGTAATAAACGTTATGATGTCTCAAAAGGTGAATTTGAAGATGGCACTGTTGGTCCAATTGAAATCTATCCTTTCCAAAAAACGTTGGTGGTGTTTGAGTGGGATGAAACTGGGGCTTTTTTAGGTGCTAAAATTAGAGTGACTCCTTGGGGGGTAGTTGATGATGACATTGAGTTTTAAACGATAAAAACAAAAAAAATGAATATAAAAAATATATTGATAGTCGGAGTCGCTATACTACTGGGTACTGCCTGTTCAAAAGATAAGGGTTCTGTGTCTATCGACGATCTGCCAAATGCTAAACTGACCATTGGAGTGAAGGCATCCGGAGCGGTAACAAAAGCAGGTGACCCGAATGCCTTGGAGGGCGAAATGTATATAAATAATCTGGCCGCTGTCGTTTTCGATGAAACCGGAACTGTTTTATTGGGAAAAGCTCAGGAGAATGTAAACACTCAAGATGGTACAGCTTATCTGATAGATGTGCCGGCTAAAGCGACTAAAGCCAGAATAATTCTGTTAGCCAATCTTCCGGGTGGTGTTCTTGATAATGTGACAACTTATGATGGTTTCCAATCTATGCTGGCAGAACTTTCTGCACAGTCACAGGCGGATCTGACCATGAGTAGCCAGGTAATCGTAACGAATAATGCACTTGTTGCTGATGATAATAACTATCTGGGATATGAAAGTATGGGAAGTGAAAATATAAACGGCATATCATCACCTCTGGAAGTAACTCGTTTGGCTGCACGTGTAGAAGTCGTTGCCTTCCATACAAATTTTGCCGGTTCAAAACTGGCGGGACGTACAGTTAGGGTAGAGGATGTTTATATTCAGAATCAAAAAACGGCATCCCGCTATTTTAGTGCCGGTTATTGGGGGGCAGTTGTTGTAAACGGACATTTCTCCAACAGCTCTAAAGTAACAATAAATAGAATACTGAACGACGCAAGTCCGATTCTGGAAACATCATACAGGCATTATGTAATGGAAAATGATGCGGATGAAGAGGCTACTCAGTTGGTTGTCCGGGCTACATTACTGGAAGCTCCCGGCTATACAGCACAGACAAAAACATTTTATGCAACGGTCAATGCAAACGGACTGGCTAATAAATACGATCATAATTTCGTGAAACGTAATTACATCTATCGTATGAATATAACATTCGGCCCAAACAGTTTTGAAATACTTGATGGAGTACTCGACGTCAAAGTAGAAGTAGTTGGCTGGGGGCCGGTTAACCAGGATGTAGAGATAGAATAAATAGGGTAAATAATTTAAAATATAAGACTTATGAAATTAAGAAATTTATTTTTAAGCACGTTGGTTGTATGTGTGTGTGCATCCTGCTCCAAAGACGATGATAGTATTAAAGGGCCGGTAGAACCGGTAGATGCCTATATTTCGATTGCTGCTACATCATTGACACAAACGAAAGCTGCACTTCCTACTTTACGGGAAGAAAGTACGGGTGAGACCCCAAAGACAGACATAGGTTCGGATGATGAAAAATTTATTTCTACATTGACGGCTTATGTGTTTAAGAATGAGGAGGGGGATCAGTCTTTGTCTGCCATAGGTACTGCAAAATCAGAGAATGATCAGTCGGTAACTGAAATTACACATATACCTATCAAAGTAACACCTGATCAGACTGATCCAACAAAGCCATCAAGTAGTAAGTTTATAGTTATTTTGGTAGCAAATGGGAAATTATTAACACCTAAAAATCTGGACGAATTTAAGAAATTAACTTTGACAGATGATATTTCAACATGTATTGATAACAAAAGGTTACCTATGGTTAGTGAGTCTATTCCATGTGAGGGGTTAATACCAATAGTAAAAGGCGCAGGGGAAGATGGAACTTCTACAATCTATGCAGAGAACTGGGTAACTAAAGACGGTAAAATTGTTCCAGTTAAAGATCAAACTACTGATCCTTCTAGTAAGCCGGATAATGTTACTCCTATTGAATTGACTCGTTTGGTTGCTCGTGTACAAGTGGATAACATTACTTTTAATTATCCGGACGAACTGGCTCAATTCGAACTGGAGAATTTATCAATTGTAAATGTCCATTCTACATCAACCTTTGAAGAAGGTAATGGTGAGTATGTGAGAGGGTACAAATCAGATAAATATTCACCTGCAGATGAATGGATTTCAGTAAACTCTCCCATAAAAGAGAACTTAGCACAAGCTTATGAAGGATGCATTTTGGGTAAAAGTGGAAATGCTTCTGAAAGTATTGATTGGTCGGTTGAAGCGATAAAATCAAAATACCCTCAGTTTATTAGTTATGCTTTTTCAAACCCTGAAAAAGTAGCCCATGGAACAGCCTTGTTGATATCCGGACAATTCATAAGGAATTTGAATGCACCGGATGTAAAGGAAACAAGAAATTTCCGTGTGTTCCTGAATGATCCGAAGGATAGTGAAGGACTTATGGTAAAACGGAACCATATCTATAAGTTGAATGTAACTATCACTGGTGAAGGTTCCTCCAATGAAGATAAGATCGAATTGAATGCACATGTATCGGCTGAGATTACAGTTAATCCCTGGAACGTGGTTTATCAGGAAGAAGAAGATACTAATTAATTGATTATTATTATAAGAATTGAAGAAGGTGTTGTCGAAAATGATAACACCTTTTTTGTTTTTATATGTTCTAATAGTTTGATCTTATCATGAAGCAATGTGAATCTCTCAAATGTATAGGAATACCTTGTTTCTTGATATTATCGTCTTTGTTATAAGGACTGTAATGGTCGATTAACGGTGTTTCTATCGCTTTTTAATGGCACTTCTATCAATCTGTCAGGTTGCGATTTTTACCCCTTAAACTTGAAACTTACGCCTATCGCGATTCCTTCTGAATCACTCTACTTTTGCATCGTAAGATAAATGAAAATGAATTTAGGTTTAATAAACGATTTTAAGTATAGGGTTATGAAACTGAAAAATATATTATCGATTATTTGTTTATTATTGGGGTTAGCTTCATGTTCTGGGGAAGATACAATGATGAACGATGTAACAAACGAGATAGAAAATGCCGTGAATGAATCGGCTTATGTCTCTGTAAATGTAAAATCGGCCGTATCTTCAACGAAGGCAAATACGACTGGCTCTTCAAATGATTATTCAACTCTTCAAAGTTCTATCTCCAACTGTTATTTATTATTACTTAATGAAGGCGGAGACATATTGTATCGTGCATCAAAACAATATCAAAACCAAGTTGCTAATGTCTCTCTGGAGGATTTTAGAATTCTGGTGAAGGTGAACTCTGTTTCTAAAGTGATTGCTGTAATAAATGCAAGTTCTGACTTTCAAAAAGAACTAGATGACTGCATCTCTTTAAATCAATTAAATAAAGCAAGAGAAACGGATGCTGCTTATAATTTAGCTATAGGAGAAGGTAAAATAGATTGGAAAGATGTTACTGGTTCATCTTCTACTATAAATAATGTACCAACAGTTTCGGTTGATGGTATTGTGGCTAATTATCGTGTTGCAGCATTTGCTTTGTCTGATTTTAGTGTGAAATATTATGATTGTGATCCTAAGACTGCAGTAGTACAATTAGAAAATGTTTGGTTGACTGACATGAAAAGTAATGTAGGTTTATATGATGAAGGTCTAGATTTTAATAATACAGAAGAAAAAGATGGTCGCATTTCTGAAAAAAATAAATTTGAAAGTTTAAGAAAGCTTACTGATATGTATTCTTATTCTGAAGAGAATGGATATATAAAAGAATTTTTTAGACTGAATCATGACAATGCTACTTTTAAATTTATTTTTCCTAATACAGACTCATCTAAACCTGTAACTGCTCATCTGAAGTTCTCTGTAAAAAGAGACAATAAAGAAATTCAATATTTTTATCGTGAATATGTTATTAATCGACCAACGGGAGATGATTTTAAGAATAATGTATCAGAGGGTAAAACATACGTTCATCCAGGATATTGGTATAATTTAGGTGTAACAGTCCACGTTAAAAAAGATTTTATCGATTGCGCTTTTACTTGTACAACAAAGGATTGGATCTATAACGAAATAAATGTAGATTTGTAATCTCCCTCATTATAAAACACTAGTAAAGTATTAAACGAAAAAAGATACATCATGAATCGGATTAACTTCATATATCTATTAGTTTCTGTGCTTTTGGCTTTTACTGCCTGTTCAAATGAAGAACTTATTGAAAAGCACCCCGATGGAAATTACACGTCGAAACTAAATATTACACTTTCTACTGCATCTGCCATAACAAAGGCGGGTGACCAGGAACTTTTTCCGGCAACGGATCAGGAGAAGACAATAAAATCTTGTGTACTTGCTATTTTTAAGAAAGAAGGCAATACATATACTAAAAAAGCTATTATTAAGCCTACTTTGGAAGAGACAGATATAAAAGGAACTTATAATGTACTGTCAAATATCGAGTTGCTTTTTTCTGAAACATATAAAATCGTTATTATTGCAAATGGTCAATTGGACTTGTATGAACAATGTAACACTTATGACGATTTGAAAAATATAAGAGAAGGAAGCGATAACAAATATACATTTAAATCCGAAGAACTATTAAAGTGGGGTGAAAAAGAAATTGGTGTCGGTACTGATACGGAATTGACTGTAGATACTCAGTTTCATATTGACTTAACACAGCTGGCTGCCAGGATTGATTTAAAGATAAATGTTAATTTGAAAGGTGAAAAGGAATTAGTTGATGTGTCTTATGAAGAAACGGATGGATCTCCTTTAATTGGTAATATTTCTTTAAAAGATGATATTTCTGTAAGTAACGGTTTGCCTGATGATTGTAAAGGTCATAAATTTCTTTTTTATGGAAGACCTGTAACTCTTACTGATCCAACTAGTCCCAGTACAAAGGTCGGTATTATGGAAGATCGAACTATTAACAGAACACGAACATATAACTCCTGGATTTTAAAACCAACTTCAGTAATAGTGAAAAATATAAGGAATGAGGTGATCGCATCTCTTCCGGAAGAGGACTTGTTAGAGGCTCTTGGTGAGCATGAATTGGATAAAACTGTTAGTCTTCAGTATGTGACTTTCTATACCTATCAACGTACAATTGAAGATCCGGATAATAATTCAACGAACTTACGTGTAGAAATTGTTGGAGATATTTATTCAGCAAAGGTAAAAGAAATAATGCAAGTAACGGGGAATTTTTATGCGTTTAATCTAAAAAATAATGAAGACAAATATAATCAAATAATTGAAGATGCAAAAAATGGAGTGACTTCAAGTCTAGTTGTTGATTCGCAGGGACAAGGACAAGGATGGTGTATTTTAGTTGAAGATGCAACAGTTGGATTAAAGGAGATTGCCGGTTCAGATGAAGTTCTGACTGAAAAGGCTTATGTTGGTAAATATACTGGCGGATTTGATATAGTAACAGATAGTGGAAATGCTATTTCATATGGTAATTATTATAAGGTTACGGCAACAATAAAGAGTTTGAAATTGCCTGTCTCTCTTTCATGTATTATAGTCCCTTTAGGCTCTGAAGATATAATAGTTCCTCCTTTCGAATAAATAGGGTAATAACAGTCATAAATAAATACAACAATGAAACAATATAGTTTATATATTATATCCATATTGGCAAGCTTTATTCTGTTAAGTGCTTGCTCTGATGAAGAAATGGGTGGTAAGAAAAAAAATGTCATTTCAGGTATTCCGACGACTGTTCGGTTCTCTCTTAATTTGCCTGATGCGGAGGTGATAACAACAAAAGGGGCTTCTACTGGTGATGATCGAATTGATAATTTGTATTTGTTTGTTTTTGATGGTGAAACATTAGAATTTGGTGAACAAGTAGAGATTACAGTGAATAACAAAGTAGAGTTTCAGGTCGAATCCGGTGAAAAATATATTTATGCGATAGCTAATACTACTAATGGGGCTTTTGATGATCTCACAGAATGGATTAAAACAAAGCCTTCCAAAACAGACTTTCTTGCGAAAACAGTCTCTTTAAGTACAGATAATGTAACAAATTTAACAGGAGCCGGTCTAATGGTTGGAGGGTTTTGTGAAAAAGAAGAGGATAGGGCTGGTGCAATATTGAATATTACTCCTTGTACAATAGAACCAAATCCGGATGGAGTATCTATAACTAATGGTGCCATTTATTTGCAGAGAATGCGTTCAGAGATTGTTTTTGAAATAACTAATAGTCCTGATTTTACATTAACAAGTTATGAGATTAAAGAGGTGCCAAGAACAAGTCCTTTGATAGCACAATCTAATCCGGTTTCAGTAGGCAAGGGCTTTTCTGTAAAGGAGGATATTAAAAATAATGCCAAATCTTTCTCTTTCTATATGTTAGAAAACTTGCTAAGTCCACAAAAGACTCCTGCAGACAGTAAACAAAGAGAAGGTAAAGCATATTATAATCCTAATTCGACTTATGTCGTTTTGAAGGGAACTTATAAAGGAAAGACCGATTTACCTGGTGGCGGTAGTGCAGAAGCCGATGCAAACGTCTCTTATTTTATTCATTTAGGGAAAGGGGCAGGTAGTGGATATGGGGTTGATTATTCTGATTATTCTACCTATAGAAATAAGAAATATACTTATAGTATTCAAGTAACAGGCGTAAAGTCTATTATTGCTGAGGTTAAAGTTGATGACCATAATGATCAACGTAGTGAAGGGGATGTTATCTTGAAAACAGAAGGACAGGTTTTATATTGTGATGCCCACTATGAGACACGTGTAATTTCTTTTAAAAAGAGTGAGATTGATCCTGAGGGCTTATTCTTTAATGCGAAAACACCTAAAGGTGAGAAGGATCTTGATTGGATTAAATTTGTGAAAAATGATGCTGGTCAGTCCTATGCAGTCGATTATACAACAGCGAAATCAAGCAATCAATTGAAGAATGTAACTGCTCTTATTCAAGACTTGAAAGACTGGAAAGATGTTAATAATGAGGGTGGTACAAATGAGGATGGCGAAGAAGTACGCTACTATACTTGTTTTATAGATGAGTACTATTATAACGATTTAGATTTAGATCAATTTGTCAATGCGGAGGATCGTATTCTGTTAATTGGAGCAAACGCAGAATATCAGAATAGCAATTTGGGTAATAGTTCTGTTTTTGAAGGGAAATATGTTTTTAAACAACGTTCCATTAAGAGTATTTATAATTTGGATAATAAAGCAACTAATCCTTGGGGAATAGAAACTTGGAATGAAACAGGCAAATTGATATTTGGTCTAAATTCACAAGGAAAAGAGACTGCAGGAGGATCAGGCGTGAGTCCTAATAACGGATATGAAAATCAAGTTAAGTTTGTTAATAATAATTTGAGCAACATTTGGAGTAATGCAGTGAACTATTCATTTATTACTACAACTATTAATGAGCGTGAAGTTCCTGAATATAATTTACAACCGTACGGAGATAAATTAACGGGAGCGATGTTTGCCTGCATGCAACGGAACAGAGATGAAAATGGCGATGGTAAAATTAGTAATGATGAAATAAAGTGGTATTTACCGGCCTCAAATCAGTATATTTCTTTGTGGATGGGAGCGGATGCTCTTCAAGATGCAACTTTGTATGCCGAAAGTACTAGAAGACGCTCTAGTGACAATCATTATTTTACAAGTACATCTGGTAAAAATTTATATTGGGCAGAAGAAGGTATTACAGCAGGAGGAATGGGTGGTGATTTAGGAGGAGCAGGAGAAAATACAAGTAAACGTCAGTATAGATGCGTTCGTAATCTAGGTAACCCGTCTGAAGTTGGTAGCATATATACTAAAGATCTTCAAAATAATAAGGTTATGGTTGTTAAGCCTGCTAATTTAGTCGCCCAATCATTACGAACAGAAAGGTTTAATACAGAGATTGGATTTGATTATCTTTTGGATACTGATATGTCTAATCGTCCTTATGAAAAAGGTTTTGAATATTTTTTAGATATAAATGATAGTAAAGTTACAGAATATTATGATAAAGACGGAAATATAATGTCTCTACCAAATGTCAATTGGATAACTTTTTATAAAAATGCAAATGATAATCCGGCAAATTCTTTTTGTGCCCAATACATGAAAAATAAAGGTTATGGCGAAGGATGGCGCATGCCTAATCAACGGGAGCTAGCTTTGATGTATATGTCAAGCGGGAACAGTAACGGTGGAAACGCAGTAAGCCGTACTCTGCACTCTTTAACTCCTCCTAATTGGGGAGACTCGGATATAAAAACTAAAGGAATAAATGATGGATCAAAGTATCGTGATAGGACACATACTTATATTTGGCACAGCGGTCATTCTCTTGCTGAAGTGAAGGGGGCAGCTATTCTACGTTGTGTTCGTGATATGAAATAATGTTACTTAATGGTTTTTGAGATAGCTCTAATGGTGATGCTAAGGAATGCTACCTCAAATAACATAAAATAAGTCCGGGAAGTATCTGTTACAGGGTATTTCCCGTTTTTTATCTTCCCGAATCATCCCCAATGTTCGCGTATCCTTCCATACGTTCTTCAGGGCTGGTACCGCCATCCTATCTTTGTCTCATAATCGAGAAACAAAGGTAGTATGGCGTTGCTGCTTTGATAGGGTTTTATCGGTATTGAGCGTAGTTTAACCTCTTTGGCCCTACTTTACCCTACTTTACCCTCATATACCGCATTATAGCGTTTTCATCAGAACAGCCTGTCATACCTTTGTTTCGTAATCATTAAAACAAAATCAGTATGGCATTAAAGTATGTAGTAAAGAAAACGGTTTTCGGGTTTGATCAAACCAAGACACCGAAGTATGTAGCCCGCCCTCTGCCGGCAGGTACGGTTGGTTATCCTGCTCTTTGCGATCAGGTAGCCAAAGTGGGAGTGCTGGCATCACGCAGTATGGTAAAATTAGTTCTCGAGAGTCTGTTCGATGTGTTGGAGGAGAATCTGACTAATCATTTGTCGGTGAAACTGGGAGATTTCGGCACGTTGCGTCCAAGTTTCAGCAGTAAGTGTCAGAATGAAGAAAATGAGGTGAATGCAGATGTGTTGTGTCACCGCAAAATAGTTTTTACTCCAAGCTCAGATTTCAAGAGAGTACTGGGTAATGTCAGTGTCAGGAAATCCGAACAACGATAAGAGTGTAATATCTTTTTTAATAATCATTTAATAACAAATTATCATGGGACTAAAGTATGTAGTAAAGAAAACAGTTTTCGGTTTTGATAAAACAAAGACACCGAAGTATGTAGCTCGCCCTTTGCTGGCAGGTACAGTGAATTATCCTGCTCTTTGCGATCAGGTAACTAAGGTAGGAATGGCACCGCGCGGTATAGTGAAAATGGTGACCGACGGTCTGATCGATGCGATCCGTTGGAATCTGGAAAACCATTTGTCGGTGAAGCTAGGTGATTTCGGGACCTTTCGTCCCGCTTTCGGCTGCAAAAGCCAGGAAAATGAGAAGGATGTGAATGCTGAATCTTTGCGCCACCGCAAAATCATTTTCACCCCGGGTGCTTATTTCAAAGATATGTTGAGTGACGTAAGCATCCAGAAATTCGAAATCCCCAAAACCGACGAAACCGGCTCCGGAGAAGGCGGCGGTGAGGACGATCGCCCGGTGATTGAATAACCTCGGATTAGTATCAGGCACGGACTGTATATCGGTACCGTGCCTTTTTTGTTGGCTTAGACCTGTGGTGTTTCTCTCTTGAATCCTCGATAGAAGCGGTATTCTTATCAATCAGTGGAAATATGGTAGATTTACCCTATTAAGTTGAAAGACTTGCCTATTATTGATAGAAAATCAAATATTTATCTTTGCAGTCGTTGATAATCTTTCTTTTTGTGTAGATTTGCATGATTGAAGAATAATATAAAATTACAATGTATATGAAAAAAGTACTTTTCCTCTTTTTGCTTCTGGCAGGTATGACGAATGTCTATGGACAGAAGTTTGCGGTGAAGTCTAACTTGCTGTATGATGCCACCGCTACCATTAACCTGGGAGTGGAAGTGGGATTAAGCAAAAAGTGGTCACTGGATCTGTCCGGTAACTATAACGGTTGGATGTTGGGAGACGATACCCGTTTTAAACACTGGTTGGTACAACCGGAAGTGCGCTACTGGCTGTGTGAGAAGTTTAACGGACATTTCTTCGGAGTACACGGACATTATGCCGATTACAACGTCGGCGGAATTAAGTTCCTCGGAGAGAATATGGAAAACAACCGTTATCAGGGAACTTTGTACGGCGCCGGTCTTTCTTATGGCTATCAGTGGCTGCTGAGCAACCGTTGGAGTATGGAGGCAGTTATCGGTGTGGGTTGGGCGCATCTGGATCATGACAAATATCCTTGTGCTGTTTGCGGAAACCATACAAGCAAATCGAAAGACTATTTCGGTGTGACGAAAGCCGCTCTTTCTTTTATCTACTTTATTAAATGATCGGGACAATGAAGAACAGAATAAATATCTATATGGTAGCTGCTGTGTTGGCTGCCGGATCGGTAAATACGTTTGCACAAACAGCAAAGAGCCCGATCAGCGTATCATGCAACGATCTGATGCAGAAAGGTGATTCTCTTTATATCGATGCAACGATCCGTGTGCAGGGAGATCTGATCGAATCGCGTAAATCGTTGACACTGACTCCGCTGCTGGAAAGTTCAACTCAAAAAGAAGGACTTCCTTCTATCTTGCTGAACGGTAAAAATCGTCAGAAAGTTTATCAGCGTGAGATTGCGTTGAAGAACCTGCAGGATGAACCACGTTATAAAGTGCTTCGTGCCAGGGATGCGGCCGAGCATGTCATTCCTTATAAGATGACTGTGGCCTGGGAGCCGTGGATGAAGGATGCCCGTTTCGTACTGGCTCAGAATTTATGCGGTTGCGGAAAAGAAGAGCCTGTTAGCCCGTTGGTTATTGCCGACAAGATCCGTATGGCACCGACAAAACGCTACGAAGTTCAACCAACCTTGGTGTATATATCACCGGAAGCGGAAACGGAAAAACATCGTGCCGAGGTGGGTACGGCTTATTTGGATTTCCAGGTGGGTAAATCGCAGATATTACCGGACTTCCGTAATAATGCAGCAGAATTGGCGAAGATCGACCGGACGATCCGGACAGTCACCTCCGATAAGAATATCACTCCGAAAGGAATCTTCCTGAAGGGATATGCTTCTCCGGAAGGTAGTTATGCAAGCAACCAGCGGTTGGCGGACGGACGTGTGAAGGCTTTGCGTGATTATATCCGTACACAGAATAACTTCAGTCTCGATTTCTTTACACTGGCTTCCGAGCCGGAAGACTGGAAAGGTTTTGAAGAGAAAACGAAAGCCGATATGGATGTTCCGGCACGTGACGGGGTACTGGCTATTATCGGCAGTAATGATGAACCCGACCGGAAAGAAGCTAAACTACGTGCTTTGCAAGGTGGAGCGGCCTATCGTTATGTATTGAATAATATTTTCCCGTCGTTACGTCGCTCTGAATACCGTATTGATTATACTGTACGTGAATTCACCGTAGAAGAAGGACGTGAAATTATCAAGACGCGCCCGCAGCAGTTGAGCCTGAGCGAAATGTTCGCTATAGCCAACAGCTATGAAACGGGTAGTAAAGAGTATAATGATGTGTTTGATGTGGCTGTACGCATGTACAGTTCGGATCCTGTGGCGAACCTGAATGCCGCAAATATATCTATAGGAAAAGGCGATTACGCAGCTGCAAAGAATTATTTGTTGAAAGCAGGTGATTCGGCTGAAGCAATTCATGCCCGTGGTGTTCTGAAATTAATTGAGGGTGATCTGGATGGTGCTGAAACTCTTCTGAAGCAGGCAAAAGCCGCAGGTGTGACAGGTGCTGCAGACAATTTGAATGAATTGCAGAAAAAAAGAGAGGATAATGCCCTTTTTGATAGTTTCAACATACATAATTGATTGGTTTACCATGTATGATTTGAAAGAATTAGGCATACTTTTGTATCAGATTGAATCATGAAAAAACAAACGAATAATAATATGGAATTTACATCATTAGTTGAGAACGTTTTAGTAAACGAGATTGACAACCAGAACGGAGTACATCTCTATCTGGAGGGAAATAAATGGTGTGCCTATGAACGTTCCGCTTATTACTTGGCACAATTAAAAGTACCGGTGGTAATAAAAAAGGAAATTGTTCGCGAAGGCTATGATGTGATCCTGTTGAAGGCTTTTTTTGAAGTAGACGACATGTGTTTGCCTCTTGCTCCTAAAACAGTCTTGAAACAAGTTGCTGACGATAAGTTATTATTTCAGATAAATGATAACATCGATGGTTTTCCTGAATGGAAGGCTTGGCAGCTGAATAAATTACCAGCATAACGTAAGACCGTGAGGTTTTAATATACTAAGTTGTAAAATTGAGGGTGTATTAAGTCCCCGGAAGTGAGTGGTTTCCTTCCGGGGCATTTTTTTTATTGACGGTTATGCCGGAAGAGGGGTTTGGAAATAGACGATCAACCGGGCATCGGAGGAGAGGGTGAGCGTGAAGCTTGTTCCCAGGGCTTCGTTGAGGGATCCTTGCCACCAGGCTGTCAGGCGCCGGCGGGTAATAGGCCAGCGCAAACCTTCGGTGGTTATTTCTCCGCAGGGATACATGGAAAAGATCGATATTTGCTGGCCGGGTATGCTTGGCAATGTGGCTGTTTGCAGTACGGGGATGAAGCGTCCGTAATCGGAGATCATTTCTACTGTTTCGAACAGAGGGGAGAAATCCGTCAGGAGAGATATGTTTCCCAGTGTATGGTCTTCCCGCAGGCCGGTTGCTCCCAGGATCAGTAATTTTTGATAGCCAGAAGAATGGGCGAACCGGACGGCTTTTGTCAGGTCGTTTATTTCCTGGTCTTCCACCACATGGATACGGTCGGCGTATCGTTCGAGCATTTCCGAAGGGATGCTGTCGAGGTCGCCAACGATGGCTGTCGGTATCAGTCCCCGTTCATGCAGATTTTGTACAGCCCCGTCGCAGGCAATGATAACGGGGGTATTCTCCAAAAGTTCCAGCGGCCAGGTTGTCTGCGGAAAACTTCCGTTAGCAACCACTACACAATCATAAGGTGTTATCATTCGTTTTTATTCCTTTCTTTATTATTGTTTATTCTTTTAATTCAGCTTCTATTTCTTCAATAGACGGGAGACTTCCTTTGAAATTATCAGGGAATAGTCTGGTGAGTTCATACTCCGATACTCCTATAGGTTGATTGATTCCTTTTAATGAATATTCGGCTATAAAACTATCTTTATTTTTGCATATTAAAAGGCCTATCGTTGGATTATCGGTTGGATATTTTAATAAATCATTCACTGCTGTCAGATAGAAACTTAGTTTTCCGGTGTACTCTGGCATGAAATCAGTGGCTTTTAACTCAACAACGATATAACAACGTAATTTTAAATGATAAAAAAGTAAATCAAGATAAAATTCTTTGTCTCCAACTTTTAATGGTACTTGTCGCCCTACGTAGGCAAAGCCAGCCCCTAGTTCTATTAGAAACTTTGTTATATTATCGGTTAGCGCATTCTCTAACTCTCGCTCTTTATAGTTGTTTGTAAGCGTCAGGAAATCGAAATTATAAGGATCTTTTAGTAGTTGTTGAGCCAAATCGCTTTGAATCGTTGGTAATAAACGGGAAAAATTTGAGATGGAATGTCTCGTCCGTTGAAATTCTTGTTGTTTGATATGTGTATCTAGCATACTGCGACTCCAACCGTATTCGATGGTTTTATGAATATAGAACAGAGCTTCTTCTATTGATTGGCATTGAGCAATGATGCGGAGATTATGCCCCCAAGGAATTTGGGATACTAAATCTTGAATATTTAGTGTGTTCTCTAATTGGCCAACAACTTGTTGGCCAATTGTAATATGCTTATAATAAAATAAATACCACTGTTTTATATATTTGATATTGCTGATAGAGAAACCTTTCATATCAGGAAACTCTTGTTGCAGATCAGAGCTTAATTGTTTGATCAACCCATCGCCCCACTGTGATTGTTCTTGCTTGGAAACAATTTCCTTTCCTAAATCCCAATATAAAATGATTAATTCGGTATTAACTTTCAGTGCAGCCTTGATTTGACTGTTTCGAATACGATATTTAAGGTCAATAAGCCATTGTTTGTATTCGAGATCGGATTTAAGAATTGTGTTCATAAGGTTTTGTTATTAGTAAATTTGTTTGATTTCACAAATGTAGAGGTTATTTTCAATATTTCATATTTGTTTTGTATTTATTCCTTTTTTTATCCATGTAATGTAACCGACTATTGCTAAAACTGCGTAGCAAATATACAAAAACATTGTAGGGTAAAGGCCCCGCAGGTAATAAAGATATACCGAGACGAAGTTTACAACAACCCAGAATATCCAGTGCTCGATGATACGGCGGGCCAGCATCCAGGTGGCGACGATGCCGACTGAAGTGGTGAAGGCGTCGCCCATCGGGATGGGAGAGTCGGTGAAGTTGTGCAGCACGTAATAGAGCAGTCCGTAGATGGAAAGGATAGCCAGGGCTATCCCTCCGAATAATGGCCAGGTGATATGGCAATACAGGATCGTTTCGGAGGCAGGTTTTTCCTTATCCGCCGTTTTATCTGTCTGTGCCCATTTCCAGAAACCATAGATGCTGATCGCAACATAATATATGTTCAACCCCATGTCGGCATATATTTTCGAGAAGAAAAAGACAAAGACATATACCAGGGAGGTGAGGAACCCTACCACCCACATGGCTTTATGCTGCCTGATTTCCAACAGCAGGTAAAGTAACCCGGTTATGACTCCGAAATATTCCAGTATTTGTTCCATTGTTTTTAAAATTTGAAGGTGATGCGCGCCATCGCACTGGTGCCTGCCTGGGTGAAATAACCGTCGTCCTTTTTCAAGGTTCCGTTCTCGATATAGGAATATACCCAGGCATTCGTTTCATATTGTTCGTTGAAAAGATTGTTGATTGTTACATCCACACCGATTTCCTTGATGAATTTCGGTTTGAAAACATATCCAACACGCAGGCTGTTCACGAAATAAGGATCGATCGAACGTCCTTTGTCGGAGGAATTGTCGATGTATTGACGGCCGACAAACTGCGAATTAAAGCTGGCGGAGAATCTTTTCAGGTTGAAGTCGAACATGCTGTTGGCAATGATACCGGGTGAAAAAGCGATATCGGTGGTTCCCAGATATTTGCTGTTTTGTCCTCCGGTATCCCAGTTGTCTATATATTGGATGAAGTTTTTTATTTTGTTGCGGCTTAGCGTAACATTCCCGTTCCAGTCGAGCCAGTGGGTGATGCTTACGCCACCTGTCAGTTCGATACCCATGCGGTAACTGTCTTTGATGTTGGTGGTCAAAGCTTCGCCGATTTCGCTGATCTTTCCGGTCAGGATCAGTTGATTGTTGTAATCCATATAATAGAGGTTGGCTCCTACGCGGAAGCGCTGGTTGCCGAAACTGTAGCCGGCTTCGTAGTCATATAAAGTTTCATGGACGGGACGTTCGTCGGGGGCGGCTTCCGTGAAGTTGTCGCGGTTCGGTTCGCGGTTGGCTACCGAGAAAGAGACGAATGCGTTATGTCCTCCCTGCTGGATATTGATGCCGGCTTTCGGGTTGAAAAAATTCCAGTATTTATTGACGTGGATGTTATCACCGGCTTTGTCGTCGCTACCCTTAATGGAATAATGGATGCCACGGTATTGTAAGTCGAGGTATCCGTTCAGCCAGGGGAGTATCCGGTAGTTTGCCTTTACATAGGCATTATAATCCAGTTTGTTACCGGTATTACAGTAGTACTCGAAATCTGGCTCCGGAAGTGCTTCGCTGTTCTTTACCCACATGACACGGCCGAAGTGATCGCCCGTATATTTGTTAACGGCCGAACCGAAGCTCATCTGGAGGCGTTCGGCACGGTAATTGGCACTGTAAACGGCTCCGTAGAAATCGTTGTCCAGCCATTTACGGCGAACGAGATCGGAACGTGTTATTGTATCTCCCTTTCCGTTGATATAAGAGTTGAGTTTGTAGGATTTGAATTTGGCATCGGCCTTATAATCTTCGTAATACCCCTCACCGTGCGTATAGTGAAGGGTCAGGCTCATATTCCATAAATCACCCAGACGCTGGCTGGCCATCAGATGATAATTTTGCTGCCAGTAATTATCTGTTTGGTTATTGTAGAATTTAGTGATGCCGTTCTCGGTGTATTCACCGCATGGATTATAGGTGCGGTCGCTTTCCAACAGATAGGAGGGGACGCCTGTCCATGCCTGGTATGTTTTTTCCACGTTGCCGAAAGTCTGGAAACGGATCAACGTGTTATCTCCGTAATAAGCTGCGGAGCCAAAGTAGGAGTGCATGTTGGCCGTTGCCCGGTCGATATACCCGTCACTTTGGATATTGGAATAGCGGGCGTCGAATACGAAATGTTCATGGAGTAGTCCTGTGCCTGCTTTGACGGAGTTTTTTACGGTTCCGAACGAACCCGCAGAAATAGCGTATTCTGCATAAGGCTTCAGGTCGGGTTTCTGTGTTTGCATGGCGACGGTGGCACCGAAAGAGGCGGCTCCGTTGGTGGATGTTCCCGCTCCGCGCTGTATCTGTATGTTGTCGACGGAAGAAGCGAAATCGGCCATGTTCGCCCAAAAGACGGTATGTGATTCGGAGTCGTTGACCGGAACGCCGTTGACGGTGATATTGATACGGTTGGCATCCGTACCACGGATACGGAAGCCGGAGTATCCGATCCCTGTTCCGGCATCGGATGTCATGATCACGGAAGGTGACTGGGAAATGAGGTAGGGAATACCCTGTCCGTCATTCTTCCGGGTGAGTTCTTTTTTTGATAATTCACTGTAAGCTACTGGCGTACCTTTGGCTACCCTGGTGGCTGTGACCACCACTTCGTTTAAAGATACATCACGGGAAATTTTGAGAGAATCGACAGGCTCGGGACGGTTTCCCGCTGCTGCGAATGAGGCCAGAGATCCGGCACAAATAATCAATACACTTTTCATCCTTTTGTCCTTAAAGTTTAAAACCTGATAAGTGAATAGGTGAGGTGTGTTGTGTGAAGAAGTATACCATGTTTTACAATTCCCTTCGCCGGCATTATCCGTATCAGGTAATATGGGTATCATCTCAGCCTGCGGTACGTTCCATATCTAGAACGCTGCAAGCACCCCCTTGTATTCGGAATACAAAGGAACGGAAAAAACCGGAAGATACCAAATGACCGGCCGGGATGATGATTTTCTTCATTTTCTTATAAAAAGATAGATTTTATTTGAAAACTCGCTGATTATTTGTATATTTGCGGGCGATTAAGCGAAGATGAGGAGGGGGCGGGTAGTCCCCTTCTTTTGTTCTTAACAGTATGTTTATGATTGAAAAGGGAGTAATAACTCAGTTGGTTGAAGAGAAATTGGCTTCTTCCGACAACTATTTAGTTGACGTGGTAATTAAACCGGGAAACCTTATTATTATTGAGATAGATAATGATGAGGGTGTTTGCATCGACGATTGTGCAGCATTGAGCCGGTATGTGGAAGAACATCTGGACCGTGAGGTGGAAGATTTCGAACTGGAAGTCGGATCGGCAGGCGTTACTTCTCCGTTCAAAGTGCTTCGTCAATATGTGAAGAATATAGGAAACGAAGTGGAAATGTTGCTGAAAAGCGGCGTGAAGCTGACCGGAGTATTGAAATCGGCTGATGATAACGGGGTGGTAGTTACCGTTGAAAAACAGGTAAAACCCGAAGGATCAAAACGAAAAGTTACCGTTCAGGAAGATCAATCCTATACATTCGATGAAATAAAATATACAAAATACCTAATAAGATTCAAGTAAAGAAAGATTATGGCCAAGAAAGTGGAAACAATCAGTATGATTGACACCCTTGCGGAGTTCAAGGAGTTGAAAAATATAGATAAGGATACGATGATCAGCGTATTGGAAGATTCCTTCCGTAACGTAATCGCTAAAATGTTTGGTACGGATGAGAATTATGACGTAATTATCAACCCTGAAAAAGGTGACTTCGAGATCTGGAGAAACCGCATTGTCGTGGCTGATGACGAACTGGAAGATCCGAATCTGCAACTAACGTTGACCGAGGCCCGTAAGATCGATGCCGACTGTGAAGTGGGTGAAGAAGTGACTGACGAAGTCTTTTTCGCCGGTTTCGGACGTCGTGCCATCCTGAACCTGCGTCAGACGCTGGCTTCAAAAATTCTTGAATTGCAGAAGGATAGTTTATATGCTAAATATAAAGACAAAATAGGAAATATTGTAGCAGCTGATGTGTATCAGGTGTGGAAGAAAGAGATCCTGTTGCTGGATGACGAGGGTAATGAGTTGCTGCTCCCGAAAACAGAACAGATCCCTTCCGATTTCTACCGTAAAGGGGAAACCGTTCGTGCGATTGTACAAAAGGTGGATAACTACAATAATAATCCGAAGATCATTCTGTCGCGCACAGATAAAATGTTCCTGCAGCGCTTATTTGAACTTGAGGTTCCTGAAATTAACGACGGCCTGATCACGATCAAGGCTATCGCACGTATCCCGGGAGAAAGGGCAAAAGTGGCTGTTGAGTCGTACGACGACCGTATCGACCCGGTAGGTGCCTGCGTAGGAATGAAAGGTTCTCGTATCCACGGAATTGTCCGTGAGTTGAGAAACGAGAATATCGATGTAATTAACTATACATCCAATGTATCGCTGTTTATCCAGCGTGCATTAAGCCCGGCGAAAATTTCCTCCATACGAGTGAACGAAGAAGAACATAAGGCAGAGGTTTATCTTCGTCCTGAAGAAGTTTCATTGGCGATCGGTAAAGGCGGTTTGAATATTAAACTGGCCTGTATGTTGACTGAATACACGATAGATGTATTCCGTGATGTGGAAGGAGCTGATGAGGAAGACATTTATCTGGATGAATTTACAGATGAAATAGACAGCTGGGTAATCGAAGCATTCAAAAATATCGGTTGCTACACGGCGAAGAGCGTTCTGGCTATGAACCGTGAGGAATTGATTGAACGTGCCGACCTTGAAGAGACAACAGTCGACGAGGTACTCGCTATCTTATCTGCCGAATTTGAAGATGAAAGTCAGGAATAAAAAGTATTACGACAAAGTTAGATATGCCCATAAAATTAATACAAGTACAAAGAAAATTAAACGTAGGGATCAACACGGTTGTTGAGTTTCTACACAAGAAAGGTCAGCCTGTTGAGGAGAATGCGAACCCCAACACGAGGATCAGTGATGAACAGTATGCTTTGCTCGTAAAAGAGTTTGGAAAGGATCTGCCTGATGGTGGCTTTGAACGTCCCCGTGTGGTAGAACGTCCTCACAGAGAAAGAGATAAAGAAAGAGAAGCTACTTCTGTGAAAGAAGAGAAGACCTCGGAAATTAAAACAGTGATCCCGGAAGAGTTCAAGCCCAAAATCGTAACGAAGGGCCACATCGACCTGGATGGACAGCATAAAAAACATCAGGAAGCTCCTGAAGTGAAAGAAGAACCGGTTGCAGCTCCGCAACCTACCGTCATACAGCAACCTAAAGTTGTACAGCAGCCGCCTGTTGTAGAACCGCAGCCTGTTGTAGAAAAAGCTTCTGCTCCTTCTCCTGCTCCTGAAGAAAAACCTGTGGAAGCCCCTGCCAAACAGGAAAAGCAGGAACCGGTTCATGTGGAAAAACCTGTGGAGAAAAAAGAAGTAAAAGAGATAGTTGTGGAAAAAGAAAGAATCGAAGAGAAAAAACCGGAGATTATCAAGAAGCCGGAAACGACGACAAACTCTTCTGAAGAAGTGAGTAATACGACTGCTGAAAATCAGTCTTCGGCTGAATCGGAAGAGGATAGCCTGTTCCGGTTGAATACTCCGAAGTTCGAGTCGAATATCAAGGTGACCGGTAAGATTGACCTGAACGCCTTGAACCAGTCTACTCGTCCTAAGAAGAAAACAAAGGAAGAGAGACGGAAGGAACGTGACGACAAGCGCGACAAGTTCAGTAACAACAACAGACCCGGACAACCGGGATTCCATAAAGGTCCGAAAGATCCGAATGCCAAACCGGGTGCACCGGTGAAGCCCGGAGCTCCTGTTAAGCCGGGTGCACCTGTTAAACCGGGTGAAGCCAGCGCGGATGCTAAAAAGAAACGTAACCGTATCAAGAAGGATCGTGTCGATGTAAACAATACGCCGGGTACGAACTATAGCCGTCCGGCTAATCAGGGCGACCGCAAGCCACGTCTGAAAAAGCCTGTAAAAGCTGAAGTAAGCGAGGAAGATGTACAGAAGCAGATCAAAGAAACCCTGGCTCGTTTGACGAACAAGGGTAACAAGAATAACAAGGGTGCCAAGTACCGTCGTGATAAACGTGATGCCGCCGTTAAGCGCGAACACGAAATGATGGAACAGGAGGAAATGGAAAGCAAGATCTTGAAGCTGACCGAGTTTGTTACGGCAAACGACCTCGCCAACATGATGGACGTTCCTGTAACGAAGGTCATCGCTACTTGTATGAGTATCGGTATCATGGTTTCCATCAACCAGCGCCTGGATGCTGAAACAATTAATATCGTAGCCGACGAGTTCGGTTTCAAAACAGAATATGTCAGTGCGGAAGTGGTGGAAGCCATCAATGCCGACGAAGAAGACGATAACGAAGAAGACTGGGTAGCACGTCCGCCTATCGTAACAGTGATGGGACACGTCGACCACGGTAAAACTTCTTTGCTGGATAATATCCGTAAAGCAAACGTTATTGCCGGTGAAGCCGGAGGTATCACACAGCACATCGGTGCTTACAATGTGAAACTGTCCAGCGGACGCCGTATCACCTTCCTGGATACTCCAGGTCACGAAGCGTTTACCGCCATGCGTGCCCGTGGTGCGAAGGTGACCGATATTGCTATCATCATTGTAGCAGCCGACGATGCCGTGATGCCGCAGACCATCGAAGCGATCAACCATGCTTCTGCTGCCGGTGTTCCTATCGTGTTTGCTATCAATAAAGTGGATAAGCCTCACGCTAATCCGGAGAAGATCAAAGAGGAACTGGCAAATATGAACTATCTGGTTGAAGACTGGGGTGGTAAGTATCAGAGCCAGGAAATCTCTGCCAAGAAAGGCATGGGTGTGGAAGAGCTGCTTGAAAAAGTATTGCTGGA
This sequence comes from Parabacteroides sp. HGS0025, assembly GCF_000969845.1. NCBI lineage: Bacteria > Pseudomonadati > Bacteroidota > Bacteroidia > Bacteroidales > Tannerellaceae > Parabacteroides > Parabacteroides sp. HGS0025. The sequence continues at coordinate 422,887 of NZ_KQ033902.1, forward strand.
AGCAGACCTGCTGGATCTGAAAGCTAATCCGAAGAAACGTGCCGTCGGTTCGATCATCGAATCGTCGTTGGATAAAGGACGTGGTTATGTATCGACCGTATTGGTTGAGAACGGTACGCTGAAGATGGGCGATATCGTATTGGCCGGAACACACCACGGACGTATCAAGGCTATGTTCAACGAACGTAACTTGCGTGTGGAACAGGCCGGTCCGTCAGAACCGGTATTGATCCTGGGTCTGAACGGTGCTCCTCAGGCCGGTGATACATTTAATGTATTGGAAACCGAGCAGGAAGCACGTGAAATCGCTACCCGTCGTGAACAGTTACAGCGTGAATTGGGTATCCGTACCCAGAAGATGCTGACACTGGATGATATAGGCCGTCGTATTGCGGTTGGTAACTTCCAGGAACTGAACGTGATCGTGAAGGGTGACGTGGACGGTTCCGTAGAAGCCCTGTCCGACTCGCTGATCCGTTTGTCTACCGAAGAGATCCAGGTGAACGTTATTCATAAGGCTGTCGGTCAGATCTCCGAATCGGATGTTGTATTGGCGGCTGCTTCGAATGCCATCATCATCGGTTTCCAGGTTCGCCCGTCTGTACAGGCTCGCCGTAATGCGGAAAAAGATGGTGTTGAAATCCGTCTGTACTCAATCATCTACGATGCGATCGAAGAGGTGAAGAGTGCAATGGAAGGTATGTTGTCGCCGGAAATCCGGGAGGAGATTACCGCTTACGTGGATGTTACCCAGGTATTCAAGATCACAAAGGTCGGTACGGTTGCCGGTTGTGTGGTTAAGGAAGGTAAGATCAAACGTACGAACAAGATCCGCCTGATCCGTGACGGTATCGTAATATATGCCGGAGAGCTCGGTTCACTGAAACGTTTCAAGGATGACGTGAAGGAAGTGGTAGCCGGTTTGGATTGCGGTTTGAACATCAATAACTTTAATGATATTCAGGTGGGCGACGTGATCGAATCTTACGAAGAAACAGAAGTTAAGAAAACTCTATAACCATGAACTGGTTAGACATTACATTGCTATGTCTGGCAGGAATTGGATTTGCGAAAGGCCTGTTTGATGGAATGATCAAACAGGTTGTTTCGCTTATAGCCCTCCTTGTTGCCATTTTTTTCTGTGCCAAGGCGGCTGCCTGGTTGAGGGGATATATTGTCGCCCTGGGTTGGTTTCCGGCCGAGGGAGTAACGGTACTCAGTTATGTGGCCGGATTTATCCTGATCCTGGGAGTCGTATTGCTGGCGGGGGAGATCGTACACAGGGTGGTCGGGGTTACACCGCTCAGTGTATTAAACCATCTGGCCGGCGGTTTTCTGGGTCTGGGGCTGATGATCGTTTTTGTCAGTCTGTTGCTGAATATACTCGAAGGTATCGACCGTGGTTCGGTGCTGATCCCGCGGGAAGCCAAGGTAGAATCCCGGTTCTATCATTCAGTTAAAGAAATAGTTCCAACCATTTACCCCGGAAATCTGTTTTCATGGAAGGAGTAAATGGTTTGTTTTAAATATTAATATATAGATATGCAGGAGTCAAACGACATAATTAATGAGGTAACGAGCAGCGATTACAAGTACGGCTTCGTTACAGATATCGATACGGAGGTTATTCATAAAGGATTGGATGAAGAAACCGTCCGTATTATTTCTGCCAAGAAGAATGAGCCGGACTGGATGCTCCAGTTCCGCCTGAAGGCTTTCCGCCACTGGCAGACACTGGAGATGCCGACATGGCCTCACCTGAACATTCCTCCGATCGATTATCAGGATATAATCTATTACGCAGCTCCAAAGAAAAAAGAGGGCCCGAAAAGCCTCGATGAAGTAGATCCGGAATTGCTGAAGACATTCGACAAACTGGGTATCCCTTTGCATGAACGCGCACAACTGGCCGGTATGGCTGTAGACGCCGTGATGGATAGCGTGTCCGTAAAGACAACCTTTAAAGAGACGCTGGCCGAGAAAGGGATCATTTTCTGTTCATTCAGCGAAGCGGTACAACATCATCCGGATTTGGTACAACAGTATCTGGGGAGTGTGGTAAGCTATCGCGACAATTTCTTTGCAGCATTGAACTCGGCTGTATTCTCGGACGGATCGTTCGTGTATATACCGAAAGGCGTGCGCTGCCCGATGGAGCTTTCCACCTATTTCCGTATCAATGCGGCAAATACCGGACAGTTCGAACGGACGCTGATCGTTGCCGACGATGAGGCGTATGTAAGTTACCTGGAAGGATGTACCGCCCCGATGCGCGACGAGAATCAGCTTCATGCCGCCATCGTGGAGATCGTGGCCAAAGAACGTGCCGAGGTGAAATACTCTACCGTGCAGAACTGGTATCCGGGCGATAAAGAAGGAAAAGGCGGTATTTACAACTTCGTAACCAAACGCGGATTGTGTAAGGGCGAAGGCAGTAAGATCTCCTGGACGCAGGTCGAAACCGGTTCGGCTATCACCTGGAAATATCCGAGCTGTATCCTGGCGGGAGATAATTCCGTAGGCGAGTTCTATTCCGTGGCTGTAACGAACCACTACCAGCAGGCCGATACCGGAACGAAGATGATCCATCTGGGAAAGAATACCCGTAGCACGATCGTATCGAAAGGTATTTCTGCCGGTCATAGCCAGAATAGCTATCGTGGATTGGTAAAGGTTTCTCCCCGTGCGGAAGGAGCCCGCAACCATAGCCAGTGCGACAGTTTGTTGCTGAGTTCCACTTGTGGCGCGCATACGTTCCCTTATGCCGATATCCAGAATGAGACGGCTGTGGTGGAACATGAAGCGACCACCAGTAAGATTAGTGAAGAACAGTTGTTCTATTGCCAGCAACGCGGTATCTCTGTAGAAGAGGCCGTCGGCCTGATTGTAAACGGGTATGCCCGTGAGGTAATGAACAAGCTCCCGATGGAGTTTGCCGTCGAAGCACAGAAGCTGCTGACTATCTCTTTGGAAGGTAGTGTAGGATAGGCTTCCGAAGGGTGCAGCACCCGGTTTCCGAGAGGTGCGGCACCCTTCTTCCGAGAGGTGCGGCACCCCTTGAGTAAAGGCTGCGGCACCCTTCAGCAACAAGGTGCTGCACCCTTCGGAAGAGACCTGTTGCACCTTGTTGAGAAGAGTTGCGGCATCCCTCCGAGGGTACCTGCCGCACCTTTCGGAAGATTGTTTTTCTGTTTATGAGAGATGATTAATAGATAATTGATAATGAGTATGTTAGAGATAAAGAACTTACATGCCAACGTGAATGGCAAAGAGATATTGAAAGGCATCGACCTTTCTGTGAAAGCAGGTGAGATACATGCTATCATGGGGCCGAACGGTTCGGGAAAGAGTACCCTTAGCAGTGTATTGGTAGGTAATCCGGCTTTTGAAGTTACTCAGGGTGAAGTTACTTTCAACGGAAAGAACCTGTTGGAACTCGAACCGGAAGACCGCAGCCGCGAAGGTATCTTCCTCAGCTTCCAGTATCCGGTTGAAATACCGGGGGTAAGCATGGTGAACTTTATGCGTGCCGCCCTGAACGAGCATCGCAAATATAATGGGCTTGAACCTGTTTCTGCCACCGATTTCCTGAAACTGATGCGTGAAAAGCGTGCCATCGTCGAACTGGACAACAAACTGGCCAGCCGTAGTGTGAACGAAGGTTTCTCCGGTGGTGAAAAGAAGCGGAACGAAATATTCCAGATGGCCATGCTCGAACCGAAACTGGCTATCCTCGATGAAACGGACAGCGGCCTGGACATCGACGCACTCCGTATCGTGGCAAACGGTGTAAATCAACTGCGTACGCCGGAGAATGCAGCGATCGTGATCACCCACTACCAGCGTTTGCTCGATTATATCAAACCGGATGTGGTACACGTACTTTACAAAGGCCGTATCGTAAAGACCGCCGGCCCGGAACTGGCTCTTGAGCTGGAAGAAAAAGGGTACGACTGGATTAAGAAAGAGATGGGGGATGAGTGAGATGAGAGCCGAACAACAATATATCGATCTTTTTACCCGCTATGAAGACCTGGTGTGCCGGCATAGTGCAGCGGTGATGAATGCTCCGCGTGCAGAGGCGCTGGCCGATTTTGATCGCCTGGGCTTTCCTTCGGTGAAAAGTGAAGATTATAAATATACGGATGTAGCGCAGGCTTTTGCTCCCGATTACGGAGTGAATATAAACCGCCTGGCCATCCCGGTGAACCCGTACGACGTGTTCCGTTGTGATGTCCCGAACCTCAGCACTTCGCTCTATTTCGTGATTAACGACACTTTCTACGATAAGATGATGCCGAAAGCTCATCTGCCGGAAGGTGTATATGCAGGCGGCCTGAAAGCATTTGCCGAAAAGTATCCTGAAGTGGCCGCCCGTTATTACGGAAAAGCGGCTAAAAGCAGCCACGACGGTATCATCGCTTTGAATACCATGCTGGCACAGGATGGTTTCGTGTTGTATGTGCCGGAAGGCGTTGCCGTGGAACGTCCCATCCAGTTGATCAATATATTCCGCAGTGACGTGGATGCAATGGCTAACCGCCGTATCCTTGTCATCATGGAGCCGCGCTCGGAAGCCCGCTTGCTGATCTGCGACCATAGTATCGATGATGTGAAGTTCCTGGCCACGCAAGTAGTAGAGATATTTGCCGGTGAAGGTTCCTATTTCGATTATTACGACCTGGAAGAGAGCAGCATATCTACCACCCGTTTCACATCTGTTCATGTGAAGCAGGAAGCATCCAGCAACGTCCTGGTGAACGGTATTACGCTGAATAACGGACTGACCCGCAACAACTATTATATCGAGCTGAACGGTGAGTATGCCGAAACTACCCTCTGCGGTATGTCGGTAGCCGACCGTGAACAACAGGTCGATACCTATAGCCATATCACACATGCGGTACCTAACTGTACCAGCACCGAACTGTTCAAGAATGTACTGAACGACCAGGCAGTGGGCGTTTTCAGCGGCCGTATCCTCGTGAAGGAAGATGCACAGAAAACGGCGGCTTATCAGACGAACCGTAACCTGTGTGCCACCCGCGAAGCCCGTATGTACAGCAAGCCCCAGTTGGAAATCTACGCCGATGATGTAAAATGTTCGCACGGTATGACTACCGGACAGTTGGATGAGAATGCCCTGTTCTACATGCAAAGCCGTGGTATTCCTCTGAGTGAGGCCCGGATGATGCTGAGCGTTGCTTTTACTTCCGATGTAATTGACTATGTCCGCCTGGATGCACTGAAAGACCGTTTGCATAAACTGGTGGAAAAACGTTTTCGTGGCGAGTTGGCACGTTGTGCCGATTGTCGTATCTGTAAATAAGATATTATTCTGATCTATATAAAGGCCCGGATGGATGTTATGTCTGTCCGGGCTTTTTGTTTATCTTTGCTGTTCACCAAATCATTATTATATTATGCAGTTGACTCATATTGCTATCTGGACAAATGAACTTGAACGTGCCCGTGAGTTCTATGTGAAGTATTTTAACGGTAAGAGTAACGAAAAGTATGTAAATCCGAAGAAAGGGTTTGCCTCTTATTTTGTGACTTTTGAGGGTGGTGCCGCCCTGGAAATTATGCAGCGGACGGATGTAACCGGGGAAAAGGAAGGGCTGTTTATCGGCCTTGCGCATTTTGCCTTTTCGGTCGGCTCGAAAGAGAATGTCGATGGTATGATAGAATTATTCCGTAAAGAAGGATATACCATCCTTGGGGAACCGCGTACTACGGGCGACGGTTTCTATGAAGGTTCCATATCCGATCCCGACGGAAATATTGTAGAAATAATTGCCTGATATGGAAATACAAATCAAACAAACGACAGATTATCCTTACGATCTGCTTTTATTGGCCGATCCCAGCCGTGAATTTGTCGATAAGTACCTGAAAACATCGGATTGCTTCGTCGCTGTTTTTGAACAACAGCCTGTCGGAGTAGCCGTCGTACAAAAGCAGAGCGAGGATATGGCCGAGTTGATGAACCTGGCGGTAGATGAATCTTTTCAGCGTAGAGGAATTGCACGTCGCCTGCTTCGCTATATATCCGACGAGTGGGCTGTGGCAAACCACCTTTCTTCTCTGAAAGTATGTACCGGCACTTCCGCCCCGGGCCCCCTTATGCTTTACCAGCAGGAAGGGTTTGACCTGAAAGTACTGGATCGTGATTACTTCGTCCGGAACTATCCGGAACCGATTTGGGAGAACGGCGTACAATGCCGCCATCGGTTGATACTGGAAAAAGAATTAAGTATTTAATTAAGAAATAAGAAGAGGAAGACCGGGTAATAATCCTTTAGGTTGGTATGAAGTTTTTTTAGTGCTTTAGAGATATGATACTCTACCCCTTTAGTGGTTATGCCCAGTGCCTCTGCAATTTCTTTATGAGATTTGTTTTCATAACGGCTCATAACAAAAACAACCCTGGTCTGTTCCGGTAAGCCGGCCAGGGTTTTATTTACAATCTCCTGTGCTTCTGCCGTAAATAATTCATCCGGATTACATGCTTCAAGAGTAGATATACGGGTGTTTAACTCCCATTCCGCATGATTTAATAATTGCTGGTTTACATCTTCTCTTACCTGAAGGTGCTGAAGGTAGTTGAGGCATTTATTTTTTATGATCGTTAGAATATAGGCCGGTACATTTGAGTTTTCTTCCAGCGAATGGCGGTTTTCCCAATAATACATCAATGCTTCGATCGTAAAATCTTCGGCAACGGCAATATCCCTGACATACGTATTAGCAAAGCGGATAAATCTGCCTTGATAGTCAGTGAATAATTGATTAAAAGCTTTTAAGTCTGTTGTATTCTCCATCCCAAGGTTTGTAATAGCTCGTAAATATAATGAAAATAATGTTATAAATCCCCCTTTGTTTTCATAATACATATAGATAAAAAAAGAACGATCCTCTATTGTTTTAGAAAATCGTTCTTTTTATTTAGGAAGATCCTTTATTTATCAAAGAATATTTATTTTTCTATCATCAGCTTGGCCCAAATGTTTCCCGGATACAATTGGACAGCTTGCTTAAACTCTTCATTTGCAGTGGAAGAATTGTTTTGCAACAGATGTACCAGACCGGAATAATACAAGATATTACTTTGTTGTACATTCTGGTTGGCCTCTCCGAATTTGGCATACGAGTCCATCAGGTTTTTCTGCATATGTTCCAGGCTCTTTTGCATATCGGCAAGTGTGGCATTGGCCTCTTCGTTTTTGCTCAGCTTTCTTAAGGATTTGACTTTGTAATAGTTCAAATCGGTCAATCGGTTTCTAAAGTCTGTATTTGCTGACTTTTCAAAACATTCTTTGGCCTTATCCGCTTGACTCATTGCTTCGTAAGCAACTCCTGACAGATAATATACTTTCGCTTCATATCCGCCTCTTGGTGAAGGAGCGACTTCAAGATTGACAGGATATTGGTTCGCCAGTTCAAACTCACGGATCGCATCTTTGTAGCGTTTCCCTTTCAAAAGTTTCATGCCTTTCAGCATGTGAGAGTCAACGTAGATATCGTGTACCTGTCCACCGCCTTCCCAAAGATGGAAATGCCGGTTGTCGAGTATTTTTATTGCTTTGTCGTATTGGCCGGAAGCATTGTACAATGCCAGCAGACGCATAACGGCATCATCATGTTTCATCACGGTTTTAAGATAAGATTCCAATCGTTTTAATCGTACATTGGCCGGTTGGTTGGCTTGTTCGTATATCTTATCCGATTCCGTCAGCAGGAGAGGATCATTGGGATTTGCTTTGATAGCCATGTCATAATACTTCATGGATTTATCCAGCTCGTTCAGACAACCATAGCCGAATCCGACATTACGGCAAGCAATCGCAAATGACGGATCGAGTTCCGTTGAACGTATCCAATGGCTGAGGCCAGTATCTTTTTGTCCGAGATAGTAAAGCAAATTGCCCAGATGATAATGGAGATATGAATTATCCGGACTTTCTTTCAATAATGTTTCGAACAGGTTGATCTCTTCTATACGGAAGGGATAATTATTCAGCGGAGATAATGATCCGGCTTTATCCAGACAGGCAACGGCCTCAGTCTGATTATTCTGTTTCAACAGATTGTATGCTTTATAGTAATAGAGCAATGGGTAGGAAGCATACGGTTCACCTAAAGCGATTGCTCCATTCAGCAAGGTTAAAGCATCTTCGGTAGCTCCTATCGTCATGTAGTTGGACACAACTTCCAATAATTCTTGTACAGCGATAATACCTTTACTATTATGATTTGTTCCGGTGTTCAGGAAAGACGCGCCTTGCGAAGTTGCCAGGCTGGCTTCGGCTGCACTCCAGTAGTCCAGCGGATCGATTCCCTGGATATAACGGATTGTTTCCTGCGCTTCCTCTTTTTTGCCCTGCATCCGGAGAATATAAGCTTTCAGTGTAAGCGCCTGGAGATCACGGCCACCTACATAGAGAGATTGGGTGATCATGTCCATTGCCTGCTTATAATCCTTGTCTTTTACCGCCAATACCGCTAACTCGTAGAAAGACCGGTGCTTGAAATCAGGAGTCCAGGTAGCAGCCCAATAAGCATCTATCGCCTTGGCTGTATTTCCCGTCATTTGATAGAGGTATCCCAGATAGTATAAAGCTTCTGTATTTTTCACAGTGGTATAGTCATGCGACAGGCGAGCTTGTGCACGGTTTAGATGCAACGCGGCTTTTTCCCATTTTCCCTGACGGATATAATGTTTTCCCACTTCGATATTTACACGTGCATCCATTGAATCGCGTGACAATGCTTCATTATAGAAGTCCATGTAATCCAAACGTGCGTTATTGAACTGATCGACACGCAGACCGGCAAGGTAAAGTTCCTCGTTCGTTTTATATTCTTTGACCGGCTGGGTTCCATCGATGACTTTCGGCAATGGTTTCTCATCCAATACGACCGGACGGTAATCGACCAACAGGTTTCCTTCCGCATCGTAAAGTGCTGTATAGAGAGCCGAAGCATCCGACAGATCCGGAACGGATACCTGATCAAGGAAATACTTGTCCGGATCGATATCGATCCGCTTATCCATTAATAACCGGTCTTTATATTTTACGATGACACGGGCATTTTCGTATAAGGTAGTTGCACAATAACCTACACGATAGTTATTACCTTCGGTCGGTTCAAAGTTTACTGCAGCATCATCGGTGGCATTCTTAACGCCTTTGATGCCTTTTACGGGATACCATATCTGGCTGAATTCACGGATTTCGCCCGGATTTATCCAGCTATAATCGGGTTGATTGTCGGAATAGCCGCCCACCATCAACTCCAGGTAATGCCCGTCGTTGTCTGATAATATCTTATTCCACATTTCGCCGTTTGCGTTATTACCCCATAAGAAGAATTTCTTACCGGGCACAACGTGACGGTTGGCAACATGTACGGTGCCGGCATCTTTTCCATAATCATAACCGGCAAGAAAAGACATTTCACTTCCCCAGGCAAAAATAGAACGGGAGCTTCCCGTGAAGTTTTTCCACCAGGACAGGTCTTCTGTTTTTCCGTCACCAACAGTTGTTTCTCCTTCCGGCCAGTTGGTGAAGTATACTTTATGATGATCAGCTCCGAATTGTACATCGGGTGGGAATATAACCTGATACTGGTCGTTGCAATGTACGGATACGTTTGCCCAGTATAACATCGACTGGATCATCGGTGTCGGATTGATCACTTTGATCTTGGCTTCCACCCATGAACGATTGGGATATACCGATACGCCTACCGACCATTTCAACCGGTGACGTAACTCTGTTTCTCCTACCCAGATCGTCTTACTTCCATCTTCGTTTTCTTTCATTGTCCAGTTGATAGGCATATAGCTACTGGCCCGGTGATGGTCGGGTATATTCCATTCCACACCGCCTGACAGCCAGGCTCCCAGCATACCGATCAAGGCGGGTTTTACTCCGGTTTGTGTGTAAAAGAAAGGATAGTTGTTTGTTTTATCGGCTGCCGCAAAGATGCGTCCCCCGATTTCGGGAAGGATGGAGATGTCGACATATTGATTGTCCAGTCGGAGCACGTTATATTCCTGTTCCGTCTTTTTTTCTGTCAATACATCGTACAATGGATAGGGATAGATATATCCTTCAGCTCCCTGATAAACACGGCCGGTAAAAAAGATCGGATCAATTTCCGGACTACCGATCTGGTAGGTTGGGATCTTTTCTGTTATGGATTTCATGTTAACCTGCTGTCCTAGAAGAGGACTTGTACACAATAAAAGAAGTGGTAAGAATTTAGATTTCATGGTAGCTATAATTAATTGTTTAAGAATGTACACATAAAAAAGAAATTAAAAACATGAGTGAGGAGTAAAACTGCCCCGAGATCACTCCCGGGACAGTTCTTAATAAGGCTTAAGCCTTAGAAAAATTTGACTAATACCTTATTTGTAATGCAATTCAACGTGTTAGGTTTGAATTCTGCTGTTTATCCGTTGATGGATAAGGTAAATAAATTGATTTTTCACCTTGCCATGTTGTAGCAGAAGGGATCAATACGGTTTCTGCGATAGAAACGCCGGGGGCAACTTCAACCGGAGTATTGGTTTTACGTTCGTTGAAGGTCTGCTCCAACAATTCCATACGCATCTGGTCGTCACGGCGAGTTACCATACCAACCCAGTAGCCTGCAACTTCCCAACCGTGTTCTTTAAATGCAGTATCGGCAAAAGCAGAACCGCTTAATCCGGATACAGGTTTCAAACCGGCACGTTCCCGTACCTTATTCAAACATTCATAAGCCATTGCATTAGGAGTACCATCTGCACGAGCCTGTGCTTCAGCATACCATAGCAACACTTCTGAATAACGGATCAAACGGTGACGATGGTCATTGGTCATCCAACCTGTATTGGCAGGTTTCGTGTAATCATAATCTCCTCCGTCTTCACCGATCGTAAAGATACAGAACATCGGGTGTTGTTCAGGTATATCTTTATCCCACCAATCCAGTAATTCATTTCCTGCTGTATTTTTTTTCAAGATTTTAGGATTATAGGTCGCATCTTTACGAGGGCCTGCCGGGAATTCTTTCCAGAACTTAATTTCACCCCAACCATCACCCCAACCACCGAGTGATTCGAACAGGTTACTATCTGTCATCTGAGAGTCTTCAACCCATGTAAATGCACGGGAGTAGTTGATACCTACAACCGTTTCGTTTGTATAATTATGACTCGGAGCGTATACATATTTATATTCCGGTTCCAGAATATATTCATACGTACCTGCGTTTACACCATCGATAACAGCCTTAGCCTGTTCTGCAGCAGAAGCATAATATTGCGTTTGTTTCAGAGGCCAACCTGCCATTGCCATATAAACAGCGGCCAAAGTGGCTTGAGATGCTTGTTTTGTAATGTACACATTGGCACCTTCGTATTTGCGTGGGGCTGCAGAGTAACCGGTAGGAAGTATTGCAATACAATCTTGCAAATCTTTTACGATTTGAGTATACACCTCTTCAACTGATGCCAGCGGGCGTTCATAATTTACTTCGTTATCCAATACCAAAGGTATAGGTCCCCAACGACGTACTAACCAGAAGTAATTGACTGCACGCCAGTATTTTGCCTGACCGATTGCAATGTTGACTTCTTCCTTTGTTGTTGGAGTTTTTTCTGCATTTAAAATAATGTAGTTTGCAGCCTTGATAGCTGTATAAGAGGTTTGCCAGGCGGCTTCTATTCCTTTATTCGCATCGGTCGGATGGAATGCATCAACCTCTGCATAGGCTTGTTTATTACTGCCTGGATTAGTAGTTAAATCGTCACCTTGCCAACTGGGAATAGTAGGATTGGTATTGGTTTGGATCATACATATCTTATTATATAAAGCATAAGTAGCCATATCCAATTCTTCCTGAGTAGAGAAGAACGTTGAGGGAGTTAATTGTCCCTTCGGATCTTCATCCAGGAAATCACTACAAGAGGTTGACAGTAAAGCCAGACCTAAAGCATATACTATATATTTAGTTTTCATAATACTGTATCTTTATTTAATGGTTAGAAATTCAAGCGAACACCAAATGTATAAGAACGAGTCAACGGATAAGCTCCTAAATCAATACCGTCATTTACATCGACGCTACCATTATTGGGATCTACAAAAGAGATACCTGCCGGATCCATTCCTTTATAGCTGGTAATTGTAAACAAGTTCTGGCAACTGAATGTAAAGCGAAGATCGGCGAATTTTGCAACTTTTTTCGGTAAGTTATAAGATAAACTTAGGTTGTCCAAACGGAAATAGTTTGCAGATTCCAGAAACTTCGTAGAAGCGGAGGCTGACTGATAATCGTTGCCTGTAACAGAAACTGAGGGATAACGGGCTGAAGCTCCCTTCACATCATAGTTGTTATTTAAGTATTCACGTAACGTGATGAATGCGAAATCTCCAGTCATAGCAGTTCCTGTAAAGCGAACCAAATTCAGGCGGTCGGCTCCAAACGAACCTGTAAAAAACATATTTAAATCCCAATTTTTCCAACGGAGTGTATTATTCCATCCTAATGTAAAATCAGGAGTGGATTTTCCTATGAAGGAACGGTCGCTGCTATCTATTATGTTATCATTATTTATATCTTCAAACGAATCTTTGCCTTCAGCATCCAGACCAGTCCATTTGTAACCGTAGAAAGCACCGATAGGTTGTCCCACTTCTACGCGAGTCACACCATCTGTCGGGATCATACCTGCTGCTGGAGAAATTCCGGAAACGAAGTCCAATCCACCTAAGTCCTTTACTTCATTTTTCAGATAAGTGCCGTTGAATGTTGAACTCCAGCTAAAATCAGGAGTGTCGAAGATTGTTGCATTGATAGAAAAGTCAATGCCTCGGTTGCTTACTTCAGCCGCATTTACCCAATAAGAACCACCGCCATCATAATTCGGAATAGAGCGTTGCAACAAACCGTCTTTTGTTCTCTTATCAAAATAATCAAATGAGATATTCAGACGGTGATTCAACACGGAAAAGTCTACGCCTAAGTCGAATTGATGTGTTGTTTCCCATGACAGATTCGGAGTAGCCACTGTTGTTCCTACCCAATAGCCAGTGTATTGAGAAGAACCTCCGAATGCATACATCGCTTTAGACATCAATCCTAACGTCGCATATGGATTAATAGCCTGGCTACCGATCAAACCGTAACTGGCACGAATTTTCAAATCCTGGAATATGTTCTGATTTTCCATAAAATCTTCATTGTTCAAAGACCAGGCAGCAGCGATAGATGGGAACCAACCCCACTTATCATCAAAGAATTTGGAAGAACCGTCGGCACGGATTGTCCCTGTCAACATGTAGCGGTCTTTATAGTTATACATCACGCGGCCTACACCAGACATCAATGCCCATTTAGAATAACTGTTGTCTGAAGTACGGCTGGATGCCATATTAACATTCCACCAACCAACACTTTCGGTCAATAGACCTGTACCGTTTAATGCCATATAACGATATTCAGACTGAGTCGCTTCGTAAACAGCTGTTGCAGTCAGAGCATGGTCACCCCATTTGTTTTGATAAGTCAAATTGTTAGTCGTTTGTAACGTCATCCGGTAAGCATCGCTATTTCCCATACCGTTATTGCTGTTAGTAACCTTTTTGGTTGAGAATGAATATCCTTTCTGATCATTATAATCTACACCATTACTAGTTGTAAATGTTAATCCAGGAAGAATGTCAAATTTTAAATCGATACGGGCATTGACAATATCGTTAAGAGTTTCTCCAACTTGTTCTCTCAATATTCCCACCGGATTATTTTGGGTCAAAGCACTGTATGGATCTCGGGTATATGTACCATTTTCATTTAAAATACCGAGTACTGGAGAATAGTTCATTGCTACATTAATGATATTACCTTTTCCTGCATTGAAGTCTCCACTTTTTCTCACATTATGAGATGCATTCACATCAGCGGTAACATGCAACCAATCCAGAACTTGAGAGGTGATATTGGCACGAGCTTGATAACGTTTGTTTGAATTCTCAATAACGACGCCTTCTTGTCCTACATAGTTACCGGAAACTAAATATTGAATTTTATCGCTACCTCCGGAGAATGTCAGTTTGTAATCTTGCGTAATACCTGTCTTATAAATCTCATCCTGCCAATCTGTACCTGCCGTTCCATTTTGAAAAGCAGACAATTGATCGGAAGAGAATGTATTGGCTCTATAAGTATTATATAATGTAGCAAATTCATATGGATTCAGCGTGTCATAACGTTTAGCGACTGTGCCGACACCGATTTGTGCATCGAACATCACCTGTCGTGTGTTGGCTTTACCTGTTTTTGTCGTAATCAAAACAACCCCGTTGGCTCCACGCGAACCGTAGATAGCCGTAGAAGATGCATCTTTTAAAATCTGCATAGACTGAATGTCCTCCGGGTTCAATCCTGTCAGGCCACTTTCACGAACAATGCCATCGATTACATACAACGGATCATTGCTACGGTTGATAGAACCGGAACCGCGGACACGGATCTTAACCGTACCGCCCGGTACACCACTGTTCTGCACCTGAACACCTGATACTCGTCCTTGCAATGCATCAGAGACCTGTTTGATCGGTTGGTCTTTAAATGATTTGCTATCCAAAACGGATACAGATCCGGCCAAGTCTGCTTTACGAACTGTACCGTAGCCAACGACTACAACCTCGTCGAGAGCTTGATTGTCTTCTTCTAATACAATGTTGAACAATGTCCGGTTGTTTATTTCGATTTCTTGTGGCAGATAACCGATGTACGACACTTGCAGAATAGCATTTGCCGGAACATTTTCCAACGTGAATTTTCCATCTAAATCAGTAATTGTTCCGTTTGTGGTTCCTTTGACAAGGATATTCGCTCCGGTTACCGGTCCCATGTTATCCCTTATGGTACCTGAAATTGTACGAGTGTCTTTCTGATTTGTTTCAGTGTTTACAGGTGCTTCTTTCTTTGAAATGATTATCTGACGGTCAGATATAGAATAATTATTTTCCGTGCCGGAAAATAATTGGTCGAGTATCGTATCTATCTTTTTGTTTTCAACATTGATAGATACTTTGCGGTTCAAGTCGATCGATTTGTCGAGATAAAAGAAAATAAACTCACTGCTATTTTCTATTTCATTAATAACTTCTTTAACTGTCTTATTATTGTAGTTGATAGAGAATGATGCTTCCTGAGAATATGTTTCTGAGGCAAAGCATGATCCAACGGTTAAAAACGCGAAAAGTAAAAAAATCTTCATGGCGCGTATTAGTCTTTTTTGTTTGGTTTTCCCTTGACTAAACCTGGTTTTCTTATTCATATTCTGTAACGATTTAAGTTTATAATACGGTTTAATACTAGTGATTTGATAATGGGTAAGTCCTAGACTTTTACCCAGTTTAATTTAAGGTCCCATATTAATCTGAATTTTAAGGTTTAACAATGATGTTTATAGATTCATTTGTTTGCTCTATTTCAATCGGAGCAGCATTCCGGAGTGCATTGAATACCTTGTCCAAATCATCTTTCAGATCCAGCTTACCGCTACAAGTTAGTTCACTAACTTTATCGTCCCAGTGGATTTTAACCCCATAGTACTTACAAAGTTTTTCGAGTACAATATTCATCTTTTGGTGCCTGAACTGGTAATAGCCATCTTTCCAGGCAACATAGTCCTGGGTATTAACAGTTGAAGTATAAATCTTGTCATTAGAATTGTTGTACGTGAACAACTGGTTCGGACTGATAGTGTTTTTCTTGCGGCCTTTTACCTGTACTTCCACTTTCCCTTCTACCAGTACGACATTACTGTTGGATTCGTTTTCATAGGCAGAGACATTGAACTGCGTCCCGAGGTCTCTGATTTCCATCTTTTTTGTCTTTACGATAAACGGTCGTTTTTCGTCATGAACCACATCCAGATAAATTTCACCTTCAACGAAGATCTCCCGGCTATGATCTGAGAATTTATTCGGATAAATAACTTTCGAACCGGAATTTACCCATAATTTACTACCATCTGCGAAAGTGACAAAGGAACGTTTACCGATGGGGACAATCAATTGATTGAAAGATTGAACTTCTTTCTCTTTTTGTTTTTCTTTTTCTTTCCCAACCTCTATATCTTGTGAGTTAACGCTAATACTTCCTTCTTCATTATATTCGAGTTGAGTCTCTTTTCCTTCAATCGAGAGCTTTTTATTTTCCGAAAGGATTAATTGAACATTTTCCGAAGGATCATCCGTTGAGGGTATCGATTCGATAATCGCTTCATAATTAATTTCGGATTTATTGGAATATATGCTATACCATCCATAAGTAAGTATAGCCAGTAAAGACACGGCTGCCACTGCTGTTATTTTCAGGAAACTGCTCCGGCGTTTCTTTAAGTCATACTGATTATTCGCTGTCTGAATACGTTTCCAGAGCTCTTTTTGCTCTCCTTCCGGTAAAAAAGGAGTTTCTGTAGATGTTCTTATATTTTTCAGGAAAGAGTGTGCAATCTGCATCTCCTGTCTAAAGGATTCGTTTTCGTCCTGAAGTTGTTGCCAGAATTGATGGTCCTGAGCAGTCGGATGCAATACCGATTTCAGGAAATAATCATCATTCAACAACTGATGGGCTTTATATTTTGTATAATCCTTATTCATTTCAGGGGTGCTTTTACAATAAGGATACAGTAGTTCTTTTTTTATACTCACTTAAAAAAAGAAATTTTTAGAAATTGTTTTGAATTTATTATTTGGCTGCATTATAGAAAGTTTTGAGTCTTGAAGCTAGGAATGTGAGTCATTAAGCGACGGTGTGGACCCGAAGGGTTCAATTGTGAATAGCCCCCGGTGAAGCCGGGGGGATCCGATATCCGCCGGATGGTACGTCCCTGAAAGGGGCGAATAACACGAACATGTTGACCCCCTTCGGGGATCACCGGATGGATAACATTACCAACCCCGGCTTCACCGGGGGCTATTCACAGTTAGTCCTTTCAGGACAAGCGACGACACTGAAACATTCAAAACTGGCAAAAGGTGAGTCATTTAGCGATATTGTAGACTCGAAGGGATCAATTGTGAATTATCTACAATATCTGCAACTAATGATGTATGAATTTGTATATCAATATATTAAATCGTGGTTGTAGATAATATTGTATCTACAATATCAAGCATGTATCTACCACTATTTTAGACTTTGCAATCACCTAATATAATCTTCTTTCATTTGTCAGTTATCACAATTACTTCCCTATCCGTTATCCGGTGCCCGGCATGATTCATTTAGTTTTCTGCCGTCTAAGCTAAAGTTTTCTCAGTACAAAACTTTAGTTTCTATCGGATAAAACTTTAGTTTCCTCCGGTAGAAACTTTTTCCCCATCCCTGCCTACCCATCTGCTAAAAAGCAACAATAGTATATTGAGTGGTAGATGTCGGGCAATAATTGTAGATACAATACCATCTACAACATATATCAAACACCCTTATTTATAAAGCATATAGGATATAGTGGTAGATATTGTAGATAATATTATAAAATAAGAAAACCAAGGATTATGAAACTGTTTTGAATTTATTGTTTAGTTCCATTATAGGAAGAACTGAAACATTTAAATCTGGCAGGAAGTGAAACAAAATCAGCCGGGGTATTATGTATTAATACAACCCGGCTGATTCAATATATTATGCAATCATTAATTACAATTCGTCAATCTCTTTCACCGACAGACCGGTACATTGGGCAATCGTTTCGATATTGACTCCCTGCTTTTTAAATTTAGTAGCAATCAGTCTTTGCTCTTCAGTTTTACCTTTCTCCATTCCTTTTTTCAAACCTTTCTCCTCAGCTTCTTCAACCGCATATTCCATCGTAGCATGCCAGTCGCGGTAAACCTTCAGGTTCTCCTCGTAGACGGCACGCTCATGATCGGTCATCGCATTAAGATTCGCCACGTCAAGCAAGCGCCTGAAAGCATCCTCTTTCTCCTTGAACGGAGACATATCAAATAAATTCATATTCTTCAAGATATAAACCGTGTTTTCGAGAGGTGTCGTGCATTCCTCTTTTGTCAGATTGAACAGGTCGAACGACAGATAGATCTGTTTCAGTTTGACCTCACCAAAAGTTTTACCCGTTGCCTCGTCGGCCAGGACTACGTCCGTACGCCAACTACGAAATTCAGGCAGGCTGAAGTTCAACAGGTAGATACCGTAGACGGGAAGAAGGCTGTATTGCCAGTCCCGTCCGCTCTTTCCCTGACGGGAAATCATTCGGCAAAGGTAATATAATCCGCGGTTAAAGAAATAACGTTGCGGGCAATTCTGCATTTCCAAGACAAATTTCGTCCCGTCCACATCTTCGCAAAGGAGATCGAAGATCACCGTGCGTTGTTCTACTACTTCCGGTTGGATTTCTTTATCGAGATAGGTCAGGCCTTTCACCTGGCGTTCACCCTGAAGGGCGGCATTGATAAAATCAATGGCTACTTGCTTTACCCCGAAGACAGCCTTGAAGCCGGCATCGAGCATGACATTCACGTATCTTTCCATATGTTAATGGTTTAAATGGTCTATTACCCAATAGCGGGTAACGCGACAAATGTAAGTATTATTTTATTATTCCGGTTATCGAAAAGCGTATTTTTGATTCAAAGTTGTCAATATGTGAAACATTCATATTTCATTAAAGGAACAGATTCATTACAGTATTGTCGAGGTTGTACGCGATCTCTGTGCTGCACTGGATACCAGTTTTGTAATTTCTCTTTATCCCCCAAACCGGGGGATATGTTGCGTAAATCGAGTTGTTTCGTTCTATAATCCACCTATTTCGGAAAATAAGGAGCGTTTTTTCTTGCTGATTCGGAAAACCTCTTTACCTTTGCAACGATTCCGTAGCGGGCAGCGGCTCGCGATAAACGGTTTCAATTACATATTGTAAGTATTTTACGAAGATTATTCTTACCTTTAAAATCGGCAAAATTTTAAGCACAATGGGGATAATGGACAGTAAATGCTTGCGCTTATTACGAATAAGTGTATCTACCATTTTATATGGATAGATTATATTATATCGTAAAGGCGCGGGCTGTTGTTCTATTATTATTGTGCGGGTGTTTGCCGATACCTAAAGGTTGATAATAGACAACACCCGCGTTTTTTTGTGCCCGTTCATAATCATTCGTGGGGGTTGTTTCCCCCTTCGTAAATTAATTGTTGGTTTTTCTTACTATAATTTATAAACAATTAATTTTAAATGATTATGAACAAAAAGTTTTCTACACTTATGGCTGTCTTCCTGGCAGCCGGTGCTACGTTTACTGCAGAGGCTGGGGTGGTGAAGGTTACCAAGCCGGTGGTCGGTAAACAGTATGTGATTGCGGATGGTGGCTGGGCTGTTGGAACACAGAAAGCCGTTTTAACATCGAATGATGATGCTACTGGAGTTATTGGTATAGTTGGAGATGCAACTAAATTTTCAACGCTACCAATGTGGACTGTTGATAAAACAAACAGCGAAATAGTAATTAAAATTGCAGATGGTAAGTATTTGAATAGCGAGAGTGGAACTATTACGTTAACTGCGAAAGCTGCCTCTGAAGACAATCAAAAGATTACTTATGCAGAAGGAACTCCTTCAATTACAATTGGAGCAGAATCAAATCCTATTAAATTTGGAGACTTTGCACCAGCAGCTATTACAACTACTGTTTCAAATGTTAGTGGTGGTAATGCTGCTTTTTATGCAGAAACTTACGATCAATCTGGTGATTTATTGATTACAGCTCCTGTTGCTACTCAGCCTTTATTTATTAAGATTGGAGATAAATATTTGGCACCGACATCAGCAGTAGATGGTACAAAGACTTTGGAATTGGTATCTATTGATTTCGATAAGCCTGATTATAACTTGATTCAAAGAGCCAGTTGGACGGTAAGTAACGGTGGGTTTACTTCTGTTTTGAGAAGCAGTGGTACATATAAATGTTTGAATGTTGCTAGTGGCGATGGTGCTTTGGAAATGGGATCAACTACTACAAAAGTACTAGCATTTGATGGGACAGATTATGCTGCAATAAAAGGTGCTGCTTTGACAATGGCTGATGGAACTAAAGCATTAACAGCTGGTTTGGAATTGACGGATTATGATGGAGCAAAGAGCTATCCTGAAGCATTGCTTTATAAAGCACCGACTGTTATTACTGCCACTCATACAGGAGCTATTGATGCACGTCAGTTCGTAAATGGCGGTTGGTATTATGTTTCTACTAGTGCTACCGAATGCTTGTCTGATAATGGAACTGCAGGTTCTCCTACTTTTGCTGCTGGTAATGTTGATCCTACAACTGTATTGGCGAATAGCTACTTGTGGAAAGTGGAAGTAAAGAATATTGCCGGTTCAGATATAGTAACTTTATTGAATAAAGCAACTAATAACTATTATACAGTAACTGGTGTCTCTAGTTTTACTGCAGAAACTGTTCCTGCTTATACCGCTGGTATGGTATTGAAAACAAAAGCAGCAGGATATATTGATGCTGTAGGAACTTCTGCTGGCGCTGATGTTGATGCTGCCTTGAAATTTGGTCTTCACCTTCCCGGTAACGTAAATTACACTGCAGCAGAATTGAACGCAATGATGTCAAACGGTTTCTCTATGGCTGTTTCAACAGCAAAAGAGAATGGTTCAACTTCTATTGAAGGAGCCAATACATTTGCAGGTATCTTGAAAGCGGTTAATGCAAATGTAAATCGTTTCCAATTGACAGACGCAGACGGTAAGTATATCGTATTGAGTAAAACAGAAGCTTGGGGTACTAACACTGATATGAATGGTAACAACCTGAATAATCGTGGTTTGAAGTTCTCAAAAGTAACGACTGTTGATGCTTCTAAACAATATTCTTACTTTGAAATCAAATATCCGCAGGTAAACGACAAGGCTTCTAATGAAGAATTGGTAATTGAAGTGTACGATGCTGCTACTGCCGGAAATTTAGTAGGACGTATGTATGTAGGTTCAATTGCAGGTAAAAACTATTTGACAGTATCTAAGGATATCGATGCTACAAAAGAAATTTGGCCGTATGTTTCTTTGGGTGGTTCCGACCTGGTAAACCTGAAAACATTCCTTCAGAAAGGCAAGTTCTACACCGTAGCTCGCGTAGACGCAGAATATCAGATTGAAAAAGTATTAGGTACTGCTTCTAACGGTGCTGCTGCTTTGTTGGATAAAGGCGCTGTTCAGATGGATCAGCCGGAAGGACAATGGGCTGCTTCTGTAGATGCTAACGGTAAACTGGTTCTGACTAACCGCGAAAGCCTTGCTAAATATACAGACTTAGGCGTTCTTTACGGAACTGACAAAGACAATGTTTATAAAAACGGTGACAAACTGTATCAGATCAAAGTTGTTGAAAAACACGCTGCTACCGATGGTTACGAAGCATGGACAAACGAACAGCTGCGCGACGAACAATATACATTAGGATTCTATTCTAACGTATTAGGCGCTGCCGCTTATATGTCTGAAAATCATGAAAACAAGCACCTGATCGGTCTCGAAAAAGATATCAAGAACGCTACTGCCTGGGACGTAAAAGCATTCGATGCCAAGCGGACAGACGATGCTCAAACTGACTCTGTTTATGTAATCAGCAACCTGTATTTCTGGAACAAGGATAAGAAAGGCGGAGCTGACTGGGATATCGTATCCGATACATTGAAGACTGTATCTTATACATTTACGAATGCTTCTAACGGCGAACCTGTTAAATATAACGCGACTGAAGATGCTTATATCTGCGATCCTACAGCTGATGTTAAGGGCGACCGTTTCGCTATCAAGAAAATGGCTGACGGCAAATACAACCTGGTAGCTGTTGCAACAAATGATGCAGAAAAAGATGCTGATAAGTATTATACTTTGGCTAGTAACAAATTGTATGGTGGTTTCTCTGTAGCTCAGGGTAATGTAAACGCAACAGGCATGTACGACAAGTCTGAAAACGACCTGGCTGTTATCGAAAAGACTGCTGCTCCTGAATATGTAAAACGTAGCATGGGTGACACGATCCGTATCTTCCGCGAAGGTGCAGACGCTTCTATCCTGTTTGAAAAGGGCGAATTCCTGGGTCTTGAAAACATCCATGAATTTACTAAGATGGCTCCGGCTATGTATGTAGACACAGCTTACTACAACCGTGGAACTAACAATCGCTGGCAGTATCTGCTGGGCGTAGAAATCGACCGCAAGGTAGTTAACGACGACTGTGGAGTTCCTTCACACGCAAAATTCCATGCCGACACAACTTACGGACGCTTCCTGGTGAACCTGGTTGACTCAGCTGAATTATACAAAAAGACTCACCTGCACGACAATAAGTATGTAAATACAGAAGGTTTCGCCAAATTAGGCTTCGTGAAAGGTTTCCATACAAACGATACATTGGTTATCCAGCGTGAAGGTGTATTGATCCCTGCTAAGGCTGACTCTATCTATATGGGTAGCAAAGATTTCAATGTGGCTAAGTTTGCTTTCCGTATCGTCGACCACGAAACGAATGCATTCAAGATTGAAACACTCTACAAGAAGTTCTCTGACGGCCCTGATGGAAATGCAGATAAGTTAGGTTACCTGAAATGGATGAACGGTTTCGTAGTTGTTGTAAACGCAATCGAAAACGGCGATACATTCAATCTGGAAGCAGATCACAGTGCTCCGACAGCCAACGAAGGTGTATCTACATCTGAAGTATCGGTAATTACTAAAGAAGGTGCAGTTGTTATCAACGGCGCACAGGGTAAGAAAGTAGTTATCACTAACCTTCTTGGTCAGACAATTGCCAGCACAATTCTTTCTTCCGACAACGCTACAATCTCTGCACCTGCAGGTATCGTAGTAGTAGCCGTTGAAGGTGAAGCTGCTGTAAAAGCAATCGTAAAATAATAGAAACGTTTTATAATCAATAAATTTAAATTAGACTGCGCGGCAAAGGGCGGTTCGCGAACCGCCCCCAACCAATTACCCCGCGAGGGCGAACAAGCGGTTAGTATTAATATTAAAATAGTGAAATAAAGTTCTTTCTGTTCTACCTTTGTGAAGAGCGAAAACAGGCAAAAAAGCCCCGACGGTTCATTCCGAGGGCACTGAAAAAGTCCTTTTTATAGCAATCGGCTTCTAATTAGTCAGCACATATCCACCAATATATTGGGATATGTGCTGACTTTTTCTTATCTTTATAGGTATAAATCAAGCAGATATGGTACCATCTCAACAGACCTTCCAATTCAGTCAATACTCAAGTTTATATGACTTGATAGTTCCGGCAGACAATTTATTACGCCGTATAAACGACCTTATCGACTTCTCCTTTATCCACAAAGAGCTTTTGAATAAATACTGTATTGACAATGGACGAACAGCAGAAAGCCCTGTACGGATGTTCAAATACCTTCTGCTGAAAACCATCTTTGATATATCGGATGTAGATGTAGTTGAGCGTTCGCGTTATGATATGTCTTTCAAGTATTTTCTTGGTATGTCACCTGAAGAGACAAAACTCATCAATCCGAGTTCTTTGTGCAAATTCCGCAAACTTCGCCTCAAAGACAAAGATATGCTGAACCTCCTTATTGGCAAGACCGTATCCATCGCCATCGAAAAAGGCATTATTAAATCGAAAACGATCATTGTTGACGCCACTCACACAGGTTCTCGCAGTAACCCTTACTCTCCGATTGAGGTTTTAAGACTCCGCTCAAAGCAACTTAGAAAGAGCCTTTATGATACCGATGAGTCCATAAAGGAGCATTTACCTAATAAAAACGAAGATGACAATTTAGAGAATGAACTTGATTATGCCAAAGCTTTACTTGATGTGGTATCAACAGATGAAACACTGATAAATGTCCCCAAAGTTAAAGAGCGCCTTAATATGCTCCGAGAGACTCTGACAGACATAGCAGATCACTATGTTACATCCAAAGACGAAGACGCACGCATTGGACACAAAAGTGAAGACGATTCGTTTTTCGGATACAAGACTCACATCGCCATGAGTGATGAACGCATAATAACTGCAGCTACAGTTACTTCGGGAGAAAAAGGCGATGGTCCCCAACTACCTGAGCTCATAGAACAAAGCCGCAATAATGGTATGGTGGTAGAAACCGTTATTGGCGATGCCGCCTATTCAGGAAAAGATAATATTCAACTCTCTGATGAGAGTGAAAACGGATTTGAACTGGTAGCCCGACTTAATCCGGGTATAAGTCAGGGGCATCGTAAGGAAGAACAACTATTTGATTTTAACAAGGATGTAGGCATGTTTGTATGTCCGGCAGGGCACATGGCAATACGACGTGCTAGACAAGGGAAAAAGAATCAGCCGAAAAACCAAACTATAGTATACTATTTCGATGTTAATAAGTGTCGTGTATGCTCACGAAGAGAAGGGTGTTACAAAGAGGGATCAAAAACAAAGACCTACTCGGTAGTCATTAAATCAGACGAACACCAACGACAGTTGACTTTTCAAGGTACTGATGAATTTAAGGCCAAGTCTCGAACAAGATACAAAATTGAAGCTAAAAATGCGGAACTAAAGCAAGTATTCGGATATGACAGAGCCTTATCATACGGGATCTCTTGCATGCAACTGCAAGGTGCTATGGTCATATTTGCTGCAAACATCAAGAGAATACTCAAATTAATCTAAAGTGAGGGCTGTTTTACAATAATTGATCGAGAAATGGGCTTAATGGCTCATGTGAGCGATTCTATAAGCATTTCAAAGAGTCTCGTTCAATAAAAGAAAGTTGCCAAATCCAAAGTTAGGACTTGACAACTTTAATTTTTTAGCGCAACGGAAGAGATTTGTCTGAAAATCTAAAAGGTTTTTCAGTGCCCTCGTTCATTCCGCCGAGGCTTTCGGCATTGTTAGAAAATATATCATTTTAACGAAATAGCGAGTATTAATAGGAATACTTCAATGGAATCGTAATTTTGTCTTACTTTTTTAAGTGAACGCTGGATCAGGTTCTGTGCAGATTGATAATTCAGGTTCATCAGTATGCATATCTCATCCATACTTAATTCCTGGATAAAACGGTAATAAATAATTTCTTTTTGACGGGGCGTTAAAAGGGCTAGGATCTCATTGATCATTTTCTGCTGATTGGCATATTGTTCATTGTTGATGAATTCTTCTTCGACGGTGGATTCTAATGAAAATTGAATGTTTTCCGGCAATTCACGGTCATAAAATGATTCCTTATATAGAGTGCGTATAAGGCAGTTTTTCAGTGAGACGAATAAGTATACTTTGATATTATCAGGGGTGATAAGGTTATTCCTGTTTTTATACAGCGAAGTGAAAACTTCTTGTATACAATCCTTTATGATTTCAGGGTCGGAAGTAAAACGGAGACCGTACCGGTATAAAATTTGTACATAAGTAGTGTATATCCAGCTGTACGATTCGTTATCACCGGAAACAAATTGACGCCATTTTATTTTACTCTCATCTACTTGCATACTTGTGTTTTGTGTAGCAAATATAAGACAATTATACTAAAATCAAAGGCTCGGCCTATCGTTTATGAGAAATAAAAATGCTTTGGGGATAAATAAAGGCCTCTGATAGAATGTTTTCTCAAAGGCCTTTATTTTCAAATTTATTTAGAGTGTTTCGAATACGGAGAAATTTATTATCTGAGGATCTGCTTTCGATTCGGTCACAACTAATTTTATTGCTTCAACTGTTCGGGAGTCAAATCTGTTTATGTGTTTATGTCCGATGCTGCTACCCGAAGATAACTCGATCCATTCATTTCCTTTTTTACCTTTCAGTAAATATTTCAGTATCCGTTCACCTTTGGATATATCTTCCTGTATGACGACACGGTTTATGCTGGTCGGTTTATCGAAAGAAATGGTGTATTCTGATCCGGCACCAGCTATTTGTTGTAGCGGTGTTCCATATTGGCGTGCAATCTCATGGCCAAGCGCTTCGACCTGACGGACATCGGCTTCAGGGATAAGACCTTTATTATCGACAACCAAACCTAAAAGCATATTTGTGTTTCTTCCTACACTGGTTTCATATTTAGTGAGTAGTTCAGGGATGGTAAACATCATGCTGTCCTGTCCGGCTGTCCAGAACCAGCCACCCTGAAAAGAGCGGTTCCATCGTAAAGTGAAATCAGATTCTCCCGGACACCAGAAGGGGGCAAAAGGATCACCATTCAGTCCATTGATAACACGGGTACCATCAGCATTCGTCGTAGAGTCGGCTGTCGCCCAGCAAGGATAAGGGGCAACGCCTTCTTCATTCCCAACCCATCTGATCAGGTTCGGATGTCCGTATGGCCCCTGGAAAGCGATTGCATTCGGTTGTAGCTTCTGAACCAGGGATAATACATCCGCACCTCCTTGATCTCTGGAAAGTACACCGCCGTCGAACCATATCTCAAACAGTTCACCGTAATTGCTCCATAATTCCGTTAACTGTTGCGTAACGATTTGGTTATATTCTTCTTGTGTTACAGGGCTCCCTTCCTGAACTACGCCCGGATTATCCACGTATAAGTAACCATTTGCAGTCGTACTGGCATAAATACCCGGTTTGATGTTATATTTTTTGCAGGAAGCGATGAAGTCGGCAACAATATCACCTTCGCCGTTTTTCCAAGGCGATTGTTTGATGCTGTAATCATGTGCTTCTGTCGGCCACAGGCTGAAGCCGCTGCAATGTTTGGCAACAAGGACTGCATATTTTGCACCCATCTTTTGGGCTGTTTCCAGCCATTGGTCGGTGTTCAGTTCTGTCGGATTAAAAATAGATGCATCCGGATGTGTTCCCCATTGCCTGAAATTATAGTCCGGTTGGTAAACGGGCATATCGAAATGGATCAATACACCTATTTCGGCATCGGCCCAGGCCAGTTGTCGTGCATTGGGTGTGACAATATTCGTCGGTTCGTTGGATGAACAGGATATAAGAACTGACAATGCAGCCAGTAATCCTACAAATGTTTTTTTCATGATTGAGTCAGATTATATTTCAGAGACAAGTATAGTGAAAAATAATGAGTTATAAAATAATATGTCAATAAGCCAATGTGCCAATATACCTATTTTAAGAATTTTAGATCTAAGGTGTTTTTATTGGCACATTGGCATATCAGCTCATTGACACATTATTAGTTTGCCCAACCCGGATTCTGTGGTAACAGATTTGGATTGTAAGTAAACTCATCGGTCGGGATCGGATAGAGGTAT
This sequence comes from Parabacteroides sp. HGS0025, assembly GCF_000969845.1. Classification (NCBI taxonomy): domain Bacteria; kingdom Pseudomonadati; phylum Bacteroidota; class Bacteroidia; order Bacteroidales; family Tannerellaceae; genus Parabacteroides; species Parabacteroides sp. HGS0025. The sequence goes on from NZ_KQ033902.1 coordinate 450,188, forward strand.
AAACGATCGTACCATGTGCGTGTCATACCCGGATAAAGAACACGGTATTCACCTGTTGCCGGATCACGGGGGCCTAAATAAGTTTTCAGGTTCTCCAATAGTTTACCGGCTTTCCATCTGCATAAGTCGTTCCAGCGAAGGCCTTCGCATGCTAATTCTACACGGCGCTCACGACGTATTTCGTTGAGTAACGGAGAGATGGCAACTTCCCACTTCGGCCAGTTCGGGTCGGTGAACCCAACATTTACTGTTAGATGTTTCATACCTACACGGTCACGCAGTTTATTGATCGTTTTATCCAGAACAGCCTGATCACACTCTCCTAATTCTGCTTTCGCTTCTGCATAGTTCAGTAGAACTTCACCATATCGATAGATCAGGTCATCCAGTGTACATTTGATATATTCATTATCTTCAGCTAAAGGCGAATACATTTTATATAGGCGATAACCGGTGAATGTCAGATTGTTGAATACCGGAGAGTTTTCGTATTCTTCCGAACCGTCGGCCAATATGGCGATAGGGCGGTCGGGTGTGTAAACACATTGTTTTAACCGGGGATCGCGATTTTCAAATTCATCCATAAACTTGGCATCTCCTTTATAAAGACTGCTTAATGCAATAGGCATACCATCATTGCATAAGAATGATTCTACAAAATCCTTGGTCATACCAGTCTGTGCTTCACGAACCGTACGCGGTCTGTTATTCATCCGTTTGTCTGTTATGTAGGCTGCAAAAAAGATCGCTTCCTTATTATTGGTATAATCCTGTTGGTTGAATAACGCGTGATAATCATCTTCAATATTACCGGTAGAGTAAATATCAAAATTACCACTGTTAATGATCTTTTCCGCTGCTTCTGCACTCATACGAAGGTATTTGTCCGCGTTTTCAAGATTCCTGTATTTTCTCCAGGTTCCTTCAAACAGACAAACTCTTGATTTCAATAGTAGCGCTGCATATTTGCTTAGCCGTGTGTCGGTCATTGTTTCAGGCAACCATGCACTGGCTTTATCCAGGCAAACACAGATAGAATCGATGACCGTCCCACGATCATTACGTGGGAAATACAACTCTTCAGAAGAAGTGGTCAGATCCGTAGTCAACCAGGGCACATCGCCGAAGCGGAGTACTTTTTCATAATAAAACTTGGCTTTGAAGAAATATATTTCACCAACATACCGGTTGATGTTTTCCTGAATACCTTCTACCGTATGGTAACGGGTCAGGAAATAATTACAACTTCTGATATTCGCCCAGTCACCTTTAGCCCAGCCTCCTCCGGCAGTCGGGATGGTGTAATCGCTCCAGATAAAAGCATCTTTCGACTGGTGCGCCTGGTTGTCGGACGCATTATCGCTTCCGTAAGCACCGGTATTGTCCAGTGTAGTATAGAATTGGTTTGCAAAGTTTTTCAAATCGTTTTCCGTCTTCCAATAAGTCTCGTCATTGATCTTATCTTCCGGGTACAAGTCCATAAAGTCGTTATTACATGCAGAAAATCCGAGTAACAAAGACAAGCTTGCTATATAATATACTTTTTTCATTCTGTTTTCAATTTTAATTATTCTACAATGTTCCATCTTAGAATGTCAGGTTAGCACCAAAAGAGAATGATCTGATAAATGGATAAGCATTTACTGTAGCCAATTCAGGATCGAAAGTGTCGGGCATTCCGGAGAATTCAAACAAGTTGTCCGCATTGAAATAAACTCTTAGCTTGGATATCTTCGCTTTTTCCGTGATATATTTCGGGATAGTATAACCCAGAGCCAATTGTTTACAACGAATATAAGCACCATTCAACATAAAACGCGTCTGATTTTGATTGATCGCATCCGCATTGAAACGGGCACGCGGGAAGAATGCATTTGTATTATCTTCTCTCCAGTAATCATAATTCATTTTCTGAGGAACAGACCATTGAGATCCGTAATGAGACAGATAGAATGTCTTCGACGGTATGATATCACGTTTTATAGTTCCCTGGAAGAATAAGGTAAAGTCGAAACCTTTATATTCTGCAGTTCCACGAATACCGAAATTATAACGCGGCGTTGTATTTCCAATAATTTTCATATCCCCCGAATTATTAACAGTATTTTCACCTCTGGTTATTTTACCGTCACCATCCAGGTCTGCAAATTTTATATCTCCGGCATATTGGGTGAAACCGACAACTTTCGACTGATCCCATGCAGCAGCCTCTGCATCCGACTGGAATAAACCTTCGGTAACAAATCCCCAGATCTCTCCTAATTTCTTTCCTTTATAATAATCATCGGACAGATTCTTCGTCGGGTTGTCATATTTCGTGATTTCAGCCTGGTAGTCAGATAGCGATAGCGTTGCACTATAGGCTAATCCGCTCTGCAAAGTAGATTTCCAGGTCAAAGCAACTTCCCATCCGCTGGTTCTTAAGTCGGCGGAGTTCATCTGCGGTTCTGAAACACCTAAAATAGAAGGTAATGTCTTTGATTTCGTCAACATGTCTTCGGTTGTACGCACATAATAGTCGAACTCACCGGTCAGGCGGCTGTCTAACATCGAGAAGTTGAAACCTAAGTCCCATTGTTTAACAGTTTCCCAAGTCAGCTGATCGCTTACCAACGCCGGAGTATATACACCCATCTGTTTTTCTCCACTGAAGAGATAACCGACTTCGCCCGTGCTGTAAGAAGATACATAAGGATAATAAGAACTAACCATCTGGTTTCCTAATGCACCGTAAGAACCTCTCAGCTTGAAATCATTAACAATGTGGGCGATCGGTTTCCAGAATTTTTCCTGTGAAAGTCTCCAACCCAATGAGAATGTCGGGAAGAATGCAAAACGATCATCTTTCGGGAAGCGGGAAGATCCGTCATAACGTCCGTTCACCTGGAACAGGTATTTATCGTCATACGCATAGAACAAACGGAAGAAAGCACCACGGATAGCCCATTGATTCATATAATCGCTTGTTGTGCGGTCACCCGTTGCCAGGTTAAGGAATGGAATATCGTTTGCAATCAGGTTATTCCTGCTCAAGCCGACACCTTTATAAGTTGTATTTTCCTGGTTGAAACCGATCATACCTTCAAAAGCATGTACTTTATTGAATTTCTTCTTATAAGTGGCATAGGCATTGAATACATCGTACTGTGACTCTGTTTTTGAATAAGATACCTGGTTAGGGGAAGTATGCGGGAAGATTGAACCCGGATTTCCATCAGCATCATAATCGATATATTCGCGCACATGATTCTTGAAAGAATAGTTATAATAATTATAAGTATAATCGAAATTGATTTCGAGTCCTTCAAATGGATTCAGTTTTGCAAAGGCTGTCGCGTACATATTATTATTTCTCATTTCGGCCGATCCTCCCTGAGACAACCATGCTGCCTGATTTGTGAAATAACCGTCACCGCAATAACCTGCAAAATGTCCGTCGGGATGATAAACCGGCATCAGAGGACGGCTGTCACCCGGAATCGTTGCTCCCAAAGAGTTGTTCCCATATTTATTTTGTGGGCCGGTATTCATTTTTACCATCGACAAGGTTGCTCTTAATCCGACCTGCAACCAATTGTTTACTTTATAGTTAACATGCTGCAATACATTGAAACGCTTGTAGTCTTCGTCCGTCCAGCGAGAGATACCGTCTTGTTGGAACATACCAGCCGATGTCATATATTTGGCCGTTTCACTACCTCCTTGTACGCTGATATTGTATTGCTGCATCGGATAACTTTTCTTATTCAGTGCATCATACCAATCCGTATTGCCGCAATAACGATATTTACTGGCCGCATCGTCCGGATGATGGAATACCGGAAGATTGTTGACCGGATCGTTGTAGTAATTTCTGACATGCTCCATAGTAATGTCATCAAAATAGTTACTACCGTTAGATGTAGTATTGGCGTCATTCATCCATTGAGTATATTCCAAAGAGTTCATATATTCCGCATGAACTGTCGGAACGTTGATGGAATAGTTGGCACTTAATGAAACGACCGGTTTTTGTGAAACGAAACCTGTTTTGGTTGTGATCAGGATCACACCGAAAGCAGCACGTGCACCGTAGATAGAAGCAGAGGCTGCGTCTTTCAAAACAGTAACGTCTTTCACATCCTGCGGGTTGATCAGGTTCGGATCCATTTCAATACCATCGACCAGGATCAATGGCGAACCGCCTGATATATTTGTCGTACCACGGATATTGAATGTCGAGCCTGTTCCCGGAGCACCGCTGGAAGAGGTGATATTCAGGTTGGCGATTGCGCCTTGCAAACCGGCTCCCAGGTTGGTCAGCGGACGGTCTTCGATCACTTCCGAACCGACGGTGGCCACAGAACCTGTCAAGTCTGCTTTTTTCATTGTACCGTATCCTACGACAACGACCTCTTCCAATGTCTCGGAGTCTTCCTGTAAGATGATTTCCATTCTTCTTCCGGCGTTAGCTTTCACCTCTTCCCTGACATAACCGATAAAAGTGATCACCAGCGTCGAACCGGACTTTGCATTAATAGAGAAGTTCCCTTCCACATCAGTTGTTGTCCCGTTAGTTGTTCCTTTTTCAACAATGTTGGCTCCGATGACAGGGTCGCCATTCGTATCGATAACTTTCCCCCTGATCATACTGTTTTGTTGCGGAGCAGCAGCCATAGTCTGTTTACCAAGAACGATATGGTTTCCTTCTACAGAATATGTGATACCCGAATCAGCTAACAACTCTTCCAGTACTTTTGAAACAGGCTGGTTTTTAGCCTTTAAAGACACCTTCTTGTTGACATTTACCTGATTATTATAGATAAACAGATAATCGGTCTGGTGTTCTATTTCATTCAGCACTGTTTCCAGTTGAACATTTTTCTTGTTGATACTGACCCTCGCATTTTGCGAATGTGTATTTTCTGCAAAAGAGCAGAACACACATATTAAGAGCAGGAATGTCGTGATTCTCATAATTCTGAAAATTTTTAAGGGTCGCGGTGCCCGATAATTACACCTCGACAAAGTGTTTTCTTTCATACTTTGTTGTGATTTGAAATTAATAAATTTGATAATTTAGTTTGTGTTAATTGGATGTCTGCCGGCTATTGCCCCCCAGCCTTCGCCGGCATTACGGTTAACAAGTTTTTACTCCATAAGCATTTTAATTTAGGTGAAACATATTGTTAAAATCATTTGATATAAATTATATGATTGTCCTCATCCCGTTCATAGGTAAACTTTATATCTTTCTGCAGAACTCTCAAAGCATAATCCACACCATCTGTTTGCCTGAATTTTCCGGTGTATAGATATTTTTGTACTTGCAGGTTTGTTATATGTATGTTTATTCCATAATATTTCTCAAATTCTTTCATGATCGAAGCGAACGTTTCGCTTTTGAAACAGATCAACCCTTCCCGCCAGCGGTACGGATTGTAATCGTCTACCGGCATCACCCGTAATTTTCCTCCATGCAGATAGGCTTTGTTGTTAGGGGTGAGCATCAGACTTTCGTTGGCATCTGTCAGCGATGAAATCTTTACGCTTCCTTCCATCAGGGCCGTTTCAAAACTTTCGGTATCAGAATAGGATTCAACGTCGAATTTTGTTCCCAAAACCTCTACATTGTATTTGTCGGTCTGCACCGTAAACGGTTTCTTTTCGTCTCTGGCCACTTCAAAGTAGGCCTCGCCATCCAGTTTAACCAGGCGTTGATCCGTATTAAAGGAGACCGGATACTGAATTGTTGTTCGTGCATTCAGCCAGACATCGGTTCCGTCGGGCAGTGTGATATTGATTCGTTGACCGGCCGGAACAGTGATTGTTTGTAATGCTATGGGGGCCTGTTCCGTCTGTATTTGCTGATACATGAAACTCCCTCCAAGCGTAAGGGCTATGATGGATGCTATTTTAATTAACTCAGTTCTAAGAGAACTCTGTCCGTCTTTTTTCTCCCGGTAGTGTTTTAAATTTCCTTCGGATGAAACCCAAAATGCATCCGAATGGAATAAAAAATGAAATGAATTATAAAATATCAAATTGTCATTACTATAGCGAGTAATTCAAATTTCTACCCAGGGTAATTTGAATTAGTATCACGATTAATATTTTTTAATGTATCAGAAGGATGCGATTAGTCCCCGTTTCATTACAATCTGATAATCGAATCGGAAACAATAAAATGGGTGAAATATGGTATTGAATAATTTTTTTTATTTCTTTACTAGGGATATTAATTTATGAACTGTTATTATTATAGATGGCTATATTGAGCGTATTAAACATGAATAAAGACATATTATATAAGTTTTTTGAAGGAACGGCATCTTTAGAAGAAGAAAAGGATGTGAAACGGTGGATGGAAGCGTCAGCCGAAAATCAACGTGCTTTTTTTAAAGAGAGAAAACTTTTTGACTCGATGTTACTTTTAGGAGATGAAAACAGGATCAGGTCAGGAAAAAAGAGGTTCTCAATTAACCTTAGTTCTCTTAGAACTGAGTTAATTAAAATAGCAGCGGTTGTAGCGATCACATTGGGGGGGAATTTTCTTTATTTTCAGTCTTTGCAGGAAAAGGAACAAATGGCGATGCAAACAATTTCTGTTCCGGCCGGTCAACGAATCAATATCACCTTGCCCGATGGAACAACTGTCTGGCTAAATGCCAGAACTTCACTGACATATCCTACGAAATTCAGCAGGAAGAATCGTCAGGTAGTATTGGATGGAGAGGCTTATTTTGATGTAGCCAAAGACGAAAAGAAACCGTTTACGGTGCAAACCGACAAATACAACGTGGAAGTTTTGGGTACAAAGTTCGATGTAGATGCTTATTCGGAAACAGGGGAATTTGAGACAACGCTGATGAAGGGTAGCGTGAGAGTAGCTTCTGTAGATGATCCGGAGCAGAATTTAGTACTAAAACCAGACAATAAGGTGTCTTTGCGTGATGGAAAATTGCATGTTACTCCGGTGGAGGACTACAATCCTTATCGCTGGAAAGAAGGACTGATCTGTTTCAGGAATGAATCGTTTATGTCTATCATGAAAGATTTTGAAAAATATTATGGTCTGGCTATTCATGTAAAGAATAAGGAAGTAATGAAATATGTCTATACCGGCAAATTCCGTCAGACGGATGGGGTGGATTATGCATTAAGAGTTTTGCAGAAGGATATAAAATTCACTTATCACCGGGATGATGAGAATCAAATAATATATGTAGAGTAATAAGTTTGAGTTTATGATATTTATTAACCTTAAAAAAATAGCGTATGAAAGTATATGATCATTAAGTAAAATGCCGGCAAGCGCTGGGGGGCAATTACCGGCATTCAATCAACACAATTCAATTAATTAAACTGTATTAACTTCAAATCAACACAAAGGTATGAAAAAAAACTCTTTGTCGGGTAGGTATTATCCTAAATCCCCGCAACTTAAACAAATCTTTAGAATTATGCGGATCACCACATTTCTGTTATTAGTCTGTGTTTTCTGCACTTTTGCAGAAAATACGCATTCTCAGAATGCCAGAGTGAGTATTACCAGAAGTAATACTCAACTGGAAGATATTTTAAGTGAAATAGAAAGCCAGACAGACTATCTGTTTATCTATAATAACCAGGTAGATATAAATAAGAAACTTTCTATTAAAGTAAAAAACAAGCCGGTTTCCCAGGTTTTAGATAACCTGCTGAAAAACATGGGAGTCAGTTATGCTATGGAAGGAACACATATCGTACTGACAAAAAATACAGAAAACACTCTTCCCGTACAACAACAAGCTAAAAATATAACTGGTACAATTGTAGATGTGAACGGTGACCCGGTTATTGGCGCAAACATTGTAGTTAAAGGGACAAGCAATGGTACAATCACAGATATAGACGGGAATTTCACCATTGAAGCGGATTCAAAGTCTGTTCTGAATATATCTTACATAGGATATTTGACAAAGGAAGTGGCAGTAGGCAATCAACAGAATGTCCGTGTCGTACTGTTGGAAGATACGAAAACGCTGGATGAAGTGGTCGTAATCGGTTACGGTACACAGAAGAAAGCGGACTTGACAGGTTCTGTGGCAAATGTAAGTGCAGAAAAACTGAATACGCAAAGTAATGCAAATATCGGCCAGGCACTGCAAGGTAAGATTGCCGGTGTGGATATCGTTTCACAGGGTGGTAATCCCGGAGCCGGAAGCCGTATCATGGTACGTGGTATCGGTACATTGAATAATGCATCTCCTCTGTTCATTGTGGATGGTATGTATATGACGGGGATCGATCATATCAACCCGAACGATATTGCCAGTATAGACGTATTGAAGGATGCTTCTTCAGCTGCTATCTATGGTTCTCGTGCAGCCAATGGTGTGATAATCGTAACAACGAAAGAAGGCTCGAATACAGAAGGAAAGCCTATCGTAGATTTATCGGTCAATGCGGGTGTTTCGATGGTAAGCAAGAAATTGGATATGCTGGATGCACAGGGATGGTCGGAAGTAACTTCCGTTGCCCGTCAGGCTGTAGGCAAACCTGTATTGGATATGGCTACCGATCTGTCCACAAAACCGGACAACGACTGGCAGGATATTATGTTCAGACCGGCTTTGATGCAGAACTATAATGTCTCAGTTAAGGGAGGCGGTAAATATCAGACTTATTATACTGGTCTTGGATATTTCAATCAGGATGGTGTTGTGAAGGGTACGAATTATGAACGTTATACTTTGCAGACGAAAAATGATTATAAGAAAGGTATTTTCTCTGCCGGAACGAATGTGTTGTTGACTTTCAACCATGATAAACCGTTGCATGAAGAACTTCGTGGTGGTATGGTCGGAACTATTTTGCAGGCACTTCCTACTTTAGAAAAATATGATGATAGCCGGAAAGGTGGTTATGGCGGCTTGTACGGTGACGTAGCTAACTTACCTAACCCGCTGGGTATGATCGATGATAATCTGATGAATCGCTATAGCGAAAATATGAAGATTTATGCGAATGTTTATGTTCAGTTGGAATTGTTTAAAGGTTTGAAATATAAACTGAATATGACTCCCGACTTCGAATTCTACCGGTATAAGAAATATCTGAATGAATATGATTTCGGTATTACAACCAACTCTGTTACTCAATTGACAGAACGGCAAACACGCAGGCGTAATGTGTTGGTGGAAAACTTGCTGACTTACGATCAAACATTTGGAGATCACAAGGTTTCAGCTTTGGTTGGTTATACCTATCAGGACAACCGCTATCGTTACCTGCAGGCTTATGGCGAAAATCTTCCACAAGGATTGGAAGAGATAGATGCTTCAACCACTTCTCGCAGTAATGAAGGTTATTCCAACCGTAGTGTGCTGACTTCTATCCTGGGACGTGTATTTTATTCATATAAAAATAAGTACCTGATCACAGCAACGATCCGTCGTGACGGTTCTTCTAAATTCGGAAAGAACAACCGGTATGGTAATTTCCCTTCTGCATCCGTTGGTTGGAATATCGCAGAAGAAGAGTTTATGAACAACCTGAGTTGGCTGGATCAATTAAAGATTCGTGGCGGTTATGGTGTACTGGGTAATCAGGAAATTGACAACTATCAGTATTCATCGACGATTACAACCGGTATTAACTATCCGGACGGTAACGGTGGCCTTATACAAGGTGCTTTCCCGAAAGATTTCGCTAACCCGGATATTAAATGGGAATCTACTGCGATGACGAATGTGGGTATAGACTTTGTCGCTTTTAATAATCGTTTGAATATTACTGCCGACTGGTATGTAAAGAATACGAAAGATATTTTGCTGACAGTGCCTATCCCCATTTCTTCCGGTGGTGCGAACGATCCGATCCGTAATGCCGGTAAGATCCGCAACAAAGGTTTTGAGTTTAATGTTGCCTGGAATACGAACGTAAATCAAGATCTTTCTTATGGCGTAAGCGTATTGGGCAGCTTCAATAAGAATGAGGTGACAGCTATGGGTACAGGTTCGCAGGCCATCTGGGGCGGTGCTACCAACCAGAATATCAATACCTGTAAAACAATGGCCGGTTATCCGATCGGCTCATACTGGTTGATCCCTACCGACGGTTATTTCAACAGTGAAGCGGAAGTGGAAGCGTATTCAAAAGACGGTGTCAAGATACAGCCGAATGCACAGGCTGGTGATATCCGTTTCAAAGATACCAACAACGATGGAACGATCGACGACAAAGACCGTGTTTATTGCGGCAGTCCGTTCCCTGACTTCACATTCTCTGTAAGTGGAAATGTTAGATGGAAGAACTTCGATGCATCTGTTTCCTTCCAGGGTGTTTTAGGTAATAAGATTTATAATGCAACCCGCCAGACTTTGGAAGATGTTACAAAGGGAACTAATTTCCTGGCTTCCTGTTTGGATTATTGGACTCCGGATAATTTGAATGCTGCACATCCGCGCCTGACCTGGGATGATCCGAACCGTAATACCCGTGCAGAATCAGACCGCTATCTGGAAAATGGCTCTTATCTGCGTCTGCGTAACCTGCAGGTCGGTTATACTTTCCCGCAACAGTGGTTCAGAGGCTATATTCAAAAAGCCCGTGTATATGCAAATGCAGAGAATCTGTTTACGATTACCGGATACACTGGTTTTACTCCGGACGTGAATACTAATAATGCTAGATATCGTGGTTTTGATAATTTCATTTATCCGACCAACCGTGTATTTATGTTAGGCGTGAATGTAACATTTTAATTGAGAGAAAATATTATGAAGACATATATAAAGACAACACTTGCTGTGTTATTTTCGGGAATGTTCCTCTTTTCCTCGTGCGATAGTCAATTGGATCAGACGAATCCCAATAAAGCAACCGAAGATACTTTCTGGAAAGATGAAGCCGACTTTAATCTGGCGTTGACCTCTTGTTATACTCCATTGAAAAATGCCCTGAACGGCGGATATTATGGAACCCGTGGTGTGATGCTCCGTATTGCACGTGCCGATGAGGTGGATTTCCGTAATGATATATCGGACGTATACACAGTAAACCGTTTTACAAACAGTAATACAAACTCCTTGACCCAGGGTATGTTCTATCAGTTCTATAATGCACTCTATCGTACCAATTCGATTATGCAGAAACTGGAAGAAAAGGGTGACCAGTTTACACAGGAATTTCAGAATGCTGTAACCGGTGAATGTTTATTCATCCGTGGATTCTATCTGTTCCAGTTGGCAAAAGAGTTTCAGGATGTTCCTTTAAGGCTAACGGCTTCACAATCGCCTTCCACTTTCCCGTTGGCAAAGTCTTCCCAATCAGAGGTATGGGCTCAGGCTGAAATCGATCTGAAGAAGGCGGCAGAACTATTACCCGTTACAAATAAAGTGGGAAAACCGACCAAAGGAGCTGCTAATGCCGCTTTAGGTAAATTGTATATCTATGAAGAAGAATGGCAGAAAGCAATCGATGTAATGGAACCGCTTACCAAAAGCCCGTATACATACAGGTTGGTCGATGACTTCTACTGGAATTTTGATGACGAACACGAGAACAACTCGGAAAGTATTTTTGAACTGCTGATCGAGGACGTAGGTGGTACGGATTTGTGGGGTAATGGTGAAAATATCAACTCTACCCAGTCTAATACCCGACCGAAAGAATATGCGGCAGCAGAAGTGGGTGGTTGGTATGAAGCAAACCCGACTCAGCAGATGATGGACATACTTCTGAAAGAAAAGGATAAGGATGGTAATTACGATTATCGTACCCGCTGTTCCGTTGCCTGGGACTATGAAGGTTGTATGTATTATCAGAGACCTTTCCGTGAAGTGTTTGCACAGGATAAATGGAATACCTATTGGATATTGAAGTATCAGAACTGGAAAACACTGACGGAAGAGATTGCTCCCCCGAAATCATTTATCAACGAACGTGCAATCCGTTATGCAGATGTACTTTTATTATTGGCTGAGGCAAATATGAATCTGGGAAAACTGGACGGGGCGATTGGCTATATCAACCAGATCCGCCAGCGTGCAAACCTGAATGATTACAGTGGAGCCAGAACCAAAGAAGCCGTATTTGAAGATTTGGTACAGCAGCGTGCGGTAGAGCTCTTTGTAGAAGGCGAACGTTTCTACGACCTGCGTCGTTGGGGAATATTTGAACAGACATTAAAATCTTGTGATGATGTTCGTTATCAAAACTTTGCTGGTGGTAAATCAGGAAATACCAATAAGTTCTATTATTTCCCGATACCGGCAAAAGAACTGGAAACAAACGAATTATGTACACCGAATGAAGGGTGGTAATGACTAGTTTTTAATAGGTAGTCTTTTTTATCAAGCCGGCTGTGATTAGTGTATTACGCATTATAGCCGGCTTTTTTATTATACTTATTCTATAAATAGTAGTATGAGAAAATTTAATATCATAATAACATCCGCCTGTATCCTTACCGGTTTCTCTTGCACGAAAAAAGAGAATAGCCAACCCAATGTGATCTATATACTAATGGACGACATGGGCTATGGAGATCTGCAATGTTACGGACAACAAAAGATTGAGACACCGAATATCGACCGGTTGAGAGATACCGGTATGCAATTTACCCAACACTATACCGGATCTCCGGTGTCAGCTCCGGCAAGATGTGTATTGCTTACCGGGCTTCATTCCGGACATACGCAGATCAGGGCGAATGACGAGATGCCGGAAAGAGGTGCGGTCAATAGCCACGACTCGATGTTCGTTCATCCGGAATTGGAAGGACAGTTCCCTTTAAAGGCCGGGACGATGACGATCGGACGTATGATGCAGCAGGCCGGCTATAAGACTGGGTGTTTCGGTAAATGGGGACTGGGAAATCCGGGTTCGGATGGCGTTCCGAACAAACAAGGCTTCGACGAGTTTTTCGGTTATAACTGCCAGCGGCAGGCACATACTTATTATCCGCCTTTCTTATGGAAGAATGAGAAACGGGTCTGTCTGAATAATAAGGTGTTGGATCCTCACCTGGTAAAACTGGATGAAGGGGCCGATCCCCGGGATGAAGCCAGTTATGCCAAATATACTCAACAGGTATATGCGAACGATACGATCTTTAGCGAGTTACAGCAATTTGTCGATCAAAACAGGGAGCATCCGTTTTTCCTGATGTGGACAACTCCTCTTCCGCATGTCTCTTTACAGGCTCCGGAACGTTGGGTGAAATATTATGTCGATAAGTTCGGGGATGAAGAACCTTATACCGGTACAAAAGGCTATATGCCTTGCCGTTATCCGCATGCGACTTATGCCGCCATGATAAGTTATTTCGACGAACAGGTCGGAAAGCTTGTCGATCAGCTGAAACAGGCTGGTTTATATGATAATACAGTTATTATTTTTACTTCCGACAATGGCCCTACATTCAACGGCGGAAGCGATTCTCCCTGGTTCAACAGCGGAGGCCCCTTTAAATCGGAATATGGTTGGGGCAAATGTTTTGTGCATGAAGGAGGAATACGGGTTCCCGCAATCGTTTCCTGGCCGAAACAGATTAAGGCCGGCAGTGGGACAGATCATATTTGCTCTTTTCAGGATGTGATGCCCACACTGGCAGATATCGCAGGTATAGCTTGTCCGCCGACAGACGGTATCAGCTTCCTTCCTACCTTGAAAGGAGAAAAGGCAAAACAGAAAGAACATGAATACCTGTATTGGGAATATCCCGATGCTCAAATAGGTTTGAAGGCTGTCCGCTGGGGTAAGTGGAAAGGGATCATTTCCGATATCAGAAAAGGGAATACGGTCATGGAACTATATGATCTGGACAGTGATTTGCAGGAACTGCATGACATGGCATCCGAACATCCGGATATCGTAGAGAAACTGCAACATTATATGGATATTTCGCATGAGACTCCGGAGAATCCTAAATTCCGTTTTTAAAAGGTAGATCAATGAAATATACACGAAAGTTAAACTATAAATGGCTACTGCTTTTTCTGTTTTGTTATATCTCTAATGCAGAAGCAGCGGAGGTGTTGCGTTTTGACAGTAGATGGAAATTCTATCTGGGTGACAAGGGGCAGGAAGCCATACAGCCCGGTTATAATGACTCTGACTGGCGTGCGCTCGATTTACCTCACGACTGGAGCATAGAAGGTGCTTATGAGCAAACAGCCAACGGTACAGACTGGCAAAGCGGTTTTCTTCCGGCAGGAATAGGATGGTATCGGAAAACATTTTCTTATGATCCGGATTGGAACGGCAAGAAAGTCCGTATTCAGTTCGACGGTATTTATTTGAACAGCGAGGTTTGGATAAACGGGCATTCGCTGGGGAAACGTCCTAACGGGTATATCGGTTTTGAATATGATCTGACTCCTTATCTGAAAACCGGCGATAATTGTATTGCCGTTAAAGTCGACCAGTCCAAACCTCTTACCGGACGCTGGTACACCGGTTCTGGTATTTACAGGCATGTATATCTGCATGTATCCTCTCCGGTGCATATCGGTTATTCCGGTGTTTATTTTAATGTAGATACCTTTTTGCCGGATAAGGCTGTTTGTTCGGTCGACGTATCGATTGTAAATCCGGCAGAAGAAATGGTGCAGGTAGTATCCTGTTTACTGGATAAGAGCGGACAAACCGTGGCCCGGAGTTCCGGGACTGGAAATGTTGTTTCCGGAGATAAAGTAGAGATGGAAGTGGTCGATCCCGAACGTTGGTCGCCGGATAATCCGTTCGTTTATACATTGGTTTGCCAGTTGAAGAAAGGGGAAACGGTGGTGGATGAGGTTCGGCAACCGGTTGGTTTCCGTTCGTTGGCGTTCAGTCCGGAGTTTGGCTTTAAGCTGAATGGAAAGGTAGTCAAGCTGAAGGGCGTTTGCGATCATCATACCGCTGGTGCTGTTGGAGCGGCTGTACCTGAAGATGTTTTGTATTACCGTCTGAAGCTCTTAAAAGAGATGGGATGCAATGCAATCCGTACGGCTCATAACCCTTTCTCTCCGGAATTTTATACCATGTGCGATACGATGGGGTTGATGGTGCTGAATGAAGGACTGGACGGATGGAACACGCCGAAAGCAGCCGACGATTATGGCAATTACTTTGAGGAATGGTGGGAAAAGGATATGACTGCTTTCATTAAACGCGATCGGAATCATCCTTCTGTGATTATGTGGAGCATCGGCAATGAAGTGAATCATGCTTCTCCGGAAATTCAGCGTGGCCTGGTCGACTTGTTCCATTCTCTGGATACTCGTCCGGTAACGCAGGGCGGTGCCGATCCTACCCGTGGCATGTCTGTCGATTACAAGAAGAATTTCGGAAGTCTCGATATTGTCGGGTTTAACGGGAACGGGGAAGAAGTGGGGGAATTTGAAAAGTTCCGGAAAAACTTTCCGTCCGTATGTGCCGTGGCGACAGAGGTACCTCATACCTATCAGACCCGTGGCGTTTACCGGACAAAGACACAATGGCGAAGGAGAGACTTTCCTGCTCCCTGGGAACAGGGTGATCCGGTGAAATGGGATCAGTTTGAGAAACGGGTTTATCCGATCCCTGATCTGACCGACGAGGAATTTTTCCCGGAGGAAGCAGCGAATCCTTATTACCAGTCTTCGTATGATAATGCTTCGGTTCGTATCAGTATCCGGAAGTCCTGGCAAAGAACTTGTTCATTCCCCTGGCTGATGGGAGAATTCCGTTGGGGCAGCTTCGATTATCTGGGAGAGGCGGAATGGCCGCAACGGTGCGGCAACTTTGGGATCATAGATGTAGCGGCCATGCCGAAAGATGCTTACTTCCTGTATCAGAGTTTATGGAGCGACAAGCCGATGGTGCACTTGCTGCCGCATTGGACTCATACCGGAAAGGAAGGACAAATAGTACCGGTTGTTGTATATACTAACTGCGATTCCGTCGAATTACTATTAAATGGTGTATCTTTGGGAACGCAACCTTATGAGGGGGAACAGTTAGTGTGGAAAGTCCCGTATAAAGCCGGTAGGATAGAAGCTAGGGCAAAAGTTGGAGATAAGATTGTTGCAACGGATTTGCAGCAGACGGCTTCTTCTCCTTATACTGTCGCTTTTTCGGCAAATAAATCCGTGTTAAGGGCTGGCACCGGCGATGTTGCCCGGCTGGAATTAGGTGTTGTCGACAAGGATGGCGTTTTATGTCCGTATGCATCCGAAGAACTCTCTTTTGAGTTGGAAGGTTCTATCTGTCTGTTAGGTGTGGACAATGGCGATCCGGTGGATATGTTTCCTTACAAGCAGCCCCGTTGCCGTGCTTTCAGAGGAAAATGTGTCTTGCTGCTTCTGGCAACCGATACACCGGGTACGGCTGTGATAACCGTCCGGTCGGATAAATTGAAAGAAAAGAAAATAACATTAGATATAAAATAGATATGAAAACACAACTTGTATTATGCTTGGGCGGAACTCTGTTAGCCGGAATGTCCGCCTGCAAAAGTGAAGCTCCGAAGAAAGAAGTTCCGATGAATGTGATCTACATTCTAGCCGACGACCTGGGATATGGCGATATCGGCTGTTACGGACAGACGAAAATCCATACGCCCAATATCGATAAGATGGCGCAGGAAGGTATGTTGTTCACCCAGCATTATGCGGGATGTACGGTCAGTGCCCCGTCACGCTGTTCGTTGATGACCGGACTGCATACCGGACATTCCCAGATACGCGGAAACAAAGAGATCAAACCGGAAGGGCAGCAACCGATGAGTGCCGATACCTATACCCTGGGTAAACTGATGAAATCGGCCGGATATACCACCGGTATCTTCGGTAAATGGGGATTGGGGTATCCGGGGTCTTCCTCTGTTCCTTCTACGATGGGCTTCGATGAGTTTTTCGGATATAATTGCCAGCGTCAGGCACATAGTTATTATCCCGATCATTTGTGGCATAATAACGATACTGTCTTTTTACATGAAAACGATAAGGAAGGGCGTAAGGTCTATTCGCAGGATCTGATCCATGAACAGGCCTTGAAGTTTATCCGCGACAATAAAGATAAACCTTTCTATGCCATGCTGACTTATACGTTGCCCCATGCTGAGTTGAATCTGCCGCACGACTCTATCTATCAGCAGTATGAAAATGCTTTTGAGGAAGTCCCTTACGACGGCAAGATGGGATATCATCCGTCTGAAAAGCCTTATGCCTCTTTTGCCGCTATGGTATCGAGACTGGATAAATATGTCGGCGATGTAATGGCAGAATTGAAAGAACTGGGATTGGATAAGAATACGATCGTTATTTTTACCAGCGACAACGGCCCTCACCGGGAAGGTGGAGCTAACCCTGATTATTTCAAGAGCTACGGGCCGCTGAAAGGTATCAAGCGGGATGTTTACGAAGGCGGTATCCGTGTTCCGATGGTTGCCTGGTGCCCGGATAAGATCAAGGCCGGTGTTAAGACGGATCATATCAGTGCTTTCTGGGATGTGATGCCTACGTTGGCTGAATTGACCGGTGTTACTTTACCTGAGCAAGGGGATGGAATCTCTTTCTTACCCACTTTGTATTCTAAAGAAGGGCAGAAGCAACACGATTACTTGTATTGGGAATTTCATGAACTGAATGGCCGTGAAGCTTTACGCAGCGGTAACTGGAAATTGATCCGTCAGCCGATCGTAGGCGAGACGATTCTGGAATTATACGATCTGAGTAACGATATCCATGAAGACCATAATCTGGCTCAGCAAAATCCGGAGAAAGTGAAGGAACTGGAAGTATTGTTGGATGGAGCGCGTACGGAGTCCCCATTATTTAATTTCGGAAGACAATGAAAACTGCCTTATTCCTATCGATGTTATTGGTTACGGGCAGCTTGCTGGCCCGTAACCTGGATAAGACGTTTCAACTTTTACCCCAGCCCCAGTCGGTCGAGATTCAGGCTGGCAAAGGGTTGGATTACGGGGAACTGTCGTATGTGGTAGCCGACGGAGAAGCTCCGATCCCTGTGCTGGGAGCTATCACAAACGGATTACCTCAGAGTGAACGGGCTGGTAAAGGTATTCATTTCCGGTTGTCGCAAACCGGTGTGCCGGACTCTCCGGAAGGGTACCTGCTTGAAATAACAGGCAAAGGAGTTACTATCACTTCCCGTGATGAGGCAGGCCTTTTCTATGGTTGCCAGACGCTGGAGCAATTACTCGAAGACAGCCGCGACTTTAAGAAGGAGATACCGCCGATGAAAATAACGGATTATCCGGCGATCGCCTACCGTGCCGTCCATCTGGATACCAAGCATCATCTCGACCGGATGGATTACTATTACCGGATGGTGGATAAACTGGCCCGTTATAAAATAAATGCCATCATCTGGGAACTGGAAGACAAACTGCGTTTCACCCGCCGTCCCGAAGCCGGGGCTCCGAATGCGATCAGCAAACAGGAGATGCAGGCATTATGCCGGTATGCGAAAGAGCGGAATGTGGAGATCAGCCCGCTAGTGCAAGGTCTGGGACATGCCGGATTTATCCTGAAACACCATTGGGAGTTGAGGGAGAACCCTGCCAGCGACTGGGAGTTCTGCCCTTCCGATCCCCGCACCTATGAGGTACAGTTCGACTTATACCTGGATGCCCTGGAAGCCATGCCTTATGGCAAATATCTGCATGTAGGGGGAGACGAGATTACCGCGATCGGTATCGACGACCGTTGTAAGGCAACCGGCAAGTCTGCTTTTGAACTTCAGATGATCTGGTTGAAGAAAGTTTGTCAGTTCGCAGTCGATCATGGCCGTACCCCTATCTTCTGGGATGATATGCCGCTTAAATATGCCGGTATCTGGGAACTCGCATTGAGCGACAAGCCGGAAGAAGAAGTGGCAAAGGTTTGGAATACCGATAAGCTGGATAAAGCCATCGACCTTTTCCCGAAAGAATGTGTGTATATGCGTTGGAAATATGAGGATGCCACGTCTCCCGCCCATCAGCGGCTCTTGAAATGGTATAGCGACAAAGGGCTGAAAGTGATGGGGGCGACAGCTGCATCGGCCGGCGATTCCCCTTTCCTTCCCCGCAAGGATACCCGGTCGGAATATGTGAGGGGCTTCAGCCGGTTGGTGGCCGAAAATCATCTGGAAGGGATTCTGGCAACAGCCTGGGACGACGGTTCACCCCATCTGGAAACAGTCTGGCGCGGATATATCGCACAAGGGGAGTTCGGCTGGAACCCGACGGCACGTGATGTCGCGACCTTTAAGAAAGTACATGCCCAGCGTGAGTACGGATTCCGCCCCGAAGAGAACCGGATGGTTTTCCTGGATGAACTGGAAAAGGCAATCTTTTTCTTCGATGATGCGCTGGTATCGTCAGGACGTCGTAATCCCGCCTGGGGAGCAACCGCTTTTACCTTGATCGGTCTGCCGGATAAAGAACATCCGGGTGCCTGGAGCGAAACCTATAAGGAGAAGATCGACAAGGCGAAAGAAGAGGCGAAACGTTATCAGACGATCCGTGAAGGCGTCTTGGCGGCTGAACGGAATGCCTTGCGCAACCGTTATACCCTGAAGGTCTACGAGCAGACGAACAACCTGCAGAACTATCCGGTACGTCTTATCCTGGCATTGAACGAATACGATACGGCAAAGGATGAAGCCGGTCGCCGGGCGGCACAGGTGAAGGTACGGGAAGTATGCGATTATTTTAAGGTGATGCGCAAGAACCTGGAGTCTGTTTATTCGGAAACCCGTTTCATGCAGCAACCGGAAGGATTTATCGCTGATATGAACCATCATAATCATCTGGCCTCAAAAACAGACAATAGCGACTGGCTCTATCTGTACGAGATCCCGATGGTGAAGAAGGTGCTTCAATGGATAAAAGAATAAGAAAGGATTTACGATCGTCATAACAACACGGTTACGGCCATCGTAAACGAGCTGTTACGGTCTTCGTAAACGGTAAGTTACGGTCATCGTAACAATACAGTTACGGTTGTCGTAATAATTGAATAAACAACATCATAAATTAATAAACCATGAAGAAAATAATAGTAACTCTTTTTATCTGTCTGCTCTGCTTCCCTTTGTGGGCGGCACATCAGCCGGAGTTTTCAACAGCCGGTTTCTTCCGAATGGATCATTCCGGGCGTGAAGTGTTTTCCATGAACCCGGCCTGGCGTCTCTATAAAGGAGCCGCACCGGGAGCCGATGCAAAAGACTTTAACGACAAAGACTGGACGGTCGTTTCCTTGCCGAACGGCATCGAATACCTGCCCACCGAAGCCAGTGGTTGTATCAATTACCAGGGGGAAGCGTGGTACCGCAAGCATTTCACTCCCGATGCAGCCTTGAAAGGAAAGAAACTCTTCCTGCATTTCGAAGCGATCATGGGAAAGAGCAAAGTGTTTGTCAACGGCAAGCAGTTGACGGAACATTTCGGAGGCTACCTGCCTGTCGTAGTGGATGTAACGGATGTGTTGGACTGGAACGGCGACAATGTAATCGCAGTATGGGCCGATAA
Organism: Parabacteroides sp. HGS0025; assembly: GCF_000969845.1. Lineage (NCBI taxonomy): Bacteria > Pseudomonadati > Bacteroidota > Bacteroidia > Bacteroidales > Tannerellaceae > Parabacteroides > Parabacteroides sp. HGS0025. The sequence goes on from NZ_KQ033902.1 coordinate 470,655, forward strand.
TAGCGACGATCCTTCCTATCCCCCGGGCAAAGCGCAGGACGTACTCGATTATACCTATTTCGGAGGTATCTATCGCGACTGCTGGCTGATCGCCCATAACAATATTTTTATCACCGATCCGAATTATGCGGATGAAGTGGCCGGAGGCGGACTCTTTGTTGCTTACGACAACGTGTCGGATGCTTCGGCAGACGTGCTTCTGAAGATACAGGTGCGCAATGAAACAAAGAAATCGTTTACCGGAATAGTGGAGTATGAGTTGCAGCAACCCGACGGGAAACAAGTGGCTTTTCTGAACACCAAGATACGGGTGAAACCGGGCAAGTCTGTAAGCAGTTCGGATAAACTGCTGGTGAAAGATCCCTTGCTGTGGAGCCCGTCTTCCCCTACATTATATAATCTGCTTGTACGCATCCGTGACGAACAGGGCAATGTGATCGACGGTTACCGCCGCCGTATCGGTATCCGGAGCATCGAGTTCAAAGGAAAAGAAGGTTTTTGGCTGAACGGTAAGCCCTATGACAAGCCGTTGATCGGCGCTAACCGCCATCAGGACTTTGCCGTGGTAGGTAATGCCGTAGCGAACAGCGTCCACTGGCGCGATGCCAAAAAGTTGAAAGACGTCGGTATGGAAGTGATCCGCAACGCCCACTGTCCGCAAGATCCGGCTTTTATGGATGCTTGCGACGAACTGGGTTTGTTCGTGATCGTCAATACACCGGGCTGGCAGTTCTGGAACGACGCTCCCGAATTCGCCCAGCGGGTATACAGCGATATCCGTCACCTGGTACGTCGCGACCGTAACCATCCTTCGGTATGGCTTTGGGAGCCAATCCTGAACGAGACCTGGTATCCGGCCGACTTTGCCAAGAACACCAACGATATCGTACATGCCGAATATCCGTATCCTTCCTGCTATTGCGGCAGCGACAGCGAAGCCCGTGGACATGAAGTCTTCCCGGTTCTTTTCGCCCATCCGCAGAATGCAGACCCGGAATGGGCGCTGAAGCATGCGGACGATACCAAGACATACTTCACCCGCGAATGGGGAGACAACGTAGACGACTGGAATTCGCATAACTCACCCAGCCGCGTAGCCCGTAACTGGGGTGAACAGGCCATGTTGATACAGGCGCAGCATTACGCTTCCCCATCTTATCCGTATACCAGTTATGACGCTTTGTTCCAGACTTCCCGCCAGCATGTAGGCGGCTGCCTGTGGCATTCGTTCGATCATCAGCGCGGTTACCATCCCGACCCATTCTATGGAGGAATCATGGATGTGTTCCGTCAGCCTAAGTTCTCTTATTATATGTTCATGGCACAGCGTCCGCCGGTTAAAAGTGATGGGATAGCCGAGACAGGGCCGATGGTATTTATCGCCAATGAAATGACTCCTTTCTCCGGCAAGGATGTAGTGGTTTATTCCAATTGCGATGAAGTGCGCCTGACCTTCAATAAAGACGGAAAGACTGCCACTTATAAAAAGGATAAGAACCGGAAAGGAATGCCTTCACCGATAATCACTTTCCCGGGTATGTATGATTTTATGGTGGATAAAGCACTTTCAAGAGATAGAAAGCAGGATGATGTTTACTTGCTGGCCGAAGGCCTGATAGACGGAAAAGTGGTAGCCACGCATAAGGTCACCCCGGCTCGCCGTCCCGAAAAACTTTTGTTATGGGTGGATAACGAGGGAACGAACCTCGAAGCCAACGGTTCCGATTTCGTTACCGTAGTTGCCGCCGTAGCCGATAAGCAGGGCAACATCAAACGTCTGAATAACTATTTCATCAAATTCAACGTAGAAGGTGAAGGTCGTCTGTTGGGAGGTTCGGATGTAATGGCAAATCCGGCTCCGGTGAAGTGGGGAACCGCCCCTGTCCTGGTGCAGTCTACCTTGAAACCGGGTAAGATCAAAGTAACCGCTAGTGTCCTGTTTGAAGGCTCGCAGATGCCGTTAAGTGCAGAACTGGAGTTTGACAGCCAGGCAACAGCTTTCCCGTTGATCTATAATCCTTCGGAGGCCGCTCTGATCCCAGCTTCTTCTGTTGGAAACGGCCAGGCTGCAACGGTCAAATCATCAGCAGAACGTGAAGTGGAGCGTTTAAAGAAAGAGTTGAATGCCCTGAAGCTAAAAGAGGTGGAACGTCAGCAAACTGAGTTTGGCGAAAACCGTTAAAATGAATACCTTTATCCCGAACAATAAATTTAATGGATTATGAAGAAAGGTTTATCTTGGTTTTTAGTATGCTTCAGTGTAATGTGTGTATTCTCTTGTGCACAGCAACCCAAAGAATGGACACTGGTTTGGGAAGATAATTTTAATCAGGCGGATAGTTTCGATCCGGCTTCCTGGAGTAAGATACCCCGCGGAGGTTCCGACTGGAATAACTACATGTCCGACTTCGATTCCTGTTATGCCATGCGGGACGGAAAACTGATCCTGCGCGGACTGGTCAATTACAGCCTGCGGACTGATACGGCTCCTTTCATTACCGGGGGAGTCTATACAAAAGATAAAGTCGGCTTTAATAACGGCCGTCTGGAAATCCATGCCAAACTGAACGGGGCAACCGGTGCATGGCCTGCTTTCTGGCTGCTGCCTCAGGATGGTAAATGGCCGAACGGAGGGGAGATCGATATTATGGAACGCCTGAATAACGATAGCATCGCCTATCAGACCGTCCATTCAAACTATACCTTCAATCTGGGCATCAAAGACAACCCGAAGCAAGGCGGTATAGGCCTGATAAACCGTGATGATTTCAACACCTATACCGTTGAAATGTATCCCGACAGCCTTGTTTTCTTCATAAACGACAACCATACGTTTACCTATCCGCGTATTGAAACAGACAAGGAAGGACAATACCCCTTCAGCGAAGGGCAGTTCTATCTTCTGTTGGATATGCAGTTGGGAGGTAGTTGGGTAGGAGCCGTAGAACCTGCTGATCTGCCCGTGGAAATGGAAATTGACTGGGTACGTTTTTATCAGAAGAAATAATTTCGGAGTATTTTCTGTTGATAATTATGATAATTGGTCTCTGCGTGAAATTGTTAGTCGTTTTTTCTTTAAAATTGTAACAAGATATCGGTATAAAAAGTTTACCTTTGTCTTGTAAATAATATTTAAATATCTAAAATCTAACTGTAATGATTGGATCAATTATTCAACTGGCTTTATCCATACTGATGATCGTTAGTATGTGGAAGGTTTTTGAAACTTTCGGCCAGAAAGGGTGGGCTTGTATCATTCCGTTCTACAACATCATTGTAATGTTGCGTATCGCTAAGTGGGAACCTGTTAAGTTCTGGTTTTTCCTGATTCCGATTTACAACATTTATTTGTGTTTCCTGCTGTACCGTGATATCGCGGCTAAGTACGGAAAGGGTAGCAACGAATTTGCTGTAGGTCTGCTTTTATTACCGTTTATTTTCTTCCCGTTGTTGGCGTTCAAAGAAACTCCGATAGCAGAAGATGTAGAGTAACTAGTATTGAGGGAATGGAAAAGCCTTTCGTGAGAATGAAAGGCTTTTTTTATATTCTTATATCTGTATAAATGAATATCTCGCCGTTGTTAAAATAAACATCGTATCTTTGGCGTTTGTTATAAGACTAAAGATACACGAGCTATGTTAGATATACAATCTATCCGGAAAGATTTTCCTATTCTGGAACATAAGATATACGGTAAGCCGCTCATCTATTTCGATAATGGTGCTACGACGCAGAAGCCCCGCCAGGTGGTGGAAAAGATTGAAAGCGGTTATTATAATGTAAATGCCAATATCCATCGTGGTGTTCATTTCCTGAGCCAGGCCGCTACGGAAGCACACGAAGAGGCACGCAAAACCGTACAGTCGTTTCTGAATGCCTGCTCCTCTAACGAGATTATTTTTACACGCGGCACGACCGAAGCGATCAACCTGATAGCTTCCAGCTTTACCGACGAATGTATGTCGGCAGGCGATGAAGTGATCCTCTCGGTCATGGAGCATCATTCCAATATCGTTCCCTGGCAGATACAGGCGGCAAAGAAAGGGATTGCCTTGAAAGTGATCCCGATGAATGAAAAGGGAGAACTCGAGATGGATAAGTTCCGCGAGTTATTTTCCGAGCGTACCCGTCTGGTTTCCGTAACCCACGTATCCAATGTGCTCGGAACTATTAACCCGGTGAAAGAGATGATCGAAGAAGCGCATAAGCACGATGTGCCGGTGTTGATCGACGGAGCGCAGGCTGTTCCCCACCTCGCTGTGGATGTACAGGATCTGGATGCCGAGTTCTACGTGTTCTCCGGACATAAGGTATATGGGCCGACCGGTATCGGTGTTTTGTATGGAAAGGAAGAATGGCTGGATAAGCTTCCCCCTTACCAGGGAGGCGGTGAAATGATTTCGACCGTTTCTTTTGAAAAGACGACCTTCAATGAACTGCCTTTCAAGTTTGAAGCAGGTACGCCCGATTATATCGGCAGTACGGCGCTGGCAGAAGCGTTGCGGTACGTCAATCATCTGGGGATGGAGAATATAGCCGCTTACGAGGATGAATTATTGCGCTATGCAACGGAGAAGCTGAATGCGATCGAAGGAATGCGTATTTTCGGGCAGGCGGCTCACAAAGGGGCGGTTCTATCCTTCCTGGTCGGAAATATCCATCATTATGATATGGGAATGTTACTGGATCGTCTGGGAATAGCTGTCCGCACCGGACATCATTGTGCACAGCCGCTGATGCAGGCGTTAGGCATTGAAGGGACGGTTCGCGCTTCCTTCTCATTCTATAACACGAAAGAAGAAATTGATACTTTTGCCGCCGGGATAGAGCGTGTAAGAAAAATGTTTTAATAAGTAGTTTATGTTATATTACCTGAAGAAATATCCGATATCTTTAACTGTCATCGCAATAGTCATTTACCTGTCGTTTTTCAAACCGCCGACGATGGAGATAACGCAGATCCCGAATATGGACAAGCTGGTACACCTCTGCATGTACGGCGGGGTATCGGGAATGCTATGGATCGAGTTTCTTCGCAACCACCGGAAGTATGACGAGGTGATGTGGCATGCCTGGATAGGAGCCGTACTTTGTCCGATCTTGATGGGAGGAGCGATCGAATTACTTCAGGAATATTGCACCACTTACCGGGGAGGCGACTGGTTCGACTTTCTGGCCAACTCGACCGGAGTAGTGCTGGCTACCTTGTTCGCCTATTTTGTGTTACGGCCCTGGATGCTGAGAAACAAGAAAGTAACAAATTAATCTAACTTGTATGCTGTTACCTTATTTAGAACCCAACCGGATAGAAGCCGGATGTGATGAGGCGGGACGCGGATGTCTGGCCGGATCTGTTTTTGCTGCGGCAGTGATCCTTCCACCCGATTTTAAGAATGATGATCTGAACGACAGTAAGCAACTGAGCGAGAAGAAGCGCTATGCTTTGCGTCCGGTCATCGAGCGTGAAGCCATTGCCTGGGCAGTCGGTATTGTCACCCCCGAAGAAATAGACAAGATAAATATACTGAAAGCTTCTTTCCTGGCCATGCACCGGGCTATCGACCAACTGGCAGTAAAGCCCGAACATCTGCTGATCGACGGAAACCGTTTTACTCCATACCCCGACATTGCCCACACAACTGTAGTAAAAGGTGATGGTAAATATCTGAGTATCGCAGCCGCCTCTATTCTGGCTAAAACTTATCGTGACGACTATATGGACGAGTTGGCCAAAGAATACCCCGATTACCATTGGACTGAAAACAAGGGCTATCCTACTAAAGCCCACCGTGAAGCTATCCGCGCTGTCGGCATCACTCCCTATCACCGTAAAACATTTACTTTACTCCCTGAACAATTAACGTTGGACTTCTGAAATAAACGGCTTCCCTTTGTCTTTTTCCTGTTTATTTCGATATATTTGTAGTCTATCGTTTAATCTGATCAAGGTATGAAAAAGACTAGTATTAATATCGCTTTGTTTCCGCTGTTTCTTCTGTTGCTGGGAACAGTGTTTTTGAATCTTCTTTCGTCTTGCAGTGATAAAGACGATGAAGACGAGTTTGTCGATCCTCAGAATTTTTGTGGAAGTTATTCTGAAGATAAATTGTCGTTGACGCTTAATCAGAATAAGATGCCGGGTGCTCAGGTAGAACTCGTGTCGGTCAGTACGGATGGGAAGTTTATGCAAGTCAGGTTGTCAGGTGTTTATCCCACTGACGAGCCGGTAGAGTTTGAGGCTGTTGTCGAACCCGGACAAGGATATATCGAGTTGAAAGGAACAACCAGTTATTATGAGTGTTATGATCTCTCTTTTTCAGGAGTTTGTGATAGTAAAGAACTGCGTGTATTTGTCTGGGTGACTGGATAAACAGCGGTATGCTGAACGATAAGGAAGCCGAAGCTATGAAACTGTTTTATAAAATCTTAAGCTCCGACTCGGATAGGGATATGGCATGGCGTATCCATATGATTGCAAAGAGGAATGCGTAAACTTATTCATATCTTGCTGTACTAAGTATTTGAAAAATAACTATCACTACTATCACGCCCCTGTTTAATGTCCCTATAATCAACGCTTGTGGTAGTGATAGTTGCTGTTTTCAACTATCACTTAACTATCACTCATCTATCACTAACTGTCAACTGTCTTGTCCTGAAATCAAATACATACCTATCTTTTTTCGCAAAGTATATTGCTAATTATCAAAGATATAGTTATAAATACCGCTTGATGCCCGGGTCTCAACCACCCTGACACCCGGGTGTGAGCATCGTCGGGATGGGGGTGTGAAACTGGCAAAAATGGGCGTCTCGGAAACAAAAAGTAAGTACTTCGATGAAAAAAACCTATATATTCATGGTAAATATCTAGGGGGATATGGGGATAGACTTAGTTCACATAGAACTCCGGTTATTAATGGCTGAAAGGCGTTGATTTAATACATAAATTAGCTACAATATGTTTTTTTTATTTATTTTTCACCGTAATGTATGCTGTTTTTATGAAAATTACTATATTTGTAGCGTATTATTTCGCTATAGTTCTATGTGAACTGTTGCAAAATAATATTCTCACTAATGAATTGAGTAGAAGATATTTAAAGGAGATGAAGATCTCGGTAGTCTGATTTGATAGATTGCCTTTTCTGACAGGCCATGAAAAATGGCTGCTGTAGTTGTATTAAGTAAAAACCGTTAATTTTGAATTATGACGACAAACACTAAAAGGAGGAAATTATGTCCATCGGCTATGTGCGCCAAGACTATGCACATGCGCCATTTTCTTTCGTTTTTGATTTTTATGAGTTCTAATCACTAATTAATTATGTTATGAATTACACAAAGAAAGTCATTTTTGTGCCTATGGCTTTATTTTGTCTTAGTTTGCCTTCGATGGCTGAGAGTAATATCTTTGCAAAGCAGGCAACGACAGAATTGAGTGCAAGCATTGAACATTCTGCAGTAGCGGTACAAGAGTCCGCATCCACAACTCAGAATGCCCGTAGGGTAACAGGTATTGTAAAAGATGAGAATGGTGATCCGGTAATTGGTGCCAGCGTTGTTGAAACGGGGACTACTAACGGTATTATGACGGATGTCGACGGTCGGTTTGAATTGTCTGTTCCATCTAACGCTTCGCTACAAATCTCTTATGTGGGTTTTGTTACCCAGACAATCAAACCGGGAAACCGGAATAATCTCCAGATCGTATTGCAGGAAGACAGCCAGGCACTCGACGAAGTGGTAGTAGTGGCTTTCGGTAAGACAACTAAAGAAGCGTTTACCGGTTCAGCCGGTATCTTAAAAGCGGATGATCTTCTTAAAGCACAGGTTGTTAACCCCGCCAGTGCATTGGCCGGACGTGTTGCCGGTGTGCAGTTGAGCAACACTTCCTCACAGCCGGGTAGTTCGCCTTCCATTACCATCCGTGGTTTCGGTTCTATTTCTTCGGATACTGAACCTCTGATCGTTGTCGACGGGATGCCTTTCGATGGGGACTTGAACCTGATCAACTCCAATGATATCGAGTCGATGACCGTATTGAAAGATGCTGCATCCAATGCCTTGTATGGTGCCCGCGGTGCTAACGGGGTGATTATGATTACGACGAAGAAAGGTAAGAGCGGAGACGCAAAAGTAAGCGTCGATGCTAAATGGGGTGTCAACAGTAACGGTTTGCAGAACTATAAGTCGACCAACGCACAGGAGTTCTATGAAACTTATTATAAGATGCTGTATAACTATTATACAACGGAAAGCGGAGGAGGTTTGTCGTCTACCGATGCGCATGCACAGGCTAATCGTCATCTGACTAGTTCGTCGAGTGGTGTAGGCCCTGGTTATATGGTTTATTCAGTTCCCGACGGACAGGATTTTATCCAGCAGGGAGGTGTGATGAATCCGAATGCAACTATGGGAACCCTCTATAAATATAATGACAGACAATTCTGGCTGCAGGCCGACGATTGGGAAGAAGAAGGATTGCAGAACGGTTTCCGTCAGGAATACAATGTGTCTATATCCGGAGCATCCGACCGTATCAACTACTATACCTCAGTGGGTTACCTGGATCAGGATGGCATTCAGGAAGGATCGGCCGTGAAGCGTCTGACTGCCCGTGCAAAGCTCGATTACCAGGCAAAGACATGGTTGAAAGTCGGTGCAAACTTCAACTATTCAAAGTACGATTACAGCCAGACTTATGAAGGAACTATCGGTACCGGAACTATCTGGAGTATGATCAAGACACAGGCTCCTATCTATCCGGTTTATTTCCGTGATGCCAATAAAAACATCATGGTCGACCAGTGGGGAGAGAAAATGTATGACTTTGCCAAAAATTATGATTTGAACCGCGGAGGAGGTGTAGGTGGTAACGGTATCTTTACGAATAAATACAGAACGGATGAAACAACCGGTAACTCATTTATTGCCAGTGGTTATGCCGATATTAACCTGACGAAAGACCTGACATTCACCTTCAATGCCAATGCTTATGATTACGATCGGCGTTATACGTATGCAAAAAGTCCTTTTGTTGATTACTATACAGACTCGTCCGACAACGGTTCGCTCGAAAAAAGATCTCTGCGTACATTTACTTACAATACCCAGCAGCTGTTGAATTACAATAAGCAGTTTGGTAAACATGACGTAAGTGCACTGCTTGGGCATGAATATTATGATTACAAATATGAGTACCTGAAAGCTTCCGGTTATAACTTCGGAATAGACGGTACGCGTGAGTTGGCTACTGTTCTGAACCTGGACAATAATCCGACTTCTTACTCCCGGTCTTACAACAACGAAGGTTATTTCTTCCGTGCGATGTATAATTATGATGCGAAGTATTTCGGTTCGGTATCTTACCGTCGTGACGCTTCTTCCAACTTCTCGAAAGATAACCGTTGGGGTAACTTCTGGTCGGTAGGCGGTGCATGGCTTATCTCAAAGGAGCAGTTCTATAATATCCCCTGGGCGAATAGCATGAAACTGAAAGCTTCTGTCGGTTCGCAGGGTAACGATAATATCGGTTCGTATATCGGTGATGTTTTGTATGCCGACTCTTATACTATTGTCAACAATGATAATGAAGCGGCTTATCAGTGGCGGCAGAAAGGTGCCAGTGATATTACCTGGGAAACCAATACGAACTGGAATGTGGGTTTGGAATTCGATCTGTTCCAGGGACGCCTGGGTGGTAGCGTAGATTATTTCTACCGCAAAACGAGTGATATGCTGTTCTCCCTTAACACGCCTCCTTCAATCGGTTACACCAGTTATTATATCAACCTGGGAGATATGCGTAACTCGGGTCTTGAACTGGTTTTACAGGCTACGCCGATACGTAACAAAGATTTCCAGTGGGATATAAACTTCAATATCACGCATGTGAAGAATAAGGTGTTGACTTTGCCTGATAAGATTAAGACAACGAAGGTGGAAGGTCATGACGGATATGTCAACCTGGATAAATCGTTTGTGTCCAAATACAAATATTTCGTGGCAGAAGGTCTTTCTCTTTATACCTGGTACTTGCCGAAGTTTGCCGGCCTTGATCCGGACACAGGAGAATCGTTGTTCTATAAAGATATTCTGGACGATGCAGGCAATGTGACAGGACAGGAAACAACCAAGGATGTGAATCAGGCAACCGATTATCTGATTGGTGACGCGCTGCCTAAGTTCTCCGGTGGTTTGGGTACGACGCTCAGATACCGTAACTTCGATTTCTCAATCAACCTGAACTACCAGATCGGTGGTAAAGCATACGACTATGTCTATCAGCTGCTGATGCATACCGGAGGAACATCTTCTACCAACTGGCATAAGGATATTTTCAACGCATGGACTCCTGAAAATACGAATACCAGTGTTCCGCGCCTGATGTTCTCTGAAACTTATTCGCAGGCTTCACGTTCAGATCGTTTCATTACGAATGCAAGCTATGTGAATCTTCAGAATATCAACTTCGGATACACATTGCCTTCGAGCCTGACACAAAAGTATAACATACAGAATATACGTGTTTACTTCTCTGGCGAAAATCTGTTGTACCTCTCTGCACGGCAGGGATTTGACCCACGCTATACACTGAAAGGATATAGCAACTCGGAACTTTATTCTCCGATACGTACAATCTCGGGAGGTATTTCATTGACATTCTAATCATTAAAAGGAAAACATCATGAAAAAATATAAGATATTTCTTGCTGCTGTCGCTCTTCTGGGATTGAGCAGTTGCATCGAAGAAAAAATACCAACAGAATATGTGTTGGACAGTCAGATACAAGCCTCGGAAACAGCCTTGCAGGGGATGGTCAATTCCATTTATACCTCGATGGGCGGATATATAAATGATGACGGGGGGATTGAAATGATTTCTTATGCCAGCATGCGTGCCATGCTCGAACATAGTACGACCCAGCTGGTTTGCTCCGGCGCGAACGGTTATAATACGATGGGGGCTTACTGTTATGGAGCGATAAGTGCCACGGGATCTAATCGCGGACTTTATCCTTCTTATCTCTACTATGCTTATCTTAAGAATGTGAATGATATTATCGGTCTGATCGATGTGGATGATCTGGATGATTCCAAAAGGGGGTATCTGGGGATCAGTTACGCTTACCGGGCACTTTATTATCTGGATCTGGTTCAGATCATGGAATATAAGAAACCTACCGATAGCCGTTTCAGCTATGTGAGTCCTGAAAACGACCTGACCAATCTGGGGGTACCCATTGTAACGGAGAAAACGACCGGCGAAGAGGCATCGAATAATCCGCGTGCAACGGTGGATGCCGCCTATGATTTGATCCTTAGTGACTTGCAACAGGCGGAAACTTATCTGGACGGTTATGCACGTACGGATAAAACTCAACCGAACCTGGCTGTTGTGTATGGTTTGTATGCCCGTGCTTATGCCAACCTGGCTTCGCGTGTAAATACTTCCGCTTCTTACAAAGATGAAGCTTCTTACTGGCAGAAATCCGGTGAGTATGCGGATAAGGCTATTTCTGTTGCCGGTTGTACACCGTTGACGGAGGCGCAATGGACGGATCCTACGAACGGCTTCAATAACCGTAACTCCCAGAATTCGTGGATGTGGGCGACTTCTATTTCAGAAGGCAACACGACTGCGGCTACAGGAAACGACCAGTCGTTCTCTTTCGCTATGATCTTCGGGACTGAAACCAATTTCAGTTCTTACGGTTGGCGTGTAGGGCGTTCGCTCGATCGTAAGTGGTACGAACGTCTGTCCGATAACGATTTTCGTAAGAAATCGTGGTTGGCTCCTAACTTCCTCTATGAATCGACCAATCAGAAAGAGGGGGAACCTTATCTGGTGGAAAGAAATGCCGACGGTAAGTTTATCAATAATAAATGGGCGGTAAATGATGAGAGTACGAGTTCGGTTCAGAGCGATTGGACAGACAGCTATTCTGGATATGGCCCTGACAAGTATCAGTATCAGTTGAACAGCAGTCCGTCATGGATCCGTTCACGTATCAACTCGTCTTATGGCTTCCAGTCGTGGCCGTGGGTATATGTAAACATTAAGTTCCGTCCGCATAATGGCGATTACCGTACACATTCGATTGGTGGTGCTATCGATTATCCCATCATGCGTATCGAAGAAATGTATTTCCTGAAAGCGGAAGCGGCACTTCATACTTCCGGTGTTCCTGCAGCAGCGGCAGCTCTGGAAACAATAGTAAAAACGCGTAATCCTTCATATACCTGTACAGCAACTACTGCCGATGCATTCCTGGATGAATATATCTTCCAGAAAGGCGTGGAATTCTGGGGGGAGGGTGTCAACTATTTCGATGCCAAGCGTCTGGAAGTGGGTATTCATCGTGCATACTTCGGTACGAACTGCGAACGTTACCAGCATTGTCTGGATATGGACGGCGTATTTGTGGGATGGACTCCGGGATGGAACCAGGCGGAACTGAATGCCAATCCGGCTATCTTCCATTACAATAATCCGTATACAAATCCGACGACTTATTATATCTATAAGTCTAATGACGATTTCAGACCATATTATGGTACAGAAATAAAATAAAGGGATTTGATTGAAAAGAAAAAGGTATGTCACGGGTGTGGCATACCTTTTTTGTCTCTTGCCGGAAACTGTTCGTTTACCGGTTATTATTTGCCTGCTTCTTCTTTTGTCTTGTAAGCCAGCGCATACATACGCATCTGTTTAACCATGGCAACCAGCCCGTTCGAACGGGTAGGCGAAAGATGTTCTTTCAGGCCGATCTGTTCGATAAAATAGAGGTCGGTATCCAGGATCTCCTGTGGTGTGTGGCCTGACAGGACATTGATCAGCAGCGATACGATCCCTTTTACTATTACGGCATCGCTTTCACCTTTGAATATAATCTTACCGTCCTCATAGTCTGCCTGAAGCCATACGCGGCTCTGGCATCCCTCGATCAGGTTGCTTTCTGTTTTATACTTGTCTTCCAGCGCGGGAAGGGAGTTGCCTAAATCGATCAGCAACGCATACTTGTCCATCCAGTCGTCGAAGGCTGAGAACTCTTCAATAACATTGTCCTGAAGTTCGTTGATAGTCATCGTTGTATTATTATTTCTTTTGTCTGTTATATACTACTTCCAGAACCGTTTGCCCTACGGCTTTGAGGGTTTCGCGGTCGATATTCTCCATATTGTCTTTCTGGGTATGCCAGTACCAACCGAAGCCGTGATCGCTCTCCGGATCGTAATTGATAATGTCGATGCAAGGGATGTTACGGCCTTTGATCACATACTCGTGGTCGTCGGTAATGGCACCGCCTGTTGCATTGATAAAGTACTTGCCGTATCCCAGGTTGCGGGCTGTGCTCCAAACCATTTCTACAATATTACCTGCTTTACTCAGTGAGAGTTGTTCTTTAAAAAAGGTAGCGTTTTTGGCGCCTACCATGTCGAGCAGGATACCGAAGTCGGCCCGGTAGTTCGGAACGTGCGGGTTCTTAGCCCAGAACTGCGTACCCAGACACCAGGTATCGGGTTTGTAATCGTTCACAAATTCGGGAGTACCATAATCTTCGGCATCGAAGAAGATGATGTCGACGCCTATTCCCGGATCTTTTTGTCCGATCTGGCGGGAGATCTCGAGCAATGCACCTACGCCGCTACCACCGTCGTCGGCACCGTCGATCGGTTTACGGTAGTTCGCAGGGTCGGGATCGTGGTCTGAATAAGGACGCGAATCCCAATGGGCGAAGAGTAAGATACGTTTACTATTGTCCGGATTGAAGGAACCTATAATGTTCTTTGCTTCCAGTCTGGTATTGTCGTATGCGGTAAGAGTCGCTTCCTGTTCGTAGACTTTGGCACCGAAGCGTTTCAGTTCGGAGGCCAGGTAGTTGCCGCAAGCTTTGTGTGCTTGGGAATTCGGAACACGTGGGCCGAACTTTACCTGATTTTCTACGTATGTGTAAGCACTGTCGGCGTTAAAAGAAGGTGTGCTTGTAACAGGTACGGCCTGGCTGACTGTCGTTTTCTCCTGTTGCTGATTCTTTGCCTGGCTGCATGCCAAAAGTGAACAGGCTAGTAGTGTTATATACAAAATATGCATCATTACTGTTTAGATTATCTATTTATCCATTATAGGCAGTTTGCACGCGCGACATGACCCGCAGCAGATTTCCTCCCCATATCTTTGCTATATCATTCTCACTATATCCCTCTTTCAGAAGCCTTACAGTGATATTTATCAGTTCGTTGCTTGCTCGGCAGCCGATCAGCTCGCCATCGCCGTCGAAATCGGAACCGATGCCTACATGGTTGATCCCGATCAGGTTTACAATATGATTGATGTGGCGGACAGCGTCGGTAAGAGAAGCCTTTTCTGCATCTTCGTTGATAAAGCCCTTGTACAGGCAGATTTGCACGACGCCTTGTTTAGCTGCCAGCGCTTTCAACTGATCGTCGGTCAGGTTGCGCGGATGGTTGCACAAGGCACGGGCGGAAGAGTGGGAGGCGATGATCGGCAGTTGGCTGAGTTCCAGCGCATCGTAAAATGTGCTTTCGGCAGCATGCGATACGTCTACCATAATACCCAACCGATTCATTTCCGCTACCACTTCTTTGCCGAAAGGACTCAGGCCGCCCCATTCCGCTTCTCCGCGGGCAGAGTCGCATATATCGTTGCTACCGTTGTGGCAGAGCGTGATGTAACTGACTCCAAGCTTCTTGAAGCGGGCAATGTTACTAAGGTCTTTGCCTATGGCATACCCGTTTTCTACACCCAGCATGATCGCTTTCTTTCCGGCATCTTTCGTTACCCACACTTCCTGTGGGCTATGGGCAATATTCATCCGGCCCCGGTTTATCTCCATCTGGCGGTGAATCTCATTCAACCGGTTTATGGCGAAATCCGTAGCCTGGTGCAATGAAGCATCGTCCCGTTTCCCTTGCGGAATATAGGCAACCATGATGGCTGCATCGACCAAACCTTCTTCCATGAGCGGAAGATTTACTTTGCCACCTTCTTTCTCCCCGATATTGAACTGGCCGGGGAAGATCATCGGGGTATCCGTATGTGAATCGAGTATTACGTTCCGCTGATGAATGCGTTTGGCTTCTTTGAACAGGCGGGCAGCTTCCACATGATGTTTGAACAACTCCAGCATTAATTCGTCTCCGTTGGAAGCCATTGCTTCCGGATGCCATTGAACGCTGAATATTTCCTTTTCAGGATGTTCCATAGCTTCGTTGATACCATCGGGGGCTACAGCCGTCTCCCTGAATTCGGGGGCAACCTCTTTTACTGCCTGGTGATGGAAAGAGTTGACAAGTACATTTGTTTCCTTCTTTAAAATCTCAAACAGGCGGGAGGTCGGATCGGTGATCCGGACGGAGTGGGAAGCGTATTCACGTGATAATGTCTGGCTATGTTTGATCAGCTTGCCTTCATGTTGTGAATAAATATCCTGATAAACGGAACCGCGGAATGCCACATTGATGATCTGGTGGCCACGGCAAATACCCATGACCGGTAACTGGCGGTTGGTAGCCAAACGAAGAAGTATCAGGTCGAACTCATCGCGGAAAGTATCCACGTCCTGTAGTTGGGGAACCGGCTCTTCCGATACATAAAGCGGATTCATATCGCCGCCGCCGCTCATCAGTAATCCATCCAGTCCGGATACGATGGCTGTAAGCGCCTCTATATCTGTGATTACCGGGATCAGTACCGGAGCACCTCCGGCCTGCAGTACGGATTGTACGTATGTCTCGGCTATACAGGAAAGTCCGTCTTTCCGGTTTGAAGATATTCCTATGCGGGGAGGTTGAAGTTTTTCTTTCTTTGGTGTAAAGTTGTCAACTTCCCTGTATAAGGCTTCTAAACTCGGACGACGGACTTGCATATTCATAGGAATGAATAATTATCAATTAATAATAAATAACAGGCAAGCAACGACAAACGGTTACTTGTCAATTACCGGAAACTTATGCGTCGATATTGGCATAAGTGGCATTCTCTTCGATAAACTCACGGCGCGGGCCTACTTCTTCGCCCATTAACATCGCGAATATCTGGTCTGCCTCGGCTGCGCTATCGATAGTAATCTGTTTCAGTGTACGGTTGTCAGGGTTCATTGTCGTATCCCATAACTGGTGATCGTTCATTTCTCCCAAACCTTTGTATCGCTGAGTATGGATCTGATTTTCATTACCTGCGGCATATCTGTCGATAAATGCCTGACGTTGCTGTTCTGTCCAGCAGTATTCTTCTACTTTTCCTTTCTTACAGAGGTAAAGAGGAGGCGTAGCCAGGTAAACATATCCGTTATCGATCAGTGCACGCATTCTGCGGAAGAAGAAAGTCAGGATCAAAGTGGCAATGTGGCTTCCGTCCACGTCGGCATCGGTCATGATGATCACCTTGTGGTAACGAAGCTTGCTCAGGTTCAACTCTTTCGGATCTTCCTCTGTACCTATAGTAACACCCATAGCACGGAAGATGTTCTGAATTTCTTCACTTTCGAAGATTTTATGATCCATCGCTTTCTCTACGTTCAGGATTTTACCGCGAAGCGGAAGGATAGCCTGGAACACACGGTCGCGGCCCTGTTTAGCCGTACCGCCTGCAGAGTCCCCTTCGACAAGGAACAACTCGCAAATGGAAGCGTCTTTCGAAGAACAGTCGGCCAACTTACCGGGTAGGCCACCACCGGTCATCGGCGATTTGCGCTGCACCAGTTCGCGTGCCTTACGGGCAGCCTGACGAGCCTGTGCTGCCAGCACAACCTTTTCTACGATGATCTTGGCTTCTTTCGGATGCTCTTCCAGATAATACGAAAGTGCTTCACCGATGGCCTGGTCTACGGCACCGGTCACTTCGCTGTTACCCAGCTTTGTCTTTGTCTGTCCTTCAAACTGCGGTTCGGCCACCTTGATAGAGATAACAGCGGTCAGACCTTCACGGAAGTCATCTCCCTGGATCTCTACTTTTGCTTTTTCCAGCAATTTTGAGTCTTCAGCATATTTCTTCAGGGTACGTGTCAGACCACGGCGGAAACCAGCCAGGTGCGTACCTCCTTCAATTGTGTTGATATCATTTACATACGAGAACACGCTTTCGTTGAAAGAAGTGTTGTATGTCATTGCTACTTCAACAGGGATACCCTGCTTTTCCGTTACAATGTGGATCACGTCCGGGATCAGGGACTCTTTGGAGCGGTCTACGTAACGAACGAATTCCTTCAGACCTTCTTCCGAACGGAAAAGTTCTGATTTGTAGCTGCCATCTTCCTTTGTTACACGCTTGTCGGTCAGCGTCAGGCTGATTCCTGCATTCAGGAAAGCTAGTTCGCGCAAGCGGGTAGCCAGGATATCGTATTTGTATTCCAGGATTGTGAAAATACTACCGTCCGGCTTGAATGAGATCGTTGTACCGGTCGTATCGGCTGTACCGATCACTTCAACGTCGTGCAACGGCTTACCGCAAGAGAATTCCTGCATGTGTATTTTCCCGTCACGGCGAACTTCGGCTTTCAGATAAGTAGAAAGAGCATTCACGCAGGAAACACCTACACCATGCAAACCTCCGGATACTTTGTAAGTACCTTTGTCAAATTTACCTCCGGCATGCAGAACGGTTAATACTACTTCCAGGGCAGATTTGCCTTCTTTCTCATGAATATCTACCGGAATACCACGGCCGTCGTCTGTTACTGTGATAGAATTGTCTTCGTTTATAACTACGTCGATCTGGGAACAAAATCCGGCTAGTGCTTCGTCAATAGAGTTGTCGACAACTTCATATACCAGGTGATGTAGACCTTTTTCACTGATATCGCCAATATACATGGCAGGTCTTTTTCGTACTGCTTCTAACCCTTCAAGTACCTGAATACTGTCCGCAGAGTATTCCCCGGAAGTATTCTTCATTTCTTCACTCATGAGTTTCTATCCTTTTAAATCACTAAATTTCTATATCTCTAAAAATGCTAACAAATGTAGTGAAAATAATTGACTTAGCAGGTAAATGTAGTGTGAAAATAGCAAAAAAACAGGGGTGTCAAACAGACATGACAAAGCGGTCGGATTATAATTAATCCGACCGCTTCTAAAGTAGCCCATAGGGGAATCGAACCCCTCTTTCAAGAATGAAAATCTTGCGTCCTAACCGATAGACGAATGGGCCGCAATTATTCCTTATGCAAGCTTGTTAACGTGCTTTGTTAATTTGGATTTCAAGTTGCTAGCCTTATTCTTGTGAATAACGTTTTTCTTTGCAAGCTTATCCAACATAGAGCACACCTTAGGTAACAAAACTTGAGCTTCGTTCTTGTCTTCAGTAGCACGTAAAACACGCATTGCATTTCTAGCTGTTTTAGCATGATATCTGTTCTGCAAACGTCTTGCGTTAGTTTGTCTGATCCTTTTGATTGATGACTTGTGATTTGCCATTTCTTAGCTATTCTTTATTGAATTTTTAATTTTATTTATTGTAGCCCATAGGGGAATCGAACCCCTCTTTCAAGAATGAAAATCTTGCGTCCTAACCGATAGACGAATGGGCCATCATGTCAAAGTTCTCACTTTCAGTGCTCTGGGATAGTTGATTTCCCGATTGCGAGTGCAAAGATAGATGTTCTCTCTGAACTACCAAAACATTTCAAGGGAAAATTTGACAGTACGTACTGTTTTAACTTCTATTTAGAACCTAGATCCTGCAGGTGTATTTCCAGCGCTTTAACAGAAATGTTTATTTCCCAGATACATACGCATAGCGAAGCTGCTAAAAGCAGTAAAGCGACCCCGAATATCCATGCCGCTATAATTTGCCATGAAATATAGATAAAGAACATGGAAATGACGCAAAGCAGCAGGCTGAGTATCCCGAGTATCTGCATGGAGCGGGTCAGATAAAGTCGTTTCCGGAGGTTCGCGATCTGTGCGTAATCCTTCGGATCGTGTGATTGCTGGTGCTTTTCTTTCAGAGCCCGGACTACACTGGCATACGACAGGAAGCGGTTGGTATAGGCCAGCAATATTAATGATATGGCTGAAAATAAAAGCGACGGGGTAGTAAGATCTAACATAATTAATATTGTATTTATACTATTATAACCTACAAATATCGTAAATAGTTTGTTGTTTTGTATCTTTGTCTCTTATAAAGAGGTGAAGATTATGTTATGTAAAACGCGCGGGATTGTCCTGCATGCTATTCCATACAACGATAAATATTCTATTATATATATGTATACGGAGGCTTTCGGGCGTGCTTCTTATCTGGTGGCACGCAACCGGGGGAAGCGCTCGACCGTGTCGAAAGCTCTGTTTATGCCGCTGTCTGTCCTGGAGATGGAAGTGGAACATTTGAATAAACGCGACCTGCACCGTATCCGTGAAACGAAGTTATGTTATCCTCTGACCGAACTGTTCTGCAATCCGGTGAAGAATGTGCTGGCCTTGTTCCTGTCCGAGGTATTGTTCCGGGTCGTGAAGGATACGGAACCTGATTCACGGCTGTTCAATTATTTATATGAATCGATCCATTTGCTGGAATATGCTGATAAAGGAGTTGCCAACTTCCATCTGGTATTCCTGCTTCGTCTGCTTCATTATTTAGGAATTTATCCGAATGCCGATTCTTTTTCTTCGGGTTGTTATTTCGATATGCAGAACGGTGTCTTTATCGACCGTATCCCTATGCACCGGCATTATCTCAACCAGGAAGAGAGTATGGTGTTTGCCCGCCTGTTGAAAATAAGTTTCGAAAATATGTCGCTCTATTCTTTTTCCCGCCAGGACAGGGTAGGAGTTATTAACCGTATTGTTGAATATTATCGCTTGCATTTACCGGAGTTTCCGGAGATAAAATCCCTGTCCGTCATGCAAAGTCTTTTTGATTAGGCAGATTACCGCCTGAATACTTGCCAGTTTGAGGAAAAGATTATACTTTTGCCGCACCTTGTATAAAAGTCGGTCTTGTAGTTCAATGGATAGAATAGAAGTTTCCTAAACTTTAGATCCGGGTTCGATTCCCGGCGAGACTACTTATATATATAAGTATCTAATTGAGAATGATCCTTTTATTACCTAGTATATTTTGGAGAAGGGTTAAAATAAGGGTTACATGCATTTGGAGTAGTGTTTACCGTGTATTATTTTTTATCGTAAAATAAGCCTTTCTCAAATCTATATAATTTCTATATTTGTGATAGGAATTTTATGATGTATTACATACAGGTTATATGATAAACAAACAGCTACATACGTTATATTTTAGTAAATTAAGTACT
This sequence comes from Parabacteroides sp. HGS0025, assembly GCF_000969845.1. Taxonomy (NCBI): domain Bacteria; kingdom Pseudomonadati; phylum Bacteroidota; class Bacteroidia; order Bacteroidales; family Tannerellaceae; genus Parabacteroides; species Parabacteroides sp. HGS0025. The sequence continues at coordinate 490,941 of NZ_KQ033902.1, forward strand.
GGCTTTCCTTGCATCCTCCAGCAGTTTCGCCAAATGCGTCGTGGAGAAAATCCTCCGGCATATCCTTTATTGCTAAAGGTAAATGAAGAGCAATATGATAAGGCAGATTTAAAAATTATGGTGTTTGGTCAAGAAACTAATTCTTGGGAGCATAAGATTTGTTCAACGGTAACGCCAATAAATCAATCTTTAGAAATTGTAGAAGCAACCACATGTGGTTTTATGAACTATTATCAAGAATTTTTAGAAAAATGGGGCATTAATAGTCCATTTTGGTACTCTCTGAAGAAAATCAAAGGGATATTATCAGCTTCTCTACCTGATAAAACGATTGAAATCGTCTGGAATAATATATATAAGATCGGAAATAAAGGAAAAAGCGCGAATAGACCCTCAAAATCTATTAGAGATTTTGAAAATGAACATTTTAATGTCATTCAAGCAGAAGTTGATATCTTGAAACCAAATGTAATTCTTTTTTTTACAGGTCCAAATTATGAGAATAGAGTTAAGAAGATATTTCCTATTATATCATCTGCACCTCTAATTTCTAATATTAAGGAAAAAGAACTATCTAAATACCAGTTAGAGAATTGTATATTAGCTTATAGAACTTATCATCCTAATCATTTGCAGTTAAACAAGAAGTGGGGATATGTTGAAGCTATTTGTAACGACTTGCTAAAACAGTATAGCATTGGTTATACTAAATAAATATTATTGTAGTAGTTTTCGTTTTATAGGAGCTGTTCTACAATCATATCTTTTATTTCGGCAGTAAGATTATATCAGATGTGCTGATAGGCTCTCTACGGGGCTGCAAATAACCGAGCATCATCTGAAACGTGCTTCGGTGCGAATATAATTCTGGGTAGGAGCTTCTTTAGACGGTTTCTCATTCTGCGTTAACAATATTCCTATTCAGGTTTTAAAAATCCTCTATTGATAAGAACGGGAAGAGGTTAATAATTTTTCCTCTTTCCGGTTTTTATTAATAGAGGGTTCTTATTCCTTATAAATAGTATATTTTTTTATACGTTTAGTAGAATACTATTATTTGTTACTAATTAAGGATATGGGATGAGTTCTTTATGCCTAGATATTTTTCTATCTTTTCCTATAAGGCAGTAAAGTCTACATCGAATGTTTTGTAAAAAACGCTTTTGGTTGTATGCTTGTCTTAGGTTAATGAATTGTTGTAACGCTTTATGTAGGGATTGTTTGTAATATCCTCTGTTACTAAGCTTTTTAGTTATTCTTTTATATGCTTCTATCCCTTCCTTTTCTATGTAATAAGCTGTTGTATAGGTGTTTATGTCTTTGGATTTACGGGGTTGTGGCTCTTTTAAACCTCCAAGTGCTGAAACTTTAATTTTTTGGACTTCCATCCAAAAGAACGTATATAAAGTATCAAAATGCTCAATTGTTGTTCCGATAGTGATTTTGGTATCTTTTCTTAAACGGAACAAAGTCTTATTAATAAGGTCTTGTCCTCCTCTTAAACTCAATTCGATTCTGATGTTATTTTCGTGTTGGTGCATTTTAATGAACTCTTCTTCTTCATAGCTTTTGATTCTTTTGTTAATACACTTGTCGTATATTTCCTGGTATTTATCATAAATCTTCAATGTCACTATACCTTTTTTGCTTTTAAATTTAATAGAAGTTACATCATATTTTTTTTGGTATCTTTTATCTCTAAATTGATATATTCCTTTTTTTATATAATTTATATCCACATCCATACGGCAATTTATGCCAATTTCTATGGAGGATAAAGTAAATGAACGTAACTCTTCCAAACTAATGCCGATCGTGTGAGCAAATAGTTTAAGAGCTTTCCGATAGGTGATTTCTGTGAAGTCTTGGAAGGACAGTTGTCCAAAATACCATTTCCTTAAACTACCAATGATAAATAGAGATTTAGTGATTTCCCCGGTTTCTTCATTTAGGGAAGTATTGAATTGTATTGTCAAATGGCTACAATGAGTTCTAATCTTGGGATTGTATACTTTATACTTCCAATCTTTTTTTATTTCCCTGAAATATTGAGAACCTTTTTTTAATGCAATGGCATTAAATATACTTTCATTGTATGACTTTATTTCTATTTTGTCTTCCATATTATATATTTTTTTATTATTTGTATAATAACTTAAGGAAGAAAAAAATAAGTGTTTAGAAGTGTTAAAAAACAGCGTTGAAAAGTGCTGTGTATAATGTTTTTATTGTGTATCGTTTTGCTTATCAGTGTATTGTGTGTTTGTATTATTTAACATTGTCCTTTTGGAAGGAATAGCTTTAGAGAGGAATTTAATATATAAGTTCGTTCTACTAAAATATTGTTAGTAACAACGAACTTAATATGTTTATAATCTGAACTATATATTATTTCAAACCCGGTAAAACGACATTGTTCATCGTCCAATTTATGTAATCAACCTTTTCCATATAGACTTTTACATCCCCCCATTCTTCCGGAGTAAGTTTTGTATTGCAATAGTCTGATAGGTTTTTGATATTTCGTTCTTGAATCTTTATCCAGTCATGTTGGCGGGGAAAATTCATTATACGATCTATCTCTTCCTTTACACTTTGAACGATCTTTGTTCTATAATTTGTATCCTTGCTAGGATCGTATGTTTGATTATCCCTTAATCCATTGGTAGATTCGATAGAAATAATTTGAGATTTCTGAATATCGGTATAATCCTCCCAAGAGGACTCATTGACTTTACGTCCCAATTGTGAGTAAAAATCTTTGGAGTGATTTATTTTGTCTTTTAATGAATTGGCTTCATCTACAAGTGTTTGGCGTGTTTGAAAATTGTTTGATGTCCATGAATAATGGGTTATGATATAAATTCTGTTGATTAAGCATGAAAGGAGAATTTTATCAATAGTCTCTTCATCAATACTATCGTCCCAATCGGAATATTCTTGATATTCTATGGAATACTCTTTTAAAGCTTTGGGTGTTTCTTGGCTTTCGCACTTATTTGTGTTCATAAAGAGAAGAGCTATGAACATTGTTAACTTGTAGAAATTTATTGTATTCATTTTTTTCCGTTTTTAGAAGTTGTTAGTTTTATATAGTCCTTGTTGGTACACAAAGTGTACTTTTTCTTTGAGTCGGAAGGGATAATAAAGTTTACAGCTTCCATGCTCTTCGTTACTCCAGGGTTCAAATCTAAATTGTAAAAGTTTCCGTATGCACGATTGAAACGCTCAAGGTCTGGAAGATATTCGTTTCCTTCTTCATCTATCAAATAAAAATCCTTTGTATAAAGAGTTTGAGGTTTTTTGGAAATATTTTTAGTTTTCAAAACGAATACTGCCAAATAATTTCCGTTATACCCTGAATCGCTTATGATTAAATCATTACTTCTTTCTACTTCAACTTCTAAAACGTATTCCTTAACCACGACAACCGGTTTAGCAGGAATATTTAAGACAGGAGAAGATTTAGAACTAGATGTGCTCGCACCTAATGTCAGATTATATATTTTGGAAGCGTTTTCCGGATTGATCACTAGTAAGATGTTACCGAGTACCGAAATGAATAATAAAACAGCTAAAATTATTGTATTTGCTTTCATTCCTCACGATATTTATCAATTAAACTTTCCTTACTTCCTCCATCTTCCCAAACTTTGCGTCTGATCTGCTCTTCTTCCTCAATCCTTTTGCGACGGTGATAATCCGTTTCGGATAAGCAAGCTATAACGATATTAAAGATTAAGTTCGTCCAAGGGATAAACATAAGAATCCAACTTACAAACATTGCAGATACGAAACAAGCAACAATACCCACTAAGAACGGAATCCAAAACCAAGTCCATCCGCTTCTCCCTTTCTTTTCTGCGCTTCTGCCAATTGCAAAACACCAGCCTACATGCGCTAATAATGCGCCAATTAAAACAATGCCGAAAATTGAATTTGTATCCATGACTATAAGTTTTAAAATTTTGTAATACCTTCTTTATATAACATTTCCGGGTTCTTTCGAAGTTTATGTACAAGTTCTAATATATTGGGATTTCTTTGAATATTCTTTTTTACTATTTCTAATAGCATAGTGTTTGGCAATGTATGCCATGCCTATTATTACTAATGAAGTTAATATAGATTCTCCCATAATTGTTTGTTGTTTTCTTGTTATAGTCGCAAAGGTATATAAACCGCATATAATAGGGAAATAAAAATAAGGAAAAATAAATAGGTAACTAGGAATGTTGTAGTCCTGTACATTCGCATAAAATATTTAGGATATGAAAAGGTTACAAGAGAAATCAGAAGAAGTGGATGAAAGAATATTGAAGATTGCGGCTAAGTTGAAGAGACTCAGGGTTGATGCCGGATATTCAAGTCATGAGAATTTTGCTTGGGATAATGGGTTAAATCGGGTTCAATATTGGAGGATAGAAAAGGGTTCCAACATAACGTTGAAAACCCTTCTCTCAGTTTTAGATGTCCATAAAATCTCGCTTAAAGATTTTTTTAGCGATTTTGATTAAGGACTTATTTTCTTTTTCATATTCTTTTCTTGAGCAGTTCTTTATGCTTGATTACTGAATCTTTCCGTGTTATATTAATGTAAACTTTAGCCATTCTATGATCACTATCTCCTAAAAGATTGATTATATCGCTTTCTGACATATTATCTTTCGCAAGGTTGGTTGCGAAAGTATGTCGGCTTGTGTGGAATTTGACATTTTTCTTGATATTTGCCATTTCTGCTATTTTTTTTACTTCAAGTCTAATAGTGTTAGGAGTCAAATAATCAAATACAAACTCTTTTTCTCCATTTCTTTTTTTGTATTTGATAATAATAGCTTTTGCTAGATGGCTAAGTCCAGTTTCTACAGGTTTTCCAGTCTTTGTTTGTATCAATGAAAGTCTGCTGCTTGTAATCATAATTTCATTCCATTTGAGTTTTTGTACGTCAGAGATGCGTAATCCGGTTTCACAGCAGAAGATAAAAAGATCTTTTGCTAGAACTAAGCCCTTTCTTGCATTTGAGGATAGTTTGACCTTTTTAAATCTTGTATATTCTTCTTTTGTTAATGCAGTAATATCCGGTTCGTCTTTAGTAATAAGTCCTTTTTGGCTTACGGGATTACTAAGCGGAAAACCTTGTTTCATCGCTTCAATAAATGCTGATCGTAGATTTCGTAACCTTTTATTGATGGTTCCTTTTTTGTTTTTTAGTCTATTGCTCATGAAGATTTTGAAATCCAAAATGAATGTTCTATCAATCTCACTGGCTAGAACTTTTCGTTTGTATTTACTCCGTATGAAAGTTAGTATCACTCGTTTCGAAGATTCAATATTGATTATTGAGTTCTTTTTTTTATTATTTGCCTCTAATGCTTTTATGTACAAGTCAAAAAGCTCTTCTACCGTTATTTCTTTATTTGATTTTAAACAACTTGCTTTTTCCCCTTTTAATATTGATTTTATTTCATCAATCAATATTGGCTTCTCGTTATATTCCCTATCTCTGCAATAATCGTCAAAATCCTTTTTTTTGTTTGATATGAACTTTTCAAGTTGCAGCGCCTTTTTCTGATATAGGGTATCTTGGATATTTTTTACTGGAGCTCCCATGCTCTTGTCCCAATACTTTTCTAAGCAATACTGATTTGTAGATAATTTGTATTGCTTACCTTCGTAATATACACGTAAATCAATACGGTATTCTTTGTCTTTTTTCCCTAAATCCTTTCTAAGGATTGCTTTAATCTTCGCCATATTTTTTTTCTTTTTTGTAAAAGGCGTATTATTGCCTTTTTCTACCTTATATCACTGAAGGATATGTTTTTTTGGGGTATATTTTGTATTACCAGTACTAAGTTAGAGTCAATGTGCTGATATTCAAAATTATATCAGAATTAATTTTGGTTTTTAATAATAATTAATTAACATTGTTTATTTGTTTTTGGCATAAAATCTTGGAAATCTGCCGATTTTCGATTTCTTGTATTTTTGTTATTTTGGAACTATATTATTCGTAATTATTCGGTATTGTGAAGAAAGACCTTTGAAGAGCAGGATAGTAATTTTTTGTTTAAAGTATGGTTGTTTCTAAATTGTAAGAAAATCTCAAAAAAGAAGTTCATTATAACCGAGCCTAAAAAGATGCAAGGGTTAAAATAAGGGTTAAATTGAGTTTCCCTAATGTTTCTCTAGGGAAAAAAGACCTTTCTGAGACAGCCTAGAGCATGTTATACCCAATCTTTGCTAGGAGTAAGTAGTCCCGGCGAGACTACCAGTAAAAATATCAAAGGGCTGTGTCTTAAGCTAATGCTTCGGACGCAGCCCTTCTCATACTCAACCTTAATGAAAATCCGTCACGGACTTTCTCCCCTTTTATTGATACAAATTCAAGCGTATTCCTGAAAGTAATTCACCGACTGTAAATGATCCGGTATAACCATAACATGTGATTGTTACCGTATCCGAAAGCTTGTTTCCGGCTTTTATGTAAAAGCCGTACATACTGTTCCTGTTCGTTGTGAAATTAGCGATTATACTCGTATTCGAAGAGGTCGCAGAGCGGTTCTGAAGTGTGTAAGTCAGCCCGTTGTATATCGCACGTAACTCTCCCGAAGTATACGTGTTTTCTGTCAGGTAATTATCAATGGTAACAGTTGTGTTACTGAATCCCGGAGCACTGATGACCAGCTGTTCGCTGCTATTGTCCTGGCTGGATGTGAATTCAACAGTTTGTTCTCCCGATGGCGCTGTATCGTAAGTATAGCTATACCCGCCGTTTACGGCGTTCCATCCGGCCTGCGATGTAGTCAGGTTCTTTGTTGCAACAAACACCGTCAACGGATACGTCGGAGGATAATCCGGATATTCGGGGATAGTGAACTTCAGTGTCGCAGAATTCCCGGCTCCATAAGCTACCATATTATTGTTATTGACAGATACCCCTTCAAACTGGCGTGAGATCAGGTTGATCGCGGCTGTTTTGAAATAGTCGTTCTCTATCGTAATCGTCTCGTTACTGTTGTCCAGGCTTGTTTTAAAGTTCAGTTGTTTGATTCCGGGACTATATACCCAGTATACATATTTATATACACCGTCCTCGAATGCGATTTCCAGATTCTTATTCGGATCGGTCGGGTACAAATACTTTGTAGTCACCTCGCATTTCAGCGGAAACAGATAGTTGGGTATAACGTCCGGTATACGGAAAGATAAAGTCATATCCTGATCCTTGCCTGTATATAATTCCGGAGACAATGTTGCCGGATCGAAACTATATAATGTACTGGATGTAACTGTGATCACACGGGATAGTTCCCCGGCTTTCACCGATATGGTCGCTTCGTTCTGTCCGGCGTAAACCCTGGCTATACGGGCTGTAATATTCCCGTTGCCGTCGTATAACAAGCCACTGATAATACTACCTCTGTCTTCCTGTACCGAGACACTGATCTTCGCGTCGTTCGGAACTTCGTTTTCCGTGTAATGTGCCGTTACATCCAATGTTCCCCCCTGTGTGAACAGAAAGTTAAGTCTGCTCACGGTCAGCCGGTTGTTATCACTGTCGGATATAGAAGGCGAATCCTTGAAGATCTCGGCATAGATATTGTTGGATACTTCCGAGTTTTTGGCATCTGCAAAACTCGTGCTACCGTTTGCTTTATCACTGAACGATTTGATCGTGACCTTATACTGGAAGTTTCTGACTATCGTATAAGGTTTTTTGTCAATGTCCAGGAACTGTATTTTGTAATACAGTTCCGGCCCATTATCCAACTGGCCTTTAATAATAATATAAGACTGGTCATTGAAGTAGTTAGGATTCTCAAACATATATTTGGGTTCCATATTACAATCCCTGTCGCTTTGGCTTGTTTTAGACAAAGTGCCCGGAGGTAATGTGGTGATATCGTCCTGAATAATAAACGGGTTGGGAGTCATATCCGGTATAAACGGAACAACAGTGCCTTTAGTCGTCATATTGCCGAGCGCATACCCGGTAACAGTAAAGTTGGCTGCTTCGTTTTGTACCGTCACTTTTGCCTGATTGCGGAACAGCGTCACCGACAGGGAAGAAGAGGAGACCTCGCTTCTTCCCCAGAAAACCATCTTGTTGCCGTATAATGAAGGCATTACTTCCTTTTCGTCTTTCTGCAGGAATGCATTATCATCGAAAGACGACCAGTTGTCGTAGTTAGCCACTACATGGACAATTCCTGTTTCTTCAGGTACTTCCGCTTTGAAAGAACCGCTCCCTACACCGTCTGTTTCCCCGCTGTTGAGTTCAGTAGCCTGAACACGTTCAAGGAACAGCCCGCTCCGGTCGAAAGCCAGTAACCAGACATCCGACAGGTTGTTTTCAAATGAAGCGGCACGTGTGGCGATCCTGTATTCCGGTATATTAACCGCTATCTGCAGGGCCGTTTTGCCGGGCTTCACCGTCTTCTCCACTTCAAGATCATCCTGACAGGCGAATAATGCAAGTGAAGCAATTAAATATATGATAATATTTTTCATAACATTTCTATTTTAGAATTTAACATCCCTCACACAGCGTACAGACGAGTGTTTCGGATTGAATGATGCTGTGTTACCCACTCTGGGGTCCATGAACTGTACGGTAGAGCTGGCCCGGGCACTCCAATACCAGCTACCTTCCAGGATTTTCTTAACCTCGGCCACCTTGATGTTTTGAAGAACATCGATCAGGTAAACTTCAGCCAGTGTCGGCATACGCCAATCCGAATAAGTTTCGTTAGTGGTCGCATCGTTTTCCACATATGATTCACATTTAGCTCTGGAATTCAGATAGCTGTCGGCTGTCGTTACCCCGTGCTGGGAAGCCAGCATAAGGCGGGGAGAGATACGGCGGTTATTTTCTTCCGTATCTATCGTCTGGCCATTACTGTCTGTCAGGGGATTACCTAAAACGGCATTGTTCCTGATATATTCGGCATACGACTTACCAAGTGCCGGATTGGCGGCATAGTGGGTATATCCTGCTCCGAAGTCTTCGTCAAACTCATCAGGGTCGGGCAAGGAAGAGAAGTCGGCGACGAAAGAACCGATAACAAACATCTTGTTATTGTTCTGTCCCTGGCTTCCGCCCGGTGCATCGGCAGATATATCGGAGCCGATATATAAAGCCGGATATTGCAGAACCTTTACTTCTTGTGTCAGACCTACGCCGTTCTTTACGGTAAAAGCGATCTCTTTTGCAACGAAGTTTTCCGGAAGCGCACTGATGATGATTATATCACCGGTTTTCACTCCTTGCGAATTGTTGATAAAAACTCCTGCATTTCCATTTTCGATCGCCTGTCCGTTGACAGTAATATCTGATATTTCAACATCCGGGGTAGACGATTGGAACGTTGTCGTAAACTTCGTACTGTTAGGCAATTTGATATCGGTATCCTCTACATAGATAAAATTGAAACCTTCCACTGAAACAAGTATCTCTTTGGTTGTCCAATCCTCTATTGTGTAGTTAGCACTGATCTCCTTTGCCGTTTCAGGTGTCGGTGATCCGGGCTGGTCAACCAGGACAGTTATGTCGTACAGGTGGTTGCGTTCCAGCCTGTATATCGCGTTGCGTTCAGCTTCCTGTTCTTCCGATGGGTTTGCCGTATCGTCGGCCGGAAGGCGGAAATTGACCGGCACTTTGTAATAGTTCTGTGCATATTCCGTACCGTTGGGGCCTGTTGCCGGAATATTCACTATCAGGTAAGTCTCATTCTGTTTCCGCAGGCTCCAGTCGTTCGGATAGGAGTAGACAATAATCTTATCTGTTCCCGTGCCGGGGGTGATACCTGTAAAACCGGACATACTCTGTAATTGAGGAACAACCGGACTGCCGTTTTCCAGTACGGATGCGTTTGTTACATACTGGAACAATTTTTTGGTCATAGTTCCGCCGGTAGAAGCCGAGAAACCATTCGTGTAAGCTGTCGATACCCTGATTTTTGCCGCAGCCCTTTTTAATGCTACGGCTATTTCCTTGTTAACGATACGTCCGTCGTTCAGGATATTTGCCGCAGTGCCATCCATGAGAAAACTGTCCTGTATTTTATCGGGATCCAATGTCGTAACGTTCAATGCCTGCAGATCGGAACGTGTAAGCCCCCCGCCCGGTATGCTTCCGGAATAGTTGGTTACCACATACGTATTATAAGTTGCATTCTGGACAAACTGATCTTGCGTAGCACCCAGTGTAACGGTATATTCCCCGCTTCCTGTCTGCTCCGGAGAAGGGGTGATATGCTCGTAGAAAGAACAGGACTCCTGGCCTTCCCTGTAAATGAAAACGTCCAGTGTCTTGATCAGGTTTTCATTCAGATCATCCTCTCCAACTTCCGTATCGGCCCGGGTAATGCCCGGTTGCGACAAAGATAGCCGTATCGCTATTTTGCCTGAACCGGTGCCGGTATCCGGCTGGTCTATCAGTTCCTCCTGGCTACAGGAAGAGAGCAGCAGTACCAGTGCCGATATAAATTGAATGATGTAGATATTATTTAGTTTCATAACCCTTTTCTCCTTTTATTTATATTCCGTTTGTGTGATCAGAATATCCGTGTCGTTATTGCCCGGAAGCGCCCGTTGTCCGTTACCCTGAACCGGATTGATCTTTAACTTTTTTCCTTCGGCAGTGATGTACAGATAGACTTTCCTTTCCGTACTGTTCCAGGGGCGGGAGGCTCCCACTTTTATTTCGTAGGTATTGTCGCCGGCAATCCCTTTCGATATAGCCAGTTTGCCATCAGTAGAACCCTCTGTGCCGAATGTGAATTCCAGTCCGTTTGTCAGTGTTGCCGTCCAGATGGCTCCTGCCGGAGCAGTCAGTCTGAAGTTGTAACTGGCATACGATGTTTTGTTTTGCGATTCGCCGTTCAGTACATAAGGATATTGTACGATCCCTGTCGCCGCTTCCGTGTTGTTGGCACTGAAGCTGTAATCTCCCTCATTTACCACATGGCCGATCTGTGATGACGATTTTGTCCAGGGTAAAGTGGTTGTTTTAAGTACCAGCATATTATCCGGATTGTCGAGCATTGCCATGATACGATATACCGTGTTGCGTTTCAGCGTATATTTGTCGGTGGTCTGTCCGCCGTCGGTGATATATCCTTTGTATCGATGGGGTTCACCGTCTATTTCCGCTGAAATCAGCAGGTAAGGAGTGATACTTGAATCAGGTGTTGCTGATGCGGCAATATTCTGGTAACTGTAAAATGATTCCATCGCATTGCCGGGAGTGATGCCGGACATGTCTTCCGGCATGATATCCAGTACGTTGTTACTACTGATCGTTCTCAGGTCATTTCTTTTCTTAACAGGGGATACCATAATTGTATTTTGATATTCACCCCGTGTGTTGACTACCTGGTTGACCAGTTCGATAGACTTGACAACGACATTTTTATTCTCCAGTTTCCTACTCTTGAACATATAAACATCCAGTCGTGAAACAAGTCTTTCCATCGGGATCGTCGTTTCTGTCACAAGGCCATTCACCGCCACTTCCTGTCTTCCTACCATTAACAGGTTGGTATCCATAAACCCGTTCTTGTTCGTAATGCTCATCGTATCCAACTCATGTAAAGATTTTGATACGTCGGGTATGATGGAATACTCCTTGTCTTCATCGTTGTAATTTCCGATTGCATAAATAATTTTATCCTGGGGCGAGATCTGGATCGACCGGGTTAATTTGTCCACATATTGCGGGGTGATAACCGGTATTAATTCGGCATACTCGCAAATTTTGTTCTCTTTATTGAATATGTAAAGAGCCACGCTCGAGAATTTGCCGTCGCCTCCTTTTATCAGGTCATCTGTGGTAGCGCGAGTAGAGATTGTCAGGTTCAGCCGGGCATTCATCTCCAGGCTCGTTTCTTCGATCTCTTCCTCATCGTTACAGGATGTAACCAGCAGGGCGACAATGAGGAACCCTATTGACGCTATATAATTGTTATACCTTTTCATGTTGTTTGTGGGCTTATCCGAGGCCCGGTTTTATCACCTCTTCGTCCCAGGGTTGAACTGTGACCGAGGTTCCATTGAAGCGGAAACGGATTCCGATCGTAACTTCGTTGATCCCGTCTACCGAGATCTGGTTGTATTTCATGAAATCCTTCAGATTCAATGTGTAGATTGTTTTACTCGTCCTTTTGCTGACTAAATTGATATAAATACTGTTGTTGTCGTTGAACCGTAGTACGTTGAACCTCGATTTATAAACAGGAGTGTCCTCCTCTTTCTTTGTAATCGGCCTGTACGAAACATTCTCTTCGGAGAATGTTTTCGCAAAGTCGACTGTAGGGCTCAGGTTTCCGACCTCGATTTCGATCGGGGATGTACCGTCAGTCCAGGCAGCATCTTCCAGTCCGTCCAGTTCAAGATACATTTTGATATGTGAACTGCTGAAATAAACAGTATCTGCGTTCGATGCATCCTGAAAAATCTCAATATCCCTGCTACCTATGTACAGGCTATCATTAGTGGTAATTATTTCTCTTGTAAAATAGTGAGGGGCAGCAACCAAAGCTGTGTTCAGTGCCATAGGCTGATCGATCCGGGTATCGTTCTTCGTGTTTCCCCAACAAACCACCCGGTATTTGCCGGCCGGGAGGTTGAGTGGATTTCCCTGGTAACGTCTTAAATCGCCCTGATCCAATCCTATTGTTTCTATAAGTGCTCCGTTTTCACTATATACATACAGATCCACTTTTTCTATTTTTTCAGGGAAAATATCCTTTGTTCCGTCTCCGAAGTATCTGAAGATCAGGTTTGTGTCGCAACTGTCCAAATCTTCTTTGATACAACCGGTTGCCAGGACAACCAATAGCATGATGCTGAAATATTTAATTCGTCTCATATGTTCTGTATGTTGAATTTATGATGAAATCGGATATTATTGATCCAGGTCGAATCCCGGAGTGATAGTTTCTTCTGTCCAGGGAGCAATGGTTACATGAACCAATACGTTGAATTGAATATTTTCCAGGTCGTTGTCCAGCATCGGAATCAACTCGACTTCCATATTATAGATAGTGCCTGCTTTGAAATCGGCTGCTGTCATTTCGATGTTCACATTTCTTAAATACTTCACGATGTTGGCGAAACGAGCCGTGTTAGCCAGTGCCGGGTTGAATACGGCTAAATCGGTAGATGCCAGATTGGCTATATTTAAATCGGCCAGATCGAGATGGATTTTAGGTAATTGATCACTCGGGAAAATATTGAATGCATAACTCTTATCTGCCGGAAGTGTAAGAGGTAGATCTTCATAGCTACCGCCTGTGTATTTACTGTAGCTGGCATAAGCGGCTGCATCTACGGCTGTAGGTTGGTTGAAGAGCCATTTGCCTTCCAGAATATTATTTACGGAAGATGCATTGTTATACAAGTCTGCAATGCTGGTTGAATCATGATAGGTGGTATAAAAGTTATTCAGATAAATACCTTTCAGTTTCGGATCGAATCCTGTCCAGCTAACGGTTGCTTGTTTCTGGCTACCGCTAATTACACGCGTAAATTCAAAGGAACCGCTTGGTTTAACAATAACTTTCGTGATCTGTAAACGGGCTACGATCGGCTTAATAGTCACATTCGCCGTATACGTTTTACCTGAAGTGGGATCCGGGTCTATCGGTTCGCTTACGATTGGTGTAAGATCTTCGTCAACACCAAAATACAACACTTCGGAACCCTGCTGCTGCGCGAGCGTAGTCGTTATTTGATTATCTGTAACGGCTGTGCCCGGATTACCGTAAACATATACTTTAGATATGGTCTGCGGTACGTTGATAAATTTATATCCTTTATCCGGATTTACCAGCTTTTCCCAGTTGGAATCTGTGGTTGCATCTTTAGTGATAGTTTCTGATTTAACAACGGCTCCGCTGGCATCTGTCAGGTTGATAAGCACACTGTTTACGTTCATCGTATCTTTGGTGAGAAAGTTTCCGGCTTCTGTAGCTCTGGTTTTTACTCCCGATATTCCTGCCAGTGATACAGATATTGATTTTGTCCCTTGATTATTATCCGGAACGAGTGATTCGTCGTCGTTACAAGCGAATAATGCGGAAGCTGCAAATAATGCTATAAATAAATTCTTGATTTTCATAACTTTTTTGAAATTAATGATTGATACTCTGTGTGGAAGTCTTTCCTCCCTGCCTGTCATTAGTGGTCTCTATTGCTCCGGCAAAGCATAAGAATGGCCGTACATATAAAAGTATATGTATATTTTTATGAATATATTTCTTGATATCTCCTTTCTATTTAAGGATGTAGATGAGGCTTAAACCTGCTTTGGTTGGCCCGAAGTAGTTCCTGTGGCCGTCTTTGATTTTAGAACCACATTTACCGCATGGATATTTATCATAATCCAGATAAGCATAGCCAACACCGATCGTTGCTTCCACACTTAGCCGTTTACTTAGTATCCAGTGGTAACCGTATGAAACTCCGGCACCATAGAGGTTGCCTTGATAACGGTGGTCTTTCAACCCCAGCATCTTGATGCCGCCAATGTTGTATTCGGCATAATGTGCATGAAGTCCGAAAAAGTGTCCGTTAAACCGCTCGCAAGTCCAGTAGCGTAGTTCGGGTTGAACTAGCCAGTGTTTGAGCTTTCTGCTATCGGAAAATGTCCACGGATTGTAATTTCCCGACAGGTCGAGTGTAAATTTATCGGATAGTCCTATTTCAATCCCCAGGTTCGGGGTTGTAGTCGCCCAATATAATGCGTTTGTCTTGATAGCGAAAACTGGTAAATGGTTCTTATTCTCTTTTACTTGTGCTGCTATACCACTGACAAATGCATAAATAATGCATATTATCAATAATCCTCTTCTCATCGTACTTTTTACTCACTAATTGTTAAAACTCTCTGAAGAATCTCCCTTTTTTGATAACCTTCTAAAAATCTAATGTTTACCCTTTAAGATTCTTGCTCTCTTTTGAATTAAAACAAGCGTGATTCAGATAAGTTTTGGAAAGTGTGTAGAATAATATATTTTGACGTAAAATTAAACTTCGATGATACTATTTAAGGTTAAAAGGGTTCGAAACTTACATAGTCGTCCCCTAAATAGCCGGATAATTCATCATAATATATATGTAGGTCGTCAAAGTAAATATAATCCCCATTGTCATATTCCATATAAATAGAATCAAAGTAATCATCATGCCATTCCCAATAGAATTTATATTTAAATTCTTTGAAATCACCAGGGTAATCGCTGAAATAACGTATGATTCTTTCTTCCCCTCTGCCATTGGAATGGAAAATAAGTCTTTGTTCGCAATAAAATCCGTCAACATCATAATAGTCGTCATACCATCCGGCGCCATTGCAAAGAATATATTTCGGATCGTCTATATGATCGAATGGTTTGTCTACACAACTATTAAATCCGCAAAGTATAGTTAACAGGAATATCAAACTGAGTATATTTGTCTTTTTCATGACGGTTATATTTAATAATAGCACAAATATAACCTTTGTTTTCTAAATAATGCCATCCTTCCCCTTCAATAACATTTAATTAAGGAAGAGAAAGGATGGAGTAATAAGTTATTCTATCGGCAACTCCTTGTCTTCCGTAGCATCCCATTTCCCGCTATCTCCAATCGTTAACTGGAATGTGTTATCCGGTTCATCCGTTTGTGGTCTCGTATATAGAATTCCGGTGTAGCGGATTGTTTTATTAGGAGCGGGGAGGATATCAGAGACTGTTCGCATGCGCATAACTGTGTTACTTATATCTGTAGAAGTAAGAACTACCGATATTTTGGTATCTCCATCAGGAACAAAAGAGAGGAATGAATGGGAGGTGCCGGATTGCAATTTATCTTCTTCCGTGAATGAATGGATCAAGTGATACGGAGCGGAGGAGATAAACCCTTTCCCGGTTTGTATATTAAAACATCCCGGATAGTTGTCGACGGTTATTTCGAACGTTTTGATATCGTCTGGAACCGGATCGGACGCACGGAATTCTATCTTGCCAATGATCCGTTTCAGGGATATGTACTCATTAGTTACCTCATTTTGCTCGACGATAAAATTTTCAGAATGATAGAAAGAGTCTGATACTTCATCGAAAGACAGGATATTCTCTGAAAAGGTAATATATTCTGAACTGTGAGCTAAAAAACAAACCTGATAGTTTCCTGCCGTTAGGGTATCGTAAACAATACCAAAATCTTCCCCGGAATCTATATTATATGTACGGTGTCGGATCGGTTCCTGAGGATTCTCCTGTTTGAATACTACATATTCTATATGTGAACATAAATCACTCAGTTCCTTTTCGGGATTATCTTCACCGGGAACAACCGGTTCGGGAACCGTGTTAGGCGGCATACTGCGTGTAGGGGAGAAGGGAAGCACCTCCTTTTGTAGTTGAACACTAAATTGTACCGGAAATAAATTCTGTACAATTTCAATTTCGTCCGAAGCCGGACTACTACAACCTGCAAACCAGAATATGCAGGCTAATGCATACAAGTCTTTCTTTTTCATAGTGAAGGAATTGTTAATGATAAAATCTACACAAAGAAAATACTTATTTTGGAAATTAAAAAATATTAAGTAGATAACTTATGGATTTGTAGGGAACTTTCCTAGTTTTGTAGAAAACAGACTCAATGTAATAACCTTAAAATTAAAAGAAAATGGCACGTCCTGTAACATTATGCACCCTGCAATGGGGTGACTTACCTCTGGAAACAGTTTGTGAAAAAGCGAAAGCTTTCGGATATGACGGATTGGAATTGGGTTTGCCCAATCATCTGGATGTTCGTCGCACGGATCAGGCTTACTATGACGGTATAAAAGAACTGTTGGCTAAATATGACCTGAAGCTTTTCTGTATCTCGATCCATTTGATCAGCCAGGCGGTTTGCGATAACATCGACCAACGGCATAAAGCGGTACTTCCCGATTGTATCTGGGGAGACGGCGAACCGGAAGGCGTACGCCAGCGTGCAGCCGAATATATGGTGCAGACAGCCCGGGCCGCAAAAGCTTTAGGTATCGATGTGGTTGCCGGGTTTACCGGTAGTCCTATCTGGCAATGGCTTTATTCGTTCCCCCCAGTAACGGATCAGATGATTGAAGATGGTTATGCCGACTTCGCCCGTCGTATTACCCCGATCATGGATGAATATCAGAAGCTGGGTATTCGCTACGGTCTGGAAGTGCACCCTACGGAAATCGCTTTCGACACCTATTCAGCCCGTAAGGCGTTGAATGCGTTGAATAACCATCCTGCGTTCGGTTTCAATTACGATCCGAGCCACATGGGGTATCAGGGGGTAGATTATGTAGATTTTATCAACCAGTTCCCCGACCGTATTTTCCATGTTCACATGAAAGATGTTTACTGGAGCGATATCCCGAAGCAGATCGGCGTATTCGGCGGTCACTCAACCTTTGGAGACTCCCGCCGCTATTGGAATTTCCGCAGTATGGGACGTGGTAGGATTTGTTTCGAAGAAATTATCCGTGCCCTGAATGATATCAACTACCAGGGGCCGTTGTCAGTAGAATGGGAAGATAGCGCGATGGATCGCGAACATGGTGCGCGCGAATCCTGCGAGTTCGTTAAACAGGTCGATTTTCAACCTTCAGGACATGCGTTCGATGCTTTCTTTGATAAGAAATAGTAGATGATTTTTAACGGATGTGGATTTCGTAGGTAGCAGGCCAGATGCAAGAATTATTATTTGTCGTTGTAATGACCATAGGCATTAACAACAAGTACATCTATTCTGTCTTCACGTAATTTCATATACCAGACGGTGTTTGTCTGTTATCCTGCGAGACCACATTCCAGAAAGATTACCTCGTAATTGCTCCGGTTTTCCTGTTCCTGTTTCCGGATGCTCCATAAGTTCTACAAGAACTTTACCAACTTCTTATACGCAGACGGTTCATTCCTTTTTAACAAACGAATATCTTCTGTTGCATCATCTGTGTAACTTAAATCATAGCTCATAGCTTTTCCAGGAGTTTGAATAATTCATCCTTTCCACTGACTGTAGTTATTTTCCCTTGCATTGCTTCTTCTCGGGAGTGTTGGATACGTTTGATATTACGAGCGTCAGAAAAATAATTGTCTCCAGATGGACTAGGGTTGTTCAAAGCCGCATCAATAGCATTTGCTTGTTTTAAGATTATATTTTCCATATACTTTTTCAAACTAATACCTTTTGCAGCAGCAGCCATAGCCAGACTACGAACAACTTCGACCGGAAGATCAACTGCCTTCCTTTGTTTTAAAAATTCTGTTGTTTCCATATTCAAAATGTTTTGATACAAATATATGTATTATATACATAATATGTAATATGATTATTATGCATATAATATTATTTTAACTCAAATGTCAAGCTGTTTTTCTATTTGACAAAATGACACTAGTATGGTTGTTGATATTTTTTAACATACTAAAAGAAAAGCGTTAAGGCGAAATAAGAAACAAATAGTAACTTTGTGAAAGAACAGAAAAAGGTGGCTCGACTGCCGGATAGCAATATCCGGTGGGCGGGCCTTTTTGTTTACATCAATCAGTAAACCTTACATCGATACATCTTCATTGCTTGTGTACTGTGCTGTTAACCTTCGGTGCTTCAAGTGTAAAACAACTTAAAAAAAGAAAGACTCATGGAGTATAGAATAATCAAATTCGGAATATATGCGTCGGTAAGCAGCGATATGTACTTCTTATCCGGCGGCGTTGCAGATCATAACAGTTTTATCAATCATAACAAATAAATAAAAAATAAGCATATGAGCATAATTATGAACCGAGTATACGGCCATACAGAACTGGCCATACTGTATTTTTCCGGAATATTAGCAAAATCGGCATCTTCGCAGTTGTCTTCATGGATCAATCGTGATGAAGACCTATTGACGGAGTTGAAGAAAGCGGGTTACAAAAAAGGCCAGCGTATGTATACACCCCGTCAGGTGGCTATCCTGAGAGATCACTTAGGTGACCCCGAAACATGGAAAGGATGTTAAAATAGAAATAATAATTAATGAAGCATTTAGGGCAATGGTAAAAAAGGCCGTGGTTTAACTCTATTTTAACAGATGTACGTGCGCGTACATTATATGTGTATAGAAACTAGAGAAAAAACCGGTACAAGATGTGTAATAACGCATTTAAGGTATATAAAACAAAAGGTAGAGCTGAAAAAATGAGTGGCTAGAAAAAACGATCGTTTTAATTCGTCAGCAAAGTTACTCATAGTTTTCAAACCACCAAAGAAACCGATAAAATTCTTTCCCTTCCTATCTTCTTTCTTATCAATAGAATACGAAAGTCTGTACAAAAATCCCGTTTCGAGTTACGAACAGATCATGACCAAAATTAAATGACTAGAAAAAACGATCCTTTTAGCTCGCCATTTAACAAATGGCAACACTTGTGATCGATATGGGTAGGCTTTTAAGTAACACTATTATTAATATTAAATTTTAAATTATGAACAAAAAGATTTCTACACTACTGGCGGCATTCCTGGTTGCTGGTTTCTCTTACACGGTAGAAGCTGGGGTGGTGAAGGTTTCCAATCCTGTAAATGGGCGGACGTATGTAGTAGCCGAAGATGGATTGACAACTTTGTCTACTAATACTAAGGATCAATTGATGAATAGTTCTTCTGCTCCTGCTTTTACAAACAACTCAAGTAATGCTGCAGGTGCTACGACAACTGACTACTTATGGTCTTTCCTTGGAACTGAATCTGATTTCAATTTAGTATTTGCACCAAACAACTATTTGGAGTATAACGCAGTTGTAGCACGTTATAATACGGTTACTTCTGCTAATACTGAGTGGTCGTATAATGCAGCTACGGGTATTATTTCTCTGAAGTCTGATGGTACACAACAGATTAAACGTGATGGAACTCCTGCTACCACTACAGTAGGCTTTGATGCATCAGGTACACCTCTTTACTTCTATGCCGTTACCGAAAAGGTTGCAGATGTAGCTCTTACCCATTTGAAGTTTAACGGAAAATGGTTGATTGCTAAAAGTGCTACAGAAGTAGAATTGGTAGATGATGCTACACTGGAAGCTTATAAGACGGCTAATCCGACAGCTGCTCAGTGGAAAGTTACTGGTGGCAATGGTTACTATGAGTCAGTTTCACAGACTAGTAATTATCTGAAAGTAGCTGCAGGTGCTTTTGCATTAGATGCATCAACTAGTAATGCTACAGTCTTTGAAGAAAACGCAGTTGAAGGTCTCTTTGGTGCAACAGCTGCTACTGGCGAATTTGAACAATTAATCCAAACAAACACCGGTGCTATCCAATTAAAAGAAACTCCTGCTACCACAGATGTTAAATTGACATTGGAGCGTGCTGAAGTTACTCCTTCTGCAGAAGCTGCTGCTTCTATTACTGTAGATGGTATTACTTATGGTCTGGCAGAAAGTATTTCTAATGAGTATTATTTGCTGACAAGTAAGAGTGCTGTTGGTGCTTATTATATTTCTCAGAAAAATGATAATACGGTACCACAAACTGTAGCTATAGCTACTGCTCCTGATAAGTATGCCTATTGGAAAGTATCAGGAAACAATGTTAATGGCTATACTTTCAAAAACCAAGCAGGTGTAACACTAAAGGTGGATGGAGTTTCTTCATTTAAATCAGAGAATGCATATAACAATGGTTTTATTGTTTATGGTTTAGGCTCTGATGGTACAACTAAGAACTATTTGGATTTAGTTGTTGGTGGAACATTGTCTCTGGCTTCAGGTTCTACAGATGCTGATAATGTTTTCGGTCTTTACAAACTTGGAGATTTGGCTTTCTCTGCCGGAGAACTGACGACTGCTTACAATACGTACTTCGATTTGTTACTGAAAGATACAGAAAATGGAACAGATGATTTGGAAGGTAATCCGTTTGCTGACTACAATCTGGTGCCGATGATGATTGTAGACATAAAAGATCCTGTTTCAGGTGTACATTTGTATTATGATCTAAAAGTAGCTACAAGCAATGAAACTTCTTACTTATTCAAGAGAAGTGATGGTTTCTACATAGTATTGGATCAGGACAAAACATGGTCGAAAGCCGGTATCAGCAACCATGTAAATCAGGGTGGTTACAAATTCGATATCTTATCTGCCGACAACATGTATAAGTATATCAATGGTAATGCTGCAACTGAATTACAGAAGCGTAATCTGGCTTACACATTCCAGGTAACTCACGCAACTTTGCTGAATGATATCAAATCGATTTCTGTTATCGACAAAAATAACAAGTCTAACTATCTGGTGACTTTCAATGCAAATGGAAAGACTTATCTGACTGTTAATAATACATTGAAGAATGGTGTTTACGCTGCTCTGCAGAAAAAGACGTTAGTTCATGGTAGCGATAAAGACAATAATCCGTTGAATGATCGTTATGTAAATATCTCATTCGTAAATCACGAATCAATTAAATATACTACTGAAAACAATTCAAGTGCAGTTCTGAACGGTAAAGTTTTGGGTATGGATCGTCCAGGAGCTAATGCTATGCCAATGGATGTTGCTAAATTCCTGGCTAGCAAACCGGAAGGACAGTGGTTCGTTCGTATGACTAATATCGGTAACAAGACAGCTCAAGAGTTGAAAGATGGTCAGGAATTGGATGAAAATCAGGATGTAGCCTTTACGTTTGTAAACCGTGAAAATCCGACAGTTACTTATAGTGTTGCTCGTATGTTTGCTTTGGGTAACAATAAGTATGCAGTTGAATACAACTACGGTACTTCTTTCAGTAAATATGGTGCAGGCCGTGATACTTTGTCTATCACTCCGGTTGATATTGATATGAATGCCCGTCAGATGGATGGTTACAGAGATTATAGCGACGAAGAAATTCTGGATACAGAATATCGTTTGGCTGTAGCTTCTACAAGCGATGTTAATTACTATGTAACAGAAAATCATGCAGGTCGTCACCTGTTAGGTTTAAGCAAAGACGTAGAAAATGCTACTAACTGGAAGCTGGTTCGTATGGATCGTGCTCGTCAGATGGACAAAGATGGTTACTTTAAATATGCAACTGATTCTGTATATATTGTAAATCATCCTCAATATTACAAGAATGGCAAATATTATGCATCCAACGATACTGTAGCAATGGTTGCTTACGCTTTGCAGAATACAGCTAATGGTGAATATATGACTTATGAATATCCTCAGAAAGAAGATATCTTGTCAATGGTTTGCTGGCCTAATTCTGAAAACTATGTAAAACATTCAACAGAAAAGGTTGCCAGCGAAGGTGTATTGAATAGCGTATTCCGCTTCGTTATCAAAGAAAAAGCTGATGGTAAAGTTAATTTGCTGGGTGTTGTTGGTTCTGAAGAAGGTAATGCAAATTACTTTGTGAATTTGAATAACAAATTGTATGGTGCAACAACTGAAGGCAATGGTGCAGTTCAAGTAGAAGGTGCTTATACTCAGATTAATTCTAACGATTTGTTTGATATCCAGAAAGTAGAAGCTCCTGAATATGTAAAGAAATCTCAAGGTGATGTTATTCGTATCTTCCGTGAAGAAAACGATCATGATGTAATGTATGAAAAAGGTGAATTCCTGAACCTGGGTAATATTGCTCAGTTGACGGATATGGCTCCCGGTCTGCAGGTTGATACAGCTTATGTGAATCGTGGTCATAACAACCGTTACCAGTATCTGCTGGTTGTTAATCCGAAATATGTTCCGGCAGAACCTTGTGATATTCCTGGTCACCCGACTATTCACCCGGATACAACTTATGGTCGCTTCCTGGTTAATATGATTGACTCTGCTGTTTATACAAATAAGTATGGCGAAATTCATGCTAACAAATTCATTAACGATAAGGAAGCTGATGAGACTTATGTTAAGTTAGGATTTGTTTGGGGATACCGTACAGGTGACAAACTTTACCTGACTGAAGGACAAAAGTTCAATAAAGTAAAATCGGTTATCGACCTGAACAGCCGCGATTTCAATATCGCTAAGTTTGCATTCCGCTATGTAAATGCCGCAGCTAACGACGAAAACGGAGCATTCAAGATCCAGACTCGCTATGTAGATTACAATTCTGCAATCAATGTGAAAGATCAGAAAGACCGTCGTGAAAACAACAATGGTTACCTGAAGACTATCAATGGTGTAGTGGTTGTTACTGAAGGTGTAGCTCGTGGTGAGGAATTCAATCTGGCTGCTGAGTCATCAGCTCCTACAGCTAACGATGGTATCAGTACTTCTGAAGTATCTGTTATTGCCGGTAGCGGTATCGTAACAATCAAGGGTGCTGAAGGCAAGACAGTAGTAATCGCTAATGTTCTTGGTCAGACAATCGCCAACACAGTTCTTTCTTCCGACAACGCTACCATCTCTGCTCCTGCTGGTGTAGTTGTAGTAGCTATCGAAGGTGAAGCAGCTGTAAAAGCAATCGTAAAATAATAGAAACTATTTATAATCAATAAATTTAAATTTGACTGCGCGGTGATATCGGACAAGAATCAACTAATTACCCCGTGAGGGTGAACAAGCAGTCGTATTAATACTAAAGTAATGAAATAAAGTTCTTCTGTTCAACCTCTGTGAAGAGCAAAAACAGACAAAAAGGTAAGCCGTTCCAACTAATTGGTTGGGGCGGCTTTACTTCGTTTATGACCTCATAACTTTTCTTTATAAGCTACGGCTGGATTTTCAGCAATTATAATTAACTTTGCGGTTGGTTGAAAAGTAAAAACTAAAGTATGAAGAAAATTAGAGCCGCCATCGTTGGATATGGCAACATTGGAAAGTATGTGTTAGAGGCCCTGGAAGCTGCTTCTGATTTTGAAGTGGCAGGTGTTGTACGTCGTAATCCGAATGACGTACCGGACGAATTGAAAGCTTATGTTGTAACAGACAGCATTACAAAGTTAGATAAAGTAGACGTTGCCATCCTTGCAACTCCTACACGCAGCGTTGAAACGTACGCAAAGGAAATTCTTGCATTAGGTATCAATACAGTGGATAGCTTCGATATTCACGGCGGTATCGTAGACCTGCGCCGTTCGTTGGATGCCGTAGCCAAAGCACATAATACAGTAGCTGTAATTTCTGCCGGATGGGATCCGGGAAGCGACTCTGTTGTACGTGCCCTGCTGGAAGCAATGGTTCCGAAAGGTATTACTTATACAAACTTCGGCCCGGGTATGAGTATGGGACATACGGTTGCTGTGAAAGCGATCGAAGGCGTGAAAGCCGCGTTGTCAATGACTATCCCGATGGGTACAGGTGTTCACCGCCGTATGGTATATATCGAAGTGAAAGACGGTTACGATTTCAAGCAGGTAGCTGCTGCTATCAAAGCTGATGATTATTTTGCACATGACGAAACACATGTAATGCAGGTGGAATGTGTAGACAACCTGCTGGATATGGGACACGGTGTGAACCTGGTTCGCAAAGGTGTTTCCGGTAAAACGCAGAACCAGTTGGTTGAATTCGATATGAAGATCAACAATCCGGCTCTTACAGCCCAGATCCTTGTAGCTGTAGCCCGTGCAAGCTTCAAACAGCAACCGGGTGCTTATACAATGATTGAACTGCCGGTGATCGATATGATCTGCGGAGAAAGAGAAGACCTGATCAGACGACTTGTTTAATACAATAAATATGCTCGATTTTATTACCTGGACGGCTGACCCCGCCATATTTTCCATAGGTTCACGCGAAATACGCTGGTACGGACTTGCTTTCGCAATCGGTTTCTGGATTGGTTATTCCATCGTGAGCCGGATGTGGAAAAATGAAAAACTTCCTCCCGCATGGATCGACTCTTTGTTGATCTACACCATGCTGGGTACTGTGATCGGAGCCCGTTTAGGACATTGCCTGTTCTACGACCCCGGATATTATCTGGCCAATCCGATCGAAATACTGAAAGTATGGGAAGGTGGATTAGCCAGCCACGGCGGTACATTAGGTATCGTTATTGCCATTTATTTCTATTCCAAGCGCATCACCCACAAAAGTATGCTTTGGACATTTGATAAACTGGTTGTCCCAACCGGTTTGGTTGCGGCTATGATCCGTTTAGGTAATTTGATGAACCATGAGATTTACGGTCATCCGACCGATCTTCCCTGGGGATTTCGTTTTATCGAGAACCTGCATGCCTGGAAAATGGGGGCGGAGCCGATTTTTACGGTTCCCAGTCATCCGACCCAGTTGTATGAAGCACTGTGTTATTTAGTCACGTTCGCGATCTGTATGTGGCTTTACTTTATAAAGAAAGAATGGAAGCGTGAAGGTCTTATATTCGGGGTCTTTATGATCTGTATATTCGGCTCGCGTATCTTCATCGAGTTCTTAAAGAATAACCAGGAAGCTTTTGAGGATAATATGGTATTGAATATGGGGCAGTGGCTCAGTATACCATTTGTTTTGGCGGGCTGTTGGTTTGTCTGGAGAGCTTTGACAAGAAAGCCCAATAACTACGAAGAATTAAAAATAAAGTAATGTACAAATTAAAAGAAATAGCAGATAAAGTATATTATGTAGGAGTAAACGACCGTCAGAAGGCCCTCTTCGAAAATATGTGGCCTTTACCGTATGGTGTTTCCTATAATTCGTATTTGATTGTAGATGAGAAAACTGTATTGATAGATACAGTGGATGTTTGCTACTCCGATATATTTTTGAAAAAAATAGCTGATGCGCTCGATGGCCGTACGCTCGACTACCTGATCGTCAACCATATGGAACCCGATCATGCCGGTAGCATCCGCCTACTGCGCCAGCAATATCCGGATGTGCAGATTGTCGGTAACAAACAGACCTTCGGCATGCTGGACGGATATCATGGCATCACGACCGGACTTCATGAGGTAAAAGAGGGCGATACGCTGAATATCGGACATCACCACCTGACTTTCTACATGGCTCCGATGGTACACTGGCCTGAAGTGATGGTCACTTACGACTCGACAGATAAACTGTTATTCTCTGCTGATGCGTTCGGTACATACGGAACCTTGGATGGTGGCGTGATCGATGAAGAAATGAATGTTGATCATTTCTGGGAAGAGATGATCCGTTATTATTCTAATATTGTAGGTAAATACGGAAATCCGGTACAGCGTGCTTTGCAGAAGCTTTCTGCGCTCGAGATCAATACGATCTGTTCTACTCATGGCCCTGTGTGGCGTAAGTATGCAAAGAAAGCGATCGATATCTACGATCGTATGAGCCGTTATGAAGGGGAAGACGGTGTAGTCGTTATCTATGGCAGTATGTATGGCAATACGGAACAGATGGCGGAAGCGATCGCTTCGTCATTATCGGCTCATGGTGTGAAGAATATCGTATTACATAATGTCAGCAAGAGTCCTGCATCGTATATCCTGAAGGATGTATTCAAATATAAAGGTCTTATTATCGGTAGCCCGACTTATTCAAACAGCCTGTTCCCTGAAGTGGAAGCGGTGTTGAGCAAGATCGAAATGCGCGAGGTGAAAAACCGCTTGTATGGCTATTTCGGTTCCTTTACCTGGGCGGGAGCGGCTGTTAAACGCCTGACTGCTTTCGGTGAAAAGATGAAATGGGAAACCGTTGGTGCCCCCGTTGAACAAAAGCAAGGAATGAAAGCCGATAAATACGAAGAGTGCTGGGCCTTGGGCGAAGCGATGGCTACTAAACTAAAAAACATATAATAACCTGTTTAAAATACAAACGTTATGAGACTAATTATTGAACCTGATTACGAGCAACTCTCAAAGTGGGCTGCCAATTATGTAGCTGCAAAGATTAAGAAAGCTAATCCGACTGCAGAAAAACCTTTTGTACTGGGATTGCCTACGGGATCGTCTCCTCTGGGTATGTACAAGAACCTGATCGAACTGAACAAACAAGGGGTTATCTCTTTCCAGAATATCATCACTTTCAATATGGATGAATATGTAGGATTGCCGAAAGATCATCCTGAAAGCTATCATTCGTTCATGTGGAACAACTTCTTCAGCCATGTAGACATCAAGCCGGAGAATGTTAATATCCTGAACGGTAACGCCCCCGACCTGGAAGCTGAATGTGCTGCTTACGAAGCTAAGATGAAAGCGGTAGGTGGTGTAGACTTGTTCCTGGGTGGTATCGGCCCTGACGGCCATATCGCATTCAACGAACCGGGTTCTTCCTTGTCTTCACGCACACGGGTAAAATCGCTGACTACAGACACGATCATCGCAAACTCTCGTTTCTTCGATAACGATGTAAACAAAGTGCCGAAGACTTCTGTAACTGTAGGCGTTGGTACCGTACTGGATGCAAAAGAAGTATTGATCATGGTAAATGGCCATAACAAAGCACGCGCTTTGCAGCAGGCTGTTGAGGGAGCTGTTAACCAGATGTGGACAATCACAGCTTTGCAAATGCACCCGAAAGGTATTATCGTTGCTGACGAAGCTGCTTGTGCTGACATCAAAGTCGGAACTTATAACTATTTCAAAGATATCGAAAAAGATAACCTTTGTCCTTGTAGCTTGCTGAAGTAAGAATTATTTCTACTTCTTACTTATTAAGAATAAAGAAACCGGAAGGCAGTCCCTTCCGGTTTTGTTTTTTGTATGTGTTAATTCTCATCTTGTCTGCAATAGTAACAGGAAGTATGCGTTAATACTATTGTCCCTTTATTGGGGAGTAGCAAGTGTTTACTAATTTAATCTATGGCTATACTATGCGACAGTTTCTGTATTTGTTCGTCTGTTTGTTGATGTTTTGTCCTTTTATGAATGCGCAAGAAGAGAAAAGTATTGTGATAGGACAAACGGTGGAAGGGAAAGAGCTAACAGCTCGTGGCGTTGAATTTGATGGCAGGGTTAGGAAATATAAGATGGATACTACAGCTACCTTTTTTATGGTACAACTGGGACATCTGACCCCGAACGGAAAATCTTATAAGAATAAAGGCGAGTTGGTGGTCTTTAATTATCAGGAAGGAAAAGAATTGTGGAGAAGGAAAATGAATTACATGAGCGACCAGTTTGTTTTCCTTCCTGAGGGAGTTCTTTTTAATTCGAAAGGGGTTAAGAGTTTCTATCTGGATTTACAAACCGGACAAGAAAGATGGAATAAGAAAATATTCCCTTATGTGATGGATCATCAGAATGGTAAAATCCTGAGTTATAAAAATGGCGTTACAAAAAATCTGGAATGTTATGAAATGAACTCCGGGGAACATTTGTGGACTCGGGAAGTTCCTCATGCATATGGTTGGAATTACGATGGGTGGGTGAATGACTCGACCCGGCTGATCGTTTCTGACGGGATACATCTGGTGAATATAAAGGATGGGACAGGAAAGAGTTATCCGATGGTAACCGGAACCACTAATTATAGTGGGGCAGTGGCATTGGGGACTTTAGGTATATTGACCGGGGTTGTGGCCGGAGTGTCGGTGATGCCGACCGGAGGAAATGCGGTAGCGGAACTGACTTCGAATATGTTGAGAGAGGATTCTCTGCTTTATTTTGCCAGCCGTACGCAATTGCTTTGCTTGGATGATCAACTGAATATGAAGTGGGGGTATCCGCTTCCAGAGGATCTTACTTCACATTCGGAACTGTTTGTCTATGATGATAGGCTTTACATGATCAATTATGGTAGTGGGTATCGTGGAAACTTAAGGGATTTTTCTTCTGCATACGAAAGAGATATGATGGAAGTCAATATTGGAAGGCCTTTCATTGCCAGCTTCGATAAGAATACCGGCAAAAATATATATCTGACGCAGCTGACGAAAAAGAAAGACCGGATTGAAGGTGCTTGTCTGAAAGAGTTGAGAAATACATTATATTTACTGTTCGATGATGGAATGTCTTTCTGTCAGTTAACCGATAGTACAGAGGTTGAGGTGTCTCCCTGGGATGAGAAGGCTAATGGCAAGTTGCAAGGCTTTTTATCCAATTCTTTTTATCTGATAGATCCGGATAGTACTTCTTTTAGAAAAGTTGTACCATCCGATTCCGCTTCATGTTTTGTTTATAATAACCAGTATGATGTATTTGAAGTTGATGAACAGATGAATGTGATCCGTACTTATCGAAATACCGAGTTGTATTTTACTAGCCTAAATATGGACGGTTATTCTCTAATCAGCCAGTTCGGAATTAAATATCTGATTGATTTTAATGGAAAGAAACTTGCTACTTTACATCTTCCATTTGATTTATATCTGGTAAAAGATAAAGTATATACACTGGATAAGGATAGAAATAAGATTCTGGAAATAAACCGGAAAGAGCTATTTCCGGAGCGGGTTATCGACAATCCGATAATATAATAAGTGAAAATCTTTGTATTTTAATTTAAGTATTTATCTTTGGTCTGTGTTTATGAGTAAAAGCAGACATTGCGGAAATAAAATCGTTTAAGTTTATTGAGATAGTATTTTGTGTTTAATATCTAAAACAATTATGTAGTATGAAAAAGAGCTTATTATTATTACTTCTTTTCGTTGCATTTCAGGTAAGTGCACAAGAATTTCATTTTATCCCGAAGATTGGTCTGAATATGGCCAATATAACAAACTCTGATGGAAGTATGAAGCCGGGGCTGAATATTGGGGTTGCTGGTGAAGTGATGATGACTGAACGTTTGGCCATTGAACCAGGAGTATTCTATTCGATGCAGGGTACAAAAGACAAAGAGAGTGGTGCTACCATAAAAATGAAAAATGATTATCTGAATATACCTGTTTTATTTAAGGGATATGTATATGAGGGATTTAATCTCTTTGCCGGCCCGCAGCTGGGATTTAAAGTTTCTTCTAAGATAAAAGCGTCTCAGTCGGGAACTTCTGTTTCTACAAGTGAAGGTAGTGATTTATTTAAAACCGTTGACTTCTCCATTGTATTGGGAGCCGGATATCAGTCGCCTATGGGTTTCCTTGTTTCTCTGAATTATAATATTGGTTTGACAAATACGATCGATAAAGATAAGCTCTCTTCTCTTTTGGGTACAAAAATCGATGAAACATGCCGTAACGGTGTACTTCAGCTAAACGTAGGCTGGCGTTTCTAAAATAATTTAAAGCCGGATTATGCAAACTTTAGAGCGAAATTTGGATAATCCGGCTCTTAAAGAATCTCTATTTTTGTGGTATAAATATTTACTACCATGAAAAAAACGATTGTAACCTTTCTACTTTTAACTTTGTCTCTGCAAATCCTTTGGGGACAAGAACAGATCTTGCCGGTACCTTCCACGCAGCCAAGTCCGGCACAGCAAAAACAGATTGCCCGCAAATACGGTATGTTCATTCATTTCGGGATCAATACTTTTCATGATCAGGAATGGACGGATGGTTCGAAACCGGCTTCTTCTTATCAGCCAACCGCCGTCGATGCGGATCAATGGATCAGGATCGCTAAGGAGGCTGGTATGAAATATGTGATCCTCACTGCAAAACATCATGAAGGATTCTGTCTGTGGGACAGCAAATATACAGAATATGATGTAGCAAATTCCGGAAACAAAACGAATGTAATAGAAGCAATTGCCAAAGCATGTAAGAAATATGATATTGGCCTGGGATTGTATTATTCCTTGTGGGATAGGAAAGTAAATGCCGATGTGAAAGACAGGAGTCTGGATGCGGAATATAATAAATATCTGTTGCGCCAACTGGATGAGTTGATCGGCATCGTGCAGCCTTATACCAATATCGTAGAGTTCTGGTTCGATGGAGGATGGGAAAAAGAAAACGATCGCTGGCCGGTGAAAGAAATCTACCAGACAATCAAATCGAGAGAACCTGACTGCCAGGTCGGTATAAACTGGAGCATCGGTTTACCGGATAACCCGGATGCACATCCTGTATTGCCGGAAAATCAACAAGCAGGTTATCCGATCCGTTATTTTCCGAGCGACTTCCGCTTAGGTGACCCGTATCTGCCGGTAGATGATGATCCGAAGGTTTTTACACATGACGGTAAAGAGTATTATATGCCCTGGGAGTCTACTATCTGTATCAGCGAACGCTGGTTCTATAACACCACGGATAAGAAGTATAAGCCGGTCGATGAATTAGCCCGCTTATACCGTCAGTGCACAAAGAATGATAATATCCTTATTCTGAACTGCCCTCCGGCACGCGACGGTAAGATCCGTGACGCGGATATCCGGTTGTTGAAGGATTTGCGTAAGGTTATCAATGATTAAACATATCTTTGTTATAAAAATCTAATATTTTGATCTGAGCATTATAGGCTGTCTGAGCCGGGCTATCCGGATTTAGTTCCATAGCTGTCAGATAGTTGTTCAGGGCCTGACGGATATCTCCCATTTTGCGGTAGACATTTCCACGCAGATAAAACGCTTCATCGTCTGAAGCGTTTTTTTTAATGTACTCATTCAACAAACGCAATGCTTCGTCTGTTTTATTATCGTTGATAAGTTGTCTGATTGTTTCCATGTTGAAATAATGTGATATTTTGTGGACAAAGATAATTCTGAAGAGGTTACATACATAATAATCACGGTTTAAAAAACTGTTTTTTTGTTACTGATATACGGTTACGTTAATTATTTGTGTATGTTTGCACTCGATTTCTAAAAAGTGAAAAGTGATTATGCAAAAGAATCTGGTAATAGTGGAGTCACCCGCCAAGGCAAAAACCATTGAAAAGTTCCTCGGAAAAGATTTTAAGGTTATGTCGAGTTACGGGCACATCCGCGATTTGAAGACAAAAGATTTTAGTATAGATATTGAGAACAATTATGCTCCTCAATATGTGGTTCCGGCTGATAAGAAGAAGCTGGTTTCCGAATTAAAATCCGAAGCAAAAGCAGCCGAGCAGGTATGGCTCGCATCCGATGAGGACCGTGAAGGAGAAGCTATATCCTGGCATCTGTACGAAGTTTTGGGATTGAAGCCGGAAAATACAAAACGTATTGTCTTCCACGAAATTACCAAGAATGCCATTTTGCACGCTATTGAAACGCCGCGCGATATAAACATCGATCTGGTAAATGCTCAGCAGGCACGTCGTGTATTAGACCGTATCGTGGGTTTCGAGCTGTCCCCCATTCTATGGAGGAAGGTGAAGCCGGCTTTATCCGCCGGTCGTGTACAGTCGGTGGCTGTCCGCCTGATTGTTGAACGCGAACGTGAGATCAACGATTTCGTTTCGGAAGCAGCTTACCGTGTAATTGCCAATTTCATCCTTCCGGACGGAACAACAATATTGAAAGCGGAACTGAATAAGCGTTTGAAAGATAAGAAAGAGGTTATGGAGTTCCTTGAATCCTGTAAGGCCGCTTCTTTCACTATTGACGAGATCACTAAGAAACCTGTTAAGAAATCACCGGCACCTCCTTTTACGACATCTACTTTGCAACAGGAAGCGGCCCGTAAACTGGGGTATTCCGTATCGCAGACTATGATGATCGCACAACGTCTGTATGAATCAGGGTTGATTACCTATATGCGTACCGACTCGGTGAACCTGAGTGACCTGGCTCTGGGAACGGCCAAAGAAGCGATCCTGGAAACCTACGGAGAAAAGTATCATAAGTTCCGCCAGTACCATACTAAGAGTAAGGGAGCACAGGAAGCGCACGAGGCAATCCGTCCTACCTATATAAGTAATGTAGAGATAAGCGGTTCCGCACAGGAAAAGAAATTGTATGAGCTGATCCGTAAACGGACAATTGCGTCTCAGATGGCTGATGCCGAACTGGAACGTACAACAATCTCCGTTTGTATCAATAATAAGAAAGAAAAATTCGTGGCGGTGGGTGAAGTTATCACCTTCGACGGTTTCCTTCAGGTATATCGCGAAAGCTACGACGATGATAACGACAAAGAACAGGATAAGGAAAACGGTTTGTTGCCTCCTGTAGAACTGCACGAAGTGCTGACATTGAATGATATCGTGGCTACGGAACGTTTCACACAGCGTCCGCCGCGTTATACGGAAGCCAGCCTTGTACGCCGCCTGGAAGAACTTGGTATCGGTCGTCCTTCTACTTATGCTCCGACTATTCAGACGATCCAGAATCGCGAATATGTGGTAAAAGGTGACAAGGAAGGTACGGAACGTACATATAGTGTCGTAACACTGGCTAAAGGAAAGATCAAAGATGCTGAAAAGAAAGAGGTAGTAGGGGCAGACCGCAATAAGTTGATGCCTACGGATATCGGTACAGTTGTCAACGACTTCCTGATGGAATACTTCCCGTCTGTAATGGATTATAACTTTACAGCCAGTGTTGAAAAAGAATTCGATGCTGTGGCTGAAGGCGATATGATCTGGACAAAAGCGATAGACAAGTTTTATAAGATGTTCCATCCGATCGTGGAAGAAACAGCCGCTTTAAAGACTGCACATAAGGTCGGTGAACGTGAGTTGGGTATCGATCCGAAAAGTGGTAACCCTGTATTTGTAAAGATCGGTCGTTATGGTCCGGTTGTACAGATCGGCCAGGCACATACTGAAGACAAAGAAGCTCCGAAGCCTCAGTTTGCGACTTTGATGAAAGGACAGTCGATCGAGACTATCACATTGGAAGAAGCCTTGAAGTTATTCGATCTTCCCCGCACGATCGGTGAATATGAAGGAAAAGAAATGGTGGCGGCTGTCGGCCGTTTCGGGCCATTTATCCGTCATGACGGTAAATTCATCTCTATCCCGAAAGACTTGAATCCTCTTTCTATCACAGTAGGAGAAGCGATAGTGTTGATCGATGAGAAACGTAAGAAAGATGAACAGCGCTTCCTGAAGAAGTTTGAGGAAGATCCTGATCTGGAAATACTGAATGGTCGTTATGGCCCTTATATTACCTATAAAAAGGCTAATTACCGGATACCGAAGACTGTTACCGAACCGGAAAAACTCACTTTGGAAGATTGTATGAAGATCATCGCTGAAGCGGCAGAGAAGCCGGCAACACCGAAAAAGCGGACAACAAAGAAGAAAGCATAATAGAAAATGCAATATATAAAAAAGGTTCCTGTTGAATTAATCAGCAGGAACCTTTTTTTATAGGTGATATTTTCGTTCTTACATTCTTTCAGGAACTTCGATACCCAGCAACGACATACCTGATTTTACAATCTTAGCAACGTTGGCAGATAATACCAGGCGGAATTGTTTGATCTCGGCATTCTCTTCACGAAGGATAGAGAAGTCGTGATAGAACTGGTTGTATTCTTTTACCAGGTCGTAGATATAATTGGCAATGAAAGCCGGGCTATATTCTTTACCTGCTTCTTTTACCGTAGTGGCATAGTCGGCAATCATCTGTACCAGTCCTTCTTCTTTCTCAGAAATAGGAGTATTGGCAGGCAGTTGTTCCGGTAATACAATGCCTTGTTCGGCAGCTTTGCGTAAAACGGAACAGATTCGGGCGTAAGTGTACTGAATGAACGGGCCTGTATTTCCATTGAAATCGATTGATTCTTTCGGGTTGAAGGTCATGTTCTTACGCGGATCGACTTTCAGTATGAAATATTTGAGAGAACCCAGACCGACAATACGGGAAATATTGGCTGCCTCTTCCTCTGTCATTTCATCCAGTTTGCCGAGTTCCTGGGATATTTCGTGAGCTGTATTGATCATTTCGTCCATCAGGTCGTCTGCATCGACTACAGTTCCTTCGCGGCTCTTCATCTTTCCTTCCGGCAGTTCGACCATACCGTAAGAGAAGTGTACCAGGCCCTTTCCGAATTCGAAGCCCAGTTTATCGAGCAGGATAGATAATACCTGGAAATGATAGTTCTGTTCGTTACCGACTACATAGATCATTTTATTGATTGGGAAATCGTCGAAACGAAGTTTGGCTGTACCTATGTCTTGTGTCATATATACGGAAGTACCGTCGGCACGGAGCAGCAGTTTCTCGTCCAGTCCGTCTTTGGTCAGGTCGGCCCAGACAGAACCGTCTTCGCGGCGGTAGAAGATGCCTTTTTCAAGTCCTTCCATCACTTTGCCTTTTCCTTCCAGATAGGTTTGTGATTCGTAGTAAATCTTATCGAAGTCTACGCCCATCATTTTGTAGGTTTCATCGAAACCTGCGTATACCCAACTGTTCATCTTTTCCCACAGGGCGCGTACTTCTGCATCGCCGGCTTCCCATTTGCGAAGCATTTCGCGGGCTTCTGCCATCAAGGTTGATTGTGCTTCGGCTTCTTCTTTGGTTAGGCCTTTGGCTTCCAGCTCTTTTAGTTCCTGTTTGTAATGTTTGTCGAATAAGACGTAAAAGTCGCCGATCAGGTGGTCGCCTTTCTTGCCGGATGATTCGGGAGTAATGCCTTCACCCCATTTCTGCCAGGCAAGCATGGATTTACAGATATGGATACCACGGTCGTTTACGATATTGGTCTTTACTACCTTGTTGCCGTTTGCTTTCATGATCTCTGCCAGACTATAACCAAGCAGGTTGTTGCGAACATGGCCTAAATGCAACGGTTTATTTGTATTAGGAGAAGAATATTCGATCATAACGAGCGGGGACTGTTCCGTCACCGGAATGATACCGTAAGAAGGCTGTGCATTAACTGTATTCAACAGATCGATCCAGCAAGGACCGGCAACAGTCAGGTTAAGGAAGCCTTTTATTACATTGAATTCAGCGATAGCCGGTTCGTTCTTATGCAGGTATTCGCCGATTTCCTGGGCCGTTTGTTCCGGTGATTTCTTCGATGCACGAAGAAATGGGAATACAACCAGGGTAAGATGTCCTTTAAACTCTTTCTTTGTTTTCTGCAACTGTATCTGGCTCACTGAAACTTCAGCTCCATACAGTTCTTTTATGCCGGCAATGATTGCACCGGTAATCTGCTGTTCAATAACCATATTCTTACTATATAATATTCTGATTTTATTTTGTGTGCAAAGGTACGTGATTATTTTCTAAAAACCTGCGTATGGGGTTTTTGAATTAACTGTTTGTTTGCCCTTAATCCGTCTTCCCGAAAGAGGAATATATTGTTTACCTATTTGTTGATAATATTTACAAATCATACAGTTTCGCGATGTTGTTTTTTCATAAATTGCAAATAAAGTCGTGATGGCTGGCAAGTGTTTCGAAAAACGCAAACGCCAGTATTCGTCCATTTGTTATAGGTTGTAATAGTGAGTGTTAACGCATAATATCAGAAACAACAATAGAATAGTAATTTGTTTGAGAAAAACGATCTTTGTGACTGAAAGAAAGAGTGTTATTTGGGAGGTCGCTTATTATCGGATATTGCGGTTATATCTAAATTAGGTGAAAAGTTAGTGTTGAATAGAACGCGCTAAAACTCTATGAGTATCAAAATCCTTTTTCTTTTAGATAATAATGAGTGCTAAAATCATTAACTGCTTCAATTTGGGCAGGCAATGTAATAGTATTCATAAAACCAGTTTTGGGATACATATTCCGTTAAATATAAAGTCTTATAGATGAAAAGAGCATTTATACTCCTATTTTTCATACTCGGGTGTCTGGCCATCGAGAGTAAAGCGCAGAAAATAGCGCTTAAAAGCAATCTTTTGTACGATGCCACTACGACTATGAACCTGGGTGTGGAGTTTGGATTGGCCCGTAAATGGACATTAGATATTCCTGTCAACTATAATCCGTGGAAACCTGATAACGGCAGACGTTTGCGTCATTGGGGAATACAACCGGAAGTTCGCTACTGGTTCTGCGAAAGTTTCAACCGTACGTTTGTCGGGCTGCATGCCCATTATGCCGATTTCAATGTCGGTAAATTACCCGGTATTTTTAGTGAGAACATGCAAAAGAACCGTTATCAGGGACATTTGTATGGAGGAGGTCTTTCGGTTGGTCATTCCTGGATATTAAAAAAACGATGGAGCATCGAAGCTTCTATCGGTCTGGGATATGCTCGTATAGAATATGAAAAATATCCTTGTGCGGAATGTGGTTCCAAACTGAAAGATACGGGACGGAACTATTTCGGTCCGACGAAAGCGGCTTTGTCTATTATTTATCTGATTAAATAAAAGCAGAATGATGAAAAGAAATATACAATTCATTATATGCCTGTTGGCTTTTATCTGTCTGAATATTCTTCAGGTAAAAGCACAGTCACGTTCTTATGAGGGAAATATTACAGTGAATCCCGTAAGGTTGGAACAGGTAGGTGACTCTCTTTATATAGATATGGATATTGTCCTGAATGGCGTAAAAGTCAAATCAACCCGTGGAGTGGACTTGATCCCGCAGTTGGTTTCTACGGAGAAAGGTTGTAATCTGCCTAAAGTAACAATGAAAGGGAGGGATGAATACCGCGTTTACGAACGTTCGCTTTCACTGATGAATGCGGCAGAGAAGGCTGGTTATGAACAACCTTATATCGTTAAGAAAGTAAATAAACCGACAAACGAAACCATCCGGTATCGTTATATCCTTCCTTATGAATCGTGGATGGCTGACGCTCATCTGGATATGCAGCGGGATGAATGCGGGTGTGGCGAGACGTTATTGATGAAGATGGAACCGGTAGTAGATAGGGTAACGCTTGAATACATACCGGAACCCTACGTCATTATTCCTCATATGGCTTTTATTAAACCGGTGGTGGAAGAGATCAAGCGGCGTGACATACAGGTGGAAAGTTTCCTCGATTTCGAAGTGAACAAGACGGATATCCGTCCCGAGTATATGAACAACCCGCAGGAATTGGCAAAGATCCGTTCGATGATCGACGAACTGAAGTTTGATCCGAGTATCGAAGTGAAAGATCTGGATATTATCGGTTACGCATCACCCGAAGGCTCACTGGCAAACAATAAACGTTTGTCCGAAGGGCGTGCCGTGGCATTGCGCGATTATCTGTTGTCCCGCTACGATTTCTCACGTAGCCAGTATCATACTGTCTTCGGTGGTGAGAACTGGGAAGGTTTGGTGAAAGCGCTTAATGCCGGTGATATAGAATATAAAAACGAAATACTGGCGATCATCGAGAATAATCCGGTCGATACAGAAAGAAAAGCAAAGTTAAAGCAGCTTCGTGGAGGAGTGCCTTATCAGTCTTTGCTGAGAAATGTATATCCGCGTCTGCGTGTTGCTGTTTGTAAAGTAAACTTTAATGTAAAGAATTTTGATGTGGAAGAAGCGAAGGAGGTAATCAAAACGCGTCCGCAGAACCTGAGCCTGAACGAAATGTTTATGGTGGCCAATAGTTATCCGGCCGGTTCGCAGGAGTTTGTCGATGTGTTCGAAGTGGCTGTACGGATGTATCCGGAAAATGAGATAGCCAATATGAATGCGGCAGCAGCAGCTATCCTGCGTAATGATCTGGTTGCAGCCGAACGTTATCTGAATAAGGTAAATTCAAAAGAACCGGAATATAACAATTCGCTGGGTGTAGTCGCTTTGTTGAAAGGAGATTATAACCAGGCTGAAAAATATTTGAAAGCAGCCGCCGATTCAGGGTTGGAAACAGCCAAAGATAATCTGAATGAGTTGGCGAAGAAAAAGGCGAATATTGCTGAGATAAAGGAGAAAATGAGATAAATAAATGAGTAAAAATTAGTAATTAAATTTGAGTGAAATGAAAAAGAAGTATTTTTTAATGTGTGCACTGGCAGGCTTTATGTTTGCATCGTGTAGTGAAAGTCTACCGGATGGTGGAGATGATGGTGGCGGTGGTAATACAGGTGGAGACGCCTGGGTTTCGCTGAATATTCAGACAGCGGGAACTACCAAGGCTTTGCATGATCCTGATCAGGAAAATGGTACGGCTGAAGAAACAAAAGTCGATAAGATAATGGCTATTTTCTTTGATGATCATCTTACGGTAGCTAATTCAAATAATCCTAATCTGGTAAGTGTTGTGTCATGGGATACCGGAGATGCAGAAATAGGTGATCCGGGACAGCCTGTCGGAAAACCTACAAAAGCATTTAAGGTGGATAAGACTTCGAAAGCATTTTTGATTGTATTAAATCCATCTGCAGCTTTTGAAGCAAACGTAGCTTCAGCTAGTGATTTTACTGCTGTAAATCAGGCAATTATTGGCACTGATGTGAGTTCGGTTATTGGAGGTTCAAGTCAAAATAGCTTTATGATGACAAATGCCAAAGGAAAATTAGAGCCGACAACAATTACAACATCTGGTAATTCAACTACGGTAGTTGATGATGATTTGGTTACTTATGCAACTGCAGCTGAAGCGGAAACAAACTATTATTCTGTTTCCGTAGATCGTGTTGCGGCAAAAGTTCGTTTGTTTGCAGATACCAACTATCCGGGAAATAGTCTGAATATTAATACCGTAGGGTGGACATTGAATGTAACGAATAGAAAATACTACCCGATGTCTGAAAGAGATAAAACATGGTTGGAAGGTACTGTGCGTGGTTGTATCACTCCGTTTGATATCTGGAAATTCGGTTCTTATAGAAAAGACCCGAACTATACAGGACAGAAAGGTACGGCTATCACTGATGCTTCTTATATTGCAGATTATCATTACTATACGCATGCAACGGCTCCGACATGGCAGAATGCTACAGCTGATTCTACTGGTCCTAATGCCTCTAAGACGCCGGCTTTGTATTGTTTGGAAAATACCCAGGTAGCAGCTGATAACTACCAGGCCTACACTACACATGTTTTGTTGAAGGTGGAAAGTCAGCCTAAAGGATTGAAACTTCCAGATAATAAAGATAATTATACTGGTGGAGCTTACGACGGAGACGCCAATAGCGATGCCGATGTGGATGCTTCAGGAAATGTTAAATCAGGAAGTGACTGGATTCAGATTGGTACTAATGGGTATTATTCTTACAAATTGGTTCAGAAGTACATTGAGGCGGAATTAACTTCAAAATATAAGGATAAAGACCCAGATAATTACCTTCAAACTTCAGTTACCAATTCATTTGGTGCTTACATTGATTCTTTAGTAAAATATAATGTCGAAAATGTAGCTGCTGTTACTCTTCCTACCAAAGTTGAGTTTGATGCTAAAATTTCTGATGCAACTTATTCTTCAGTGGAAGATGGAGCGAAGAAAATTGCAGCAGAATTCTATCAAGCTGGAGTTATAGCATATGGAGCAGCCGCTTATGGAAATGTATCTTATTACGAAGGTGGAGAAGGTTATCATGTTATTATGATTAAGCATGATAATGATACGGATAACACAAACAATATGTATGGTGAATTTGGTGTGGTACGTAATTCCGTATATGACATTGCTATTAAGGATATAAAGACTCCGGGTTATCCGATTATTCCTGAGCCTGATCCAGAAAAGCCGGATGAGGTAGATGAAAGTTATATTTCTGTACAGATTGATATCAATCCTTGGACCTGGTATAGACAAGAAGTGGATTTATAATTCCTAATGATAAATTCGAGATCATTTTAATATAAAAGAGGGTGTGTCAAAAGTGTTCCGCTCTGTGTTAAGCACGGGGAAAAGATACTTTTTGACACAGCCCCTTTACTTTTAACAAAGAAGTTTCCGGAGACTTGATAAAACTTTGGGATTAATGTTTTGACGGAACAGGCAGTTCTGTCCACCGATTTGGAAATAACGAGAAAAGAGATTGCTCTTTTCCTTTATATATAGAACAATTAGAAAACTAAAAGATATGAGGCTAAAAAACCTATTACGTCATATTGCCATGTGGATTCTCCTTATCGGCTCCCTGATAATGACCGCATGCGATAGCTTTAACGAAGATCTGCCGGAGTGCCGTCTATTTGTTAAGTTTAAGTACGATTACAATATGGAATTTACAGACGCATTCCATTCGCAGGTGGATAAAGTGGAGCTTTATGTATTTGATAAAGACGGTAAGTTCCTGTTCAAACAAGCGGAAGAAGGGAGTGCGCTTGGTACGGGTAGTTATCTGATGAGTGTCATGCTTCCTGTTGGCGAATATCAGTTTATGGCCTGGGCTGGTGCACACGATTCTTATGATATAGCTTCATTACAAACCGGCGTATCTTCTATTGAAGATTTGAAACTACAATTGAAACGTGAAGAAACACTTATTATCGATAAAGAACTGGAACCGCTTTGGTATGGGGAAATTAATAAAGTCGATTTTACAGGGACGACGGATCAGACGGAGGTGATTAACCTGATAAAAGATACTAACAAAGTACGGTTTGTTTTTCAGGGAAGCAATGAGGATTCGTGGGGAGTGGATGTGAATGCCTATACGTATGAAATAATCGAATCGAATGGCTATCTGGCACATGATAACTCTTTACTGAAAGATGATAATTTGAGTTATCGCCCTTATCATATTGAACAAAAGAATCTGGCGGCAGGAATTATCGAGCTGAATACAATGCGGTTTCTGAATAACCGCGCAGCTCGTTTTGTGGTGACAGAGAAAGCTACAGGCAGGAAAATGCTTAATATCAACCTGACTGATTTCCTGGTAATGACAAAGATCGAAGGTCATAATATGACTTCGCAGGAATATCTCGACCGTGAAAGTGAATATAAGATCGTCTTTTTCTTTGCAGATAATGATCCCTGGTTGGCTTTGCAGATTAATATCAACGGTTGGACCTGGTATTTCCAGACAGAAGGAGGATTATAACCTCATTTCCTCGATAACGTTCAAAAAGTTTCTTCCGGATGAAACAATAGTTTCAACGGCATGAAACAAAAGTTTCTCCCTAGTGAAACAACTGTTTCATAAGGTAGAAACTTTTTTTATTCAGGCATGTTGTTGTGATTCTGTCCTGTTGTTGCGGAATTCGAAACGTGTATTGCGTCGATATGGGATATGCGGCAGCTGCACGAAGATGGCGGTCGGTAAGTTTCGAATAGCACAAGAGGTCGCCGAATAATGGTTGAAATAGAGTATTCGGAGGCACCTTAGATGTGGTATCAGAACCAAATTTAGGCTGTTAATTGGCTGAAAAGCAGGATCTTTGTAATGTGATAAATGAAACGGGACCGAAGTCCCGTAATCATATTTTGTTTGTAATGAAGATACTCACCTGTTTAATCAGGTAAGTTTAATATTAATACTAGTGTGGGTTCCAGGGGGCAGTGATGTTCTCTGGAATTATTTTTTGTATGACAGAAAAGAGACTTCTCCGGTGAAAAGCCTCTTCGATTGTAAAATATGACGTTACTTATTTAATCATATCGT
Source organism: Parabacteroides sp. HGS0025 (assembly GCF_000969845.1). Classification (NCBI taxonomy): domain Bacteria; kingdom Pseudomonadati; phylum Bacteroidota; class Bacteroidia; order Bacteroidales; family Tannerellaceae; genus Parabacteroides; species Parabacteroides sp. HGS0025. The sequence goes on from NZ_KQ033902.1 coordinate 533,104, forward strand.
TTAATTCTGCACCGGCTTTGAATTTAACCGCTTTACGTGCTGCGATTTCAATGGGTTGTTTTGTCTTCGGGTTAACACCTTTACGGGCTGCTTTTTCGGATACAGAGAAAGAACCGAAACCTAAGAGAGCGACTTTGCCACCGGCCTTCAATTCCTGAGATACTGTTTCAACGAAAGCATCGACAGCTTTCTTTGCATCAGTTTTGCTTAAACCGGCTTTTGCCGATACAGCTGAGATAAAATCTGTTTTGTTCATGATGGTTTGATAATTAATATATTAAACAATGATTGTGATAGCCTAAAGGTCGGGTCAAATGTAGTTTTATTTTAATATTCTGCAAAGGAAAACGTTGTTTTTTTTATTGATTTACTATGTTTTAGTACTATTTGGCGGAAAAACAATCAAAATATATTTACCTTTGCCGCAAATTGATATGTATATGATGAATCAAAATAGCTCGGGGTTCTTGAATAGTATACCGCCGGTTACAAAAAACCTTATCATTATAAATCTCCTTTTCTGGGTAGCCAGCCTGGTTTTACCGAAGATGGGGATCGACCTGGTGCAGATTTTAGGTTTGCACTTTCCGGGTGTGAAGGATTTTTATCCGTTTCAGTTTGTTTCCTATATGTTTATGCACGATACGCGCTCTTTCGGACATGTTTTCTTTAATATGTTCGGGGTGTATATGTTCGGACGTGTTCTCGAAAATGTTTGGGGGCCGAAACGTTTCCTTACATTTTATCTGGTGACAGGTATTGGTGCCGGTATTGTGCAGGAATTGGTTTGGGCGTATTCGGTTCAGTCTTTTGCCAGCGCTAACGGTTTGACGCTTTTCGAACTGGTGAAGATGGATCCGTCGCTGAATATGATGGTTACGATCGGAGCTTCGGGAGCGGTGTTCGGTATCTTGTTGGCATTTGCCATGTTATTCCCGAATGTACCTTTGTTCCTGATGTTTATTCCGATACCTATAAAAGCTAAATATTTTGTTGTGTTTTACGGTTTGGCTGAACTATTTATGGGTGTATCCAGTTTTGGAGGAGACACGGTGGCACACTTTGCCCATTTAGGCGGTATGCTGTTTGGTTATTTTATGGTTCGCTACTGGAAAAAGAAAGATGCAGACAATGGAAAGTATTTTTACTAATCTGAAGAATACATTCCGGGCAGGAAATATACTGGCAAAGCTTATATATATAAATGTAGGGCTTTTTATCCTGATCCGGTTGATGGGAGTGATCTTTTTGCTCTTCAATATTCCCGGAATATCCTTTTTGCAATATTTGCAGATGCCTTCGTCGCCCGAACTGTTATTGTATCGGCCCTGGACGGTTATTACTTATATGTTCACTCATTTCGACTTCCTGCATATTCTTTTTAATATGTTGTGGTTGTACTGGTTTGGCGGACTGTTCCTGAATTTCTTCAGCGAGCGGCAACTGGGCGGGTTATATCTGTTGGGAGGGATTGCAGGGGCAGTCTTGTTTATGCTGGCATATAACATTTTCCCTTATTTCCAGACTGTGGCCTCTTCCAGCTATCTGATGGGGGCATCCGCATCGGTGATGGCTATCGTTTTTGCAGTCTCGTTTTACCGGAAAGACCTTGAGATAAATCTGTTCCTGATTGGGCGTGTCAAGTTGATCTATCTGGCGTTGTTCACTTTTGTGATCGATTTGCTGGCTATCACTTCCGATAATGCCGGAGGTCATATCGCTCATATTGGCGGAGCCCTGTTCGGTATCTGGTTCGCGATGCGTATCAAGGAAGGAAAGGATCTGACTGCTCCGATGAACCGTCTGTTGGATTGGGTAGTAAACCTGGGTAAAAGGAAACCTAAAATGAAGGTGACATACAAACGTGCGGAAACTGATTACGAGTATAATGCCCGTAAAAACCGTGAGTCAGCCGATCTGGATGCTATTCTGGACAAACTGAAACGTTCGGGATATGAAAGCCTTTCAGCAGATGAAAAAAGACAATTATTTGATGCCAGTAAAAAATGAGTGAGGGCCTGAAAACACTAAAACTATTATTCAAGTCATTGTTCGTTTTGACCAATGTCCTGATCGTTGTGCTGTTTATCGCTTCGGCCTGGTCGGATCGTGTATCTCCCGATACAGCTCTTGTCTTTTCTTATTTGGGACTGGCTTTCCCTATTCTGTGTGTCCTGAACCTTTGTTTTATTATTTATTGGTTATTCCTGTGGGAGTGGCGTTTCCTGTTGATCGGGTTGAGTGCCTTTCTTCTTTGTTGGGGGCCGGTGAAAAAGTATTTCCCTTATCATAGTCAGACAAAAGATATTCCAAAAGAGAATGTGCTGAAGGTGCTGACGTATAATGTGATGGGTTTTGGCTATAAAGATCATACGAAAGATTCGCCTAATAAGATTATACAGTATATTGCATCTTCAGGAGCCGATATTGTTTGCTTGCAGGAGTATGCAGTCAGCAAATCGGATAAGTTTCTGACCCCGAATAAATTGTTTCGGGCATTGGATATGTATCCGTATCGTTCGGTCATTTCGGTTAATTCGTCTGGCTATTTGAGCTCAGGGATTGCTGTTTTTTCTAAGTATCCTATTTCAAACTCCCGGAGAGTAGATTATAAAAGCGATTATAACTGTTCTTCCGTGCATGAACTGAATGTGAAAGGTAAGAAGCTGACATTGATCAATAACCATCTTGAGTCGTTTAAGCTGACGATGGAAGACCGCAGCCGGTATACGGCTTTTATCAAGAATATCAGTACGGATACTTTTGATGGAATAAAAGGTGCTTTGGAGCAGAAGCTGGGGCCCGCTTTCAAGATAAGAGCCAAACAGGCTGAAGCCGTGGCTGCCGAAATAGCAAAGGCCAAAGGTGATTATGTATTGGTTTGTGGCGACTTTAACGATACGCCGATCTCTTACGCCCATCGGACTATCCAGGGGCCATTGGTTGACTCGTTTGCCGAATCCGGCCGGGGAATGGGAGTAACCTATAATCAGAATATGTTTTTATTCCGTATAGACAATATCCTGCATTCTTCGAATATGAAGTCAATAAATTGTACCATCGATAAGATACGTTATTCAGACCATTATCCTTTGTGGTGTTATCTGACAATGGAAAACTAAAAAGGAGATACCTTTTACGGCATCTCCTTACATTATATTATATAGGACGCGGTGTTTAATCTTCCTGTGTCGCGTCGAATACTTCCCCGAATAAATTCTCAGCAAAGAAGAAAGTTGCATTGCAGAATAACAGAGGATCTTTAATGACAGCAATGGTGTTTGACTTGCCATTGTTCGCTATAACATTCTCTGCCGGATAGGTCTTATATTTCTTTTCATTCATAGGATCGTACTGGTAAGAAATATCTGACAGTTCGATATTGTATTTCTCGTCGTGGCAGTATATTCTCATTTTGTACTTAACGATCGTTTTATCCGTATCGTTCAGAAGTAATTCGACTTTCGAGTTTATATTGATCGTCCCTTTCGATTTGCTGGACGTAACGCTCGACAGGAATACATCCTTTCCGTAAGTTTTTCTGGCCCACTTGTCGATGGCATTGAACAACTCACCCTTTTTCATGCCTTCTGCATCGACTTCATCACTGTAGCATACTTTCCCGTTTTTCATGGGAGCGCATGATTCTACAGAACCTTTGTGTCCCTGTGCCATCGAGAGCAAGGGACACATCAGTAACAACAGGAATAATATATTCTTCGTCATCTTCATACTTATCTGATCCATACGTTAAGAATTTCGCCGATAATGATCTTTTGTGTTCCTTCGGTTGATTCCCCTTGTTTGATACACTGGATCATAAACCAGGTTTCAGGATCATCTTTCTTGGAGAAAGAGATTGTATAGAAGTCGTTATCTTTAACTGCTTTGTATACTTCGCTGTCCGGACTGATGGAGATCGAAGCGATGTTCTTTCCGAACATTTTGCCCATCTCTTTCCAGGTGGCATAATGTTCCACTAATTTATCATTGTCGCCCGGAGTAACCTGCATCTTACTTTCCGGTAACATATTCAGCAAGGTAGACGGTACTTTATCCGGTTCAAAGGCGGTAAGTCCCTGGCATACTTCGGTGTTGTTGCTGACGGGAGCTTTAGCTATCTGCTGTGCGGGAACTGTTGCGGGAGCTGCTTGCTGCTGTACAGGAGCCACTGCATAAGCAGGAGCGACAACGCCTGCCGGCTGGATACCGAAGGCTGCATCGGCACTCTTGAACATATCGTCTGCGAAATCGATGGTTTTACGACGGAACTTGCCATTGCCACGGTTCAACTTGTCTTTCTTCTTGTTCAATGCAAATTTGTCTGTGATCCATTCTTCTGCCGTGTACTTTTCCGGATCGCGCTGGTAAGAGACATTGTATTCGTAACGAATGCCCGACATCTTGATTATGGCGGCATTGTTCTCGCATTCGATCGTTACGCGATAGTTCATCAATGTACGGTCAAGCGACAGGGCTGTGCTCTGGAATACCAGATATTCTTCGCCGATAGCGGCAATATCGCCTTTCTCTTTATCGGAATAAACCAGGCGGCGTCCGTCTTCACTAAAGTATTTCTGTGCCCACGAGTACATGATGTCGTAAATCTGATCCTTTGAAAGGGATGGTATACTTATCTCTTTGGTAAATACTACTTTGCCGTCATCTTCAGTTACGGCACCGGCTAAATACTTCTGATCCTCCTGCGCCATGAGCAGAGAAGGAATAAATAAAAGGAATAATAAGAGATGTTTCATGGTGAATTCTGTGTTTTTTTACTGGCAAAGATATATAATTGTACTCGAAATTAACTATGAGTGTGACAAATAATTATTCTAATTACTATAAGACAAAGAAAAAAAGCCTATATTTGCACCCTGTGAAAAAACGAAAAATAATAATGTAATAACATAAACTCAAGATTCAAATGCAAAACAAGGGATTTGTAAGGGTCTTCGCGGTGTTACTTACGCTTGTATGTTTGTTCTATCTATCGTTCTCATTTGTAACAAGATACTACAACAACAAAGCCGCTGAGTATGCAGGGGGGGATCCGTCGAAAGAGAGTCTTTATTTAGACTCATTATCTACTCAAAAGGTGTGGTTGGGCTATACGCTCAAGCAGTGCCGTGAAATGGAAATTAGTTTAGGACTTGACCTGAAAGGCGGTATGAACGTCGTTCTGGAATTGAATGTGGCCGACGTAATCCGTTCGCTTTCAAACAATAATCAGGATGAGAACTTCAACAAAGCCTTAACAGCGGCTTATGCTCGCCAGGCAACCAGTCAGAAAGACTTTATCGATCTGTTTGCAGAAGAGTACAAGAACCTGGACAGTGGCGCACGTTTGTCTGCCATATTCAGTACTTTTGAGTTGAAAGATAAAATTACTCCGCAGAGCACAGATGCTCAGGTTGTTTCTGTATTGAAAGAAGAGTTGAAAAGTGCTATCGATAATTCATTCAACGTATTGCGTACCCGTATCGACCGTTTCGGTGTGGTATCTCCGAACATTCAGCGTCTGGAAACAGCAGGTCGTATCCTGGTGGAACTTCCGGGTGTGAAAGAGCCGGAACGTGTTCGTAAATTGTTGCAGGGTAGTGCAAACCTGGAGTTCTGGGAAACTTACCAGTTGCCGGAAATTTATCAGCAGTTGGTTGCTGCCGATAACATTTTGGCTACTGTACTGAAAGAACACAACGACGAAGCTGTTGCTACTGAAACAGAAAGTGTATCTGCTGATGGCAATGATACGACTGTAACAGAAACAGCCGTTGCCGAAGGTGAAAATACAAACGAAGCTGACTCTTTGTTGGCTAAGATCGCTCAGGATAAACCGGAAGCGCAGGCAAACCAGTCAATGGAAGAGTTTGCTAAACAGCATCCGTTGTTTGCCTTGCTGCAGATCAACCAGTATAACGGTCAGTTAGGCCGTGGTGCTTCTGTGGGTGTGGCTAATGTAAGAGACATTCCTAAGATCAACGAATACCTGGCTATGAAACAGGTAAAAGACGTATTGCCTCGTAACCTCTCTTTGAAATGGGGTGTTAAGGCAATGGATGAAAAAGAACAGTACTTCGAATTATATGCAATCAAGGTTACTAACCGTGACGGTTCACCTGCTTTAGGTGGTGACGTAGTAACGGATGCTAACGCTGACTTCGTTCAGCAGGTTGGTCGTTCAGAACAACAGGTTAGCATGAGCATGAACGCAGAAGGTGCTAAAGCATGGGCTCGTTTGACAAAAGAAAATATCGGTAAGTCTATCGCTATCGTTTTGGATGATATGGTTTATTCCGCTCCGAACGTAAACGACGAAATTACCGGTGGACGTTCTTCTATCACAGGTCACTTCACTCCGGAAGAAGCGAAGGACTTAGCAAACGTCTTGAAATCAGGTAAGATGGCTGCTTCAGTACATATCGTACAGGAAGACGTTGTCGGTCCGTCACTGGGTCAGGAAGCTATCAGCTCAGGTGTTATCTCATTTGCACTGGCTTTGATCCTGTTGATGATTTATATGTGTGCATTCTACGGAATTATCCCGGGTCTGATTGCAGACGGTGCACTGGTGTTGAACATCTTCTTTACAATGGGTATCCTTGCTTCTTTCCAGGCTGTACTTACTTTGCCGGGTATCGCCGGTATGGTGTTGACGCTGGGTATGGCGGTGGATGCTAACGTGTTGATCTATGAACGTACGAAAGAAGAGCTTCGTGCCGGAAAATCGTTAGGTAAGGCTATTGCCGACGGTTACAGCAATGCGTTCTCTGCTATCTTCGACTCGAACTTGACATCTATCATTACCGGTGTTGTATTGTTCTACTTCGGTACAGGGCCTATCCGTGGTTTCGCAACTACGATGATCATCGGTCTGTTCGCTTCTTTCCTTACTGCAGTCTTCCTGACTCGTATCGTTTACGAAGCATTACTGGCTAAAGATAAACTGAAGAATGTAACGTTTGTAACTTCAATCACAAAAGACCTGTTGACCAATCCGAAGATTAACTTCCTAGGTGCACGTAAGGTAGGTTATATTATTCCTGCTGTTATCATCCTGTTGGGAGCTGTATCTATGATGACGATCGGTTTGAACAACGGTATCGACTTCACCGGTGGACGTAACTATATCGTTCGTTTCGATCAGGATGTGAAGACTGACGAAGTTCGTGATATGTTGGATGCCCAACTGGACGGTGCTGTAAGCGTTATCACTATCGGTACTCCGGATCAGGTTCGTGTTTCAACGAACTATAAGATCGATGATGCAGATCCTGCAGTAGACCAGGAAATCGAATCATTATTGTTTGAAGGCGTTAAACCGTTGCTTCCGCAGGGAACAACACTGGAACAGTTTACAACAACTTATATCCAGAGTTCACAGAAGGTAGGGCCGAGTATGGCTGACGACATCAAGAATAGTGCTATCATGGCCGTTATCTTCGCGATGTTCTGTATGGCTGCTTATATCCTGCTTCGTTTCCGCGACTGGTCATTCTCCGTAGGAGCATTTGCGTCAGTGGCAGTAACAACATTGTGTATCATTTCTTTCTATACATTATTATGGAAACTGTTACCGTTCTCAATGGAAGTCGACCAGACATTTATCGCGGCTATCCTGACGATTATCGGTTACTCTATCAATGATACCGTGGTTGTATTCGACCGTATCCGTGAAACGATCGGTCTGTATCCGAAGCGCGACCGTTACCAGGTGATCAATGATGCTTTGAACTCAACATTGTCTCGTACATTCAATACATCATTAACGACATTGGTTGTTGTACTGTGTATCTTTATCCTGGGTGGTAGCACGATCCGTAGCTTTACGTTCGCTATCCTGTTGGGTATCGTTGTGGGTACTTATGCAACATTGTTTATTGCTACTCCGATCGCATACGAATTGCAGAAGAGAAAGATCAATAAGAAAGCTGCAGCTGAATTAGCTAAGTAAAAATAGCTGATCATAAGATATAAAAAAGGCTGCCTCATCACGAGGCGGCCTTTTTTCTTGCTTTTATTATGCTTCTAAACATATAAGTGAAATTGTTCGGACGTAAGGAAATAGTTACCTTGTAGGCCACTTATACGATGTTTTTCTGACAGATTGTAAGTAACAGATAAAAAGTCATCAGTTATGCAAATACATCTTGATCGCCAATTGCCGGAATATCCATCTTTTGTTGCCGGTATCCGCCGCGCTCCTGATCGCGGTTATACGCTTACGCCCGCGCAGACCGAAACGGCATTGAAAAATGCTTTAAGGTACGTACCCAAAGAACTTCATGCAACGCTTGCTCCCGAATTTATGGACGAACTGTTGACCCGTGGAAGGATATACGGGTACCGCTACCGTCCGGAAGGAGACCTGAAAGCACGTCCCATTGAAGAATATAAAGGGAACTGCCTGGAAGGGAAAGCCTTTCAGGTGATGATAGATAATAACCTGTGTTTCGACATCGCCTTGTATCCGTATGAGCTGGTAACCTACGGTGAAACCGGACAGGTTTGCCAGAACTGGATGCAATACCGGCTCATCAGGAAATACCTGGAGGTGATGACACAGGAGCAAACCCTGGTTATCGAGTCGGGCCATCCGCTGGGACTATTCCGTTCGAAGCCGGAAGCTCCCCGGGTGATCATAACCAACTCGATGATGGTGGGAATGTTCGACAACCAGAAAGACTGGCATATTGCCGCACAGATGGGAGTGGCCAATTACGGCCAGATGACAGCCGGAGGGTGGATGTATATCGGCCCGCAAGGCATCGTTCACGGAACATTCAATACATTGCTGAATGCAGGACGCCTGAAACTGGGCATACCGCAGGATAAAGATCTTCGGGGACATTTGTTTGTTTCATCCGGTCTGGGCGGCATGAGTGGTGCACAACCCAAAGCTGCGGTTATAGCCGGAGCCGCCTGTATTGTTGCCGAAGTAGACCAGTCCCGAATAGAGACACGACGTTCGCAAGGGTGGGTTCAGTTGGTTACGGATGATAAAGCGGAAGCTTTCCGTCTGGCAAAAGAAGCACAGGCGGCCAGGGAACCTGTTTCAATCGCTTATCACGGAAACATTGTCGACCTGTTGGAGTATGCCGGGGAAGCATCCATTCATATCGACCTGTTGAGCGATCAGACTTCCTGCCATGCCGCTTACGAAGGTGGCTATTGTCCGGTAGGTATCTCTTTTGAAGAACGAACCCGCCTGCTGTCGGGTGATCATGATGCATTCTGCACCTTGGTGAACCGTTCTCTATGCCGGCATTATGAAATAATAAAGAAACTGGTTGCCGCCGGTACTTACTTCTTTGATTACGGAAACTCTTTTATGAAAGCGATTTACGATGCCGGAGTGAAAGAAATATCCCGGAACGGCATTGACGAGAAAGACGGTTTTATCTGGCCTTCTTACGTAGAAGATATTATGGGCCCCGAATTGTTCGATTACGGCTACGGCCCTTTCCGCTGGGTATGCCTGAGCGGTAAGCACGAAGACCTGATAAAGACAGACCATGCAGCGATGGACTGCATCGATCCGGATCGTCGCGGGCAAGACCGGGATAACTATAACTGGATACGCGATGCCGAAAAGAACCGTTTGGTAGTCGGCACACAAGCCCGTATTCTGTATCAGGATGCCGAAGGACGGCTGAAGATCGCTCTCCGCTTTAACCGGATGGTACGCGAGGGTGAGATCGGCCCTGTCATGCTGGGACGCGACCACCACGATGTAAGCGGAACAGACTCGCCCTTCCGGGAGACATCCAACATTTACGACGGTAGCAATGTGATGGCGGATATGGCCGTGCAATGCTTTGCCGGGAATGCAGCCCGTGGCATGAGCCTGGTCGCCCTTCATAACGGAGGAGGCGTAGGGATCGGCAAAGCCATAAACGGCGGTTTCGGTATGGTGCTCGACGGAAGCGAGCGGGTAGACGACATCTTACGTTCCGCCATGCTGTGGGATGTTATGGGTGGTGTTGCGCGCCGTTCATGGGCACGCAACCCGCATGCGATCGAGACTTGCGAAGTGTTCAATCAGAATAATGAAGATCAGTATCATATTACACTTCCTTATATTCCAGAGGAAGAATTGATACATCAAATAATAAAGACCTCTTTAAATACCTGAAGTTATGAGCAATTGGAGTAAAATTATGGAATGTGTCCCCAATTTTAGCGAAGGAAGGGACTTGGGAAAGATAGAAAAAATAATAGAGCCATTCAGAGCCAAACAAGGAGTAAAACTGTTAGATTATAGTAATGACGAAGATCACAATCGTCTGGTGGTAACTGTTGTCGGTGAGCCGGAAGCCTTGAAAGCCGCGTTGCTGGAAGCCATAGGGCAGGCAGTTGCGCTGATCGACCTGACCCGCCATAGCGGGCAGCATCCGCGAATGGGAGCGGTCGATGTCGTGCCGTTCATCCCGATCAAAGGATGTACGATGGAGGAAGCAATAGCCTTGTCGAAAGAAGTAGGCGAACAGATTGCCGCATTGTACAATGTGCCTGTGTTCCTGTATGAAAAGTCGGCTTCGGCTCCTCACCGGGAAAACCTGGCAGCTGTCAGGAAAGGCGAGTTCGAAGGAATGGCGGAGAAGATCAAGCTACCGGAGTGGCAACCCGATTTTGGCCCGGCCGAACGTCACCCGACAGCCGGAACAGTTGCCGTAGGTGCCCGTATGCCGCTGGTGGCTTATAACGTGAATCTCGGTACGGCCAATCTGGAGATTGCCAGCGATATTGCGAAAAAGATACGCTTCATAGGCGGCGGCTTGCGTTATTGCAAGGCAATGGGGGTGGAACTGAAAGAACGGGGTATCACGCAAGTCTCCATAAATATGACGGACTATACCCGTACCGCCCTCTACCGTGCTTTCGAGCTGGTAAAAGTAGAAGCACGCCGCTACGGGGTGCCGGTAGTCGGTAGTGAGATAATCGGGCTTGTTCCGATGGAAGCATTGATAGATACAGCTTCTTATTATCTGGGATTGGAGAACTTTACAATGAATCAGGTACTGGAAGCAAGAATAATGGAATAAAACATGAAAGGAGATAAATTACTTATAAGAAATGCGTCGCAGGTCGTAACCTGTTCCGGTTTTGAAGCGAAAAGAGGGGCGGAAATGTCCGACCTGCATGTTATTGAAGACGGGGCGGTAGTCGTTTCCGGCGGTATAATCACACATGTCGGACGGACGAAAGATATATTGCGGCAGGTGGATGTGGATGAATATCTGGAGATAGATGCCTCCGGCAGAGCGTTGTTGCCCGGCTTTGTGGACAGTCATACCCATTTTGTATTCGGTGGTTACCGGGAAGAAGAGTTCTCCTGGCGGCAGAAAGGAGACAGTTATATGTCGATCATGGAACGTGGCGGCGGTATAGTCAACACGGTCAACGCTACCCGCGAATGCGACTTCGAGACACTGTGGGGCATCGGTTACGAACGGCTGGACGAAATGCTTGATATGGGCGTCACCACCGTAGAAGGGAAAAGCGGTTATGGTCTCGATTTCGAAACGGAGTTGCGGCAGTTGCGCGTCATGGCCGACCTGAACGAGGAGCATCCGGTGGATGTTGTCTCCACCTATCTCGGCGCTCACGCCACCCCACCCGAATATACCCATCAGACGGACGACTATATCACTTATATGATCGAGCAGGTACTGCCCGAACTCCGGTTGGAGAGAACCGTTACTTTCTGTGACGTCTTTTGCGAACAAGGCGTATTCTCCCTGAAACAAAGCGAACGCCTGCTCCGTGCAGCCAGAAGCCAACGTTTCAAACTGAAAATGCATGCCGACGAGATCGTCTCGCTGGGAGGTGCCGAACTGGCCGCTAAACTGAAAGTAGTTAGTGCCGACCATCTCCTGCATGCTTCCGACGAAGGAATAAGACGAATGGCACGTAGCGGAGTGATCGCTACCTTGCTTCCGCTTACCGCCTTTTCACTGGACGAACCGTTTGCCCGCGGGCGTGAAATGATAGATGCCGGCTGTGCCGTAGCGCTGGCTTCCGACTATAATCCCGGCAGCAGTTTCTCCTGTTCCATCCCGATGCTGTTCGCTCTGGCCTGCATCAAGATGAAACTGACAGTGGAAGAAGCTGTTACCGCACTCACTATAAACGGGGCAGCCGCTTTGGGGCGTGCGGGTAAGATCGGTAGTATCGATGTAGGAAAGAAAGCCGACCTGGTTTTGCTGAAGTATCCGTCTTATAAGTTCCTGCCTTACAATGTGGGAATGAATATTGTGGATACGGTCATCAAGGACGGTATTATCTATATGATCTGAGAAATAGGTTATTCATTGTTTAACACCTTAAATAAATTATACTATGCTGGTAGACTTGACAATAAAAGGATTTTTGGCCGAAACAGCCAGTAACGCGCCTGTTCCCGGCGGAGGAAGCATCTCCGCCCTGAACGGAGCCATTGCTACTTCATTGACGGAAATGGTGGCGAACCTGACGATCGGGAAAAAGAAATATGCCGACGTGGAAGGACAGATGAAAACGATCGCCACCGAAGCCGCCCTTATCCGCGAACGGCTTGTCCGCGACATCGACCGCGATAGTGAAGCCTACGACCGTGTGTTTGCCGCCTTCAAACTCCCGAAAGAGACGGAAGAGCAGATCGCCGAACGTAGCCAAGCTATCCAGGATGCGACCAAAGAGGCTGCCCTGGTTCCCATGCAGGTCGCCGAAGAGGTGGCCTCGGTGATGGAAACGATTATCTATGTGGCACATAAGGGGAACCGCAATGCCGTTACCGATGCCTGTGTCGCCATGATGGCTGCCCGTACCTGTGTATTGGGTGCTTTGCTGAATGTCCGTATCAACCTGGGCTCGATCAAGGATGAAGCATTTGTGAAACGGATGCAGGAGAAAGCCGACTTTCTGGAAGCCGAAGCGATCCGTATCGAAACGAAGCTGCTTGATTGGGTTAAAACAATATTATGATTATGGGTAATGTCTATTATGTAGGTTCCGAGCCTCTTACTTTCGAAAGTATAGAGCAGATACTTACCCAGAATATGAAGCTCGAACTGACACCCGAAGTGCGTGCCCGTATCCAGAACTGCCGCGACTACCTCGACCGGAAGATCGAGCAGCAGGATGGGCCGCTTTACGGTATCACGACCGGCTTCGGCTCGTTGTGTAACAAGAATATCTCGTCCGACGAACTCAGCACCTTGCAGGAGAACCTGGTGAAAAGCCATGCCTGCAGCGTAGGCGACGAGGTAAGTCCTGTTATTGTCCGGTTGATGATGTTGCTGAAGGCGCATGCCTTATCGCTTGGGCATAGTGGGGTGCAGGTCATTACCGTACAGCGCATCCTCGATTTCTTCAACAATGATGTCTTGCCGATCGTTTACGACCGTGGCTCGCTGGGTGCTTCCGGCGACCTGGCTCCGTTGGCAAACCTCTTTCTCCCGCTTATCGGTGTAGGGGATGTCTATTATAAAGGAAAGAAACGCGAAGCGATCAGCGTGCTGGATGAGTTTGCCTGGAAACCGGTTCGCCTGAAGAGTAAAGAGGGATTGGCCTTGCTGAACGGTACGCAGTTTATGAGCGCCAACGGTGTCTTTGCCCTGATGCGCGCTTTCCGCCTTTCGAAAAGGGCTGATATGATTGCTGCCTTATCCCTGGAAGCGTTCGACGGGCGTATCGATCCGTTTATGGATTGCATCCAGCAGATACGTCCTCATCCGGGACAGATAGAAACGGGTGCCGCTTTCCGTGAATATCTTGAAGGAAGCGAGTTGATCAACCGCAAGAAGGAACATGTGCAGGATCCTTATTCCTTCCGCTGTATCCCGCAGGTACACGGGGCGACGAAGGATGCTATCAACTATGTCTCCGGCGTACTGCTGACCGAAATAAACTCGGTGACAGACAACCCGACCATTTTCCCGGACGAGGACAAGATCATCTCCGGCGGAAACTTCCACGGCCAGCCTTTGGCGATCTCGTACGATTTCCTGGCTATTGCCCTGGCCGAACTGGGTAATATCTCCGAACGGCGTGTGGCTCAACTGATCATGGGACTTCGCGGCTTGCCCGAATTCCTTGTTGCCAATCCCGGCCTGAACTCCGGTTTTATGATCCCGCAATATGCAGCCGCGAGCATGGTGAGCCAGAACAAAATGTACTGCTATGCCGCCAGCAGCGACTCGATCGTATCCAGCAACGGACAGGAAGACCACGTCAGCATGGGTGCGAATGCCGCGATCAAACTCTTCAAGATCATGGATAACCTCGATCTTATCCTGGCCATCGAGTTGATGAATGCCGCTCAGGGAATAGAATTCCGTCGTCCGGCCAAAACATCCCCTGTCCTCGAAAAGTTCCTGAAAGACTTCCGCAAAGAAGTTCCTTTTATAGAGGACGACATCGTGATGTACACCGAAATCCACCGCACGGTTGCCTTCCTGCGCAGGCACCCGCTGTAAAGAGATAATCCCAGAACTAGCCTTCATGCCTTCATCGTGTCCTTTGTCCCTTGATAAACAACCGGATACTGATGAAGGCATTTGCTCTTTTGGCTTTCATGTAGCCTTCATACGCCTTCATTATTCTTTGTCGATCTCCATTATCCATATCATATCTCCCTATTTTCACCTTCTGATAAAACAATTAGCTAACGAACACTAAGCCCTTTCCTCATGATAGCTAAGCCTTCACGTCATTACTATTAATCTCTTTGTTCCTTAATTTCATAAGAGTAAGGCCTGTTTTACAAATAAGTAAGGTATAGATTACGAAAAAGTAAGGCTTGCCTTACTTTTCTGTATGATAAGCCTTTCACTTATCAAATAGCAGACCTAAATGTTTAATAGTCTTATGCTAAGGACTTAGTTGTAGTGAATTAAGTCCTTAGCTTTTGGCATCGGTATTTTCCCGTGTCTATAGTTTTTCTATTTCTTCTGAAGGATACTATGAAGGCAAAAGGGTATAATGGCTTCATCTGTGATCGGTTGTTAATTAATAGCCAAAGACATAATGAAGGCGATGAAGGCACTTTCGGTGAAACATTTAGAGGAAATCTGCACTTTATTTCGGTTCTTTGCAGAAAAAAATAAAAATCGCATGCAGTATTTCCGCAGTCAATACATTTACATAATAAACACGCGCGGCGTTGATGGGTGAAGAAGAACTGATAAGGCAGTGTATGCGGGGTGCGAATGCAGCCCGTAAAGAACTCTACGATACTTATGCCAAACAAATGTTAAGCATTTGTTACCGGTATACAGGAGGTATGGACGTGGCTTACGATCTGTTGCATGACGGATTTCTGAAAGTCTTTTCATCCTGCTCCGGTTTTACGTATCGTGGGGAAGGGAGCCTAAAAGCGTGGATGAGCCGTATTTTTGTGAATACGGCACTCGAGTATCTTCGGAAGAAGGATGTACTCAAACAAATAGTCCCCCTTGATATGATTGCTGAAACAGAAGAGGATCCGCCGGAGGAGATCGAACAGATCCCAACATCGGTTCTGATGCAATTCGTCCAGGAGTTACCGACGGGTTACCGTACAGTGTTTAACTTATATACATTTGAAGAACGAAGTCATAAAGAGATTGCCGAGCTCTTACATATAAACGAACGATCATCATCGTCGCAACTGTGTCGGGCAAAAGCAATGCTGGTAAAGAAAGTAAATGATTACATTCAGAAAGAAGCCGGAAGATGAAAATGGAAGATAAATTAATACAGGAATACCGGATGCGGGAGATTGATTATCAGCTACCGTTGCCGGAGGATGGTTGGGAAAAGCTCGAAGCAGCGTTCTCTGCTACTCCGCAGGTCCGTCGCTTCCCTTATCGTTGGTTGGCGGCAGCAGTGTCTTTTTTGGCGGTTTTAGGTTCGTCTCTTTACTTTATGGGGATAGATAAGGAGATGGAACCGGTCTTGTCGGATATCGTTCTTCCTGCTGAACAAGGAAGTGGTATGCCTACTCCGGCTTTTGTTCCGGCGGAGGATGTGAAACCGCAACCGGCAGCAAAACAACTGGTGGCTACCGTGCAAAAGAAAGAACCGGAATTACCGGGACTGACTGAAACGGTGTCGGAAATTTATATGTCTATCTCTGCTTATTTCCATGCAGAGGTGGGAGAAGGGGATGTCGTGGCAAATAATTCTAACAGCCGTTCGGTTGTGGAACATAGCGGTCAGTACGACTATGTTCCGGAGAGGAATTATGAGCCGTTGCCGAAGAAGAAGTCTTCGTCCGGCAAAGGGTGGACATTCGGTTTATACGCCGGAAATATGTTTGATCGTCATTCTTCTGCTACGGGAGGATTACAGATGTTGAATGGTTCGGCAACGCGTTCGGATGTAAGTGTGAATAATAACCCGGGTTCGGGAACTTTTGAAGATTACATGAAGAGTGTGGCTTCGAATGCGTCGAACTTCCGGGATCCGGGTGACTATTCCATGTTTGAACAGATCGCAGCGGCTAACTATCAGAAGCCCACGGGAACGAAGATAAAGCATAAGTTCCCTCTTTCGGCGGGGCTTACGGTGAAGAAGAAGATCAACGACCGGTTATCGGTGGAGAGCGGGTTGGTTTATACCTTCCTCTCGTCGGAACTTTCGGCCGGTGAAGTGGACTTCTATTCGCAGGAACAACGTTTGCATTACCTGGGTATTCCTTTGAAAGTGAATTATACCTTGTGGAAGAAAGACCGTTTGTCGGTTTATGCTTCTGCCGGAGGAATGGCCGAAATGTGTGTGGACGGTAGCCTGAATACCAATTATTACCTGAATAACGTCCGGGAACGTAAAAGCAAGACTGATCTTGATGTGAACAAGGTGCAGTTGTCCGCTTTGGCTTCGTTGGGTGTACAATATGATATTTCTAAACCCGTCAGTATCTATGCCGAACCCGGTATCGCCTATTATTTTGATGATAAGAGTGTGGTTGAGACGATCCGGAAAGAGCAGCCACTCTGTGCATCGGTGCAATTCGGAGTTAGATTTGCTTTTTGATGAATAGGTGAGGTTGATTTCCTGTACAGGAAAAAAGAGGAGCAGGGTTATTCCTTTGGAAGCCCTGCTCTTTCTTTTTTAATGTTTTGAAACGTGGACACGCTGCGTAGGTGCCTGGTTTTCGTTGCGGTAGTTGATTTGTTCGACTACGTTTTCTGCCAGTTCGCGGAAAGCGGCGCCAGTGATTGTTTCCGGGTTTAAGGCAACAGGCGTTCCATTGTCGCCCCCTTCACAAATGCTCTGTACGATAGGGATCTGACCCAGTAAGGGGATATTCAGTTCTTCTGCCAGACGTTTGGCTCCTTCTTTTCCGAACAGGTAATATTTGTTCTCCGGAAGTTCGGCGGGAGTGAACCAGGCCATGTTTTCAACCAGTCCCAATACCGGTACGTTTATCTTTTCTCCGGTGAACATGCTGATACCTTTACGGGCATCGGCCAGTGCAACCTCTTGCGGGGTGCTGACAACGATAGCGCCTGTGATAGCCAATGTCTGTACCAGAGTCAGGTGGATATCGCTTGTTCCCGGTGGCAGGTCGATCAGGAAGTAATCGAGATCGCCCCAGTTAGCGTCACCGATAAGCTGCTTCAGGGCGTTGCTGGCCATAGCGCCGCGCCACAGGACAGCATCCTCCTTATTGACAAAGAAGCCGATCGATAATAGTTTCACTCCATAATTCTCAGCGGGTTGTATCAGGTCGCGGCCATCTACCTCCTCCATATAAGGACGGGCATCTTCCACATTGAACATCTTAGGTTGCGAAGGGCCGAAGATGTCGGCATCCAGCAGACCTACCTTGTAACCCAGTCCGGCTAAAGCGACTGCCAGGTTAGCGGCAACCGTACTTTTACCTACTCCCCCTTTACCGGAAGATACGGCGATGATATTTTTTACCTGCGGAAGCAGTTTGTCCGGTTCGGGACGCGCTACCTGACGGGCTACTACTTCGATATTCCCTTTGATATCGACCTCTTCGCCTACATAAGTAAGGATTGCCGTTTCGGCAGCTTTTACTACCGATTTGATAAACGGATCGTTCGGTTTCTCAAATAGGAGAGAGAAGCTTACTTTATTGCCTTCGATCCGTATGTTGTCTTCCACCATGCCCATCTCTACCAGGTCTTTACCTGTTCCGGGGTAACGCACTTTAGCGAGTGCGTCCATGATCAGTTTAGGATATATAGCCATAATATAATTGTATAATTGGTTGTCTTATTTGCCGGAAGCCAGTGCACTGCGTTTGCTCCGGTTGAAACTCCGGTAGGGGTCGAGCTCGATCTCTACGTCCGGTTCGATGAGTTCTTCCCTTTCCTCACAAACAAATTTGATGTATTTGATGTTCAGTCCGCGGTCGAGCCACTGCTGTTCGTAATATGTCTTGATAGACAAGATATTGTCTGCCAGGTCGGAGTGATAAAGATCATCGTTGCTGAACAGGACAGGGTAATGGTTGGCTTTCACCATTTCGCAGGTGTAGGTGTACATAAAGTTACTGTCCGTCTTCAGATGGATGATGCCATCTCCGGCCAGTATTTCGCGGTACATCTTCATGAAGCGGGTGGAAGTCAGTCGTTTGTTGACCTTTTTCATTTGCGGGTCGGGGAATGTGATCCATATTTCAGCAACTTCTCCGGGGGCGAAGAAATGGGAGATCAGTTCGATACTGGTGCGCAAGAAGGCTACATTTGTCATACCCGACTCCATAGAGTCTTTGGCTCCTGTCCACATACGGGCGCCTTTGATGTCTACACCGATGAAGTTCTTGTCCGGAAAGAGCCGTGCCAGTCCCACCGTATATTCACCTTTACCGCAACCCAATTCGAGTACGATCGGGTTATCATTCTTGAAAAACTCCTTGTGCCAGTGTCCTTTCAGCTCAAATCCTTTCTCCTGGAGAACGGCAAACGGATACTGGAAAACATGCGGATAACCCGCCATATCGTCAAACTTTGCTAACTTATTTTTTCCCATGCTGCAAAGATAATACAAATTCGTCGAAGAAGATATCCCGGTAGTTGTTACCGATGGCTATTTCGTATTTGTCGATGTAGATGTCGTTGTTGTCGAAGGAGGCGATTTGCTGGGTGTTTACTATGTACGAGCGGTTTACCCGCAGGAATATTTTAGGGAGCAATTCATGGATTGCTTTCATACTGGTCTTGGTGATGATACGCTGGTCGGGAAGTTGTATGATCACATAATCCTTTAAGCCTTCGATAAAGAGGACGTCTTTGAAGTTTACTTTGAAGAAACGGCGTTCGGACTTGACGAACATAAATTCGCTTTCTACATTTTCAATGTTTTCCTTTTCTCCGGTCAGCAGAAGGGCGTGGTAAGCCATTGCCTTTTCAACCGCTTTCTGAAATCTTTCGGGAATGATCGGTTTGACCAGATAGTCGACGGCATCCACTTCATAACTGTCGATGGCATATTCGGCATAGGCCGTTGTAAATATGACCAAAGTGCTTTTCGGGATGGTACGGGCGAATTCCAGTCCGCTAACCTTTGGCATGCGGATATCCAGAAAGATCAGGTCGACAGGGTGCTCATGGATAAATTTGGCTGCTGAGGCGGCATTGTTGAAAGAGCCGGCCAGCGTCAGTTGTCCGGTCTCATTTATCAGCATCTCCACTGCTTCACGGGCCAGCGGTTCGTCGTCTACGATTATGCAATTCATAGTTCCAATTGTAAATTAATGGTGTAACTTTGTTTCAATTCGATGATTTCCAGCGAGTGACGGCCGGGATATAATAACTCCAGGCGCCTTTTGATATTCTTCAGTCCCAGGCCACCGATACGTGGCTCTTTTACCTCCTCTTCAGGGAGCGGTATGGAGTTTTCGCACCGGAATAGCAACCGGTTATCTTGTACGATGAAAGAAAGATATACGAACGAAGCATTTTCGCTGTCCGTATTATGCTTTACTGCATTTTCAACGAAAGGGATAAACAGGAGCGGAGGAAGCCATACCTTATTTATATCACCTTCTTTCGATATGATATAGTTGAAATTATCCCGGCGTATCTTTTCCAGATTCAGGAAATCATTCATAAAATGAATATCCGAACTGAGCTGTATCTTTTCTTGCGAACTGTCGTTAAGCTGGTAACGCAGCAGGTCTTCCAACTTGAACAAAACTTCTGCCGCTTCGTCGCGTCCTTTTTTAATCAATACGTAGACGTTGTTTAGCATATTGAAAAGGAAATGCGGATTGATCTGGCTTTTCAGGAATTTCAGTTCCGATTGCAGGGTGGCGGCTTCCAGTTCGTCTATGCGCTGGTTGTTGCTGATCCAGTGTTTAAAAAGGACGAGGGCGGATGAGGCGGCAACCAATAATCCGCAGGAGACTGTCGAAGAAATGATATTTAACCACATCACCGATGGACTGGGCGGAATGCTTTCGAACCGGGTATCTTCGAAAAGGGTTTGAAGTGTACCGAGTATGATGATACATAACAGGATCAGGGTTGTTGAACTGAGCAGGTAACGGAGAAACCGGCCTTTGAGCAGGAATCGCGGTACCAGTACATAGGCATTGACATAGATAAGCATGTCGATCATCAGGAAATAACCGATCCAGGAGCGGATTCTGGGCGGGGTGATAATCAGTTCATCCGGTGTATCCCAGAACACATTGATCGTAATAAAGAAGACGATCAGTTGCAGCAGGAGATGCCTGTAAACCCTTTTCTGAGGACTTAGCAGAAAATCGGGTACTATATGGTCTGTCTTAGTTGCCATGTGTATTCATTTTTAATGTAATGGTACTTGTACCTGTCGTCTTTTCCTGCGTGACGGATAAGGAATAATTATCCGGATAAAGAAGTTCGAGGCGGGTCTTTAAGCTGTCCAGTTCTTTCATGTCCGGTTCTGTCGGATCGTCGAATCGGCAGGTGATATGTATCTCTTCTCCTTCCCGGTCGGCTTGCAACAGGATGGAAGGACGTTTTTCCTGTTTCACCGTCCTTTTCAAGGCATACTGGATGATCGGAACAAGCAGCAGGGGGGGAATCAGGACGCCTGTCAATGCTTTGTCGGAAACGATCTGATAGTCGAAAGTGTCCGAATAAAACTTTTCCAGAGCCAGGTAATGAGTCTGGAAGTTGATCTCGGAATTAAGCAGAACTTTATCACGTGCCCCGTCATACAGTTGATAGCGGAGTAGTTGGCTTAGCCTGAGCACCATATCGGCAGCCTTTTGCGGTTCGCTTTTGGATAGTACCCCTGTGCGGTTCAGCGTGTTGAACAACAGGGAGGGATTCACCTGCTCTTTCAGGTTATCCACTTCCGATTGTATCTGTTTCCTTTCCAGTTGGTTTACACGCTGGTTTTCTGTCATCCAGTGTTTTAACAGGACAGTCATGGATATACCGGTAATACAGATCATGTTCAGCATATAATCCGATAAACTATCCAGGATGCTTACCATATTAAAGTAAGAACCTCTAACGGGAGGAATACCGGATGAGGTGAATATCCAGTATTCCTGTACATATCGTAGTAAAATGAGCAATAAGACGGACACGGAAGAGCAAAGGATATAGACCAGATACTTTTTCTTTAGCAGCAACCTGGGAACCAACAGATAAAGGTGCAGATAGCCTACAATGAAATAGGAGATTAGGGTACATATCCCGGCCAGGTAGACCTGATTTCCCAGTTGCTCTAGTCTGGCCCCAAAGGTATAGACGTTCTGGTTGAGCGATACAACTGTTACAGCCGCGAGCAATAAAATATGACGGGCTATCCTGTATCTGGGTTCAATTAGGAACTGGTATAAGAAAGTTTGTTTGTTTATTTTGTTGTCGACCATACAGCGGCTTACTCTTTAGACTGTCCGAAATTACTATTTTATTTGGTATCTGTTTGCATACCGGTTAGAATTCTAGTTTGTAACTGATATTGCTGATAGGAATGCTGTTCCCGTTCCGTTCCATCACACCGCTTTTCAGATTGTAGTGATAACCGTAATATTCTTCCGTCCCTGTCACATTCAATGCCTTGATGGCGAACTCGTGTGCTACTTTCTTTCTGTTTATTTTGTAGCTGACCGTAAAGTTTGCGATAAACATGACCGGATACTGTTCGGAATAAGCCCGTGTTTCGTCATATTGTGCTTCTTTGTCGGGATGTGCCAGGCTTGCTGCATGGTCGAGGGGAGAATAACGCTCTCCTCCTTGCAGGGTGAATTTGGCGTTGGCACTTAATATGTTCTGTCTTTTGGAACCTACCATCCACTCTTTGCCGATCAATGTGTTGAGGATAAACCGACGGTTAAACCGTGTGTTGTGCCAGACGCCGTCTCCTCCTTTGTATTTCGAATCGAAAACAGAGGCTGTAACCAGGTAATAGAATCCGCGGCTCAGATATTGTTCCAGCGTGATGTCTACCCCGATATTACGTCCTTTCCCTTTGTTTATGAGAGCCTCTTCCACATAAAACTCTCTCCGGTTCAATACGGAATAGGAGCTGTCTGCAATAACCGGAACGTCGTACAGGAATTGTGCATAAGGTTCGACTTTAAGAAGCAGATTGTCGGATAATTTATAGCCGAATGTCAGCATCAGGTGGTGAGCCTTGGTAAAGTCGAGGTCTTTGTTTACGGATTCCTTTCCGGTACTTTTGGAATTGACGAAGTAGACATCCATCTTTTCCATCCGGCTGTGCAAGCCATATGCCAAGGCAAACGAAGACTTAGTGGTCGGCGCCCATTTAATTCCCAACCGGGGTTCGAGAGTCCAACTATTATTAAGCGTCAGAACCTGGCTGTTCAAGCCGGCATTTACAGAAAGCCGGTCTGTGATACCGAAAGAGGAACTGGTGTAGGCTGAGATCAGGTCGGTCTGTCCTTTTCCTTTTGAGAGGGTGTTTAGCGGGGCCGTTTCAAAAGGAGCCAGGTTTAGACGCATATTATAGAACAAACGGGTATAGGTGAAACCTGTCTGGTTGGTATGGCGTGCACTGAATTTTCGGTTGTAGGAAGATGTCAGGATCAGGTTCGTCGTGTTGTTCTTCTGATAGGTGAATGGGGTGACGGTGTGATCGGCTGCATGGGCATCTTCTGTCGCATTCATACCGGAATAGGTGGCTGCTAAAGTTGTTTTCAACATCGCATTGTTCGGAAAGAAGTACCGGTGGCTTATCCCTCCGGCAGCCATATATTGTTTGGCTGTCGACTGAAAATTATCCCGGGTATGTTCCCATTCCAGCGGATCATCCTCGAAATCATTTTCGTATTTGTCGATTAGGCTGGTTCCCCACACGGCAAAAGTACCGGCTTTGCGTGTCGGAATGTTGAATTTGAAATTCAGGTCCTGATAATTAAGCGTACCGCCCATGTCGAGGCCGGGATAAATGCTGTTGAGAAGTCCGGTGGTAGAATAGCGGTAGTTGAAGATATAGGAAGCCTGGTGATTCTTGCTTAAAGGACCCTCCGAAGCGACATCTATCCCCAATATACCTACCTGAAAGGTATTCTCCATTTTCCGGTTGTTCCCGTTACGCAGCTTCATGTCGAATACGCCGGAAACGGCATTCCCGTATTCGGAGGGAAAGGCACCCGTGAAGAAGTCGGAATTACCCAGAACCTGGCTGCTGAGTGATGATAAGATACCGCCGCCCAGTATGGATATATCGGCAAAGTGATTCGGATTCGGTATTTCCACATCTTCCATTTTCCATTGCAGCAGGTGCGGGGCATTCCCGTGGATGGATATTCCGTTGCTGGACAGGTTGGCTGCTACTCCGGCAAACGAACTCACCAGGCGGGCAGGGTCATCCAGTCCTCCGGCATAGCGGCTGGCTTCTTCCACACTAAGCATCCGGGCACCGGTAGCCGCCATTTTGTTGAGAGGCTGTTCCTTGTTAATCTGTGGGCGGACAACGACTTCGCTTAATTCGTTGACGTTTTCTTTCAGTGAGATGTCCAGATATACTTCCTTCGCGGATGTTACCAGTATTTCGCTGAAGATACCAGGTTCGTATCCAAGAAAAGAAGCCTGTACGTTATGCCGCCCTACCGGGATCTCCGGCAAAACGAATTGTCCGCGCTCGTCGGTTGTAGTGCCTGTGCCCGGCATATCTGAAAGCATGATCGTTACATCAGGCATCGGATGACTGGAGGCCCGGTCGATAACTGTTCCGCGTATGTTTTGAACCGGCTGGGTGTTTCCCTTTTGTTGAGCACAAATGGATGTTGATAATAAAGAAAGAAGTAAGAATAATAAAAAGTCTCTTTTGTTCATAACTGTCTTGTTTTATGATTATGCAGCGAAGATACTTGTGTAGGAAGGGGGCTTTTTTATTTGTAGACGGAAGGGGTTCTCTTGTAGATAGAATCCTTTTTATTGTAGACAAGGACCATTCGTTTCAGTTATGGAAAACGACAGTTCAGTAAATACCAGTTACGGTTCGGCAAAATAAATCGAATCTGTTTTACATAAATCAAATAAGTTTACGACTGTATTAATAATAAGGCAATTAAAGACTATTAAAATTTTAGGAAGATGAGACACACATTATTATTAGCTCTGGCAGCATCGTTTATGTGCGCAGGTTATAGTACCGCACAAACAACCCGTAAGGGAACTACACGCGAAGAAGAGAAAGTTGCGCAGGAAGCTTTGGATAATTTATTATTTGAAGAGGCTAAACAGGCGATCGAAAGTAAGACTTTTGTTCTCGAAGCCGATCAGGTGGTATTCAAGGAGGGCACCAATGCTTTTGTATCATCTAACACGAATTTTGTGGGGGTGGATAATGACAATGCAGTGGTACAGGTAGCTTTTAACATTCCGGTCAGCGGACCGAACGGCCTGGGAGGAATTACTGTGGACGGAAAGGTTTCTGATTTTAAAACGAAAGCGGATAAGAAAGGAAATGTAATTGTCTCGATGAATGTAATGGGTACCGGTATTTCGGCCCAGATAGATATCATGCTGACTGAAGGTTCAAATAGTGCAAGGGTGGATATTTCACCGAATTTTAATTCCAATCGTTTCACCTTAATAGGTAAACTGATACCGATGAATAAATCGAATGTCTTTAAAGGACGTTCGTTATGAGAGGTTTGATTAATTCTGTGATTTAATAATAAAGGAATATGAAGAAGTTATTATTATTTGCTTTAGCCGTGACGGCATTTTTCTCATCTTGTGAAAAAGATCCTGATATGAATAAGCTGGATAGTGACTTCGCTGTTTATACAAATTATGATAACAGCGTTCAGTTCGGCAAATTCAATTCATTTTATCTGCCCGACAGTATATTGGTTGCCGGTAGCGGATTGAACTCCCAGTACTGGAAGGATGAAAATGCTCAAAAGATCATCAACCGGGTCGCCGATGAAATGACCGGGCGTGGATACACCCGGGTAGATGATAAAACGAAAGCAGATATCGGTTTGCAACTGGGGTATGCACAACAAACGACACAAATCATCGGCTCTGTCGGATATCCTGGATATAATTGGTGGGGAGCAGGTTTTTGGGGCTTTGGCTGGAGTGGCTGGTATTATCCTTATCCTGTTTCATATAGTTATGATACAGGGACACTGATTACTGAAATGGTCGATTTAACAGGAAAGCCTGTCGATCCAGATAAGAAAGTAGACTTGCCTGTCATTTGGCATACATATGCTTCCGGTCTTTTATATGGCAGTTCCCATATCGACATGCAATTGACGCTAAATGCGGTCGACCAGGCATTTGAACAATCTCCTTATATTAAGAAACAGTAAAAGCGAAAGATCATGAAAGCAATGAAATATATATTTGGAAAAGGTGTAATATTGTTGATGACATTGTCTGTATTTTGCTTGAAAGCTAGTGCGCAACAGATAGAAGATAATCTTCATTTTAATATTGACTGGCAGATGAATGCCCCGGTGGGAGCGAACTTTGCAGATAAGATCAGTGGTTGGGGAATGAACTTTGAAGCAGGCTATTATGTAGCTCCCCGTTGGTCATTAGGGGCTTTTCTGAATTTCCATACCAATCACAGGTATGTGGGACGCCAGACTTTACAACTCTCTCCGACGGAATCATTGACTACCGATCAGCAACAATCGGCATTCCAGCTACCTTTTGGTCTTTCCACTTCTTACCGGATCGGTAATAACGAGTATTTCAGGCCTTATGCCGGAGTTAAACTGGGGGCAATGTATGCAGAGAACTCCTGTTATATGAATTCAATCCGCTATTACTCCAATCCCTGGGGCTTTTATGTCTCACCGGAACTAGGTGTAAACATTTATCCGGTGCCGGATAAGCGATTCGGTTTTCATGTGGCACTTTATTACAGCTATGCAACCAACCAAACCGATTTATTGACTTATTCGATGGATGGACAGAATAATCTGGGCTTTCGGCTTGGTCTGTGTTTCTGATAGTTCATGGTGATACATATATTTATTTTTTTAGAGGGTATCTGAAAAGTGATATCAGATACCCTCTTTGACGTGATAAAACTCTACATTTGCAATTATAATCGATCGGCTTATGCAGAACAAATACAATCAGTTGTTTAATGCTTTTTTATTTTCGGGACTTGCCTGTTTTTCTTACCTGTTTCTGGTACTTTATTCAGACTTTTCCCCTCAGCATCAGCACATACTGATCTCTTTTTGGGCATTCCTGCTGGTCGTTTTTGTGTTTAATGTAATCGGTTTCAGTCTTATCCTGATCAACAGATGGCAAAAGAAGAGTTATCTGTTTTTGATGAGACGTAGATTTCAGCTATTGATAAATTGTATTTTGATTGCCGGTCTGCTATATCTGATGAACTATCTGATGCTGTCTATTGTAAAAATGTTGCTGGAAGTACCATACCCTTTTGCTTTAGGGAAACCGGGTACAAGGCTTCTTTTGATGATATGGCTGGTGGAAATGGTGATTGTCAGTCTTAGTATGACTACGAATTTTTACAGGCAGTTGATTATGCTCCATGACAAAGCGAATAAACTGGAAGAGAGTGCTATAAAAGCGCAATATACGGCTTTGCAGAACCAGATAAATCCTCACTTCCTGTTCAATAATCTGAATACGTTGATTTCTGAGATAGAATATAATCCCCAAAATGCGGTCTTGTTTACCCAACGCTTGTCGGATGTTTACCGGTATATTCTACAAAGCCAGCAGGAAGGGTTAATGACTCTTCACTCGGAACTGGCCTTTTTGAAATCATTTATATTTCTTCACCAGGTCAGGTTAGGTGATTGCATCCATGTAGACAATCGGATCGATCCCTCTTTGCAGGAAAAGAAAATACCCTCTTTTACCTTACAGTTGTTGACGGAGAATGTGATCAAACATAATACGATCAATTCGGATAATCCGATGACTATTTATTTGAGTTCCACTGAAGATGGCGAGATGCTGGTGGTAAAGAATAAGATAAGACTTAAACAGAGTGTTGTAAAATCGGGTACGGGACTTCGTAATTTGTCTACCCGCTATAAACTGATTAATGGTCGGGATATAATAATAGAAAATGACTCAAAGTGTTTTACCGTTAGAATACCTTTGCTAAATGAATAAAATAAGAGCTGCAATTATTGAAGATGAGATTCCGGCAGCCCGTTTGCTGAATAAGATGCTAACGGAGCTACGGCCGGATTGGGAGATACTTATATTACCGGGAAATGTGGATGGAGCTGTTAAATGGTTTCAGAACAACCCGCATCCGGATATTTTGTTTCTGGATATCCAGTTAACTGATGGTGTCTCGTTTTCGTTTATCGAAAGAGTAAAACCGGAGAGTATGATCGTTTTTACGACAGCCTATGATGAATATGCTGTCCGTGCCTTTAAAGTAAACAGCATAGATTATTTGTTGAAGCCGATAGGTAAGGAACAACTTGCTGAAACACTTGAGAAGTTCGAGAAACTGACCGCCAGGTATTTCAAAAAGTTCAACCAACAAGGGGAAATTCTGGAAATATTACAGAATATAACCAGCCCTTCAAAGAAATACAGAACCCGCTTTCTTATTTCTGGTGATGATAAGTTATTCACATTGCAGGTAGATGATATAGCCTATTTCTATTCTGAAAATAAAGTAACTTTTGCCGTAACCCACCAGAACCGTGAATTTATAATAGATCTGTCTTTGGATAAACTTTGCGAACAGCTCGATCCCGACCATTTTTTCAGGACAAACCGCCAAACAATCGTAAGTGTACAATCTATTCAAAAGATAGAATCTTATTTTTTAGGGAAGGTCATAGTAAAAGTGTCTCCGCCTTTTAAAGATAAGATTATCGTTAGCCGGGAAAAGATCGGGGCTTTCAAACTCTGGTTGAATTATTGATATTCAGATTTCTGTTATGAAGGAAGGCGAAACAGGATATGTTTCGGTTCATCCGGAGATAAATATCATTTTTAGTATATCTAATATCATTTTTTATAGCAGATCTCTTTGGTAGAATGCCGAACTTTGGATTAATAAACAAGACGGAGGTATTATTGTTCAGACAACAACCGGTATTGTTTGATTGATAAATAACGATATTTGTTTTACAAAATAACATACGAATGAAAAGACTGATACTAACATTTTGTGTTTCAACGTTCTTTAGTTTTTCTGATGCAAACGGGCAATCAGCCGTCCGGTTGACCGGCCTGCAAAGTGACCATCTTGAAAATCCGATAGGAATAGATAACCCCGCTCCCCGTCTTTCGTGGAAGATGGAAGATAGCAGGCAGGGGGCGCGGCAACGTGCATACCGGGTGTTGGTCGGCAAAGACTCGATACAGGTGGCCGACGGAACTGCCGATATGTGGGACACCGGAAAGATAATCTCCGAAAATATATTGGTTACCTATGCCGGGAAGCCACTGGAGCCTTGTACGAAATATTACTGGAAAGTAATAAGTGATGATTTGCTGGATAAGGAAGTCGTTTCGTCCGTCCATTCTTTTGAGACAGGCATGATGAGCATAAAGAACTGGCAAGGAGCCTGGATTGGTGACGGAAAAGACAAAGACTGTCAGCCTGCCCCTTATTTTCGCAAGAAGTTTGCTGCAGGTAAAACGATAAAATCGGCACGCGCCTATATCGCTGCGGCTGGACTATACGAATTGTATATCAACGGAGAGAAGATTGGTGATCACCGCCTCGATCCGTTGTACACCCGTTTCGACAGACGTAATCTGTATATCGCCTACGATGTAACCGGCCAGCTCCGGAACGGAGATAATGCCATAGGAGTGCTTTTGGGTAACGGATGGTACAACCACCAATCGAAGGCCGTGTGGGATTTCGACCGGGCTCCCTGGCGTAACCGGCCTGCATTCTGTATGGATCTCCGTATCACTTACAGCGATGGAAGTGTCGAAACCATTCCTACCGATCTTAGTTGGAAAACTTCTTCAGGTGGACTGATCTTCAACAGTATCTATACCGGAGAGCATTACGACACCCGTCTTGAACAGGCCGGCTGGAATATGCCGAACTTTGATGACTCTAAGTGGAATGGAGTGGGATACAGGGGCGCCCCTTCCCAAAACATTGTAGCGCAGCAAGCCCGTCCGATCCGTAATGTTCTGACTATTCCCGCAAAATCAGTCAACAAGATAAATGAAAAGACGTATGTATTCGATTTCGGACAGAATATGTCGGGAGTAACCCGGATAAATGTTTCGGGAGAGGAAGGAACAGAGGTCAGGATCATGCACGGAGAGCGGCTCTTTGATAATGGACGTATCGATATGTCCAATATCGATGTTTATTACCGGGGAGATAAGGTGAAAGATCCTTTCCAGACAGATATATTGATCCTGAGTGGTGGTAAGGATGAGTTTATGGCAAAATTCAATTATAAAGGTTTCCGTTATGTGGAAGTAACCAGTGATAAGCCGATCGAACTCAATCAAAACAGCCTGACTGCTTACTTCATGCACAGCGATGTCCCTTCTGTTGGGAATATCAATACATCGAGTGAACTTGTCGATAAACTCTGGTGGGCAACCAATAACGCTTATCTGTCAAACCTGATGGGCTATCCGACCGACTGTCCGCAGCGTGAAAAGAACGGTTGGACAGGCGACGGGCATTTTGCCATAGAAACAGCTTTGTATAATTATGATGGTATTACAGTCTATGAGAAATGGCTGGCAGACCATCGCGACGAACAACAACCCAACGGCGTTCTCCCTGATATTATCCCGACTGGAGGATGGGGATACGGCACGGATAACGGATTAGACTGGACAAGTACGATTGCAATTATCCCCTGGGAGCTATATATTTTTTATGGTGACAGCAAACCGTTGGCCGACTGCTATGAAAGCATTAAGCGTTATGTCGATTACGTAGACCGCACAAGCCCGAACCATCTGACTACCTGGGGGCGTGGCGATTGGGTGCCTGTCAAGTCCCAATCAAATAAGGAGCTGACATCTTCCATCTATTTCTATGTAGATACCCGGATCTTGGCTAATGCAGCCAAGCTGTTTAACAAACAGGAAGATCTGGCTTATTACACGGCATTGGCGGAGAAGATAAAGGATGCGGTGAACGATAAATACCTGAATAAGGAAACAGGCATTTATGCCAACGGCAGTCAGACGGAATTAAGTGTTCCTTTACAATGGAAAATAGTTCCCGACAATATGATTGCTAAAGTTGCACAAAATCTGGCAAAGAAAGTGGAAGAAGCCGGATTTCACCTTGATGTCGGAGTTTTGGGAGCCAAAGCAATCCTGAACGCATTAAGCGAAAACGGATATGCGGAAACGGCCTATAAGGTAGCCGCACAAGATACTTATCCCTCGTGGGGCTGGTGGATTGCCAACGGAGCAACGACTTTACTGGAGAACTGGGACTTGAAAGCCGAACGCGATATTTCAGACAATCACATGATGTTCGGGGAAATAGGCGGATGGTTCTATAAAGGCTTGGGAGGTATCTTCCCCGATCCTGAGCAACCCGGTTTTAAACATATCCTGTTGCGTCCAAACTTCGTAAAAGAACTGAAGCATTTCGAAGCACAACATGAATCCCCTTATGGTCGGATCGTTTCCAAATGGAAGTGGGATAGGAGAAAGATTAATTATGAGGTGATCGTCCCGGCCAATAGTACGGCAACCCTTTATCTACCGGACAATATAAAAGGAGATAAAGTGATCGAACTGGAAGCAGGCAGACACGATCTCATTTTAACCCTTTCAAAGTAAATATTTGCAGTGAGGAGGCCGGCTTTTTTAGTCAGGCCTCTTTCTTTTTATATCGAATTATAGGAAGCTCTTACCTGTATTTCTGTTTTATGCTTACTGTGGTAGTTGTCAGTTGATTACAGTTTCCTCGTAGTTTTCTATTGTGGAAACTACAGTTTCTACCGCAGGAAACTATAATTTCTTAGGCGGGGAACTGGAGTTTCCTACCGAAGAAACTGCAATTTCCTAAGGAGGAAACTGAAAGGAAACCGGGCACAAAAAAAAGAGACACCTCTATGAAGTATCTCTTTTTCTGCTCTTCCTCTTGGACTTGAACCAAGGACCCTCTGATTAACAGTCAGATGCTCTAACCAACTGAGCTAAGGAAGAATTTTCAATCTTTCAGAAGTTTTCCGTATGCTTTCGTATACCCCTTTCTGAAATTGCACTGCAAAAGTAGAGGTTCTTTTTGAAATATGCAATATCTTTGCAGAAAAAAATTGAAAAAATGAATACAATAGGCTTAGGAAATGCTTTGGTGGATGTTTTATTGCGACTGGATAGTGATGAAGTATTGGCTGAAGTCGGTATAAAGAAGGGTGCAATGGATATGATCAACCAGGAACAGATGATCGCTATCCGTAAAACACAGGAACGTCTGGAGAGAAGCCAGGCGCCGGGAGGTTCGGTTTGTAACACCATGCGTGCAATGGCGTGCCTGGGTGCAAATACCGGTTTTATAGGTAAAATTGGAACCGACTCGGTGGGCGAATTCTATGAACAGGCGCTGAAAGATGCCAGTGTGGCTCCTTACTTTATAAAGACACCGGGTATTTCAGGAAGCTGTACGGTGCTGATCTCGAAAGATGGCGAGCGTTCTATGGGAACATTCCTCGGCCCGGCTCCGACTATCACACCGGATGAGATAAAAGAAGAAATCCTTAGCCAATATGATTGTATTTATATAGAAGGATATCTTTTAGTAAACGAGGAACTGGTTCGTACGACGATGCAGAAAGCCAAGAAGCTGGGTCTGAAAGTAGCGCTCGATTTATCTAATTTTAATATCGTCAATGCTTTCAAAGGCTTGTTGGATGATATTATCCCTAAATATGTGGATATTCTTTTCTCTAACGAGAGCGAAGCCGAAGCCTTTACCGGGCTGACCGCTCACGAAGCTGTTAAAGTGCTTTCCGGAATGGTGGAAGTCTCTTTGGTTACGCTGGGCAAAGAAGGAGCGTTGGTAGGTAGCAACGGACAGGTGATCGCTGTTCCGGCAGAAGGAGGTAAACCCATCGACACAACGGGGGCTGGCGATCATTTCGCAGCCGGCTTCCTCTATGGCCAGTCTATCGGTGCCGGTTTGGAACAATCAGCCCTTATCGGATCACTTCTGGCCGGGTATATAATAGATGTGATCGGTGCCCAGATCCCGGATGATAAATGGGAACAAATAAAGTTAAAAGTAGATACGATATTATCCTGAAATGTGTTTTATGCATACATTTACATCGTTAATTAACTAAATATTCTATGTATAAGCAGATACGACGAGAAAGATTGATAGGTTTGTTTTGTTTACTGCTCCTCTTCGGGAGTATTATGCCGGGACAGGCTCAGAAAGATAACCGCTTTGAGGTGAGTAAGAACCTCGATATTTTCAATGCGCTGATAAAAGAAGTTGAAATGTTCTACGTAGACTCTGTCGATGTGGAAAAGACTGTTCGCCGGGGCATCAACAGTATGCTTGGTAGCCTTGACCCTTACACCGAGTACTATCCGGAGCAGGAGATGGATAAGTTGAAGATAATGACTACCGGCGAATATGGCGGTATCGGTTCTTATATCCGCGGACGCCAGGAAGGTGGTGTCTATATTATCGAACCGTTTGAAGGAATGCCTGCCGCATTGGCCGGACTTCAGGCTGGCGACCGTATCCTGGCTATCGATACGGTGGATGTAACGAATAAATCTTCCGACGAAGTCAGCAACCTGTTGAAAGGTGTGCCCAATACGAAAATGGTACTGAAGATACAGCGTCCGAACGAAAAGAAACCGCGTGAAGTGGAACTTATCCGTAAGCAAATACTTGTAGACCAGGTTACTTACTATGGTGTACGTGGCGATAGCGTTGGTTATATCTACCTGAAAGGTTTTACTGACAAGAGTGCCCAGGAAGTGAAGAATGCTTTCGAAGACCTGAAGAAAAATCATCATATCAAATCGCTGATCCTCGACTTGCGCAATAACGGCGGTGGTCTGCTGGAAAGTGCCACACAGATTGTCAGCATGTTTGTTCCGAAAGGAAAGGAAGTTGTTTCAACTAAAGGAAAGATCAGCCAATGGGATCGTACTTATCGTACGGCCAATGAACCGCTGGATACGATTATGCCGATGGCTGTCCTGATCAATGGCAACTCTGCCTCTGCTGCCGAGATCGTTTCGGGTTCGTTGCAAGATATGGATCGTGCCGTACTGGTCGGACAACGTTCGTTTGGTAAAGGGCTGGTTCAGTCTACCCGTGAATTGCCTTACAACGGAAGTGTGAAGATCACGATGAGTAAATATTATATTCCCAGCGGCCGTTGTATCCAGCAAATGGACTACAGTCACCGGAAAGCGGACGGCAGTGTGGATGCCATTCCCGACAGCCTGACATCGGTATTCTATACCTCTAAAGGCCGCCCAGTCCGTGACGGCGGAGGCGTTCGTCCTGAGTTCGAAATAGAAGAGGAAGAAATGCCGACGATGATGTATTACCTAGCTACGGATTTTGTGTTGGTTGACTTTGTTACCAATTGGGCGCAGAAGCATAAGACAATTCCTTCGGTAGAAGAGTTTACTGTATCTGACGAAGACTTCGAAGCATTCAAGAACTATGCAAAAGAAAAGAACTTCACTTACGACCGTCAGAGCGAAAAAGTCCTGAAGAATCTGAAAGAGATAGCCAAGTTTGAAGGCTACATGAACAGCGATTCAACGATCTTCAACGACCTGGAAGCCCGCCTGACTCCGAACCTGGACAGAGATTTCGAGCTTTATAAAGAGCAAATCAAGAAGTTGATGGCTTCAGAGATCGTAAAGCGCTACTATTTCCAGAAAGGAGAATTGCTGGAAAGCCTGAAGGATGACGAAGTGCTTGAAAAAGCGTTGGAAGTCCTCGGTGATCAGGAATTATATAATAAGACATTGAGTACTCCGGAAAAAGGAGACAGTAAACCGGCTGAAGACAACACCAAGTCGTCTACCGGAAGTGGAAATATTGCTTATGTGTTTGATCAAACTGTAGGGTAACTCCATACTACAAGTATATAAAAGAACTCATGCTGTTGATTTTGAATCCGACTGCATGAGTTTTTTTATGCGCTATCTTTAGATTTTTTTCAAATATGTTTATCTTTGCCCGGGTTCTACTTTGAAAATAAAGAGTACAATTCAATTATTAATTCAGTTAACCGGCTGTGTAATACTTACCTAATAGAAGCATATCATGGATGAGAAAGCATATATAAAACTATTCAATTATATTTTCATGAATCATCGTGAACGCTATATTCGGTTCGCGTATTCATATACCTATAACCATGAAACTGCTGAAGATCTGGTTGCTGAAAGTCTGATGTACTATTGGGAAAACCGTGACAGGCTGGAAGATGTTAAAGATATTCCTTTATATATATTGATTATTATCAAGAATAAATGCCTGGATCATTTGCAGAGAGAACGTACATGGAACAATATAGCGGAAAACTTACTCTCCAATAAAGAATGGGAGCTTCAAATGCGCATATCCAGCCTGGAAGCTTGCGAACCGGAAGCTTTATTCAGCGCAGAGGTACAGGAATTAATCAAAAAAACATTAGATAAATTACCTGAAAAATCAAGTCGTATCTTTATGATGAGCCGTTATGAAGGGAAAAGCTATCAAACGATAGCCCGGGAAACGAACCTTTCTGTAAAAAGTGTTGAGTTTCATATCAGCAAAGCTTTAACCGCTTTGCGTAAGGATTTAAAGGACTATTTGCCAGCCTTACTTTCTGTCTTCGATTTCTTCTATAATTAAAAAAAACATTTTTTCTTTAGGGTATCTGCTCCTTCATTCGCCCTTATTATAGAAACAGGAAAAAATGGAGCAGAAGTTATTATATAAAATGTTTAGTGGGGAGGCGACAGATAAAGAACTGACGCAGATCCGTCGATGGGTGAATGACAGTGAAGAGAACAAAGAAATGTTCTATAAGGAACGTGCTCTTTATGATGCTCTGCTGTTTAATGACTTCCGGTTAGATTCGCGTGTTCGCAAACGCCCTACTTTTCTTTGGAAATGGGTGGGAAGTGTTGCTGCTGCTATTGTTACTTTATTTCTGATGCAAAATATATCGATATTTGTCAAAAACGAACCTTTATCGGATATTGCCTTTAATACTATTAAAGTCCCTGCCGGGCAAAGGGTGGAAGTAACATTGTCGGACGGAACCCATCTCTGGTTGAATGCACGTTCTGAATTTTCTTATCCCGTTTCATTTAATGGAGACAGACGTGAAGTACATTTGAAAGGAGAAGCCTTTTTTGATGTGGCCAGAGATGAAAACAAGAAGTTTATAGTTAATACCGGGCGCTGTGAAGTAGAAGTTTTAGGTACTGAGTTTAATGTCGAAGCTTATGATGAAAATGATTTCTCGACCGCCTTGTTACGGGGTAGCGTAAGAGTTTCCGACAAATTACAATCAGATGAATCAGTTGTGTTAGAACCCAATAATGCAGTCAGGCTGGATAATGGAAAACTGACTGTCACTCCCATCACCGATTTCAGTCCTTATAGTTGGAAAGACGGGATTATTACATTTAAGGATATCAAGTTCGATGTTTTGATGAAGAAACTGGAAAAGAATTATGGTATCCGTATAGTTATCGACAATCCCGGGCTCGATAACTATGCATGTAGTGGAAAATTCCGTATCTCCGATGGGATTGAAGAGGTGTTGAGAGCATTACAACAAGACGCCCATTTCATATTTGAAAGGGAGAACAGAGAGGAAATCCATATTCAATAACATTTAATTTATATAGCCTATGAGATGATTTAAAAATCGAAATAAGGGAAAAGTATGGCCCTGTGTAAATAATTAATCTAATATCATTCTTAAACTATCACAAACATGAAGAAAAGAAAATTCAGTGTATCTCGTATTTTGAAGATGACCTTTTTGTTCTTCTTTTCCAGTGCCATCTGTTTACAGGCGGAAATGGTGAAATCACAGAACAAACGGATCACCCTTGATAAAAGTAATGTCCGGTTAGAAAATATATTGAACGATATTGAAAGCCAGACAAATTTGTTGTTCATTTATAATAAAAACGTAAATGTTAACCGTAAAGTATCCGTTAAAGCCAATGATATATCATTGGAGGACGTGCTGCAGAACTTGTTGGGAAACAGTGTAACCTTTAAGATAGAGGGAACTTATATCGTCCTTTCACCTGCTTCTGTCACGGAAACAAAACAACAGACCAGATCGGTTAAAGGTAATATTGTTGATCAAAACGGAGATCCGGTTATAGGTGCTAACATCGTGGAAAAGGGAACGACGAACGGCACCATATCGGATGTAAACGGACAATTTACCCTGAACCTTCAACAAAAGAACCCGGTATTGGTGGTTTCTTATATTGGTTTTACAACGAAAGAAATTCCTGTTGGTAACTTATCAGTATTAAATATTAACTTATCTGAAGATTCAGAAGCATTGGAAGAAGTGGTAGTAGTTGGCTATGGTGTCCAGAAGCGGGCATCGGTAACAGGGTCGGTCGCTTCTCTCCAGTCAAAAGATATTGCTACGGTTAAAACACCTAATGTAAGTAATGCATTGGCAGGTAAATTACCGGGTTTGCGCGCCGTACAAAGAAGTGGTGCGCCGGGAGATGATGATGCCAGTATTGATATCCGTGGTTACGGTAATGCACTGGTAATTGTAGATGGGGTAGAACGTGATTTTAAACAGATCGATGCAAACGATATCGAATCAATCAGTATTTTGAAGGATGCTTCGGCTGCAGTATATGGTTTCAAGGGAGCGAATGGCGTTATTCTTGTCACGACCAAAAAAGGAGAGATTGGTAAACCTAAGATCAATTATAATGGATATGTCGGCATACAGAATATAACCCGTTATCCGGAATATTACGACGGATATGAATATGCGACTTTGTATAATGAGGCCCAACAGAATATCGGGATCGCAGCTCCTTACTCGGAGGAAGACCTGGAACGTTTCAGACAAGGGATTGGTACAACAGATTGGTATGATGAGGTAATCCGTAAAACTGCCCCGACCACTTATCATAATCTGAGTGTCTCCGGCGGTGCGGAAAAGGTAAAGTATTTCTTTTCTTTAGGATTAACGGATCAGGAGGGAATTTATAAGTCGAAAGCATTTAATTATAAAAAGTATAATGTCCGTTCCAATATCAGTGCCGAAATTGTAAAAGGTTTTACGGTAGACCTGCAATTAAGCGGACGCTTGGATACACGTATGAAACCTTATGAAGCGGATCCTCTAAGCCGTACGATTCAAATGGCAAAGCCGATATTCCCCATTTATTCCAATGATAATCCTGATTATTGGAATAATCCGGGAGATAATGGAAATCCTATTCATTTATCGG
This sequence comes from Parabacteroides sp. HGS0025, assembly GCF_000969845.1. Taxonomy (NCBI): domain Bacteria; kingdom Pseudomonadati; phylum Bacteroidota; class Bacteroidia; order Bacteroidales; family Tannerellaceae; genus Parabacteroides; species Parabacteroides sp. HGS0025. Next base: position 570,921 of record NZ_KQ033902.1, read on the forward strand.
ACATTGACAATGTTGGCTATGATCGTCGTGATCGCCGTGAATTTAATGGTTCCATAGCATTGAACTGGGAGTTACCCTGGGTAAAAGGATTGTCTGCTAAAGCTTTATTTTCTTACGATTATAATAATCTGTATAGCCGTAAATGGTATAAAGAATATTATGAATATACTTATGATGCAACAGCGGATATATATAATAAATCGAGAAGCCATACTATTTCGGAGTTAACAACTCAAAACGATAATTACTTCAGACCCAATGGTCAGATATCATTGAACTATAAAAACACATTTGGCAAACATGATATAGGTGCATTAGTATTATGGGAATTCAATAATGACCGTACTGATATTTTGAAAGCTTATCGCCAGTTCACGGTTGGAGCTATCGATCAGATGGATGCCGGTGATAAAACGAACATGAACAATGGCGGAACTGCACGTGTTTCTGCTCACGCGGGTTTGGTAGGTCGTGTCAACTATGCATACGATAGCAGATATCTGGCAGAAGTAAGTTTCCGCTATGATGGTTCGTATAAGTTTGCACCGGATAACCGCTGGGGATTTTTCCCTGCTGTTTCTTTAGGATGGCGTGTATCTGAAGAAGCATTCTTTAAAGAAACATTACCGATGGTTGACAATTTCAAAATAAGAGGTTCATATGGTAAGGTAGGAGATGAAGGAGTTACCGGATATACAGATGATGATGAGAAAGATGGCAAATATAGAGCTTACCAATATTTGACAGGTTACTTATATCCATCAGGAAATTATGTGCTGGGTTCGGGAGGAGTGACAAACGGTGCTAAAGACAGGGGAATGCCTAACCTGGCTTTGACCTGGTATGAATCCAAGACAACTAATGTCGGGTTTGAAGCTTCAGCCTTATCTGGCTTGGTCAGCGTGGAGTTTGATTATTTCGTTCGTAAACGAACAGGGCTTTTGACAAAGCGTCAGCTCACATTACCAACAACATTCGGTCAGGAACTTCCCGTAGAAAACCTGAACTCCGATAAGAATCAGGGATTTGAAATTGTAGTAGGGCATCGTAAGCAAATCGGAGATTTTACTTATGATATAAAAGCGAATTTTTCCACAACCCGTATTTATAATGAGCATGTAGAACGTGCAGCGTCTGCCAATATGTATGACGATTGGAGGAATAACAGTAATAACCGTTATAAGGACATACAATGGGGTAAGAAAGTGGTCGGACAGTTTCAGAGTTGGGAGGAGATCATGAATTCTCCGGTTCAGGATAGCAATGGTAATAAATCGTTAATGCCGGGTGATCTGAAGTTTGAAGACTGGAATAACGACGGTATCATTGACGGGAAAGACGACCAGCCTATCGGACATGGAAATACACCTCGTATGTATTATGGTTTGAATCTTTACGGAGAATATAAGGGATTTGATATAACTCTTTTCTTTCAGGGAGCAGCAGGGCATGAAGTGTTTACGAGCGGTGACTTTATGTCTCCGTTTATTCAGCAGGGGCTAGGTAATGGTATAACTCTTTGGTTAGACCGCTGGCATAGAGAAGATCCTTCAGATATGTCAAGTGAATGGATTCCGGGTTATATGCCGGCACTTCGTCCGACAGGTTTCTCTGCAAATGCAGGTAACAATACCTGGACAAAACAGAAAGCCAATTATTTACGTCTGAAAACAGTCGAGATAGGTTATACTTTCCCAAAAAGATGGATGCAACGAGCTGGCATTGAGAATTTGCGTATATACGTGAATAGCTTTAATACAGCAACGATAACCAGTCGCACCGGTATAATGCAGTATATGGATCCGGAGAATAAAGACGGTATGTTCCGCTATTATCCGCAAATGAAAACATTTAATTTCGGTGTTAACCTAACATTCTAAAAATAAGAAACGATGAAGACTACAATTATAAGAAATATTGGATGTGGACTGCTTTTATTGAGTACAACGGCTTGTTCCGATTATCTTGAAAAAGAATCCTTCGATATCATAACACCTGAACAGGTTTGGCAGGATCCTAAACTGATCAATGGTGTGATGGTTAATCTATACGATGGACTGAATGTAGAAGATTTTAATTATTGGTATCGTGATGCGTGGCGTTTACAAAATGCTTCTTCTATGTCTGACGAGGCACAGGGTTCATTCCAGAAAGACCCTCTTTTCGATAATGGAAATGCAACCTATACGTATGAAGATGCCTTGTTCGAGCAGAAATTTTCTGATCGTTATAAAAATATACGAAACTGTAACGATTTTATCAGTCAACTGGAGGAGGCGACAGCTTTATCTGATTCAGAAAAGAAACTACTTCTGGCAGAATCCCGCTTTTTACGTGCCATGCACTATTTCACATTAGTGAAACGTTATGGTGGCGTTCCTCTTATCAATGAACCTCAGGAATACGACCCAAATAATCTGGAAGCATTGATGGTGCCTCGTAATAAAGAAGTCGAAATTTATGACTTTATTATTAAAGAATGTCAGGAGGCTGCATTGGAGCTTCCTGATACGAGAAATTCGGATGCTAAATACCGGGCAAATAAGTATGTGGCGTTAGCGTTATGCTCCCGTGCTGCATTATATGCAGGTTCAATAGCACGTTATGGCAACGTCCAATTAGATGGTCTTGTTGGAATATCTTCTTCGGATGCCGATCGTTTTTTTCAGGTTTCTTATGATGTATCGAAAACGATAATATCTTCAGGACTTTATGAACTGTATAATAAGAAACCGGATAATAAAGCACAGAACTATTGCGATATATTCTTGAAAGGGAATGGAGATAACGGAGAATATATTTTCCAGAAACAATACAATGTAGCGGGAGGTAAAGGGCATGACTGGGACAAACGGAATGCCCCGTTCTCTTACCGTGCCGGAGGCTGGGGCTGTGGTATTGCTCCGACTTTGGAAATGATCGAAGCCTATGATTATGTGGACGGATCCGAAGGTACGTTGGCGCTAGAGGAAAATAGGAAACAACTTCGTTTTGATGATCCTTATGATGTTTTTGCAAATAAAGATCCTCGTCTTTTTGCATCTGTGTATTTACCGGGATCTCCTTGTCAAGGTTCCAGAATTGAATGGAAAAGAGGTATTATCGTTTCTGATAATGAAAAACATCAGGCAACAAGTCAACCGGATGGAGGTAACACGGTTGAAGTCAATGGAGTAACATATAGCACATCAGGTAAAGATGGCGGTGCTGATGCTGGGGATGCGTCCAAGACCGGTTTTTATCAGAAGAAATTTTGGGATGAGACATTAACCGATATGAATATGGGTAAGTCAGAAACACCTTGGCCTGTTTTCCGCTTAGGAGAAATTTATCTAAATTTGGCAGAAGCTGCAATGGAGCTGAATAAACCATCGGAGGCGTTAGATGCTGTCAATAAGATTCGTGAACGTGCCGGTATTGCTTTGTTGGCTAGTATTAATATGGAGAAAGTACGTCACGAACGTAGAGTTGAATTGGCCTTTGAAGGTCATCGTTTCTGGGATATGAAACGTTGGAGGATAGCTCATCTGGATGTGGCAAAGGGGGGCTTGAATGGGTTCAGAGGAACAGCCTTGTACCCTTGGTATGATATTCGTGATGGTAAATATGTATTTGAAAGAGGCTACAACTCTCCTAAACAATTGCGTATTTTCCTGGAAAAGAATTATTATACAAAGATTAATCAGGAAGATATGAATTCAAATCCGAATCTTATTCAGAATCCGGGCTTTACTAATTAATCACCTAATTTAGAAATTTGATATGAAAAAGATAAGTTTATTATTAATGGTCATTTGCTCATTCTGTTTGACAAGCTGTCTGAGTGATTTGGATAATTATGAGTCTCCTAACGGAGGTATCAAAGGACAAATTCTGGATGCAGAAACAAACGAACCGATCCCACTACCTGTCCAGGGTTCTACGGGTATCATTATTAATATGTTCGAGCAAAATACAGATGCTACGCAGTCTGTCGATTTCTATGCCCAAATGGACGGATCATACGAAAACTCAAAGTTGTTCAACTGTGATTATAAAATAGTCGTTAACGGCCCGTTTGTTTCCCCATGTGAAGAGTTTGTTACGGTAAAAGGACAGACAACTCTGGATTTGAAAGCAACCCCTTTTGCAAGAATCAGTGCGTCAGCCCAGGTTGCGGGTAAAAAAGTTACTGTTACATACAGGGTAATACCGACGAGCAGCAATTATGATGTATCTGAAGTTTACGGATACTGGAACTTTGCTCCTGGGGTTGACAACGGAAGTGCGAACCAGGCAGGTAAGCAGACTGTCAACGAGAAAGAAGGAACTATAGTTTTTGATTTGGAAAATGATAAAAACTATAAAGACAATCTGTACAAAATACAGGGAAATGGTAATAAAATATATGTCCGCATTGGTGCTAAAACCGAGGGAGTGATCAATTATAGTACTATCATTGAAACTATTGTACAATAAATAACCTGACACAGATATCTGTTTGGTGAATCAGATATCTGTGTCTTTAATTCTTTAGAACATGAAAAAAAGTATCTTACTTATCAGTCTGGCTGTTTTACCTTTTATAGGATATAGCCAAAATGTTTTGCCCGACTGGGCTTTAGGTGGATTTGTCAGACCGGAGAAAGCTAATCCGATTATCACGCCCGATCCTTCAAGTAAATTTGATTGTCCTATGCAGGGAAAGACAATAGGATGGGAAGAAAGCGATGTTTTTAACCCGGCAGCAACTGTCAAAGGGGATAAAATCTGTATTCTTTACCGTGCAGAAGACAATTCAGCTACAGGGATTGGGAAACGGACTTCACGTATCGGACTGGCAGAATCGGAAGATGGCATCCATGTGCAACGTCGAAGTTCTCCTGTAATGTATCCGGATAAGGATAATATGAAGGAATATGAGTGGCCGGGAGGATGTGAAGATCCCCGGGTAACTATGACTGAAGATGGTTTATATGTAATGGCATATACATCATGGAACCGAAAAGTTCCACGCCTTTGTATTGCGACTTCCCGTGATTTGATCAAATGGGAAAAACATGGCCCTGCTTTCGCTAAAGCTTATAACGGGCGTTTTAAAGATATGGCGTGCAAATCAGGCTCGATGGTAACTAAGATAGAAAAGGGAAAACAGGTTCTTGCAAAAATAGATGGAAAATATTTCATGTACTGGGGAGAACATATGGTAGCCGCTGCTACATCCGAGGATCTGGTAAACTGGACACCTGTGCTGGATGATAAAAATGAACTGGCAGCCGTAATCAAACCACGCGACCGATATTTCGATAGTGCTTTGACTGAATGTGGGCCGCCTGCGGTGATGACTGATAAAGGCATTGTATTGCTTTATAATGGTAAAAACCAGACAAACGACAGTAAACGTGATAAACGCTTTACGGCAGGTGCTTACTGTGCTGGTCAGATTCTGACGGATGCCAGAGAACCGATGAAAGTCCTGCAACGCTTAGATGTCCCTTTCTTTCGTCCGATGGCTTCGTTTGAAAAGAGCGGGCAATATGTAGACGGAACTGTTTTCATCGAAGGTTTGGTCTTTTTTAAGAATAAATGGTTTCTCTATTACGGATGTGCGGATTCTCAGGTCGGTGTAGCTGTTTATGATCCGGCAAAGAAAACTCCCGGAGATCAGATCCCGAACTAAACAATGAATTATGAAGAACATTATTACTGGAATATTTTTATTTCTATCATTTTGCCTGATCCAGGCACAGACTCCTAACTATTACCGTAATTCGGATAAAATATATCTGGACTCGGAATCCGGACATAACGGTAATTTTGTCTGGCAAATGTATAAAGCTGATGAAATCGAAGAACCGGCAGAGAAAATCTCTCAACCTGGCTATCAGAGCGAGCAATGGATGCCAGCTATCGTTCCGGGGACAGTCCTGAACTCACTTGTTTACAACAAAGTTTATCCGGAACCTTATTATGGAATGAACAACAAACTGGATCGGAATATTATTCCGGATCTGGCTAAGGCAGGACGAGATTTCTATACTTACTGGTTTCGAACGGAGTTTGATGTACCTGAAAGTTATAAAGGTAAAATCATTTGGCTTCAGGTCGATGGTATCAATTATCGTGCTGAAATATGGGTAAACGGGTATTTGTTGGGTAATATGTCAGGAATGTTTAAACCTGATTATATCGATATGACAGATTTTGCTCGTGTCGGTCAAAAGAATGCACTGGCAATTAAGGTCTATCCTGTAGACATGCCGGGTACTATCAAACCTAAACAATGGGGAGCCGCTGGTGAGTTCCATAATGGTGGTGATGGTAATATAGGATTGAATACAACTATGCTGATGAGTGTAGGGTGGGACTTTACTTTCAATGATGGTATCCGCGACCGTAATACGGGGATATGGAAGAATCTTTGCCTTTACGCAACGGACAAAGCTGTCCTTCGTCATCCATTTATCAAATCGGAGTTATCTAAACCTGGTTATAATCAAACAAAAGAAACGGTAAGCGTTGAGGTAATAAATCCGACACAAAGAGCAGTGAAGTGTACTGTTAAAGGAGAGATCTGTGGTGAGAACATTACATTCAGTAAAGAGTTGGATTTGTTCAGGGGGGAAACAAAAGAAGTTTGTTTTACACCGGAAGACTTTCCGCAACTCATTATTGATAATCCGCGTTTGTGGTGGCCGCTTTTCAAAGGGAATCCGGAACTGTATGAACTCAAACTGACTGTTACGGTAGACGGAAAAGTGTCTGATGAAACAAAGACTCGTTTCGGTATCCGTGAAATAACTTCCGATCAGAATACACCGGATCGATCCCGCCAGTTTTATGTCAACGGGAAAAAGATCTTTATCCGGGGGACAAACTGGATACCGGAAGCAATGCTTCGTTCTTCGGATGAACGAACTTATGCGGAACTGCGCTATACCAAGCAATCGGGTATAAACATGATCCGTATGTGGGGAGGTGGCATTGCTGAGTCTGATTACTTCTTTCAGTTGTGTGATGAGATGGGGCTACTGGTATGGCAAGAATTTTGGATGACCGGAGACACAAAGCATCCGCATGATACCGATGTCTATCTCAGTAATGTTGAGGCTACGGTTAAACGCTTGCGGAACCATCCGTCGTTAGCTTATTATGTATCTTCAAATGAAAGTACCGAGATGCCGGGAGCGAAAGACCTGATCATGAAACTGGATGGAACCAGAGGATACCAGATGCAATCGGAGTGTGACGGGGTACACGATGGAAGTCCTTATAAACAGGTCAATCCGATGCAACATTATGAAAATACAGCGTCCGAGCGAGGTAGTCGTGTGGATGGTTTCAACCCGGAATACGGTGCTCCGACAATTCCTACAGTCGAAACTTTGCGTGAAATAATGGATGAAGCAGATCTATGGCCTATCAATAAGGAGGTTTGGGATTATCATGACGGAGGTGGTTTTCATTTGATGACCTCGATGTATACTGAGCTGACTAACAACTATGGCCTTTCCTCTTCAATTGAAGAGTTTGCAACGAAGGGACAATTTGTAGGAGCAATTAATTCCAAATCTATTTGGGAAGTCTGGAACTATAACAAGTTCGATTATGGCGATCGTTACGCTTCGGGATTGTTGTTTTGGTATCATAATTGTCCGGTTCGTCAGGTTTGTGCCCGTATGTGGGATTATTCCCTGGAACCGACTGCTTCGCTTTATCATACACAAAATGCCCTGGAACCGCTACATGTCCAGTTTGATTATTTAAAGAATACTGTATCGGTGTACAATGATTATTATCGTTCATTTAAAGGGTATAAAGTGACTGCTGAAGTATATGATATAAAGAGTAAAAAGGTATGGGAAAAGACTCAACTAATCGATGTGCCGGAGGATGGTGTCGTTAATGATCTTTTTACGATCGATTTTCCCGGAGATATCTCTCAGGTGCATTTCATAAAGCTCCACTTGTACGATGATAAGGGAAAGATCATATCGGATAATTTTTATTGGCGTTCAAAAGATAATTATGAAGGGGCTAAAACATTGACAGGGCCGGCTACATCTGGTTTTGAGAGTTTGGCGGAGCTGAAAGAAGTAACACTTAAGGTAAAGTCCGGGATTAAAAAGAAAGGAGACTGGCAAGCAATGGAGTTGAACATTCATAATCCTTCTTCTTCACTAGCTTTCTTTATTCAGTTACAATATCTGGATCAAAATGGAAGGCCTGTGAGGCCCAGTTTTTATAGTGATAATTTCTTTTCTTTACTTCCGGGAGAGGCTAAGAAAGTAACTATAGAAACTGCTTTAAAGAACCTGCCTGCCAATGGCAAGTTCATTGTGAAAGGGTGGAATGTAAAACCTCAAACAATCAAAAGGTAGAATAAACTTATTAAGATCGGATGAGGATATGTTTATTGTTGACATGTCTTCATCCGGGATATTATGGAAAAACGTGAGGGTTACTTGAACCTGATATGTAAAACCACCAGTTCCGATACTGTCCCGACCCGGTAAGGAGGGCCGGCTATACCGATTCCAGACGATACATAAAACTGGGTCGGCCCTTTTTTATGATAGCCGTAAGGGCATTCGTAGATCAGCTTCATTAACAGGGGATAAGGCCATAGCTGCCCGTTATGGGTATGTCCGTGGAGTCCGAGATCTACACCGTTCATTGCCATTTCGGCAAACGACCAGGGCTGATGATCCATGACGATAATCGGTTTGGTTGTGTCGATATCGGCCATCAGAGTATGTAAGGCTTTGCGTTTCTTGTTGATATTATCATCTCTTCCGATCAGGTAGAAAGAAGAGTCGGGCTGTACCACGGAGTCGACCAATAATGTTGCTCCGGTTTTTTTCAACCAGCGGTATTTGGCGAAGCGGTTGGCACGATATTCGTGATTACCGTTGACAACATAGACACCCAGAGGCGCTTTCAACTGTTGCAGGTCTTCTTCTATATGTGCATTTTCAGCAAAACGGGATTCATAATCCATGATATCTCCTACCATCAATACCATATCCGGATGCTGTGCATTACTCATTGCCACATAGCGTTGAACCAGTTTTTTACCGATCACTTCTCCGATATGCAGGTCGCTCATCATCACGATGGTCAGGCTGTCGCGCTGGTTTGAACCTTTAGGCAATGTAACGTACACCTCTTTGACAATCGGGTGGACAACAGTCAGGTAAGCTTTTATCATCAATCCGGTAACCCCTGCCAGGATGATAAAGAATAAGGTCAGCTTTGTTTGCTTCCAATGGGTGGTGAGCCACGAGGGAAACCAATGAAAAAAACGGTTTGATAACCGGATCACTTCCAAAGTGAGAAGGGACAGGGTGATATATATGGATGCAATATACCAGGTATTACAGATATATTGTATGGTTGTCATAACATTGTCCGGCAACTTATTCCGGAAAATAAAACCAAAGAAATAGATAGCCAGTTCAAGGATGAAGAACAACGTATAAGGAATGCGCCAGCTTTTCTTAGCCGGTATTGCTTGATATCCCCGCCAGAAAATATAAGGGTTCAGCAGCAATTGTGCTACAATCGATTGAATAAAGACTTTCATATCCTCTTGTCTTACTTGAACGCGATGTTGAATACCACCATCTCACTGTTTGTCCCGATACGGAAAGGAGGGCCCCATAGCGATAGTCCGGAAGATACATAGATGTGGCTGTTGCCCCATTGTTTGTATCCGTAACTTTGCTCGAACAGGCGGTCTGTCACCAGACTCATCGGCCAGATTTGTCCGCGGTGTGTATGTCCGCTGAACTGAAGGTCGATACCCGCCTTTTCTGTCTCCTGCAGGTCATACGGTTGATGATCTAAAAGAATAACAGGTTTGTTCGGGTCAATGTTCTGCGCCAGAGCCTGAAGCGATAGGCGGGAGGGGTTATGGCGGTCGTCACGGCCGGCTATTTGCAGTCCGTTTGGCAATGTGATAACTGTATCACGCAAAAGCTGTATAGGAGTGGATTGTATGAAATCGACACTTTTCTTTATCCCGCTGATGTATTCGTGGTTACCGGGAACCATATAGATTCCCAGTGGTGCCTTCAGCTGAGATAACTCTTCCTGCATATTCTCGGCATAAAGAGGAGTTACACTATTGTCGATCAAGTCTCCACCGATAAGGATCAAGTCCGGCTGCTGGGCATTGATCATATTTACATATTTCTTCAGTTGTGCCTTGTTGGTACCATATCCCAGATGAATATCACTGATAGAAACTACTTTCATCGCCTGTTGATTATTGTTGACAGACTTGTTGATAACTATGTTGATAACTTCTGTATTGGGATGTTGATAATGATAATAACCATAGCTTAACAGGCAGAGAGTCAGCCAAAAAGAGATATAGAACCCATACTTGAAGCCCCCGTTGAAAAGTTTGAAAACATCAAACGCCAACAACGAGAGCGTCATATACAATGTAAAGACCAGCCAACCTGTCCCGATCTCATGGATCGTATGAGCCAGTACGTCCGGATACTTGACGTTTCGCGCCAGCATACTAACCAAAAACGAAAGAGCTCCGCTCCAGAATAACACCGTCAGAAGCACCTTTACACCAAAGGGTTGGGCTACAAGAGCCTGCGCCCCTCTGATAAATATATAGATATTCCCAGCCAGATAACAGCTGAAGAGGGCGATAAAAATTGTAGGCATTATGTCAAATTTTCGGCAAAGATAATGAACGTACCGGGATTGTGCAAATGCCTTTATTTTGGATATCCTACCGGATTATTCATCAGTAGCACCTGGCTGTCGGAGAGCTTAAGAATCTTCTTAAGTGCGCTTTGATCCATAGATGCCCGGGGAACTGTGGAAAGACCTATGCCTGCACAACACAGGTTAATATTCTGTGATACAATGCCTGCGTCCATAGCAGCCATCAGTTTGGTCTGGTCGGAAACCTTTCCGAAGCGAGACAGGTCGGATACCAGAACAAGGCAAACCGGTGCATCTTTCACAAAATCCTGTCCGCCGCCTACCGCTGCGCGATGGTCGCCTTTGGCAATAGGGTTTAAGGCATGTGCTTGGGCGTCATACAGGTAAGCGCCGTCTTTCAGGATTACATAAACATCTATATCCTGCTTGTTCAGCGCGGAAGGAGCCGTGCGTTTGCCGTCTGTGCGGTTAATGCCGTTGGCAGCCCACAATAAGTCTGAAAGATCCTGCATACTGATCTCTTTTGCAGCATATTCGCGGTCGGAATGACGGTCGGAAAATGCTTTCATAACAGCTGTTCCGCGAGCTTTGTCGGGAGCATTGAGCTTAATAACTTTTAGTTCCTGTGCATTCATTGCGGTGATAAATAATAAAGCGGTTAAAATCAATGAAATCTTTCTCATATCCATATTTATTAATAGTAAGTCTTACAAATTTAAAAGAAATTCATCTAATCAAACAGCAAAATACATCTTTTACATTTCTTTAATCCTGCTAAATACGAACGGTTCGTAGATTCTTTTACTTTTGCAACGAATTTACACTAAATAAAGAAAGTAATTAAATAAATGTATCAATCGATAACTTCTAAATTCTTTAAATTTGATGAAAGAAAAACTGCTCTACTTATTGTTGGTGTTGATGATGGCTGTGCCTTTGTGTGCGCAGAGCCAGAATGCCGCTGATTACACGATCAAGGGACAGGTGGTCGATTCCCTGTCTAATGAAACAGTTCCCTATGCCACACTCAGTATCGCTCTGGCAAGTGCTCCGCAGACTGCGATCAAACTGCTGGCTTGTGATGATGACGGAAAGTTTACTGCTACACTGAAACAGCCCGGAAAGTATGTTATGTCTATGCAATCGTTGGGTAAAGTCCCTGCAGTGAAACGCTTTACTTTGTCTGAAGGCAAGAAGAGCCTTGACTTGGGTAAGTTATTCATGAATGATGACTCCCAGCAACTGAATGAAGTAACTGTTGTTGCCCAAAAGCCGTTGGTGACTGTGGAGGTCGATAAAATAACCTATAGTCTGGACGACGACCCTGAAGCAAAGACCAATAATGCATTGGAGATGTTCCGCAAAGTCCCGATGGTTACTGTCGACGGTGAAGATAAAATCCAGTTGAAAGGTTCTTCCAACTATAAAATATATATGAACGGTAAACCTTCTAATCTGTTGAGTGGTGAGAATGCTTCCGATGTACTGAAAAGTATGCCGGCAAGTTCGATCAAGAATATCGAGGTGATCACTGACCCGGGATCAAAGTATGATGCAGAAGGTGTGGGTGGTATCATCAATATTATCACAAGTAAGAATGCGATGCAGGGATATACAGGTACGGTTCGTGCCAATGCGAGTACATTGGGTAGCTTTGGCGGTGGCGGATATGTCTCGCTGAAGGTCGGAAACCTGGGACTTACTGCCAACTATGGTTATAACAACCGTAACTCTCCCTGGAATGATTCGCACAGTGAACGTTTCACGGAGAAAGACAGGTTAGCGGGCGATAGACCGACCAAGCTGACAGAGGATGGTCGTGCCAAGGATAAAGGTCCGTTTCAATACGGTTACCTGGAAGCTAGTTATGAAATAGATACTTTGAATTTGATCAGTGTAGGTGCTAATTTGTTCCGGGGTAAAAATAAAAGCTTATCTGAACTTAATGCGGTGCTTGATCCGTATGGCTGGTCACCGTCTTCAGAGTATCTACCGATCTATAAGTACCATCGTAACAGTGTATCGGAAGGAACTTTCGGTTCGACCGATGTCAATGTCGATTACCAGCACTCCACCAGCAAGAAAGACGAATTGCTGACTGTTTCTTATCGTTTCAGCCAGTCGCCGAATGATAATGAAAGTCGTACGGAGCTTTCGGATGTTGTCACCTATTATTTGGAAGATGATTATCCGAAATGGAACATTAACGATGCGTCTACTATTGAGCATACCGGACAGGTGGATTATACAACTCCTCTTTTCGAGAAGCAAACCCTTGAAGCCGGCGTGAAATATATCAACCGCCAGAATAAGAGTAACACATTGGAGCAGATCTATGACGATGCTACCGATATTTGGGTAGACCAGAAAAAAGACAACAGTCAGTTCCGTCATACGCAGCATATTTATTCAGCTTATCTGGGTTATCTGGTGCGTTTGGATAAGTTCGGTATCAAAGCCGGTGTGCGTGGTGAAGGCACAAGCCTGAATGCCAAGTATGCCTTGAAGCCGGATTTGAATTTCGACTCAAACTATTTTGATCTGGTTCCGAATGCAACATTGACCTATCAATTAGATATGTCGACCCAGATCCGTTTAGGATATAATATGCGTATTCAGCGACCGGGTATCTGGTATTTGAACCCGTATATCAACGATGCTAATCCACAGAATATATCTCAGGGTAATCCTAATCTGGACTCGGAAAAGAGTAATAACGTGAACCTGAACTTCAGCAAGTTTACTCAGAAGTTCAGTATCAATGCTAGCTTAAGCTATACCTTTGTTAATAATCCGATTGAAAGGCATTCATTCGTGGCAGACTTCTTGCCTGACGATCCTCGTTCACAATATAATGGTGCCATGTGGAATACCTATAAGAACATCGGGAAAAAGCAACAGGTAGGTATGTTCTTGTATGGAAACTGGTCGCCGAATACCTGGTTCCGTATCTATATGAACGGGGGAATTGATTATACGGATTTGAAAGCTCCTACTTTGAATCTCCAAAAAGATGGTGTTAGTGGACGTGTTTTTGCTGGAACACAGTTTACGCTTCCGAAAGATTTTCGTATCAACGTACATGGTGGTTATTTCAGTCCGTGGATACAGTTACAAAGTGAGAGATCTCCGTTTTATTTTGCCGGTCTGAATGTTAGCAAGGATTTCCTGAAAAAGAAACTTTCTGTTTCAGTAGGGGCCAATAACCCGTTCTGGAAGACTATGAAGATGGAAACGACAACAACTAGTGCTGATTTCCGCGATGTCTCGACCAACTGGCGTAGCGCCCGTGAATTCCGTTTCAGCATCTCTTACCGCTTCGGTACGATGAAGGGACAGATCAAGAAAGTACGCCGTGGTATCAGCAATGACGACTCGAAAGGTGGTGGTGAAAACAATCAAGGTGGTGGCGGAGAACAAAGTATGTAATTGGCCATATGATATAAACTTAAAGGTTCGACAGGTTTTCCTGCCGGACCTTTTTTGCTTTACCCGGCAACTAATTTAAACCATCGCCGTTTCCTTTTCGACCGGATGCCTGTAATGAGTGGTAAAAGTATGTACCCTGAAAGTGTTTCATAGTAGTGAAACAACTGTTTCACCTAGGAGAAACAAGTGTTTCTTCATAGTGAAACAAACTGCCGATACATACATAAGAGGCGCAGTTCCCTCAATGAAAAGCCCTAAATCATCGGGGATGGACAATAATATACCTCATCTTAGACTATTTGTGCCAATAGAATTCCGTTTTAGAACCTATCTTTGTGATACGAATTAGAAATAAGTAATATGAGAAACACTGTCTTTTGTCTGGTACTATTGCTATTTAGTACATCTCTCTTTGCTTCGCGTAAAGAAATATTATTGAATAATGATTGGAACTTCCGCTTCTCGCATCAGGTACAGCGTAACAGCGGTCGGCGTGTCGACCTGCCCCATACATGGAACAGCGGCGATGCCCTTATCGGTACGCAGGATTATTATCGCGGAATGGGCAATTACGATAAAAAACTATTTGTTAAGCCGGAGTGGGAAGGCAAACGTCTCTTTCTGCGCTTTGAAGGGGTGAACACCATCGCTACCGTTTTCGTTAACTCGGTTTGTCTGGGTGAGCATCGTGGCGGTTACGGAGCGTTTGTGTTCGAGATCACCGACCATGTGAAATATGGTGCTGAAAACGAAATCCTTGTGAAAGTAAACAACGCCCTGCAACTGGACATTATGCCGCTGGTGGGCGACTTTAACTTCTACGGAGGCATCTACCGCGATGTTAATCTGATCATTACCGACCCCGTCAATATATCGCTGACCGATTATGCATCTCCCGGTGTCTATCTCATACAGAACAAGGTGACGAAGGAACAGGCGGATGTGCGGGCGAAAGTACTGCTGTCGAACGGCTTGTCTGCCGGGCGACCGGTGCAGGTAAATGTAAAGATACTGGATGGCGATAAGATCGTACAACAACAGGATATGAACATTACCGTCGACGCCAAACAGACGCATACGGCCGGTTTCGACTTCTCCATAAAGAATCCTCACCTGTGGAACGGACGGAAAGATCCGTTCATGTATCGGACGGAAGTTACGTTGATGGCAGACGGAAAGGTGATCGACAAGGTCGTTCAGCCCCTCGGCCTGCGTTTCTATCATGTGGATGCGGAAAAAGGGTTCTTCCTGAACGGGGAACATCTGAAGCTGCATGGCGTGTGCCGTCATCAGGATCGTGCCGAAAGAGGAAACGCCTTATATAAGGAACATCACGAAGAGGATGCAGCGATCATTGCTGAGATGGGAACGAATGCCATTCGCCTGGCACATTATCCGCAAGCCACTTATTTCTACAGCCTGATGGATACATATGGAATTGTGACTTGGGCGGAAATACCTTTTATCGGTCCGGGCGGTTATCTGGACAGAGGCTATAACGACCTGCCTGCTTTCCGTGCTAACGGAAAAGAACAGCTGAAGGAGCTGATCCGCCAGCATTACAACCACCCGTCGATCTGTTTCTGGGGATTATTTAACGAACTGAAGACAATCGGTGATAACCCTATCGAATATATAAAGGAAC
Organism: Parabacteroides sp. HGS0025; assembly: GCF_000969845.1. NCBI lineage: Bacteria > Pseudomonadati > Bacteroidota > Bacteroidia > Bacteroidales > Tannerellaceae > Parabacteroides > Parabacteroides sp. HGS0025. The sequence goes on from NZ_KQ033902.1 coordinate 586,666, forward strand.
TGAACGACCTGGCACACCAGGAAGACCCGACACGCCCGACTACGGCTGCCAGCTTCCTGTCGTACGATAGCGATATCAGTAAGATCACCGATGTGATTGCCTGGAACCAGTATTTCGGCTGGTACGGCGGTTCGCCCTCCGATATGGGAAAATGGCTGGATGCCAACCATGCCGCGCATCCGGAATATAAGATAGGTATCAGCGAATACGGGGCAGGGGCAAGTATCTATCACCAGCAGGATTCTGTTAAGCCGGGCGTTGCTTCCGGCTGGTGGCATCCGGAGAACTTCCAGACGTTCTATCACATGGGTAACTGGGAAGCGATTGCCGAACGCCCGTTTGTCTGGGGCTCGTTTATCTGGAACCTGTTTGACTTCGGTGCCGCTCACCGCACAGAAGGCGACCGTCCGGGGATCAACGACAAAGGACTGGTTACTTTCGACCGTAAGGTGAAAAAGGATGCTTTCTATTATTACAAAGCAAACTGGAACAAAGACGACCAGTTCGTCTATATCGCTAACCGCCGCCATCGTGACCGCGATACAAAAGTGACCGATATAATGGTATTTTCAAACCTGCAGCAACTGGAACTGTTCGTAAACGGCAAAAGCATCGGCAGGCAGGGGCCGGACAATTATGCCACATTCATCTGGAATAGCGTGAACCTGGCGGAAGGCGATAATACGATTGAGGTTCGGTCTGTACAGAAGAAAAACAGTATAACGGATCAGGTGATCTGGAACTGCAAATAGAGAGGTATTTTCTACTCAAATGATATCCCGGTCAAGAAAGTAAGGAGATTTATATATTTGTAGCATACTTTCTTTTGACCGTAAACACTTAAGGAGTAAGGTGTCCGATAAATGACGCCTTACTCCTTTTTTATTTGGTATCATAGTTCTTAGTGAACTATGATCTTTTAGCAAGTCGAACATTACGGACGCAAAAATAAGGTATCATGGAGTTGGGGAGCACATAAATTAGTCTGATTGATGTGCACTAATTGTCCACAGATAGAGTTTTAACATAATGAATAATCGTGTCTTTCTTGCTAATAATCTACAAGATAGCCTGCTTAATGGTTTATTATCTCCTGTTTATTTCAATTTACCGCTTTTTCTACCTGCGTTCGGATGCCGGGTAGAAAAGATTGTCTGTTTTTATCTTCCAAATCATCCTTCAGTTCCTTTTTTTCAACCGATGAAAATGTAAGAATACCTTAATTTATCAAGCCAAAGCATAGGTTGTCTTTTTCTTTTCTGTCCATCTATAATGCTGAATAAATACGTCTTAGAATCACCTTGAAACTATGATTATTTTGTCTTTAGGGCACTCTTCGAATTGATAATGCTTCTTAATCGATGTATAGGAATAAAAATGATTGAGTTCACTAAGAACTATTTCCTTTTATGCATAGTAACGAACAAAACCAAGAGTAATGCACGGCGGTATTTGACCGGTATCGGTGTGCGCAAACACATTTTATTCATTAACTAAATCTGGTGTTATTATGACAAAGGATTTTAATCGTTTTTATTTATCTAAGATGTTCATAGGGACTACTATGTTCCTGACATCGGTAGGAGTGGCTTCGGCCGATCCTGCTAATCCGGGGAAAGAAGTACCGGAGTCCGGTGTTTTTGTCGCTTCGCCACAACAAGCAACAAAGAAAGTAACCGGAACAGTTGAAGACGCCATGGGCCCGATTGCCGGTGCCAACGTTGTAGAGAAGGGAACAACGAACGGAACGATTACCGATATGGACGGTAAGTTCACCTTAGATGTCTCTCCGAACGCTGTATTGGTGGTATCTTTTATCGGATACACGGAGCAGCAAATTCCGGTAGGCAACCAAACCTCTTTTACTATTCAGATTAAGGAAGACTCACAGGCTTTGGACGAAGTGATTGTCGTGGGTTATGGTACACAAAAGAAAGTGAACCTGACCGGTTCTGTCTCTTCCGTCGATTTCGCGGATCAGGCTTTGTCGCGTCCGATCACGAACGTATCGAATGCCCTGGCCGGATTGAGTGCCGGTGTGCAGGTAATGCAAAATTCAGGACAGCCGGGTAGCGACGGTTCGAAGATCCGTATCCGTGGTGTCGGTACGTTGAACAATCAGGATCCGCTGGTGCTGATCGATGGTGTCGAAGGTTCTATGGACCTTGTTAATCCGCAGGATATCGAGTCGATCTCAGTCCTGAAAGATGCCGCTTCTTCTTCTATTTATGGATCACGTGCAGCGAATGGTGTCGTTTTGATCACAACCAAGAAAGGGAAAGCCGGTAAGCTGTCTGTTTCTTATTCAGGACGTATCTCTTATGCACAGCCGACGAACCTGATCGACCAAGTGACCGATTATGCCGATTACATGGAATGGCTGAACGAGTCGTTCGAAAACATCGGCCAGCCGAACCATTTTGCCCAGAGCACGATCGACCTGTGGCGCGAAAAGTCGAAAGATCCGAATGGATTGAACGAGAACGGCGTACCTAATTACATCGCTTATCCGAATACCGACTGGCAGAAAGCTTTGTTCGGGCATGGGTTGATAAACGATCATAATGTATCTGTGAACGGTGGTACGGAGAAGCTTCGTATTTTGATGTCTGCCGGTTATCTGGATAATCCGGGTCTGGTAGATAATACCGGTATCAGAAAGTATTCCCTGCGTGCCAATATAGAGGCGGATGTCACTAAATGGCTGACAGTGGGAACACGTACCTTTGCTTCCCAGGAAGATAAAGAAGCCGGAAACTTCGACAATGCCAACAACTACCTGCGTCAGACAACTCCCGGTCTGTATCCGGAACTGAACGGACAGTATGGTTACCCGGAAGCTTCGGAAGAAAGTGCCACTGCCAACAGTATCCTGGCTTTCCTGAATGCACAGGATGGTAAAAAGCAGAAGACGAACTTCAACACGACCTTGTATTCGCGTATTTCTCCGATAAAAGGGTTGTCATGGGATTTCAACCTGAACTATAAGCGGTATTGGGAAGATAACCAGACCTGGACGAATCCGTATGAAAAGGTGAAGTTTAGCGACGGCACTATTATGTCTCCGGCAACCGAACCGTCTGAAATGACTACTTATTTCTATAACCGTGCTGATTATAGCTATACATTGCAGAACATATTGCGTTATAACATTACGATCAATAACGATCATGATCTGGGCGCATTGGCAGGTTATGAAGAGTATTACTACAAACGGGATACCCGTAATGCAACAAAGAAAGGGTTGATCGACTCGAGTATCCATACGCCCGGTTCTGCTACGGAAATGGTCAGTGTGGGTGGTGGTGCTTTCGACCGTGCCAGCCGTTCCTTCTTCGGACGTATCAATTATGCGTATAAGTCCAGATATTTGTTTGAAGCGAATTTGCGTCATGACGGTAATGCCCGTTACCATAGCGATTACCGTTGGGGTACTTTCCCTTCTTTCTCGGCTGCCTGGCGTATTTCGGAAGAAAGTTTTATGATAAACACCAAGAACTGGCTAGATAACCTGAAGCTTCGTGTCTCTTACGGATCGGTTGGTAATAACGGGGGAGATGATGTAGGGGAATATGAATATCAGTCTACCTACGGCGGTAGTAAGTATCCGTTCGGAGGAAAACTTATCTCCGGTCTGGCTTCTACCTCCATTGCCAACTCTATGTTGTCGTGGGAAACATCCAAAATGACCAATGTCGGTATCGACCTGAATGCGTTGAACAACCGCCTGTCGTTCACGATGGATGCGTTTGTTAAGAATACGACCGGTATCTTGTTTACGCCTTCTATTTATCTGACAGCCGGTAATAAAGGGGCTCCCCGTAAGAACATAGCGGAGATGAGCACGAAAGGTGTCGAACTGTCGTTGGGATGGAAAGACCAGATTGAAGAAGTCAGCTATTCCGTTAGCGGAAACTTTTCTTACACGCCAAATAAGATAAAGAAATATAAAGGAGAATTAGTAGCCGGTTATGATGAGAACGGCGAATGGAAGAGTAATATCGGAGATGTAGCTTCCAGTACTTCTGCCGTGAATCCGGTTATTGAAGACCGTATCATGAAAGAATACTACGTACGTAATCCATATAAAGGTTCCGGAAAAGGATATGCGACCGACGGAGTGAACGGAGGCCCGACAGACGGTATGATCCGTACGGAAAGCGATATGGAATGGCTGAAAGCGATGATCGATGCAGGCCATACTTTTATGCCGAACAAGACGGTTGCGAAGGATAAGATCTGGTATGGCGACTATATCTATGCCGATGCCAACGGTGACGGCATCTACGGAGGTTCGGACGATAAGGAATTCCAGGGAGTATCTTCCGACCCGAAATTCAATTTCGGTTTCCAGATGTCTGCCGCATGGAGAGGATTTGATATCTCTATGAACTGGGCCGGTGCTGCCGGATTCAAGTTGTATTGGGGGGCATCTACCGGTTATAACTCACCGACTACACGTGTAGGTGTGGCGCTGGGCACTGATATCGCCAATAACCATTATTTCTATAACCCGGAGAACCCGTCTGATCCGCGCACCAATCAGGCCGCTAAGTATGGCCGTCTGGTGAATGGTGAAAGCGGTTATCAGAATGTGGAAACATCTTCCTTGTATTTGTACAATGGTAACTATCTGAAATTAAAGAACCTTACTTTCGGTTATACAGTGCCGGCGCACATTTCCAAGAAGTTTTTTACGGATAACCTTCGTGCGTATGTTTCTATCGAAAACGTATTCAATATTACGAAATATCCGGGACAGGATCCTGAACTGGGAGCTACCCCTGAATATACTTCATTGAGACAATTTGCATTTGGTGTTAACATTTCATTTTAAAGCGTAGAGAGTTATGAAATTAATAAAGAATATTTGTTTGTTAGGCGCTTCTATCGCTCTGTTGACAGGGTGTAACAGCGACTTGATGGATCTGACCCCATACGACTCGATTGCGTCCGGTAACATGTGGACGACAGAAAATCTGGCGGATATGGGTGTGACAGGTATCTATAATGTTCTTCGTTCCGAGAACGTGGCCGGTGACCTGCACAAATTTGACAGTTATGGTGTTTCGGCCGATTACCGTGATGGCAACTACTCCTTGTTGAGGGGGAATGCAACTACCGGCGACGGACAGTTCTCCGGTTACTGGAAAATCAATTATGAAGGTATCAGCCGTTGTAATGACGCTATTACCAATTTACCGAAAGCACCTTTGTCGTTGGAGAAGCTTTCCCGTCTGACTGCTGAATCCAAGTTTATGCGTGCTTTCTTTTATTACAGACTGAACATGATGTATAAAGGAGTCCCCATCTATCTTGAACCGGCTGAATTGGATGAACTGGTGAAAGGTCGTAATACTGAAGCTGAGGTATGGGCTCAGGTGATCTCCGATTTGACAGAGGCTATCGATACACCCGACCTACCGGATAAATATCCTGCCGGTGATGCCAGTTATGGACGTGTTACCAAAGGGGCTGCCTATGCTTTACGCGGTAAAGTTTATATGTGGATGAACGAATGGGCGAAAGCTGAGGCCGATCTCCGTAAAGTAGGGGAATTGGGCTATGGCTTGTTCCAGGGTGAATACAAACAGTTGTTCAAAGAAGCGAACGAGCAGTGCGAAGAAATGATCTTCTCTTTACAGTGTATCGGTGAGAGCGGCTATGGTAACAATTTCTCTTTCCGCTATGGTACGCGTAGTTCTTTCGGTTCCTGCTGGAATACATATTTGGTAAGCACGGACTTTGTTGAAACATACGAATGTGCAGACGGAAAGCCGTTCAACTGGGATGATTATTTACCGGGGTATAATTCAATGGATCTGGCAAAAAGATCTGTATATTTCCTACGTGATGATATGACGGAGACTGAAAAGGCTAAGATGGCGGAAGACGGTGCCGACCTGTCCAAATATCTGGCAACAGGTAATGAGGCACGAATCAAAGCAGCCTACGAAAACCGTGACCCGCGCCTGATGGCTACTGTTATTACTCCGTATGCCGAATATTTCGGGGCGAATGGTGCTACTTCCTATACTTATACGCTTCGTTGGCCGTACAGAGGTTTTGATACCGCCGATCCGTTCGACTTGAAGACGGATACGAACAACCGTTACTATTATCTGTTCCGTAAGTTCGTTGCCGAAGGGGCTTCGGAGATACCGAACCGCGAATATTCTCCGATCGATATCCCTATTATCCGTTATGCGGATGTGGTGTTGTCGCTGGCTGAATGTCTGAATGAACAGGGCAAGACTAGTGAAGCGGTAGAATGGGTGAACAAGGTGCGTGCCCGTGCCAAGGTCGCTCTTTTGAACAGCAACCAGTATACCCAGGTATCCGGTCAGGATAATATGCGTGAACGTATCCGTAACGAACGCCGTTGGGAATTTGCCGGTGAAGGTGTTAACTTCTTCGACGAAATGCGCTGGAAGACCTGGCATGAAACTAAGTTCAAAAAGAATGCCGGCCTGAAACAAATCTGGGGATCGATGCAGGCTTCTTACACTTGGGGTGGCGATTATCTGTATAACTGGGCTATTCCGAGATCTGAAATCCAGATGAACAACAACCTGACACAGAATAGTGGCTGGGTAGATTGATTTTATTCTTCTGATATATATTATGGAGGTCTTAATGATGAATCTGCGGATTCGGAGTTAAGGCCTTCTTTATTACTTAAACATACGGTTCTGGACTATTTATGCCTATGAAATGGACAAAAAGCCCTGCTCTTTTCTGATTAATCTTCCTATTTTTGTCAAAAGAGATAATACAATACCTATGAAAACACGAAAGTACCGGATCATCCTTTGCCTGTTACTCCTGGCAACCACACAAATGTATGCCTATGTGGAACGTAACTTATTGCAGCAATCTGCTGGTTTGTCTGAATTGGAATCAACACTGATCACCGATCAGCAATGGGTTCCTTACCCTGATTATACCGACCGTGCCGCTTGGGATAAACTACTGGGCAACAACAAAGATGCCTATATCAAACAAGGCGAGAAGCAGCTCGGTTACGAATGGAAAGTCGTAAAGGCAACCGATTATATCGAATACGAACGTAGCGGCAACCGCCGGATCATGGAAGATCCGTTCGGCAGTAATAATACCGCTATTGCCGACTTGCTGATGGCGGAACTGGCCGAGGGAAAAGGGCGCTTTATCGACCAGTTGATCAATGGGGTGTATCAATCCTGCGAAATGACTTCCTGGGTGTTATCCGCCCATTTGAGTGCACAACATTCTACACGCTCCTTGCCCGATTATAAAGAACATGTGATCGACCTGACGGCCGGCGACCTGGGATCGCTGCTTTCATGGACGTACTACTTCTTCCATACTGAATTCGACAAGGTAAATCCTGTTATCTCCGAACGTCTACACCATGAGTTGCAGGAACGGATTCTCGATACTTATATGAACGAAGACCGCTTCTGGTGGATGGCCTTCAACTACAAACCGGGTATGTTGGTGAATAACTGGAACCCCTGGTGTAATTTCAATGTGCTGCAATGCTTCCTGCTATTGGAGAATGATAAGGAAAAACTGGCGAAAGCCGTTTACCGTACGATGACCTCTGTCGATAAATTCATCAACTACACCCACTCCGACGGAGCCTGCGAGGAAGGCCCTTCCTACTGGGGACATGCCGCCGGGAAGATGTACGACTATCTCCAGTTGCTCTACGATGGAACCGGGGGGAAAGTAAGCCTCTTTGACCAGCCGATAATCAGGAACATGGGTGAATACATCGCCCGTTCGTACGTAGGGAACGGTTGGGTCGTAAACTTTGCAGATGCTTCCGCGAAAGGGGGAGGAGATGCACAGATTATCTTCCGTTACGGAAAAGCGGTAGGCAGCGAGGTGATGATGCAGTATGCAGCCTACCTGAATAGCCTGTCGGGGCAGAAGGCGCCTTCTTCCGGGAGAGATATCTTCCGTACGTTACAAAGCCTTCTCTATGCGGAAGAAATGAAAGAGGTCGAGCCCGTCTACGAATCACCTGCTTATACCTGGTATCCTGAAACCGAGTTCTGCTATATGGCCAATAAGTCCGGCCTTTTCTTTGCGGCAAAAGGCGGCTATAACAACGAAAGCCATAACCATAACGATGCCGGAACTTTCTCGCTTTATCAGCATACGACCCCGATTATTATCGATGCCGGTGTAGGCACTTATACCCGTCAGACCTTCAGTAACGAGCGGTATACGATCTGGACGATGCAGAGCAATTACCATAACCTGCCGATGATAAACGGTGTCCCCCAGGCATTCGGCTCGCAATATAAGGCAACAGACGTTTCCTTTCATCCGAAGGGCAGTACGTTTTCCGCCAATATTGCTACGGCCTATCCGGAAGAAGCCGGGGTAAAGAAATGGGTTCGCTCCTATGTCCTGAATAAAGGAGAACTGAAGATCAAAGACTCGTTCTCTCTAGATGAACTGAAAGACTTCAACCGCATTAATTTCCTGACTTGGGGAAACGTAGATATAGCAACGCCGGGTATTGTCTCCATCGAAGTGAACGGTGAAAAGGCAAATCTGCAATATGATAAAAATAGCTTTACACCCTCTATCGAGACAATTGCGCTGGACGATCCGCGTTTATCTACTGTATGGGGAAAAGAGATTTACCGTCTTTCTCTGACAGCAAAGAAAAAGACCTTGTCCGGAACGTATGTGTACACAATCAAACAAATCAATAAATAGAAAAGAATGAAAAATTGGATCGCTTTAGCTTTCTCCGCATTCCTGATCTCTTGCGGGGGAACACCTAAAACTGTAGAAAAGAGCTTTGTTGACGAGAATGTCGATTTCGCCCGTGCCCAGATCGGTAAAGAAATAGAAGTTATCGAAGCCAGTGGTAAATTCATGAACCCGGTGACATTGAAGACCGACGGTTCCGTGTATTACTGTGGCCCGGCCGACTGGCGCAGCGGCTTCTTCCCCGGTTCCGTATGGTATCTGTATGAACTGAGCGGTGATACGGCTCTGCTTCCGCTGGCACAGAAATATACCTGGGCGATAGAAGAGGCCAAGAACCTTACCTGGCATCATGATATCGGCTTTATTATCAATTGCAGTTTCGGTAACGGATTGCGCCTGACGGCCGATCCTTCTTATAAAGATGTGATGGTGCAGGCCGCCAAATCGTTGTCTACCCGCTTCCGTGAAGCTCCGCAGGTGATCCAGTCGTGGAATGTGGATCGCGGATGGCAGTCGGAGCGTGGCTGGGAATGTCCGGTGATCATCGACAATATGATGAACCTGGAGCTGATGTTCGAAGCAACCCGCTTCTCTGGCGACTCTTCTTTCTACAAAATAGCTATCGCCCATGCCGACCGTACGTTGCAGGAACATTTCCGTCCGGACGGTAGCTGTTACCATGTGATCGATTATGACCTGAAAGACGGTTCCGTACGTCACCGCCACACGGCACAAGGTTATGCGCATGAGTCGGCCTGGAGCCGCGGGCAGGCCTGGGCTATCTACGGCTTTGTCGTTTGTTATCGTGAGACTGGCGATCGCAAATATCTGGATCAGGCATTGAAAACATTCAATTTCATGAAGAACCATAAGGCTATGCCGGCCGACCTTATTCCTTACTGGGATATGGATGCCCCGAATATTCCGAACGAACCCCGCGATGCCTCGGCTGCTTCCTGTATCGCTGCTGCCTTATATGAGATCAGTACGCTGGATGTAGAGAATCCCGCTGATTATAAGGCTTATGCCGACAGCATAATGACTTCGCTGGCTTCTCCGGCCTATCGTGCCGCCCTGGGTACAAACGGAAACTTCCTGTTGATGCACTCGGTAGGCAGTATCCCGCATAACTCGGAAATAGATGTTCCGCTGAACTATGCCGACTACTATTTTATGGAAGCATTGAAACGTAAAAAGGAGATAGAAGGGAAATAAACAGATAACTATCTGACAGGAAATGGACAGGCACTCGTCGTTGAAGCGGTGCCTGTCCATTTTTTTTCGGTGCCTATCCGTTATCGGGAGTCTGCTTTTTCCTGTATTCCACCGGTGTCGTATCGAACTGTGCCTTGAAGCAGCGGGTGAAGTAGCGGGGGGAGCCGAAGCCCAGCAAATCGGAGATCTCCGCGATTTGGAGATCCTGGCGGCTTATTAACAGGGTGGCTGCCCGTTTCAGTTTGCAGTTGAGGACGAAGTCGTTCGGGGTCATTCCGGTCAGCGCTTTGAATTTGGCGTACAGCGAGCTGCGGCTCAGTCCTAATTCCTTGGCCAGCGTATTCATATCGAACTCCATATTGTTGAGGTTCTCTTCGATGATCTTGTTGACCGTATCCATGAATTTCTGGTCGATCGGGTTGCTGGCCAGCGATTGTGTATCGAAATCCCTTTGTTCGTTGAACTTCTTTTGCAGGATGATGCGGTTACGTACCAGGTTGTTGCAACGGGCAAGCAACACCTTCGCATTGAAAGGCTTACTGATATAATCGTCTGCACCACGTTGCAACCCCTCTATACTCTGCTCTGCGGAACCGAGTGCCGTGAGCAGGATCACCGGAATATGGCAGATATCGAAATCGTTTTTGATCTTCAGGCACATCTCCGTCCCCGACATTTCCGGCATCATAATGTCGCTAACGATAATATCCGGTTTCTCGTTTCTCGCCTTTTCCAATCCCTCTTTGCCGTTCCGCGCCAGCAGGACATTGTAGACCGGAGAGAAAAGCGAGTTCAGTATCTGAAGCAATTCCTCATTATCATCGACCAGCAGGACGGTATAAGTGGCACCGGTTTCGGCCAGCGACAGTTCGGAAGTCTCTTCGGGAAGGTCGTTCATAATTGTCTCCGGCTGTATTTCGTTGCGTATCATTTCATTCTCCGGCTCGACGAACTTGCATTCATCCGCCTTGAAGTGCGCCCGGCCTTTGGGTAGGCGGACGATGAATATACTTCCGTATCCCGGCGTACTTTCCACCTGTATTTTACCATGATGCAGCTCCACGATACTTTTGGTCAGTGAGAGGCCGATACCCGTGCTGGGTTGCGACAGTCCCGGAGTGTTGTTGCCCGCCTGGTAAAAACGGTCGAATATCTTGTCGATATCCTCTTTGCTGATACCGATCCCGTTGTCGATGATTTTGACAATGATCGTTTGTTCGTCTTCCTCGACCACCATTTCGATATCGGCACCCGGCTTCGAATATTTGAATGCGTTCGACAGCAGATTGTAGAAGACCTTCTGCATCTGCTTGGGATCGAACCAGCACCTGATATCTTCCTGCTGTGTACTGAAATGATACGTCACTGAACGGCCGGATGCGTATTCATAAAAAGACAGATAGATCTCTTTCAGGAACGGGATGATATTCTGTTCGCATACTTTCAGTTTCACATGGCCTTGCTCCAGTTTGCGGAAGTCGAGCAACTCGCTGATCAGTGTCCGCATGTTGTGCGTGTTCCTGTATATCTTCAACAGCTTGTTGTAGGTCGATGGCGCCAGCGAACTGCTTTGCAATAACAATTCGATTTGCGATATGATCAGTGTAAGCGGTGTCCGGAACTCATGTGAGATATTGGAGAAGAACTGCAATTTCGCCTGGTTCAGCTCTTCGATCCTGTCTTTCTCTTTCCGTTCGAACTCCAGCGATGTCCGGAGAAGCAGCTGCGATTGCTTGAAACGGAAGAAACCGTAAATCAGTCCGCCGCCAACCAATACGTACAACAGGTAGAACAGCGGAGTGGCGTAGAACGGCGAATGGATAACGATGCCCATCCGGATCGTTTGCGGTTCCACCTTGGGATCATATTGCTTCTCGCGTACGGTCAGTGTATATTTGCCGGGGTTGAGGTTGGTGTATTGGATGCTGTTGTCGTAGTTGCTGATCCATTTGTCGTCGAACCCTTCCAGCATATATTCGTAGGCCGTTTCTTTCAATGTGTTGATATAGTTGTTCGAGTTGAAAGTCACGATCAGGTTGTTCTGGTTGTGGTTCAGGTCTATTTCAGGGGTGTACGGCAAGGCCTCGGACAATATATGTGTCCGGTCGCCCGGCCGTACTATCTCGTTGTTGATATACAGATCGGAGAAGTATAACTGGTAATCTTTGGCCGGGCGGAACAAATCCTGTTCGAAGAACGTGCTGACTCCGTCTATGCCGCCTACGAATATCTCGCCGTTCCTGCAAACCAGCAGGCCGCACCCTTTATTGATACCCGACACAGGGAGAGCCGTTCCCAGCTCCACCACCTTAAACTGCTCCTGCACAGGATCGAAGAAAGAGAGCCCTTTGTCTCCGGAAATGATCAGGTAACCTTGCGTCGACTCTTTTATATCATAGCAATAATCACTTAGTATCAGGCTGTTGTCGGTCGTATACCCTTTGAACGTATTATTCTTTTCCTCGAATTTGTATAAACCCGACCCTTGTGTACCGAGGAATATACGTCCTTCCTTGTCTTCAAAAATAGAAGATATCGGTTGTTTGCCGAGACCGTCCTCACCACAACGGTACACGCGCAGGTCTTGCTCGTTGTTCATCTTGATTCTGTAAAGAGTGTATCCGGTAGTGATCCAGATATAATCCTGCGAGTCTATCAGGAAACAATGATTTCCATAAGACTTTCCGCTGCTGAATATCGGGCGTATCTGCTCGGTGTCGAGATCCATCATCGCATTGCCCCATTGGGTCATGAATACCAGGTACTTGTCTTTCCAGATACGCATCTGGTTGATCCGGTCGCCCGCCTTTACCGCATACGACGGGTCTTCGAAATAAGGATTGCGGAACCGCTTTTGGGAAAGGTCGAAGATGGATAATCCCCCGGTATGCGTCCCGATGTAAAGCTTATTCCGCTTTTCGCTGTAAGCAATATCTTTCAGGTTATTATGGGCGATGGAATTCTTGTTGGGATCGGCCATGAAATAGGTGAAGGTTTTTGTTTTCCTGTCGAAGAGGTTGAGACCGCCCCCTTCGGTGCAAATCCAGACGTTTCCGTCTTTGTCTTCCGTCATATGCCCGACAAAAGGGAAACTGAGACAATCCTTTCTTGAACTGTCGGCCGTGTAGACGGTAAACAAGTCCATTTCCGGGTTGAAGTAATGCACGCCCCCATAGTAAGTCCCCAGCCAGATACTTCCCTGATGATCTTTATAAACGGGGAATACGGACGAATGCGCCAGGCTGCCGGGCAGAAGGTCGCGGGTGTAGACCTGGAAACTGTCGTCATGCGGATTGTATTTGTTGAGCCCGGTGAACGTTCCGATCCACAGGTTCCCGAAATTATCTTCAACGATCCCTCTCACCTGGTTATTGGAAATATTATCCGGTTTCTGTGGATCATAACGGTAACGTTTGAAACTGCCGGACGGTTCTCTTTTGTAAAGCCCGTTCATACGTGCCGAGATCCAAAGGTTTGCGTGAGAGTCTTCAAACAGGGCGTAGATATCTTCATTCGGAATGATGCAGGTGGGAAGTGTATCTCCTTCCTGCATATATAATCCGCTGTTCGTACCGATCCAGCACCGTTTCTGGCTGTCTACCGTGATGCAGGTGGCATGTTGATAGGTGTATTCGAGCTTGAAACGGAATTGCAGTTCTCCGGTGTCATTCTCCTGGGTAAAGATAGAGTCGCCGACGCCTACCCAAAGTTGCCCGTCGCCGAAAGCCACTGCGTTGACCTTCGACTTCTTCAGGCAGGAGAACTCCTGGGAATGAAGATTGTAGCATACCAGCGAGTTGTCCGAATTGAAATAAATATTCCCCCGGTTATCTCCGGTGATAAAATCGATACTGTTTCCTACCGGAAATTCATTCCCGTTCTCATTCGCCAGTGTCGGCTTGTATGCGGTCACATGAACGCCGTCGAAAACACTCAGCCCTTCTTCCGTCCCGAACCACATCCGTCCCAGTTCGTCCTGATAAATAGACATGACCGATAATTGCGAGAGCCCCTCTTTTGTCCCGATATGCTTGAAATAGATAGGGAAGGCATAAGAGAGGGTGTTCAGGAAGATGAAAAGGATGATCAGTTTTCTCATGGCTTTTACACTATTTGATGGCGAAGATAATGATAAATTCCGGAATTATTTAGTGCAGTAGCGCATATAAATAGGTATCTTTGTCCTATAAGCAACCAATAAACTTATACGCATTATGAAACCAGATTTCAACTATAACGATTTTCCTGCTTCTTTTGCCAATTGCTTCCGCGAGCAATGTCCGCATGGTGACAAATGTTTACGCCGCCAGATGGCTCTCCATATCCCGAAGGATCGTGGAGGAATATACATTCTTAACCCGGCTTACCTCGATGCGCTCGGTGATAAAGAGTGTCCGTTCTTTGTACTGGATGAACCCCAAAAGTTTGCCAAAGGTATCACTTGGCTGTATGATGACCTGCCATTGCGAAAAGCGGAGGCAATCAAATCGCAGATCATAGCCCACCTGGGACGCAGCACCTATTACCGTTGTAAGCAGAAGCGACGCCTGATCAGACCGAAAGAGCAGGCCTATATCAAAAAACTCTTTCTTGCCCACGGCATTTCTACCGAACCTCGATATGACGAGTACCAGGAGTATTACGATCTCGGATAGGTATTGATTTACAGCTTGTTATTGACTTGGCGGCATTTCCCTGGGAGATGCCGCCATTCTCATATATTGTGATACTGTATTCTCATATATTATGAAATTTCATTGTCATAATATATGGCACTGTAGTATCACAATATATGATACTGCGGTGACGCAATATATGCCATTGCAGTAACACAATATATGCTAATAAAATGATGTGGAAGATGAAACAGAAGCGCCTTCGGAAAGTCCTTAACAAGGGTAAATATAGCCCATTTTAGCTCTGTTAACAATTGTTTCTGCAAAAACCTTGCTTTTTTTCGTCCAGGTAACTAATAATATAATGTACGCGTGTGTACCTTATATATAAGGCACTATATTCCTACCTTTCGGGTTAGGTTGTCAAAATGACTATATGTCTATTGATTTATAATGCTTAGGGTGGGAAAAACGACTGACTAGAAAAATCGTTCCTTTTTTCTAGTTACAAAATTACGACAATCTTTTTAACCACCAATCTTTTCTCTTATTTTTTTTCTTTCTATATGTCCTTTCTTATCAACACAATAGCAAAACAAGTACAAAAAGCCTCATTTTAGGTATCAAGGAGAATGGTCGAAAAAAAATGACTAGAAAAAAGGAACGTTTTGGCTAGTCATTACTACTAGCAGGCCTATCAGGAATAGGCAATGAACAGGTTATTTATAACACTATTATTAATATTAAATTTATTGATTATGAACAAAAAGTTTTCTACACTTGTAGCTAGCTTGTTATTTGCATCAGCTTTTTCAGCATTCGCAGGTACAGCAGCTCCAATGTCTGCAGCTCCTACAGCTGTAGTTTCTACTCGTGCTACTGTGGCAGCTGTAGAAACAGACCTTGACGCTCAGGATGGTTGGGATGCAACTGCCGGTGTTGAAGGACAGTTGTTATCTACATTTGCAAACGATTCTCGTTTGTATCTTATTCAGAATGCAACAACAGCGGCTGTTGCCGATAAGTTTTTAACTTATGATACCGCATTTAAGGGTGATGCATATAGTAATGCAACATCTTTTTATTGGTCTGTAGCCGTAGACGGTCAGATTAAAAACCAGGATGGTAATGTGCTTAGTGTAGGTGGTTTCTCTAATTTCGAAGTTGTTCCTGTAAAAGGCAATGGTGCTAAATCAATCAACGGAACTTTCTTTGCATTGGCTGTAAAAGCTACTGATGGAAAGGTCGCTTATGTAGAGTATGATGGTACAGATCTGTCTCTTTCAGCTAGTTCTGATGCAGATTATTCTGCTAACATTGCTACTGCTGCTCTGTTTTCACCGGTAGAAACGGCATTTACTACTGCTGCTAAAGGTGAAGATTTGAATAAGGAATTGAAAGATGGCTTTAGCGTAGCTGTTACTTATGGGGATAAAACTCTTACAGGTGCAGAGTTGTTTGCTGGTAAAGTGACTGCTGTGAAGGCTGCTACTACTTTTCCCGCTGTTGGAGCAGATCAATCATACGCTTTGAAAAAAGGTGATAAGTACCTTGTTTTTGATGAAACAATGAACAGTACCAATGCTGTTAAGGGTGGTTTTAAGCTAGTGGATGCAACAGCTGCAGAAAAGCTTATTACTAACGGTAAGACAGCTAATCTTACTTTTGTAATCAAAGCTGCCGATAATGGAACTAAAGCAGTAGAAGTAACAGTTGCTGGTGGACAGCGTTTGTATGTTAACGTATCAAACGGAACTAATGTATTGACAGCTCTTGATCCTGCAAACTTAGGCTTAAATGCTGCAAACTGGGCTGGAACAGCTTTAGGTGGAACAAACACTGTTGACTTCAAGACTTTACTTACTGGTCAGTTTGTTAAGGTTAACTATGTGAAGACAGGTGAAGAAGATCAGAATAACGCATACAAAATCAACGGCGTGTTAGGTTTGAGATATGATGTTGCTGGTGCTGCTGTTGAAGATGATTTCGTAAAAGCTGTAGACTTTGTAGCTGAAGATCCTTCTACAATGTGGGCTCCGAGCATCGTTGGCGGTAACTTGGTTTTGACAAACCGTGAAAATACAGCTATTGCAGTTACTCTTTCTTCTTTGCGTGTTGTTGAAGGTGGTTATGAAGCTACTATCGTTGGTGGTTCAAGTAATGGTATTGAAGATGGTGACCTGATTACAATCACTCCTGTTGCTTCTGTTACTAATACTGATGGTTACGCAGTATATGCAGATCAAGTATTGAAGAATTCAACTTTCTATCTGGGTCAATCTCGTCGCAATGCAGACGGTGACGTTCCTGCTTATTGGGCTGAAAATCACGGTACTCACCAGATCGGTGCAACTGTAAATCAGGAAGAAGCTACTCAGTGGAATGTAGAATTGATCAAGAAAGTTGCTGCAGATTACAATACACAGATCGACTCTGTATTGGTAGACAGTAAATTGTATACTTATAATGCAACAACTGGTCTTACAACTGAAGCAAAGAGTACATTGGCAGTTCTTCCGTATGTATTCCAGAACAGAGGAAATCGCGAATATGTAAAGATGAATGATGAAGTTAATCTTGAATATTACATTTGCGATAAGGATAATAAGATTACTCCTCGTGGAGCTCAGTTCTTTGCATTGAAGAAGAAACCGGGTAATACATATAACTATGTAACTCTGGCTCTTAATAATACATATACAGACGGTAATGTTGTTCCTGTAGCTGCTATTAACGGTGCTAACAAAGTATACCTGAAAAACAGTGCAAACAAAGGTACATGGGAAAATGTAGCAACTTATTCAGACGATGCCAACTCTCTGATGGTTGTTGATCCTATCGACGCTCCGGAATACCGTAAGGTAGTTGCTGCATGGGGTGACACAGTAAGAATTTACCGTGAAGAATATCCTACAGAAGTATTGTTCGAAAAAGCAGATGCTAAGTCTGTTGTAGACGGTCAGACTTTGAGCTTCCTGAATGTAAACAACAGTGTAACCGGTGCTAACCCTGCTCTGTTTGTTGATACAGCTTATGTAAACCGTACAGTAAATGGTGTTGCTAACACTTGCTACCAGTATCTGTTGGCTGTAAACGTAGATAAAGAAAATTCAGTTTACTGTCCTTACAATCCTGAACATAATACAGATGCCTGGAGAGAAGAACATGGTGGTCCTTGTGCTGACGCAAAAGAAAACCCGGCAGTAGTAAAAGGTCGCTTCCTGATCAACCTGATCGACACAGCTTATGCTTACAAACAGGATCACCTGCACAACAACCCATATATCAATATGGTTGAAGCAGACGAAAACCTGGCTAAGTTGTCATTCGTAGAAGGTATTCATACAAACGATACATTGTATATTACTCGCAAGGGTGGTGAAGTTGTAAAATTAGGTATGACTGATCCTGCATTCAACGTTGCTAAGTTCGCATTCCGTTATGTAGATAACAACGCTGGTTCATTCAAGATCCAGACTCAGTCTAAGAATTACAATGCTGCTAATTTGAAAGCTTTCAATGAATCTGCTCATAACGAAGGTTACCTGCGTTGGGTAAACGGTACAGTTGTTGTAACAAACAGCTATACTAACGGTGAAGTATTCAACATGGAAGAAAACTTCAAGGGTAATCCTGTAGCAAACGAAGATATCACTACTTCTTCTGTAAAAGTAACAACAACAGAAGGTAAAGTGATTATCGCCGGTGCACAAGGCAAGAAAGTTACTATCAGTAACGTACTTGGCCAGACTATTGCTAACGCAGTTCTTTCTTCTGATAAAGCTGAAATCTCTACTCCTTCAGGTGTAGTAATCGTAGCCGTAGAAGGTGAAGCAGCTGTAAAAGCAATCGTAAAATAAGACGCAATTATTTATAATCAAATAATTCTAAATTGTTTACCGCGCGGTTCCGTCATGAACCAATTACCCCGTGAAGGGCGAACAAGCGGTAGATATTAATACTAAAGTAATGAAATAAAGTTCTTCTGTTCAACCTCTGTGAAGAGTGAAAACAGACAAAAAAACAAGCCCCGGTAGATTCGTCTTCCGGGGCTTGCTATTTAAGGCTTACTAAATTTCCCTCGTATTTGTATTTATCGTATCTTTACAACACTTAATCAGAAAACAAATATTATTATGAGCGTCTTTAGCAGCTTCCCACGCACATTCTGGGTGGCCAATGTAATTGAATTGTTTGAGCGTTGGGCGTGGTACGGTTTCTTTATGTTGTTTGCCAACTACCTGACCGGCTCGTCGGATGCCGGGGGACTCGAATTCTCGCAAAGCCAGAAAGGGCTTCTGATGGGAGTGGGGACAGGCATCCTCTATTTCCTGCCGGTGCTGACGGGAGCCATCGCCGACCGCTACGGATATAAGAAAGTATTGTTTCTCGCCTTTCTGATCTATACATCCGCTTTCATTCTCCTTCCGATGTTCACTACCTTTACCGGAGTTTTCCTTATGTATCTCTATCTGGCGGTGGGGGCAGCCCTGTTTAAACCCGTTATCTCGGCAACGATCTCAAAGACGACAACGGACGAGACGGCTTCGATCGGGTTTGGTATTTTCTATATGATGGTCAATATCGGGGCTTTCTTCGGGCCGATGGTCACCCTGTTGTTCAAAGGATCGTCCCACCTTATCTTTTATGTCTCGGCGGGGATTATCGCGCTCAACTTCATTCTGCTGTTCTTCTACAAGGAGCCGGGACGGGAAGACGCGGAAAAGAATACAGACCCTTTGCTGAAAACCTTCCGCATTATCTTCACCAATATGGGATATATATTGAAAGACGTTAAGTTCATCCTCTTTCTGGTGATTGTGGCCGGCTTCTGGGCGATGTATCACCAGTTGTTCTTTACGTTGCCGGTCTTTATCTCGCAATGGGTGGACACCAGTGTGCTGTATAACTTCTTCCATGCCTATATGCCTTTCTTCAGCGAGAATTACAGCGAGGCGCCCGGTGTGATGGATGCGGAGTTCGTGACGAATATCGATGCACTCTACATCATCACTTTCCAGTTGGTTGTTTCAAGTATCGTGATGAAGATGAAACCGTTGCGCTCCATGATGTCCGGTTTCCTGGTCTGCTCGATCGGTATGTCGCTGACTATTGTTTCGCAGAATGTATTGTTTACGATGGTGGCTATCCTGATTTTCTCGTTGGGGGAAATGGCCGGATCGCCGAAGATCACCGAGTATATCGGACGTATTGCCCCCGCAGATAAGAAAGCGCTTTATATGGGATACTCCTTTATCCCCGTGTTTCTGGGGAATGTGATGGCCGGGATCATTTCCGGTGTCGTGTATCAGCAGATGTCGGATAAGGTGATGATCGTCCAGCAATTCGTGGCGGAGAAAGGGCTGCAAATACCCGAAGGACTCTCCAATAACGCCTATTTCGCCGAAGTCGCCCGGCAAGTCGATCTGACGCCCCAGGCATTGACAAACCTTCTTTGGGAACTCTACGATCCTTCCCGCTTATGGATGGTCATATTCGGTATTGGCATGGGAACTGCCCTCCTTTTGTTCGTATATGACCGGGTGACCTCCCGTAAATAATACTTTTGAGAAGGATTGTCTCCTTGTATTTGCTTATATTTGCACGGAAAAAGACAGTATACATTTTATGACGAAAGATATAACACCTGAATACGTGCTTGGTGACCTGCGTTATCTGCAATTGCTGGCGCGTAGTTTTCCTACTGTAGCCGATGCGAGTACCGAAATTATTAATCTGGAGGCCATCCTGAACCTGCCGAAGGGGACGGAGCATTTCCTGTCCGATATCCACGGGGAATACCAGGCTTTCAACCATGTGCTGAAGAATGCATCCGGTGCGATCAAACGGAAAGTGAATGAGATATTCAGTAACACGTTGCGCGACTTCGAGAAGAAAGAGTTGTGTACGCTGATCTATTACCCGGAACAGAAACTCGAACTGGTTAGGTGCAAAGAGCCCGACCTGGACGACTGGTATCTGATCACGTTGAATCAGCTGGTGCGCGTCTGCCGGAATGTATCGTCGAAGTATACACGCTCGAAAGTCCGTAAGGCACTTCCGAAGGAGTTCTCTTATATCATTCAGGAACTATTGCACGAGTCGTCGGATGAACCGAATAAATCGGCCTATCTGGATCAGGTTATTAAGACGATCATATCCACAGGGAGGGCAAAGGATTTCATTATCGCCATGTGTAACCTGATACAACGTCTGGCGATCGATACATTGCACGTGATAGGCGACATCTACGACCGTGGCCCGGGTGCCCATATCATCATGGATACCCTTTGCGATTACCACCATTTCGATATCCAGTGGGGCAACCACGATGTGCTGTGGATGGGAGCGGCTTCCGGTAACCTGGGGAGCATTGCCAATGTGATCCGTATGTGCCTGCGTTTCGGTAATCTGGCGACGCTGGAAGACGGCTACGGCATCAACCTCCTTCCGCTGGCCACGTTCGCAATGGATGTGTACGGCGATGATCCCTGCGACCTGTTCATGCCGAAGACGAATGCATCCGACTCCACGTTCGATGAAAAGACGATCCGCCTGATCTCGCAGATGCATAAGGCGATAACGATTATCCAGTTCAAGCTCGAAGGCGAGATCATCCGCCGCCGTCCCGAGTTCGAGATGGACGACCGCCTGCTGCTCCACCATATCGACCTGAAACGCGGAACCATCACTTTAGATGGAAAAGAGTTCGAGCTGAAAGATAAGAACTGGCCGACCATCAACCCGAAAGACCCCTATGCCCTGTCGATCGAGGAGGAAGACCTGATCCGCCGCATCCAGCACTCTTTCGAGTACAGTGAGAAGCTGAAGAAACATATGCGTTGTCTCTTCCGTCACGGCAGCATGTACCAGGTATGCAATTCCAACCTGCTGTTTCATGCCTCTGTCCCGATGAATGCCGACGGGACGCTAAAAAGCATCCGTATAGAAGGGCAGGAATACAAAGGTAAAAGCCTGCTCGATAAAGTAGACCAGTTGATCCGCACCGCCTATTTCGACTCGGAGGACTCTCCTGAAAAGGACTTTGCGATGGATTATATCTGGTATCTCTGGGGAGGAAAAGACTCTCCCTTGTTCGATAAGAGCAAGATGGCTACCTTCGAGCGAGCTTTTATCGACGATAAGGCGGTACAGAAGGAAGAGAAAGGCGCTTATTATACCCTCCGCGAAGAAGAGAAGGTATGCGATATGTTATTGGATGAGTTCGGCGTAACGGGTATGCACCGCCACATCATCAACGGGCACGTCCCTGTCCGTTCCATCGAAGGCGAAAACCCCATCAAAGCCAATGGCAAGCTGTTGGTGATCGACGGTGGTTTCTCGCGGCCTTATCATGCCGAAACGGGGATTGCCGGTTATACGTTGGTGTATCACTCCCGTGGTTTCCAGCTGGTACAGCATGAGCCGTTCCTGTCGACCGACCAGGCCATCAAAGAGGGGCGTGATATCCGTTCCACCACGATCGTAGTGGAACTGAGTTCCCACCGTCAGATGGTAAAGGATACCGACAAAGGCACCGACCTGCAACGCCAGATCCATGATCTGGAAAAGCTGTTGTATGCTTACCGCAACGGCTTTATCAAGGAAAAGGATAAACTACTTTTCCCTTGATGGAAAAGTAGCCAAAAGATCAAGGCTGCACCTGTCTCGCTACTCCGCATCCTGCATTCGCTGTCGCCTCCGAACTCGCTTCGCTCAAACAGCGGATGCTCCGGCCGCTCACTCCGGCTGCTGCGCTTAACGCTCACCAGCTGAGGCCTGTCATAGGAAGCTTCGCTTCCTTTGGAGATGGCCGATACCGATACCTTTATAACAGACAGTATCGGCCATCCCCATAGAACGCGAAGCGTTCTTGAAAAGGCCTCAGCGGATGAGCGTCCGCGAAGGGGAAAGACGAAGCGTCAGGAGGCTGCGCTGTTTGAGCAAAGCGAGTTCGCAGACGACAGCGTAGTCTTTCACCGTAGCAGCGAAGCCGGTGCAGCCTTGAACTTTTGATTACTTTTCTTTCAAGAGAAAAGTAATATTAAGATAAAATAAGAACAGAATTAATTATATGCAAAAACGAATAACCTGGTCTCCCTTACTGCTAACCGCCCTGATGGTTCTCTTATTTCTGGGTGGGCTGGTATACGGTGCCGTATCCATCCCTTTGGAGAGCGTTATCGATATTCTGATGGGGAAAGACGTCGGTCGTCCCGCCTGGCAGAATATCATCCTGCAAAGCCGCTTCCCGCAAGCTGTTACGGCTCTGCTGGCCGGTGCTTCGCTGGCAACCAGCGGATTGCTGTTGCAAACCCTGTTCCGTAACCCGTTGGCAGGCCCTTCCATCCTGGGAATCAGCGATGGAGCCAACCTGGGAGTGGCTGCCATCATGCTCTATTTCGGCGGTACGCTGAGTATGGTCACTGAGTTGCCTATCAGCGGCTATCTCGCTGTTATTTTCGCCGCCTTTGCCGGGGCAGCCTGCATACTGGGACTGATCATCTGGTTCTCGGCCAAGGTGAAAAGCAACGTCATGCTGCTTATCATCGGTATCATGATCGGCTATCTCGCCTCCTCCCTGATATCGGTACTCAACTATTACGCCTCGACCGACAAAGTCCATGCCTTCGTGATGTGGGGCCTTGGTAACTTCTCAGGCGTCTCCCTGATGCAGCTGCCTTATTTCCTCCTCTTCACCCTCGCCGGACTGCTGCTGGCCATCCTGCTGATAAAACCCCTCAACGCCCTGCTGCTGGGGGAAATGTATGCTGCCAACCTCGGAATCCGAATCAAACGCACCCGCATATTGATCCTGTTCTGTACCGGACTGCTTACCGCTACGACGACCGCTTTCTGTGGCCCGATCTCCTTCATCGGACTGGCCGTTCCGCATATCGCCCGCTTGATGTTGGGCTCCTCGAACCATAAGATGCTGGTTCCCGTCACGATGCTGGCCGGTTCCTGCATCGCCCTGCTCTGTAATATATTGATGGTGATGCCCGGAACCAACAACATCCTCCCGCTCAATGCCGTGACGCCGATGCTCGGAGCCCCGGTTATCATCTATGTGATCGTGAACCGTAAGAATATCCAATACTTCGACTGATGAACAGACAGACACCTGTAATAGAAACCAATCGCCTCAGTATTGGCTATCCCCTGAAAGGCGGCAAGCGCAAGGTGATCCATGACGACCTCAGCCTCAGGCTCTTCCCCGGTGAAGTGACCTGCCTGCTGGGACTGAACGGAGCCGGCAAATCGACCCTGCTGCGTACCCTCTGCGGTTTCCAGCCCCCGTTGGGCGGCGATATCTCCCTGATGGGAAAACCCCTGTCGTCATACTCGCAAAGCAACTTTTCCCTTACGGTAGGTGTTGTATTGACGGAAAAGACGAACGCGGGTGGCATCACCGTCTACGAACTTGTTTCGCTGGGACGCCACCCTTACACAGGCTTCTTCGGACAACTGAAGGCGGCCGACAGGGAGATCATCGAGCAATCGCTTGCAGCAGCCGGCATTGCCCACAAAGCACAAAACTATGTATCCGAACTGAGCGACGGCGAACGGCAGAAAGCCATGATCGCCAAAGCCCTTGCGCAGCAATGCCCCATCATCCTGCTGGACGAACCTACGGCCTTCCTCGACGTAACGAGCCGCATCGAAACGATGGTTTTGCTGCACCGCCTGGCTATGGAACAGCAGAAAGCGATTCTGCTTTCCACCCACGACCTCGACCTGGCTATCCAGATGGGCGACTGTCTCTGGCTCCAGGAAAAAGGCCGCCCGATGGCTTGCGGTACGCCCGAAGACCTGATCCTGAGCGGTGCCTTCGAATCTTTCTTCGGAAAAGAAGGTATCGTCTTCGACCCGTCGACCGGCAAGCTGAATACCGAAGCCCCGGTCACCCCCGTTGGAGTGGAAGGCGACTTCCTTGTCTCCTATTGGGTGGGCAATGCCCTGATACGGAACGGTTACCGCCCCTCGCCCGTAAAGCCGGGGCAATTGAATATAAACTGCCTTGCCTCCGGCAGCCTGCACCTTACATGGCCTGGCGGTGAGGAGGAGGAGCTTCCCGATGTGGCGGCACTGGTCGCTGCGGTAAGGGAGGGGGTTGCCTCACCCGGATGAGGTAAGGT
Source organism: Parabacteroides sp. HGS0025 (assembly GCF_000969845.1). NCBI lineage: Bacteria > Pseudomonadati > Bacteroidota > Bacteroidia > Bacteroidales > Tannerellaceae > Parabacteroides > Parabacteroides sp. HGS0025. The sequence continues at coordinate 611,351 of NZ_KQ033902.1, forward strand.
GCCACACCGGGATATGGTGAGCAAACACATCTGGATATGGTATATTACCACACCGGGATATGGTAAACTGTCATATCAGGGTATGGCACTATCTCTCTCTCGGGGATATGATAAGGGGGTAAGGTCGTTTTGACACACCCGCATAAGGAACGAAACAATAGAATAACAGTAAGTATAGATGAATTATGGCAAATGAAATAATCGGACGGTTGGAGAAAGAGAAGATATCCCGTCTGTTGTTACAATATGCTATCCCGGCCGTGGTCGGGACGATGGTGAATGCGTTGTATAACATTGTCGACCGTGTCTTTATCGGTCAGGGAGTCGGTGCGCTGGCGATGGCCGGCCTTACGCTGACGTTTCCCATCTTGCTTTTCCTGCAGGCTTTCGGTATGCTGATTGGTGCGGGAGCCGCCACCCGTGTCTCCATCCATTTGGGAAGGAAGGCGAACGAGATGGCGGAGAAGGTGCTGGGGAATGCTTTTACGCTGACATTTATTATCACCCTGGTCACCGTCGTCCCTTGTATGATCTGGATGGACGACCTGCTGCTGGCTTTCGGGGGAAGTGAACAGACCATCCCTTATGCCCGCGACTACCTGAATATCGTCGTGCCCGGAACGATCCTGACCTCGCTCAGCTTCGGCTTCAACGCGATTATGCGCGCTTCCGGTTATCCGAAGAAAGCCATGTTTACCATGCTGATCGGGGCGGTGGTGAATGTCATTCTCGACCCGATCTTTATCTTCTGGCTAGACATGGGCATCCGGGGAGCGGCCATCGCGACCATTATCTCGATGCTGCTGAGCGCCCTGTTCGTTATGAACCATTTCATCCAGAAAGACAGTATCGTACGTTTCCATAAGGGAACGTTCAAACTGGAGGGGCATGTGGTGTGGAACATCCTCACCATCGGTATCTCGCCTTTTGCCATGCAGCTGGCGGGCAGCCTGGTCGTCGTTATCCAGAACTATGCCTTGAAGGTGCACGGGGGCGACCTGGCGTTGGGAGCCAACGGCATCATAACCAGTGTCGGCATGTTGCTGGTGATGCTTATTATTGGTATCGCGCAAGGGATGCAGCCTATCGTCGGGTTCAATTACGGTGCCGGACAACATAAGCGCGTGCAGGACACCTTGCGGCTGGTCATCATCACTGCGACAATTATCATGGGGCTGGGCTGTCTGGCGAGCGTCTTGTTTCCGCGGTTGATAGCCCGTGCGTTCACCAGCGATCCGGAGTTGATCGAGGTGACGGCCAACGGCCTGCGGATCAGTTTGATGGTGTTCGTCGTTGTCGGTTCGCAGATATCCATCAGCCAGTTTTTCCAGAGTATCGGTATTGCCTGGAAAGCGATGTTCCTTAGCCTGAGCAGGCAATGCCTGTTCCTGATTCCGGCTCTGCTCGTGTTCCCTGAGTTCTGGGGATTGGACGGCGTATGGTACGCGTCTCCTTTTTCGGACTTCATCGCAGCCGTAACTGCCTGGGCTTTCCTGTGGTACCATGTTAAAAACATAAAAAGTGAAACGTTAAATTGAACTTCCAGGCGAGTTATTTGTCTATTATATGAAAAGTGGTTCGCTACGTATTAATTATAAAGAATAGAAGTATGAAAAGAGTTTTATTATTGCTAGCTGTCCTGTTATTTGGCCTCGGTACGGGAACGATGATGGCACAACAGGATAAAGCAGCTGAAAAAGCAGCAAAAAAGGCCGAGAAAGAAGCAAAGAAAGCAGCGGAAGAAGCCGAGAACATGGCTATGTTCGACCTGGCCGTACAGGCTCTTAACGCAAAAGACTTTGTGCTCGAAGCAGACCGTGTGGAATTTAAACGCGGACGTTTCGTTTATGTAACTCCCAGCACTAACTTCGTATCGATGAAAGGCAACCGGGCAACGATCCAGTTGGCATTCAACGGAGCTTATGCAGGCCCTAACGGAATAGGGGGTATCACTGTCGATGGTAACGCCTCAAACGTAGAGATGAAGACCGATAAGAAAGGTAATGTCACTTTCAGTATGATGGTACAGGGCGTTGCCGTATCGGCCAACGTAACCTTCCGGATGGTGAAGGGCAGCAACAAATGTACGGCTACTGTAAGCCCGAACTTCAACAGCAACCGTATCTCGTTCACCGGTTCACTCTATCCGACGGAACAGTCCAACGTGTTTAAGGGACGCTCCATTTAAACATAATTGATATACTCTGAACGAAAGGGAGACGTTGCTTTGCGACGTCTCTTTTTTTATATCTTTGCATCACAACTAATAAAACATAACGATTATGCAATTATCGATAGACCAGAAGGACATAGACAAATTCATTATGATAGGCGATAAAGTGCTTATCAAACCCAAGAACCCGCAGAGCCAGACCAAGTCCGGTCTGTATCTCCCGCCCACGGTGCAGCAGGAGAAGATACAAAGCGGTTATATCATCAAGGTAGGCCCCGGCTTCCCGTTGCCCTCCCAGAGCGAAGAGCATGAAGTGTGGGAGAAGAAGGAAGGAGAGGTGCATTACCTGCCCCTGCAGGCGCATGAAGGCGATCTCGCTGTCTTTCTGCAAAATGCCGCCTATGAGATTAACTTTAACGACGAGAAGTTCCTGATCGTGCCGCATTCTGCCATTTTAATGCTGATGCGCGACGAAGGATTGTTCGAATAAAGCCTTTTTCTTTGGCAAAATACTAATCTATTCACATTTTTGATGTATTTTTGCAAGCAAATCAACAAGACAAACTATCAACAGTAGCGATTAGAATGAATAAAATTGTAAGTAAAGAACATTTCTCTGCCAACGTAGTGAAGCTGGAAGTTGAGGCTCCTCTGATTGCCCGCTCACGCAAGGCCGGTCACTTCGTGATCGTGAAAGTGGGAGAGAAAGGCGAACGTATCCCCTTAACCATTGCAGGAGCAGACACGCAGAAAGGAACCATCACCCTGGTGATCCAGGCCGTGGGAGGTTCGTCCAAGAAGATCTGCGATTTGAACGCAGGCGATTATATCACCGACCTGGTAGGCCCCCTGGGACAAGCTACCCATATCGAAAAGGTAGGTACGGTGGTCTGTGCCGGAGGTGGCGTAGGTGTAGCTCCGCTGCTGCCTATCGTTGAAGCATTCCATAAGGCCGGCAACCGCGTGATCGTCGTGCTGGCTGCCCGTACGAAAGACCTGGTGATCCTCGAAGACCAGATGAAGGCCAACTCCGACGAAGTGATCGTGATGACCGACGACGGTTCCTACGGCACGAAAGGACTGGTGACGAACGGCGTCGAAAGCGTGATCAACCGTGAGAAGGTAGACCTGTGTGTAACCATCGGCCCGGCTGTGATGATGAAATTCGTTTCAGCCCTTACAAAGAAATACGAGATACCTACTGTCGCTTCCCTCAATACGATCATGGTAGACGGTACCGGTATGTGCGGTGCCTGCCGTATCACGGTGGGCGGAAAGACGAAGTTCGTCTGTGTGGACGGCCCCGAATTCGACGCCCATCAGGTTGATTTCGACGAGATGCTGATGCGTCTGAGCGCTTATAAAGATATTGAAAAGAAGTAACCACCGAGATACAATGACAACAGAAGAATTGATCGCTGCCCGCCGTGCCGAGCCCTGGAGGGAAGCACTGCGCAAAAGCAAGAAGAATAAAGAACGCACGGATATCCCCCGTGTAGAGATGAACGAACTCGATCCGGAATACCGCAGCCACACCCGCCTGGAAGAGGTGAACCTGGGGCTGACGAAGGAACAGGCCATGCAGGAGGCGCAACGTTGCCTCGACTGCCCGAACCCTACCTGTATGGAAGGTTGCCCGGTGAGCATCAACATCCCGACATTTATCAAGAACATCGAACGCGGCGAGTTTCTCGAAGCAGCCAAAGTGCTGAAGGAAACCAGTGCGTTGCCTGCCGTTTGCGGCCGTGTTTGTCCTCAGGAGAAACAATGCGAAAGCAAATGTATCCATCTGAAGATGAAAAAGGAACCGGTGGCTATCGGTTACCTCGAACGTTTCGCTGCCGACTACGAGCGTGAAAGCGGACAGATATCCGTCCCCGAAATCGCTGAGAAGAACGGTATCAAGATCGCCGTGATCGGATCGGGCCCTGCCGGCCTTTCCTTTGCCGGAGATATGGCGAAGCGCGGATACGATGTAACTGTATTCGAAGCGCTTCACGAGATCGGCGGCGTATTGAAATACGGTATTCCCGAATTCCGCTTGCCTAACAAGATCGTGGATGTGGAGATTGAAGGCCTTCGGAAGATGGGCGTGAAATTCATTTCCAACTGTATCGTCGGCAAGACGATCAGTTACGACGACCTGCACGAAGAGGGCTTCAAAGGCTTCTTTGCCGCCAGCGGTGCCGGCCTGCCCAACTTCATGAACATACCGGGTGAAAACCTGATCGGCGTGATGTCGTCCAACGAATACCTGACACGTGTCAACCTGATGGACGCGGCCAACCCCGAAAGCGATACCCCTGTGCTGCAAGGCAAGAAGGTGGCCGTGATCGGTGGAGGTAATACCGCGATGGACTCCGTTCGTACCGCCCGCCGCCTGGGTGCCGAACGTGCCATGATCGTCTACCGCCGGAGCGAAGAGGAAATGCCTGCCCGTATCGAGGAGGTGAAACATGCCAAGGAAGAAGGCGTGGAATTCCTGAACCTGCACAACCCGGTCGAATACATCGGTGACGAAAGAGGCCGTGTAAAACAGATGCGTCTGCAGAAGATGGAACTGGGCGAACCGGATGCTTCCGGACGTCGCCGTCCCGTAGCCATCGAAGGAGCCATCGATACGATCGACGTAGACGAAGTTATCGTCAGCGTCGGTGTTTCTCCCAACCCGCTTATCCCGCGTGCCTTCAGCGGCCTGGAAGTGAGCAAATGGGGCACAATCGTAGTCGACCAGGATACGATGCGTTCGGCTTTGCCGGATGTATATGCCGGAGGCGACATCGTACGTGGCGGTGCTACCGTGATCCTGGCGATGGGTGATGGCCGTAAAGCGGCTGCCGCTATGGATGCCAGCCTGCAGGGAAAATGATCTGAAATTAAGATAAAGCGAGAAGCCCGGCCATTGAGGTCGGGCTTTTTTATTGCCGGAACAGGATGAAATCTATGCTATTTCTGATTTTTCAATGCTTCCTTGCAAAAAAAGGTTGTAATGATAAATTTATTCTTATATTTGCGTTTACCGTATCAAACGGAACCAGACATAAAAGAGAGGTAAAGAAGATATTTATACAACAGTTATAAATATTGGTGTGTCTATGAAGGGGCTGCGACAGGTGTGTTGCAGCCCTATTTGTTTATTTAGGGTGGTTAAGTAAGTCTAAAACATCTTTCTTTAAAGCCGGGATGTGTCTTATAATGAGCCCCCAGAGAAATTCGGTAGTGACACTGTCGTAACCGTGTATTACTTTGTTCCTTGTATTGACGATTGCTCTGGCGTTAGGCAATATAAAAGTCGGATCTATTTTGAGGATTCGATTGATTGCTTCTCCCATTATTTCAACGTTTCTCTCAACGGCTCTTTGGAGAATAATCTCTTTCCTGAATTCCTCGAATAGTTTAGGCCCTTCAGGAAAATAGCTTTCCACTTCATTAATAGAAAGAAGCACATCGTACAGATGTTTTTCAATATACTCATCCATATATTAATTGCTTTGACGAGTCAATGTTTCTTCGTAAAATAGGATTTCGTATAGCTTTATCTTCGAGTAAATCTACATCCCTGCGGAAGATATTGGATAATGCATCTTTTAAATCAAAGTAATTGTCTGCGTAATCTTCCGGTGTGACGCCTTCAAAGTCTACCAATAAATCGATGTCGCTCTTGTCGGTAAAGCGATTTGTCAGTACAGAACCGAAAGCAAACATTCTTTTTACTTTATGCTTCTTGCATAAAGCAATAATTCCGGGTAAGTAATTGCTGAAGAAGTTCATATCCTTTGTCTTTAGTTATAACAAAGGTATATATTATTCTTTAAACGGACAACAGGAGGAAGTTGTATAAAATAAAAAGCCCCGATATTGCAAGCAATACCGAGGCCTTTTGGAAGCGAGCGAAAGACGGGACTCGAACCCGCGACCCTAACCTTGGCAAGGTTATGCTCTACCAACTGAGCTACTTTCGCAAATCGAAAGGGATGAACCCGAAAAATACATCCTTTGTACTCGAAGCGGGACTTGAACCCGCACAGCCGCAATGGCCAAAGGATTTTAAGTCCTTCGTGTCTACCATTCCACCATTCGAGCATCCCTTTCTCTTAAGAGATGAGCGAAAGACGGGACTCGAACCCGCGACCCTAACCTTGGCAAGGTTATGCTCTACCAACTGAGCTACTTTCGCGTTCTTTGCGTTTGCGTGTGCAAAGGTAGATAACTTTTTTATATCTGCAAATAATTGGAGAAAAAAGTTTACCGCAAGGGCTGATTTTTTTAATACTGGATTAATAATTCACTCCCGCGCTGGGTGACATTAAACTTCGTAAGTGCAAATTCCGACGGGCCATCTGACGGAGTACCAGACCCGTAGGCTATTTCATACTTCGTTCCGCATTCCGGACACTGTGCCCACCCTGTATTATCAGCTTTTACCCTGATATCCTTTTTTCCTTCGTGGGGGCAACACAAATCATAAGCATAATATTGTGTACCTCCCGTAGTGGCGCTGAAGCCGTTTACGACCAGCACGCCCGAATAACCGAGCCGTGTGCCGTAATTCTGGCCTGCCTCGCTTGTGATCTCTTTAAAGTTAAGAGAACCCACCAGGTCTTTGTCTTTGAACTGCAAGTCCAATTCCAGGTATACCGGTGCATAAGGCACGTTCGACACATTCACCTTATTGCACGACATCACCAGCAACACCACCAAACAAAAAAATATCCTTTTCATCTTATTATGCTAACAGTTTCTTTTCAGCTTCGTTTACCTTATTAAACGAGAAACCGTCGATAATATTTTGCATCAGGGCGGAAATACTGTCATTGCACAGATTACCGATACTACCCTCATGTGTATGGTTCACAGCCTTATTCGGCGTGAAATTACCCGCTTCGATCTCCAGACCGACCCGTTTATAAGCGTCGCGGAAAGGAACACCTTCCAGCACGAGACGGTTCACCTCCTCTACACTGAACAGCAGGGCATACTTATCGTCATCCAGGATATGATCGTTTACCTTTACTTCGCGCATCATATGCGTAACCATGCGGAGGCAATCCTTCAGCTCGTCGAAAGCAGGCAGGAACACCTCTTTGATGATCTGCAGGTCGCGGAAATAACCCGACGGCAGGTTGTTGCATATCAACGTGATCTGCTGCGGCAATCCTTGTATCTTATTACATTTCGCACGCGTCAGTTCGAACACATCCGGGTTCTTTTTATGCGGCATGATGCTGGAACCCGTCGTAAACTGATCCGGCAACTTGATGAAACCGAAGTTTTGGCTATTGAACATACAAGCATCGAACGCCAGCTTCGAAAGCGAAGCGGCAATACCCGCCATTGCAAAAGCCACCGTGCGCTCCATCTTGCCGCGTCCCATCTGCGCATACACAACATTATAATCCATCGAGTCGAAGCCCAACAGGTCGGTAGTCATGCTGCGGTTCAGCGGGAAAGACGAGCCGTATCCGGCAGCCGAACCCAGCGGATTGCGGTTGCACACCTTGTAGGCCGCCTGCATCATCTGCAAATCGTCAGCCAGGCTCTCGGCATATGCACCGAACCAAAGGCCGAACGACGAAGGCATCGCCACCTGCAAATGGGTATATCCCGGCATCAACACCTCCTGATAGCGGTTACTCTGGCTGATCAGTACCTCGAACAGGCCGTTCGTCAGTTCCACCAGCTCCTGTATCTGTGCACGCGTGTAGAGTTTCAGGTCGAGCAGCACCTGGTCGTTGCGCGAACGTCCGCTGTGTATCTTCTTGCCCACATCGCCCAGACGGCGTGTCAGCATCAGCTCCACCTGCGAATGGACGTCTTCCACGCCCTCTTCGATCACGAACTCACCGCTGTCGGCAACGGCATAGATGTTTTTCAGTTCTGCCAGCAGCGCTGTCAGTTCCTCTTTCGTGAGCAACCCGATGCTTTCAAGCATCGTGATATGAGCCATCGAGCCAAGAACGTCGTACTTAGCGAGGTAAAGATCCATTTCGCGGTCTTTGCCTACGGTAAAGGTTTCGACTTCCTTGTCTACCTGTACATTTTTTTCCCAAAGTTTCTGAGCCATAATGCGGAGATTAATAAGGCAGGCCGGCAATCACAGTCGATATCTTGTCGAGAGCGTCCTGCAACGGTTTTGATACCATCGGTTTGATAAACGGGTTCAGATCGGCGCGGATCGTCATCTTCAGCCGCGTGTCGTTTTCCTCCATCTGTTTCAGTTGGATCCAGAGGAAGAGGGGAACGGGCGAATTGGTTGTAGTAAATTTGATCGTTTTATTCGGTTCGCGCTCAACGATCTCGAAGCGTATCTTACCTACGGGATCGACAGCGAAACTACAGGAGTCGCTGTCGAACTCAAAGTCTTTTATCTTGTCCTGCGGAATGCGGTCCTTTACCCGTTCCAGGTTGGAAAGGTCGGACAGCATTGCATAGACACGATCCTCGTTATAGGGGATCGTTTTGATCTCACTAACAAATTCTGTCATCCTGCTATTGTCTGATTAAGCTTCGGGATTCCAGTTTGCGGGGTCTTTACGCCATTCCTGCAGGGTAGCGATTTCCGATTCGTCGATATAGTCTGTGCGTACAGCCTCTTCGATAACGGCATCGTAATTGCTCAGCGTAGTCAATGTAACCTTGGCATCCTTGAACTGCTGTGCTGCAACAGGGAAACCGTGTGTGAAGATGGCTACCATACCTACCACGTCGCAACCGAAGTTACGTACAGCCTGAACAGCTTTCAAACTGCTGCCGCCGGTAGATACCAGGTCTTCGATGATTACTACTTTAGAACCCGGTTTCAATTCACCTTCGATAAGGTTTTCCAGTCCGTGATCCTTCGGCGTTGCGCGGATGTAAACAAAAGGCAATCCCAACAGGTCGGCAACCAATGCACCCTGTGCGATAGCTCCTGTGGCAACTCCTGCGATGGCGTCTGCGTTTTCGTATTTCTCGCTGATAACACGTGCCAGTTCCAGTTTTATGAAGCTACGAACAGCCGGGTAAGAAAGCGTCTTTCTGTTATCACAGTAAATCGGCGACTTCCAGCCGGAAGCCCATGTGAACGGATTGGCCGGTTGTAACTTAACGGCTTTAATTTTTAATAATTTCTCTGCAACTAATCTTTCCAGTGTTTTCATACAATCCTACATATATATTTATATCAAAGTGCAAAAGTAGGCAATCGGAATGATATAACCTTGTAGATACTGAAAAAAATGAATGCCTGAAAAGATGTTATTTAAAACAAAGAGCCCGCCCTTTCTTCCAGAGCAGGCTTGGAAAGAGGGGGCAGGCTGTTTGCGGGGCAGTCCGTGAACTACCCGTACGGAGCTGGCTTTCGTCAGAATCTGAGACGTATCCTAAGGGATAGTTTCAAATAGAGGTTCAGCCCTTTCCTGGCCAGGCGGCGAAGCAGGGCGGGGATAGTTTTCAACAGGAGCAATTGTTTCTTCATCCGGGGTGGGTTTAAAGTGAAACAGAAAATTAAGCAAAGCGAGAATGAACTCGAGGATTTTTTTTATTTTTGCCATAGGATAATTATTATTTATAGGGTGGATAATTCGATAATCGCCCGGACAGTCTTGTCGTTGCATACCAGGCTGCACCTAATAACTACTCGATGACGGGTCGGTCGTCCTCGCCGCCGGCATCCGGCTGTTCCGGCTCTTTGCCGATACGCTCGAAGCTGACTTTATCGAGCATGGCACGCAACCGGGCGCCGGGGGTAAAGATGATTTTCGGTTTGCGGATCATGCCCGCCTGGAAATCCTTTTCGAGCACCGAGCCCGAACTGCCGATCGACAGGCGGAGACGCCCCAGCGTATCCAGTTCGACCACCTCATTACGCAGCAACGCCTCCTCCGTTGCCCGTAGCAGTCCGCGCACCACCAGCGCCACATCACCGTCGCTCGCCGTCGAGCGGTCGGCTATCACATCGCAGATCGAATTAAAATTCATCGTTCCGCTTACCGGGGCAGATGCATAATGACGTTTCGCACCTTCTGCCGCACCTTTCGTAAGGTCTTTTTTCAAGACCAGCTTGTACTTTACTGACATAACTTTAAATGTTTAAGGGTTAGTGTATTAAAATCTTTATTTCTGATTACATTACAAAGATAATGCACGCGTTGCCAACGAAAGGATACTGTGGAAAGGTGTAGGATAATCAGTATGTATTATTTTTTCGATAAATATCCATTGAAAAGCTAACAACGTATTCATTTAATTCCTACATTGTGGTGTAATAAATAATTAAATATCAAAAAAATATGGAAGACAAAAAAACGCAACTGTCTCCCTGGGGGAGAGCGTATGGGGTAACGGAATTTGCCCAACTTTATTTTCCCGGCCACACACCGGTGATTGCCTATAAACGAATGTGGGAATGGATACGCACCTCGCGCGGACTGAAAGCCAAGCTCGAAGCCGCCGGGTGGGTGAAGTTCCAGAAACTCTACACGCCGAAGCAAGTAGGCGTACTGATCGAACATCTGGGGGAACCCTGACAGTATAAACCTCATTATAATTTAGTATGAGAAATCAAATTAATCAAGACGTTGAATGTACCCTGTTCAGAACAGCATTCGACACCCTTTCTTACACACCGGCCACACTCGGAAACTATTTCGCCGACGTGGTGAACGGTAAGTACAAACAACCGGTAGAAAACGTCCGCGCCCTGGTAGCCTCCGGCCAGCAGGAAGAAGCGAATGCCTGCAAAAAGAACCTGCCTTTGCTGGTGGCGGGTGGTCGCATGGAGGGCGGCCGCAAACGCGAGCACCTGGCAGATTACTCCCGCTGCGTAACGGGCGACCTCGACCATGTGCCCGGATCACCCGCGGAACTGCTTGCCCGGGCCAAAGCACTGGCATATGTGAAAGCCGGCCATATCAGCCCTTCGGGCACCGGGCTGAAACTCTTCGTGCTGGTAGACAGCGATATGGAACACCACGAACAGGCCTTTACTGTGGTCAGCCGACTGCTTGAAGCCGACCTGCCGGGCGTGAAGGTAGACCCTTCGGGCAAAGACCCCAACCGCGGTTGTTTCGTTAGTTACGACCCGACGGCCTTTTATAAGGAAGTGGCCGAAGTGGTAAACATCCCTGTGGCTCCCGATCAGACGGATGTTTTCTCGCCCTCCGAACCGCGCTCGCTGTCGAACTACATCGATAAGTTTGAAATGAACAACCCCTTCACCGACGGCTACCGCCACAGCTATGTGGTGCGACTCGCTTCGGCGCTCAACAGTGCCGGTTTCAGCCAGGCCGAAGTGACGGCCGAATGCCTCTACCGCTACACCGCTCCGGGCTTCGGTGAAAAAGAAATCCTCACGACCGTGGGCGACATCTACCGCCGCTACCGCACAGCGCATGGCAGCAAAAACTGGTGTCCGCCGGTGGCTCCGGATGGCCTTCCGAGTGTCAAGAGTGTCAGGAGTGCCACCCCCCTTTCCGGAAATCACACCCCTGGCGAAGAGTCGCCTCTGGGCTTTGATATAGAACCCGAAGAGGCCGGTTTGCCCCACTTCGACAAGGTGCTCTTAAGTCGTCTTCCCGGACTGATCGGTGACATCCTGAAGACTGCTTCCGACGATCGCGAATACGACCTCATGCTGATCTCCTCGCTCACCATCCTCAGCACCATCATGCCGGGTGTGAGCGGTATGTTGAAAAAGGAATCCTACAAGCCCTCTTTCTATACCCTCATTATCGGCCCTTCCGGAAGCGGCAAGGGATGCATCAATATCGTCTACCGGATTGCAAAAGCCTGGCAAACCTATGTAGGCGATAATTCGAAAGCCGAGGTAAAGGACTATTTGCAGAAGAAAGAGGCTTCCGATCTGTATAAGGCGCAGCAGCGTGTTTCGAAAGGAAAGGCTCCGGCGGGCATTCCTCCCGAAGACCCCGAACCTGTACGGTTGAAACGTTTGCATATCAGTGGTTACACCTCTACCGCCCGCATGATCGAGCAGTTGGAAGTGAACAGCCCCTATGCCTCGTTGCTCTACGAAACCGAACTCGAGTCGGTCAACAACACCTTGATGCAGGATTTCGGAGGGTATGGGTATATTCTCAACCAGGCGTTTCATCACGAGCAGATCAGCAGCTCGTCGAAAACGAACGGTACCGCGCTGGTAGAATCTCCCGAACTGGGTTTCCTGGCCACCGGCACCCCTGCCATGCTTCCCCTGTTGATTCCCTCTACCGAGAGCGGGCTTTTCAGTCGTATGATGATTTACCGTATTGCCGGACGCACCGAGTATCACCCCCTCACATCGGGCGACGATTCGCAGAGCAGCCTGCGTTATTTCGACAGCCTGGCTCAGCGCGTGCTCGATATGGCGATCTATCTCGAACATGCACCTACGTTTGTCAGCTTCACCGACAAGCAGCGCAAACGACTGGATCGTTACTTTGAACGTGAATATAATAATGTACGCGTATTCGGCAACGACGACGTGGCTTCGGTAGTGCTTCGCCACCGCCTGATCATCTTCCGTATAGCGATGACGCTGACGGGAATCCGCAAGGGGGAAGAGCGGAGGAGAGCCGCAGAAGTGGAGCATTTAAACCGGGACGGGAAATTGCCGGAAGAAGACATCGCCATTTCGGACGAAGATTTCGACATCGCTTTCCATATCGGTACCTGCTGTCTGCGCCATTCGCTGGTGGTAAGCACTTCGTTGAAGCATAGCGATACGGGGCAGCATCATAAGCTACCGGAAGCGCAGGTGGATCTGTTTGATGCGATGCCCGACAGGTTCAAAACGGCGGAAGTGCTCGATGTGGCTTCTGTCCGGGGAATCAGCCGTTCGAGTGTGTTCCGTATGTTGAAGAAAGCGCAAGTGTATGGCTTATTGATTTTAGAATCAGTTGGTTGCTATGCGAAAACGGATAAAGGCAAAAATGTCAAAAACTGAAAAAGGGGGGTGAAACTCTTGACACTCGTGACACTCCTACGGCAGTTGCACGGGTCGCTAACTACTCCTTTTCAAACGGCTAACTACCGAAAATAAATGGGTAGGCATCGATGGTGGAACGGATAGTTATCCATCCGGAAGCCGATTTTGTTTAACATTTGTTGGGAATAGAACTCTAAGCTATGAATAGCAAGGCGAGAGGTCGAAAAAAGACTGACTAAAAAAAAGGATCGTTTTTTCTCGTCACAAAGGTACTTTATCATTTTGAAATACCAATCATTTCTTCCAATTTTTTTTCTTCTCCTATCTTCTTTCTTATCAAGAGAATAGCAAAGCGAGTACGAAAATACTGCTTTTTGTTATCAAATCAAAATGCCTTCCAAGAAATGACTAATTAAAACGATCGTTTTAGCTAGTCATTAACACTAGCAACCCTGCCGAGAGCAGGCTGTAGAGGTTATTTATAACACTATTATTAATATTAAATTTATTGATTATGAACAAAAAGTTTTCTACGTTAGTGGCTGCCCTCTTGGTAGCCGGTGCTTGGACGACGCTGGATGCAAAGGTGGTTACTGTAGCTACCCCGCAAATTGGCGGATCTTATATGTTGGGAACAGCTGCATCAGAGGCTGGTCTAACAGGATTGGTAGCAGGTGTTTCTGCTATTAAAGGTGATGCAGAGGTTGCTGTCAACGCTTTTGGAAATGAATGGATTTTGGAAGCTGCTGAAGCAGATGGACAATTTTATTTGAAGCAGAAGAGTTCAGGTAAGTATCTTGCCGGAACAGCTAGTGCAGCAACTACTGAATTAGTTGTTGATAAAACTGTTCAGAATGTTCTTTTATTTGAATTAGATGGAACAAGTTTTAAAGTGGCAGCTGTGACAGCAGGAACTTCAACGGCGACTACTGTTGCAGTTGGTAATTATTTGCAGCTAGGTGGTGCTACTGCTACTGAGGCACTAAAATGTGGTGCTACAAGTGCTAATAATATTGACGCTGTAGCAACTTTCGAAGTTAATAAAGAGATTACATTAACAAACTTCGGTAGTCAAACAGTTAATGCTGTAGAAAAGTATAATACTGATGATTATTACTTTATTGCGCAGGAAAGTGGTTATTATTTGAATGCTACTAATGAAACGACTGTTGCAGCAACTGCTAGTTTAGGTGGTATTACTACTGCTAATTTGACAAAAGCTTTGTGGAAAGTTGTTGAACTGGACAAGGTTAATGGTGTTTATCAGTATAAGTTTGTGAATAAGGAATATCCTGAATTGTATGCTTATATAACAGCTAGCACAAATACAACTTTTTCTTCAACAGATCCTTATAATAAAGGTTTCAACTTGACTTGTGGTGGAAGTGCAATTGTTGCAAACTTGGCAGCAGGTGCTGCAGGTTCTGAAGTTGCTGTAGGTCTTTACTCTGCACCTAACTCTGTTGTTTCAGCTACTGATCTGAACAAATTATTGAACAATGGCTTCAACCTGAGCTTCAAAGCTGACAAAGACGGTAAGATCACTGTAGATTATACATCTGCATTTGATGGTAAGTTGAAAGCAGCTAATGAAACAGCTGGTGCTTATCAGATCATGTCTGGTGACGATTACGTTGTTCTGGAAGCTGCAACATCCCTGACAAGTGGTATTACCGGAGCAAAAGGTAAATTTGTAAAGGTTACTGCTGATGAACTAAGAGATAATGGAAGTAAATACTTGTCTTGGTTCCAGATTACCAGAAACGCAGGTAAGGCAACAAGTGCAGTTGGTACATTGACAGTTGCCAAAGCTAGCACTATGGTAGATGCAAGATATGCATACATCCCTGTAGCTGAAGGTAAAGATGGTAAAACAGCTGTATTGACAACAATTGCTGCTGCAAACTTTAAAACAGAAGAAGCTCCTATCATCACCCTGTCTGCTTCAGATATGGTTGACTTTAAAGATTTGTTAGGTCAGTTCATGAGCATCTCTTTCGTTAAGGATGAAGCAGAAGCTAAAGCTAAACCTCAAGACATCGTTTATAAGAGAAACGGTATCTTATCAACAGTTCAGTATGCTAGTGATACTGAAGCAAAGGCTGACTATGTAGATAACAGCACTGTATTGAGTAACGCTCCTGAAGTACAATGGGCTATCTCTTCTGTAGACGAAGCAACTGGTCTGTTCACTTTAACAAACCGTGAAAGTGGAAAGACACTTGAAGGTGTTAGCTTCCGTAAGACTGACAAAGCTGGTGAATGGATTGTTGAAACATTGAAAGATAAATCAGGCAATGAAGGTATCATCGGTGACGTTGTTAAAGTGTACTTGTTCGACAACAAGAACATCACAATGTTCGACGGTTTCCAGACATACACTCCGAACGAGTTGAGAAATATGGTATTCAACATCGGTCAGTATCATAACGAAACAGAAAATGCTGTAGCTTACTGGGCTGAAAATCACCAGAGCAACGCTTCTCACCAATTAGGTGTTGTTGCCGATACGACTAAGGCTACTAACTGGGCGTTGAGATTAGACCAGAGAATTTATGCTAACGGTAATACAAATGCAGGCAAGGAAATTGCAAATGTAGTCGATACTATCTTTATCGCAACTCCTATGGCTACTTACCAGAAAGGTAAATTAGTACAAGGTGCAGCAGGTGACAAAGATGTAGTTGTTAGCCGTCTGGCAGTTCTTCCGTACCAGTTCCAGAACAAAGGAAACTTGGAATATGTGAAGTATGCAACAGGAACAAACCTGAATTACTATGTTTGTGACGACAAAGCAAATATTGAAGCAAATGCAGATCGTTTCGCTTTGAAGATGAAACCGAACGGATTCAACATTGTAGCTCTGTCAGGAAACGGAACAGATAAAGTTGTTTTAACTACACTCGGTAGCGATAAAATCTATGCAGGTAACAGCGACGAATGGGGTAACCTGAAGAAAGTGGCTAGCTACACACCGGATGATAACTCTATCATGGTTGTTAAACCGATCGACAGACCTGAATACCGCAAGGTAGCAAAAGAATGGGGTGATATCGTTAAGATCTTCCGTGAAGAATATCCTACAGAAGTATTGTTCGAAAAACGTGACGCTAAGTCTGTTGTAGATAAAGATACTTTGAGCTTCCTGAATGTAAACAACAGTGTAACCGGTGCAAACCCTGCATTGTTCGTTGATACAGCTTATGTAAACCGTGTTGATGCTGACGGTGTTAAAAACACTTGCTACCAGTATCTGTTGGCTGTAAATGTAAACAAGGATGATACTTATCATTGTCCTCTTAATCCGTTGCACGATACTCAGGCATGGAGAGACGAATTCAATGGTGGCAAACCTTGTCCTGATGCAGTAGAAAACCCGGCAATGGTTAAAGGCCGCTTCCTGATCAACCTGATCGACACTGCTTATGCTTACAAACAGGATCACCTGCACAACAACCCGTATATCAATATGGTTGAAGCAGACGAAAACAAGGCTAAGTTGTCATTCGTAGAAGGTATCCACGTTGGTGATACACTGTATATTACTCGCAAGGGTGGTGAAGTTGTTAAGTTGGCTATGGATTCTCCTGAATTCAATGTTGCTAAGTTCGCTTTCCGTTATGTAAACAATGCTGAAGGTTCATTCAAGATCCAGACACAGTATAAAGAGTACGAAGCTACTAGCAAAGAAGCATTCGAAAAATCAGCTGATAACGAAGGTTACCTGCGTTGGGTGAACGGTACAGTTGTTGTAACAAACAGCTATACAAACGGTGAAACATTCAACATGGAAGAAAACTACGACGGTCAGGCTGTAGCCAACGAAGATATCACAACATCAACTGTAAAAGTAACAACAACAGAAGGTAAAGTGATCATCGCCGGTGCACAGGGCAAGAAAGTTACTATCAGTAACGTACTTGGTCAGACTGTAGCTAATGCAGTACTTTCTTCTGATAAGGCTGAAATCGCTACTCCTTCAGGTGTAGTAATCGTAGCCGTAGAAGGTGAAGCCGCTGTAAAAGCAATCGTAAAATAAGAAGCAATTATTTATAATCAAATAATTCTAAATTTATTACCGTGCGGTGTTATCGGACTCCAATTACCCTGCGACAGGCGAACAAACGGTAATTATTAATACTAAAGTAATGAAATAAAGTTCTTCTGTTCGATCTCTGTGAAGAGCAAAAACAGACAAAAACAAAGCCCGGCAGAGTTTATCTGCCGGGCTTTCGTATAAAAAAGAAATAAATTTAACGTTTGTCTTATAATAACGAAGCGCAAATTTCACGGATTTTTTGCCAACGCGTTTGATTCTTTTCATTAGCTCTGGCAACCTGCATGGTATAGCGGGCTTGCATTTTTACTAATAAATCGGCATTGATACCTAGTGCAGCTTCCATCAGCAATGCAAATTCTGCAGTAACCGGGCGCTTTGCATTTAAAATGTCATTTAATAGAGTTGTCGAAATGCCTATTTTGAGTGCAAAATCCTTTTGCTTAATCTTTCGGCATTCCAATTCTTCTTTTAAAAGTTCCCCCGGATGATAAGGGATAAAAGAATAACCTAAGTTGCCCATATTGTTTTATTTATAATGATTTGTAATATCAATTAATGAACAGATAGTTACTATCGTTTCGCCTTTAGTACTTTCTATTTCCCTGAATTCAAGTCGATACTGATTGTTAATTCTTAAAGAAGATAATCCTTTTTTATTACCAGATAGCTTTTCGTAATTGAGAGAATTATACCGGAACAGATCTTCTAACTGTTCTGCATCTGCCAGAGCTATGACACATTTAATAAAGCCTTTGATTACTTGAGGCTGATATCTATGTTTTTTATCACAGGTTTGACCTCTGTGATAAAGTTCTGAAAGATATTCTTTTTCAAATTCAATAATCATATTCTTATGGTTTCAGTTTAGCAAAAATACAATTTTTTTTATTGTATCTTACTTTCTTCTTGATTTATGTTTAGAAAGTTATGTTTTTATGCTATCGTCACCGTCAGCACACTCACTTGTACCCCCGTGCGTCCCCAAGGGGGGTGACCATCTCGTCGTTATTTCTCTACAGCAAACGGTGTCCCTTTGCTGAACGCATCGGGTAGCCGTGAAGCGACATAGGATAGTTTTTCATGCACGCTGTTGAATTGCTTGCCGCTCTCCTGACAGTATTTTTCGATGACGGCTATTCCATCCTTCAGGCTGTCTTTTTCCGACTCCGTCATACAAAAAGTATCTCCGGCAGCGAATTCTTTATATTTATCTTTATCTTCAGGAAGTAAGATAAAGACTTTTTCATCCGTATGTCCGAACGTCTCAAAGTAATCTTGGTACTGCTGACAAGTCAATTCATAGAATTCATTCTCCCCGGGCATAAACCCCAGCTTGAAAATCACTTTAATGGCAGGCCCTGTTCTAAAGAATAAATCAAATATGTCCATGTTTCTTTTTTATTCGTTTGTATTTAGTTGAAACAAAGTTATGTATAATTCTTTATATCTGCAATTTTTATGCTATCGCTACCGCCAGTACACTTACCCGAACCCCCGGTACAGTCAATAGCGCTTCGGCGCAGGCACCGAGGGTGGAGCCTGTTGTGATGACATCGTCTATTAGCAGGATGTGTTTGCCTTCGAGGGCTTGGGGATTGGCGACGGTGAAGATTTCCTGCACGTTCAGCCAGCGGTCGTATACCGGTTTCTTTGTCTGGGTTTCATTTTGTTTGATGCGGCACAGGCTGGAGGTGTCGACAGGGAGTTTCAGTACGCTGTTTATTCCCCGGGCGATCCATTCCGATTGGTTGTAGCCGCGTTTCTTTTTCTTTCGGGGATGGAGGGGGACAGGGAGGATCAGGTCGGGAAGGTCGGAGAGGATGGCCTGCCGGTAATCCAGTCCGGCCATACGTCCCAAACGGAAACCGATCTCCTTATTGTCGTTATACTTCAATTCGTGGATAAGCTGTTGCACATGTCCGCCCCGTTCGTAATGCAGGAAAGCTGCCGCATGGCTGATCATCACTTTGCCGGTGAATAAATGAGTGGCCGGGTTCTCCTTCAGGTAGTCGAACCCAGTGTGTGGCAGGTTGCACAGGCATTTGAGGCAGAAATGATTTTCACCTCCCATAAGCGGGTCGTTACATAACAGGCATAGCTTGGGAAAGAAAAGATCCAGCAGGTTATTCAAAGTCTTCCTCATAATCGTTCCCTTTGAATAATTGTTTCAGGCAACGTATTGCTTCACGGCTCTCGAAACCACGGCCGGCGGCAAAGCGGAGGAGTTTGGTGTAGACATCCCTTTCGTCTTTGCCTTTGACTGACTTCTTCTTTGCCTTCAGCAGAGAGAGGAGGATCTCTTCGTATTCTTTTTCGTCGATCCCTTCCAATGCTTCCGACCGGATGGAGGCAGGGATATTTTTGTTGTGTAGCTCGTAAGCGATCTTGATGCGTCCCCATTTGTTGAAACGCAATTTGTCGTTCACGAAGTAACGGGTAAAACGGCTTTCGTCGATAAACTTCTCCTGAAGCAGGCGGGCAATGATCCGCTCGCCCTCCTCCCGGGTGAGTCCGGCCGCTTTGATCTTCTTCTGTACGTCCTGTATGCAACGTTCGGCAGTAGAACAATAAGCGGCGGCACGGCGCAGCATTTCACCCTCGGTTACCGGTTCCATGTCTGTGTTTTAACAAAACGATCCTTGCCGGACAGGTCTTGTATCAGTTCGATGCTCTTAAACTCCATCATACGCAGCATACTGACAACCTGTTCTCCCATCTGCGAGTTGATCTCGAAGTAAAGGTACCCTTTCTTCTTCAGCTTCTGCTCGGCAAACAAGGTGATGCGGTGATAGTATAGCAACGGATTGTCGTCGGGAACGAATAAAGCCAGCGAAGGCTCATAATCGAGTACATTCGCTTCCATATCCGCTTTCTCTTTCTCCATGATGTAAGGAGGGTTGCTGACGATGATGTCGAACTCCTCTTCAATGGAGTCGGCCGTTTCCGACGGGGTCAGGATGTCTTTCTGGAAGAAAGTGATCGGAGCCCTGTTGCGTATGGCATTTCGTTTGGCCGTTTTCAGAGCTTCTTCCGAAACATCGAGCGCGTAGACCTGCGATTTGTTCAACAGTTTTTTCAGGGTAATGGCAATACAGCCGCTACCGGTTCCTACATCGAGTATTTCCAGTTCTTTCCTTTTGGGATAATCGCGGACGATCAATTCGACTAATTCTTCCGTTTCCGGACGCGGGATCAGCACCGAAGGGTTCACCTCAAATTCAAATCCGTAGAAATCGGTTTTCCCAAAAATGTATTGGATCGGCTCGTATTTTGTAAGCCGCTCTACGATATTATGAATCTGCGATTTTTCCTTCTCGGATAATTCTTTATCTTTGCAGAGTAAGAATTGATGTGGCTGAATATCGCATACACGTTCCATTATCAAGCGGGTGAATGCTTTGATTTCACTTAGCGGATAATAGTCTTTCAGCGTGTTTTGTATATAAGCGACGGTCTCAGTCATGATAATTTAATTTTAGTGCAAAAGTAATGTAAAAACCATTTATAAGCAAAGAAAATGGTCGAGGTTGAGAATAAATATATGGCTCGTTGTATTTCACTGGCCCGGGGAGGAGCAGGAAATGTGGCGCCTAATCCGATGGTCGGGGCCGTGGTCGTGCACCGGGGTAAAATTATCGGTGAAGGGTATCACAGGAGATGCGGCGAAGCACATGCCGAAGTGAATGCTATCGCTTCGGTGAAGGATGAGTCTTTGTTGAAAGAGGCGACGATGTACGTTAGCCTGGAGCCTTGTTCGCATTATGGGAAGACACCGCCCTGTGCGGAACTGATCATAAGGAAGCAGATCCCGCGTGTGGTGGTGGGCTGTCTCGACCCGTTCCCGGAAGTATCGGGAAGAGGGGTGAGGATGCTCCGTGAAGCAGGTGTGGAGGTCGTGACCGGGGTGATGGAACGGGAAGCCTGGGAGCTGAACCGCGATTTTATGACTTTTCAGCAACTGGGACGTCCTTGCGTCTATCTGAAATGGGCGCAGAGTGCCGATGGTTTCATGGACAAGGTGCGGACGGACAGTTCGTCGCCGGCAGTCGTCCTGTCGTCGTCCGAGACGTTACGCCGGGTACACCGGATGCGAGCCAATGTGGCGGCTATTATGGTAGGGACACAAACGGCTTTGTTGGACAACCCTTCGCTGACGGTGCGTCATTGGGCGGGTAAGTCGCCTGTAAGGGTGGTACTCGACAGGACATTGCGCATACCGTCCGGCTATCATTTGCTGGATGGGGCGGTGAAGACATTGGTCTTTACTGCCGAAAAGGCTGTCAGCCGTCAGCAGGTGGAATATATAACGATTGACTTTTCTCAGCCTGTCTTGCCGCAGGTGTTGCACGAATTATATATCCGTAAATTGAATTCTCTGATGGTAGAAGGTGGCGCCAATCTTCTTGGGCATTTTCTGCAGGAAGATCTCTGGGATCAGATGTTTGTCGAAACGGCTCCGGTTTATTTGGGAACGGGAGTGAAAGCGCCGGATATAAATCTGGCTCCCTCTTTATCCTTAACGGAGGTGATTAAACGTCAGGATCATGTAATATCCGTTTTTTCGCGGAAAAATCAGTGAGCGAAGTAGTTTAACGGAACTAAAATATTATAAATATTAGCCGATATTGGGAATAAAGCAAAAAATGTTTCTACTTTTGTGGCTTTATATGCAACAAACTTATTTTTGGATGAAAAATAGAATAGTACTATTTGTAGCGGGATGTATTGCATTGTTATTGTCTTCCTGTTTGGGATCGGATGATAATGAGTATGAGATGCCAAAGGATTGTCAGATAACTTCGTTTAAAGTGGATCATGATTCAATTCTTGGTGGACAGTTGGATACAGTGAAGTTTGTGATTGATCAGATAAACGGACGTATTTTTAATCCGGACTCTCTGCCTTTTGGAACTGTTATTGAAAAAGTCGTTTGTACAATTTCATTAGCGAATAGTTATATTTCAGTTGAAGTTACTCAGGATGCATTGCCTGATTCTACTTTCTATTGGGATACTAAAGATTCTCTGGATTTCTCTAAACCCGTTAAAATGGTAACGACAGCCTATGACGGGATTACAAAGAAAACGTATATAGCCCAGGTGAATGTGCATCAGGTCGTGCCCGACTCTATGTCGTGGGATCTGTATGCCAATAACGTATTCGGTTTCCCTGTGAAGGAACAGAAAGTGATCACATGGGGAGAAGAAAATGACGAGTACTATTATATGTACGTACAAGCGGCTGATGCAAGCAAAGGTTATTCATTGCAGAGCTCTTCCGTATCGAACGTAAGAAGCTGGACAACTCTCCCGCTGGAAGGATTGCCTGCCGGTGAAGTTCGTTTGTCGCAGATGACCGAGTATAATAATGCATTATATGTACCGACTACGAAGGGTGCGCTTTATCAGTCAGTAGACGGACAGAAGTGGACGCTGGTCGATCAGCCTTGGTCTGTGAAAACAATATTGGGTGCTGTAAGAGAGGGAGGTTTAAATCAGTCTTCGGCTTTGGCTACCATCGTTGATAATAACGGTACGCTGAACTATGCAGCTATGGATAAAGATATGAAATGGACGACAGGCGAGGCTGTTCCGGCAGGTTTCCCTGTTAGCGGTTTCGGTTCTCTGTCAAGCCAGAATATGTTCCGTGAGAGTCTTACGGTTGTTGCCGGAAAAGATAAAGATGGTAAATTATTGAATTCAGCCTGGAGTACGATGACCGCTACTTCCTGGGTGCTCCTGACCGATATGGAGTCTGACTATTTTGATAAGAGAGAGGGCGTTATGCTTTCAGCTTATGATGATAAATTCTGTATGGTCGGCGGTATTGATGAAGCCAATAAAGCACATAAAGATATTTATTTCTCCATAGACGGTGGTGTATCGTGGACATTGTCGGATACGCTGACTGTTATGCCGGAAGATTATAAAGCCAGAGGCTTTGCTTCTGTTCAGGTGGATAAAGAGAAATATATGTTGATTTTCGGCGGTAAAGAGAATACTAATGCGAACGAGCTGGATCAGATCTGGCGTGGTCGTATCAACCGACTGGGTTTCGACAAGCAATAAAGTTCGTGGAGGGCAGTATAATTTTAGAAGGAATTTAGCGTTAGAAAAGAGGTGTAGTAATATAACAGCATAGCTTATGACTTCAACTTTTTTTCAACGGGTTCTTATACTGATACTGCTGGCCGGCTCATTTACCGGTCTTCACGCACAGGAATATAAATACGAAATAGGCGGAATGGCAGGGGGCGCTTTCTATATGGGGGATGCCAACAAGAATGCTTTCTTTAAAGGGATGAATCCCGCTGTAGGAGCAGTATTCCGCTATAATCCCAACTTCAGATGGGCTTTTAAAGGTAATCTGATGTGGGGACAGGTGTCGGGTAGCACGGAAGGGCTGGAAAATGTTTTTCCGGACAATGCACAAGCATCGTTCAGCCGTAGCCTGATAGAACTGGGTGGCCAGATGGAGTTTAACTTCATGCCGTACAGTGATAAATTTGCTTATGCAGGAGCGAAGCGTTTTACTCCGTATGTATTCTTGGGACTGGGTGTCACAGTGGGTACAGGGAATGAGATGTTTTTCGGGCCGAATATCCCGTTAGGGGTAGGAGTGAAATATAAGGTTAAGAACAGGATCAACCTGGGTTGCGAGTTCTCGTTCCGTAAGTTATTCGGAGATAATTTCGATGTGACGGACGATAGCAATGCAATGCTGGATAATCCTTATCAGACCGGTGGCAGTTTTTTGAAGAACAAAGATTGGTATTCATTTTTACTGCTTTCTGTTACCTGGGACTTTGGCCCGCGTAACAGACCATGTAATAGTATAAACAGCAACAGTACGTTTAGATACTGAAAACACTATGTCATTGATAGAGGAAATAGACAAAAATCGCTTGCCGCAACATGTGGCGATTATTATGGATGGAAACGGACGTTGGGCCAAAGCGCAGGGGAAAGACCGGAGCTATGGACACCAGGAGGGCGTTGTTTCCGTACGTAAAGTAGTGGAGGCGGCAACGGCTATTGGACTGAAGTACCTTACAGTGTACACCTTTTCAACAGAAAACTGGAACCGTCCGGAAGCTGAAGTGAAGGCGCTGATGAGCCTGCTTGTGTCGGCCATCCATCGTGAAACGCCGGATCTGATGAAGAATAATGTTCGTCTGATGGCTATCGGTAATCTGGATCGTTTGCCCGAAGATGCACATGCCACTTTGCTGGATTGTATAAAACAAACATCTGCCAATACAGGTACCACCCTCGTGTTGGCTCTCAGTTATTCTTCCCGCTGGGAGATAACGGAAGCTGTCAGACAGCTCGCTGTTCAAGTACAGGAAAAGAAAATAAACCCCAACGATATAACCGAGGCAGTTGTCTCGGACCACCTGACGACCAAAGGCATTCCCGATCCGGATCTGTTGATCCGTACCGGAGGAGAAAAACGCATCAGTAACTTCCTGCTGTGGCAGGCGTCTTATGCCGAATTCTTCTTTACCGATGTGTATTGGCCGGCATTCAGAGAAGAAGAGTTGTATGAAGCTATATTGTATTACCAGCAACGCGAACGTCGTTTCGGTAAGACAAGTGAGCAATTAATCTTATAAACAATAGCTGTTATATGTACAAAAGAATAGTGCTGTTTTTTATTTTCCTTGGCTTTGCCTGCGGAGCATTTGCCCAGGAAAGTGACACTACCCAGGTTGAAGCACCGGCAGAAGTGCCGGTCATTAATTATTCGTTATCGCCGAAACGGTATAAGATTGCCGATATTAAGGTAACGGGTATTAAGAATTATGATGATTTCGTGTTAATCGGTTTTTCGGGACTATCGGTAGGTGACATGGTCACTATCCCCGGGGATGAGATTACAACAGCGGTAAAGCGTTTTTGGAAGCACGGATTGTTTTCGGATGTAAAAATCCTGGCAACCAAGATTGAAGGTGACGAGATCTGGCTGGAAATTCAGCTGAAGCAACGTCCCCGTATATCGGAAGTCAATTATCATGGTATCAAGAAAGGAGAAAGGGAAGACCTTGAAGCCAAACTGGGCTTAAAGAAGGGTTTCCAGGTAACTCCGAACCTGATGGACCGTGCGAAGATCGTTATTCAGAAGTTCTTTGACGGCAAAGGATTTAAGAACGTGGATGTGGATATCGTTCAACGCGACGACCTGGCCCATGAAGGCGAGGTGATCGTAGATATCAATATCGACAAGAATGAAAAGACTAAGATCCACCGTATCTATTTCGAAGGTAATGAAGCATTGTCTGCCAGAGACCTGAAGAAGGCGATGAAGAAGACGAACGAAAAGTTCAGTATTCCGAACGACTGGAAGACCAGTATCTTGGAGGCTTTCAGTACAAAGAAATTCACTACCGAAGAATATGAAAAAGATAAAGCAAACATTATAGCCAAGTATAATGAGCATGGTTATCGTGATGCCGTACTGCTTTCCGATAGTGTTGTCAACTTTAATGAAAAGAAGGTGGACATCTTCCTGAAGCTGGAAGAAGGAGACAAATATTATCTGAAAGATATTCGCTTCGTGGGTAACACACAGTATGCTTCAGATTATCTGGAAGCTATTCTGGGTATGAAGCCGGGTGAAGTTTACAACCAGAAGAAATTGACTGAGCGTCTGTCGACAGATGAAGATGCCGTGTCTAACGTATATTATAACAACGGTTACATCTTCTTTAGTGCCGACCCGGTGGAAGTGGATGTGGACAACGACTCCATCTCACTGGAAGTGCGTATCCAGGAAGGCCCGCAGGCTACCATCAACCGTGTAATCATTAATGGTAACGACCGTTTGTATGAAGATATCGTACGTCGTGAACTTCGTACCAAACCGGGTATGTTGTTCAGCCGTGAAGACCTGATGCGTTCCGTTCGTGAAATTGCCCAGATGGGACATTTCGACCCGGAAAACATGGATCCGAAACCGCTTCCCGACCCGGAGAACGGAACGGTGGATATCCAGTATAACCTGACATCAAAGGCGAACGACCAGATCGAATTCTCGGCCGGTTGGGGACAGACAGGTGTGATCGGAAAGTTGAGTTTGAAGTTTACGAACTTCTCCATGAAGAACTTCCTGAACCCGAAAACATATAAAGGTATCATCCCGCAGGGTGAAGGCCAGACGCTTACATTGAGCGGCCAGACCAATGGACGTTACTATCAGGCTTACAGTATTTCTTTCATGGATCCGTGGTTCGGTGGAAGACGTCCGAATACACTCTCTGTAAGTGCTTACTTCTCTAAACAAACGGATATCAGTAGTAACTACTATAATAACAGCATGTCGAATTACGGCGGTTATTATCCTGGTTACGGTTATGGTTATGGTGGTATGTATGGTGGCTACGGTGGTTATAACAACTACTATAATAACAACTACGAATTGGCATACGACCCGGATAAGTCTATCATGATGTTAGGACTTTCTGCCGGTTACGGTAAACGTCTGAACTGGCCGGATGACTACTTCCAGTTCATGGCTACATTGAACTATCAGATGTATATCATGCATGACTGGGCATACTTCCTGGTACAGAACGGTACTTGCCATAACATAAACCTTGAATTGATGTTACAGCGTAACTCTATCGATAACCCGTTGTACACTCGTCGCGGTTCACAGTTCTCTCTGTCGGTAAGTGCTACTCCTCCTTATTCTTTGTGGGATGGAAAGGATTATGCCAACATGGATGATAACGACCCGAACAAGTTCAAGTTTATTGAATATCACAAGTGGAAATTCAAAGCTAAATTATTCTCTCCGTTGGCACCTGCCGCAGTTAAGCGTACACCGGTGTTGATGACACGTGTAGAATACGGCTTCCTGGGATCTTACAACAAGCATAAACGTTCTCCGTTTGAAACCTTCTATATGGGTGGTGACGGTATGAGTGGATATTCAAGTACCTATGCTACTGAAACAATCGGTTTGAGAGGTTACGAAAACGGTAGTATCGCCGGTAACGGTGGCTACAACTCTTATGGTTATGCTTACTCTCGTCTGGCAATGGAATTACGTTACCCGTTCCTGTTGGAACCGTCTTCTACTATTTACGGTCTTGTATTTGTTGAAGCAGGTAACGCATGGAAAGATTTGAAGAGCTTTAATCCTTTCGACTTGAAACGTTCTGCCGGTGTCGGTGTTCGTATCTTCCTTCCGATGATCGGTTTGATGGGTATCGAATGGGCGTATGGTTTCGACAAGGTTGACGGCTCTCGTAGTGCAGGTGGTAGCAACTTCCACTTCATCATCGGACAGGAGTTCTAATGATAAATGGGGGATTAATTGAAAATTAACAATTCTGCGTTAAGCATTAACCATAATTCATTGGAACAAAGTAAACCCTCCGCTATATTTGTAGTCAGAGAGTGAAACTATAAAAAGAAAGTGTATGAAGAAGATTATTGTTTTGAGTTGTATGATGCTCCTTTGCTCTTTTGCCGGTATGGCGCAAAAGTTTGCTTTGATAGATATGGAATATATCCTGAAGAATATTCCGGCTTATGAGATGACAAACGAACAATTAAGCCAGGTATCGAAGAAATGGCAGAATGAGGTGGAAGCAATCCAGCAGGAAGCGCAGAATATGTATAAGACCTATCAGAGCGACTTAGTATTCCTGTCTGCTGAAATGAAGACAAAACGTGAGGAAGAAATCGTAAAGAAGGAACAGGAAGCGCAAGACCTGAAACGCACCTATTTCGGACCGGAAGGCGAATTATTTAAAAAGCGTGAAAGCTTGATGAAGCCTATACAGGATGAAATATATAATGCAGTGAAGGAAATATCGGAAGACAAGGGGTATCAGCTTGTTGTTGACCGGGCTTCGGCTATGAGCATTATTTTTGCTTCTCCAAAGATAGATATCAGCAATGAAGTGCTGTTAAAGTTAGGATATTCAAAATAAATGCTTACATTTGTGCGCTTTATGCACACAAAATATAATTGATTAATAACAAGTAATATTTTATAGAAAATGAAGAAACTGATTATTTTATTGTTGATGATCCTCCCGTTAGGAGTTTTTGCTCAGGACATGAAAGTGGCAATTGTTAATACAAACGAGCTTATTCCTTTAATGCCTGAAGTAACTGCTATGCAGGAAACTTTGAAACAGATGAACGATAAGTACATGGGCGAAATGAAGACCATGGAAGATGAGTACCAAAAGAAATACGCAGACTATATCGCTCAGCAGGACTCATTAACTGAAAATATCAAACTGAGAAGAATGCAGGAACTTTCAGATATCGAACAGCGTGTTACTAACTTTACTCAGGTAGCTCGTCAGGATATGGATAAGAAACAACAGGAGTTGTTCGCACCGATCCAGGAGAAAGTAAGAAATGCAATCAAGGCTGTAGGGGATGAAAAAGGATATGCTTATATTCTCGATTCTAATCCGGGTATGGTTCTTTACACTGGTAACGCTGCAATCGATGCAACTCCGCTTGTAAAAGCTAAATTAGGTTTGAAATAATAAAATCTAACGTACAGATACAACAAAGGATGCCTTTCTATGGAGGGCATCCTTTGTTGTATTATAAAAATAAGGAAGAATATGTTTTCACAACAACCGGGTCCGATCGGGATCTTTGATTCCGGCTATGGAGGACTTACCGTATTTAATAAGATCCGTGAGGCAATGCCTGACTACGATTATATTTACCTCGGCGACAATGCCCGGACTCCTTATGGGCCGCGCTCGTTTGAGGTAGTATACCGGTTTACCCGGCAGGCTGTGATGAAGTTGTTCTCCGAAGGTTGCCAACTGGTTATTCTGGCCTGTAATACGGCTTCGGCGAAAGCCTTGCGTACTATTCAGCAACGCGATCTGCCGGAGCTGGATCCGTCCCGTCGTGTGCTGGGAGTCATACGTCCGACGGTTGAAATGATGGACCGGATCAGTTCGACGAAACATATCGGTATTTTGGGTACTTCAGGTACGATCTCTTCACAATCCTATTCGCTTGAGATAGAGAAGATGTTTCCCCATATTACAGTTACAGGCGAAGCCTGTCCGATGTGGGTTCCTTTGGTAGAGAATAACGAGTTCAATTCTCCCGGTGCCGACTATTTTGTGAAGAAACATCTGGATCATATCCTTTCCCTCGATCCGGAGATTGACACATTGGTTCTGGGATGTACCCATTACCCGTTACTGATCGATAAGATCAAACAATATCTGCCGTCCGGCATCACCGTTTTTGCCCAGGGAGAATATGTCGCAGAGAGCCTGAAAGACTATCTGAACAGGCATCCTGAAATGGACAGCCGATTAACCCATCAGGGTAAATGCCGCTTCCTGACTACCGAGTCTGCCGGGAAGTTCTCAGAGGCCGCCTCTGTCTTTTTGAATGATCCGATAGAAGTGGAACAAATCTCTATTGATTAAGAAATCATGAGACAAACCCGGTATATCTTTCTATTGTTGCTGTTGCTTTGTAACTTGCGAAGTAATGCGGAAGAACTGGATACCTGGTTGCATGACAGAGGATTGGTCGATATCTCCGTGTTGGACTCAACGATCCGTGTACATCTGGTGTATGCCACTCCTGAAAACTTTATGGGGGAGACGGTTTATACCGGGATAACCCGTGCCTGGTTGCATCCCGATGCCGCTCAAAAATTAGTTACAGCCCAGCGATTGCTGAAGAAAGAACACCCCGACCTGACGCTGGTAGTCTACGATGCCGCCCGTCCGATGTCGGTACAACGGAAGATGTGGAGGCTGGTACGTGGAACTGATAAAGTGAATTATGTGAGTAACCCGTCGAATGGGGGAGGATTACATAATTACGGAATGGCAGTGGATGTGACTATCCTTGATCCGACAGGAGAACCGCTGCCAATGGGTACCCCTTTCGATTTCTTTGGAGAAGAAGCCCATACCAATAATGAGGAAGCGCTGCTGGCTTCCGGGAAGATCACCCGAAAAGAATTCGACAACCGGCGTTTGCTTCGCCGGATAATGAAGAGTGCCGGCTTTCGTACGATCCCTTACGAATGGTGGCACTTTAATGCTTGTAGCCGGGCCGAAGCCCGGCAAAGTTATCCTGTGCTGGATTAACTGATATTTTTACCGAACGGTGTCAGTGCCAGTGCTGCCATCTTGAAATGCTGTCTGCCCCAGGGGATGCCGATAATCGTGATGCACAATAACAGGCCGAATCCCAGATGAGTCAGGCAGATCCAGAAACCTCCCAATATAATCCAAAGTATATTCATCAAGATAGAAAGGCAGCCACCCGAATTGCCGTTATCCGTCACTTTACTGCCGAAAGGCCATAAAGCCAGCAAAGCCAGTTTCATTGTCTGTAGCCCGAACGGTATGCCGATGATGGTAACCATCAGCAACAGGCTCGAGATCAAATACTCGATACTGGTAACCACTCCTCCGAAAATTAACCAAATGATATTACCTAAAAATTTCATACGCAAACGATTTTATCTTGTTCACAAATGTAACATTATTCCGGTTAAAAGCAATAGTTATCGGAGCAGAAACCGGTAGGCACTGCTTCATCGACGGGTAGGCACCCATTTGAAACCTCCCTTGCAGCACGTTTTACTTCGTCGCCGGAAGTGTATCGGGTACTGCTGTTTTCATTTTTTGCATGCTATCCAGTTCTGCAAATACCTGTTGCTTTACAATGGCGAAGCTATCGCGCAGTTCCGGCTTGACCGGGAGCGAAGGAGGAGCTTCCATATTCAGCGGATTGATCGGCTGACCGTTTTTATGTACGCGGAAGTCCAGGTGAGGGCCTGTCGATAACCCGGTAGAACCGACATAGGCAATCACTTCTCCCTGCTGTACATGACTGCCCACTTGTATGCCTTTGGCGAACTTACTAAGGTGCATGTAAGTGGTCGTATAGACCGAATTATGTTTTACTTTCAGGAAATTACCACCTCCGTTCTGATACCCTTTGGCAACCACAGTCCCGGCACCGATACTTTTGACAGGCGTACCGACAGGAGCGGCATAATCTACCCCATGATGCGCACGGTAACGCTTCAGTATCGGGTGGAAGCGGGCATTGGTGAAACGCGAAGTGATACGGAATATATCCAGCGGTGCTTTCAGGAAAGCCTTGCGCAGACTATTCCCGTCCTGATCGAAATATTCGAATACGCTGTCCTGGGTGAAAGGAATGGCAATGAACTCTTTTCCCTGATGGTTGAAAACCGCTCCCTGGATACCGTTTATATTCAACGCTGTCGTATCGTCGATATAAGCAATATCATATAAGACGCGGAACGAGTCACCTTCTTTTACGTCATAGAAGTCTATCTGCCAGGCAAACACGTCGGCAATATTGATAGCCAGTAGGGGATTGACCCCGTTCGACTGGAGAACATTCCAAAGGGAAGAATTTAATGTTCCTTCTACATAATGTCTTTTCAAGGTGATCGGTTTATTAAATTCGTAGGCACGGATCGTATCGCCCGTAAGATCGATCACCGCATAATCCGTACGCGACTTGGCAAAAGCGATATAACGGATCTGTGCCGTACTGTCTTGCATGGTGAATGTGTAATAATGCATACCGGCCTGTAGCTTGGTCGGATCGAGAACTTCGGTCGATGAACGGCTGATGCTGTCGGCCATCAAAGCTGAGAAACCAAGGCCTGAAAAGATAGATGCCGGATTATCCCCGTTCTTCATCTTATAGTCTTTTACATCCAGTGTGTCGATACAGACACCATATTGATAAGCGCGTTGCTGGCTGTCGATCCATTCGCTGTCGACTTCTTCTTC
Source organism: Parabacteroides sp. HGS0025 (assembly GCF_000969845.1). Classification (NCBI taxonomy): domain Bacteria; kingdom Pseudomonadati; phylum Bacteroidota; class Bacteroidia; order Bacteroidales; family Tannerellaceae; genus Parabacteroides; species Parabacteroides sp. HGS0025. Next base: position 643,284 of record NZ_KQ033902.1, read on the forward strand.
GGTTTGTTCGGGGGTGCTTTTACAGGAGAGACCTAATATGAATAATAAGATCAAAATAGGTGCAATGCTGAATCTCTTCATTATATCCTCATTTAGTGTTTATCCGTCAGGCTACAAACTTACAGAAAATATGGAAAAGAATTATAGGGTATGTTTGCCTGCTTTGTACCGGTTTGTTAATGTTAACTAAATAGCGTACTTTTGCGGAACAATTTGGACGGATTTGACGTCTTATTCCTGTAAGTGATATAACAAATAGTATAGATTTATGAAAAGAGTAATTTTTTATGTAATGATGCTCCCGATGGTACTTGGGATGATGATTTCTTGCTCCGAAGCAAAAGTAGACGCTAAGAATCTGGAAGGCAAATGGAATGTAATAGAAGTAAAGGGTGAAAAGATCCTGAAAGAAGGACTACCGTATATGGAGTTTGATATGGCACAGAAGAAACTGCACGGAAATGCAGGCTGCAACATGTTCAATACTACCGTTACATTGGATGACAACAATGTGTCTTCCATCACAATTGCGCCGGGAGCAGCTACTATGATGGCCTGTCCGGATATGGCAACAGAAGATGCCATAATGAAGGCAATGGGTGACGTGAATGCCGTAAAAGCCGGTAGCTCTGAAAGCGAAATGCTGCTGGTAGATAAAGACGGTAATACATTATTGGTTCTGTCTAAAAACTAATCGGAGATGAAGAAGTATTTATTTCTCTGTCTGGCTGTGGTAGGTATTGCCGTATTTGCCTCCTGTAAGTCGCAGAAAGCGGTGGTAGCATCGTTCTCTGACCTGGACGGTGAATGGAGTGTGGTTGAACTGAACGGAAAGAAGCTGGATCCGGCAGACAGTAAACAGTTGATTGTAATAGATGTTGCCCGTAAGCACTTGTCAGGTAACGCCGGCTGTAACCGGATGAATGGCAATATAGAGTATACGGATGCCCAGAAAAACATAATCAAGTTCCCGCAGGTTGCAACTACCCGTATGGCTTGTCCTAATCTGGCAGGTGAACAGGAGTTTCTGGAAGCATTGAACAAGGTGGTACGTTTCCAGGCTGAAGGAAATGTGAAACCGGTGAATACGATTGCTCTCTATGGTACCGACAATGGAAAGTTGATGGTTATTCAAAAGAAATAAGTAATGTTGTAAAACGTTGGGGAGGCGGTTCTGTAATGGGATCGCTTTTCTTCTTTATATCCGGTTGCCGGGAATCTTTAGTGTAAAGCGGCTACCTTTGCCTTCTTTCGAACTGACCAGGATGTCCCCTTTCAACTGTTCGGCGATGGTCTTGCAGATAGAGAGTCCGAGACCGGTGCCCTGTGCAAATTCATTCTGTTTGTAGAAACGTTCGAATACTTTCTCGAGTGCATCTTCCGACATACCGATACCTGTATCTTCCACATAAATGTAAACCTGCTTTTCGTCTTCATTATATGTATACCCCAGCTTGATATATCCGCTCTTGGTGAACTTGACGGCATTGTTTATAAAGTTTGTGATAACCTGCGTAAAGCGGAAACGGTCTACGTGCACATCGATGGATACTTCTGGAATATCTTTTATAAATTGGATATGGGGAGGGATCAGCAGATGATGTGTCTGATAAAGCTCTTCCACTAAATCATTCAGTTTAAGAGTCTCGAAAGTAAAACTCATGCGGCCGGACTCGATGCGCGACAGCTCCAGGATATCGTTAATCAGCTTCAACAACAGGTTACTGTTCTTATTGATCGTATCTTTGAATAACTCTTTCTCTTCTTCTCCCAAGTCTTTTTCTTCCTGCAGGAGGTTGGAGAAACCGACTATCGCATTCAGAGGTGTCCGTATTTCGTGGCTCATGTTGGCCAGGAAAGCCGATTTCATCTTATTGGCCTCTTCCGCTTTCTCCTGAAGAATGATGAGTTTCTGTTCTTTTTCCTTGAAAGACTGTATGTTCAGGCAAAGACCGAACACTGTTTGGTCTGGCTCTGTTTTATCTTCTCCCCGGTTGTAGCGTAACTCCCACCAGCTATATTTTTTTCCGCTGAAATTGAACCTGCATTGGATGGTCGTATCTTCCCAGATGTTGGAGTTGATATCCTGGATATGCTTGTTCAAATGCTCTTGGTCGTCCGGGTGGGTCATGGATAACAGTTCGTCGAGCGACATTTTTCGAGGCATGATCTGATTGGCAGTAAAGAAGTCATTCTCAAAAATGAATACCCCGTTTTCCAGTCGCCAGGCATACGTATTTCCGCCTTCCATTGCGAGCTGGAGGAAGCGCCTTTCTTGTATCAGATTTATCTGTACCTGTCGTTTGCGCTTGTATTCACTCCTGTACAAATATAATAACTGGGTGATGATATAGATTACCAGGACTAAAAACAGAATGCCACCTATCATCATTGTTTTATGATAACGTTCGAAAAGGGGCATATTATAGATGACACTACCTGCCGGGAGATCTTTCTTTTCTATATTGAAACGCTGCATTTCATCCCAGTCAAAGGCATATACCTTCGGGCTTTCTTCCATAGGAAAGTCTGAAGGCTTACTTCCGTTTATTATGGCGGCAGCTCTTTCCGCTACAATTTCTGCTTGTATTTCCAGTGTGGTGAAATAGCCGCCTGTAATTCCTTTCCCATCATTAAATCCGTTATTGATCACCGTAAAATTCGGTACATTGGCCAGGCGTCCGATGGTTAACACATCAAAGTCAAGAATGATCTGCAAGCAGGCAGTGTATGGCTTGCTCTCGAAAATAGCCAGCAATCCTTTTGCCGAAAGATAAGCCGTTTCAGTAGTGTACAGGATAGACTTTCCCGGCTCCCCCGGACAAATATCTTCCGGATATTCATTTTTCTTTTGATGGTATAGGCCGATCCGTATGGTTCTGCCCGTGCCTTTCACTTCTTTCTGGATAGTCTTGAATGACTCGCGCCCCATGAAGCGTAGATGCTTGAAGAAAAGTATATTGGAGGAACCGTATAATTTCTCTATCAGTTCGATAGTCGTTATGTAATCCGGCTTATCCCAGAATCCGGTGAAGTTCGGGTGTTGTTCCAGCAAAAGCTGATTTGGAAAGTTTACGCCCGAGTAGACGACGGGTTTGGTTTTTCCCAGCGAGTGGTTACAAGCCATCAGGGTATAGGTGGCCTGGTCGTCGTTGACGAGTATGATATCCGGATTCCAGCCTTGGATCGAGTCAAGGTAGTGGTACATCCTGGCATTTTCTTCCGCTTCGTTATAGCGTTCGCTATCCAGGTAAAAGGTACGGATATCAGTCCGGATATCTTGGTCTTCCAGCTTTTCTCCGATTAGATTGCTGAACTTGGAGTACGTGACAAGTTCTTCCGTATAAGAATGGATTACCAGTATCTTGTATACAGGCTCATTCGTATGCGTCTTAAATACCCCGGCTTTTGTTTCTGGAATGAGTAAAAGCAGGAAAAATAATATCTGTAGAACGTTTTTCAAGGAATACTCCTATTAATTTATTATACCCTTTTCTGTTAATTTGCTTATTTCGATAATCGCACGCAAAGATAATTAAAAGGCTAACAAAATCAACGGATCTTAAGAAATAGTTATTTTTTAACGGGATAATCCGGATATAATAAATATTTCTTTCTCATTTGCTTGTAAGTATCCAGTTCCGGCTTCCAGCTTTCCCGTATCTCTTCTTCCGTTAAACCCCTCACGATCTGGTATCTGAGTTCTTTTGTTCCGGCCAGTAAGTCGAACCATTGGGGACGGGAGAAGAAGAAGGCCTGGTCTTTCCCGGCTTTCTCGTAAAAATCCAGGAAGAAGCGTAAACTCAACCCACCCTCGAAAGGATATTCCCGAAGATCTACTCCATAACATTCTTTATCTTTTTGCAAAGGATTCGTATCGAATCCGGGAAGTGATACCGGTGTGAAAGAAAAATCTCCATATTTCCTGTCCGGAAAGCCGATTACCTGAAACGGATAATAAGTTCCCCGTCCGATACTGACATTCGTTGCTTCAAAGAAACATAACGAGGGATACAGGCGGATCGACTGGTCGTTAGGCAGGTTGGGAGAGGGTTTGACCGGCAACCAGTAAGGATCGCCATGCCGCCAGTTCTCCATTTTGACAATATGCAGCTTGCAACTGTCGGGCGAACTTTTCAGCCACCCTTCGCTATTGATCATCCAGGCCAGTTCGCCGACTGTCAGTCCGTGCAGGATAGGCAGAGGATCTACACCTACAAATGATTCAAAGCCTTTTTTACGGATCGGGCCGTCTACAAAATCATTCGGGTTCGGACGGTCGAGCACGATGAACTCTACACCATTTTCGGCACATGCTTCCATTACGTAATGCATGGTACTTATATAGGTATAGAAACGTACCCCCACATCCTGTATGTCGAATACGACCACATCCAGTCCCTGCAATTGCTCGGCTGTCGGCTTTTTATTCTTTCCGTAGATAGAAACAATAGGAATACCCGTTTTCAGGTCGCGACTGTCTTTTATATCGGCTCCGGCATCTGCCGTACCTCTGAAGCCATGTTCCGGGGCAAAAACCTTTTTTACCTGGATCCCTTTCTCCAACAAAGCATCCAGCAAATGTTTCTGTTGTTTCTCGAGGATAGAAGTTTGGTTAACGACCAGTCCGACTTGTTTGTCCTGCAACAGGCGGGTCACTACGTCCATTCTTTCAGCTCCGAGTACCAAGGGAGCCTGCGGTGTAATAGCCTGAATTTCGGGCAAAAGTATCATGCCAAGTAGCCAAAGTGTAAGTCTGAAAACTGTTTTCATAATCTGTTTCCTAATGTATCTTGGATGCAAAAGTAGCAAATGTTCGCATCATTAAAGCTATGGAAAGAATTAAAAGTGTTTATATTTAACATGTTTCGCATGAACCATCCGCTTCTTGGCAGTGTTGAAATGGCATAAACATAAATAAAGAATCATATGGCAACGAAATTACCAAGAATAAAGGAAAAAGCGAAGACAGAAGCTTTAGTGTTGGATCACAAGGAAGAACGTTATCCGGTGCAGCAGGTGGCTACCAAAGGGGAAATAACAAAAAAGGAAGTAAAAGAAGCTGTACGTGAAATAAATCCGGACGAAGATAGTCTGGGCTGCCGGGGATGATTTTGTTTCATGCTAGTGAAACAACTGTTTCACCCTGATGGAACAACTGTTTCTCCTAGGTGAAACAAAATTATGTCAGGGAGAAGCAAGCACTGATCTCAGGGGAAATATTTGGGGATGTCAAAGAGTAAATTATATATCTTTGCGGTCTGAATGCAAAACATAAATAAAAATGAACCCTATTGATATTATTTCAAAATATTATCCGGCGGAGTCGGAAGCCTGGCATATTTTAGTAACACATAGCCGCAGCGTGACAGACAAAGCCTTGAGCCTTGCCCGCCTGCATCCGGAAATGGAGCTCGATCTTCCGTTTATAGAGGAAGCGGCTATGCTTCACGATATCGGTATATTCCTGTGCAATGCACCGGAGATAGATTGCCACGGTTCCGCAGAATACATTTGTCATGGCTATTTAGGTGCCGACCTGATGCGCAAAGAAGGTTTCCCGCGTCATGCCCTGGTTTGCGAACGGCATACAGGAACCGGTATCACCTTGGATATGATAGAACAAAGGCATCTTCCGTTGCCCCACCGGATAATGGTGCCGGTTTCGTTGGAAGAGCAATTGATTTGCTTCGCCGACAAATTTTACAGTAAGACGAAATTAGACAAAGAGAAGCCGGTCGAGAAGGTAAAACAGGGTCTTGTAAAGTATGGCGAGGAGACTGTAATACGTTTTGATAACTGGTGTAAACTCTTTTTAGGGGAATAAAAGCTGAAGGGCTCATTAATTTGTTATACATTTGCAAGCTGTAACGGATCGGTTGAGGCTCAACCGGCACTTGTCAACTTAATTAATGAAATACAGAGGTTTAATTATCCTATTATATTTCCTCGCCGGGGCTTTGATGATGTATTCGCAGGAGCTGGTTGCCCCGACGGATACTGTGTTGGCTGTTGTGGGGGATACGATAGTTCCGGTCGCAACTGACAGTACGGCACTGGCTTCTGATTCCATTCCTAAAAAACAGACCGGTCTCGACGCACCTGTTGCTTATCAAGCAAAGGACTCTATTGTCATGACTGCCGGTAACTGGGCTTATCTGTACGGTGAAGGTGATGTAAAATACCAGCAAATCGGATTGCAGGCTGAAGTGATCGAGATGAATATGGACAGCAGTCTGGTATTCGCCAAATTCGGTCTCGACTCTATCGGTGAGGAGTTCGGTTATCCTTTGTTTAAGGACGGCGACCAGGAGTATGAATCGAAAACGATGCGCTATAACTTTACTACCCGGAAAGGATATATTACGGATGTGATCACCCAGCAGGGAGAAGGTTATGTAACAGCCGGCCGCACGAAGAAGATGGAGGACGATGTAATGAACATGGTAGGCGGTAAATATACGACCTGCGATGAGCACGACCATCCCCACTTTTATATTCAGATGACCAAAGCGAAGGTTCGGCCTAAAAAGAATATCGTTACCGGGCCGGTCTATATGGTTATCGAAGATGTGCCGCTGTATCCTATCGGGTTGCCTTTCTGTTTCTTCCCGTTTTCGAGCACTTATTCTTCCGGTGTGATCATGCCGACCTATACCGACGACTCCAATCGGGGGTTCGGTTTGCGTGACGGTGGATATTATTTCGCTTTAAGCGATTATGTCGACCTGGCTGTAACGGGGGAAATATATACGAAAGGGTCGTGGGGGCTTCAGACGCAATCTTCCTATAGAAAAAGATACCGGTTCTCCGGTAATTTTAATGCCGCTTATCAGGTCACGAAGTTTGGTGACAAGGGACTTCCCGATTATAGTCTGAATAAAGACTTCCGGTTGAACTGGACACATTCGCAGGATCCCAAGGCGAATCCGTACCGTACATTCTCTGCTAGTGTGAACTTCTCGACCAGTAGTTTCGACCGTAATAAGGCAAGTGGTTTCCTGAATCCCAATAACTCCGACGCTATCTCGAATACGAAAGGTTCGAGTGTCAATATTACGCAGCGTTTCCCGAATGCTCCATTGTCGCTTTCAGCTACAATGAACGTCAACCAGCGGTCGAGCGACTCTTCTGTCGCTGTCACTTTTCCTAACTTGACGATTACATTGAGCCGTATTTATCCGTTCAAGCGTAAGAATCCGATCGGAAAAGAGCGTTGGTACGAAAAGATCTCGATGAGCTATTCGGGATATTTCAAAAATAGTATTACTACAAAGGAAAACTTATTGTTCAAGTCGAATCTGATCAAGGACTGGAAGAACTCGATGGAACATAGTATTCCGGTCAGTGCTACTTTTACTGCATTCAAGTATATCAATATCTCCCCTTCATTCAATTATAAGGAAAGCTGGTATACAAGCAAGATAACGAAACAGTTCGACCCGCAACTGAATAGACTGGTAGACCGTGATACTACCTACGGTTTTTATCGTATCTACAACTATAATGCCTCTGTTTCTGCATCAACTACTTTATACGGTATGTATAAGCCGCTTCCTTTCCTGGGAGACAAGGTGCAGGCAATCCGTCACCGTATGGAGCCATCTATCAGTATCAGTGCAGCTCCTGACTTTGGAAGTAGCATTCATGGTTTCTACGATCATTATCAGTATATCGATGCTAACGGCGAACAGGTCGATTATGTATATTCTCCTTTCGCACATAACGGCTCTATTCCCGGCGGAAAGCAGGGAAGTTTGAACTTCTCTTTGGATAACAACGTTGAAATGAAGATCAAATCGGATAAGGACAGTACCGGTATCCGTAAGATTAGTCTGATCGATAAGCTGTCGTTGGGTATGAGTTATAATATGGCAGCCGACTCATTCAAATGGAGCGACCTTTCTGTCGGTCTGCGTCTGAAGTTCTCAAAGAATTATACCTTGAACCTGAATGGGCAGTTCGATACATACACCTATCAGGCTGACAGCAAAGGAAATCCTATCAGGGTCGATGTTCCACGCTGGAAAGCAGGTAAAGGTATCGGGCGTTTACGTTCTACCGGAACAAGCTTTTCCTATACCTTCAACAACGATACCTTCAGGAAATGGTTCGGAGGAGAAACGGATAGCAACATACCGGAAGAGAATATTGGCGACGGCGAACTGGAAGACCTGACCGCCGAGAACCCGAATGACGCCACCGTGCCGGAAGAGAAAGAAGGCGGCCGTTTGCGTGGAAAGAAGAAAGATACCGGTGAATATGACGCGGACGGCTATCTGATCAGTAAGATCCCCTGGAGCTTGTCATTCAACTATAGCATGCAGTTGCGTTACGGAGATTTCGATCCGAACAAATTGGAATATAAATATGCATTAACGCATGCCTTGAGCTTTAACGGAAACATCCAGCCGACCAAGAACTGGAGTTTCAACTTCAATGCTACTTACGACTTTGACAATAAAAAGATCTCGTACATGACATGTAATGTGACACGTAACCTGCACTGTTTCCAGATGTCGGCGAGCTTCGTGCCGGTAGGGCCGTATAAATCGTACACCTTCTCTATTGCGGTAAGTTCTTCCCTGTTGAAAGACCTGAAGTATAACCAGAGCAGTAATGTGCGTGAAGGACAAACCTGGTATTGATCACATAACCTAGAAATAAAAGAAAAGGCGATGAAAACTATTCATCGCCTTTTCTTTTATATTCTGTTAGCCTTTTACCATTCAATCGGTGTCTGGCCTGTCGCTATCAGGTAATCGTTCGCCTTGCTGAAATGCTTATTCCCGAAGAACCCGCGGTAAGCGGAAAGGGGAGAAGGGTGTGCCGACTTTAAAATCATATTACGCGAAGCGTCGATAAACGCCCCTTTACGCTGTGCATACGATCCCCAAAGGATATAAACGATATGGCTGCGTTCTTCCGCCAGTTTGTGGATAACGGCATCTGTAAATGTCTCCCATCCCCTGTTCTGATGTGAACCGGCCTGGTGGGCACGCACAGTCAGCGTAGCGTTCAGTAGTAACACTCCCTGGTCAGCCCAGCGCAACAGGTTTCCACTGGTAGGCATCGGTTTTCCCAGGTCGCTTTCTATCTCCTTGAATATATTGAGGAGAGAAGGGGGGAAAGGCGTTCCATCCTGTACAGAGAAACAAAGTCCATGCGCCTGTCCCGGTTCATGGTAAGGATCTTGTCCCAATATAACCACTCTGACCTTGTCGAACGGGCAATGCTCGAAAGCATTAAAGATATAAGGGCCGGGAGGATATACGGCTCCCTGGCTATATTCCTGTTTGACAAAGTTGATCAGCTCGTTAAAATAACTTTTCTCAAATTCAGGAGCTAACCGTTCTTTCCAGCTTTCTTCAATCTTTACATCCATAGTTTTATATTATATCAAGTGCATACCAGCAGCACGGGCTTCCTGACGCATTTCTTCCGGCCAGATACTTGCCTGGATCTCTCCGATATGAGCTTTGCGCAGATAGAACATACACAGTCGGCTTTGTCCGATACCACCACCGATACTTTGAGGCAGTTCGCCGCTCAGCAGGCGTTTGTGGAAGTATAGTTCTCTCTTTTCTTCGGCATTGCAGATCGCAAGCTGACGTTCCATCGCTTCCCTGTCTACACGGATACCCATAGAAGATAGTTCCAGCGAGCGGTTCAGTACTTCATCCCAGACAAGCAGGTCGCCGTTTAGTCCGGTTTGACCGTTTTCTGCCACAGTCGACCAGTCGTCGTAGTCCGGAGCACGTCCGTCGTGTTTCTCCCCGTTGCTCAGTTTGCATCCGATACCGATAATGAATACAGCTCCGTATTCCTTGCAAATGGCGTCTTCCCGTTCTTTCGGTGTAAAGGTAGGATATTTTTGTAACAAATCCTCGGAGTGTATGAAATGAATCTGCTGGGGAAGTGTCGGCCTGATATTGGGGAACATTTCGTAAACCAGATATTCCGTGCGCACCATAGCGGCATAGATACGGCGTACGATCTCTTTCAGGTATTCAATATTGCGTTCGCTGGGGCTCATAACCCGTTCCCAGTCCCACTGGTCGACATAGAGCGAATGAAGGTTGCCCAGTTCTTCGTCCGAACGGATCGCGTTCATATCGGTGTAAATACCGTAACCTTCTTCTATATTATAATCGGCCAGCGTAAGACGTTTCCATTTGGCCAGTGAATGTACGATTTCGGCTTTGGAGTCGTTCAAATCCTTGATAGGGAATGTTACGGCGCGTTCGGTACCGTTCAGGTCATCATTGATACCCATCCCTTTAAGTACGAACAAAGGTGCCGTAACACGGCGCAGCCGTAGTTCGGAAGATAAGTTTTGCTGGAAAAAATCTTTGATTTTCTTGATCCCCATTTCTGTTTGGGATAGGTTAAGCAAAGCTTTATATCCTGCAGGTTTAATTAAATAGCTCATATACTTGTTGTGCTTTGTGTTTGTAAATTATGCGTGGCAAAGATAATGATTAATGGCAAAATAGCAATGTAGATGTCTCTTTTATTTGCAAAATGGCAGGATATATGGCTAAGAGAGTTGCAAAATATCAAAACATATGTTGTGCAACAGAAAAAGAAAGAAAGCAAAAACTCTTAGCCCCTACATTTGCTTTCCTGCGATATTATATTTACTTTTGCACCGTCTTTGGCCTGGTAGCTTAGTGAATAGAGCGTCAGATTCCGGTTCTGAAGGTCGAGGGTTTGAATCCCTCCCGGGTCACATTAAACGGCAGTAAACAAAAGCGACATCTTTAACAGGGTGTCGCTTTTTGTATTTTATAGTGTATCATTTGTAGTTAGAAAGCTATTAGGTTACAAGGAGTGGAAGCAATGAACATTTCTTTACTTCCTTTGTTTTATATATAGTTATTAATCTTATGTAAAAACTAGATAATATGTTGGCGATATACAGATTTTTATTCCCGTCTAAGCCGGACGGAACAACTATTTCACTGTTGTTATTGGCGTTACGTATCCTTTTCGGAGGATTGTTATTAACTCATGGTATCCAGAAATGGACTAACTATTCGGAAATGTCGGCTGTATTCCCTGATCCGCTGGGAGTTGGTAGCCAGGTTTCACTGGGGCTTGCTATCTTTGGGGAACTGGCTTGTTCGATAGGATTTATCTTTGGTGCCTTGTACCGCCTGGCTATGATCCCGATGATCTTTACCATGTGTATGGCATTTTTCGTTATTCACGGTAATGATGCTTTTGCGGTAAAAGAGCTTGCCTTTATTTATTTGGTCGTATTTATATTAATGTATATAACCGGGCCGGGTAAATTCTCGATAGACAGGTTTATCTCTGTGCCTCTGTCGAAAAGAAGGTGATGTATAAATGTGATATAAAAGAAAAGTCCGTTAATCTTTCGACTAACGGACTTTTTATTTAGTGGGCGTTGACGGATTCGAACCGCCGACCCTCTGCTTGTAAGGCAGATGCTCTGAACCAGCTGAGCTAAACGCCCTTTCATTACTTCAGTAAATTTTGTACGCCTTATCTCTCTAAAGCGCTGCAAAGATACGGCTTTTTTTATTACCTCCAAACATTTCGGCAAAAAAGTCGAAAAAAAATTCATTACTGCCATTTAGTATGAAGAAATATAGTAACTTTGCAATTCTATATTATTAATGTACATGAAGTAATCGATATGGCTGGCATATCGCCCGTACACTCAGGGTTATCGGTGTATAAACTAAATGAATATGATATTTTCGACACTAACTGCCATATCGCCCGTGGATGGACGATATAGAAATAAAGCCGAAAACCTGGCGGCTTACTTCTCGGAGTATGCACTTATCAAGTATAGAGTGCAGGTAGAGATAGAGTATTTTATTACTCTTGCTGAGTTTCTTCCACAATTGAATAGCCTGGCTACAGTGGAAAACAAGGAAGCATTGCGTAAAATTTACCAGGAGTTTTCAGTAGAAGATGCAAATCGTATCAAGGAGATCGAGAGCGTAACCAACCATGACGTAAAAGCTGTTGAGTATTTTATCAAAGAAAAATTTGATCTGCTGGCTTTGCAGGAATACAAAGAATTTATCCATTTCGGGTTGACATCACAGGATATTAATAATACTTCTGTGCCTTTGTCTATCAAAGATGCCTTGAATGAAGTGTATTATCCGGGCATCCAGGAAGTGATCGACATGCTGAAAAAATATGCCGAAGACTGGAGCAATGTTTCTATGCTGGCTAAGACACACGGGCAACCGGCTTCTCCTACTCGTTTGGGAAAAGAAATAATGGTGTTCGTTTATCGTCTGGAACAGCAGGTGGCTTTGCTGAAATCAATTCCTGTTTCTGCCAAGTTTGGGGGTGCAACCGGCAACTTCAATGCACATCACGTAGCTTATCCGGCCTACGACTGGAGAGCTTTCGGTAATAACTTTGTGAACGAAGTACTGGGTCTGAGCCGTGAGGAATGGACAACGCAGATTTCAAACTATGATAATCTGGCTGCTATTTTCGATGGTTTGAAACGGGTGAACACGATATTGATCGACCTGAACCGCGACTTCTGGCAGTATATTTCGATGGAATACTTCAAACAGAAGATCAAAGCCGGTGAAGTCGGTTCATCTGCAATGCCTCATAAGGTAAACCCGATCGATTTTGAAAATGCAGAAGGTAACCTGGGCATGGCAAATGCGATCCTGGAACATCTGGCTACGAAGTTGCCTATCTCCCGTTTACAGCGCGATTTAACAGACTCTACCGTGTTGCGCAACGTTGGTGTGCCTTTGGCTCACATCGAAATCGCATTCAAAAGCTTAACAAAAGGGCTGGGTAAACTGTTATTAAATGAGAACGCTTTATATCGGGATTTAGATCATTGCTGGGCGGTGGTAGCGGAAGGTATCCAAACGATATTACGTCGCGAAGGATATCCGAAACCTTACGAAGCCCTGAAGGCCTTAACCCGTACGAATGAAGGAATCACTGAAAAATCAATCAGTGACTTTATTGAAACGCTGCAGGTTAGTGATGCAGTAAAAGCTGAATTAAAGGCGATTACGCCGCATAATTATACAGGTATTTAGTGTGAGAAAGAAAGTGTAGCCGTGAGGTTACCAATTAATTAATTATTATTAATTTACAACAATGAGCACAGAAGAAAGAGATGAATCTCAACCGCGTCCTAGAAAGGTGATACCAAGTATCAGACGGGAAAACACAGATCAGGAAGGTGAAAGAAAACCTTACAATCAAGGTTACAACAGACCTGAGGGAAACAACTATGAACGGAGACCATATAACCGCCCAAGCCGGGATGACCGCGGCGGTTATAATTCTTATGGGGATAACCGCTCATCTTACGGAGACCGTCCGAGTCGTCCTCGTACGTATGACAACCGTGAAGGTGGTGGTTATAACAGCAGACCTTCTTACAATAATCGCGACAATAATCGTGGTGGTTATAGCAATAACCGTGAAGGAGGTTATAATTCGAATCGTGAAGGAGGCTATAGTTCTAACCGTGAGGGCGGATACAATCGCCCTTCTTATGGCAACAATCGTCCTTCTTACGGAAACAATGATCGCTCTTCTTATGGAAACAACGATCGTTCTTATGGCGGTGGCGGTGGTTTCAACCGTCCTTCTCGTCCTAACTATGACGAAAGACCGGGCAGAGCCTATTCTGCTTCTCCGGAAGGGGATGCTGCAGGCGACGGCATGAAGAAAAGAAGACCGAGAGTAGGCGACACTCGTGTCAACTCTTACGACTCTCGCGACAATCGCGGTGGCGGCAGACCTTCGTACGGTAATAATAACCGTGGCGGTGGATATGGCAACAACAGCGGATATGGAAACAGACGTCCGGGTGGCCAGCAGCGCCGTACTAACGATTACAACCCGAATGCCAAGTACAACTTCCAGAAACAGTTGAAGTATAAAGAAGTACTGGCTGACCCTAACGAACCGATCCGTCTGAACAAGTTCTTGTCTAATGCAGGTGTTTGTTCACGTCGTGAGGCTGATGAATTTATCACAGCAGGTAATGTAAAAGTAAATGATGTGGTAGTTACTGAACTGGGTACTAAGATTACTCGTCAGGACAAAGTGGAATTCAACGAAAAAACAGTGCAGATCGAAAGCAAGGTATATATCGTATTGAATAAACCGAAAAACTGCGTAACTACATCCGACGATCCTCAGGAACGTCTTACCGTAATGGATCTGGTGAAGAATGCTTGCCAGGAACGTATCTATCCGGTAGGCCGCCTGGACCGTAACACAACCGGTGTATTGCTTCTTACTAATGATGGTGACCTGGCTTCCAAGCTGACTCACCCGTCATTCAAGAAAAAGAAGATTTACCACGTATGGTTGGATAAGAATGTCTCTATCGAAGACATGGAAAAGATTGCTAACGGACTGGAGCTGGAAGACGGCGAAATCCATGCAGATGCAATCAGCTATGCCAGCGAAGACGACAAGAGCCAGGTGGGTATCGAAATCCACTCGGGCCGCAACCGTATCGTACGCCGTATCTTCGAATCACTGGGATATCATGTGACGAAACTGGATCGTGTATACTTTGCCGGACTTACAAAAAGAAACCTGGGAAGAGGTAAATGGCGTTACCTGAACGAACGTGAGGTGAACGCACTCCGAATGGGTGCTTTTGAATAATAGTAAGATTAGCCGGTAGTCAATACCGGCTATCTTGTTTTGATTATCTAAGAATAAACATATAAACATGGAAACAATTACTAGAACAAAAATTGTAGATGTACTGAAAAGTGAAGCTTACGGTACAACCGTTAACGTGAAAGGATGGGTACGTACCCGTCGTGGTAGTAAACAGGTCAGCTTTATCGCGCTGAATGACGGCTCTACAATAAATAATGTTCAGATCGTTGTGGATGTGGAAAAACTGGGTGAAGAATATCTGAAGCCCATCACTACCGGTGCCTGTATCAGTGTGAACGGCGAACTGGTAAAATCTCAGGGACAGGGACAGAATGTAGAGATCCAGGCTACTGAAATTCAGATTTACGGTACGGCCGATCCTGCTACTTATCCGTTGCAGAAGAAAGGACACTCATTGGAATTCCTGCGTGAGATAGCTCATTTACGTCCACGTACCAATACGTTTGGTGCTGTGTTCCGTATCCGTCATAATATGGCGATCGCTATCCACAAGTTCTTTCATGAGAGAGGGTTCTTCTATTTCCATACTCCGATCATTACTGCTTCAGACTGTGAAGGTGCCGGACAGATGTTCCAGGTAACAACAATGAATCTGTATGACCTGAAGAAAGATGAAAACGGTTCTATCGTCTACGAAGACGATTTCTTTGGAAAGCAGGCCAGCCTGACAGTATCTGGTCAGTTGGAGGGTGAATTGGCAGCCATGTCTTTGGGAGCTATTTATACATTCGGGCCGACATTCCGTGCTGAAAACTCCAATACACCACGCCATCTGGCCGAGTTTTGGATGATCGAACCGGAAGTTGCCTTCAATGAAATTGCAGAGAATATGCAGTTGGCTGAAGACTTTATCAAATATTGTATACAGTGGGCTCTGGATAACTGTATGGATGATATCCAGTTCCTGAACAATATGTTTGATAAAGAGCTGATCGAGCGTCTGCAATTCGTTCTGAAACATAACTTTATCCGTCTGCCTTATACCGAAGGTGTTAAGATCCTCGAAGAGGCAGTGGCAAAAGGACACAAGTTCGAATTCCCGATATTTTGGGGGGCCGACCTTGCTTCAGAACACGAACGTTATCTGGTGGAAGAACATTTCAAATGTCCTGTAATCCTGACCGATTATCCGAAAGAGATCAAATCTTTCTATATGAAGCAGAATGAGGATGGAAAGACTGTTCGTGCTATGGATGTACTGTTCCCGAAGATCGGGGAGATCATCGGTGGATCTCAGCGTGAAGAGGATTATGAAAAGTTGGCCAGACGTGCCTCTGAAATGGGTGTGCCTGAAAAGGATATCTGGTGGTATATGGATACCCGTCGTTTCGGTACAGCGCCTCACTCGGGCTTTGGTCTGGGATTTGAGCGTCTGTTGCTGTTCGTAACAGGTATGACAAACATTCGTGACGTAATACCTTTCCCGAGAACTCCGAACAATGCAGAATTTTAAATAGAACTTCCCGGCTTTCATGTCGGGAGTTTTTCCTAATAAAAAAGGGCTTTTCAATTTGAAAAGCCCTTTTTTATTATCTATTCGTCATCCAGATCGATAGGGATCTGTCTTTTAAAAGCCTCTTTGAAAGAGATCAGCGATTCTGTTCGGGCCAATCCCAGAGGTTGAAGTTTATTGTGTATGATATTCAACAAATGCTGGTTGTTCTTAGCGTATATTTTGATGAACAGGTCATATTGTCCTGTGGTGTAATGGCATTCCACTACTTCGGGGATCTTTTTTAATGCTTCTGTTACGGAGGGGAATTGTCCCGGTGATTTCAGGAATAATCCCATATAAGCGCAAGTCTCATATCCGACTTTTGTGTTGTCAACAATAAACTCAGAACCTTTGATGACACCCAGATTTGTAAGTTTCTGAATTCTCTGGTGTATGGCTGCTCCTGATACGTTACACTCTCTGGCAACTTCAAGGAAAGGCATTCGGGCATTTCCTATGATCAGTTTCAATATTTTTTCATCTAATTCATCAAGTTGATGGTGTGCCATAATTTCTGTATATTTGTATTTCTGTTTTTTATGTAAATTACAATTAGATACAAATATAGTCAAACTATAATGATTAGGCGATATAATTCGCCCAATTATTTTATTTCGTAAGTTTTCTTTTATTAATCAATCAATATTATAAGAGTATGAGTTTAAGTAGGGTAATCGAATGCAGGCCGGTGAAAGATTTTTCCGATCCTTTATTGGATAAAGTAGAAAAGACATATAATGACTCCTTTCCGGAGGCCGAACGACGAGCGTTCTCTTTGGTAAGAGAGCTGGTGAAGGCGGAGTCTCGTTTTATTGTATACACATTATTCAGGAATGAGGTTTATGCAGGCTTTATTACTGCGTGGCAATTTGACTCTTTTGTTTATGTTGAACATTTTGCCATTGACGAGTCTGCTCGCAACGGAGGAATAGGGGCAGAGGCAATGAAGCAGTTTATGGCCTTATGTGATCTTCCGGTTGTGCTGGAGGTGGAAATGCCTGCGGAGGAGATGAGTAAGCGCAGAATCGGCTTCTATGAGCGCCTGGGGTATGTCCTGGATAATCATGTCTACTATCAGCCGCCTTACCGCCAGGGAGAGGAGTTTCTGGAAATGCGTCTGATGACTTATGGTAATATTGATCTACAAGATGCTTTCGAAGAGGTGAAATCTTGTATTCACCGGTATGTATATGGTGTTAAGTAGATCAAGGTCGGTTTACTCCAATAAAAAAGGCAGAACGTAAAGTCCTGCCTTTTTTGTTTATTATTGAATTAATTAATCCACCGCTTGTCTTGCTGAGTAACTAATCTTCAATGCGTATGCTTCACGAAGCGCTTGTTTTACGTCTGTAATAACACCCATCTTGGTTTCTTTATCCGCCTTGATAGATACAGTCATAAACGGCTGGTCTTCTTCTTTCATACTTGACTTTTCCTGAGCGATGTAGTCCTGGATTTCATCTACGTCTGCGATTTGATCGTTCAGCTGTAGACGGGTTTCAGAACCCATTTTAGCTCTCAATTCCTGAGTCGGTTTACCTACATAGATGAATGTTACCAATGATTTCTTTTCCAACTTCTGAAGCTCTGTAGCCTGAGGAGCCTGGAATACTACTTTCAAAGTTACTTCACGCATAGATGTTACCATCATGATAAAGAACAAGAAGGCAAATACCAAGTCAGGTAATGATGAGGTGTTTAATTCAGGCATCTCTCTGCCGCCTGCTTTACTAAATTTTCCCATTATTATTTGCCTCCATAATTTTTAGGTTCTGCTTCAGATATCTTTTGAGGATAAATCATCTGCACAGCCTTTTGTTGTTCTTCTTCCAGATCCGCGAAAGCTTTACCAAATTTCTTTCTTGAAACATCGTCTCTCAGCTCATTATAGGCTCTTGCTAATTCGTTCTGAACGTCGATGTAAGCTTGGTATTCAGTACCACGGTCGTTCTGCAAAGAGATAACGTGATTTTTCGTTACCATTTGTTTTCCGAAGAACGGTACATCTACTTCTACTTTTTCCGGTTTATGCTCGTCGTTATAAGGATTCTCAATGAACTCTCTAACTTTATCTTTCAATTGCTTAATATCAATGAATTCATTATTACAGAGAATCTGGTTGTTACTGTTGATCAGCACGACCATGATATTTCTCTTTTTGATATCCATTTCTTCGTTTTTCTTCTGGTCTTTGGGTACAGGAGGTGGTAAACGTCTTGCCAAACCTTTATCTGTATCCATTGAAGTAGTAATAAGGAAGAAGATAAGCAACATGAAAGCAATATCGGCTGAAGAAGAACCATTGATTCCCGGTGTCTTTCTTTTTTTACCCATTTCTTTCTTGTTTTATCAATTCGTTATTACTATTATTTATTAAGCATTTTTCTTACTGAACCCCAAACTACAGCAGCAATGATTAAAATCATCAGAACTGCAGTGGACATAATCCACATGTCTGTTACTTTTAACCACAAAGGGATGTTGTATTTTTGAGAATCTGCATTCATTCCTCCCAGCGGAGTTGCATCTCCCATAGAGTAAGTAATGAATAGAATTGCTGCAAAAACAACAACAACAACCAAAGATGTTATAGCTGATTTTGCATTTGTCTGAAGCAGAGTTATAAATTGCCACAATGCAAATAGTATTGTACTGATAATTGTGACAAAGAATAATACAGATGTCCAGTTAATCAATAAACCGGTGTAAATCGGTTCTTTCATTTCTACAGATGCGTCTACAACGCCCCCTGCATAGAACATACCCAGTACTACGAGACTGATAACCGAAACGATTAACAGTGTCCAGCTGGACATTTTTCTTATTTTAGTAACTGCCATAATTCTAAATTATTTTTTGAATTTAAGGTTGTATTTGATAACTATGTCGATCAATGTGATTGAAGCATCTTCCATCTGGTTTAAGATAGCTTCCAGTTTGCTCAACAAATAGTTATAGAATACCTGAAGGATCAAAGCTACGATCAAACCACCTACAGTTGTGATCAAGGCCACTTTCATACCACCAGCAACAACCGTCGGGCTGATATCACCAACCTGTTCGATTTTATCGAACGCCATGATCATACCTACTACAGTACCCAAGAATCCTAAAGATGGAGCCATAGCGATAAACAATGTGATCCAAGACATGTTCTTTTCCAAAAGACCACCCTGTACACCACCGTAAGATACGATTGATTTTTCAACAACGTCGATACCCTGGTCAATTCTCATTAATCCCTGATAAGCGATAGATGCGATAGGACCTCTTGTGTCACGAGCGATAGCTTTTGCTCCTTCTACATCACCTTTGTCAAGTGCATCTTCAATACCTTTTAATAATTTACTTGCATTAGTTTCAGCCAAATTAAGATAAATAATTCTTTCAAGGCAAAAAGCCAAACCGAAAATCAAAGCGATAGCAACCAAACTCATGAAGTCGGCGCCACCTTCAATAAACTTTGTTTTTAAAGCCTGATACATGCCACCTTCAACAACTTGTTCTGTAGCTTCCTGAGCGAATGCTACGGTAGAAGTTCCAAGGGCGCAAATACCCAAGAATGTTTTTGCAAAATACTTTTTCATTGTGTGTTTAATTTTTAAGATTAATAATTCTCTTATTTGTTTTTATTTTTGTTGTTAATAATATCCTCATGGTATTTAAAGCGGAGAGAGCGGGATTCGAACCCGCGAAACCCTTTAGGGGTTTACACGCTTTCCAGGCGTGCCTCTTCAACCACTCGAGCATCTCTCCAATTTTCAGCCCCTGCCTCCTCTAAAACGAGCGCAAAATACGAAAAAAATCGCATATCCAAACGTTTCAGTGCACAAATCTAAAGTTTTTGCTTGACATATACACAATATCTGACAGAATAAATTTTGTCTATCGGCTGAAAAAGTCAAACTATGCATGTTTATTAGTAATTTTAAATAAATCCAGCGCGTTTTTTCTTGTTAATTCTACTGTTTCGTCCAGTGTCAGGCCGTATGTGTCCGCTACCTTTTCAGCCGTTTTCCATATATATACAGGCTCATTTCTTTTCCCTCTGTAGGGGACGGGAGCCAGGTATGGAGCGTCTGTTTCGAGTACTATGCTGTTAATGTCGGTAGATAAAATTGTGTCCGACAGTTTTGAGTTTTTAAAGGTGATTACCCCGTTAATACCCAATTTGAATTTTTTCAATTTCTTAATCTCTTCCAGATCTGTAATTGTTCCGGTAAAACTATGGAAAACTCCTGTCAGTTTATCGGCTCCGACTTTGTGGATGCTTTCCAGCACTTCCGGATAGGCGTCTCTTGTATGGATTGCCACCGGAAGCCTCAGGTCAATACTCCATTTCAACTGTTCTTCGAATACAATTTTCTGCTCTTTCAGGTATGTCTTGTCCCAATACAGGTCGATCCCTATTTCTCCGATAGCACAATAAGGCCGTTTACCGAGATATGATTCTGTCTTTTTCAGGGCTTCGGCATAGTGTTCGTCCACACTTGTCGGGTGTAATCCCATCATAGGATAGGCGAAACCGGGGAATCGGTCGCATAAATTATGCATCCGGTCTATTGTTGTGAGGTCTACATTCGGCAGAAGCAGTGTGTCGATACCTGACTTCAGGGCAGCGTCAACCAGTGCATCTTGCTCCGGGTCGAATTCCTCCAGGTACAGATGGTTATGCGTATCAATTAACTTCATACGATTAAGACTGGCGATACATTAAATGATTAGTAACTTCTTTTAATATCGTTAATTTCTCAGCTGGTACATTTAATTCTGCCAGATGTTCCATAGCCTTGTCGTAGTATTTCTGCATTTTAGCAGTGACAATATCTTTCAGAAGCAATTCATTATATATAGTAGTGACAGCTTCGATTTTTTCAGCAGGTACAAATGTATCTTTGCTGATCCAGTTGTTTAAAATTGCTTTTTGCCCGGCAGAGGCCAGTTCGAAGGCATGTATCAGCATAAATGTCTTTTTGTTGCAGATAATGTCTCCACCGATATTTTTACCGAATGTGGCAGTGTCTCCATAAACGTCCAGCAGATCATCCTGTAACTGGAAAGCCAAGCCGATGTTTATTCCGAATTCATAAAGATGGATCGCATCTTCTTTAGAAGCCCCTCCGATGATGGCTCCTGTTTTTAAGCTGCAAGCAAGCAGAACAGCTGTTTTTAACCGGATCATTTCCATATATTCCGGTTCGGTCACGTCAGCCCGTGACTCAAACTCCATATCATATTGCTGACCTCCACAGATCTCGAGAGCTGTGGCAGTGAACAGGTCGAACACTTCTTTCAGGTGTTCCGGTTTTGTTTTTCCGATCAGTTGATAAGCGGCAATCAACATAGCGTCTCCCGAAAGGATCGCTGTGTTGTCGTTCCATACTTTATGAACTGTCGGTTTGTTTCTTCTTTTATCCGCTTTATCCATCAAATCATCATGCAACAGGGTGAAGTTATGGAATACTTCTATTCCCAATGCCGGATTGATCACATTGTCTACATTTTCCTTATATAAGTTGCAGGCCATTAATGCTAATGCCGGACGGATCCTTTTCCCCCCCAATGACAGGATATATTCGATCGGGTCATATAAGCTTTTAGGAGGATATTCGAAACTGAGTTGAGAGATTTCGTTTTCTATTTTTTGCAGGATCTCGTTGAAAGATAACATATAGATATTGAATTATGGATAAGACAAAATAAAAAAAGGCTGCAAGTTTACAGCAGCCTTTTTAATATGTTTAAAAATTATTATTGTAATCTGAAGGTTACAGGTACTGTATATTTTACACGTACGGGTTTACCTCTCTGCTTACCAGGAGACCATTTCGGCATACTGTTGATCACACGCAAGGCTTCTTTATCCAAAGATGGGTCTACACCACGGATAACTTCTGCGTCAACGATAGAACCGTCACGGTTTACAACGAACGAACAAGTTACACGACCTTGAATACCATTTTCCTGTGCAATAACCGGATACTTGATTGATTTTGCAAGGTATTTCAATAATTCTCCTTGTCCACCTGGGAATTCCGGCATTGTTTCTACAACGGTGAAGATCTGTTGAGCGGATTCTTCTTCTTCTTCTACAACTGCGGGTGCAACGTAAGCTTCAACCTGCGCTGAGCTCTGGTCGTCCTCAGATGAGATAAGATCCACTTGATCCAGTTCGACATCATCTTCCACAATGTTCAGTTGTTCTACTGCAGCAGGTGCTGGTGGTGGAGGAGGTGGAGGAGGTGTGTCCTCCGGTCTTGTAATTTCAATTTCTTCTTCAGCGATGATATCTGCTACGCCTTCTGTTTGGACGATCTGGATATCACGGGTTCCCCATTCGAACCCAACGAATAGAACGGCCAGACCAACAACCATACCCATCAGGATACCGAGTGTTTTGCCCCCTTCTAAGTCCGCTTTCGGTGATTTCTTAATTTCCATACTCTTTATAATGTTTAAATATGTGTTTTCCAGTACGCAAAAATACAAATTATTTTATATATCAATAAAAAACAGGGAAAAATACTTCTGTATTTTCATTTTTTTTTGAACCGGAAGAAAAATAACAGCGATTATATACCTTTTTCTTGTTTTTTCCGTTTCTGTTTATGGTATATGTTATAACCGTATTAATATCTTTGTACGCATTTTGTTGAAAAATATGAGAAATATATTATCTGTACTGTTCCTTTCGTTTTTTTTGCAGTCTGTCGCGGCACAAACCGGAGAGCAGGTGTTTACGTTTTTGAATTATCCTTCATCAGCCAGGGCTAATGCTCTTGGGGGACATACCGTGTCCCTGATAGAAAGAGACCCTTCCCTTATTTTTCATAATCCGGCTTTACTGGGTGGTGAAATGGACGGTATGATAAACTTGAACTATATGAATTATATAGCTGATGTGAATGTGGGAAGTGCCCTTTTCACGAAGGCATTCCGTGAACGCGGAGCCTGGGGTGTCGGGGTCAATTATTTCCATAATGGTAAATTTATAGGGATGGATGAGAATAATCAGCCGACAGCCGATTTTACTGCGAACGATATTGCAGTGAACGGTTTCTTCTCTTATGACCTGTCGGAGCGCTGGCGTGGTGGTGTCTCTATGAAGTTCCTTTATTCCAATTATGATATCTATACTTCAGTAGGGCTCGCGGTAGATGCCGGTTTGAGCTATTACAATTCGGAAAAGGAATTTTCGTTTGGTTTTGTATTCAAAAATATCGGTGCACAGTTGAAGCCTTATAACGATGATCGTCAGAAGATGCCTTGGGACATCCAGATGGGAATTTCAAAGAAGATGAATCATGCGCCTTTCCGTTTGTCTGTTACAGCCATGCATCTGAACCGTTGGAAATTCGATTATATCGACAAGGCGGATCCCGACTATAAGGGAGATAATTTCGCTCAGGCCTTGTTTAAGCATTTTGTATTTGGTGTAGATTATATACCCAGTGAAAATTTCTGGATCGGCGTAGGCTTTAACCCGAAAACCAAGATGGATATGAAACTGCAGGGAGGAGGTAGCGGACTGTCCGGTTTCTCTGCCGGTGCAGGTGTAAAGATCAAAATGTTTGATGTTGGTGTCTCTTTCGCCAAATACCATCCTTCGGCGATGTCGATGATGGTTAGTGTTTCAACTACGTTGGCCGATTTTAAACCTTGAAAATATAATTAAGACAAGAATGAAAAAGATAGTAATTGCAATAGATGGTGTTTCTTCTACGGGGAAGAGCACTATGGCAAAAGACTTAGCAAAAGAAATTGGCTATACTTATATAGATACGGGAGCCATGTATCGCGCGGTAACATTATATTGTATTCAGCATAATCTGTTCAAAGGAGATCAGATCGATGAGGAAAAATTGCAGGCGGCGATGGGTGATATCCATATCTCGCTCCGCTTTAATCCGGAGACAGGACGCCCCGATACTTATCTGAACGGCGTTAAGGTAGAAAAAGAAATCCGTGGAATGGAAGTGGCAAGCTGGGTAAGCCCTGTGGCTACATTAGGATTTGTGCGCCGTGCCTTGGTGGCAATGCAGCAGGAAATGGGGAAAGAAAAAGGGATCATCATGGATGGCAGGGATATCGGAACAGTTGTTTTTCCGGATGCCGAACTGAAGATCTATGTAACCGCCAGTCCGGAAGTTCGTGCACAACGTCGTTTGGACGAGCTGAAAGCAAAGGGAGAAGCTGCTTCCTATGAAGAAGTGCTGGAGAATGTCAAGACCCGCGATCATATAGATTCCACACGTAAGGAAAGCCCTCTCCGACGGGCGGATGATGCCCTGGTGCTGGATAACTCGAACATGACCATTGCTGAACAAAAAGCCTGGTTGCTTGTTCAATACAATAGAGCTATCTCTAATTAGGTAACAGTTACAATGATTGAAGTAGAAATAGATAAAGGCTCCGGCTTCTGCTTCGGGGTAGTGACAGCTATTGAAAGTGCCGAACGTGAACTGAACAATACGGATATTTTGTATTGTTTAGGTGATATCGTACACAATAGCCTGGAGGTTGAACGGCTACAGGCACATGGCCTGCGAACGATCGACCATCGTGAGTTCTCTGCATTAAAAGGAAAAAAGGTCTTGCTTCGTGCCCACGGCGAACCTCCTTCAACTTACGAAGTTGCCCGGCAGAACGATATTACAATAGTCGACGCCACTTGTCCGGTAGTTCTTCAATTACAACGTAAAATACATAAAAGCTATCAGGAAAGCCGTATTAATAATACCCAGCTGGTCATATACGGAAAGAAAGGACATGCCGAAGTGAACGGCCTGGTGGGACAGACTGAAGGTACGGCAATTGTGGTGGAAAAGATAGAAGACCTGGATCGCCTGGATTTTGGTCGCGACATTTGTCTGTTTTCCCAGACTACCAAGTCGCTGGACGGATTCCGTAAGATCGTGGAAGAGATATATCGACGGAAGGCAGAAAATGCCCGTTTTGAATATCATGATACGATCTGCCGTCAGGTAGCCAACCGCCTCCCCAATATCAAAGCGTTTGCATCCAGCCACGACTGGATTTATTTTGTGGCAGGTAAAAAAAGTTCGAACGGTAAAATGTTGCTGGAAGAATGCCGTAAGGCAAATCCCAATACCATCTTTATATCGGAAGTGAAGGAGATCACCGAACCGCTTCCGGCCGGAGTGCGCCGGGTGGGTGTTTGTGGAGCGACCTCTACTCCGAAATGGTTGATGGAAGAGGTGGCTGTTCGTATTCAGGAGCTCAATGCAGGTCGTTGATAGAATGATTAAGATTTCATTAAGTTTAAGAGAAAATGAAAGGTTGTTGGCAAATAATTACTATTTTTGCCGCGAATAATATAAAATAAAGACGCTATGTCTACTATTAAATGTATTGGCATTTTAACGTCCGGAGGTGATGCTCCCGGAATGAACGCTGCCATCCGTGCAGTGACGCGTTCCGCTATTTATAACGGGATAAAGGTTAAAGGTATTTTCCGAGGTTTCAGAGGATTGATTACAGGTGAAATTGAAGAGTTCAGGACTCAGAATGTAAGTAACATCATCCAGCGTGGTGGAACAATATTGAAAACAGCTCGTTGTATGGAGTTCAAAACTCCCGAAGGCCGTCAGCAGGCATACGATAAGCTGATGGAAGAAGGAATCGATGCACTGATCGCCATCGGTGGTGACGGTACATTGACCGGAGCTCGTATTTTCGCACAGGAGTTTAATTATCCTATAGTAGGTCTTCCCGGAACGATCGATAACGACTTGTATGGTACGGATGTAACGATCGGATACGATACCGCTTTGAACACGATTATGGAGTGTGTGGATAAGATCCGCGATACAGCCACTTCGCACGACCGTCTGTTCTTCATCGAGGTGATGGGACGCGACGCCGGTTTCTTGGCATTGAACGGTGCGATTGCTTCCGGAGCTGAAGCGGCTATTATTCCGGAGATCTCTATGGAAAAAGACCAGTTGGCCGAAATGATCGAAAACGGTTTCCGTAAGTCGAAGAACAGTAGTATCGTTCTGGTGGCTGAAAGTGAAGTGACCGGTGGCGCAATGGGAGTTGCCGAACGTGTAAAGAACGAATATCCTCAGTTCGACGTCCGTGTCTCTATTCTGGGACACCTGCAGCGTGGTGGATCGCCTACGGCTCAGGATCGCATTCTGGCAACCCGTATGGGAGTTGCCGCGATCGATGCATTGCTGGACGACCAGCGTAATGTCATGATGGGTATACAGAACGACCAGATCGTATATGTTCCGTTCTCGAAAGCCATTAAGAATGATAAACCGATCAACCGTGATTTACTGAATACACTTCGCGTGTCTTCTATCTAAACATCCGGTTGTCAGACATAAATAAACCCCGCAGGAAATGATCCGGCGGGGTTTATTCGTTTTAGGGTAAACCTTATTTCTTTGATAAATTTTCCAGGAACAAATCCATCATCCGTTTGGCAGCAACGAACGAGCTGATCTCGTTGTTCAGCACCTGCTGTTCTGTCCGTGCCAGCATACTTTCTACGGCCGGATTATGATAGAATGTTTCACGTAATGTATCGTTGATGCTTTCATACATCCAATACTTGGCCTGTTCATTTCGTTTGAAATTGAAATAACCGTTCTTTTTAGTAAACTCCATGTATTCACCGACCATGTCCCAGATCTCTTTGATCCCTAGATTATAATAACCGGAATAAGTCAACACTTTCGGGAACCAGCCTGAGTCGGCAGGCGGGAAAAGATGCAGAGCGTTCTTGAACTGTGCAGCTGCAAGTTTGGCTTTATCGATATTATCGCCATCCGCTTTATTGATGATGATACCATCCGCCATTTCCATGATACCGCGCTTGATACCTTGCAGTTCATCCCCGGTTCCGGCCAATTGGATAAGCAGGAAGAAGTCGACCATTGAATGTACGGCCGTTTCACTCTGTCCGACACCCACTGTTTCAACGAATACGGTATCGAAGCCGGCAGCTTCGCACAGTACGATCGTTTCGCGTGTCTTGCGGGCAACACCACCCAGCGAACCGGCCGAGGGTGAAGGGCGGATAAACGCATTCTTCTCCCGTGAAAGGGCTTCCATGCGGGTTTTATCTCCCAGGATACTGCCTTTGGAACGTTCGCTACTCGGGTCGATGGCCAATACAGCCAGTTTGCGTCCTTCCTTGATCAGATGCATACCGAACGCATCGATAGAAGTACTTTTTCCGGCACCGGGAACACCGGTAATACCGATACGCACCGATTTACCGGCATGAGGAAGACATTTTTCGATAATCTCCTGAGCCAGTTGCTGATGCTCGTATTTAGCGCTCTCGACCAGGGTTACTGCCTGGCTGAGAATGGTTATGTTACCTTTCAGTATCCCTTCTACAAATTCGGAAGGGGTATATTCTTTACGTTGGAGTCTCTTTTTCAGATACGGGTTTACAGTCGGTACGTCGGCTACTCCCTTGTTTACCTTTAATCCTCTGTAAAGATCGTCGTTTTCGGGATGTTCCATAATGAATAATTATTTTTCTGCTGTTACTTTTATCAGGCGAACAGGGCCGTTCGGGTCGTTGCATACAACATTGATAAGCGCTTCCAGTTTCGTCTTGATCTCTCTCGGACGGACTGAAATCTTATAAGTTGCAGTTACTCCCGGTTTAATCTCTTTCTTACCTCCGGAGATATCTACCAATTCATTATCACACGTGATACTATGGATAATCAATGGTGATTTCCCAGTATTGGTAATGTCGACAGTTCCGGTCACTTTTCCTCCGATCAATGGGATGAAGCCGCCCCTTTCCGGTAGTTTACCGAAGTCGAGCAATGTTCCCGATAACTGTGCAACAGGAGCTTGCGCCTTTTCTGCAGCCGATAATTTTCCAAAGTTATCGATAATATTGGCAGCAACATGTATTTTGCCGGAAATTTCTTTTTGTCCGATGCTTTCAACCGTTAAAGGAATTTCTGTTGTAACCCGTCCTTTTCTTTTGGTTGCTTTGGCATCCAGCAATAAGGTTATTTCACCGACTTCATCCGGAGCCAGTTGAGTAGGACGTATCTCCACAGTCAGGAAATGGGGAACTTTTCCCTGTTGGATAGTCAGGGTGGTTTTACCTTCATTCTTTACACTGATCTTTTCGCCCAATGTCTCGTCCGGACGGATACTGCTGTACAGAACCGTTTTGGTCTGCAACTTCAGGTCACCGATCGAGTAGGGATAGATAAATGCGGGCTGAATCGGTTTAGGTGTAACGTTCCCTTTGA
This sequence comes from Parabacteroides sp. HGS0025, assembly GCF_000969845.1. Taxonomy (NCBI): domain Bacteria; kingdom Pseudomonadati; phylum Bacteroidota; class Bacteroidia; order Bacteroidales; family Tannerellaceae; genus Parabacteroides; species Parabacteroides sp. HGS0025. The sequence continues at coordinate 671,718 of NZ_KQ033902.1, forward strand.
TAGCCAGCGTGTAGCTGCCTTTTTTACCGTTGCTGAATATAGAAACAGTTTTGTAGAACGGGCCCGGACGTCCTTTGGGATTGTAGGTTACTTTCACGTTTCCTGTCTTTCCCGGGGCAATAGGTGCTTTTGTCCATTCCGGTTGCGTACAACCACAGGATGCAGTGATACGGGTGATGACCAATGGGCTGTCTCCCGTATTTTTAACGACAAAAGTATGACTGGCCAATCCGTCCGCTTCGGCAATCGTTCCGAAGTTGTAAGTCAGTTCGTCTGCACTTATCTGAGCTCCGTTCTGTGCGGCTATATTCGCTGTGAACAGGAATATGCAGCACAGAATAAAGCACAGTCTTTTTATATTCAGCATTCTTTGTTTTTAGTTTTGCTTGTTTGGTATTAAAGAACTTCTCCCCGAATGGTCAGGATAAAACTACCCGTTTTACCGTTGCTGTAAACTGAAATCGTTTTAGAGAACGGGCCGGGACGTCCTTTCGGATCGTATGTAATCTTAATGTCTCCACTCTGACCGGGAGCGATCGGTTCTTTAGTCCATTCCGGTGTCGTGCATCCGCAGGAAGCAATTACGCGAGTAATAACCAGCGGAGCATCACCTGTATTTTTGACTGCGAATGTTGCAGATACTTTTCCGTCGGCTTCTTTAATTTGTCCAAAGTCGTGAGAGGTTTGTTCTGCAGAAATAACTGCTTTTTTCTGAGCAGAAGCCATTCCTGTAGCAAGCAGGATTGCCATAAAAATAAAAATAATCTGTTTCATTTTACTTTTTATTTAGCTATTGTTTATGTTACAAAGATAGAGAATAAGAATTAAAAACTGACAGATATTGCCTCACTTTCTGTATGTGAAACAAACTCGGGAGCGTACAGGCATTGAATTGTACTGAATCCTCCGGCATAATCACCGGTGCGTGTTACGTAAACCGGATACTCGATCACGAAGGTTCCCGCCGGCAAACGGTTGAAGAAGAAGTTTTCTGATACATCCGTCGGCGACTGATAGTACATCACTCCATCCCTGAACTTCGTACCGGAGATCTGGTTGGCCGGCTCAAAACATCCTGCCCGCAGGTCTTTCAGGAATACATAATCCATTTCGCGGTCTGTGCGGATGGTCAGGCGTACAACCACTTTATCACCCACACGGAGCTTGCCTTCTGTTACCGGTTGTATCTGCAGGCCTGTTCCGCTGTTGCTCTCAATAAATAATTTCTTTTCCACATTGAGTACACCCTGTTGTTTATCCACTTTATTGATGTTCTCGAAATACTGTTCGTAAACAGCTCCCCAGGCAGGCGCATTTCCTTCCTTCCGGATGGAAACGGAATTGCTTTCGGAAGAAATTTCTTTTTCACCCAGTACAACCTTCAGATAACCTGTTGCCGTTTCACCTTCGGCGGTGCTGTATGTCTTACCTCCCCAGTTGACGGTGCAGGTATTGTTTTCATTCAGCCAGTCGCTTCCGGTCAGCAGCAATGCATAGATTGCGTTTATCGTGGCGGGAACCGATTCCCAGTTCTGGGTACGCTTCTGGTTCAGCAGCCATTGTTTCAGGCGGTCGGTATCTTTGGTGTTCGGTGATAACGTATTGAACACTTTCATCAACAGGCAGTGCGTATCGATCGGAGAGATAAAGAAACTGTTTTCTCTCCGGTTGTTAGCCCAGTACATACCCTGTTCGTTGGAAACGGTTGCCGTTTTGCGTAACCATGCCAGGATATTGTTTGCCACTTCTTTCTTTCCGTTCCGTTGCATCAGCAGGGCAATTTCACCTTTACCGTAAAGGCCCTGTTTGCTCCATGTTTTCTCTGCCTGTGCCGTATAGAAACGGATCGCTTCGCGGGCGTCTCCCAGTTCCGGGATATCGCGGTAGGAACTGCGGACGAACAGGTATTCCAGTTGCAGGGAGTTAGGTACGCTTGTCTGCCAGTTCTTATCGGCTTTTTGCAGGCGTTCGTAATCCAGTTGCATCTGTTTATCCAGAAATTTCAATGCTTTCATCTGCATTTCTTTTTCTTCCTGTCCGTATTGAACGGCACCCAGTTCGACCAGTTGCGACATACCTTTCAGGATATGCAGGGTGATTTCACGGCTCGGGTAGAAACCTTTGAACCAGCCCCAGGCACCCTCTTCGTTCTGTTGTTTCAGCAACTGTTGCAAAGCCAGTTCGCGTTGCTGGCCGGCACGGTTCATGTCGAACAACAACGACAGGCGTTGTTTCTGTTCTGTTTCGTTGTCGGCAGCCAATACCCACGGCGTTTCCTGTAGCAGGATATTCTTCAGTTCCTGGTTCTTTTCCAGGTTCGAATATAAGGTGGATGCTGTTCCTCCCTGTGCCTTCCACTGGCTGATCACCTGCTGGATGCGCGGGTTGGCTGTGGCAATGTAATTAGCCAGCGTATTGCTGTAATAAGAAGCGAACCAGGAAATGATATTGTCGTTTTCCGGCTGTGTCAATGTCGGCAGCGCCTGTACGGCATACCAGATCGGGTTGGCGGTCAGTTCCAGTGTCATGCTGAACGGCTTACGGGTTCCGGTAGCCTTGTTTCCTGACAAACGGATCTGTTGTTCGTTATCTCCCATCAGGTAGAACGGAGTACTTTCCGTGATCAGTATCTGATTGGAGAGAACCGGGATTAAATGTTGTTCGCCATCGTTGCCGGAGTCAGAGTCGGCTATGATACGGCAACCGATCAGATTGATCGTTTCCGGCACGCGGAATGTCCATGAAGCAGTCGTGATGCTGTCGGCCGACAATGTAAAGGCCTTCTGCGATTTGGTAAGGCAGATCACAGGCTGGTCTGTTGCCGGATCGAACAATTCGAGGCTAACGCGTCCGGAGATAGATTCTTTCGAGTTGTTTATCACCTGTGTACTGACGGATACTTCGTCGCCCTGGCGCATAAAGCGTGGAAGATTCGGCAGTACCATCAACGGCTTACTGCTGATCACCTCTTTGGTCAGCATACCATATTTCATATCGGCAGTGTTAGCCAAAGCCTGGAATTTCCAGGTCGTATTGCTTTCGGGTAATGTGAATTGCAGCATAACGTCTCCTTCTGCATTTGTCAGCAGGGAAGGATAGAAGAAGGCTGTTTCGTTGAAGTTTTCACGAATTTGCTGAACAGGTAAAGTTTGTGGTAGGTTATTGCCGTTATCGACACCTGGGGCAGCCATGTCGGCCGATGCTTCTACGGTGTTTTCTGCCAGCATGCTATCGGTAGCACGAGAGTAGGTTGCCATTCCTGTTGATTCAACCTCCTCTTCTGCAATTATTGGAGCGGCAGCAGATTTCATCATAATACCTCCGCCACGGATCCTATAGTTTCTGAAGTCCATAATACCTTGCCAGTTTAAACGGTCGTACTGGTAATCAGGAATATTGGCTAGTTTCAGCTCTCCGGCATCATACATTGTCCGCTGATCCATGCTTGTGCCTGTATTAAAGGTTGGAGCATACAGATAAACAAAACGTTCCGGATTGAAGAACCAGTTGAACGGCAGTATCTTGTCCAGTGAAGCATCATACATGCTTGCCAGAATTTCGGCGGCTACGGGAACAGAGTCGGCATCCAGTATACGGAACTTCCATGTTTCCTGGCTACCCGGCAGCAGACGGTCACGGAATGTTGTCGGCCGGATGGTCAGGCGACGATCCGGTTGCTGACGTTTGATCTGCGACTGTGTAGTATACAGCTTACCGTTCTTTACAAAGGTGAAGCTGGCAACAATACCTTCCCCGTAACTTTCCAGGAATGGGATACGGAAGAGGTGGTTCTCATTATTCAATACCATTTGTTTGCGTGAGATACATTTGCCGTTCTGGTAAAGTTCGTATAACACATGTGCATCTTTATCCGATGTACCGAACACTATTCGGGCTTCTTCGCCCGGCTGGCAATCTGTCTTTTCATTCAGTAACCACAGGTGAGTGAATACCGGCGGTCTTTTGTCGCGCAGGCTGTATAGGATAAAGTCGTCTTGTGCAGTGGCAGGACGGCCTTTACTGTCTTTTGCTTCCAGCTTGATGCGATAACGGCCGGCCGGAAGTTTTTTGAATACTTCTTTGTCGATCGTCTGACCGGAAATGAAATTACCGGCTCCAACTTGTTGCTCTTCTTTATATTCTTCCTGTCCGTATCGGTTCTCTTTGCCAGTATCGCCCAGTTTATAGATCGTATAAGTACCGTTGACAGTCAGCTTTTCCCCGTTCAGGGTTTGTGCCGAAACGGTTGCATTGACAGAATCTTTATCTATCTGCGACGGAATATTGGTGCTCAGGACGATACCGGTTTCACCAACAGAGAAAGTGTATGTAGCTTCCTGTGTCTCTCCGTTACTGTCGGTCAGGGTTGCTGTAACGACATAGCTCTGGTAGGGGAAGAAGCTGTATCCATCTGTTGATTTCTCCGGACGGAAATCAACGGAGAATGTGCCGTCACTGTTGATGGTTGTAGTTCCTTCTGCCACTTGCTCGTTCGTGTTTCCTCCAAAATAACCGCGCAACCAGAAAGGTCGCTTATTAATACGGTAAGTCACTTCACCGCTTTGCAGGGAAACGCCGGAGAAGGTTTGTGCCTTACCCTCGATCGTTACCCGGTCGCCGAAAGAGATATCACCTTTAATCGGAAGCAGTTCGACAAAGAACGTCGGGCGTTTATATTCTTCCACACGAACGCTGGTACTTGTATATTCGGTGGAAAGCGTGAACATTCCGCTAAGTGTTTGCTGCGGCAGTGTAAACTCTCCGTTGAAGGAACCGAACTTATCTGTTTTCAGTGTTTTGGTAGCCACCTCTTTCCAGTTGGCATCCCGTAAAGTTATTTTATAGCTTTCTCCTTCAACGGCATAAGGTGTTTGCGTATCGTTGACGTAAGCAATACCTTTAAAATATAATGTTTGTCCCGGACGGTATAGACCCCGGTCGGTGAACAGTGAGAGTTGAGGACGTTTTTTTGTTTTATTCTGCATTTCCCGACTGTTCGGATAAAAAAGCGTCAGCATGGAATAGGCGTCTTCGCGGTGTGTGACCTGATAAGCCATCATATCACTTTGACGGGGAAGAACGGCTAATCCGTCGCGGTCTGTTTTTACGCTACCCTGCTTTTGCAGGTTACGGCGTTTGCCGGAATAGTAAGTCACGGAAGCATCGCTTACCGGTTTGCCACTCAGATAGCCCGTCACCAGTATTTCTGTGGAACCATCCGGCATATTGCGTGAAACAGCAGCCAGGCGGCTGACACTAAACAGATTGTTTGTCTTTAGCCCTTTGCCGGGTACGGTGACGATACATTCATAGAGCCCCATGTGTTCCATCGGGATAACAAGGGTTGTATCCAAGTCGGTGTATGTGTTCGGTTGTGATAAAGAGAAAGTGACCTTTTTAACGAGTGCACCCAGCGCTTTACTCGTATCTGCTTCATTATAATATGTTGTCTGCTGAGGTGTTTTCAGGCTTTTGTATATACTGACTGTGATCTCGGGGACATTTTTGTAATTCACCTTAAGAGTCAGTTCTTTTCCTGGATAGATATTATTTTCCGTATTGATCCGCAGTGACGGATTTTGCATTTGTGCCAGTCTGTTTTTTATCAGGCCGATCCGGTCGTAGTTCGGAAAACGGGCGATTGTTTCTTTACAAAGGTTGTATTCTATTGCCTTGATAGAATCCATTTTTTCGGGATCGTTATAGTTGTAGGCAAATCCAAATGAATTCAACCGGGCAGCCACGATCTCCACCGAATAATCTTTATCGGCATATACTTTCATCAGGCTGTCGAGGGCGGCCTGATATTCTTTTCTTTCTTTATCCTGTTGCAGGGAAGAATATTTGAATTGCAGATAATCGAGAGTGGTAAGGACTACCGCTTTCTTATCCGGCTGTGTATTCAGCCAGGCAATCAGCTTTTCATATATCTCTGTCGAGGGAGCTATATCCAGTGCACGGAATGCCAGAAAATCGTATAGGCTGGGGCGCAGGGTAGGGGTGTCTTTCCCGGTTTCGAGGATTGCCTTGAAATCGGATACCGGCGTTTGCTGTAACAGCTCGGCCGGTTGCAGGGAGGCGGTTAGCTCTTCTTTGACCTTTTGGGTGAAAAGATTGGAAGTCCATTCCCGTATATCTTCGGGAACGTAACCGACCAGGTCTGTCCGCTGGTTGATCTTCCAACGGTTCTGCATGTAGTAGTTGTTATACATTTCCGCTACCATCGAATGCAATACGGCTGCGGAAGCCGGGGCTTTACATTCGGCTGCATAGTTTTCCACTTCTTTGATAAGCGCAGGGAAGTCATCATCGTTCACTTCTAACTGGTCTTTCATTTTACCGATCAATGCTTTGATCAGTTGGGATGTATTCTTGCCTTGAATGGCTCTTTCAATCATTTTACTTTCATTTGTTGATTGTGCCGCTCTTGTGTACATGAACGCTGCCGAAATGCAACATACGATCAGCGCGGAAATCAAAATTGCTCTTATCTTCATATCTATACGGATTTACTTGTTAAACAACATCGTTTGCTATATAGATACAAAGAAAGAGTAAAAAGTTGTAAAGTGATCGTTAATAAGGTGTAATAGTGGAAGGGGCGTTCCCTTATGATAAAGAGTTGCTTAAAGTTTCAATCGATAATGGAGTAGAAAAGAAATAATCTCTATCTTTGTAGATATAGAACCAAAATAGAATGGATGTAATGAATACAGATGCGTTAAAAGTAAGTATTTTCCGGGAAGTAATGAATCTAAGTGAGGATAAGCTTCGGAAAGTACATGATTACATTGAAGCTTTAACTTCCCAGAAAGAAGTAGAGGCGAAAGAATATGTAATGCCTGATGATTTGATACAATCTGTAGCCGAGTACACAATGAAGGTGGCAGAAAGTGAAGGCCCATTGTATTCCACAACTGAAGTGACGGATTATATAGATAAGAAGATGGGATGGAAATAATCTGGACTGACTTTGCAAAAGAGAGTGTGCTTAATTTACTCCTTTTTATCAGGAAATGTTGGGGAGATACGATTGCTGCAACTGCCTGGGGGAATATTCAGAAAGATATAGCTTTGCTAGAGAGTTTTCCTGAAATCGGTCAGGTATATTTGGCCAATAAACCGTTAGATATAGTTATACGTGAGTTAGTGGTAAACAAAAAGAATAAGATTTACTATTATATCCGAAATGATAAAGTCTATATTGTTATGGCTTGGGACACAAGGACAAATCCTAAAACATTAAAACGACTTCTCCTGCATTTCTTTCAGATTAATAACTATTGAAAAAAGTGTGCTGAAAGCCGTTCAGCCTTCATAGGGGCTTCATTTAGCTTTCAAGGTTTTCACTTAATGTTTCAGTTCTTGACAGAGGTGAGTCTTTGATAATAGCGACCGGTTGTATCTGGCTCCCCTCTTGAGAGGGGGAAGGGGGTGTGTTATAATCCCGCCTATAAACGGGCCTTAATTAATAACACATTCATATATTTAAGCCATACATATGTTTTTTGCCGGTTTTATTTACTGGCATTTACACACCCCCTACCCCCTCTCAAGAGGGGAGCCAGTTACCATCAGTCACTAATCAGATAGCTCAAAACTTCCTAGTTTTGAGTCTGTTTATAGTGTCACAGGTGGAGTTGGCATACATCCTTTCCCTAAGTACTTCAACAAAAGTTTTTCAGAATAAATCCTTCAATCCTTCAGTGTAAGGCTATATATTTGATTATCTAATGTTTACGGCTGAATGATTTTCTACTGTATGAAGGAAGCTGTTTGCATTTTCAGATAAATGCTTCATACTCCAGTCTGAAATTAATACTTGTTTTAGTCCACTCTTTCAGGCAAAGAATAAGAGTAGGATTAATAAGTAAGAATGAGGTACATAACGACCTGTTAACATGAAAGATATAACCTATTTATTATTTGTCAACTGTCGAACGCTTGTTTCACAGTTGTCGAATAAGCGTTTGACATATGTCAAACAAGCGTTCGACAATTGACAAACAGAAAAGAAGAAAGGACTATTGAACTAAAAGGCCTGCACTCATGTGTTAGAATTGAGTATGCAAAAAGTCAAAATTCAAGATTCAAGATAAATCCTTCATATAAACTATTATCCTTCAGCTGTAGAATAATGATTATAAGAAAGATAACAGCAATGCTGAAGGATTGAAGGATTTATTTTGAAAAACTTTTGTTGTAGGGATTGTTCAATTGGAAAGATATTCTTTTTTTTCTTGATAATATAGATGGATCATGTGTCGTAACGAAGGTACAGGCCAGGATGGATATGAAAGCACTATGAAAGCGGAATGAAGGCAAAAGAAAATGGGTTCATATAGTAAGATGCATACAACCAGAAGGTTATGCTACTATATGAACCCATGAACCCTAATACGGGATAAACTTATTTTTTACGAACGTAAGTCAGGAACGTATATGGATAAGCATGTTTTGCGTCGGCAGGAAACTCCTGGCGTTCTACTTCTTCCCATAAATCCCAGTTTACAACCGGAAAGAAGGTATCTGCATCCTTAAACTCTCCGTGTACACGTGTGATATACATTTTATCTGCGATACGTAAGGCTTGGCGATAAACCAACGCACCACCCAGAATGAATATTTCATCTTCTTTTTCACAAATATCCAAAGCCGAACCCATCGACTCGCAAGCGAAACAGTTTATAAAACCTGCTTCCGGCAAAGTTGTCAGGACTACATTCTTACGGTTGGGAAGCGGGCCCTTTGGCAGCGACTCGAACGTTTTACGTCCCATGATCACGGCATGGCCGGTTGTCAAATCTTTAAAACGTCTCATATCTGCAGGCAGACGCCATAACAACTTATTGTCTTTACCAATCGCGTTGTTCTCTGCAATAGCGGCAATGATTGAAATTGTACTCATAAACTTATCAATTTATATAGTAATATTATACTCAGTCTTTAATCTTCAACATCTCAAACGGCCACTTCTCCCTTGATGTGCGGATGAGGGTCGTAGCCGGTCAGGTTGAAGTCTTCGAATTGAAAGTCGAAGATGCTTTTTACATCCGGATTGATCTCCATCCGGGGAAGAGGACGCGGTTCGCGGGTAAGCTGCAATTTTACCTGATCGAAATGATTAGTGTATATATGGGCATCCCCCAGCGTATGAACAAAATCTCCGGCTTTAAGTCCTGTAACTTGTGCCATCATTTGTAAAAGCAACGCATAAGAAGCAATATTGAAAGGAACACCGAGGAATATATCGGCACTACGCTGATACATTTGCAGGCTCAGGCGTCCGTTCGCCACATAGAATTGGAAGAAGGCGTGACAGGGCGGAAGATTCATATTTCCGAGGTCGCCCACATTCCAGGCACTGACAATGATCCTTCGTGAATCAGGATTATGTTTGATCGTTTCAACGGCTTCGCTGATCTGGTCGATGGAGCCGCCTTTGTAGTCGGGCCACGAACGCCACTGGAATCCGTAGATATGTCCCAGGTTTCCGTCTGCATCCGCCCATTCGTTCCAGATACGTACGCCGTGATCCTGCAGATACTTCGCATTCGTATCCCCTTGCAGGAACCAGAGCAATTCGTATATGATTGACTTCAGGTGTAGCTTCTTTGTCGTAAGGAGAGGAAACCCCTCTTCCAGATTGAATCGCATTTGATGACCAAAAATACTTTGGGTACCTGTTCCTGTGCGGTCTTCCTTCCTAACTCCCTCAGCTAATACGCGATTTAGCAAATCTAAATACTGTTTCATTTTTATCCTTCTAGTAGAATACAAAAGTACGAAAGGGATTTGTATTAAACAACAGCAATCTTCCAAAACGGCTTTTTCCGGCTTTCACATTGTCAGGAAAGATGGTTTATAAGGGTGCGGAGGGGGGTGTTAAAAAACGTATCTAAATATACATGTCTATTTACTTCGGCATGTAATTTTGATTGGGGCAATAGGAAAATAAGGGACAGATGATTTGAAAATGAATAGATGGCAGTCTTATGATTATATAATTCTAAGAAAGTTTAGAACAAGCGGATTGGCTAATTGGCTAAATTTGGATTTCTATTTATTAATATTAATGTACAGGTACGTTATTATAAAGACCTTTCGCCCGCTAGCAGTACCTATTTTCTACCCCACTTAACTGGTAATCCGAATGATTATGTATGCTTTGAAAATTAACAGGAGAGGTGCATTATGGACTGACTAAAAAAAACGTTCCTTTTTTCCATGCAGCAAAAATAAGCATTCCTTTCGAACCTACAATCCTTTTCAGAACTTTTTTCACTTTTCTATCTGCTTTCTTATCAGTACGATACGGAAATGAGGACAAAATCCCCGCTTCTCGTTACAAAAGTGAACAAATCTTAAACGCATGACTAGAAAAAAGGAACCTTTAAACTCGCCATTTGGGTTGGCTGAGGATTAAAATAATGCCTGTTTACAGGCTTTTACCGGTTCCCTTAATTGACTTTTTCCTGTGGCTTACACAGTTAGATCGCTGAAATGGGCTAAATGATGAGATGATAATCAATTTGAGTATAGATCATAATTTTATTAATTAAATGTTTTACGTATGAGAAAAAGTACTTTGGTAAAAGGCGGGTCGGCCGCTCTTTTATGTGCTATGGCTTTTTATGGCTTGTCTCCGATGCTGAATGCAGCAGGGGAAGACTATGCTAATATAAAAGCAAAATGGTATGAAGGTGTGAGCACCGAAGCCGCGTGGGATGATGAAGCGACACTGGTTGGTGACGGTTTGTATAATTTCAAGCCACTCGACAAGGTAAATGTGCACAATCATTGGGAAGCTAACTCAACTTCTTATGGTAACTATGAGTCGTTGATCGATTTCACAAAGATGGATGCAGGTTTAATGAATGGTGCTTTTGTTACCTTCTTTAACCTGGATGACAGTGATACTCCTAACTATTTGAAACCATTTACCGGAAAGTATCTGGAAATGGCTTATTCGGATATTAAGAATCACGAAGAAATGAACACTGCCGAATATCTGAAATTTACAGATGATAAAGGCAATACCGGTTTGGGTATTTATCAGAATCAGACAGCCAGTTCACGTGTAGACTTTCTGTATAGCACTAAAGGCTTGACAGGTGTTGAAAGTGTTGAAATGGACGTTCGTGCTTTTGGTAATATTGATCTGGTGAATCGTAAGATCGACTGGACATATGACGTATATGTTTATGATATGTCTGGTGAATATGTAGGTCAGATGGTTAGTGACCGTGCAATTTTCACGGCAAGCAATCATGAAGTAGTTACAGCGCATACACATCATATTAAAGCGCATGTTTCTGATGCTGATAATACAAATGCTAATTCCTGGCAACAAGGTTCTCTGGATAACAAGATCATTCTTGTTATGTTCAAGGGAGCTAAATCGGTTGCTGACGATGCAGTTTCTTCTACAGGCTCAAAGAACACAGAACCATTGACAGTATTTACAAATGCTCGTTTGGCGTTCAATCGTCCTGATGTTGCTTTTGGTGCTGCAAATACGAAAGTGTTTGAAGCGGGTGCCGGACGTAATACAGCTTGTGCTGCTGACACGTTGGTTACAAATGTGGAGTTCTGGAACACATTGTATGAAAATAATAAGACTAACAATGAATATACGGCTACTTTCAGTGGTGTTGATCGTGATGGTCTTTATGCAGCAGACAGAGATCCGAAAGAAGAACTGGCATATTACGAATTGAATGTTGAATATCCATTTATTGCTGACGAAATGGAAATTTCTCAGGAAAGCGATTTGACAAAAGTTCAGGGTTGGGTTTCTTTGGATCAGATGGTTGCTGACGGTAAGATCGGTAGAACGGGTACACCTGGTAAGGATAAGAAAGTTACTTATCTGATTCCTCGTGAATATTTCGTTCAGACAGATGCTACAGACGACCGCGATTGCAAATCAAGTGCTCGTTTTACTTATTTCTTCGCTCCGCAGGAAGTTAAAGCATTTGACAAAGATAATTATATCTGGTCTACAATCACTGCTGAAGCTTCAGACACAGCTCGTTACGAACTTCAGGCTACTTCTATTCCTGAATATAACGAATTGAACGATCTTCATTTCGACGAATATCTGGATTTCAAGACTGCACAGGTTAGCTTCAAGAACTTGCCTTACTTCAATTCGGTAATTGGTCGTACAACTACTTATACATTGCCGGAATCTCTGTTTGGTGGTCTGACTTTGGAAAATCGTACCAAAGCTCCGAAACAGTCAACAGGACGTTATGATGACGATGTGAATATCAAAGGTTGGAAGATCGTGTTTGTAAATGAAGGAGGTTCGAAAGACTCAACTTATTATGCAGGACGTTTCTTGCCGATGTCACTTACAGGATATAGCTATACCGACTGGAAATCATGGTTGGAAGAAAATGGATGTGCTGAATGTTGTATTAGTGATTACCCTGAAGAAGTTGGTAATTATGCGGAACTTGATGTAATTGATTGCGCAGGTAATATCAATCCGGATATCATCAGTATCAATGCAATCTTCAAATATCACCGTGGTGATGTGAACATCGGTGACGACGAGTCTAAATATGTAAACGAAACATATACAATCGCTCCGCGTCTGGTTTACGATGCTTCTGTTGCAAGATATAATGTAAATGAAGATGTACTGTCTGGTACGACTTATACTTACAGCGGTCAGGATCTGATCAACAAAGTAGGTGACGCAGTTTATACAGGCCCGATCAAGATCTTCGGAAACAATACATTCGTATGGTTCCAGGATACCGACCAGTCTCTGTTAAGCCACGCTATGGGCGTAATGAGCTCTGAATTACTGAAATACTTCGAAAAGATCGACCGTAAGGACTTCTTCTTCGCTCCGTATGACGAATGGGATAATTACAAATATGAGTCAAGACCTCACACAGTGAAGGTATTTGCTACAGGTTTGAAACCGGACGTAGAAGGTGGAACAGTTGCTTCTATCAAGATCTTCAAAGAACAGTTCTCTAAGACATTTGAAGGTGTAGACGATGCAGTTTATCATACAAATGCATTCGTATTCACAGGTGAAAGCCTTGACTTTGCGAAAGTATATGTGAAGAAAGGTACTCAGGAAAAACCGATCGAAGAATACAGCGGTGCTACATTCGGTAAGTTTATCGGTATGAGCGTTGGTGATACTTTGGTTTACAAGGTTGATCTGGATGACGACTATGCTGTACAGTATGTAGAAGAAAACGGTCTTGAAATGACTGTTAAGTATGTTCCTTACAATGACGTGAACCTGGTTCCGATCGTAGCTGAAAGCTGGAATTCTTGTTTCGAAGGTACTCCTAATGTATTCAACCACGTAGCTCAGTTCGGTGCAACTACAGCTAACAATAAAGGTTGGAACGAATTCTATACATTCGGTACTACTGACAGAGGTTTGATCACTACAATGAATGCAGATAAGATCATCGGTTCTTATACTAGCTTCTATTCATTCCTGACTCAACAGTTCGGTAACTGCAACTCTTGCGGTGGCGGTAGCATTCCTAATGTTTATGTATCGGATGGTGGTAGCTCAAGCGAAAACTGGGTTCCTGCTCCTAACTTCATCTATAACGAAATGTTCCGTAAGGATTACAAGACTCGTTATGTAAATACTTGCTATCCGGTACGCGACGGTCAGTTCATCATCGCTGGTTTGAACATCACTGATCCGGTGGATATGGAAGTATTCTCTAACAAGGCCGGTGCATTCGGTTATGAAGTAACAGTTCTGGGCGACCTGAACGGTGAAGCTTATGGTCAGGTAGATACAGTAGGTACAAAGGTTCAGATTTCTCCGAACAAATACGGTGAAGTATTGGCTCTTGTTTCTGCAAAGTTCGATCCGAAAGATCGCGACGGTATTGAAATGACTATCGATACAATCACTAGTGGTTCTGAAAAGGGTATGTGGGCTCGCTACTATGCGAAAGACTCTATCCGTCTGGCTCCGCAACAGCGTGCTGCTGAAGCAGAAGCTTACAACCGCGTATACTTCTTCGACTTGGATGATTACAAACGTAATCTGACTTTCAATGACGAAAGATGGGCGAAATTCGGTATCTGGGCTCCTTACGGAATCAACGTAAACGATACGCTGACAGCCGGTATCAAGGGTGACGTGAAAGTTCCTGAAGTATGGTTCAGCTCTGACGCAGCAGGTAAGAATAAGATCGAAGCATTCCAGTTCGGTGTTGTAAACGGTGGCGCATCTAAAGATTCTGTATTCTATATCCAGGGTCGTGACCTGCCGCATTACGGTACTACTGTTGATGGTGAAGAATCTAAGATTGAACAGGAAATCAACTTGTTGAGCGCTTCTGACTTGTTCACATTCGGAACAAACAAAGCAAAAGAAGTGAAACTGTTCATCCGTGAGAAATCTATGGAACTGGCTGCAACAGCAGAAGAAGCTCCTTATACTTATAAAGGTGGCGAAAACGACCTGGTGAACAATGTTCTTCGTGGTGACGTAGCTGCTAAGATCGATGTTCGTGCAACTCCGAACGTAGAAGACCTTTGCGATGTAGAAAACGCATTGTCTCTGGCTGCTGTATGTGATGTACAGAAAAACTTGCCGCTGGCATTCACTGCCGGTCTTGAAATGCCTTATATCAAGGATATGGAACCGGGTGACGTAGGTGGTAGCGATGCTCGTATCAAGTGGACAGCCACTCCGGGTGCTCAATATTATCAGGTTGCTGTAGGTCGCTTCACTCCGAAGTACACTTCTGAAGATGTGTTCATGTCTGAAGTTCGTGCCGACGATGCTAGCAAGACTATCTGGGTTGAATTGTTCAACGCAACAGGCGATGTGATCCACCGTGATAACAAAGTGAACTACTGGTTGGAAGTAACTAAAGAATATACAGATGCAGCAGGTAAACCGCAGAAAGAAGTTACTAAGGTTAGCGTAGACAACTTCAAACTGCAGGGTAATACTGAACCGATCGACAGAAACTGGGGTTATGCTCCGATTGCCCACCAGATGGACAACATGGAACTGACTACCGACATCACGAAACCGGTTAAATATACGATCCGCCTGATGGAAGGATTCCAGACTGACGAACACCAGATCGATATCTATCTGTTCGATACTCCTGCAACATGGATGGTTAGAAAACCTGTTCAGGGTATGCCAATCAACGGTGGTGAGTTCAATACAGGTGACTGGAGAACCGAAGTAGGTTCATTGCCGACTGCTTATTACGAATGGCAGGATGATATCAACTTCGACGGTGAAGAGTCGTTCAAGGTTGATCCTTCCTCAACTTCAATAGCTGTTCATAACCTGATCCCGCAAACAGCTTACACGGCTCGTGTACGTGCATTCAACGAATGTGTGGGTGGTGAGGAAATGATTCCGTCAGAAGACTTCTATGACTTCGCAACATCTAAGACTGCTACCTCTACGGGTGACATCTACTTCGATGAAGCTGATGAGCATAATCCGGTTTCTAACGAATCTATCAATACAACTGCTGTAACAGTTCTGGGTGGCCAGGGTAAGGTAACGATCCTGAATGCTACTAACAAGAAAGTTATTATCAGCAATGTATTAGGTCAGACTATTGCTAACTCGGTAGTTTCATCCGACAAGGTTACATTCGACGCTCCTGCTGGAATCGTTGTTGTAACGATCGAAGGTGAAACAGCTGTTAAGGCAATCGTTAAGTAAGACGATGAATAACTATTGATATAAAGAAGTTTATAATCAATAATTTAAATTCAAATAACCGCGTGGCGGATGTAGAGGCGTACGGAAGTATGCCTCTACCTGACACCAACTAATCCGTGAGGACGAAAAAGCGGGTATTAATACTAAAGTAATGAAATATAAATTCTTCCGCCCTAGCTCTGTGAAGAATGAAAGCGGATACAAACCCTGGCGGAGTTTTCTTTTGTCAGGGTTTGTATTTATGTTATACAACTTGATTATAAGCACTTACTGTCTATTGATTGAAGTATAAACTAATTAAAATAATTGCGTATGAACAAAGTATACTTAATCGATGTGAGTAGGCGACTACTTATATTGATACTATTATTGGGAGGGTATATCACACAAGCAGTTGCAGCCGACATCTATGTCCCCGTAAAAGATGTCCTGTCAGTTTATGAAGGAACCAGTAACGCAAATGCGGAGCAGCTGAAATCCCATATCCAAAGTTTATTGCAGGAAGCTGTCGACCAGAGTGATCAGACGGCAACGATATCCGATGTTACTATCAGAGGTGGTGGTGGCGATCAGACCGGCGATTTGGCTGCCGGAAGTTATAACTATACCTTTAAAGTGACTTCCACCAGCACCATTACGTTGAATTTTGAACGGGCGATCGGTACGGGTAATATAAACCCCGCCACGCTTTACGGTACACTGGATCATGAACAGGTGGTAGTTTCAAATGCCATCGAGATCAAAGCCCGGCAATCTGTCGGTAATTTGAATTTCCCGTCAAACTGGGGGAATTATGTGTATGGTACGCCGGTCAACGACCTGAGTACTAAAATTGAGGTATTGGGTATGGCCGGAGTTTCATTTAATGATGCTTCGGTTTATCTGGTTAAAGACGGTTCGTCTATATTATATACAGGTAATAATAGTCTGGATGCAGGAGAATACGACGTGCAACTTACGTTTCCTCCGACAGAACAGTTTGCCTATACTCCGGCTTTAAGTAATTGTACACAGCTGGCTGTTGGCTCCTATATCTCGACAGTAAAGCTGAAAGTGAAAGAAAAACCGATCACTAATACTACATTCCCTGTATTTTTAGAAGATGTGGGCGGCCTGGGTAAGATGGCTGTCAATACTAATTTGAACAGGGCGAAGAACCTGATCGGTAACAATATTAATCCTTCCGATTTTGTCTCGGAGATAAAAGTATATTCCGATGCTAATTTCAGTAATGAGGTAACAGCCGGCAGACTGGCTCCGGGAGGGGTATATAGCTATCGTGTTGTGCTTTTACCGAATTATGGCAAAGGAAATAATGTCTCTGCCGGTGTGGGAGGGGCAACCATAAACTTTAATACATCGCAGCATAGTTATGATATCGTCAATGCGATTACAGTTGAAAAGAATACATTGTCGGTTAAATTGCCGGACTTTGTTTCAAGTCCGATCCGCATAGGTGATTATACGGATAATGCGGCTGTAGCTACCATGCTGAAGCGACTGATCCAGGATATAAATCCGGATATGGTCGATCAGAGCCTGGTTCCTCAGGTCGAGGTGACCGGTGGTACTGTTTCTGCCGGCATGGCCGATAATAGCCAGTTAGGATATAAGGTAACTGTACAGGGCGACCTGACAAAGACAAATCTGAACTTTGTTACAGATGGAAATGTTTCCTCTTCCAACCAGATTGTTAACGGTAATGTTTGTACATTCAATAATTCTTTGTTGTTTGTAACTACATTGCCTACTACGCATTCCCTGGCTTATCCGGGTAACTACCAGATCGCTTACGAAAAAGATATGCTTCCGAATGCGGTTATCCGCCGTATCAAGAGCGATCTGTTGGTTCGTAATGCAGGTGTCTTGGGTAATGAAACATTTGTTGTTCGCCTGATCACGAATGACCTGGGTAATAAGAATGCGATAGCGGAAACGGACGACTCGTTCGGTTATAAGATCATCATCACAAAGAGCGCAACTTTGCAGGAAATAGAAACTCCGGCTAATCAGCGTATCAATGTCGTTGATAAGGGGACAACTATCGAGATCACTTATTCAAGAAGTATTGCAATCGTTCCCCGTCCGACAATCGATTTCACATTCGGTGAATATACCGTTCAGTATGTGGAAGATATGACCCCAGCACAGGTGGCCGATAAGGTTCGTGAATACATCTATCTGGCAAATCCGTACATAGCGGAGTACATAACGAATGTACAGATCACGAATAACCGGATCAGGGAAAATATGGGTACGGCTACTTATCGGGTAACGTTAAGTGCAGACCTGGATCTCCTGTTCTCGGAAGTAACGGTGAACGGACAACCGCATAGCTCGACTACATTCAATGGAACCGTAAACATCACTCCGCGTCCGATCGCACAAGTGAAACTTTACAAGTATGAGTTCAAGAAGGAAGGCGCTTCTAATGAAATGATCGAAAAAGCGATCATGGCTGACCTGCTGTTGAAGAACCCGGATATGAAGGGGGCTTATATTTCCAGCGTAACATTAGTTCCGGCAATCGGTAGAGATCTCTACTCTTATTCGGTGGTATTCAATCCTAATGATAATATCCAGAAGATTGAAGTGACGAATGAAGATGGTGGCATTATCGTTCCGATAACAATGTTCGGTTATACAACCGCTACTTATCTCCGTTCCGTACGGTTGACAGATAACGGACAGTCATTGGCCGAATATCCGCTGCCGATCAACGTACAACTGCCTCTGTGGGAACGTCCGTTCGGACAGACTGCCGACGAGTATGCACTGGATCTGATAAATGACTTCAGACTGACTCCGGGTGCAGACCGTGTAACGGTTCCCGACCTGAATAACTGGGGCGTAAAAACCTATCTGATCAATAACGAAACTTCTACAGGCGATGTCCCGGTACGTATTGCCGGCGAAAGCTATCCGCAGGTTTCCGACTTGTATGGTTACGAAGTGGTGACAGGCTCAAATACGCAGTTCTCACAATACTATACATTAAACTATACGGCACCAAGCAGTATCCATCTGACCAAGAATGGTAACGATGTAATTGCCAAGCTGGCCCTGCGTATCGTGAAAGCGAAACGTACGCTCACTTTGCCTACGGTAAATGTTACTTATAATGACATCAATACAAAAGTAGCTTTGCTCGATTCTGTAAAGAAAGCGGTATTGGAAGACCCGGCAAACGAAGAATTCTTCGAACTGGTAACTAAAGCTGGTGTGAAACCACTGAAGAGCTTTACTGTTACCATTAATAATATAGAAGAAGAAGGTACGACGGCTGTTAAGACCTATACTTATTCAGTAGCATTCGTTCAGAAGGTAACCGATAATATCGAAATAAGAGAAACCGGCACGAAGACACTGGTAGTAAACAAAGCTCCGGTGGTATTCACCTTCCCGACGGATATCACTTACCGTTATGGTAAACGGAAAGCGGCTATCGAAGCAGACATCCTCAGTCAGTTCCTGGCTGCCAACGAAGGTTTGTTAAGCAGTTATAGTTGTTTCGAAAATCCGGCAGACCTGTTCAAGGTGATGCTGACAACTGCCGATTGTACTGCGGAAGCAACGGAAACGATGCCGAAGAACGGTGATTACGGTTACAGAGTGGATGTGCTCGACCCGGCATTGTTGTCAAACTTCCAGCTTGACAATCAATTCGGAAGCAACTTCCATAATGTACAGAACTCTGTGCAGATCGGTCAACGTAAACTGACTATCACATTGCCTACTTATCTGGCTGCAACAGCCGAAGAAGGAACTGCTGCGAAAGCAGTATTCACCTTCGGTAAGGCGACAAAAGACCAGATCGTTCAGCAGATCTATGATGATATCGTGGCTCTGAACGGTAGCAAGATCAAGAGTGACTATACCTTGGTTGTCGACCTGGTTACTACCAAGGCTCAACTGGATAAACAGAATCCGGTGATCGGTGATTACAACTATACAGTCAATCTGACATCTGCCGACTATACCTTCGTTTATGCAATTGAAGGTGCGGAAGTTACAACTGAACCTGATACGGAAGTCGTTACTGCCGTTAATGCAGTGAAGGTTGTTGCTCCGGGTGTTGTAGTGACATTCAACGAGAAAGAGCTTAAAGGTATCTGGACGATTGTGAGCGGTGCCCCTGTTTACGATCTGACTAACCTGACGCTGGCGGCTGATGATTACGGCTTTAGCCTGGTTTCCCTGGTGGAAGATCCGGAAAACCCGACCGCTGCAATGACGAAAGTCCGTTGGGATAAGCTATTCAGTACGAATAAACTGCACTGGGCATTGTACCGCAACGATAAACTTCAGTTCCACGGCAATACGCTGAATAGTGTATTAGTCGACTCGGTTAAGAATAATGTAACCCAGGGAACATTCAAACTTCGTATCATAGACGCTTCCACCCTGAAAGCTGCTATCGGTAACTTCGAGATCCAACTGGATACCGATCTGGCCAACCTCAAAGTAACTCCGGCAACCGTAGAAGTGAAAGCTGCGAAGGATACTTATACGAAGGTATATGGAACAGAGGTAACAAAAGACTCCGACCTGAGTGCTAAACTTGTTTTTGCTACAGAACCGAAGTTGACTGCCGCTAAATTACTGGCAGACAAGAATGTGATCGACCTGTTCGAAACAATCCTGCCTGTTGAGGCAAATGTCTACGAAGCGGATGCTCCGGTAGGCGACTACCAGATCCGTGCCGTTGAAGCGATGGTGAAGGGTATGCTTACTCCGGTAACCGGTGTTAAGTTTGCTGCCAGTGAAACACAGGCGACTGTAACGGTAACTCCGGCTCCGCTGACTGCAACCGACGCAACGATCACTGTTTCCGTTGTGCGCGAATATGGTGAAGAAACGACAGATGCCGATGTTTATGTGGCTGTTGCAGGTGAATTGTCGGAAGCCTTCCAGGCAGAGATCACCCAATTACTGAATGCCGATAAGGTGACCCGTACAAGCTGGCTCGACCTGTCCGGTGTTAATAAGAAAACGGATGTCGGTACTTACGAATTGCGCTTTACTTCTTCAGCCGCTGCACAGATCGCAGCATTGCTGCCGAACTTCAATATCGCAAGTGCTACATTGGTTAATGCAGGCCTGACGGTAACAAAGGCTCCGCTGACAGTACGCGCTTGTAGCTACAGCCGTCCGTACGGTGGTGGTAACCCGGATCTTGAGATCGAATATATCGGTTTGAAGAACAATGAATATGAAAATCTGGCGGATGTATTCTCTGTCATGCCGAAGGTGGCGACAGATGCACGCTCAGACTCCCGTGGTTTTTACGACATCTACTTCACAACAGAAGGTGAGGCACGTAACTATACGGTGATCCACAAAAACGGAACCTTGTCGATCGATAAGATCAAACGTTCTATCATCTGGCCGGAAGACCAGCGCAACCTGGTAATCCCGGTAGGCGAAACAGTGGAATTGTCTGCTTACCTGAAATCGGAAGCCGACGGCAAACCGTCTATCTACGATATCCGTTACGAACTGTCGGGCAACGATCGCGAACGCGTGATCCTGTCTGAAGTATCGAAAGGCGTTTATTCTGTAACCGGCCATGTGCGTACGGAAGGTGACAACTTTGTGACCATCACTGTATTTGCCGACGGCGACGATACATACGAAGATGCCACTCCTGTAACAGGTACGATCAAGGTAATCGCTCCGGAAGGGGATGCAGCGAAGATCAACGTAATCGTTTCCAACGTGACCAGCATTTACGATGCCACTCCGAGAGCCGTAAGCGTAAAAGCAACGAACGTGGAAACGGGTGAGGCGATCCCTGACTTCAGTATCTATTACGAAGGCGACCAGTTCGGCTCTGTTCCGACACTTTATCCTTCTACCCAGGATGCTCCGGTGGATGCAGGTATATATAATGTAACGGTAAAAGCGACGCTTGGCTCGGTAACTTATGCTTACACGGCGAAGAACAAGATGGTTATCGCTCCGAAGCCGGTAGTGGTAACTGCCCGCAGCTTCAGCATCAAGTATGGCGACGCAATGCCTTCTTATGCAAATGCGTACGATTATAATAAGAATGACTTCATGAACGGCGAAGACTTCCTGGTAGGCCAGGCTCCGGTGGTTCGTGTGGAAGCATACAGCGGCAAGGCCGGTTCTTATAAACTGACTCCGTACTCTGCCCAGGACTTCGGACGTAACTACGTGATCACCTATGTTTCCGGATTGCTGACTGTCAGCAAAGCGGCTCTGTCTATCGTGGCGGACAACAAGGAAACGGTGTATGGCAAGGATCTGGAAGACCTGACCTATACGGCTACTGGTTTCGTGAACGGTGAATCGCTGAAAGACCTCGGCTTTGCTCCGCGTATCAGCTCGACTGTGACAAGAACTTCCGATGCAGGTACTTATCCGATCACATTTGCTGATAACTACACTTCCGACAACTACGAAGTGACTTACACTGACGGTAAATACATTCTTGTTCCTGCTTCACAGAAGATCAGCTGGAGTCCGGAAACAACAATCGATGTGGATGGCGGCGATGTATTACTTACTGCCAGTGCATCAAGTAAACTTCCGGTTTCCTTCAGTTCATCCAACGATGCAGTTGCCTATGTGAACCAGATTGGTGACAACTGGTGGCTGACTCCGGTTACTTCCGGTATCGTAACGATTACAGCTATGCAGCACGGTAACAAGAACTACTTCGGTGCTGAACCTGTAGCAGTGACGATCATGGTAGACGACGACTATCTGTCGGTAGGCAATGAAAACCTTGTCGTAGCTGATCAGATCGATGTATATCCGAGAATGTTCACCCACAACGTAACAGTGGCTGCTCCTTCTGAGATCAAGCAAGTAGAGTTGCTGTCCGTGAACGGAACATTACAGAAAGTTATTCGCAAACCGGGATCTGTTATTGATCTGTCCTCATTTGGATCAGGTATCTATCTGCTCAATGTCACATTGGAAGACGGAACCTTCAAATCTGTGAAGATCATTAAGAAGTAACCTGTAAAACTAATTTAGTATGAAGAAATATATTAAATCAATATTAACATCGAGGAAGCAGCTTATGCTGCTTCCCCTGATGCTTGTTTCAGGCGGTATCATCCAGGCGCAAACGGCTGTACCCGATACTGTGTATGTAAGTTTCGCAGCCGCAACTCCGGTCACCATGACTTATGGGGAGGAACTGAATACGGTAATAACTGCTTCCGGCATAGACGGATCGAGTTTCAGCTACTGGCATGTGAAGAGTACGGGAGAAGAAGAGACACCTACCGGTGGAAACATACTTTATAAACCCGGTAAGGCTGCCGGCGATATCCTGAAGTTCTCTGCTACACCTACTGTTGGTGGAGGACAGACGCTGGGGTTCGTGGCTAATAATCTTTCAGATTATTTTCAATTTCCTTCTAATACCAATGATGTTGTGTTCTTTGTCAGCAACCGGAGCGGTGCAACCCTTTCCCGTTCGTTGACGGTCAACAAAGCAACGTTGAATATTGCAGCCCGCGACACCAGCCGTTTCTACGGGGATGAAAACCCCGCAACACCTTGGTCTGCTAAAGACTTTGTGTTTAGCGGTTTTGTGAATGGCGATACGGAAGCGATCTTTTCCAATTCACAAGTGAATGTCCTGCCGGACGTAACGTATGGCGGAGCCAATAAAGCTTCTCTTCCCGGTTCTTTTGTGATCGGACTTAGTGGGGGACAGGCTGCTAACTATACGCTGAACTTGCAGGTCTGGTCGGATACATGGCCCGAAGGAAGAGGTTTGCTTACAGTTAAAAGAGCTCCTCTTACCCTGGCTGTTCCCGACAGTGCCCGTCTGTATGATGAAGCCAATATCCAGACTATTCCGGGTAGTGAGCTTCTTATTACCGATGGTGTACTGAAGAACGATCAGACATTGGCCGGATTACTGACTGGCAACCTGGCTGTTACCCATACTGCAATATCGGCAGCGGTGAATAAGCCGAAAAGTGATGTCGGTACTTACAGCTACGAACTGACGGAAGCGGCGGTAAGTGATGTTAAATGGAGATTATCGAATTACGATATCCAGGTAATCACTGCCGGTAAATACGAAGTGAAGAAAGATACGATCACGATCACTGTATTCGACGCCTATTCGGAAGTTTCCATAGATGGAAAGCCGGTGAAAGTAATGCAGAAGATCTATGGCGAAGCTAATCCTGACGGCTTCTTCTGGTTGAAGAAGAGAGCAGAGAAACCGGCGGCGGTAGCTCCTTCCTATGCTTTCTCCAAAGCAGCTGAGGCAGTGAACTATATCTCCGCAACAGCCGAAGGCGACAGAGGTTTCAAGGTAGCCCCGCTTGCCGGATACTTCGACTATGAAGGCCGTAAGGCAACCGAAAAGACGGAAGCAAGCCTGAAACGTGAGAAGCCGAATCAGAAGGAAGACAGTGTGTATGTCGCTAAAGTGGACAACGCCGATAAAGTATCTTCTCTGAACTACGCATTCAAAACGGTTGACGGTTCATTCCTGATCAACCAGCGTCAGCTGGCTATCTGGAAAGTGATCGTAGACCGCGTATACGGTGAAGCCGATAAGGATACTACTTGGACATTTGAACCGAACGATGCCGCTAAACAGCGTGGCCTCGCCAGCTTCGATTCTAAGTACCAGACAACAACAACTCCCGACGACATCATCGACTTTATGCCGAAGGTAGTCGTTAAACCGGTTGCCGCCGACAATACCTTGCATGCCGGTTCATACAACGATACCCTGCATATCAAGGTCGTTACGGAAGACAAGTTTATCCAGCCGCCGTTCCAGGCAAAGGATCGTAACTATAAACTCAATATGAATACACTGGTTCCGGGTACGATGACGAACGACAGCGTACGTCTGGAAGTGGCGAAAGCTCCGCTGATTATCCGTCTGGATACGATCAAGAGAGCATTTGGTTCGGCTGATCCTGAATTCAACAAAGCCGACGTCCAGAAAGAGTTTATCTCTTACGAAGGTTTCAAGCTGGATGAATCGGCCAACAGTCTCGACTCTACGGCTACCGTAGCTGTCGGCAACCGTATCAAGAACCTGGTTATCAACAACCGTCCGGAAGGCGTGCTGCCGGTAGGTACCTACGAACTGACCGGCATCTCTGCCATCAACAAGGAAAATACCAATTATGAGATCACCATTGTAGGCAAGCCCCGTTATCAGGTATATCCGGATAACAGCTATGTAATGGTTTGGACTCCGATACAGAATGAACTGATCGTAGGTGACCTTGTGCGGTTGAATGCAGTCGTTAAGCAAGGTTCTACCGTAATTGCCGAAGGCTCCCAGATCGTGTACGAATCTTCCAACCCGGCTCTGATCCAGGTGGAGAAGGTGGAAAGCATCTGGTATCTGCGTGCAAAAGCATTGACGAGCGACGAAGGTGTAACGATCACCGCCCGCTACAATGCAGAGTCCGGACAGCAGGAAGCCCTGAAATCGGAAGTATTCAAAGTATTGCGTCTGAAGAATGAAGCAGACTTCAACGTGATCCTGGGCAACATGGTATTCGACTATGACGGTAACGGAAAAGCAGCCGACGTGCAACTGACCGACCTGAAGGGTATCACAACTTACACTCCGATCATCACTTACAACGGTGATTACGACCTGCCTGTCAACGCCGGTATGTACAACATCTCCATCTTTGTAAAACATAACGGTTCCGACCTGCTTGTCCGCAAAGAAAAGATGCAGATCAAACCGCGTGAAGTCATCGTAAAACCGAAAGACGCATTGATCGCTTATGGCGAAGCATTGCCTGAACCATTCGAATATACATATTCGGGCTTCATCGGCAGCGACGACTTCAAAGCCGCTTCTGCTCCTTCGGTAAAAGTAGCTGGTACCATAACGGAAGCAGGCAACTACACCCTGTATATCGATGGTGGCGATCCGGGCGAAAACTATACAATCGTTGGTGAAACCGGAACCCTGACCGTGTCGAAAGCCATGCTGACGATCAGCGCAGGTACGGTAGATATCGTTTACGGAGATGAAATACCGGAATTGAAACCTACTTATAGCGGTTTCGTAGGCAGTGATAATCCGGATGCTCTTAACTTCATCTATACTGTAAAGACTTTGGTTAACCCTGTTAACGCAGGTGCTTACGACCTGGTTATCGACTGTCTGAGCTCAGATGAAGACAACTACGCCGTAACCCTGGTTCCCGGTAAGCTGAATATCGCGAAAGCAGATGCCGGACTTGAATGGTCTGTCGAATCTACATCGATTACCGTGGGCGACTCCGTCCTGCTGTACGCTTCCTGTGAATCTCCGGCAACGATCGGCTATACTGTTGAAAATATAGCTGTCGCCGGTACAAGAAATCATATCGAAGGTGTACACGTGATCGGTAAAAACGAAGGTCTAACGAAGTTGTACATCACAGTGCCTGAGTCGACCAACCACCTGTCACATCGTGACTCTGTCACCTTCAATGTGAAACTGGGAACTGTGGGTAACGAATCGATCACCCTGCAGGGCGTAGGTTTGTATCCTACTTTGGTTGAAAATAATGCAACAGTAGTTTCCAATTCTCCTGTAGACGCTATCGTCGTGATCGATGCGGCCGGTAGAATACAGAAGGTAATAAAGAATCCGGAGCAGGTAATCGACCTGAGCCAGCTGCGTAGCGGCTATTATCTGGTTCGTATCGTTCTGGATAACGGTGAAGCGAAGACTGTCCGTATTATTAAGAAGTAATCCTGTTTTGTTCCCTTTTACTCCTTTTAGGGAATGAAATATGGCTGAAGAAGCTGTCCCGGGCATAACCCAGGGATGGCTTCTTTTGTTTTACTTATGGACTTCCTTAGTCCTTTTTATATCAACTCTGTAACAATTAAGCCCAAACGTCCTTATCTTTAAGGTCAAAGTATATGATATCTAAGCATGAAAGTGCTAATATTAAAATAAGTAAGGCTATTGTTACGAATATGTAAGGCTAACTTTACATAAAAGTAAGGCATGCCTTGCGTATATGTAATGCTATCCTTTCTTTTTAAAAAGTCCTGAGAAAAGCCAATAATTGTCCCGTCTTTAAACCTTAGGAATGCTGCCCTAAATGCTTAGTTCTCCCCATAACAACAGAAGTAGCCCTAAATCCTTTGGAAAACAAGTACTTATTAATCGATCCTATATATTAATGTACGCACGTACATTGTTATATACATATGATAATTCTCCTGTGAATTACCTAGACTAAAAAGCTATATTATATATTGAAAAGTAAGGAGTGAATGAAGTAAAGTACATGACTAGAAATAACGGTCGTTTATTCTCGTCAACAAAAGTACTCATAAGTTTTAAACCTGCAATTCTTTTGATTAATTTTTTTCCTGACCTATATGCTTTCTTATCAACCGGATAGAAAGATTAGTATGAAATTCCCTCTTTTTATGACAAAGACATCACTCCCCATAAAGTGTGACGAGAATAAACGACCGTTATTTCTAGTCATTTAACATGACATGCCCTCAGAACGGGGCTATAAAGGAGTTTTTAGTAACACTATTATTAATATTAAATTTATTGATTATGAACAAAAAGTTTTCTACGTTAATGGCAACGGGTTTGGTTTTGGCTGGCTCGTTGTGGAGTGGGGATGCTTTGGCGAAGACTGTAAAGATTTCGACATTGGCAGAACTACAAGCAGTAACAAACTGGTCTACTGTAAAAGGTCAAGAATCTCAATCTGACGATAATGCAGAGTGGACATTAACTTCTGATGCGGATACCCTTCTTTTTACTAATAAGGATATTATCAAATTTGGAGAATATGCTTATGGAAAAAAGGAATTATCTCAAGTCGCAACAAATGTTAACTATTTGACTATTGGTGGGGCTGTTGTTATTTTAGCAGAAAAAGATAGTAAAGGAATTGAAGGTCACCTGAAGATTACTAAAGATGGTGTAGTTGTAAAGGGGCTTGCTATTTCTAATAAATCTATCAACAACCAACCGGCAGCAACAAAGACTGCTATTGAAGTTGCAGCAGATGTAACAAAAGTGACTTTGGTCGATAATGTTATTACAGAGCCTAAATTGGAAGATGGTTTCATGACTTATGGCATTCTTGTTAGAAGTGATGCTAAAGATATGACTATTGAAGGTAATAAGATTACAGCTAAGGCTTTTGTTAAAGGTAATGATGATTATAAGTATTCGTTCATTTCTGCTGGTTTGGTTTTCTTAGGCCAAACAGGAAAGAATGTAGCTTCAGATATTGCTGCAAAAAATACTTTCGTTGATTGCGGTATTGATTTCTTTGATGAAAGAACTATTACTGAAACAAAAGCTGGTGCAACTCCTTATTATTATAGTGCACAAGTAACTTATAATTCAGCTCGCCCTGAAGCCGTTCTTGATGTACTTGGTGGTTATAATGCAAAGAGCAAATCTTTGGTAATTAAAGGTGCCAGTGCTTTAGATGTTATTTCTGCAATCAATGCAGCAAAAGATCAGACTTACACTGCTGTTCCTGCAACATTTGCAGTTATAGCTGATGGTGCAAATGTTGTAAAAGGAGATGCTGATCCTTTGAATGCTTCTTTAAAAACTGTAGCTGTGAAAGAAGTTTCTTCTGGTTCTAACACTGTAGCTTTAGATAAAGATAATTCTACAGCAGACGTTGTAGAATACACCGCAACAGAACTTAACAAAATTCTGGGTGATGGTTTCATCTTAACATTAACTGATGTAGATGATGAAGCTATTGATAATGGCGATGTTGTAAGTGAAAAGTTACTGACTGCAACAGGAACTACTAGTGAGTTTAAGTTGATGTCAGGTAAGAAATATTTGACTGTTGTTGCTGAACAATGGGGTAATATTACTGATGCTCCTTACAAAGTAAAATTTGTAGACAAAGAAGCTGATGCTACTAATTTTAAAATTACAAATGTAGATGGTAAGTTAGCTATCAGCTCAAAAGTTGGTTCTGACAATGTTTATTTGACAGTTGTTTCTACAGATTTAGGCACAGTATTGACTGCTGTTAAGTCTGATGTTGTTAAGACAGACTTGACTGCTGTTCTTAGCAAAACCAACATGGTTAACGGTAAGGTTGATACAAAGAACAACCCGTTGTTAAACAAATATGTAACATTTACTTTCGTTACAGCTGACAAGAACATTGCTGCTAAAGACGGTAAAGTATTAGGTGTTGATAACAAAACAGGTAACAGTAAAGATTTAGTTGAAGCCGACAGATATCTGCAGTCAAAACCTGAAGGTCAGTGGGCTGTAACTCTGGGTGACTCTGAATATAACTTCAAGTTCACCAACCGTGAGAAAAGTAATATTTCTTTCTCTGCTTCTGCTTTGTATCTGATCGATGCTAAGACAAACAAATATGCAGTTGTTTATGAAGCTACTGGAGCTACTACTTTCTCTGGTGGTATAAGAGATACTTTCGTTATCAACGGTGTTGATTTGAAAATGGTTTCTAAAGATTATTATGTAAACTACAAGAACGAAGAAATCAAAGATACACAGTATAAGATGGCTATTGCTTCTACAGAAACAACAGACTTCTATGTTACTGAAAATCACGAAGGCAAACACCTGTTGGGTCTTACAAAAGAAGATGCTAACTCTGTAAACTGGAAAGTCGTTGCTACAAAAGATACAGCTCTTTTGATCAACAAATATGGTAAATATGACAAAGACGGTGACTATGAAGCACTGGCAGATACTATGCTGATCCCGACTTACGCATTCCAGAACACTGCTAACGATGAATACATGACTATCGCTCCTGCTAAATTGGCTTTGGATGAAGATGCAATGTATTGTGATCCTAACTCTGTAGATTTGACAAGAGAAAATGATCTGTCTGCTTATGCATTCGTATTGAAGAAAAGAGCTGACGGTTTATTCAATATCATCGGTATTAAGAAAGTTGGTACAGGTGATGATGCTCATTATGAATTAGATTTGACAAAGAAACTGTTCGGTGCAACAACTGAAAAGAACGGTCAGGTTCAGGTTGAAGAATCATGGGAACAGATCAACTCTAACGACTTGTTCAAGTTGACTGCTGTTGACGCTCCTGAATATCACTTCGTAGAAAATGGTTTCGGTGAAAAGGTTAGCATCTTCCGTGAAGAAAACGATGCTCAGGTATTGTATGAAAAACGTGATGTTAAGTCTGTTGTAGACAATGATACATTGAGCTTCCTGAATATTGATAACGTTTATCAGTTCGACAAGATCAATCCATCTATGTTTGTTGATACAGCTTATATCAACAGAGGTGAAAACACTCGTTGGCAGTATCTGTTGGCTGTAAACCCGGAAGTTCATAACCCTGATACTTGTACAATCCCGGGTCACCCGAGAAATGACCGTATGGTAACAGGCCGCTACCTGATCAACCTGATCGATACAGCTAACGTATATGGTGCAACTCACCTGCATAACAACCCGTACATCAACAGAACAGAAGCTGGTGAATACCTGGCTAAACTGTCATTCGTAGACGCAATGCATATCAACGATACTTTGATCATCAACCGTAAAGGTGGCGAAGCTGTGAAATTGTATATGGATACTCCTGACTTCAATGTTGCTAAGTTTGCATTCCGTTATGTAAATCCTGCCAACGAAGCAGATAAGACATTCAAGATCCAGACTCAGTACAAAGCTTATATTCCTACAGATGTAGAAGCTGTAGTTAAGACTGCAAGCAATGAAGGTTACCTGAAATGGATCAACGGTACAGTAGTTGTTGTTAATGGTTATGCTAACGGAGATGTATTCGGAATCAACGAAGACGAAAACCGTGATGCAGTTAGCAACGAAGCTATCGATGCTTCTTCTATCAGCGTAATCGCTACAGAAGGTGCAGTAATTGTTAAGGGTGCTCAGGGTAAGAGAGTTGCTATCAGCAACATCTTAGGCCAAACAGTTGCCAACACAGTAGTTTCTTCCGACAATGCAACCATCGCTGCTCCTGCAGGTGTAGTTGTAGTTGCCGTAGAAGGTGAAGCCGCTGTAAAGGCAATCGTAAAATAAGAAGTAATTATTTATAATCAAATAATTCTAAATTTATTACCGTGCGGTGTTATCGGACTCCAATTACCCTGCGACAGGCGAACAAACGGTAATTATTAATACTAAAGTAATGAAATAAAGTTCTTCTGTTCGAACTCTGTGAAGAGTAAAAACAGACAAAAACAAACCTTCCCGGATTATTTCCGGGGAGGTTTCTGTTTATTGGAACAATTTTATCTTTTCTAAAGCTGCTACTATTCAGATAAAAGTGTATATTTGCCATCCTATGAAATGTACACTTTAAATTATTAATTTTCAAATGAAGAGACTATGTATGGCTGTCATGGCAATGTGTTTGTTGCTGTCGTGCGCCGAAAAGAAAGAAGAGGCTACACTCTCCGGGTTATTGAAGTCTGATTTCGTGTCAGAGGTAGAAGGTAAACCAACGGCATTGTACGTGCTGAAGAATAAGAACGGTGCCGAAGCGTGCATTACCAATTATGGCGGACGCTTGGTTTCTGTCATGGTGCCCGACAAGAACGGAAAAATGACCGATGTTGTTCTTGGTTATGACAATGTAGATCAGTATGTAAAATCAGATGGTAACTATGGCGCCCTGATCGGACGTTACGGCAACCGTATCAACCAGGCTAAGTTTACTTTGGATGAAACGGAGTATACCCTTCCTGCTAATGACGGTATGCACTGTCTGCATGGCGGTCCGCTGGGATATCATACCCGCATGTGGGATGCCAAACAATTGAACGACCAGGCTCTGGAACTTACTTACCTGTCGAAAGACGGTGAAGCCGGTTTCCCCGGAAATCTGGATATTAAGGTAACTTATACTTTGACGGATGACAATGCTGTCGATATCAAGTATGAAGCTACTACCGACAAGAAAACAGTGGTGAACCTTACCAACCACAGTTATTTCAACCTGTCAGGCGTTCCCGGTTCGGATGTGCTGGATCAGGTGATCATGATCAATGCCGACAATTATACTCCGGTTGACGAAACGCTGATCCCTACAGGCATAAGCACAGTTGCTGAAACTCCGCTGGATCTGCGTACTCCGGTGGCTATCGGCAAACATATCAACGAACCTTTCGATCAATTGCAGAAAGGCCGCGGATACGACCATAACTGGGTGCTGAACTCAAACGGTGACAAGAACGTACTGGCTGCAAAAGCTTATTCTCCGACCAGCGGTATCGCTTTGGAAGTATATACCAATGAACCGGGTATACAATTCTATACAGGAAACTTTATGGATGGAAAAGATACCGGCAAACATGATGTGTTATATCCTCATCGCGGTGCTTTCTGTCTGGAAACCCAGCATTATCCTGATACTCCCAATCATCCCGACTTCCCGACTGTTGTCCTGAATCCGGGTGAAAAGTATTTCAGCGAATGTATTTATAAGTTCACCGCCGAATAATCCGGGTGATAAAGTATACGGGTAGAACTATCCTGCCTGTTGATGAATAAAGGGTGCCGTTTTACGGTGCCCTTTTTTCTTGTTAATAATTCTTTGCAAACAATATATTTTATTGCTTTTCGCTATCTTTGTTGCCACAACATGTTGGCCGGACATTGAGTTTCGGTTGTTATCTGTTGGTACGTTAAGCGTTTAAGATATTATCTTTGGAACTGAAAATCGCCAAGTTTCAAGTCGGACAAGGATAATAGGCAACTAAACGCTCACGCTTGTTATATATACTCATGTATATAGAATAGGGCGTGGGCTGTTGTCTTATTATTTGTTCGATGGGTGTTTGGCGATACCTCAGTTCCGAATAATAGATTTACAGTTTCCACGCTTCTTTATAATATAAAATGCCAAACGAGGGAAACGGGGCGGCACAGATTAAAAGTATGAATCCACAAGAAAAAGAACGGATTGCTGTTTGCTGTGTTTTACTTGATATCGCGGAAAGTATTGGTGACAGTGTTTCTATTTCCGATTGTCCTCACTATAAACAGCTGAAAGAGAAAATCTCCTTGACGGAACAGGACTTTGAAATGGCCCGTAAGGAATCTGTACTGACCAGTTTGGGTGTACTAAAAAAAGTACATTATAATACGAAGATGATGCTGGCTATGGCTGTGTGCGACCTGTATTCCGAATACATGGTCGTTCCGTTCGACTATCGTGTTGCCTTCGAGACGTTGATGAACGCTATCGACTGGCCCATCTCGTTCTCCGAAATCCTGGCACGAAGCAGAACGGAATAACTTTTGTTGTTAGAATAAATTGTAGTTTGTCCGGAGCACTTTGAACTCTGTACGGCGGTTTATCTGATCGGCCATCTCCTGTTGTTCGGGTGTCAGCGTCAGGATAAACTCTTCCGTTAGGACATCTCCTTCTTTCAGGAAGTCGAAACTTTTAGCCAGCTTCTTATTGATTGTCTTCGGAACGCTTTCGCCGTAACCTTTGGCTTCCAGGCGTTCTTTGTCGATACCTCCGGCAATCAGATAATCCACAACGGACTGGGCACGCCGCTGGGCGAGACGTTCGTTGTATTGATCCGTTCCTTTACGGTCGGTATGCGCTCCCAACTCGATCGTGACATTCGGGTTGTCGTTCAGCATCTTGATCATTTCATCCAGTGCTTTCTGTGACTCCGGACGCAGGGTTGCCTTGTCGAAGTCGTAGAAGATATTGTCGATTACGACCGGTTTACTGATCGGGGAGAGGTAGAAGTCCACAATATAAGTCTCGTTCTTTTCTTCCGGGCCGGTTTTCAATTCGAAATTCTGGTTGAGGTAACCACGGGCACTGGCCATCATTACATAACGGATATCACGTTCCAGTTCCACCCGGTAGCTGCCGTCTTTCTTAGCCGGTACTTTAACATTCAATCCATCCTTGCCGACGATACGCACGGTGGCGTCTTCGATCGGATATTCATCTACATCCGAAACGAGTCCTTCGATAAATATGGTGATGGTCGGTAATTCGAATGAATAAAGATGATCGTAACCACGCGCGTCATTCCGGTTGGAACTAAAGAAACCTTTTTCCTTCTTCCCTTCGAAAGTGATACCGAAATCATCGCCCATCGAGTTGATCGGTGCCTTCAGGTTCTCCACATGCCATTTACCGGTACTGTCCTGT
The DNA here is from genome assembly GCF_000969845.1 of Parabacteroides sp. HGS0025. NCBI lineage: Bacteria > Pseudomonadati > Bacteroidota > Bacteroidia > Bacteroidales > Tannerellaceae > Parabacteroides > Parabacteroides sp. HGS0025. The sequence continues at coordinate 705,558 of NZ_KQ033902.1, forward strand.
GTGGCTTTGAACAGGTCGAGACCCCCCATGCCCGGATGGCCGTTCGAGGCAAAGTAGAGCGTAACGGAGTCGCGTACATACGGGAACATTTCATCTCCGGGCGTATTGATCTCCGGCCCCAGGTTTTCCATCGGCCCAAAGTCGCTGCCGACCAGTCTGGAACGGAAGATATCTTTTCCCCCGAAGCCTCCGACGGCATCCGATACATAATACAGGTATTTTCCGTCGGGTGAGACGGACGGATGTCCTAAAGCTGTTACAGAGTCTTTTACAATAGAGGCACGTGTCCCTTTTCCCCATTTGGCACTGCTGCGGGTGGATACGTATATTTCAGAGGTGCGCGGGCCTTCCGGGTCTTGTGCGCAATAAGTATAGTACATTGTGTTGCCGTCTTTCGAGAAAGAGGGTGTTCCTTCATCGAATTCGGTGTTGACTTCATCTTCCAGTTCGATAGGAGCCAGCCAGTTACCTTGTTCATCCTTCTTTACGAGGAAGAAATCGTTGTTTCTTAATCCTGTGATGGCACTGATCGTTTCTTCTTTATCTTTTCCGGCTCCTTTAGGTGTACGGGAAGAGGTAAAATAAAGCTGGTCGTAAGCATCGCCGAATAGCATCGGACAGAATTCGCCGCGGCGGGAATTGAATTTCTCCATACGTTTAACGACGTAACGGCTTGGGTTCTGCTTCCATTGCGGAGCCAGTTCGCTTCCCTTGATACCGTTCAGGGCCAGTTCGCTTTCCGGGTTTAGTTTCAGAAATTCGTTGTAATAACGGATAGCGTCGGGATATCTGCCGCTTCTCTGGTACATCTGTCCCAGTCGCAGGTTTACAATGCTGTCGGGATAATCGTAGCGCAGTGCGTTCATATAGGCGCTTGTCGCCCTCGGCGTATTATTGATAAGCCGGTTGCATTCAGCCATCCTGTATGCGATATATCCGCGTAAATCCCTTTTCTGGGGAGACGTTTTCGTATAAACTTTCCGGTAGATAGCCGCTGCTTCAAAGTATTCACCAATGCGCTGCTTCTCTTCTGCATCACTCAGCTTGGCTGATTTGCAGGAAAACAGTAGCATTGCAGATAAAAACAGTAGTATATAGGGAGTAATCTTCTTATTCATCACCGGAAATTCTTTATAATAAATAATAACGAATAGATTGAAAGGATATTGCCTTTACCTTGTATTCATTAATTATAACAGCAGCGAACTATCCCCATAACTCAGGAAACGGAAATCATGTCCGAGTGCATAGTCATAGATATTCTTCCAGTCGCCTTTGACAAAGGCGGAGATCAGCAGGAGCAAAGTGCTTTTGGGCTGGTGGAAGTTGGTGACGATGCCTTTGACGATCTTGAATTCATAGCCCGGAGCAATGATAATCTGGGTTGCTGTGACCAATGTCTTTAACTGATGTTTATCCAGGTAATCCAGAATATTCTGTAAGGCATCGGCAGGTGTCAGCCGGTTGTTTTCCTCGTTGTAGGGCATCCATTGCTTCACAACCAGTTCGTCGGAAGTCGCTTCCGGGTTGGAAGCGAGCGCTACACCTATATAATAAAGGCTTTCGAGGGTACGAACGGAAGTTGTGCCGACAGCTATGATCTTACCGAGATTTTGTTTGACACGTTCGATGGTACTTCGGCGTACGGAAATAAACTCCGTATGCATTTCATGCCCTTCTATCGTCTCACTCTTTACCGGTTTGAATGTCCCGGCACCCACATGCAGCGTAAGCTCTTCGCGGCCGAAACCTTTGGCTTCCAGGTCTGCCAATACTTCCGGAGTGAAATGAAGTCCGGCTGTCGGAGCCGCAACAGAACCTTTTATCTTGGAATAAACCGTCTGATAAGTCTTCAAATCGCTTTCTTCCGTTTTCCGGTGCAAGTAGGGAGGAATAGGCAGTTCACCCGCGGCATCCAGTACTTCGGCAAAGCTGAATCCACCATCCCAGCTAAACCGGATCTGATGTGTCTCCCCGTAACTCTGCACCTTTTCTGCACGAAGCGTTACCTGCTGTCCGTTGATCTCGATCTCCCGGAAAAGGCACGGTTCTTTCCATTTCTTCGCATTCCCGATCAGGCAGATCCAGCAACAGGTTGCCGTTTCCTGGAAGATCAGTTCGTAATCGTGCGGCTCGGAAGGATCGAGACAAAATACTTCTATCTGTGCCCCCGTCGCACGCTGGAATAAGAGCCGCGCTTGTATCACGCGGGTATTATTGAATACCATCAGCGAACCTTCCGGAAGATACTCCGTGATCTGTTTGAAGATACTCTCGCTCACCTCTCCGTTGCGGTAAAGTAATAATTTGGATTCATCCCGTTTCGGCAGCGGGAACTTGGCGATCCGTTCGTCGGGCAACGAATAATTGTAATCTTCGATGCTTATCTGTTGAGTTTTTGTAACCATTGCTTTCTTTAATTACCGGGTACGATCTTACTGAACCCGGCTGCAAAAGTACAAATTTGTATGATATTATGGTATAATGAAGTATCTTTGTCGACACGAATATAAAGATAATATAAGTATGAATATAAAGGTGGGTGACAAAGTGCGTTTCCTGAATACGACAGGAGGCGGCATCGTACGTAGTTTTAGAGGTAAAGATCAGGTATTGGTGGAAGACGAAGACGGTTTCGATATCCCGGCCCTGATCCGCGAATGTGTCGTCGTTGGCGGCGAAAATGAGATGCAGGTACACAGTTCTAACCGTCCGCGGGTGCAACCCCAGCCGCAGGTTCAGCAGCCCATGCCGAAGCCGCAACCTAAACCGGAAGAAGTGAAGGTGGAAGAAACAGCCGAAGGAGAACGTCTGAACATCTATCTGGTTTACTTGCCGATGGAACTGTCGAAAGTAATGCAGGACAGCGCTTACGAAGCCTATTTTGTGAATGACAGCAATTACTATCTGTTCTTCAACTACATGTACCGGAACAACAATAGCTGGATAAGCCGTTATAACGGTCTGATAGAGCCGAACACAAAGATCTTTATGGAAGAGTTCGGCAAAGAAGATCTGAATGACCTTGAACGCGTATGCGTGCAGCTGATCGCTTTCAAGAAAGATAAACCTTACTCGCTGAAGAATTCTATCTCCGTAGAATTGCGTCTCGACACGGTTAAGTTCTACAAACAGCACTGTTTTATGGAAAACGATTTCTTCGAAGAAGAAGCGATGGTCTATCCGATCGTACGCAATGACGTTCCGGAGAAAGAGTTGCTTGTCTCCGCTGCTGAATTGAAGGAAGCGATGTATCAGAAAGTCCGTGAAGACCGCCATGCCCCGCAGACTATCGTTAAGAAGAAGTCTGACGGTGCCGTTCTGGAAGTCGATCTGCATATCACGGAGTTGCTCGACAATACAAATGGCCTGAGCAATGCGGATATGCTGACGTATCAGCTGGATAAGTTCCATGAAATACTGGGCAAATATGCAAACCATAAAGGACAGAAGATTGTCTTTATCCACGGAAAAGGGGACGGTGTGCTTCGTACTGCCATAGAGAAAGAACTGAAGACAAGATACAAACAACACTATTACCAGGATGCTTCTTTCCGTGAATACGGTTTCGGTGCCACAATGGTTACCATCAAATAAGAATTAGCTCCTGATTAATAAGAACTAAGTACCGGATGAATCGTATTTACCCTTGCAGGAAATCTGTTGCCGACGCCCTCGAAAGCTTTGCCGACGTCGTCGACAATTTAGCCGACGCCCTCGGCAATATAGCCGACAGCGTCGGCAACAACTTTCCTGCAAGAGTAAAATAAAATACATGCCGTTCAAATATGGCTGACAACCGGAGAAAATAAAAAGATATGGCTACTGAGATAGAAAGAAAGTTCATTGTCGAAGGCGACTTCACTGCTGATGTTTACAGTTCGGAGCGCATTGTGCAAGGATATATCTGTTCCGAGCCCGGTCGCACGGTACGTGTCCGTATCCGGGGGGAGAAAGGTTTCCTGACTATCAAAGGCCCTTCGGATGACAAAGGCCTGAGCCGTTACGAGTTTGAGCAGGAAATACCGTTAGCGGATGCCGAACAACTGTTGAAGCTCTGCGAACCGGGAGCCATAGATAAAGTGCGCCATCTCGTCCGGGCCGGCAAGCATACTTGGGAAGTCGATGTCTTTCACGGAGCCAACGAAGGCCTGGTCATGGCTGAAATAGAACTGGCTTCCGAAGACGAACCTTTTGAGAAACCGGACTGGATAGGAGAGGAGGTAAGCGGCGACAGGAGATATTACAATTCGATGCTTACCAAACAACCCTATACACAATGGGCAAAGAAATAATACTAATTTAAACGATAAAACACTATGAAGAGAATCTTATTATCCCTTTTGGCAGGTGCCCTGTCGTTGCCGGCGGTGGCGGATGAAGGAATGTGGTTGCTTCCGTTGCTTAAGCAGCAGAAGTTTCCGGAGATGCAGGCTTTAGGATTGAAGTTGCAGGATTACGATATCTACAGTCCCGACTCGGCTTCGCTGAAAGATGCCGTCGTGATCTTTGGCGGCGGCTGTACGGGCGAGATCGTATCACCGGATGGCTTGTTGTTGACCAACCATCATTGCGGATACGGCCAGATACAACAACACAGTACCCTGGAACATGATTACCTGACCGACGGCTTTTGGGCAACTACCCGCGACCAGGAACTTCCCAACCCGGGACTGACCGTGACGTTCATCGACAAAATAGAAGACGTCACCGACTACGTAAAGAAGGAACTCGAAAAGGATACCGATCCGAACAGCATGAACTTCCTCTCCCCCAAATATCTGAACGGACTGGCAAAGGCAAAGGTCGGTGAAAAGTTCCTGCAGGATAACCCCGGAACGGAGGTGGAGATCAAAGCCTTCTATGGCGGTAACGTATATTATATGTTCACGAAGAAGATCTATTCGGATATCCGTTTCGTCGGAGCTCCCCCTTCGTCTATCGGTAAGTTCGGTGCGGATACCGACAACTGGATGTGGCCGCGCCATACGGGCGACTTTTCCGTTTTTCGCGTCTATGCCGATGCAAACGGTAATCCGGCCGAATATTCGGAAACGAACGTTCCCCTTCGTCCGAAGCGCTGGTTCAAGATTTCAATAAAAGGAGTAGAGGAAGACGATTATGCCATGATGATGGGTTTCCCCGGACGGACAAACAAATACTATACATCCTGGGAAGTAGCCGAGCGTCGTGATATCGACAATGCTGTCCGTATCAATATCCGTAATCTTCGTCAGGAAGTGATGTTGGACGAGATGCTGAAAGATCCTTCCGTTCGTATCCAGTACGCCAGTAAATATGCCGGATCGACCAATGCCTATAAAAATGCGATCGGTAGTAACTGGGCAATCAAGAAACGTAACTTTGAGAAGGTAAAGAAAGAAGAACAGGATCGTCTGATTGCCTGGTCGGAAGATCACGACGAATCGGATTATCCCGAAGCATTGCTGACACTCGAACAGATCGTATCCGACCGTAAAGACCTGCGCTTCCGTAGCTGGATGCTGGATGAAGCAATCCTTCGCGGTATCGAATTCACGAAAGTCCCTGCTGAAATACAACCGGTTTGCGATGCCTTGAAAGGTAAAGACCGCAACGAACAACAAAAGCAGGTGCGTATGCTGGATATGGCTTACCATCGTTTTGCCGATAAAGATTATGCTCCCGAGGTGGATAAGAAAATCGCCAAAGTGATGCTGAAGGAATACTGCCGCCTGGTTCCAGCCAAGTCGCAACCGGCTTACTTTGCCCTGATCGACAAGAAGTTCAAAGGAGATGTAGACCGTTTTGTTGACTATCTGTTCGACAAATCGATCTATGGCAGCGAAGAAAACTTCGATAAGTTTAAGACACATCCTTCCGTGAAGGCACTCGAACAAGATCCGATGATCCTGTTCGCTAAATCCGTGCAGGAAGAAAAGGCAAACCTCAATGCAGCGTTGGCCGACTTCGATGCCAGCTATGCCATTGCCCACCGTACGTATGTAGCAGGCCTGCTGGCTATGTATCAGGATAAAGCGAATTTCCCGGATGCCAACTTTTCTTTGCGCCTGACTTACGGACAGGTGAAGGGATACAGTCCGCGTGATGCCGACTATTACAGTTGCCAGACAACGCTGGATGGTGTGATGGAAAAGGAAGACTCTACGAATTGGGAATTTGTTGTCCCGACCCGTCTGAAAGAATTGTACGAAGCCAAAGACTTCGGCCGTTATCAGATGCCTGACGGTAGAATGCCGGTCGCTTTTAGCGCAACGACACATACCACCGGAGGAAACTCGGGAAGTCCTGTGCTGAATGCCAACGGTGAACTGATCGGTATTAACTTCGACCGTAACTGGGAAGGAGTAGGTGGCGATATCCAGTATCTGCCGGACTACCAGCGCAGTATTATCGTCGATATCCGTTACGTCCTGTTTATCATGGATAAGTACGCCGGAGCCAGCTATCTCCTGAAGGAAATGGAACTGGTGGAATAACCGGCCAGCGGGAGTTGATTCCATAAAAAAAGCGAATGATCGAAAGATCACTCGCTTTTTTTATATCCTAATATAATTAAAATATGCCTTTTTCCAGGTCAGCTGCCTTTACACGGAAAATATATCCGTTGCGTGAGAAGACTAATTCTCCGTCTTCTTTCTTTTTCTGGTTAACTAAGCGTTGAAAAGCTATATTGGCACCTTTAACTATATTCTCTTCAAATTCTCTTACTTCTTGTTCACTCATGATGTTCAAGTTTAGTGTAAATATCCGAATTATATATCTCTTTTTTATCATTCCTGAATCCTTTGGCGATTACTTCCATCGGAGACATAGAATTGTCTGTTACCATCCAATAATCACTAATGGGGATATATAGTTCAAAAAGATTGTGAATACCCGCCTCGTATCTACGGCGGATAGTACTCTCCGGTATGTTATGACCACCGGCTGCCACTCTCATTTTTACCCGTTCCACTGCCAGATCCGGTGTATTCAACCAGAAATATAACAATGTAACATAATATCCTTCCCTTTGTGCTTCCCTGATCAGGTTTGCGACTGACCGGGTGGCGAGCGTAGTTTCCATTGCAAAAGTCTCACCAGCTGCGATGAGTTCTTTAATGCGCTTATACATAATTCGGCTTGCTTCTACAGCTACGGCGATGCTATCTGCGTTAAAAGGGGAAAGCCCCTTGGCTATCTCGTCGGAATTCACAAACTCCTTACACTTCAACATTTCTGGAAGTATTGTAAAGGACGCTGTTGTTTTCCCTGCTCCGTTGCAACCTGATATTATATATAAATATGGCACTATTTGCTGCTTTTTGACAGGGCAAATATAGATAATAGTTTAATACGTTGTATAATTTATTTCTCAAAAATAGTAAAAATGTGCAGAATTTGTACGAATAACCCCGTGTTTCGTTGTTTCGGAGGCCTGTTTTGTTAAAATTAGACCCATAAAAGATCGCTCATTATACTATCTGATATGAAAATTCCGTTGCGCGAAAGCGTCAGGGTATCGTCTTTTTCGATAAGTAGTCCTTGTTTGAGGTAAGGGGCGGCCTGTTTTTGACAGTAGATTAATTTGTCTTTTCCGAACTGTTGTTGAATTTCATTAAATTTGATGCCCCACATGGTGCGAAGTCCGGTGATAATAAAATCGTTGTACCGGGTATTTATGTCCAGATATTCGATTTCGATATCCGGTACTCCTTTGTCGATGGCCTGCAGGTAACCCGGTAACGAGGAAATGTTCCATTGGCGGTTTTGTCCGTTATAGGAATGGGCGGATGGCCCTATGCCCAGGTACTTTTTCCCGATCCAGTAGGAGCTGTTGTGCCGGGAGAGCATGCCGGGACGGGCGAAGTTCGATATTTCATAATGAAGATAACCGTTTGCCGTCAGCTGGTCGATCAGTGATGTGAAAAGTGCTACGCTCAGGTCTTCATCCACCGGAATGATCTTTCCGGCTTCCTTCAGTTTGTAAAGGGCAGTTCCTTCTTCATATATTAAATGGTAGGCGGAGATATGAGGGATGTCGAGGCGGATCACTGTGTCGAGGTTCTGCTTCCACTCTTCGAGGGTTTGTCCCGGAAGTCCGTAGATCAGGTCGACACTGATATTCTCCAGGCCGTTCTTTTTGCATAAATCCACCGCAAGCAAGGCTTGTTCCCGGTTATGTCGCCGATTAAGGAAGCGCAGGTCTTCTTCCTTGAAACTTTGCACGCCCATACTGACCCGGTTGAAGGGAAGCGTTTGCAATCCGGCAACGTATCCGGGTGTCATATCGTCCGGATTAGCCTCAAGCGTAATCTCTGCACAAGGGCTGACATCGAACAGGCGGTGGATCGCTTCAAAGATACGGCTGAAATCTGCCGCCTGCAACTGGGAAGGGGTTCCTCCACCGAAATAAATGGTTTCGACAGGCTCACCTTCCAGATAATCTTTCCGTAATTCCAGTTCACGGATCACGGCAGACAGGTACGGTTCTTTATACTTCATCTCCGTATTGGAGAAAAAATCGCAGTACAAACAACGTTTCGTACAAAAAGGAATATGGATATAAAGGCCTGCCATACTATACATATATTTAATAGCAAAAGTACGGAATCTATTCCTGAAATCATAGCCTGCTGCATAACATAGTTCTCAAACAGGGCTGTAATGATTGGATTTTTCCTGTACATTCTCTAATTTGCGGCCTCGTGAGTAATTCACGTGGTTGATATTTATTGTTAAACTCAATTAATACCTGATATCATGAAAGTATACCAAACAAACGAAATTAAGAACATCTCTATCTTGGGAAGTTCGGGCTCTGGGAAAACCACTCTCGCTGAAGCTATGCTTTACGAGGGTGGAGTTATAAAACGTCGCGGTACTGTAGACGCAGGAAATACGGTGAGCGACTATTTCCCGGTTGAGAAAGAGTATGGATACTCAGTGTTCTCAACCGTTTTCAGTGTTGAATGGCAGGACAGAAAGCTGAACTTTATCGATTGTCCGGGTTCGGACGACTTTATCGGTGGAGCGGTTTCAGCCCTGAACGTGACCGATACGGCACTGATGGTTTTGAATGCCCAGTATGGTGTGGAAGTGGGAACATTGAACCAGTTCCGGTATACAGAACAATTTCATAAACCCGTTATTTTTGTTGTCAACCAGTTGGATAACGACAAAGCGGATTTCGATGGAACTATTGCCCAGTTGAAAGATCAATATGGTGGTAAAGTCATTCAGGTTCAGTATCCGATCAGTACGGGGGCTTCTTTCAATGCCGTAGTCGATGTATTGAAGATGAAAATGTACCGTTGGAAACCGGAAGGCGGCGTGCCTGATGTTTTGGAAATCCCCGAAGAGGAAATGGACAAAGCAATGGAACTTCACAAAGCTCTTGTGGAAGCGGCAGCCGAAAATGACGATATGCTGATGGAAAAGTTCTTTGAAGAAGGAACTTTGAGCGAAGACGACATGCGTGTAGGTATCCGTGCCGGTCTGGTGACCCGTGGCATGTTCCCTGTATTCTGTGTTTGTGCAGGACGCGATATGTGTGTGCGCCGTACATTGGAATTCCTTGGAAATGTAGTTCCTTGTACAGATAAGATGCCTCGCCCGGTGACTACCGATGGTGTGGAAGTGACTCCCGATTCAAACGGACCGACCAGCTTGTTCTTCTTTAAGACAACGATGGAACCCCATATCGGCCAGGTTTCCTATTTTAAAGTGATATCAGGAAAAATAAAAGAAGGAGATGACTTGTTGAATGCCGACCGTGGTTCGAAAGAACGCATCGCCCAGTTGTTCTCTGTGGCAGGTCAGACACGTAATCCGGTAACTGAAATGGTGGCCGGTGATATCGGTGCAACAGTAAAACTGAAAGAAGTACGCCGGGGTAATACGCTGAATGGTAAGGGTTGCGACTATCGTTTCGACTTCATCAAATATCCGGATCCTAAGTATCGTCGTGCTATAAAGCCGGTCAATGAATCGGATTCAGAAAAGATGATGGAGATCCTGAACCGTATGCGTGAGGAAGATCCGACATGGGTGATCGAACAATCCAAAGAACTGAAACAAACGATTGTTTCCGGTCAGGGAGAATTCCACCTGCGTACATTGAAATGGAGAATAGAAAATAATGATAAACTGCCGATCGAATATATCGAACCGAAGATACCGTATCGCGAAACGATCACGAAGGCTGCCCGTGCAGATTACCGCCATAAGAAACAATCCGGTGGTGCTGGTCAGTTTGGTGAAGTTCACCTGATCGTGGAACCGTATTACGAAGGTATGCCGGCTCCGGATATGTATCGTTTCGGCGGACAGGAATTTAAAATTAGCGTACGTGATACGCAAACTATTGATTTGGACTGGGGTGGTAAGCTGGTATTTATTAACAGTATCGTTGGTGGAGCCATCGATGCACGTTTCTTGCCGGCTATTCTGAAAGGTATTATGGCACGTATGGAACAGGGACCGTTGACCGGTTCGTACGCCCGTGATGTGCGCATCATTGTTTATGATGGCAAGATGCACCCGGTAGACAGTAATGAAATTTCTTTCATGCTGGCCGGTCGTAATGCCTTCAGTACTGCCTTTAAAGAAGCAGGGCCAAAGATCCTGGAACCTGTCTATGACGTAGAAGTATCCGTACCTGGCGATTATCTGGGTGATGTAATGAGTGACCTGCAAGGCCGCCGTGCTATCATTATGGGTATGAACAGCGAAAAGGGATTTGAAAAGTTGCTGGCTAAAGTTCCTCTGAAGGAAATGTCTAGCTATTCAACTTCTTTGAGTTCTATCACCGGTGGACGTGCTTCATTCACAATGAAGTTTGCCGCTTACGAACTTGTTCCTTCCGATGTACAGGATAAGCTGTTGAAGGCTTATGAAGCTACTCAGGCGGAAGATTAATTGAAAAGAATTCTAACAACAATCAGGCAGCCCTTGTTTCAAGCGGCTGCCTTTTTTTATAAGTCGAAATGTCCGGTCAACACTATAATTGCATGTGCAAGATAGGATATTCTTTACCTTCTCCGTCCAATTCGGATCTCCTTACTATGTTGAATCCCATATATTTGTAGAAACCGACAGCTTGCGTATTTTGCTCATTCACATCGACTTTCGTTACGTGTAAATTAGCTGTCGCATACGCAATCAGTTTTTTCCCTATTCCGGTGCCCCGGTACTCGTTATCGACAAATAACATTTCAAGGTTTTCCTCTGCAATTCCCATGAATCCGGCTAAGATTCCCTCTTGCTCAAATCCAACCAGGGTGACATATTGAAAATATACAGGAAGCTGTTTCTTATAATATAAGAAGTCCTCTTCTTTAAGAAAATCATGTGTATTCAGCACTGCACTTTCCCAAATCTCTATCAAACGAGGATAATCCGTTTCTTTAATTTTTCTGATCATAATTGTAAATACAGTATGCTATCAAAGCTCCCTCTTCAACTGTTCCAATACTTCAAAAACACCCGGACAAGTCTGTGCATTCTTAATTGTCAGCGAATGTATCTGGTAAAACTTTTTCCTGTCCGTATGCGGGTACTCGCGGCAAGCTTTCGGCCTGTCCTCATAAATACTGCAATAGTTATCTGTTCCCAGAAAAGGGCAAGGCATCGACCGGAATACATAGTCTTTATCCTCGTCGATATGCAAATGGCGTGTTACCACTTCGTGCGGCTTGATACGCAATGCCTGTGCAATCCGTTCGATGTCGCGATCGGTAATACGCGGTCCCAGCGTACGACAACAGTTACCGCATTCCAGGCAGTTTATCGAGTCGAACACCTCTTCGTGGATGGCATGAACCGTATCATCCAGTACCCGTAAACGATTCTTCTTAATTGATTTGAAAAAAGCTTTTGTCTCTTTTTCTACTTTCTTAGCTCTCTCAGGGAGGGAGTTAATATCCATAAAACGATTGGGTTTTAATTTGAGGGAACAAATGTAATCATTTACAGCGGAAAAAGAAAAAGCATCTTCATACCGTTGTTGCATCCCTGTAACAGCAAACAGGTTCTTTTGTATAGTGTAAATATCTTACGTATGAAACTAAGAAAATATTATCCGACTGTTGTGCTTTCTGACATTCACCTGGGTTCTGAACACTCGAGGACAAAAGAAGTAACCAATTTCCTTAAGCATATCGACTGCGACCGCCTGATCTTGAATGGCGACATTATCGATGGCTGGCAACTCCAAAAGTCCGGCAAGCGCTGGAAACAGGCTCAGACCGATTTCTTCAAAGTGCTTATGAAAATGATGGAGAAGAAAGGGACGCAAATCATTTATGTGCGTGGTAATCATGATGACTTTCTCGATAAACTGGTTCCGTTCCGGTTTTCCAATATCTCTATAGTAAAAGATTATCTGCTGAACAGCCACGGGAAGCGTTACTTGGTGACTCACGGCGATATCTTCGATACGGTTACTACCAATATGCGCTGGCTCGCCATGCTGGGTGATATCGGCTATACTTTTCTGTTATGGCTGAATAAAATTTATAACAGGAATCGTGAGAAACAGGGTAAACCTTATTTCTCTCTATCCCAGCATGTAAAGCATCGGGTGAAAAGTGCCGTCTCTTATATCTCCGATTTTGAGAGGGAGCTGGTGAAACTGGCCCAGGCTAAGAGGTTGGACGGTATTATCTGTGGCCATATCCATCAGGCAGCCAATGTTTGGTATGGAGACGTCCATTATCTTAATTCCGGTGACTGGGTGGAAAGTATGACCGCCCTGGTGGAGAATGAGCAAGGTGAATGGGGTATCGTTACTTACAATAAGGCTGAATATGAGTTTGATGAGGAAACCGTTTCAAGAAACGTATTATACGCAGAAGTAATATGAAGATACTATTTATCATACAGGGAGAGGGCCGGGGACATCTTACCCAGGCTTTATCTCTACGTCAGAAACTGATGGATGAGGGGCATCAGATAGTCGGTGTACTGGTGGGGAAAAGTCCGGCCCGCCGTATCCCGGAATTCTTTACGGAGAAGATCAATGCACCGCTCTACGATTTCGAAAGTCCGAACTTCTTGCCTACGGCAAAGAATAAGCAGGTAAACTTGTTGGGTAGTATCGGCTATAATCTGTTGCGTTTACATAAATATATAGGTAGTATCCGTTATATCGACCGGATGATTAAAGAGACCAGAGCCGATGTGGTAGTCAATTTCTATGAATTGCTGACGGGATTGACTTTTCTTTTTGCCCGTCCGAAGGCTGTTATGATCTGTATCGCCCATCAATACCTTTTCCTGCATCCCGATTTCTCCTTCCCGAAATTGAATGCAGTCTCTTTATCTTTGTTGAAATTCTTTACCCGTGTGACAGCTATCGGTGCAACGAAGAAACTGGCTTTATCTTTCCGGAAGATGCGGGAAGTTCCGAATGATAAGATTGTGGTAGTTCCCCCTTTGCTGCGTAAAGAGGTGATGAGCAGGACTTCGCGTAAAGGAAATTATCTGCATGGGTATCTGTTGAATAGTGGCTTTAGTGAAGAGGTAAAGGCGTGGCACACTGAGCATCCTGATGTTCCGATGCATATTTTCTGGGATAAAAGAGGTGCGAAAGAAACGACCAAAGTAGACGATACCCTTTCTTTTCATCAACTGAACGATATTCGTTTCGTTAAGTACATGGCTGGAGCGAAAGCTTATGCAACCACAGCCGGCTTCGAGTCTGTTTGTGAGGCGATGTATCTGAATAAGCCGGTATTGATGGTACCCACCCATATCGAGCAGGCATGCAATGCTTACGACGCTTCCTTATCGGGAGCCGGAGTGATCGCCGATCGTTTCGACTTGGATGCCTTATTACATCTATCCGAAACTCACCAACCGAATCCTTCTTTCCGTCATTGGGTGAAACAGGCGGATTGGCTGATCCTGCGCGAGTTCCGCGAAGATCTGCTAATGGAAGAAATGCCTTCTTCCGTATGGCACCGTTTGTCGATGCAATGGGTGTATAGGGTGGCAAAGAACTTTTCGCTGTAGGAGATAGAGGTAATACTGAACGTATCTTTTTCGGTATACCTATATATTAATGTATGCGTACATATATATAATAAGCTTACGCAATGGAAGTTTAAGTGTCGGTCTGAAATAAGGTATATGCAAAATCAAGGTTTGTAATTCTAAGAACAGGTTTTGTACATAGTAAGCTATTCAATTGATAAGAAAGAATATAATGATGTGAAAAAATCAATGAAAATAATTGCGGATAAAAAACTATTGCTTGCTTTTGCTGAAGTATTTGACGATCGTACAAGCAAGCCGATAGATGAGAGGTCGGTATTTTAAAATAAGATAGAACTTTAAATTACTTAGTATTAATATTAAATTTTTGATTATGAACAAAAAGTTTTCTACTTTGGTAGCCAGCGTTCTGTTGGCTGCAGGTGTTGGAAATGCAAATGCAGCAGTTACTGCAGGGTTTACCGCTTATCCGGGACCTTATACAGCTGTTTCTGTTACAGATGCAACAACTGCTTTCCAAGCTGGTTACGCTAAATCAATTCTTGGTAAAGGTTATTTCCAATTAGGTCTTTCAACTCCCGTTGCTGCTAGTACTACAGACTTTAGTGCAGATGCTAATGGTGTTTTAGCCATGATTCCTAACGGGAATGGTACTTACTCTTTGAAAATTGTTGATGCTGCGAATCAGGAAGATTTGCGTTATACTCTGTGGACTATCCGTGTTTTAGGAAATCTGGTAGATGGTTACAGATATAGCTACATTAATCTTGGTACAAATCAGGTTTTGTCTTTTAGCTCAAATGATGTAATTAAAGCCGCTGCTAATGGTTCTGTAACAGTTCCTGCTAATGCAACAAATGTCATTGCTGGTGGCGTTGCTGATTGGAAATGGGTAGATGCTCCGGATCCTGTAGGTGGTTTCAGACCGACTCATGCCGCTACTCTTTGGACTGCATTTGGTGCAAAAAAAGACTCTGTAATGACATTGGCAAAAGGTACAACAAGTGGTATTACAGCTGTTAAGTATGCACTTAATAATAAGCCGACAAGTTTAGCAGAAGTAAAGGTTGTTCCTGTTGCTCCTAAGGCTGTTGTTCTGCAAGTTAATGATTTGAACTCAATGTTGTGGACTGGTTCTACAAATGGCAAATTGAAACTGACATTTACTCCAGACGTAAACAACAACGAATTTGCAAATGTCTTAACTCAGAACTTGAAAGCTGAGTCTGCTGTAGGTTATCCGTTTAGAAACTTTAAATGGGATTTACCTGAATACGATGATGCTAAGAGTGCAGGAGAGAATGCAGATGCAATGGAAGATGCATTGTTGAAATACAATCAACTATATAAAGATTTGAATGCGTATGAAGTTGCTCAACATCAGGCTACTTTTGCAAATGCTGTAAAAGCTCAGTTGGGTGCATCTGATGCAAATGTTGCAAAAATTAACACTTTCTTGGCTTCAGTAAATGGCGCTTTTATAACTAGCTATGAAAACGGTTTGGCTGGAGTGGAAGCTCTTTCTACTAATGATGATAAAGTTTTAGCAGCAGTAAAAACTGCAGTGATTGCATTCATAAAGAGTGAAATGCCGAATGTGAAAAATAGTGGAAGTTTGGCAAAAGTAACAGATGTTATAACTGCTGTTTCAAATAAGAATACGGCTCAACTTACAGCATATGTAACAGGTTTAGCTCTTGATGCAAAACTGGAAGCTGCTAATGCAGAAAAAGAAGGTGTACGTGGTAAATGGGATGCTCAGGGTTGGGTATCTTTGAAGACTGACGCTGGTAAGTATATCATGGTCGATACAGCTTACATGACATCTGACGCTGGTGATAAATATCTGAAGATTTCTGATGATAAAACATTTAAAGACCTGACAGCTAAGTCTAACGGTGAATCAATCAGTCCTATTTCTTGGACTCGTGAAGATATCAATGGTCGTTTCAACTTCCAGTTTGTATATCATCCGTATCAGGACTCTATCGTTATTCGTTCTGCTGGTTTTGCAACTTTGGCTGATGGTGAAGTGGCTACTTCTGTTTGGAAAGACCTTAGCTTGCCAGAAACAGTGATTCCTGGAAAAACTATAGGCAATAATTCTAAAGAACGTAACCTTGTTAAGATTCAGGTTTTAGGTAATAGCTCACACCGCGAATTAACAATCGGTAATTCAGAATACGATCGTTTGATGAACCCGACTAACACAATTAATACTCGTATCAGCATCAACGGTTCATCTGAATATGTGAAGACAACTCTGCCTTCAGGTGTTTATTTCATGAATTTGTTCACAAATGATATTAGTAGAAAACAATTGAACGGTAAGTTTAATGTTATCAAATATTGTGGTGAAGATGGACAGGAATGGGTAAGCGAAGAAGTTTCTCAGTTGTTTGGTGCAGCTCAGGACTTTGGTCATATGCCTCGTGCACAGTGGGTTGTTGAACAGAATGAAGGTATTTCTGGTGAACAGACTATCAATATCGTAAACCGTGAATATCCTGAATATAATGCAAAAGGTGTTCAACTTTATCAGGCTGGCGATAAGTTCTTTGCTTTGTATTCTAGTGATGCAGATGTATTGAATACAAATGCTGCTATCGATACAGTATCTTTCTCTTTGGTATCCAAAGTTAGACCGGTTTCTGGTGTAAATACTAATAAATATTTGGGTTACTTCCAGATGTCTAAAGAAGATTTGGATAACAAAGTATTCAACTTCGATTATTTCTCTGGTATTAAATTAGGTAACTATGTAAATGTTAGTTCAACAGAAAGAGATACTACTGTATTTGTTGACTTCAAAGATCAGAAGACATATATCAAATTAGTTCCGGCTCCGGAAAACTATGCAAATATCGAATTCGGTTATCCTAGTGTTAAGGCAAATGCTCCTCAATTATATAAGAATGCTTATGTAATGCAGGTATTTGACGGTTCTAAATTGACTAATGACTTGAAATATGTTGTTAGAGATCAGCTGAATGAAATGACTTATGCTGTTTCTAATGTAGATAAGAAAGATGCTGTAGTATTCTTCCTGAAAGAAAATAATCAGTTGGTAAGTGAAGCAGGTGATACAACATGCTACTATGTATTGCAGGAAGCTAATAAAGCCATTGTGAATGCTAAGGGTGAACGTGTTTATACAGCTGATGACCAGTATCGTGTAGGTGTTCGTGATGTTTCTGGCAAATTTACAATGGAAGGAACTTGTGATGAAGTTCGTCTGTCAACATTTGCATTGAACGAAGATTTGTCACCTCTGTATAGAAGACTGGGTGTTTCTAATCCTGATGATAACTTCGCAGATCTTGATACTGCAAGAGCTAAGATCTACACAGTTAATAGCACTGCTAAAGAATATCTGTATGAAGATGCTTATAGCAAATATTCAAAAGATAAAGGTATTAACTTCTTAGGCCTTGAAGGTAAGGGTGATAATGCAAAATCAGCATTGTTCATTGATACTGCTTATGTACGCAATAACACAAACATGCCTCAGTATATGATTGCTGTTGATGTTACTCACAATGATGGTGAAAACTATTGTCCTTATGATCCGTATCATAACTCTGATGAATATCTGAAAGAACATCCGGAAGGTTGTCCTCACGCAATCAAACAGTCTCCGTTTACAATCGGTCGCTATTTGATCAACTCTTCAGACTCAATTGCTACAGCTGTTAATGGTAAAGATTATGTTTGGAATACAAACTACAAACGTTTGAACTTCGTTTGGGCTAAGCATGTTGGTGATACTTTGGTTATTTTACGTGGCGGTAAAGATATGGATATGAAGAAGGTTGTTGCTTCTGACTCTATCTTCCTGGGTGATAACTTACATAACACCTTATATGATGCAGATGCAGACTATGCAAATGCAAAAGTAAAAGCAATGCATTCTGCTCATAAGAATGGTATTAAAAATGCGGTATTCGCATTCCGTTTGGTTGACGATAAGAAAGATTGCGACTTCTTGATCGAATCAGAAGGTAACCACAAAATTCCGACTCCGGAACGTGCTGGTTGGGTTAAGATTCAGAATGGTGTTCCTGTAATTGCAAATTATCCTGGTGGATATAAAGAAGCAATTACAGATGCAGAAATCTTTAATATTGAACCGACAACAGAAACTCCGACTGCAAATGAAGGTATCTCTACTTCAGAAGTATCTATCGTAGCAGGTAATGGTGTTATTACTATCAAGGGCGCTGCAGGCAAGACTGTTGCTATTAGCAATATCCTTGGTCAGACAATCGCTAACACAATCCTTTCTTCTGACGATGCTACAATCGCTGCTCCTGCTGGTGTTGCTGTAGTTGCTGTTGAAGGTGAAGCTGCTGTTAAAGCAATTGTAAAATAAGGATAAAAGAATAATTAAATAGAAAATAGCTTCTCTACTCTTCCCTTCGGGGAAGGGTGAGTAGCCTGTGAAGGTGAACAGATTGGAGGCTGAATTTTAGTAATAAAAATAAAATAAAGTTCATCCGTGAGTATCCCTGTGAAGGGAGAAAATGGACAAAAAACAACCCCGGTGGTATTCAGTACCATCGGGGTTTTGTTTTTAAAGAGCTCCTGGAAACGGAGTTTATTATGTTTAATAGAAAAGTCGCCTTCCATAGAAGACGGCTCCTGCTTTATCTGTTTATTTTTTACTGCTTCAACGCCTGTTCGATATCCGCAATGATATCGTCCGCACTTTCGATACCGACAGAGAAACGGATCAGGTCGGGAGCGATACCCGCTTCCATCAACTGCTCGTCAGTCAGCTGGCGGTGTGTATGACTTGCCGGGTGAAGTACACAAGTACGTGCATCTGCTACGTGAGTAACGATAGCGGCCAGCTTTAGGCTATCCATGAACTTGATGGCAACCTCGCGTCCACCTTTCAGGCCGAATGACAGTACACCACAAGAACCGTTCGGTAGATACTTCTTTGTCAGTTCGTAATACTTATTACCTTCCAGATCTGGATAATTGACCCAGGCAACCTTGTCGCAGTTCTGAAGCCATTTAGCTACAGCCAACGCATTCTTACAATGCTGCGGCATGCGCAGGTGTAACGTTTCCAGTCCCAGGTTCAGCAGGAACGCATTTTGCGGAGACTGGATAGAACCCAGGTCACGCATCAACTGGCTGGTAGCCTTGGTGATATACGCCATTTTACCGAAAGTCTTTGTGTAAGTCAGGCCATGATAAGATTCGTCCGGTTGGCAAAGACCCGGGTATTTGTCGGCATGTGCTTCCCAATCGAAGTTGCCGCTGTCGACGATACAACCACCGACAGCAGTAGCATGTCCGTCCATATATTTTGTAGTAGAATGCGTTACGATATCGGCACCCCATTCAAACGGGCGGCAGTTGATCGGAGTGGCAAACGTGTTGTCGACAACCAGAGGAACGCCGTGCGTATGGGCGATACGGGCAAATTTTTCAATATCCAGCACCATTACGCCCGGATTGGAAATCGTTTCGCCAAACAATAACTTTGTATTCGGACGGAAAGCCTTGCCGATCTCTTCTTCGCTGGCATCCTGATCGATGAAAGTACATTCGATACCCAGTTTCTTCAATGTAACGGACAGTAAGTTATAAGTACCTCCGTAGATACCGGTTGCACTTACAATATGGTCGCCAGCTTCACAGATATTGAAACAAGCGAAGAAGTTTGCAGCCTGTCCCGAAGAAGTCAACATCGCTGCAACACCACCTTCCAACGCGGCGATCTTGGATGCTACGGCATCATTTGTCGGGTTTTGCAGGCGGGTATAGAAGTAACCGCTTTCTTCCAGGTCGAACAATTTAGCCATCTGTTCGCTGGTTTCATACTTGAATGTAGTACTCTGATAGATAGGGAGTACGCGCGGTTCTCCCTTTTTCGGCTGCCAGCCACCTTGCACACAGAGGGTTGCCGGCTTGAATGAATTGCTCATATTTTTTAGGTTTGTTATGTAATTATATTCTGCTGACAAAAGTAAAGAATAGTTTGTTCCATTTATACAAATATTCGATCAATTATAAAAAATCCACTATTGTTTCAAAATAATCTGTACCTTTGTGACCGATTTTGGTGTCGCAATTCCATATCTACGGAAAAGTGATGAAAAGGGAATCAGGTGCGAATCCTGAACAGACCCGCTGCTGTAAGCTCCGCCAAAGTCTTTGGGTACAACTCAATCCACTGTTCGCAATGAATGGGAAGGACGCCCAAAGATGGAGTAAGTCAGAAGACCTGCCAGAATGATTAGTTTAAAGCTTTCGAGGAATAAGGCTGATAAACATGTAAGTAAGGACTTTACCTTTTTATCCAGGTAGTTCTGTCTATCCATGTGCGTTATTATCTTTCATCGGAAGCATCAGTAAAACAATTAATGAATTTGATGGAATGAGAGGTTTCATGCACGTGCTTTTATTATTGATTTGTTTGTTTCCTGTGTCCCTGGCTGCACAGAATAAGGTTATTTTGTCAGGTGAAGTGAAGGAAAAAGACGGTACACCGCTTCCGTTGGTCACTGTGGCTATCGAAAATACGACAGCCGGTACTTATACCAACGACCAGGGACGTTATTCACTGGCGGTAACTCCCGGTAAACAGACGCTTATCGTAACTCTGCTGGGATATAATACAATAAAGACCACAATCGATATCCGTAAAAACAGGACGATGGATTTTGTTATGGAAGAAAATTCCGTAACCCTTAACTCCGTAGAAGTATATGGTAAAACCAAAACCCAACAAGTCAAAGAAGGAGCTTTTGCCGTAAATGCGTTGGATATTAAACCGCAGGTCAATTCTTTGAAAAATATCAACGAAATGGTCAACCGGACGACCGGTATCAAGATCCGGGAAGAAGGCGGGGTAGGTTCCGATTTCGACCTGTCTATCAACGGAATGTCCGGTAACTCTGTCCGTTACTTCATCGACGGGATGCCGTTGGATGCAAAGGGGAGTGGTGTTTCGCTAGCGAACTTGCCGGTCAATATCATTGACCGGATTGAAATTTATAAAGGCGTTGTCCCTGCCAACTTGGGAGCTGATGCGCTGGGGGGCGCTATCAATATTATCACCAACCAGGATAAGAAAAACTATCTGGATGTTTCGTATGGTATCGGTTCTTTCCATACGCATAAAGTAGACCTGAATGCACAATTCGTCGAACCAAAGACCTCTTTGATCATCAAGCCGACAATCGGGGTCAATTACTCGAAGAATGATTATATGATGAAAGGGGTTGAAGTATGGGATGAAGCCAACCGTAAGTATATTTCAGCCAATCGCCGACGCTTCCATGACGACTATTTCTCCTTACTGGGACAACTGGAAGTCGGCTTCGTCAATAAGTCATGGGCCGATGCTTTCTTTATCTCCGGCTCTTATACCAAAGTGGATAAAGAATTGCAGACCGGCTCGATCCAGAGTAAGGTGTACGGTATGGCGGAACGGCAGGTCGATGCCTGGAACCTCTCTGCCCGTTACCTCAAACATAACTTTCTGGTAAATAACCTCAAGCTGAATGCATCCCTTTCCCATACCTGGGATCATTCGCTGACGGTCGATACCGCCTTCCGTAAATATGACTGGGATGGCGATTATATAGAAAGTTCACGAAATGAAATAACCGGCCGCGACCGTTCGCTCCGTCATTATAAGCGTCCGTTGACCATTGTCCGTACAAACCTGGATTACCAGCTGAACAGGAACCATTCTTTTAACCTGAATTATCTGTTGAGCCGTACAGGAAATGACCGGTATGATGAGATCGATACCGAGTTCGAACCATCGAATGATGTGTTGGCCAAACATATCCTGGGCTTGTCTTACAACCAGTCATTCTTCAACGGAAAGATGGATAATACCTTTTTCGTAAAAGACTATATCAACCATCTGAATATTCAACAGCAAGACCTGTACTGGATCACCGGTTCCCGCGAAGCTTCTTCCTCGACTAAGAACAATGTTGGTTACGGTGTCGGTACCCGTTATTCTTTTTGGGAAGAGTTGGCGTTGAAAGCTTCATTTGAACATAGTGTCCGTCTGCCGTTAGCCAGGGAGTTACTCGGTAACGGGACAACTATTTATCCGAATGTGAAGTTGAATCCGGAAAGTAGTAATAATGTCAATCTGGGAACTTATGGAAGCGTACGCTTGGCTCCCGGACATCTCTTGTATTATGAAGCCAATGCATTTTACCGGGATGTGAACGATTATATCCATGCGGTAGTCTCAGAGTCGGAAGGTATGATGCAGTATGAAAATGTTTCCAGTGTAGACATAAAGGGTGTTGAAGGTGAAGTGCGTTATAACTGGAAAGATTACCTGCAGGCAATTGTCAATTGCAGCTATCAGGATGCCCGCGATAAACAAAAGTACAGGGCAGACGGAAAACCGTCTATCTCTTATGATAATAAAGTGCCGAACCGCCCTTGGCTGTTCAGTAACGCCGAGCTGAATTTTATCCTTCGCGACCTGTTCCAAAAGAATAGTAAGATCCGTGTAGGATATAACTATCAGTATGTCCATTGGTTCTTCCTGACCTGGGAAGGTTACGGCGTATTAGAAAGTAAATCGAAAATTCCGACACAACATCTGCATAGCGCAGTTCTTTCGTATTCATGGAATAAAGAGCGGTATAATATATCATTGGAATGTAATAACCTCTTTGATAATACCCTCTACGATAATTATATGCTTCAGAAGCCGGGACGTTCGTTCTTCTGTAAATTCAGATTATTCATTAATTAAATTATATATGAGATGAAAAAGTTTCAATTATTTGCCTGCGCATTTACTGCAACATTATTTAGTTTATCTTTTAATGCTTGTTCGAGTGATGATCCGGAGATCGAACCCGAAAAGCCTGGAGTTCCTGAAGTACCTGAAACACCTGAAACACCTGAAACTCCGGAAGATCCCGAAGAACCGGAAGCTTCTACCACCCACTTTGACCTTTGGGTAACGGTAGGTGCCACAGGTGGTATGGGATCTACCGATGCTATTTTGGTAAAGAGCGTGGACTCATTGAAGGAACAGCCTACTATCGACTTTAAGAATGACGGAGTGGATGTTACAGCAACTATAAAGGAAGAAACGATCTACAAAGGGAAATACTATTATCAGGTTCCGGTTTCTGCAGACCGTTTTTCAAAATACCAGATTGTAGGCAATAAGCTGATAACTGTTTTTGAACAGAGGTTTGTTAAGAACACATTCAAAGATCGTCGTTACACACATGCCTGGATAGATGATAAGACTTTGGTGATCATGGCTGCCAACGGTTCGGCTGATAAGGTGATCTGGACAAAATTGAATGCTGAAGACATGAGGATACTGGATGAAGGCGAATTGAGTCTGGAAGTTCCGGAAGGAGATAAATTCAGTACATCCGGTCTGGCAAAGTATAGAAAGTCAGACGATAAGATCATCTATTTCTTCCAGCATAAGAAAGAAACCAAAAACTTCTACGCAGCCTTTATCAATGCCAAAGATATGAGTGTAGAAAAAGAAGTAATGGAAGACCGTGCCGAAATGATGGCTGGTACAGCTTATGGCGAGTTGTTGCAGGATAAGATGTTCTTCGATGAAAACGAAAACCTGTATCTGGCTTGTAACAATGTGATCCCGGGTGCTCCGAGTACAACTCAACAATTCGGCCGCATGCTTCGTATCAAGAAAGGGGATCTGGACTTTGACAAATCTTATCTCGGACATAATTACGACAAAGGAAAGATTATCACTTCCAGCTATCTGACAACAGGCAAAGCGCTTCTTTATATCATGGATCCCGACTATACCGGAGCTACCGGATGGGGAGCTGCTTACAACTGCTACTATGCTATGCTGGATTTGACAACCGACGAAAGAACAGAGTTCCAGTATGAAGGAAAGCATTTGCCTTTCAGCAGCGGTAACTTCTCACAGCGTTCTCTTGTGGATGGCGACGTTGCTTATATCGGCGTAAATCCGGAAACATCAAATCCATGTATCTACATCTATGATATTAAGAATGGTACAATGGAAAAAGGTCTGACAATCGCAGAAGGTTACGGATTCGACCGTATTACGTTAATGGATAACGCAGACGCAGAATAAGTAGATTAACAGGTAATTATAATGAAGAAGGGTGCTCGTTTTTTGTGGAGTTTACATCGGATAACAGGAGCTGTTATCGCGTTGTTTTTCCTGATGTGGTTTGTTTCCGGGTTGGTGTTGGTCTATCACAGTTTTCCCCGGGTGGATAAAGCAGTTCAATATGAAAAAATGGAGACGCTCCCTTCTTCATTACCTGATATAAATAGTTATCTGGAGCAAATTCCGGATAAAGGGAAGATCCGTAAAATAAATGTCCGCCGGTTTCAGGGACAGACCTTGTTCTCTGTGGCGACAAAAGATAGTACGTATACTTTCTGTACCGATACCTTACAACCCGTTAAACCGGTTACATTCGATTATATCCGTCAGGTAGCCCAGGACTGGGTGAATGCACCTATACTGAAAATAGATACGCTGCATCGGCGGGAACAGTGGATCATGTATAGCCGTTATGAACGGGAAATGCCGATTTATAAGTTTTATTTTGATGACAAAGAGAAGCACCAACTCTATATAGCTGCCCGTTCCGGGGAAGTGCTTCAGTTTACCAGTTCTACGCAGCGCTTCTGGGCCTGGGTAGGATATATCCCTCATACTTTTTATATTCCTTTCCTGCGTCAGAATACCGACGCCTGGACAAATACGCTGACTGTAGCCGGGATCATTGCCATGCTGGCCGGCCTGACAGGTTTGTACGTCGGT
Organism: Parabacteroides sp. HGS0025; assembly: GCF_000969845.1. NCBI lineage: Bacteria > Pseudomonadati > Bacteroidota > Bacteroidia > Bacteroidales > Tannerellaceae > Parabacteroides > Parabacteroides sp. HGS0025. Next base: position 730,339 of record NZ_KQ033902.1, read on the forward strand.
GTATCTATTCTTTACAGAAGATATAAACAGCGGAGAACGTTCGATAATCCCTATCGTAAACGTTGGTATCGCTGGCATTATGCATTAGGGTTGATCCTGGGTGTACTCATCGTTACCTGGGGCTTGAGCGGTGCCCTCTCTTTGCAACGGATCCCCCGCTGGATCATTCCTATCGAAGGAGATTACAGCGTCAACCCGGAGAAACTTCGTGGAAAGTCTTTCCCCGTGGATCGATATAAGCTGGATTACAGACAGCTCAAAGAGGCCTATCCCGACCTGAAGCAGGTGGAGTGGACTTATTACAGCGACCTTCCTGTCTATGAGATCATTGCCGGTAACCGTACCCTGATGATCGATGCTTCTTCTCCGGAAGTAAAGGATTTATTCCTGCCGGAAGAAACAATCGCCCGTGCCATCAAAAAGATGCATGGTGAAGATACCCCTTTCCATATCTCCATGATCGATCAGTATGACGAGTATTACCTTTCTATCGACAACACCCGTCCGCTGCCTGTCTACAAAGTGGAGATCGACAACAACGACCGCAGCGTTTATTATATCGACCCGGCCACCGGAAACCATAAATACCTTAACACCAACCGTAAGGTAAAGAAATGGCTTTTCAGCGCTTTCCATTATCTGAACATCCGTTGGCTGGTAGAAAGGCATACCTTATGGACGATCGCCATGTGGACGCTTTGTTTGGGCGGCGCATCCCTTTCGCTGACAGGGGTATGGCTGGGCATACGGTTTATCTTCCGGAAACTGAGACGGGGGAAAAGGAAGCAGTGTTTGTAAAAAAGGCCGGCAGCTTTTACTGAATGGGTCGGCAGCTATTCACTACTTCAATATTTTCTTTTGCAATGCCCTGAACCAGACAAATGAAACAACCCCTTTCAGCATGCTGGAAATACTGATAGCCCACCAGACGCCGACAATACCTAATCCCATAGCCGATAAAGCGATCGCCATCGGGATACGCAATGAGTTGAATGTTATGCTGATAATGGCAGGTGGAACCGTCCGTCCTGTTCCGTAGAACAATCCTTGCATGGTTATCTCCAGCATCATGAACAACATGGAATAACCATCTATCCGCAGGAAAATACCTCCGGCTTCATAGGCCTCTCTCTGGGGAACGATCAACGAGAATACTTCGCTGCCATAGAATACGAACAATAACGTACAGAGAATACCGAACACGGTAGTCATCTTTAACGTCGTGTGATAAGCTTCCAACACCCTGTTCTTCTCGGATGCGGCATAGTTCTGGGCGACAAATGCGCTCAATGCCGTGCTGAATCCCTGAGAGGTGTTCCACGCGATGGCTTCTATCTGTCCTCCGGCGGTGAGCGTCATTAACCCGATATGTCCTCCGTAGGTAGATGCCGTGCGGGCCATGAATATATTGATGATGGCAAACAGCGTATTCAGCATGGCAACCGGTAATCCTAATTGCAATATCCTTTTCGAATAACTTTTCTTTAATCTGACAAAGAAGGTGAAGCCGCCCAGTAATTTGCTTCTCCATTTCAGCTGGTAGACGAACAGGGCGCATACGGTAGCCTGCGATAACCAGGTAGCCCAGGCCGCTCCGGCAGTCCCCATGTCAAATACGAAGATAAATACCGGGTCGAGTATCATGTTCATAATAAGTCCTGCTCCACTGATATAGAACGGGATTTTACTTAATCCGGCAGCATTGTGGATGCCCGTGAAAGCGGCAGACAAGAATATAAAAGGGAAGGCGGTAGAAATGATCCGCAGATACTCTACCGCATTGGCTGCGATAGGAGCTTCCAGTTTATATATCCCGATAATCGGATTGGCAAACACAAAAAGAAGTACCCCCCAGCAAATGGAAATGAGCAGGGCGATGGTGAGGTTGTGGGAAGAATAACTCCGCGCATCCTCTTCATTGCGGGCACCGATACTTTGTCCTACACTCACTTCCGAACCTACTTTATTCAGTAAGGAGATCGAGTTGGTCATCCAGGTCAGAATACCTACGGCACCGATGGCGGCAACGGCTTCACTACCCAGGCGTCCCACCCAGGCCATGTCGGTGATGCTGTAAGCCATCTGTATAAAAGAAGTCCCCATGATAGGTAATGCCAGGTTGAATAGTTGGCGTTTGATGGGGCCTTGTGTCAGGTTCTTTGTTCCTTGCATGTTTGTCTTATTTGGGTGCAAAAGTAGGAATAAAAAAGGAGAACCCGATATCGGATTCTCCTTCTATGTTATGTTTCTTCTGTCGGATCAGAAATTAATATTCACTCCGATCATCGCACTGAACTTCTGCAACGGATAACCGTAATAAAGTTCGTATTTCTGGAACAGTACGTTGTTCAGCTTCAGATACAGGCCGAAGGTGTCGTTGAGGTTGTATGCTCCGGTCAGGTTCAGTTCGTTGATGTTGTCCATCTTAATCTTTTCAAGACCTAACGGAGTTTTACGTCCTGTGGCCAGGTAGTAGTCCAACGATGCTGATAAGTTCTTGATTGGACGGACAGTTACACCGGCTGTGATTTCCATTTCCGGCATTCCGTAGGCTTCAGGTTCGTTTATGTTGAGGAAACCTTCTGAATGATCTTTAGAGTATTCAACATTCCAGTTATTGTAAACCCCTTTTAAGGAGATTTCAAATAGTTGCTGGTAGCTGTATTTCAGGTTGGCTCCGACAAACAGTTGTTTGGAGTCCATTAAGTTTGACGGGTAACAAAGGTTTCCGAAATGATCCTCCACATTATGAAATGCCGGAACATAGAAATAATCGTCACTTGTGATCTTATATCCTCCGAAAACATCGAACCAGAACCCCGGTGCTACGCCGCTCCTGATCCCCAGTATTCCGTCCAACCAGTTACGCGAAGGAGTTATTCTGGAAATTGGAGAAGTATAACGGTTTACCTGGAACAAGTCATACATGCTGTTTGACTTCAATTTGCCGTTAGCACTCAGGTATAGTACAGTTTTGTCTGCTACTTCCACGTCAGCCGAAATATTGGGGGATGCCATGAACTCTTTATGTTCTCCACTGTAGAACATTGCGTTTACTCCCAGTTTGACATGCCAGTTCTCGCCTTCTATCTTATAATAAGGACTTAAAGTGGCAGCTGCAAAATTGTCAAAATAGTAGGAATATCTAGCTTTTTCTCCGTCTGGTATCTTCATTTCATTCGGTAAACTGTAGTTGAAATACTGGAAATTTCCGTCCAATCCGACTCTTTGATTGCCTCCGAAGCCGGCATTTAATCCGAAATTAAGATTGAATGTTCCTTCTGTCGGGCCATCGAAAGGTTCTCCCCTCCCATATTTATAAGAGAAATTGGTATAGCCTAAATCCAGCAGATAGCCTACCGGGGCATCTTCTTTCGATTCGACACCTACGTTCGCTTTGATCGTCTGAGCTACCTGGTTTGTTTCAATGTCACTCAACAGTTCAGGGATAGTGCTTGAACTTGGATTTGAATACATCGGGAAGCCGTAATAATTAAATCCCGAATACCCGTATTTAACCCCCATCGTCAATGCCAGCTTATCGAAGTTGTGCTTGAAGTTGAGACCTCCCAGGTTATCGTTCAGTTTCGCTTTCACCTTTTCGTCATATTGCAGGTATTTCACCTTTCCATTGGTGGAGCGGTGCGAGAACCAGATATTCAACTGATCCTTGTCTGTGCTGAGGATGTGGTATCCCAGGTCGCCATTCAGATTCAGATACGTACCGGCACCGAAGTTGAAATAACCGCGGCGTTTGTTGTAGAGGATATCCGTCATGATATTACCCGAAGGAAGCAGGCTGATCTCCTTTTCCGGATCGGCCGGAACCGTGAAGCCGGCATAGTCGATCGGCATCTTCTTCACTGTCGGTTCCTTGATGACCGGCAAGGTGTTGACTTTACTGGCATCCTGAACCGACGGATCGTATTCGCGTTCGAGCGTCATTTCCCGATCAAGATTCTGTTTCTTCGAAGTATCTTCCTGTGCATTGACTGTGGCAGCTGTTCCCAACAGAGCAACGACGCACAGTGTTTTTACATTATATATAGTCTTCATTGTATTCTATTATTGCTTTAGTTTACCTAATCTGTCTTCTATCATGCCGGCAATTTCGTCGTCACCCTTATAGTTGTTCTTCAGGTTGTTCAGATAAGCGCGTGCCTGAAGGTCGTCTCCCTGGCGGATATAAATATCAGCCCAGAGGATAAAGCCGCGTGCTAGCCAGTACTGATGAGGCGTGCCGTTCTTGGCGAAATCTTCCAGGATCTTTTCTGCGTTCTTATCATCCTTCGTATCGTAGAAATACTGTGCCAGCAGATACTTCGCTTCGGCACCGTGAACGGTACGGGTATCCTGGCTGAGTACTTTCAGGTCTTCGACAGCTTTTGCAGGCTGCTTATGGTCGATATAAGCTTTGGCACGGATGTAACGTGCTTCCGCTTCCACTTCGGGTGATAGCTTCGATTCTTTCAGCAACTCGTTGGCGGCCAGTTGTGCTTCTTCCTGTTGTCCGGTCTGTAAGGCACAACGCATAACACCCAGACGGGCAGCCAGTTTGTTTTCCGGATTTTCGGCAATGACCTGCAAACGCTTGAAGCTTTCCAGTGCAGCCGGGAAATCTTTGGTGAGATATTGCATTTCGGCCGTACGTGCAACCGCTTCTTCCAGGAACTTCGTGTCGCCACTTTCGATAACCGACTGGAAGCGCTGCAGTGCTTCGTCATATTCTTTCTTGCTGAAGGCAATGCTAGCCAGGTAATAGTTCGCATTCGAACTGAAGGCACCTTCCGGGAATGTCTGCAAATAGTTGATCAGGCTGCGGCGTGCTTCTTCGTTGTTACCACGGTTGAACAGTTTCTCGGCAGCAATATAAGTCAGTGAATCCTGTTCGCCTACTTCCAAGCGGACATTGCCACCCAGGGAGTTTACATAGTTGGCATACGCATTGATATCGTTCAGGTCGATGTAGACCGATTTCAAGTCTTGCAGCGCCACTCTGGCTTCTTCGCTTCCCGGATAATTGCTGATCACCTTTTTATAGGCATCGGCCGCTTTCTCCGGCTGGTTGTCGTTGAAGTAGAGCAGACCCAGCTGGATACCGGCTTTACGTGCCAGACTGCTTTGCGGGAACTCTTGCACTAATGTTTCAAACGCTTTGGCAGCCTGCGAACTGTTATCCAGCAATACATAAGAACGTCCTTTTTCGAAAAGGGCATCATCTACATATTGCGATTCGGGATAGTCGCGGATCAGGCGATCCATCATATTGATCTTTCCTTTATAATCTTTCTGCAAGCCCAGCAGGAAGCCTTTCTGGTAGACTGAATAATCTCCGGCGGAAGGTTGCAGTTGTGCGGCACGCGAATAATTTTCTTCGGCCTGTGCGAACTGGCGGTTCTGATACAGACAGTCGCCTACACGGTTGTAGGCATCTGCCAGAGCCGGAGCATTCTGGTTGCTTTCCAGGTCGATATATTGGCGGAAGCGGTTTTGGGCTTCTCCGTATTGTTTCTGTTTGAAGTAGCAGTAACCCAGGTTGTAATGAGCCAGGGCATACATATCCGTATTGCGTTGACGGGTATTGTTCAGATACGTACGGTAATCTGAAATAGCTTTCTGGTATTCACCCTGGCGGTAGTAAGACTCTCCGCGCCAGAAGTAAGCATCGTTGCGCGATTCCATATTATAAGAACCCAGATTGATAGCCTGGGTGAACAGGTCTACCGCATCGTCCAGTTTCATATTGGTGAATGCTTGTGTACCGAGCTGGAACAAAATGTCCTGCTTGGCTTCCAGTATCTTGGTGCTCGGACGGTTGATCTTATTGATAGAGTTCAGGGCAGCCTGATAGTTCTTTGTCGTTAAATAGACTTCCACCAGGTAATCGTTCACCTTGTCCGCATATTGGGAGTTGGGGAAGTCATTCAGGAAGTCCTCGAAAATCGTAACCGATTCACCGAAGCCGGTGAAAGCTGTCTCATGGATCAGGAGGGCGTAGTTGAACATGGCCGTTTCCTTGATCTGTTTGTCGAACGAAGAAGTAGCTGCCGCTTCGAATGCCATACGGGCGTTGTTCTTGTCGTTCAGCTTCAGATAACATTGTCCGAGATAGAGATAGGCATTCTGGGTGAGTGCATCATCCTGGCGGACGGTCTGCGACAGGGCATTGACTGCGCTGTTGTAGTTACCTTTATTATAATAGCAAACACCGAGGATATACAGGTCGCCCCGCAACGGGCTGTCGGTAGACGATACATATTTGCTTAACATGTTGATCGCCTTGTCCTGATTTCCCAGATGATAGTAAGAGTTACCCAGGACGCGGTAGAGTTCGCTGTTATTCTTGCTGTTCGGATAAGAGGAGAGAAGCTCTTCCCCTTCGCTGATCACCTTGTCGTATTTGTTCTGTATAAAGTATATCTGCGTGATGTAATATAATGACTGTTCGCGGTAGTCAGGCATCTCTTTCAGGCGGCTGAATTCGACCAGTGCATTGTTGTACTTGCCGGTAGCGTAATCGATATAAGCCACATAGTAGGTGGCTGCTTCGCGGTACTGTGTCCCGACCTGCTGGATACGTGAGAAGTATCCTCTCGCTTTGTCCATTTCCCCGTTTTGCAGCAGTGAGTAGGCCAGGCGGAAACTGTAAGTCTCCTGTTGTTCCGGACTCAGCATGTCGATGTTCGACTCATTGAACCAGAAGATGGCCTTCTGATATTCGCCACGTCCGAAATGAACCGAACCGATCAGGAAGTTCACCTCGTCACTATGGCGTGATGCCGGATAGTCTTCCAGGTAATCTTTCAGTAGTTGGTCGGCATTAGGTCGTCCCTGCTCATAAGCCGCATATACGATCATATAGTTGGCTTCCTGGATCAGGTCGGCATCTTTCGAATGCTGCTTGTAAGCTTCCAGCTTATCGATGCAACCCGGATAATTCTTTAAACTAAACAATTCTTTACCTTCTAAGAACAATCGGTCCGGTGCCTCAAACTGGTACGACCGTTGCCCGCTAGCCACATGACTTCCTACCACCAGGCACAGTGGAATAAGTATTCTTTTCATCACTCCTTCGCTTTAATGTACAGATATTAAACAGTCTCTGTTAGTTCTAAGTTGCAAATATAAAGAATAACATACAAATGCTTAGTAAGTTATTAACAAAAAGAATTAATATTTGATTTCATAAACAAATCGGTCCAGATAAAAAGAGAGACGTTATTTACTAAAGAAGAATAAAAAATGTTCTATATTTACGCTTTCTACGAATGAAAAGGCATAATGAAGGGATCGGAAGACATAAAGAAATTAAATCAGCTATTTGAAGATTATAAAAGCCGCTTTATCAGCTTTGCAAATTCGTATGTGCAAGATTTGACAGTGGCCGAAGACTTTGTAATGGAAGCTTTTATGGATTACTGGGAAGTGAGGGATATCCTGCGTGAAGACTCCAATATTCCTGCCTATATCCTGACATTGGTTAAGCATAAATGCCTGAACCACCTGAAGCGTAAACAGCTTCAGGAAGATGTATCTCAGCGGATCAGGAATGTGGCCGAATGGGAATTGAACATTCAAATATCTTCCCTGGAAGTCTGTGAACCGACAGAGCTTTTCACCAATGAAATAAAAGAAATAGTCAACCGGACTTTGGAGCAGTTGCCGGAACAGACCCGCCGTATTTTCATCATGAGCAGGGTTGCCAACAAAACCCGCAAAGAGATAGCCGAGGAAATGAATATGACCGCGAAAGGAGTAGAATACCATATCGCTAAAGCATTATCAGCTTTGCGCGTCAATCTCAAGGATTATTATGTGTTGCTTCCCTTTTTACTCTACCAATTGTGACTTTTTTTATTTTTTAACTAGGCACTTCCTTCTCCCGATTTCTATATAGACAGAAACAGGAAAAATGGAAAAAGAATTATTACATAAATTTTTTGCCGGAGCGGCTACGCTGGAGGAGAAAGAAGCAATCATGCACTGGATGGAATCAGATCCGGGCAATAAGCAATTTCTTTTGAAAGAGCGGAAGCTTTATAATGCCGTCTTATTGCATGGGGAGGATAAACAGGTACAGCAACAGGCCGGCAGACAGCAATATTTCCTGCGCCGTGGTATTGCCCGGTTCCTGAGAGTTGCTGCAATGATTGTCGTTGCCTTTGGCCTCGGTTACTTCTGGCAATCGGAAAAAACGGAAGGGCCGATCGCTATGCAGACCATATCGGTTCCGGCCGGTCAATGCGTAAACGTGACCTTGCCTGACGGCAGTAATATCTGGCTGAATGCCCAGACCACTATACAATATCCGGTATCCTTCAATAAGGAAAACCGTCAGGTTAAGCTGGATGGAGAAGCCTATTTCAACGTTGCAAAAGATTCGAAAAGGCCATTTATCGTTAATACCAAAGAATGTAGTGTCGAGGTACTGGGTACCAAGTTTAATATAGATGCTTATTCTTCCCGGGATAAATTTGAAACGGTGTTGATGGAAGGAAGTGTAAAGGTCTCGATGCTCGACGATCCGACACAGGCCGTTTCGCTGAAGCCTAATAATAAGGTATATCGGTCAAACGGGAAGCTACTGACACAAAAAGTCAGTAACTATGAGCGGTACCGTTGGAAAGAAGGCCTGATCTGCTTTGTTGACGAGCCTTTCAAAGTGGTTATGGAAGACTTTGAAAAGTTTTATGGCCTGACTATTGTAGTTAACAATCAGAAAGTCACTCAATATCTGTATACCGGTAAATTCAAACAAACGGATGGAGTGGATTACGCACTGAGCCTGTTGCAGAAGAATATTCATTTTACCTATCAACGGGATCGTGAGAATCATATCGTTTATATAAACTGATCCAATTTAGTATTAACCTTTTAATCTTGTTTGCCTATGACATAAAAAATCCTTGTTAACGAAAATGCCGGCTGATGGTGACGCATCAACCGGCAAGAATCTATAACACAATTCATTAAATTGTATTACTTTGAAACAACAAATGTATGAAAAAAAATACTTTACAGGGACATTATTGCCTAAAAAGTCCCAACCTTAAACAACTATTCAGAATTATGCGAATAACTACATTCCTGTTATTAGTCTGTATATTTTGTTCGTTCGCTTCTACAACTCATTCGCAGAATATGCGGGTAAGCATCAGTAAATCCAGTACGCAGTTAAACAAGATATTCTCTGAAATAGAGAAACAGACAGAGTATCTCTTTGTGTATAACAACCAGATCGATGTAAATCGTAAAGTTTCCGTAAAAGTAAAGGATAAACAGGTAAGCCAGGTGTTGGACGAATTGTTCGAGGATACGAACATCGAGTATATGATCCAGGGAAACCATATCGTTTTATCCTCGAAGGAAAATAATATTATCGCACTGCAGCAACAGCAGCAGGCCGGTCGCCGGATATCAGGTGTTGTGGTCGACGGCAATGGAGAACCCGTTATCGGAGCGAATGTATTGGTAAAAGGCACGACTATCGGGAATATGACAGATGTAGACGGGAAGTTTGCTTTCGAGATACCGGATAATGCCACGTTGGTAGTTTCGTATATCGGTTACTTGTCGCAGGAAATAAGTACCAGGAATAAATCGATTCTAAAGATCACTTTACAGGAAGATACTCAGAATATTGACGAGATCGTTGTGGTGGGTTACGGTACGATGAAGAAAAGTGACCTGACGGGAGCATCCGGTTCCGTCAAGGAAGATGCTTTGGCACAACGTACGGTTACCTCTTTCGGACAGGCTTTGTCGGGTAGGGTTTCCGGTGTGAATATCTCCACCAACTCAGGCCGTCCGGGCGGACGCGCTTCTATTCGTATCCGTGGTAATTCTTCCATCAGCGTAACGAATGATCCGCTCTATGTTGTGGACGGTGTTATATTGAACGTCAGTACATTGACGAACGGAACTTCTCCGATCGATTACCTGAACCCGAATGATATCAAATCGGTAGAGGTTTTGAAAGATGCATCTGCAACAGCCATCTACGGTGCACGCGGAGCCAACGGTGTGATCCTGATTACCACCAAGAAAGGTGAAGGGATGGGAACAACCATCCGTTACGATACAGACTTCGGTATAGGTGTCCTTCCTAAGAAACTGGATGTCCTGAATGCTTCGGAGTTTTTACAACTGGAAGAACTGGCCTATGCCAATGCACAGAAGTTTGATCCTGATGGATGGAAGAATGGCAGTTATAAGGATCCGAAACTGAAAAGAACCGATCCGAGGTTGTTCGATTCAAACGGCCGGCCGTTGTATGATACCGATTGGCAGGATGAAACGATACGGAATGCCTTCTCCCAGACTCACCAGATATCTGTGTCCAATACGAAGGGGGGCGATAGCTACGGCCTGTCTGTCGGATTCAGAGGAGAAGACGGTTTGATCATCGAGTCTTATCTGAAACGCTATTCCGCCCGTTTCTTTATGGATAGCGAACTGACCAAATGGTTGAAGGTAGGAGGTAGCTTAAGTTACGCTTACCAACAGGAACGCCAGACCGACTCTATGGGCGATGGCGGTATAACCGTTGGACGCCAGATAGTAGAGGCGTTGCCTTTCCTTCCGGTTCGCTATGAGGATGGTACTTTCGCCGGAAATAACGATTATCCGGGAATGGAAGGTGGCAACAGCCCCGTACAGGTAGCAAAAGACCGTAACTACACCATGGAGACACAGACAATGCTGGGTAATGTGTATGCTAACATTACATTGATGCCCGGTCTGGAATTCCGTTCGGTATTAGGAGCTAATATTATTAATCAGAAATCCGGTTACTATGGTGGCCGTCAGTTGATTTGGATCTCTTCTCCAAATGGTAGTGCTTCTGTCGTGAATAACAGAAATAACTCCTGGCAGTTTGAGAACTACCTGACTTATAATAAAGAGTTTGCCCGTATGCATTCGTTTACCGGTATGGTCGGTCTGTCCTGGCAGCATGTCGATAACGCATCGGCTACAGCCTCTGCAACTGGTTTCGAAGATGACTTCTTCCAGTACAATAACCTGGGAATAGGAACTTCTCCTACGGCTGCTTCCAGTGCAAACGCCTATGGTTTGAACTCTTATTTTGCACGTGTGAATTACGGCTTTAAAAGTAAATATCTACTGACGGCAACGGCTCGTCTGGATGGTTCTTCCAAATTCGGCCAGTCGAACAGGTATGCGTTCTTCCCGTCTGTAGGTGCTGCCTGGCGTATCTCTGAAGAAGCATTCTTAAAACCGGTAACGGCGATCTCCAACATGAAACTGAGAGCCAGTTATGGTTTGACCGGTAACTCGGAAACGGGTGCTTATGCTTCGCAGGGAAGTTTAGGAAATTACACGACTGTATTCGGTAGTTCCAAAGCTTCCGGTATTGGAGTCTCCTCATTAGCTAACCCGGATTTGAAATGGGAAAAGACTTCTCAGGTGAATGCAGGGTTGGATATCGGTTTGCTCGATAACCGGATCAACCTGGAAATGGATGTATATTATAAGAAAACGACGGATATGTTGCTGAATGCACCGGTGCCGGCTTCCAGCGGTTTTACTTCTATCACAAAGAATATCGGTAGCATGAGTAATAAAGGTTTCGAGTTTTCTATCAATACGGTGAATATCCGGAATGAGAACTTTACATGGGAGTCGACTTTCAATATCTCCTTCAATAAGAACAAGGTCTTGGCATTGAGCGAAGGTGGCGATGATATTTATCCGGGGCCGGACATTTTGTCGTCCAGCAATAATATCATCCGTGTAGGTGAACCGGTAGGTTCTTTCTACGGCTACAAACGCCTGGGTACCTGGAGTACGGACGAAGCTGCGGAAGCTGCTAAATATAACCTTCGCCCGGGTGACCTGAAACTTTGGGACAGGAATAACGACGGACAGATCAATGACCTCGACCGTATGATCATCGGTAAGGGTATTCCCGACGGTTACGGAACATTCTCCAACTCGTTCCGTTATAAAAACTTCGACCTGGTTGTCGACCTGCAATATATGTTTGGCAACGATGTAATGGATATTTCTAAACACTCGGCAGAAGACCGTACAGGTATAGCCAACAGCTACAAGACCGTGCTGAATGCCTGGACGCCTGAAAACCAGAATACGATGATTGCCCAGATCAGGCCGACCGGTGCTGGATATACAACGAATATCGACTCTCATTTTATAGAAGACGGCTCGTTCCTGCGTGGTAAGAACCTGGTAGTGGGATATACATTCCCTTCGGAACTGACCAATAAGTTTTATGTAAAATACCTGAGGATATACGGTAGTGTGCAGAACTTCTTCCTGATCACGAAGTACAATGGTTATGATCCGGAAGTATCCGATGCCACACAAACCTTTGCCCAGGGTATAACTGTATTCGGTTATCCGAAACCACGTACGTTTACCATCGGGCTGAATGTTAGTTTTTAATTCTAAATACGATTAAGTTATGAAAACAAGATATGCACTATTGATAGTATCGCTGGTTCTGGGGTGTAGTAGTTGTACAGACTTTCTGGATGAATCGAACCCGTCTAATTTTACCCAGCAGAATTATTTCAGAACGGCAGAACACGCCCGCAGCGTAGTGAATTCGATTTATCAGGATTTAAGATATTCGGCCAATGGCGACTATGGCGGTAACCCTTATTTCATGACCGATTTCCAGACCGGACTTGCCGGAACGAAAGTGAGCCAGAATGTCAACATCAATAATATCCGACTGGTGGTGAATAACTCCGACAACGAATACAGCAAGAGCTGGTGGAACTATACTTACCGTGCAATAGCGAATGCGAATCTGGCAATTACCTATATACCCGGTATAGAAATGGATAACAGTACAAAGAAAAAATGTCTGGGTGAGGCTTATTTTCTCCGGGCGTATAACTATTTTAACCTGGTTCGTCTGTTCGGGTCGATACCTTTGGTTCTGGTACCGGTAGATGCTTCTTCTCCCGAATTATATCCGCAGCAGGCTTCTGTTGAGGATGTTTATAACCAGATCATCTCCGACTTGAAGGAAGCTGAAAAATCAGAGTTGCCCTGGGTAGATGAAAGTGGCAAAGTAACAATGGCTACTATTAAGTCTGTGTTGGCAAACGTCTATCTGACAATGGCCGGTTATCCATTGGAAAAGGGGAAGGAATATTACTCGCTGGCTGCATCCAAGGCGAAGGAAGTGATAGATAACGGTAGTTACAAGCTGTTTTCTTCCTACGGCGATCTGCATAATATTGAAATGGAAAATAAGGGGGAACATCTTTTTATGATCCAATATCAGTCGGGAATAGTGGAAAGTCCGTTCCAAAGCTTATATTTGCCTTATAATATGGATATTTCCTACTACTCGACTGAAACAGGTTCGATAGTCGTACTGGATGAATTTATTAATACCTATGAAAAAGGAGATAAGCGGACAGAGGAAGGCGAATTCTATTATACCCAGTTTACTTCGAATGCGAACAGGGAAGAGATCGTTAAGTTCGGTGCTTATCATATCTTTAAGTTCTTCGATATGGATGCGAACCTGAATACGGCGAAAAGCAGTCTGAATTATCCGTTGCTTCGCTATGCAGACGTATTATTAATGTATGCCGAAGCACAGAATGAAGCCGATGGAAGTCCTTCAGCCGATGCATATTCCTGCGTGAACCAGGTGCGGCAGCGGGCAAACCTGAAAGGTCTTAGCGGCTTGTCGCAGGATGAGTTTCGCCATGCAGTCTGGAAAGAACGTTATCATGAACTGTCTTTTGAAAATAAGATATGGTTTGATATGGCTCGTACCCGCAAGGTGCTGAATCTGACAACCGGAAAGTTTGATAACTATGTTGGCCATAAATTCACTTACGGGCCGGCTCTGAGCGAACGGGAACTGTTATTCCCGATCCCGACCAACGAGATCAAGAATAACAAGAACCTGAAACAGAATGATGGTTATTAGAAATAATTGAAGCAATATGACCGGCCTTGTGGGGGCTGGTCATGTTGCTTCAAAACAGATTATTAATTTAGAATTAAATTTAATGCGTATGAAGTTTTATTTACAGATCTTTGCCGGATTGCTGATCTGGAGCTGGTTGGGAGTGCAACAGGCAAATGCCCGTCCGGATAGCCGGGATACGAATCTAAGAAATCTGCAACAACAATTTGTCGACCTGAAGTTCGGTATGTTTATCCACTTCAATATCCCTACGTTTATGGATGACGACTGGGCGGATCCGGAAGCGAGTCCGGCCATTTTTAATCCGGTGAAGCTGGATTGCGGGCAGTGGGCCAAAGCTGCGAAAGCCGCTAAGATGCGTTACGGATGCCTGACGACCAAGCACCACAGTGGTTTCTGTATCTGGGATACGAAAACGACCGGTTATAATGTGATGAATAGTCCGCTCAAACGTGATGTCGTAAAAGAATATACCGAAGCATTCCGTAAGGAAGGACTGAAAACGATGCTTTATTATTCCATACTCGATACTCATCATAAACTGCGTCCCGGCTTTATCACTAAAGCCCATGTCGAAATGGTCAAAGAGCAGTTAACGGAACTTCTTACCAACTACGGGGAGATAACCGCAATCATTATCGATGGATGGGACGCTCCCTGGTCGCGTATCTCCTATGAGACAATACCGTTTGAGGAAGTGTACCGGTTGATAAAAAGACTTCAGCCCAATTGCCTGGTGATGGATCTGAATGCCGCCAAGTATCCGAAGGATGCCTTGTTCTACACAGATATAAAGTCGTATGAGCAGAATGCCGGACAGCATATTTCAAAAGAGACGAACCAACTACCCGCTTTATCTTGCTTACCGATCAATAAGAGCTGGTTCTGGAAAGAAAACTTTCCGGTATCGCCTGTAAAAGATCCCGTTACGATTGTAAAGGATAATCTGGAACCATTCAATCAGGCTTATTGCAATTTTATATTGAATGTGGCTCCTAACCGTGACGGCCTGATCGATCCGAATGCTGTTGAGGGATTGAAGAAGATCGGAGAACTCTGGAAAGATGATGTAGCCGTACCCCAACTTCCGGCTTATGATGCCCCAATAATTGCAACGAATATAGCCAAAGGTAAACCGGCTGATTCCAGTTGGAGTGAGGATATGTGGATCATGGATTTTGGAAATGACGATGATTTTACAACCAGTTGGCGGTCGAACAAGGCTGTAGCAACCCCCTGGTTGGAAGTGGATCTGGATAAATGCCATTCTTTCAATATGATAACAATAACCGATCTTCAGGGAAGTATACAACGGTATCGCTTATTATATGAAACGGATGGTATCTGGAAAGAGATCTGTTCGGGAGATAAGGCTGATAAAGTTAAAGTGCATCGTTTTGACCGTGTTTGGGGAAACAAAGTCAAAATAGAAATAGAGATCACCAATGGGCAGGCTTCAATTGCTGAGTTCGGGGTGTATGATGAACAACGCTAATTATAGTATATAAATAAAAACCGCCGCGAATCACTTCGGGGCGGTTTCGGTTTCCACATTTACCATCAATTATGTTTTATATAATTGTGTGGAGATATTTTTGTTGATTATCTAACCATCTTATAATAAGTTTTCTTAGCCCAGAAGAGGTTGGTGTAATAACCACTTGGCTCTTCATAGTTTTTAGCGATAGCTGCCTGGCAGTTTTCGCTGTTGTAAGTCAACTCATCGTTTGGATAAGGCAAACGGTTAGGAGGAGTAGGGAAACCAGATACCTGGTTATCTGTTGCAAATTCAACTACAGGATAACCTGTACGGCGTACTACGTTCCATGCTTCCAGCTTGTTCATGAAGCCGAAGTTCAGCCATAACTGCGTGCAGATAACCTCCTGGGTCGGTTTCCAGATGCTTTCGGCGTAGGCTGCAATAGCATCGTTTGTTGGTCTAACCAATGGACGGAATCCTCTGTAGCTATCGTTGCCTTCTTTATGAAGCGAGCTGGTTTCCTTCATGTCCCAATAGTATTCGGTAGACTGTTTCACTCCTTCAATGAAGTTTGCTTTCGCCTTGTTGGTATCGGTACTCACGCCATATCCCATCAAATAAGCTTCGGCTTTGCTGAAACTTACTTCGGCTGCACTTAACCATAGGCCGAATATGTTTTCGTTTCCTTGATATGTAGCCCAACCGGCGGCAGCGATTGTGTCGATTTCACAGAAATAATTGGCTTGTGTCATACCTCTTTCTACATACTCTTTCTGTTTTTGGTCTTTCAAGGTTGTGATTTCAGCCTCGGTCATCATGACATCATAAGCGATGTATTGTCCATCGGGGTTGCAATCGTACATAACTTCCAGACGTGGGTCGGTATTTTCGTCAGGTAAACCGTTTGTCGGCAAGTTCATAGCATCCAGAATAGTCTGTGAACAAGCAGCCATACCACCTGAGCGAAGCGCTTGTGAGAAACTTTTACCGAAATTGAAATCGTCCTTCTGGGTATTGGCTGTCACACCCATATTTTCCGTATTGTTGTCAATCAGCGGATACTGTCCCGGATTGTTCAGGATTTCGGCAATGGCAGCATGGGCTTCTGCTGTGCAATCGCCGGCAGTAGACAAATGAAGAGCAATACGCAGACGGAGTGAGTTGACATATTTGCGCCATAATGTAGCATCACCGGCCGCGATCGTGTAGTCTTGACGGCTTAATGAGGTAAGACCAATCTGGTTTACATTGCCACTGGCAAAATAGTCGCCGACTTCTTTCAGGTCGACAAGGATCTGCTTATAAAGTGCTACATCGTCATCATAAACGCATTTTTCTTTGGCTGCATTGTAATCGCCATCTCTCCAAAGTGTACCTGCACCGTTGAAAGGTACATCTCCGAATATGGACAACATTTCATGTAATTGTGATTCAACCAGTGTGCGACCCAGATAATAGAATACAATGTTTGAGGGCTTTTCTGTTTCGGAAAGATTTTCATAAGTATATTCTAACAAACGCTGTTGGGTTAGCATATCGTAAAATTCTTTCCAACGATCATTGTAACGTCCTTCACCGGAACCCATATAGCGAGCACGCGAATTGGTTGTACCGATAACTCCGGAGAACAGACCTGAGGTGGTTGATTGTACCCAATGACGATAATAAATCGGGTTCATCCAGGTGTTCCCTTTAAACATTACGGCGGTAAATACCTGAGGTACACCTACTGTTGTTGTTTGAGAAGGATCTGCGTACTTATCATCATACGCTGAATCGGCGCATGATGAGGCAAGCGATACTAGTGCGATTCCTCCTGCTAACAATGAAAATATCTTTTTCATAAATTCTTCTTTTTAATCTGATTTAATAAAATGTAAATTAGAAGTTTGCACGAACAGAGAAACCGAATGTGCGTGCACTGGCCGTTGAACCGCCTAATTGTGCCTGATAAATCCAGTTTGTACCGTCTGTTGTTTCAGAGTCGAACAATTTTAATGTGCGATATACATAGAACGGGTTACGTACGAAAGCTGAAACCATCAGGTTATTGCAAGCAAACTTCTTGGTCAAGTCTTTCGGCAGTGTATAACCCAGGCTGATTTCACGACATTTGATGTAGCTGTTCTTTTGGATAGCATCCTGATAACTCATGCTGGCGCCTGTACCCCAACCATATTGGCTGACGTTTGCTTCCATTTGAGTTACAATGATGTCGTTTGGTGTGCCGTCTTCTTTTACACCCGGCAAGATCAAACCGTTGTCCCAAACATAGTGACCGTTTATCATCGTTTCACCTCGTTTGTAGTTGCTTACTTCACTTGGGTTAACGATATGGATAGAACCTTTGTCGTCCATTTTTTCTGTGTCGCAGTAGTAGAATAAACCTCCTGTGGAATGGTCGCGAACACCTACGGCGTCGGTAATATTACCTACAGCCATCATGTATTGCCAAGGTGTGTTCAATACATCGCCACCAAAACGGAAGTCGAAGGCCATATCCAAAGTAAAGTTCTTATAGCTTAAACTTGTACCGAAACCTCCGGTAACTTTTGGCATGGCGTTACCTACTTTGTGACGTTCGGATGTATCGGTTATATACAAACCGTTGCTGCCTACGATGTAATTGCCGTTTTCGTCTGTTTTCCAAGTATAAGTATACCAGTCACCCATAGATTCGCCTACATGTGATTCAAGCGAGGCTGCACCACCATCAATATCCGAGTGATTTAATACATCCAAACCATCAGCTAACTTTTTTACTGTATTTTTGTTCCAAGCTACATTTGCACGCAGATCCCATTTCCAATCTTTGTTTTCAATAGGAGTACCGTATACGCTAAATTCAACACCCTTGTTGCTCAACTCACCTACATTCATCAACATGCTCTGTGCACCCATAGAAGCGGCACTGGTCGTTTGAAGAATCTGGTCTTTGATGGTATTGCTATAGAAGTTGAATTCCATGCCTAAGCGGTTTCCAAAGAATTTGTTTTCCAAACCGATTTCAAATTCATACTTGGTTTCCGGCTTGATACTTTCATTACCGATACTCTTATCAATGTAATTATAACTGTAAGTAGATCCTCTCAGCAATGATTCTTGTTTGAATGCCAAAACGGCGCGATAAAGTTCAGGGGCATTACCTACAATACCATAAGAAGCGCGTACTTTACCATAGTTCCACCAAGTTGGCATTTGGTCTTTAAGTAATTCCGTATAGAGTACGCTGGCGCTGGCAGAAGGATACCAGAATGAATTGTTGCCTTTCTTCAGGGTAGAGGTCTTTTCCTGGCGGATAGAACCTTCCAGAAATCCCCAGCCGTTGTAGCCGTAGCTGGCAGTCAGGAAAGCACCTGTTTTAAGCAAATCTTGTTTGGTCATACTTGCATTCTTTGTGCCGACAGAGGCGTTCAAGTGGAACCAGTTTTCTTGTGTCAGACCTTGGCTGGTGCTAACATCCGATTTGTAATAAGATTCCTGGCGAGCTGTCCAACCTAGGTTGGCTGTTACATTATGAAGCTCATTGAATGTTCTATCGAACATCAACATCACATCGCTATAAACAATCTGGTAGCGGCTGTTATTTAATCCATAAGAGTCGCTATACTGACCGTTGGTAGAGAATACATGTGCGTTTTCTGCACGGTTTTTGTTTTCAATCTTGTCAACAGTCAAGTCGGCTGCTACACGACCGTTCAATGTTAATCCAGGGATGATTTCCCAAGTCGGGTTGACTGCACCGATGAAACGCTGGTGTTCTTCCAACTGTTCTTTACCCATAATGTTCCAGAAGTATTCACTCATTAATGAGGTAGATCCCATTGGGGTATAAAGGAATTGTTCGTCTGGTGTTAATGTATCGCTTGTTCCACCGTTATACGATGATGTGCTGTTTTGATAACCAAGGCTTGTTACTGTATGGTCGCGTATGTAAGCAACATCGGTGAAGCCACCGAACATACCACTGAAGTTGTTGGTTAAACGGCTGATACGATACGGGCGGTTCTTAATGAACTGGTTCTGATAAGTGGCCGTGTAGTTCAACTTGATGGTATTGGTTACATTGAATGTACCGTTTAAGTTGAAATTATGCTTATGGTTGTTAGAGTTGAGCTGCATAGCTTTTACATCGTTGTAAGTGTATGAGAAACGTACGTTGTTTTTCTCGGAACTGTTGGTCAACGATAGGTTGTAAGTTTGGTTTACACCGGTACGGAAGATATCTGCCCATTGGTTGTTGTCAATCGGTGCGAATGCACGCTGTGTACCGTCAAAGTAAGTAACCATTTTGCTGGGATCATATTTAGCCCCCCACGAATAATAAGTTTCACGGTTCGGCGTAACAATTGCGTTACCGTTGCGGTCTACACGTAACTGACGGAAACCAGTTAAAGCTTCTTGACTATCGTTTCCTAATTGTGAGTTATCGTAACCCGGACCGTATTCCTTTTGTATTTCAGGCATATAAGCCACTTTGTCGAAACTTACATTTGCACTGAAGTCAATCTGAGTACCTGAACCGGCTTTAGCTTTTTTGGTAGTAATCATCACAACACCGTTGGCAGCTTCCGATCCGTACAGGGCAGAAGCGGCAGCTCCTTTCAGGATAGAGATGTTTTCGACATCTTCGGGGTTGATATCTACCATACCGTTGGAGTTGATACGCTGGTTACCCCAGTAACCATCATTGTTGGTGTTACTGTTGTGAAGAGGTACACCGTCCATGATGATCAGCGGTTGAGTATTACCCGTGATAGAAGAAAGACCACGAACGGAGATAGATACCGCTGATGTACCGCCACCAGGAGCAGCCTGAATACGTACACCGGTAGCTTTACCGTAAAGTCCGGTTGCGATGTTTGAACCGCCAGTTCTGGTTAATTCTTCAGATGATACATTACTTACGGCATAACCTAATTTCTTGGCATCTTTCTTGATACCCAAAGCTGTTACGACAACTTCGTCCAGCTTCTGAGTGTCTTCTGCTAGTTTAATGTTTAATGAAGATTGGC
Organism: Parabacteroides sp. HGS0025; assembly: GCF_000969845.1. Lineage (NCBI taxonomy): Bacteria > Pseudomonadati > Bacteroidota > Bacteroidia > Bacteroidales > Tannerellaceae > Parabacteroides > Parabacteroides sp. HGS0025. Next base: position 750,773 of record NZ_KQ033902.1, read on the forward strand.
CAGTGTAGGTGACTTCCTGAGTAGCATATCCGATAAAAGAAATCTGGATAATGTCTCCCTTTTTTACTCCTTCCAGGTTGAATTTACCATCCATATCGGTAATACTACCGTGAGTGGTTCCTTTGATCACTACTGATGCTCCGGCAACAGGTCCGAAATCATCTTCTACAACACCGCTTACTTTACCACTTTGTTGGGTAATAGCAGTTTCGTGCTTTTCTGGCGCTAAGTCTGCATATACACTTGTAGGAAGTGTTATTGCTCCTGCGACAAGAATTAAGCTGACAGGTTTGAAGTGTTTCAACATAATTAATGAGTTTATTGATAATAATACTAGTGTTAGTGGAGTTGCTTTAGATTTGACGTTTATTGATGTTTTTGATCTTAGTTCTAAAAGAACTCCGTACTAAATATCCGGCGCAAATATATTAATAAATTATCAAACACTGTTATTTTACGTCAAAAAAAGATATATTATGCTTTGTTTTTAACAACTTCAACAATAACAAAGAAAATAATCAGCATTCAATCTGACTACAAATCTTATCCTTTGATTATATTCATATTGTACATTTTGATATCATTATAAATTTGTATGTTAATCGTAATATCCTCCTATTCATATTAAACAATATTTATTAATGCCAGATAGATAAACAGAAAGTAATTCATATGAACCAATGTTATAAAAAAAAGCTTTTAACCTTACTTAACCAATAGAATACTATTGATAATTAGATGTTTTCTGCTTACATCACACCATAGTTCTTTTAGAACTATGGCTTTTTTTAGGGTTATGTATCTTCTTTTTTATAAAAAAACAATAAGTAGGATGTGGTAGAGAAATTGTAATACGGAAAATAAGAAGGACGAAATATTTCGTCCCCTAATTGTCAATTGATAGATAAAAAGATGGAAGTTAACGATTGTTTTCTTTGTAAATTTCAATTGCTTTCTTTATTGATATCAATCCGAAGTCATCCGCTTTCAGCTCTTCCTCTTTCAAAATAACAATTTCAGCTGCATCGTCTTCTGCATGAGCGTTGTTGAAGTTTTCTACATGGCATTCGAAAAACATATCTATCGTGTGTACTTCAAAACCGCAATATGGATAAAGGTTAGGAATAGAAAACAGGTAACAGCATTCGGTGATATCCAGTCCTGTTTCTTCTTTCACTTCGCGATGTGCTGCTTCTTCAGCCGATTCATGCATGTCGACAAAACCTCCCGGCAAATCGAGTGTTCCTTTGGCCGGATCCTTCGCACGACGTACCAATAAAACTTCCCCGGCTGCGTTACGGATAAAACAGGCTACTGCCGATGAGGGGTTAAAATAATAGACGAAACCGCAAGTGGTACACATTTTGGCCTTCTCGTTACGTTCGACGAATGTTTTGGCACCACATTTCGGACAATAGATAAACTGATGTAAAGGATGACTCATATTATTAATATATATATAATGTATATAAACAAATAAGGGCGGCCTGAAGCCGCCCTCGATCTGGGGCCGAACCCCGTTGAAATACGATTACTCTTTTACTTCCCAACCTAATGCGCTGGCACCGAGTACAGCTGCATCGCTTTCTTTCAATTGAGAGAAAAGCAGTTTAGTTTTACCTTCGTATACTTTCAGCATATTCTTTTCCATAGAACGTTTGATCGGATTCATGATCAGATCGCCTGCCTTGGTCAGACCGCCGAACAGAATGATTGCTTCCGGGCTTGAGAATGCAACAGCATCAGCAAAAGCTTCACCCAGGATGTTTCCTGTGAATTCGAAGATTTCAAGAGCCAGCTTATCATTCTTCATAGCTGCTTCATATACATCTTTTGAAGTGATTTCGTCCGGATCGAGTTCGCGCAATAAACTGTCGTCCTTACGGATTTCCAGATATTCACGGGCTGTACGAGCCACACCTGTTGCCGAAGCATACGTTTCCAAACATCCCTGACGACCGCAACCGCAAGGACGTCCGTTGTTACGACGCATGATTACGTGACCCAATTCACCGGCAAATCCATCGTGTCCGTAAACCAGGTTACCACCGATAACGATACCGCTACCAACCCCTGTTCCCAGTGTGATTACGATAAAGTCTTTCAGACCACGAGCTGCACCATAAGTCATTTCACCAATCGCAGCAGCGTTGGCATCATTTGTTAATGCTACAGGAATACCACCGATTTGTTCGCTGATCAACTGAGCCAAAGGAATTTTACCCTTCCACGGAAGGTTTGGGGCAAATTCGATACAGCCGTTGAAGAAGTTACCATTAGGAGCTCCTACGCCTACACCTTTGATTTTGTCGGGACCACCGGCCTGATCGATTACTTGTAGCAAACCTTGACCAAGTTCTGATACATACTCATCGATATCAGTATATTTACCTGTTTTGATTGATCCACTGTACAAAATTGTACCTCTCGCATCTACTACTCCAAAAACAGTATTGGTACCGCCTATATCAATACCTACTACATAAGGCTTCTCCATGATTTTATATTTATGATTAATAATGAGTTTTTCTGGAAAGCAAATATAAGAGGAATATGGTTAGCTGCAATGATTTTCTTAAAAAAAATGCGTAATGATGTTTTATTTCATCTATTACAATAAATGAAAGATTACTTGTCGGTTGGATCAAAATATGTCATTTTCAGTTTTTTTCTGCATTCTGGTACCGCTTCATTGAATGTTTATTTTACCTTTGGTAAATTCTTAACCCATTAATGAATAACACTATGCCACAGGTTTCAGATATACGGCTCATGGTCCGGGCGGAACAGCCTGTTTTATCGGCCCGCATGAAAGCCAGCTATAAAGATATGGAACGGCTGTTTGCCGAAAAACGCGAAGTCGCACTGTCACTTCTCCGGCCGACCGGAGTATATATGACCGATGTCCCTTTTATTATTTACTACGATTACCTGGATCTGGATATACATAATCTGGATATAGAGATCTGTTTCCCTCTTTCTACCTGGATGGAAGGTAACGAGAGCCTGCAATCACGCATCATCCCTGAAACGAAAGTAGTCCATTGCCTGTTCAAAGGCGATTATGATGAAATGGATTATCTATATGGGGAAATGACGGCCTGGATCATGCAGAAGGGATATGAACCCGAAGGTACGGCCTATGAATTTTACTATAAGAAGAAGGAGCAGACGTATGAAGAACGGTTGACCAAAATTGTATTGCCGGTAAAAGGCTGATACAATTTTGGTGCAAGATGATTGGTATGCTGTCTTTTATCTAGCTGGCAGAACCTCGATCCAGTAATCGTCGGGATCGTTGATGAAATATAGCCCCATAGCCGTATTCTCATAACATACGCAGTCCATTTCCTTATGGAATTTGCGTACTTCGTCGTAATCACCAGCTACACGGAAGCAGAGATGACTTTCGTTGTCTCCTAGTTCGTAGGGGGCGTTGCGGTCTTTCAGCCAGGTCAGTTCCAGCAGGAATCCCGTCTGATCGTCCGTCAGGTAAACGAGGACGAAAGAGCCGTCCTGTGCCTCTTTGCGGTGATGTTCTTTTAGCCCGAGTGCCTTATTATAGAAAGCGATACTTCTGTCGAGGTCGAGAACATTGATGTTGAAATGATCGAATTTACTTTTAATTTCCATGATTGTTTTCTTTATAAATTAAAAATCAGTGCCTTCTCCGGGTACGGACAACAAGATATAACGGCAGCCCTTCGACTCGGCGTAAGGGCCGAAAGCCATTACTTCGGCCGGCCGTTCCCAGAAATGCATGGGGACTAAAACGTCTGTCTTTATCCTGTCGACAAATTGCTGGGCTCCCCGCATAAAATCCGTCCCGATACGCGGATCGACAGGAAACATGGCCAGATGCAGATGATTGGTCGTTTCGGCCAGTGTATTCAGTTCATGCAGGTAGTCGCCTTCTGCTTTGGCCACTTCCGCAGGTGTCGATTCATCTTTCCAATGCCAATTATTCAGATCGCCTGCATGGAAAAGTTTTTTCCCTTCACAATCTATCAGGAAAGAAGTACCCACATCGGTAGAACCGAATGCCTGGATGCGGATGTTTTCATCCTCAAACACGTCTCCCTTCTTCAGGTATAACGCATCTTCGGGTTTAGCCCTGCGCCTTTTCAGTATGTCTTTGGAGAATATATACTTGATATCCTTTTTTATCTTTTTCCATTCGAGTATTTCCGGGTTGAAATGGTCGGGATGGAAATGTGACGATAATATATATAATGTACCGGGACGGTGAAGCAGTTCGTCGTGAACGAAGCCTGTGTCCGGTGTCTTTCCCGTATCTTGGAAATAATCTATCAGGATGGCATATCCTTCCGCTTCGATGGCAAATCCGCTATGGTAGATATAAGTAAGTCTCATAATCTTCTTCTTGTTTGTTGATCTGTAATAAAAACACGGGAATCGCCGCTTTGGTTGTTTCGGCGGGTACAAATATACAAAAGGATTTCGATGAATTTTTATTTACTATGCGTACTAATCCCAATTACTATACATACTAATCCAAATTAGTATGGCGACTAATCAGCTGTTGATAACCGTCAGCCGTATGGTTGATAATCGTTGGCCGCTTGGCTGATAATTGTCAACCATACGGCCGATAATTATCAGCCGCTGATTTGTTCCGTTCCCAATATAATAAATAAAGCAATAAGTTATTCATAAACAAGGGAGTAAAATGATTGAACCTCATGTTAAAAAAGAGAATTCTTAAAAAGTCTCATTGTTTTTATATTAGCGGATATGCAGTATAAATAGTATCAGGTCGTTTATTTATTGATGTGTTTACTTACGTATTCTTACATATCGATAAAAGTAATAGTTAATATGAATTAAAAATTAGTACCTTGCGATACAAGGTATCTTATATAAGCATACATTTGTTGCGTAGAAATGAAAAAAAGTTCCTTAAACATGTAACATTTTTAGCAATGTGTACGTCTAATAATAAAAAGAAATGACAGATATTATGATTCAGCTGAAAGGAATTAACAAAACGTATTTCAATGGTGCTCCGCTACATGTATTGAAAGGTATAGACCTGGAGATAGAAAAAGGGGAAATGGTTTCCATCATGGGGGCTTCCGGGTCGGGAAAATCGACACTATTGAATATACTGGGGATATTAGATACTTACGACACCGGTACCTATCATTTGAATGGACAATTGATTCAGAACCTGAGCGAAACCCGTGCAGCTGAACTTCGTAACCAGATGATCGGCTTTATTTTCCAGTCGTTCAATCTGATCTCTTTTAAAAATGCGATGGAGAATGTCGCCCTTCCCTTATATTATCAGGGGATAAACCGCAAGAAAAGAAATGCTATGGCAATGGAATACCTCGATATGGTCGGCCTGAAAGATTGGGCGGAGCATATGCCGAATGAAATGTCCGGGGGACAGAAGCAGCGTGTAGCTATTGCCCGTGCCCTGATTGCCCGGCCGCAGGTGATTCTGGCCGACGAACCTACCGGTGCTCTCGACAGTGTTACCACGGTAGAGGTAATGGAGCTTTTGCGTAACGTAAATAAAGAAGGTATGACTATGGTGATCGTTACCCACGAGCAATCCGTAGCTGATGCGACTGAAAAAATCATCCGTGTGAAAGACGGTTTGATTGAAAACATAGAAAAAGGAAAAGGATATGTTCGACTTTGATAACTTCCGTGAGATTTGGAGTACGATCAAAAAGAACAAACTCCGTACGTTCCTCACCGGTTTTTCCGTGGCGTGGGGGATTTTCATGCTGATCGTCTTGCTGGGAGCGGGCAACGGAATGAAGAACGGTATAATGAAAAACTTCGACCGTTGGGCCGGAAACCGTGTGGAAACATGGCCCCGTTATGCCAGCAAACCTTACAAGGGGATGCAGACAAACCGGCGTATACAATATAAGGATGACGACCTGGTGGCTTTGAGACAGCAAAATCCTGAAGTGAATCTGGTGTCGGGCGTACTTTACCAGAGCGATACGCTTTCATATAAGGAGGAATATAATACCTATTCTTTGCAAGGTGTCCATCCGGATAAGGCGACCATTGATAAGATCGAAATGACGGTGGGCAACGGGCGCTTTATCAATGAGGTGGATATATTGCAGAAGCGAAAAGTGATCGTGATAAGTCCCCGAATGAAGGAAGTCCTTTTCCGTGGAGAAGACCCGCTGGGTAAATATGTGAATGCCAGTGATATTGCTTATCAGGTGATCGGTATCTATACCGATGAGGACAATAATAACAATGCTCCGGCTTATATTCCTTTTTCTACGGCACAACAACTTTACCGTTCGGGCTATGGCCTGGATAATATCATCTTTTCTCTCGACGGTATCAGTACCAAAGAAGAATATGAGGCTTTCGAGAAACGTTTCCGTGCACAGATGGGAAAAAGGCATCGCTTTGATCCTGAAGACTTACGGGCGATCGGTATGTGGAGTACGATTGAAGACTTTGCCATGTTTAACGGAATGCTGAACGGGATAACCCTGTTTATCTGGGTGATCGGAATCGGAACATTGGCTGCCGGTATCGTGGGAGTAAGTAATATCATGTTGATCACCGTACGGGAAAGAACCCGCGAGTTCGGTATTCGTAAAGCGATCGGGGCAACCCCTTTCTCTATCCTGAAACTGATCATCGTAGAGTCGATCCTGATAACGGCCGTCTTCGGCTACTTCGGTATGATCACCGGGGTAGGGTTGACGGAAGGGATCAATGCCGTGATGGAAAGTAATAATATGGGGCAGGCCTCTTCGAATGACGATATGAGTATCTTCCTGAATCCGACAGTGAGCCTGGGTATCGCCCTGTCGGCTACGGCCCTGATTATTGTGGCCGGTGTGCTGGCTGGTTATTTTCCGGCACGTAAAGCAGTGAAAATTACGGCTATCGAGGCCATGAGAAACGAATAAAACAAGAAAGATATGTTCGATATAGACCGTTGGGTGGAAATATGGGTGACGATCACCCGCAATAAAACCAGAAGTTTTCTGACCGGTTTCGGTGTGTTCTGGGGAATCCTGATGCTTGTGATCCTGCTGGGGTCGGGTACGGGGTTCAAGAATGGCGTGCTGAAGAATGTGGATGGCTTTGCGACGAACTCTGCATTTTTCTTTTCCGAACGTACCGGGGAAGCTTATAAAGGATATAAGAAAGGCCGTTACTGGCAGATGCGCAACCGCGATTTGGAAACCATTCGCCAGCGTGTGAAAGGTGTCAGTTACCTGTCGCCGATGGCCATGTCGTGGGGCGGGCAGAATAATGTGGTGAGAGGCCAGAAAGTCGGTACATATAATGTACGCGGGGTACACTCGGAATATTTTCAGATCGAGACGCAGCATGTGCTGGAAGGGCGTTTGCTGAATGAGATCGACGTACTGGAAAAACGAAAAGTATGTGTGATCGGTAGTATTGTCCGTGAGGTATTGTTTACTCCGGCCGAAGATCCGATAGGCGAATATATCCGTGTAAACGGAATTTATTACCAGGTGGTCGGGGTGGTAAAACCCAAACCGCGTGTACAGATCGGCGGACGTACGGAAGAAAGTATCATGACGCCTTTTACCACTTTGCAGCAGGTGGCTAACCAGGGAGACAAGTTCTGGTTCCTCTGTGCTACGGCCGAGGATGGTTATTCCTGCGACAAGATGGTGGAGGATATAACGATGGTGTTGAAGCTGCAGAACGAGATCTCGCCGACCGACCCGCAGGCTGTCAGTAGCTTTACGATAGCCAAACAGTTCGAGACATTCGATATGCTTTTTACCGGGATCAATATCCTGGTGTGGCTGGTCGGTATGGGAACCTTGCTGGCGGGAATCATCGGGGTGAGTAATATTATGATGGTGACCGTGAGGGAACGTACCCGTGAGATCGGTGTACGCCGTGCGATCGGAGCCAAGCCTTTCGATATCATTTCCCAGATCATGAGCGAAAGTTTGTTGCTTACGGCTCTGGCCGGATTGATGGGGCTGAGTTGCGGAGTATTCCTGCTGGATGTAGTGAACCGGATGATGGCAAGTAGCGGAGACGCTTCTAACAACGGTACTTTCTTCAGTAATCCGGAGATACATATCGGAGCAGCAGTGGCCGCAACCGTCGTTTTGCTTATCAGTGGTTTGCTGGCTGGTCTGATCCCGGCCTGGCGTGCCATGCAGATCAAGGCTATTGATGCAATCAGAGAAGAATAACAGTATATCATTTGTCAATTAAAATAAACTAGATAAATTATGAAGAATCGTATCGTAAAGAAAGTCCTGCGAATCATCTTTTTAGTATTGGTGGGAGCCGCGGTGATCGGCACTTTCTACTTCTTGTGGAAAAAATCACAACCTGTCATTACTGTTTATGAAGTAGTAACACCTAAACGCGACTCCGTAGAAACGAAAACCGTAGCTACCGGAAAAGTAGAACCCCGCGATGAAGTCCTTATCAAACCGCAGATGTCGGGTATCATTTCCGAATTGCTGAAAGAGGCCGGCCAGATGGTGAAGGAAGGCGAGATCATTGCAAGGATCAAGGTGATCCCGGAAATGGTTCAGTTGAACAGTGCCGAATCACGTGTGCGTGTGGCTAAGATCAACCTGGAGCAGATCACGGCTACTTATAAGCGGGATGAAGGCTTGCACAAACAGGGAGTGATCGCGAAAGAAGATTATGAAACCTCTCTGTCTAACTATAAGAAAGCACAGGAAGAAGCCGAAAATGCACAGGATGCATTGGAGATTATCCGCGAAGGTATTTCGCGCCGGTCTGCTTCATCCAGTACGACACAAGTGCGTTCTACTATTACGGGTATGATTCTGGATGTTCCTATTAAAGTAGGTAACTCCGTGATCCAGTCCAATACGTTCAACGACGGTACGACGATCGCTTCTGTGGCAGATATGAATAATATGATCTTCCGTGGAAAGGTGGATGAAACCGAAGTTGGCCGTATCCACGAAGGAATGCCGATCAAGTTGACCGTCGGAGCGTTGGATAGCCGTTCGTTCAATGCCCTGTTGGAATATGTAGCACCGAAAGGTACGGAAGAAAACGGTGCTGTTTTGTTCGAGATCAAGGCCGCCGTCCAGATGCCGGAAGATGCTTTCATCCGTGCCGGATACAGTGCGAATGCTGAGATCGTCTTGAAACGTGCATTGGATGTCTTGACCATCCCTGAAAGCTGCGTGGAGTTCAGTGGTGATTCCACTTTCGTACAGATCGTAAAACAGGAAAAGCCGGAACAGTTATTCGAAAAACGTCCTGTAACAGTCGGTTTGTCTGACGGTATCAAGATTGAAGTGAAAGAAGGTCTGACGGAAAATGATAAGATCCGTGGCGGTATTGTATCTGCAAATAAGTAATAGAAATAAACGAATAAGCTATGAAACAAGTAATATCATCAGTAGCGTTGGCATCTTTCCTCTTCTGTCTCCCTGCCGGAGCACAGGAAACGGCTAAACAATGGTCGCTGGAGGAATGTATCCGCTACGCTATCGAAAACAATATAGACCTGAAACAAAGGGAGCTGGAACAGCAAAGCCGTGAAGTGGATCTGCACACCAGCAAATATAGCTGGTTACCCAGTTTGAATGCCAGTGTCGGTGAAAACTTCGGCTTCGGCCGTTCGGAATCGAAAGACGGTCTGATCGTAGACCGCAACTCGGCAAATACGACGGCCGGTATCCAGTTGAGTATGCCTTTGCTTGACTTGAAGATCCCCAGCGATATCGCTGCCCGGAAACTAGATTTGAAAGCTTCTTTCGAAACCTTGAATAAGGCTAAGGAAGACCTGTCCATAAACGTGGCTTCCTATTTTCTGCAAGCTCTTTATAATAAAGAAATGCTAAAGATCGCCGAGTTGCAGGTTGCACTGAGTTCGGAGCAGGTTACGAAAACCGAAGCACTCTATAATGCCGGTAAAGTGCCTGTTTCTCAACTTTACGACATGAAAGCGCAGTTGGCGAAGGATGAGGTTACACTGACCGAGTCGAAAAACAACGTAAAACTGGCATTACTGGATCTGGCCCAGAGCCTGGAATTGGAACGTGACGGTGAGAATTTCGATATATTGGAACCGGAAACAGGCGATGCTGTGGAGCAATATATGAGCAGTATCATCCCGCCTGATCAGGTGTACGATCATGCTGTTGGTTTCAAACCACAGATCAAGGAACAGGAGTATTTGCTCGAAAGCCAAAAGAAGATGCTGAAAGTAGCTCAGGCCGGATATTATCCGAAACTGAATTTCAGTGCAGGTTACAGCAATGGTTACTATCACAATTTCGGTGATGGCGATTATAACAATGCTTCTTTTAGCGATCAGTTGAAGAATAACGGACAGAAGTCGATCGGTTTCAGTCTGAGTATTCCAATCTTCAACCGCTTTCAGGTTCGTAACAGTGTTCGTTCCGCCCGCATCAATATCCATAACCGCGAGTTGATGATGGAGAACAGCAAAAAGACACTTTACAAAGAGATCCAGCAGGCTTATTATAATGCAACGGCAGCACAGGAAAAATATGTGTCATCCGACAAATCGGTGGATGCAAGTAAGATCGCATTCTCTTATGCGGAAGAGCGTTATGGTGCAGGCAAAAGTACGGTTTTCGAATATAGCGAAGCGAAGACGAAGTATGCACAGAGCCTTGCCGAACAAACACAGTCAAAGTATAACTTTATCTTCCGTGCCAAGATACTGGACTTTTATAACGGAACACCAATCACCTTATAATATTATTTACAGTTGGATTTTAGATCCTATTTTTAAACATAATTGATGGACACACCAAAAAGGGAAGGAAGTTTCCGGGAGGAAGCTTCCTTTTTGCTATATAAGCAATAATAATCCACTGAATAAGTCATTATTTGCTATTTATTATGGATATATTGCTCTCTATATTTGTGGCAATTTTATGTACGTAAATATACCATGAAGAATATAAGCATTGTATCCTTTTTATCTTTGTTTTGTATCCTGTCAGTTGTCAGGGCCGATATTCATTTCAGTTTAATTAATAGTGCCAGGGAAACAAACTGGCTGCCGGACTTAAAGGATGCGAGTAAGCAAATCCGGTTACTGGAGTGCACTTACGAGGATGCGGAACTAAAACAATGTAAAGAAATAAAACTAGCTTTGGCATGGAATGTCCGGACTGAGCAGACTGCAACTGATAGTGGCATAATGTACACCTTCACCTTTACAGCCAAACAGGATATGAAAGATGCCGGAGTGGCAGTGGCTTTTGATCAATACGGTTGGACGAGCGATAATTACGTTATGATTCCTTCCTCCGTATATAACGGAAACCGGCAGCGTATTGTCAACCGTGAATATGCAACCGGACTGGACAAAACGGACTATCGCCGGAAAGACCTGGCATTGACTTCAAACCCTATCCCTCAATTATCCCCTGAGTATGGAGCCAATTCCCGTCTGGAGGTGAATGTTAGTAATACGGCCACTCCGGCTATCACTATCCTGGACCGGGCGAAACAAAAAGGTACATTCCTGTTGACCGACCAGGGAATTGATTGGAATAATCAGGTTCTGGATCATGCCCTGATAGTGGAGGAAACTCCCGACAGAAGTGTGGCTTCATTTATAATCAGTGCTCCGGGAGTACGTGAACGCAAACCCGAATTTATCGGTTTCAGTAAAAGCCCCGATCGGGGAATACAGGTAGAAAAAGGCGATCAGATCGTTATCCGGGTAACGGAAGTCATTTTTCCCTGTAAAGATGTTCCCGAACTGTTGGCCCGTTTTATGAAAGAACGTAAGTCGCATATCCAGGGAGAAGCCCCCCGTAACCTGATGCCGATGAGTGAAGTATTGACCCGCATGGTGAAGAATATCGATGACCGCTATTATATTGGTGACCAATGGCAATACTATTGTCCGGAGAATGCCAATTGGATGTCGTATGGTTGGATCGGAGGCCTGATGAATACCTATCCGATGCTGGCTCTGGGTGATGCGGAGCATTTGCAGAAAGTAAAGAATACATTCGATTTCGCCTTGCCGCGTGCCAAAGGGAAAAGTGGTTATTATTATGATGTGCTGGGAGCGGACGGAAAAGTCCTTTACCGGGATGCCGCAGCCAATAATCCGGGAGTCGGACTGACCCGCAAGAACGGGGATATCCTATACTGGATGGTTAAACAGTTTATGCTGCTGAAAACGCAGGGTAAGGCAAATGCTATTGATCCGGAATGGGAAACCAATGTGCGTTTGTTGGCGGATGCCTTTGTCAATACCTGGAAAAAACATGAGACATGGGGTAATTACCTGGACGTAGAATCCGGCGATATTGCCGTTTACAATACGACAAGTGGTGCTATGGCAGTAGCAGGCCTGGCCTTATCCTCTGTTTATTTTGACAATCCGCTTTATCTGCAAGTTGCACAGGAAGCAGCAACCGATTATTATGCAAACTTTGCCTTGGTCGGGTTTACTTCGGGCGGTTGCGGGGATATTCTTCAGAATGCCGATTCGGAAACGGCTATTGCTCTGACAACTTCCCTTATGACCCTTTATGAAGTGACAGGAGCAGATGAATATCTGAAACGATCGGCTGACCTGGCTAACTTGTGTGCCACATGGACAGTCTCTTTCCCTTACCGTTTACCGGAAAATACTCCGCTGGCAAAGTTGGGAGCTAACCTGACCGGGGCCGTATGGGCCAGCACGCAGAATAAACATGGTGCTCCCGGTTTCTGTACCCAGTCCGGCGATGCCCTGTTCAAGCTATATCGTTCGACCGGTGATGTTTCGTATGCCGAACTGCTACGTGATGTAATCCATGCGCATGCCGAAGGTATTCAGCCGAATGGAAAAATTACGGAGCGACTGACCTATTGTGACGCCGATAGCCGTGGCTCACGTGGCGATGGCGGTCAGACGGGCTGGAACGAGACAAACGGTGCACTGATGGCCTTGGAAATTCCCGGAATTTATGTCCGTACCGACCTTGGTTCGTTGTATATCTTCGACCATGTAGAGGCAAAGGTTGTGAAGCACAGCAACAAGCAGATGGTCATACAAATAACTAACCCTACCGCCTATGACGCCACTGTGACGATCTTTGCCGAGAATGCCGAACAGGCTTTCCTGCCCCTGGGGGATAACGCTTTTCTGCAATGGAAAGATAAGGTGACGGTGAAAGCTGGTAAGACGGTGAACTATAAATTGAAAACAAATTAATTAAAATAATTATGTATAAGAAAAGTTTGTCTTTCCTGACTGCATCTCTGATCCTATTCAGCTGTACGACCGAAAAGACATGGGATTTCCAGACCGACTACTTCAGTATCGGTATTAACAACAAGGGATATATCACGAGTATGAAGAATACGACTGTGTCTCCGAACCGTGAGTTCAGTCCTGCTGATAAGCCCTCTCCGCTGATGTCGTTGTACGATAGTGAAAAGAAAGTGTATTATACTCCTCAAAAGGCTACTTATAATGCAGACACAGATTGTTTTACTCTCGAATACCCGAACGGTTCGGTGGCAACCGTAGCCTTACAACCTACCGGCAAATATTTCAGACTGACCTTAAATAGCTTGGAACCCCGAAACGGTATAGATGGTATTCAATGGGGCTCCTATTATACCAATATCACCAATCTTTTAGGTGAAATAATAGGCGTTGCCCGTGATACCAGCGATGTGGTCAATTATAGTATCGGTATGCTTGCCCTGGATGATAATACGCTGGGCGGGACATCCGATCTCGAAGGAGATGCAGCGCCGTTTCAATATATAATCCATACGCCTGATGCCGAACGTTTTCCTTTGCCGGATCATTTGCATGAAGGACAGGTGTTTTCTCTGGGTGGTGACGGAGTTAGCGATGTCGCTTTCTATGCCAATAAAGAACCCTATTACCGCATCATGTACGGTAATGCTGCTATGGTAGACAGCCTGGGACGTATCTTTCTGAATTATCATTCGCGCGACCGTGCGAAAAAGAGACAGGTATTTTATTCTCTTATCCCGAATATGCCGGCTAATATTCCAAATCATATAGATGTGGAACCCATACCGGGTGTCGATTTTATAGGTTCTTCCGTTGCCCTTTGGGGGAGTCCTGACAGTACGGCCCTAATGGATGTGATACAGAATATCGTTCTGTCGGAAGGTTTGCCTTATCCTACTGTAAACGGTAAATGGATAAAAGATCCGGCCGCCTATTCGCCCGATGTAATGACCAGCGGAAACCAGTACGACAGTATCATTTCCTATACGGCAAAGTTAGGTTTTCCGGCTATCCATGCCTACGACCAGGGTTTCCTGCGTCCCGATCGTGCCAATGAAAGTTATCTGGACGGAAGGAATCAGGAAAAGAAACCTTTCCGTTTCAATTCGGGTAACAAATCCCACCGTGAATTTGCCGACATGGCGGCAGAGAAAGGTATCATGTTAGGACGTGTCAATATAACAAATTCGCTGGCACCGGGTACGATGGATGCCAGCCCTTTCCCGAGCGACAGCTTGTGTTACCAGCAGAAACGTTTATTGATGAAAGATCTCTCTCCCGAAGATACCTTTATTATCGTGGACGATCCTACCTATCTGGAAGAAATAGCCAGTTGGGAAGGACATTGTAAAGACCTGAATATGGTAAAGATAGGTGGTGAATTGATCCATTACCTGGGTGTATCTGAAACAGCTCCTTATACCTTGAAGAATGTAACCAGGGGATATTGGGGAACTAAACCGGCTGCGCATAAGGCTAATGATACAGTCTACAAATTACAGGTGACCATCAATTACGGCTACGAAGGTATCATCCCGAATCTGGCCCTTCAGGATAAGATCGCCGAATATTATGCTGATGTTGCCCATCATTGCGGAGTGACCCTGTATGACTTTGACGGGCAGGAATTTCTGTTCAATAATGGTCACGGGTACTATTCGGCTAAACGTTTCTTCCGGAAAATGTTCGAACGGGCAAAAGAGTTGGGAGTTCCCTATATCCGCTTTTCCGGTGCTACCTTGTCGGAAGGTTCATGGCATTACCAGAGTGTATGGAATGTAGGAGGCGGTCGTAACCTCTATGACATCGATACTCGCGAATGGGGAAGTGCTACCAGTCAGGGAAAAGACTTGCGCGATGTCACTTATTCCAATTACTACCCGGTTTCTTTCGGAGGAAACTTTGCCATAAAGGACACCTCTACCGTCGAACAATATGAGCATGTACAGGCCATATCGGTTGGCTACGGAGCTACTTACTTTTTGGCTATCAACCAGAAAGACGTGGAAAGTTGTCCGCAGAAGGAACAGATATTCCAGGTAATCCGTACCTGGGAGGATGCCCGCCATGCCGACGCTTTCCCCCGTGAGATCAAGAAACTGTTGCGTGACCCGTCTTACGACTGGCGGCTGGAAGCAAAAGAAGGTGGTAACAGCTGGATACTACATAGGCTTGTCGACGGAAAGATAGTAGAATCATATCCGCTGCACCGGGCCTCAGGCTATTAGAAGTAATACTACTGTGCTAAGTATGGTAGCACTATTGTGTCAGATGTGGTAACACTACTGTGCCATAACTACTAACACAGTAGTGCTATCGTATTTAGCACAGTAGTTTTATTTTCTTTGAAATAGATATTGTTGTGTATACAGTAAATATAGACTAAATTCTTGTTTATATAATTGATAGTCTGTATATTTGCGCTCATAGATACTTGGAAAACATAATAATAAGACTTAATTTATACAAGAAGTATGAAAAGTTTATTGCTAACCTTTATGATTGCTCCTTTATTGATCAGTTGTCAGGGTTCCTATCCGATCAAAGCAAAGATCTCCCAGTCTCCTAAAACTTTTTGTAATCCGGTTAACCTGAATTACCGTTTTATGAAAATAGATGGAGGTGAGGGTATTCGTGAAGCAGCTGACCCTGTTGTTGTTCCCTTCAAAGACAAATTTTACCTGTTTGCATCCAAATCGTCCGGTTATTGGTATTCGGATGATTTTACAGATTGGAAACATGTTTTTATAACCGATTCCGTTCTGCCGATAGAGGATTATGCACCGGGTCTTTTTGTACATAATGACTACCTGTATTATGTCGGCTCCACACATGGAAAAGGGATGCTGTACCGTTCATCCCAGCCCGAAAAAGGTGAGTGGGAGCCTGTGAAGGAAATTTTGTCGTATTGGGATCCTGCCTTTTATGTGGAGGGAGACAACCTGTATATGTATCATGGCTGTTCCCCGGTCGATCCGATCCGTATGCAGGTGCTGGATCTGAATACGTTGGATGCAAGATCCGGGATTATTGACTGTTTTAATAGCGATAAGGAAAACAGGGGTTGGGAACGAACCGGCGAATTGAATGAACTCCCTCGTCGTCCTTATATCGAAGGAGCCTGGATGACAGCCCATCAGGGTAAATATTATTTACAATATGCTGCTCCGGGAACGGAATGGAAATCGTATGCGGACGGAGTATATGTCAGTACCTCGCCTTCAGGCCCTTTTACCTATATGGAAAATAGCCCGGTCTCTTATAAACCGACCGGATTTATAGGAGGAGCCGGACATGGTTGCCTGTTTACCGTCGGTAATGAAAATTACTGGAAAGCGGCAACAAACTCTATCTCTGTCAGGCATATGTTCGAACGGAGGATTTCTTTCTTCCCGGCCGGCTTCGATAAAGACGGTTATATGTTCACAAATACTTACCTGGGGGACTATCCGATGTACTTACCCGGAGGCAAGGAACAAACTTCCGGGATGGATCAACCCGGTTGGATGTTACTTTCTTATAAGAAGACAGTAACTGCATCTTCTTCGCTGGATGGTTATCCGGCAGAAAATAGCGTAGATGAGGATTCACGCACAGCCTGGGTTGCGGAGTCGAACAACGATACCGAATGGTTACAGGTAGACCTGCAACAACTTTCATCTGTCCATGCCATTCAGGTTAATTTTGATGAATACGGTGCAGATCAGAAAGGATATGTGCCCCGTGTATACCAGAGTTATATAATCTATGCATCGGCCAATGGAGAAGACTGGTCGACAGTGGTGGATTATAGCACAAAGAAGACGGATGCTCCCCACGACTATATAGAATTTGAAGAACCCTTCAAAGCCCGGTACATTAAATTACAGAATAAGGCGTATACCATATCTTCCAACTTGTCTGTCCGCGATTTGAGGATCTTTGGTAAAGGCCAGGGTAGTAAGCCGCGCCCGGTGAATGAGTTTGATGTGCGACGTGATGAAACAGACGGTTGTAAAGCGGTGCTGACATGGAATGAAGTTCCGCATGCACAAGGATATATTGTCCGCTATGGTATCGCTAAAGACAAACTATATTCAAATTTCCAGGTGATGGGAGATACCCGGCTGGAAATCGGTAGTTTAAATAATGGAGTAACTTACTATTTCACGATAGATACTTATAACGAGAATGGCATCACCCGGACCGAGCAGGTGGAGGTATGCCGTTAATACATTTAAGAAACAATAGATCAGAGAAATGAAAAGATTGATTTTTACAGTGATGTTATTACTCCCCTGCTTTTGGCTGGGTGCCCAGTCACAGCGGGAGAAAGAGTTGTTGAATCAGGATTGGCTTTTTGCTAAAGGGCATGCGGCCGATCCGAATAAGGATTTTAATTATGGGCAGGCATTGTCGTTCTCTAAGATTGCCTTTTTACAGGAGTCGACTATGTTGGATGCAGACCAGGAATCACGTTTGGCTATTCCTCATACGCAACGGTTTGACGACAGCAAGTGGGAGAAGATCTCTTTGCCTCATGACTGGGGGATGGCTTTGGGATATAGCCAAGAGCAATTCAAGATGAAAGGATACCGCAAGTTGGGCGGACGTGCACCCGAAAACAGTGTGGGCTGGTATCGGAAACGGTTTACTCCCGAATTGGTAAAAGGGGACCGATATACGCTGGAGTTTGAAGGTATCTTCCGTGATGCACAGGTATGGATGAACGGTGTCTATTTAGGACGCGGTGAGAGCGGTTATGTGCCTTTGGTCTTCGATGTAACGGAATGCCTGAATTATGAAAAGGATGCGGAAAATGTGATCTCCGTCCGTGTAGACGCTACTCATTCCGAATTATGGTCGTACGAAGGTGCCGGTATCTATCGGAATGTATGGTTGACCCGCACGGCTCCCGTGCATATCCCGCAATGGGGGACGTTTGTCACCAGCGAAGTGGATCTGCAAAAGAAGGAAGCCCGTGTGAAGGCACAGATAGAAGTGACGAACCAAAGTGGTAAATCGGTTGATCTTATTGTGCAAAACAGTATAATCGACTGTCAAGGGAAAGAAGTAAACAAGTCTGGTACAACCCTTACCTTACCCTCGTTGGAAACGAAAGAGGTGGAAACATACATGGATGTACGGCAGGTTGACTTATGGTCGTTGAAGACTCCGACGCTTTATACGTTGCATACTGATATTTTGTTGGATGGGGCAGTTGTCGATAGCTACGATACCTCTTTCGGTATCCGTGACATTCGTTTCGATGCCAACGAAGGTTTCTTCCTCAATGGCGAACGAGTACAGATTCAGGGGGTATGCTGCCACCAAGACCATGCCGGTGTGGGGATTGCTGTTCCGGACCAGCTGAATGCGTGGCGAATCGCCCGTTTGAAAGAGTATGGAGTAAATGCATACCGCGCCTCCCATAATCCTCCGACGGAATCTGTCTTGAATGCTTGCGACACGCTGGGTATGCTGGTCATGGATGAACTGCGTGTATTGAGCTCCAGTGATGAAGGTCTGAGCCAGCTGAAGACAATCATTCGCCGCGACAGGAATCATCCGTCTGTTATCATTTGGTGTTTGGGAAACGAAGAGCCTGCCATACAGGGAACAGAGAAGGGGCGTATGATTGTTGAGCGCATGAAAGCCGTCCAGCGCAAACTGGATCCTACTCGTCCGTGTACGGCAGCCATGAACGGTAGTTGGGGGGAAGGTTTTACCTATGCCGTAGATGTACAAGGTTCTAATTATTATAAAATAGGCAATATCGATGCCGTACATGAAAAGTTCCCGAACCTACCTTGTATCTTCACCGAAGAGGCAAGTACGGTGATGACGCGTGGTATTTATGAGACTGATGCAAAGAAAGGTTTCCACCAGGCTTACGACCGTGATGTTCCGGGATGGGGAGCACGTGCACAAGAATGGATGCGTTATGTCGATGCACGCAAGTTTGTTGCCGGTGCTTTCGTATGGACCGGGTTCGATTATGGAGGCGAGGCGCAGTTGCATTTCTGGCCGGGTGTAGTTTCTCATTTCGGAATATTAGACTATTGCGGTTTCCCGAAAGATGCATTCTGGTATTACAAGGCTTGGTGGACGGAAGAACCGGTGTTGCACGTGCTTCCGCATTGGAATGGAATCGGTACGGATTCGGTCGATGTACATCTGTATACCAATATGGATGAGGTGGAATTGTTCCTGAATGGTAAAAGCCTGGGCAAAAAGACGGTTGAAAAGTTTGATATTCCTGCTTGGCGTGTTAAATATACCTCGGGTAAGCTGTTGGCCAAAGGGAAGAAGAACGGAAAGAAATACACCGAGTTGGTGGAAACTACCGGAAAGCCGGCTTCTCTGCAACTGGTCAGTGAAAACGGTTCTTCTATCCAAGGTGATGGTAACGACGTGGCAATCATAACCGTTAAAGTATTGGATGCCAAAGGACGTGTAGTGCCTACTGCTGAAAACGGAATTCACTTCGATGTCCGTAACGGCAAAATTCTGGGAGTGGGTAATGGTAATCCTTGTAGTCAGGAACCGGATGTCTTCTCTGCCGGCAGCGATGTACACCGGAATGCTTTTAACGGCTATGCCCAGGTACTTGTCACCAGTGACCGTTCCGGACAACCTATCGAATTGACTGCTGTATCGGATGGGTTGAAAGAGAGCAAGATTATTGTAGAAGTAACCAAATAAAATAGGCAATCACATGAAAAGCAAACTGAAAAGTATCATGTTACTGGCCGCTCTCTCTTGGGGCGGCCTGACGGCACAAACGTATGACTATCCATTCCGCAATCCGGAATTACCTTTGGATGTACGTGTGCAGGATGTTATTTCCCGGCTGACTTTGGAAGAGAAAGTCCAGTTGATGAAACATGCCGCCCCAGCTATTCCCCGCTTGGGTATCCCTGCTTATAACTGGTGGAATGAAGCCCTGCATGGAGTGGCTCGTACAAAAGAAAAAGTAACTGTATTCCCCCAGGCGATCGGTATGGCTGCCACATTCGATCCGGAAGCCCTTCAGAAGATGGGAGACATGACCTCTTCGGAAGGCCGTGCCCTTTTCAACGAAGACTTGCGGGAAGGCAAGACCGGAGAAATTTACCGAGGACTGACTTACTGGACACCCAATATCAATATTTTTCGTGATCCCCGCTGGGGACGTGGACAGGAAACTTACGGGGAAGATCCGTATCTGACAGCCAAAATGGGATCGGCAATTGTTCGCGGTCTGGAAGGTAACGATCCGTACTACCTGAAGGCTGTGGCCTGTGCCAAGCACTATGCCGTTCATAGCGGCCCTGAGCATAACCGCCATTCCTATGATGCCCGCGTTTCCATGTATGACTTGTGGGATACTTATCTGCCTGCTTTCCGCGAATTGGTGACCAAGGCGAAAGTACACGGTGTCATGTGTGCTTATAACCGTTTTGAGGGAACTCCTTGTTGTGGTCACAATGAGCTGTTACAGGACATTCTCCGTAACCAGTGGAAGTTTAATGGTTACGTTACATCCGATTGTTGGGCTGTCAGCGACTTCGCCCAGTATCATAAAACGCATAGCAACGATACGGAAGCGGTAGTCGATGCCGTACTGAACGGTACAGACCTTGAATGTGGCAACCTCTATCAAAAATTACAGCAGGGGGTTGAAAAGGGATTGATCTCCGAGAAAGAGATCAATGTTTCTCTGGCCCGCCTGTTCGAGATACAGTTCAAACTGGGTATGTACGATCCTACCGGTAGGGTTCCTTATGCCTCTATCGGCCGGGAAGTGATCGAAAGCGATGCCCATAAGAAACATGCTTATGAGATGGCGCAGAAATCAATGGTATTACTGAAGAATAACAAGAATATCCTGCCGTTGAATGCTTCCAAGATTAAGCGGATTGCCCTGATCGGCCCGAATATGGATAACGGCAGTACGCAGTTGGCTAACTATTTCGGTACGCCGAGTGAGATCATTACCCCGTATAAGAGCTTGCAGAAACGTTTCGGTAGTAGTATTCAGATCGATACGCTTACCGGTGTCGGGATCGTTCAAAAACTCGAAGGGGCACCTTCCTTTGCCCAGGTAACCGCCCAGGCGAAGAAAGCCGATATTATCATCTTTATAGGTGGTATCAGTGCCGATTACGAGGGGGAAGCCGGTGATGCCGGAGCTGCCGGTTACGGTGGTTTTGCCAGCGGTGACCGTACAACGATGAAATTGCCTCCTGTACAGACGGAATTAATGAAAGAACTGAAAAAGACAGGTCGCCCGTTGATCTTGGTAAATATGTCCGGTTCCGTGATGAATTTCGATTGGGAAAGCCGCAATGCCGACGCGATCCTTCAGGCCTGGTATGGCGGACAGGCTGCCGGTGATGCCATTACCGACGTCCTTTTCGGAGATTACAATCCGGCGGGTCGTATGCCGCTCACCACTTATATGAACGATACGGATCTGCCCGACTTCGAAGATTATTCGATGGCAAACCGTACGTACCGTTATTTTAAGGGAGATGTCAGGTATCCGTTTGGTTACGGATTGAGTTATACGACATTCGGGTATGCTCCATTAACGAATAATTCGACCGTTAAAACAGGGGAAAGCATCCAAGTGACAACAACGGTAACCAACACGGGTAAACGCGCCGGTGACGAAGTTGTTCAGCTATATGTGTCTCATCCGCAGAATGGTAACACCCGTGTTCCCTTGCGGGCTCTGAAAGGTTTTAAGCGTATCCATCTGGATAAAGGGGAAAGCCGGCAGGTGATCTTCACTCTTTCTCCCGAAGAGTTGGCTTTGGTGGACGAGAAGGGAAACCTTGTTGAAAAAGAAGGTTCGGTTGAATTGTACATCGGTGGGGGACAACCCTATAAATCAGAAGGAAGTTTCGGAGAGTTGAAAATAGAAGGAGACTCCTATGTCGTATATTAAATATTTGCTTCTATCGTTGTCTCTTCTGTCGGTTCATACAATGAAGGCCGATAGAGGAGATACGATCTGTGTATCCGGCTTTGGAGTACATCCGGATACATATGAGAATGTAGTAACAGGCTTGCAGGCCGCTATTGATGCCTGCAAGCAGACCGGAGCGAAGGTCTTGTCTTTTCCGGAAGGCCGGTATGATATCTGGCCCGAAGGGGCAGCCCGTGCTGAATATTTTATATCCAATACATCGACAGAATCGGAATGCCCTTCTAAGATCAAAACGATAGGTCTGCTTTTTAAAGACATGGAGAACCTGACTATCGAGGGGAACGGTTCTGTGTTGATGTATCATGGTAAAATGATCACAATGGTGTTCGACCATTGTAAGAATATCAGGCTTCAGAATCTCAGTACGGATTTTCAACGACCTACTGCGTCGGAGATCTGTTATACCCGGATAGAGAAAGACGGAGTGGTTGTTACTCTCCATCCGGACTCCTGGTATGAAATCCGGAAAGGCAGGATAAATATCTTTGGAGAAGGATGGAAATCGAATTTGATACATTGTAACGAATTCGATGCAGAGAATGAAACTTCACGGTATAGCACCGGCTGGAAAATCTTGTCACAGTCGGAGGCTAAAGAATTAGCTCCGGGTATTATTCATTTTTCTACTCTGTCCGATTTCCGACCGAAAGTAGGAAATATCCTGACAATTCGTGATGTTATCCGTGATCAGGTCGGCATGTTTATTGTGGAGAGTAGTGATATAACCCTTCGTCAGGTTAATATGCATTATATGCATGGACTGGGAATCGTGAATCAGTTTGTAAAAAATATTACAATGGATCAGGTTCACTGTGTACCGCCGGAAGGGAGTGGTAGAATATTGGCTGCCTCTGCCGATATGATGCATTTCTCCGGTTGCAGTGGAAAGATCAGTATCGCCGATTGCCGTTTTGAAGGAGCCCATGATGATCCGATCAATATACATGGAACGAACCTGCGGGTTGTTGAAAAGTTGGATGCTCAGACATTGAAACTTCGTTTTATGCATGGTCAGAGTTATGGCTTTACAGCTTTCCATGAAGGAGATGAAATCGCATTTGTAAGAGCAAAACGGATGGAACGATATGCTTCGGCTAAGGTGCTATCTGTTAAAAGGCTTTCCGACAGGGAAGTGGAGCTTCGTCTGGATAACCCTGTTCCGTCAGATATGGAGCTGAATCTGGATTGTATTGAGAATATGACTTGTACCCCCGAAGTTAATATCAGGAACAACTATTTTGCACGGACATGTACCCGTGGCCTGCTGCTCACTACTCCCCGTAAGGCAGTGATTGAGAATAACACTTTCTATAAAACAGGTATGAGTGCTATCCTGATAGAAGGGGATGCCGAGGGATGGTTTGAATCCGGCCCGGTATCCGATGTACTGATCAGGAATAATACCTTTATCGATTGTGCTTATCAGGGAGGGCCGGGTAATGCGATCATAGCACTGAACCCTTCAAACACGGCGATCGAACCGAATCGCCCGGTGCATCGGAATGTCCGGATAGAGAATAATACGTTTAAAACGTTCGATTATCCGATCCTCTATGCCAAGAGTACAACCGATCTGTTGTTTAAGGATAACCGGATTGTCCGTACTTCCGAATTACAACCCTCATCCGGAAATAAAAATACATTTCTGTTGAATGGATGTAACCGGGTAGTCATCGAAGGAACAAGCTTTGAGGGCGATGTGCCGGGGCGTAATATCCGGATTGAAAATATGAAGAAAAAGAATATTCGTTTCTCAAGAGATCTCCTGTTGGAAAGATATTAGTACGATCTATCCGTAGGTTCCGAATGATAGAGTTTATATGAATATTGTTTTTTAAAATATCAACAATATCTACAACTGTATCCAATAAGCTTTATATATCATCTTGTTGGATACTGGTTGTAGATAAAAAACTATCTGCCACTATTCATCATTATCTACCACCATACACCTGTTTTTCTACTCTTTTTGTTTGCTTTTGGCGAAGAAATATGCTATATTTGAAGGAGATTCAAAATACAGACAAATATGATAGAAAACTTCAATTACGCGATGGTTCCGGCCGGTTTCGAACACTGTTTTAACGGAGACTGCAAGAACGCGGACCACTGTTTGCGATACCAAATTGTCCGTTTTATTCCTGATACACGTTGGTCGATTTCTGTCGTGAATCCGGCATGTACCAATCCTGATGGCGAATGTCGGGCTTTTATGGCGGATACTCCTGTGCAATATGCTGTTGGCATGGATCACTTGTTAGACCGGATTCCCCATCAGGAGGCGATGTGCATCAAGCAACGCCTGTTGACAACGTATGGTAAGAATAAGTTTTATCAGTTTAAGCGCAAAGAAAGAATCTTTACGCCGGAAGACCGGAGTTATATCCGTCAGGTTTTTCTTAGCAACGGAGTGAAGGAAGAACCTGCTTTCGATTCCTGGCAGGCAGGCTACCGATGGACAAAGGGATAGGAGTGAACAAAAAGTTTCTTCGGGGGGAAACTAAAGTTTTCTGCAAACAAAACTATTGTTTCCTCCCGAAGAAACTAAAGTTTTCCCAGCAAGAAACTAAAGTTTTTTCAGCGAAAAAACAAATCAATGTCAGTTAGTAATTCTCTCAAACAGCGTATAAAATGAAGATAACCAAGCAGACTGTCTATCGGAATCGTGTCGCGCAACGGGCGATGGGCATGGAAGAAATTGTAGCATGGATAAAGGACGAACAGACGAAGGAGAAGCTTATGCTCTTTCGTGACAAGCTGAGCCGGGCTTATCCCGACAGGCGTTATTCGTTTACCCGGAAATTGCCCCAATTGCTTTTTGCCGGGACTTTCCGGAAAGGCGAATTGAAAGAGTATAACGGTTGGGTGTTGTTGGAAATCAATCGGTTGAAGAGTATGGACGAGGCTTTGGCCCTGAAACGAAAAATCGTTGAATATCCGCAGACCTTGTTTGCCATGATCGGTTCCAGTGGACGGAGTGTGAAGTTTGTGGTGGGGTATACCTATCCCGACGGATCGCTCCCCCGTACGCGGACTGATGCCGAAATTTTTCATGCACACGCTTACCGGCATGCACTCAAAACGTATGAACCGCGCCTTTCTTATCCTATCGAGTTGAACCGCCCGGCCTTGGAGCTGGGGTGCCGCCTGAGTTTTGACGCCGATGTGTATTACAATACCGACGCGCTCGCCATTCATCTGGAGCAACCTGTCGCCATGCCCGAAGAAAGCGCTTATCAGGAACGATTTGAAAAACGGATGCCGGTCGAGAGTGCCGGGAAGACGCTCTATGAGCAATATCGTTACGTCGCCATTCAATATGAATTTGCTTTGCAACGGGCGTTGGAGGAGCATGGGGATTTGGATCAGAAAGTAGATTTCAAACCTATGTTGGTCACGCTCGGTAGATTCTGTTTTACTGCCGGGGTAGAGGAAGAGGATTGTGTGAAGTGGACGTTGCTCTATTGGGGGAATCTGATTTCGGAGGTAGAGATTCGGGAGACGTTGAATAATGCTTATCGGTTAGCCCCCGGTTCGGATTTTGGCGGTACGCCGATTCATAAGCCTGAGCAGTTGCAGGCTCTGAAAATAGAGGAGTTTATGAACCGTCGCTATGATTTTCGTTACAATCTGATGTCCGGCGGACCGGAATATCGGGAGAAAAATACATTCTGTTTCGACTATCGCCCTGTGACGGATCGTGTATTGAACAGTGTCGCCCTGAATGCTCAAAAGGAAGGTTTGCAGTTGTGGGACAGGGATGTACGGCGTTTTGTCTTTTCGGATCGTGTCCCGGATTATACGCCTATCGAAGATTACCTGGCCCATTTGCCCGCCTGGGACGGCAAGGATCGCATCCGTCCGCTGGCTTTACGCATCCCTTGCGATAATATGCGGTGGGAACAGTTGTTTTACACCTGGTTCCTGTCTATGGTAGCGCATTGGCAAGGGCGTGACAAACAGCATGGTAACAGTCTTTCGCCTCTTTTGGTGGGTGGACAGGGATGCGGAAAGTCCACTTTCTGTTTCAATCTGTTGCCTCCGAACTTGAATCAGTATTACACGGACAGTATCGATTTCAGTAAAAAGCGGGATGCCGAATTGTATCTTACTCGTTTCGGATTGATCAATATCGATGAGTTCGACCAGGTGAGCGTCCGGCATCAAGGTTTTCTGAAGCATCTGTTGCAGAAGCCGGTGGTAAATGTGCGTAAGCCTTATGCTACGCAGGTAGAGGCTGTGAAGCGTTACGCGTCGTTCATTGCCACAAGCAACCATACGGATTTACTGGGTGATCCTTCCGGCAGCCGCCGTTTCATCTGTATCGAGGTGAAAGGAATGATAGACAATGCACAACCGGTCGAGTATGCCCAGCTTTACGCGCAAGCCGTCGCCGCTCTGAATAATAACGAGCGTTACTGGCTGACGCACGAAGAAGAGGCGTTGCAGATGCAGGCGAATGAAGCGTTTCAGCAGCGTCCTTTGTATGAAGATTTGTTCTTCCAATATTATCGTCCAGCCTTACACAAGGAGGAGGGTATTAAGGCTTCTGCCGGAGAAATTTACCTCTCGTTGCAGAAAAAGAGCGGTGTAAAACTGTCAATGAGCAATGTTTCCGTCTTCGGTCGCTTCTTGAAGAAGCTAGGGTTGATGACGCAGCTGACGAGCAGGGGACGGTTGTATTTGGTAGTTGAAAAATAGGGAATGGTGGTAGATGATATTCTTTAGTGGTAGATGTTTTTTATCTACCACTGCGTGGTAACTTGCATATATACAATATATTTTATGACTGATGGTAGATGTGGTAGATGATTTGCATATTATGTAATGAGTGAAGTACTTGCTGATTTGGCGTAGGCTTCCGATCTCTATAACGAAAGCCCCGGCGGAAATACCGTCGGGGCTTTGTTTTGCCTGCCGTTCCCCTTCACAGGGGTCAGAACAGAAGAACTTTATTTCACTATTATTAGTATTAATAATGACTGCTTGTTCGCCCTCGCGGGGTAATTATCGTGAGGTGGACAAAGCCCGCCCCACGATACGCAATCCATTTAAAATTATTGATTATAAAAAAGTTTCTTATTTTACGATTGCCTTAACAGCGGCTTCGCCTTCAACGGCTACGATTACTACGCCGGAAGGGGCAGCGATGGTAGCTTCGTCGGAAGAAACGACTGTGTTAGCAATCTGCTGGCCAAGTACGTTGCTTACAACTACTTTCTTACCCTGAGCACCCTTCACGATGATGGCACCGTTTTTAGAGATTACAGAGATTGAAGAAACGTTGATAGCGTCGTTGGCAACCGGAGACATGCCTTCTTCTGCGTACAGCATCAGGGCGTCTTTCTTGTCACCCAGCTGCAACTGGTTAGCGATACTTACCAGATACTGACCGCCTGCATTGCGAACTACGTATGCGTCTTCTGCATCGTCGGCCTTGAAGATCTGGAAGCGGAAGTTGTTCAGACCACCCTGTGTACCGTTTACGTCACCGGCTACGGCTACGTTGATAGTCTTACCGTTAGCTGTTGTAACCAGTGTGTCGGCATTGGCCAATGTGGCAGCCTTGAAGATGATCTTAGCTTCGCCGTTTGACCACTTGTACGGGTTCTTTACACCTTCTTTTTCTACAAAGTAATCAGCAGAATCAGTGGCATAATACATAAACAATCTGTCTGTATCGGCAGCCTTAGTTCCCTTGTTCATACTTTTAGAGATATAGAAAGCAGGCAGTGTAGCTTTTGAATCGGCAGTATCCAACCAGAATGTCAGGTCTTCGCTGACAGCGGTTTCGATAGCAACGATACCTTCGTTCTTTTCGCTCAAAGCTACATAACCACCGGTTGTTGCATGCAGCGCTACGTGAGTAGGAACAGCTTTCAATGTAGCACCTAAACCTTCTTTTACCAGGAAGAGTTTTAAGTCTGTTGCGTTTGCATTCAGGTAAGCTTCAACACCTGTTGAAATATCAGCCTTTGAAGTAGTTTCGTCAAATTTTACAGCTGCCATGTCGTGTGCTGCAAAAGCAGGAGCTACCGGAGCGGCAATGATAGAAACAGAACCGTCGTTGTTTTCTTTCAGGATAAATTCGTGATCAGCAGTAAGGGCAGCAGGCTTCTTTTGTTCGAAAGTTAAATCAGCCTTCTTCATATAGAATTGATTATCCCCTGAGATTGCCGGGTTTACATACTTAATATAATAAGTATAGTAAGCTACCGTATCACCATTAGACACATAACCCACTTCGCCATCGTTGTCGTATGCATAGTCGCTTCTTACGTACACCGGTTTTTCGCTTCTTACCAGTTCGAACAAAGAGGCTTCGATTTCATCGTCGGTAGCTACTTCCTGAGCAACACCGGCAGGCGAAGGAGTATATTTAGCCTTCACATAGAATCTATCCGCATCGTTTTCATCCTTAGCGAATGTGATGAAAGTCTGATCGAGTTCTGTTCCTCTTACTGAGAAGCCGGCAAACATATCTACTGTGGCAGGGATCAACTGGATTGTTTTGCCTGTCATATCAATTTCAGTAGTATATTTATACGAACCATCCGTATCTAGGTTTGCTGCTTTGAATTTAGCATCAGCACTAGCTTTCTTTGCACTCACTACATTATATACACCGGCTGTAGTTGTTGTATCCAACAAGCATGTAAAACCTTCTTTTGTTTCGCGGTTTGTGAAAGTAATCACGTTTGTTTCTGTATCTACTTCAGAAATAACGAACTGATACTGAGGAGTAGACAGGTTGGCTACAGCTGTACCCTGTGCAAGGAATTCGAAATTGGAAGCACCAGAAGTAATACCAACACCCAGATATTTACCCAGTTCTTCTTCAGCCTTTCCGCTTAAGAACTTCACATTGTAAACAGAAGCGCCGGTCTTGCTCAGCAAATCGATCGGTTTAGCAACAGGGCCTGCCGACAAAGAGAAGATATAGCTTGCATTTGCACCTTTTGAGATCGACAATACCTTTACACCGTCAATTTTGTCAACAGTGATAACACCGCCGGCAGAAGCATGAGCTTTTTTGTCTGCTTCCGGACGATAATTGAAAGTAGCAGCGATAGAGAAACTATGATTTCCATCTGCATCTTTCTGTGCCATAGTTGTTGTTACTGTAAATGCTGCATTGTTAACAGATACTTCAGTTCCGGTAGTTGTTGCGAAACGCAGGTTTTTACCGGCTACTTCTTTAAATGACAGGTGTTTGCCGGCTTTCAGATCGTCTTTATCTCCTAAGGAGGTAACCGGGTCTACGGCAATGAAAGTACATTTCTGGAAGTCTTCAATTTTAGTAATTGTATTTACAGTGGAAGCAGCCAGTTCTTCCGGATAGCTTGTTGCGAAATAAGTACCGGCAGGAACATAAGTAGTTGATTTTCCATCTACATCAACAGTGCTTGCAGTCACTTCAAACGCCTTAAAGCTCTTGCCGAACAAGCTGCTCTTGATGTCCTTAACACCGAAAGAGAGGGTGTTGCGGCCAGCGTTCTGTTTATAAAGCTCTTCTGCATCTACAGTGATGGAGGCCGATTGGTAAAACTTAACATTCTGTGAAGTACCTTCAATAGTTCCGTCACCTTTCAAAAATTTATCAGTGAAACCATGTAATGCCAGTGCTATACCGGTACCATTTACATACTTTTCAACATAGTCGAACCCTGATTTTGCAGCATCGACAGCATCAGCATCCGGGCTTGTAAATAAAGCTCCACTAGCATCCACAGATAAGAAACCTGTAAAATCTCCAACAGTTGCTTTGAACTGAATCTGCTTGGTTCCTCCCGTGTTGGTGACTACTGCTTCAAACAGAGTTGCTGCGTCAGCACTAGAAGCCGTAGCAGGAGTAAGCACTTTCTTTTCTGTATTATCTGAAGCGGATATAGGCGTTGCTTGCACATACTTACCACTTCCATCCCCCAAATAATACTTGGCGCCATTCGTTATTACAGCGTTGTTCGCAAGCTCAGTAGGAGTACCTTCCTTTATCTCCGCTTGCACATTACTAAACAGCGCACCTACCATCAGCAGTGCCGCTGTCATCAATGTAGAAAACTTTTTGTTCATAATCTTAAAATTAATTGTTTATAAAATGGAATAATAAAACCAACAACTAATTTACGAAGGGGTGAGAACACCCCCGCGAATGATTATGAACGGGCACAAAAAAACGCGAGCGTGTTGTCTATTATCAACCTGAAGGCTCTGGTAAGCCCGTGTGAAAATAATAGAACAACAGCCCGCGCCTTATACGATATAATAAAACCCATCCATATAAAATGGCAGATATATTTATACGTAACCAGCGCAAGCATTTACTGTCCATTATTCCTTCACACTTAAAAATTTACCAGATTTTCAGATTGGAATAATCTTCTTCGTAAATACTTACAATATGTAATCGAAACCGCACATCGCGGGCCGCTGCCCGCTACGGATTCTGTTGCAAAGGTAAAGAGGTTTTCCGAATCAACAAGAAAAAACGCTCCTAATTTTCCGAAATAGGAGGATTATAGAACGAAACAACACTATTTACGCAACATATTCCCCGGTTTGGAGGATAAACACCCCCTGCGAATGATTATGAACGGGCACAAAAAACGCGAGCGTGTTGTCTATTATCAAACTAAAGGTATCGGCAAAGACCCATCCAGTAATAATAGAACAACAGCCCGCGCATGTCCTATATAATATAATCTTTTGTTGTTATAACTTAAAATTTTGCTTCCTGAACTCCAGCGGTGAAAGTCCCATCACATTGGAGAACGTACGGGAGAAATATTGAGACTCTTTAAAACCAAGCTTGTGAGCGATCTGATTCACTTTCATATCTGTTTGGATCAGTAGCTTGCAGGCTTTATTTATTTTCAGGCGAATAAAATAATCCATTGGGGAGTGGCCTGTTTCCTTGACGAATTTACGGTAGAAATAAGACGTTGAGTATCCACAGAAGTCTGCGAAATCTGCCAGTTTGAGATTACTTTCAATATTATCATTCATATAATGAACCACCCGGTTCATTACATTTTCGGAATATTCTTTCTGGCGGAATTTATTCCGGTAAATATCAATAAACAGGAAGGAACCCAGGAAATGGGCAAAGCACAGATTGGCATAGTGCATATGATCCATAGACGTACTTTCATTCAGTGTAAAGAAAATTTCTTCGAACAGGTCGATCCTTTCTTCGATGCGCGACCGGGCGGAAGGGGTTACTGTTGTCGGTTTATCGAAGCGGCTGGAAAAAAGAGGCGCTTTACTCCCTCTGAAATGAATCCAGTAGATTGTCCAGGGACTTTGTTCATCCGCCCCGTAAGCATGTGGAATGTTCCGGGGTAGGATAATGAACTGATTGGCTTCCAGTTTCTGTTTTTTTTCATATAACTCAATCCATCCGCAGCCATCTTTACAATAGATAAAGAGAAATTCATCGCATCCGGTAGGGCGGTTGATATAATGATGGGACGCTCTTGAGAAATATCCCATCGAGTAAAGATACAAATCACCCGTCAACGGACTGTCTTCCATCAGGTTGATCATCGGGATAGGAAGATAAATGAAACGTTCGCCGGAAAATCCTAGTTCTACTTTCGCCATATTTCATGTTTTTTGCCATTCACTGCCTAAAATAAGCAATAATAATCCACAAAATAAGCAATGTTTTGCTATTTTTTATCGACATGGTACCTTCTATATTTGCATCATACTTACAGTACGATGTACAATAAAGCGATTGAAATACCATGAAAAGAAAACAACTATTATTTACACTACTCTTGTTGTGTTGCGCGGTAGTACAGGCAAAAGAATATCATGTCTCCGTAAAAGGTAATGATATGAATGAAGGAACGGAAAAGGCTCCCTTCCGGACTATCGGGAAAGCTGCGGAATATGCTTTCCCGGGAGATGTGATTACCGTGCATGGAGGAACGTACCGGGAATGGGTGAATCCACCCCGGGGAGGCGAAAGCGATGAGAAACGCATTATCTACCGCGCAGCGCCAGGAGAAAAGGTCGAGATAAAAGGCTCGGAAAGAATTACCAACTGGACGAAAGAGAAAAACGGTGTCTGGAAAGTAACGATACCGAACACCTTCTTCGGAAATTATAATCCCTACGTAGATCTGATCTATGGAGATTGGTTTAGTGATATGGGACGCAAGCATCATACCGGAGAGGTATTCCTTAATAACAAGTCCCTTTATGAAAAGGAAACCTTGGATAAGGTGCTGACTCCTGTCGTGCACGAAAATAGCCGGGATAAGGAAGGATCTGTCTACACCTGGTATTGCGAGAACGACGGTATAAATACCACTATCTTCGCCAATTTCCATAAATACGATCCCAATAAAGAACTAGTGGAAATAAGTACCCGCCCCACTTGTTTTTATCCAGAGAAACCGGGTATCGACTACCTGACTATCCAGGGCTTTGAAATCAGTCAGGCAGCTACCCAATGGGGGGCACCGACCGCCGAGCAGATCGGCATGGTAGCTACCCATTGGAATAAAGGCTGGATTATTGAGAATAACATCATCAGCAACTCAAAGTGCTCGGGCATCACCCTCGGAAAAGAACGTAAAACCGGGCATAATGTCTGGCTGAACGACACTACTCTCGACGGCTCACTACATTATATTGAAGTTACTTTCAATACGATCCGCCACGGCTGGAACAAGGAGAACATTGGTTCGCATATTGTTCGTAACAATGAAATATCCCATTGCGAACAAACGGGTATCTGTGGAAGTATGGGAGCTGCTTTCAGCTTGATTGAAAACAATCATATCCATGATATCTGGGTAAAGCGCCAGTTTACCGGTGCCGAGATCGGAGGTATCAAGTTTCATGCCGCTGTGGATACCCGGATTATCCATAACCGTATCCACAATGCCGGTCGTGCCCTTTGGCTGGATTGGATGACGCAGGGTACGCGCGTCTCTTGTAATTTATTCTATGACAATACTATGGAAGATCTGTTCCTGGAAGTTAATCACGGCCCGTTCCTGGTTGATAATAATATCTTTGCTTCCCGCCGGAGCATTCTCGAACAATCACAGGGAGGAGCTTATGTACACAATCTGATTGTCGGAGAGATCTACCGTTACGTGGAACATGGACGGTATACGCCTTATTTCCAGCCTCATTCGACGGAAGTAGCCGGTTTGTCTATCATCCCCGGAGGAGACGATCGTTACATCAATAACCTCTTTGCTACGGTTCTTCCTCTAAATGAAAAAGATAGTAAACGGAAATACGGTCTGGCTGATTATAACGGGACTGTTTATCCGATGATGGTGGACGGAAATGTTTATTACAATGGCGCGTTACCTTTTGAAGGTGAAAAGAATAAAGTCGTTCTACTTGACTTCATTCCGAATGTGAAAGTCGATGAAACGGCTGATGGCGTTTATCTTTCTTTTTCCGTGAAAGGTCTGGAAGGTTTGCAAACTTCCCGGGTGACAACCGAAAGGCTGGGGAAAGCAAAACTTCCACGCCAGACCTTCGACCAACCGGACGGAAGCCCGATCGATATTGCTACCGACTATCTGGGCAATGCACGTGGAAACCAACCTAAACCCGGGCCGCTGGAATCTATCCGCGACGGAGAGATCAGGATTAAAGTATGGTAATCTTAAATATATATTGATATGACATCCAGAGAGCGCGTACAAAACGCATTAAACCATAGGACTCCCGATTATATACCTGTTGACTTCGGAGCCACATCTGTCACTGGCATTCATTGCAAGGTCGTGGAAGCATTAAGACAACATTACGGGCTGGACGCCCATCCCGTCCGTATTATCGAACCCTTTCAGATGCTGGGCGAGATAGAAGATGATTTGCAGGAAGTGATGGGAATAGACTGCGTCCCTGTTTTCGGACGTAAAAATATGTTTGATATCGACGAAACCCAACTGCATGAGCAGATTACCCCCTGGGGACAGAAGGTTATGATCGCCACCGGTATCGACCTGACGACAGATAAGGAGGGAGATGTCTATATTTATGCCGGTGGCGACCGTTCCTATCCTCCCAGTGCCGTGATGCCTTCCGATTGCTATTTCATCAATGCGACGGAAAGACAGGAATATGTGAATGACGACGAAATCACTCCGGAGGATAATCTGGAAGAGTTCGGTCTTATTTCGGAGGAAGACCTGCAATATTATAAGACGGCTGTAGGCCGGGCCGCTTCAACAGGAAAAGCCGTTGTCGCCAGTTTCGGAGGAACTGCATTAGGGGATATCGCCTTTGTCCCCGGCATGGGATTGAAGAACCCGAAAGGTATCCGTAATGTTGCCGAGTGGTATATGTCGACCGCCATGCGCCGTGACTATGTGCAGACTGTATTTGAAAAACAAACCGACATAGCAATAGCAAACTATCAGCGGTTGTGGGATACGGTTGGAGACAAAGTAGATGTTGTTTTCACCTGTGGTACTGACTTCGGAACTCAGGATTCCCAATTCTGTTCGCTGGATACCTTCAGGGAACTGTGGCTTCCCCATTATAAGCGGATGAATGACTGGATACATCAGCACACTAATTGGAAAGTATTTAAACATTCCTGCGGGGCTATTATGCCGATCCTTCCCGGCTTGGTGGAAGCAGGCTTCGATATTATCAACCCGGTACAGATCAATGCAAAGGATATGGATCCGGCGGTTTTGAAAAGAGAATATGGCAGCCGGGTTACTTTCTGGGGTGGGGGAATCGATACTCAGCGTATTTTACCGAATGCAACCCCTGAAGAAGTTAGGAGCCATGTTTTGCAGGAATGTGAAATATTGGGTGCAAACGGAGGTTTTATATTCAACGCCGTCCACAATATCCAGGCCAATGCACCTGTACGAAATGTGGTGGCTATGATCGAAACCTTACGCGAAATACGGAATTTATAATTTATACGGAATAAAGTTATGGCAGATTTAGAGAGTTTATATGAAGCTATTTTGAAAGGAAAGCTAGAAATTGCCAAAGCGGTGACAACCGAGGCGATTGCGGAGAATGTGGATCCGCTTCTGATCATCAACGACTATATGTCGCGAGCAATGGAAGATATAGGTAAACGTTTTGAGGAAGGAAAAGCCTTTGTCCCTGAACTATTAATGGCAGCCCGTGCCATGAAAGGAGCACTCGACCTGCTGAAGCCATTGATGAAAGGAACTGCTTCCCATTGTTTGGGTAAGGTGGTGATAGGAACGGTAAAGGGGGATTTACATGATATCGGTAAGAACCTGGTAGCTTCCATGTTGGAAGGTTGTGGTTTTGAGGTGATCAATCTGGGGACGGATATCTCTTCGGAAAAGTTTATAGCGGCGATCAGGGAAAACCAGGCGCAGATCCTTTGCCTTTCCGCCTTGCTGACAACGACAATGAATTATATGCAGGAGGTTATCAATGCTCTCGAAACAACCGGTATCCGTCAGCAAGTGAAAGTGATGATTGGAGGAGCACCTGTATCGGAGTCGTTTGCTTACCAGATCGGGGCGGATGGCTATAGTGATAATGCGAATGCTGCTGTGACATTGGCAAAATCGTTGTTATCAGCTTGATACTATGCTTGATTGTAAATTGGATTTTAGTACGTTATCCCTGACAGCAGACGATTTGTTTGCTGAAATGGGATACGGAAACACTGCTCCGGAAGAACCTGTGGAAGCATTGGCTGTTTCCATGTTGGAAGAGGTTTCTTCCTGGATTGTCCCGCGTTGTTTTTTCAGCTTATTTGAAGGTGCGGTTGATGCCGGAGTTGTATCTCTCGCTTGCGGTCAGACTATCCCTGTTGGAGATACGATCGCTTCCCTGCTGAAAGGATCCAGACGTTTTGCCCTTTTTGCGGCTACGGCGGGAACGGTTTTTCAGGAATACCAGGATCGTCTGAAGGAGGAAGGAGATATTCTGAAATGTTTCATCGCAGATATTATTGGAACATGTGTAGCAGAAAAAGCCGGCGATTATATGGAACGTCTGCTAGAGGAAGAGTTGAAAGGTGAGCGGCATACGAACCGCCTGAGTCCCGGCTATTGTGGCTGGCACCTGACGGGGCAGAAAGCCTTGTTCCGGCTGATGGGCGGAAATCCCTGCGGCATCAGCCTGTCGGATGTTTGCCTTATGACCCCGATCAAATCGATCAGCGGAATAATCGGTATCGGCCCGGAGGTCGATGTGAAAAAATACGGTTGCCAGTATTGTGAACTGGAAACCTGCTATAAACGAAAAAGAAAGAAGAATTAATGGAAATACAAAAATGGTTACAGGAAACAATCGGGCAGAATGAGCGTAGGGCTATCCCTATCATGACTCATCCCGGTATCGAGCTTTGTGGAAAGACAGTAAAAGAAGCCGTCACCAGCGGTACGGTACATGCAGAAGCTATTTGTCGGCTGAATGAGTTATATCCCGCGGCCGCTCCGACCGTGATCATGGATCTGACAGTGGAAGCCGAAGCTTTTGGTGCGAAAGTGGTATTCCCCGAAGATGAAGTCCCCAGCGTGACGGAACCGTTGGTATCGGATAAGGAATCGATCGACAATTTGCAGATACCTTCTCTGGATAGTGCGCGTGTTCCCGAATATCTGAAGGCAAACCGACTGACAGCGGAACGTATCAACGACAAACCGGTCTTTGCCGGTTGTATCGGGCCGTTTTCACTGGCCGGACGCTTGTTCGGTTTATCGGAGCTGATGATTGCCCTTTATGTAGAACCCGAGAATATAACAATTCTATTAGATAAATGTACCCGCTTCCTGATTGACTATTGTCGTGCGATCAAAGCAACCGGCGTTCAGGGAGTAATTATGGCGGAACCGGCAGCGGGGCTGATCTCGAACGAAGACTCTATACTTTATTCGACAACCTATGTCCGTCAGGTCGTGGAAGCCGTGCAGGATGAGAACTTCATTGTGATCTTACATAATTGCGGGAATGCCGGTCATTGTACGGATGCTATGGTTCAGTCGGGAGCAGCCGGCCTTCATTTCGGTAATAAGATCAATATGATGGATGCGCTGGCAGATTGCCCGACAGATCGTTTGGTGATGGGGAACCTGGATCCTGTCGGTCTTTTTAAACAATCATCTTCGGAAGAAGTGTATGCTGCAACGATGGATCTGTTACAGCAAACCAAGTCATGGAAAAATTTCATTCTGTCGACAGGCTGTGATGTACCGCCCCATATTCCGGCAGAGAATATAAAAAGCTTTTATCAGGCACTTAGTGATTTTAACCTATCAATGTAAAAAAGAAAGCCCTGTGTAAAGTTGTACTTACACAGGGCTTGTTATTTATAGTCTTTATTACCGGATGAACAGCAACTCTCTGTATTTCGGCAATGGCCACATCTGGTTATCCACCATCAACTCCAGTTCGTCGATATGTTCGCGGATCTCATCCAAGAACGGAACAACCGTGTCGTGATAAGCAATTGCCTTGCTGCGGTAGTCGGTTATGACATTTGCCTTCTTGCGGGCTTCGATCATTTCGTCTGTCATACGTGTTACGGCATTTACATGTTTGGAGATCTTACGTACCAAACGGCGCGGTTCGGCTGACAGTTCCTCGTATTCTTCCGGACTGAATGTTTCTTTCAGTTTGGTGATATTACTGAGCAGTAAAGACTGGTAATGCAATACGACCGGAATAATATGGTTCATGGATAAGTCTCCCAATACACGGGCTTCGATTTGTACTTTCTTGATATAGATCTCCCATTTCACTTCGTTACGTGCTTCCAGCTCCTTTTCATTCAAAACACCGGTTTCCTTGAACATACGGATCACTTCCGGTTTCAGGTAAGCATCGTATTGCAGAGGAACGCTGTTTTCACAATCCAGTCCACGGCGGGCAGCTTCTTTTTTCCACTCGTCGCAGTAGCCGTTACCGTCGAAACGGATAGGTTTAGACTCTTTTATGTATGCCTTCAATGTTTCGAAGATAGCAACTTCTTTGCTCTTTCCTGCCGCCTGAAGTGCTTCTACATCTTTTTTGAACTGTTGCAACTGATGGGCTACAGCCGAGTTGACAGCCAGCATAGCCGATCCGCAGTTAACGGATGAACCTGGGGCACGGAACTCGAAACGGTTTCCGGTGAAAGCGAAAGGAGAAGTACGGTTACGGTCGGTATTATCCAGCAGCAGTTCGGGGATCTGTCCGAAGCCCAGGCTCAGACGCTTCTTGTCGTCCACCTCGATGGCATCTTCGATCGAACTGTTTTCGAACTTATCCAGTACTTCGCTGATCTGCGTTCCCAGGAAAGATGAGATAATAGCAGGAGGCGCTTCGTTGGCACCCAGACGATGTGCGTTGGTTGCAGAAGCGATACTGGCTTTCAGCAACGCATTGTATTTATATACAGCCATCAGCGTATTCACAACGAAGGTGATGAAACGCAGGTTGTCTTCGCGGTCTTTACCCGGCGAGAACAGGTTGATACCCGTATCGGTACCCATCGACCAGTTACAATGCTTACCCGAACCGTTCACACCCATAAAAGGTTTTTCGTGAAGCAGTACGCGGAAGTTATGACGGCGTGAAACACGTTTCATGACCGACATCAGCAACTGGTTATGGTCGTTGGCCAGATTACATTCCTCATAGATGGGAGCCAACTCGAACTGGTTGGGAGCAACCTCATTATGACGTGTCTTAACCGGGATACCCAGCTTATAACATTCCACTTCCAGGTCTTTCATAAATTCCTGTACGCGGGAAGGGATGGCACCGAAATAATGGTCGTCCAACTGCTGGTTCTTGGCACTTTCGTGTCCCAGCAAGGTACGTTCCGTCAGTGACAGATCGGGACGGGCGGAATACAATTCTTCGTCAACCAGGAAATACTCCTGTTCCCAACCCAGATAAGTGATTACTTTATGAACATCTTCGTTGAAGTAGTTGCAAACATCTTTTGCCGCCTTGTTCAGAGCCTCTACTGAACGGATCAGCGGAGTTTTGTAGTCGAGTGCCTCACCGGTATAAGCGATAAAGACAGTCGGGATACACAGTGTGTCGTCTACAACAAATGCGGGGGAGGAAGGATCCCAGGCAGAATATCCGCGGGCTTCGAACGTGTTGCGCAGTCCGCCGTTGGGGAAGCTGGAAGCATCCGGTTCCTGTTGGGCGAGCAGCTTGCCACTGAATTCTTCGATCATACCGCCATTGCCGTCGTGTTCTACAAAAGCGTCGTGCTTTTCGGCTGTTCCGTCGGTAAGAGGCTGGAACCAGTGTGTGTAATGAGTTACTCCTTTTTCCAGTGCCCACATACGCATACCGGCTGCCACATGATTGGCTATTTCGCGGTCGATAGGTGTTCCATTATCAATAGAGTGGGTCAGGGCTTTGTACGTTTCCTTGGAGAGATACTTCTTCATTGCCTTACGGTTAAATACGTTCTCGCCATAGTACTCTGATACTTTCTGATTGGGAGTGACGGCTTCTACGGCCTTACGGTTGGAAGCTTTCTCCACTGCATTAAAGCGTGAGATTGACATACGGATTATTTTTTTGTTTACCGACCGCAAAGATACGAGCAAATCTTTAGTTATGCTTTCACTGGGTAGTTAAAAACAAAAAAGTCCGCTGACTTTGGATGAGCTCAATTTTTCCTTTTTTAGTGTAGTATGTTAGAACAACCTTTCAGTTGAACATACTGTCAAAGAAATCTTCGTCCGTATTATCGAGGAAAGTGACCCAATATTGGTGTGTCATCCGATCGAAATAATGCAGTGCCCCGTTATTACAAAGGATATAGAGGGTATCGCCGGCTTTTAATGTCCCATAAATAGTGGTTAGTGGCATGACGAGGACAGGAGTTCCATCTTCCATAAATACCAGGCAACCATTCAAAAAAGCAAATTCCCATTCTTCGCAGATGGAGTAAAGGAAAGCGGCGATATCGCAGGGACATTGTCTCGGGATGCGGTCGGCGATGTGGCGAAGTTGTACTAGTGTTTTCTTTTTCATATCCTACTGAGTTTTAAGTCTGATATGTTCCGCAACCGCACAAAAAAGGGGCACGTAACATATACATAAACCCCAGCTGTAGGTACTGGAATACCCCAAAATCGAGAATACGTAGCATGCCCGTACCCCCACTTATCGTAACAAAAATTACATAAGCGTGGCACGAACATCCAATCATCGATTTTGTTAAATTTCCAGTTTTACAGCTAGATAATTAAATGTTCTATAACAAATTGCCGGATTTCTCCCCGGTAATGACAGCAAAGATAGAATATTGGTTTTAGATAGCAAAAATTATGGCTGACGGATTTATGAATAATTAGTATGTAGAAGAGTGTAACTCTTGGTGGATGATAATATATGATTGGGGGTATACTATCTATAAAACGTAAAGGTCAGAGATGGTTTTGATAAAATGATCATTTTGTCATTTTGATATTTATGCTGCGGGAGAACCCGTTGTATGCGGGGAAGCGGACTGTGGTTTTCAAATAACGAACGGAGCAAATGTTGGGCATTGACATAATGATAGCGGTTTGTTTATAATGGTAAAATAAATTTCATTATTATGGAAAGTTCCGGCGGGTAATTTGCTCATCGGTTACCGGTTGGTTGATATACAGATAAAAATGTCAATCGAGAATAAACTTGTTCGGACGAGCTTCTGTGTAAAAAAGGGGGCTGTTTGATATAGACGAGGATGCTTTTTGCAGATATTTTCCGAAAAAAGAAATTGTCTGCGCAGTTAGTTCGGATTACCCGGCAGGTAATCGCGACCAATTGCCGGGTAATTGCCGGTGAAGTCCGAGGTAATTGAAACTACCTGCCGGGTAGTTGGCATCAGGCAGGACTTAATTTGCAATTACCTGCCGGAAATTGGCTGATAGCCGGCTTTTAGGACTGTATAAAAAGAAGGTACTGTTATAAATATTCCATAAAACCGACCATTATGTTCATTGTTGTACTCAATTTACATCTGTTTGATATTAACGTAGCGAAGCATTTAGAAGGAAGTTTGCCAACCAACGATTTAGAAATAATATATGAATACACTAAAGCCTTTTTCTAATCTTCCCGATAAATAACACATTATTATCATTCTCATTCAAAGAAGCAGCCAGCTCCCCGAGTTTCTTTTTGTCCTGGGCGGGGCATTTACCGGAAGCGAGATGAGTCTCTATTTGTTCTGCCAGCTGTCCCGGTTCCAGATTCTGGATAAAATATCCACGGTAAAAGCGATATCCCGGATTGGAGATCGGGAGATTTCCGTAGAAATCGTTTACGAGGCGGAAATGGGAGGAGGCATTCTTTTGCGTATCTACCAATATGTCTCCACCATTTTCCGGACCGTTTTTCCTCCAATAGTAATAAGTAATTATAAAATGGTTTGGTAGTCTGTAATAAAAATGTACCGGTTTCTCTTTCGGATTCGGGAAAGTCATGGTGAATTCCGGCAATAGCCGGTTGCCGGCAGGATCGTAGACAAAGAGAGTGTCTATGTTGGTGTGGAAGAAATCGAAATCGTTGCAGTTTCTGGGAGAGAAAACTTCTCCGTTGAAGTCACTTACTTTTGTTGTTGCGGTTGCCGGGATTTGTTGCAGGATGTTACCTTCCGGATCCATGCGGAAAGCAAAATACTCTCCTTCGGCAAAAGGCATGTGCACGACCGATAAGGTGCCGTCTGTGTTTAAGTATATTTTGGGCTTGTTGAGTCTTGTGGGGAGCTTGATGTCTTTTATCCAACTGCCGTCTGTACTATACATCATGATTTTGTCGCCAACAAAAGGAGAAAGAAAGATATGGCCGTTCTTTTCGTCGATGACTTCATCGTAGATGGAAATGGCATATTCTCCCGCCCCATTCCCCACGGAGCCGATATCATGCAGGAACCTACCCTCTTTATCGAAAAGTTTGAAGGGGGCGCCTTCTTGCCGTACCCCGATATACTGGTCGGTGGCAAGGGTGAACCAGGCTTTAAACATAGCTTTGTCGGAGTTGTCGAAATGTATGATTCGACAGTCGTCGATAAATTCGCTGAGCGGCACGTCGATGGTATCTTTCGCGAGGGCGAAGTCGCACATGGTCAGTTTGTGCCCGTCTGTTTCAACAGTGGTGATACTTCCGTCGTTTGCTTTCTGCGTTTGTTGTTTCCGGGTGGAGGTGTCGCATGCTGATAAACATCCTGCTAACAGGATGGAGGAGAGGAGTAGGCCAGTTGTTTTCATACAAGATCGTTTAAAGTTATTTACTGTATACAAAAATACGAATGATTCGTAATTACGGGCTATTCGTACAGGAATGTTTGAGTCCGATTAAATTCTATTAACTGTTCCGGAGTAAGCTCCAACTTGTGTCACAAACTGTGGAACAAATACGCTGTTTTGTGCCTGTATTAGGTGGAAATGTGCCCGAAAAAGTGTTAAAAAGTGCCGTTTTTAAGGAACAAGTAGCTGCCAATATGCGTGTTTTTGCCGATTGTTTCCCGGGCAATGGGCAGGTAAAAGCCTGTTAAAAGGGGATTCGATGTAATTTGCTTGTTTTGGCTTTATTGTTTGATAATCTGTGTTTTATCTGTGAAATTGTTTTGAGGCGAGACTCCTCTTTTTAGTAATCGGGGGCAGATGGGGGCGGCAAAAAGACCTTTTGGTAAACTTCTGTATAGTATGTTCCTTGTTCCATCTATGAAAGGTTCGTAGATGGAACAAGGAACATCTTATTATAAAGTTTTCAAAACAGCCTTTTTGCTGCCCCCATCTGCCCCCCAAATAAGAAAAAATGGCTGCCGCAGCTAATTTATTTTGCTGCGGCAGCCACCAAAAATAGTTGCCTCAGCCACTAAAAACGGCTGCAGCAGTCATTTTATTTAGAACAAGCTCCAAGCCACCGTCAATCCCGCCATCACGATGGCCACCATGCTCATCAATTTGATCAGAATGTTCAGGCTCGGACCGGAAGTGTCTTTGAACGGATCGCCTACGGTGTCGCCTACTACGGTTGCTTTATGGGCTTCACTGCCTTTACCGCCGTGGTTGCCTTCTTCCACATGCTTCTTGGCGTTGTCCCAAGCTCCGCCGGCGTTTGCCATGAAGATAGCCAGAACAAATCCGGTACTCAGACCACCTATCAGCAAGCCGATCACTCCCGTTACACCGAATATAAGCCCTGTCAGGATCGGGGCGATGATAGCCAGCAGGGAAGGAAGAACCATTTCATGCTGTGCCCCTTTGGTGGAGATCTCTACGCAACGGGCGTAATCCGGTTCCGCTTTGCCGGTCAGTATGCCCGGTATTTCGCGGAACTGGCGGCGTACTTCTTCCACCATGTGTCCGGCAGCACGGCCTACGGCATTCATTGTCAATCCGCAGAACATGAAAGCCATCATCGATCCCTGGAACATACCCGACAGCACTTTCGGGTTCATCAGCGTGACGTCATAATAGACCATAAAGTCGGAGAAAGAAGCTTTCGACACCTCTACCGTACTGCCGTTGGCAAACGATAATACCGTTTCGCCCAGACGCAGCAGGCCGATTTTTATCTCTTCAATATAAGAAGCTAGCAGTGCCAGTCCCG
Source organism: Parabacteroides sp. HGS0025 (assembly GCF_000969845.1). Classification (NCBI taxonomy): domain Bacteria; kingdom Pseudomonadati; phylum Bacteroidota; class Bacteroidia; order Bacteroidales; family Tannerellaceae; genus Parabacteroides; species Parabacteroides sp. HGS0025. Next base: position 794,530 of record NZ_KQ033902.1, read on the forward strand.
TCAGGGCTGCCGAACCGATGGCAAAACCTTTACCGGTTGCCGCTGTGGTGTTTCCCAGCGAGTCGAGGGCGTCGGTACGTTTACGCACCTCTTTTCCCAATCCCGACATTTCGGCGTTTCCCCCGGCATTGTCGGCTATCGGCCCGTAAGCGTCGGTAGCCAGTGTGATACCCAGGGTAGAAAGCATTCCGACTGCGGCGATACCGATGCCGTAAAGCCCCATTCCGGTATTGTTAAAGTCGAATCCGGAAGCAAAAAGGAACGAACAGATGATACCTACCACGACGGCCAATACCGGAATGGCTGTTGATAACATACCCAGTCCCAGCCCCGAGATAATGACGGTTGCCGGGCCTGTAAGTCCCGACTCCGATACTCGCTGTGTCGGTTTGAACGATTGTGAAGTATAATATTCCGTGGCCTGTCCGATTACGATACCGACCAGCAGACCGATAATTACCGAGCAGCTGATCCAGAACCAGTTGTCGAGTCCCAGCAGATACAGGATACCGAACGTGGAGACGGCGATCAGGACGGAACTGAGATTGGTTCCGACAGCCAGTGCTTTCAGCAATTGCCGGATCGTGGCGTTCTCGTTTGTACGCACGGCGAAGATACCGATAATGGAAAGGACGATCCCGACAGCGGCGATCAGCATCGGGGCGATCACGGCTTTATATTGCATTTCTACATTTCCGGAAGAAACGAAAGCGGCAGCTCCCAGGGCAGCAGTGGCGAGGATTGAGCCACAGTACGACTCGTAGAGGTCGGCGCCCATACCGGCAACGTCGCCTACATTATCACCCACATTGTCGGCGATGGTGGCCGGGTTGCGTGGATCGTCTTCCGGAATGCCGGCTTCCACCTTTCCTACCAGATCGGCACCCACGTCGGCAGCTTTGGTATAGATACCGCCGCCCACACGGGCAAAAAGTGCCTGGGTGGATGCTCCCATTCCGAAGGTAAGCATGGTGGTGGTGATAATAGTCAGTTTATGTGTAGGGTTTAATGCTTCGTCGGGGATAAGGGCATTCAGCAGGAAATACCAGAAGGATATATCTAACAGTCCGAGCCCGACAACCACGAGCCCCATCACAGCCCCGCTGCGGAAAGCCACCTGCAACCCCTTGTTGAGCGATGTACGGGCGGCATTGGCGGTGCGGGCGGAAGCATAGGTGGCTGTTTTCATTCCCAGAAATCCGGCCAGTCCCGAGAAAAAACCGCCGGTCAGGAAAGCGACGGGTACCCATTCGTTCTGCACCCCGAAGCCATAAGCCATAATTGAAAACAAGATAACCAAAACAAGAAAGACAGAGGCAACAACCTTGTATTGCTGTTTCAGGTACGACATCGCACCTTCACGCACGTATGAAGCGATTTTAGCCATCGTTTCCGTTCCTTCACTCTCTTTCATCATTTGCCGGAAGAAGAACCAGGCAAATACCAGCGCCAGGATCGACGCCACAGGAATAATCCAGAAAATACTTGTTATCATAGCAGTTCGATTTAAAAGTAATTCAGTCTTAATCGTTTCATGACAAGCCTTTCAAGGTCTTGTTTCATGCCCTGTAAATGTAAGAAAAATAAAGTTGCAGAGAAACTTTTTTAAGAATAATACTGTTTCATACTAAAAAAAACATCATATTTGCCACTGCTAAAGAGAAGAAACATACAATGACGCAAGAATCGAACCATACGACCTATAAGTTGGGCCTGGCTCTGAGTGGAGGAGGCGCGAAAGGATTTGCACACATCGGAGTGTTTAAATTGTTGGAAGAGTGTGGATTGATGCCGGATGTGATCGTTGGAACGAGCGTCGGTGCGTTGATGGGTGCTCTGTTTGCCGACGGTTATACGGCCGACGAGATAAAAGAACTCTTTAGCGGCCGCGAATTCTCCGAGTTTGCACAGCTCCAACTTCCCAAGTCCGGATTGTTCGACAGCAAACGCTTCCGGCATTTCCTACGACGCCATTTAAGGGCAAAAACGTTTGAAGAACTAAAGACTCCTCTGATCGTAATGGCTACCGATCTCGATAATGGCGAAAGCCACGAGTTTCGCAGCGGGCCGATCGTGGAAGCGGTGACCGCTTCGTGCAGTATCCCGATTATTTTCAGCCCTGTGGTTATCAATGGGGTGCATTATGTTGACGGAGGCTTGTTCCATAACTTCCCGGTATCCATTATCCGCGACTCGTGCGAAAGGGTGATCGGGGTAAACGTGAGTCCGCTTATTTCGCAGAAATATAAGCAGACGATCTTTCATATCGCAGAGCGTTCATACCATTATATGTTCCGTGCCAATACGATAGAAGACCGTGAAATGTGTGACGTGCTGATCGAAGCGGAGGAGTTCGGCATGTATAAAACGTTCGATCTGGAGAATGTGGATCAGATTTCCAAAATCGGTTATTCTGCCGCTGTCCGTGCATTCGAACTGGTGATACAAGAGAATAAATATGAAACCCTGGTGAAAGCAATTACGGAGCATAAGACGAATATCCTTATGCCGTAAGCCGGGCCCGGCCTGGGGCCGGAACTACTTTCACCGATAATTTAAAGTTGATAAAGGCGATGAAACAAAAGGACAAAATGGTTATATATCAGGTTTTTCCCCGTTGGTTCGGAAATTCGACATATCCGTTGGTCAAGAACGGTAGTATTACGGAAAACGGAGTGGGTAAATTCTCCGCATTTACCCCTACGGCTCTGGCCAGAATCAAGGAACTGGGAACTTCCCACATTTGGTATACAGGCGTGATAGAGCATGCCACACAGACTGATTACACCGCTTATCAGATACATAAGGATCATTCGGACGTTGTGAAAGGCAAGGCCGGTTCCCCTTATGCCATCAAAGATTATTATGATATCGACCCCGACCTGGCCGACCGCGTACCGAACCGTATGAAGGAGTTTGAAGCCCTTGTGAAACGGACGCATGATGCCGGAATGAAAGTGATCATCGATTTTGTCCCTAACCATGTGGCGCGCGAATATCATTCGGATGCACGTCTTTCGTATGTGGAAGACCTCGGGCAACACGATAATACATCGAAGGCTTTCGATATAAACAATAACTTCTATTATATACCCGGACAACCTTTGCAGTTGCATTTCGGGGATAACCAGGAAGATTTCGAATATAGCGAGTTCCCGGCCAAAGTAACCGGTAACAACCATTTTGATGCCTCTCCCGGCAAGAACGACTGGTATGAAACAGTAAAGCTGAACTATGGAGTGGATTATGTGAACGGGGGGATTTGCCATTTCAACCCGATACCGAATACGTGGACGAAGATGCTCGATATCCTGCTGTTCTGGGCGGATAAAGGCATTGACGGCTTCCGTTGCGACATGGCGGAAATGGTTCCGGTAGAATTCTGGAACTGGGTAATCCCGAAGGTGAAAGAGAAGCATGATGTTTGTTTCATTGCCGAAGTATATAATCCTAACGAATACCGTAATTATATCTTCAACGGTCATTTCGATTATCTGTATGACAAGGTAGGCCTTTACGATACCGTGCGTGCGGTTATGTGCGACCAGGCTCCGGCTACCAATATTTCCGGTTGCTGGCAGGCGTTGGAAGGTATTCAGTCTCATATGTTGAACTTCCTCGAAAACCATGACGAACAACGTGTGGCTTCTTATTTCTTTGCTGGTGATCCGCGTCCGGGTATTCCGGGACTGATCGTGTCGGCTACCCTGAATACCAATCCTGTCATGATTTATAGCGGGCAGGAATTGGGCGAACCGGGTATGGACGAAGAAGGTTTCAGCGGACGTGACGGACGCACTACGATATTCGATTACTGGAGTGTGGAAAGCCTGCGTAACTGGATGAATGACGGTGCTTTCGACGGCGGTAAACTGACTTCAGAACAGCGTCTCCTTCGCTCGCAATATGCTAAAATACTGAACGTGGCTAAAACGGAGCAGGTGATTACCCAGGGTGCCTTCTACGACCTGATGTATGCCAACTCGCGCAACCCGTATTTTAATACGAGCCGCCAGTATGTCTTTATGCGTAAATACCAGAAAGAAGTGCTGTTGGTTGTTGTCAATTTCGATAAGAATGAACAGACCGTACGGGTGAAAATTCCATCGGAAGCGTTTCAATCACTGGGATTTGATGATAACAAAGCGGCTGTCCTGACCGATTTACTGACAGGAGAGACAAGTATCAGTACCCTGACGGCTGCATGTCCGTATCAGGTCTATCTTCCGGCCTATTCGGGTAAGTTACTGAAGTTTACGTATAAGAAATAATCTGTTTACATACGGAAAACGAGTAGGAAGGGCGGGGGTGACTCGCCCTTCTTGTTGAAAGTTTTCCTAAGATAAAGAGATAATTGCAAATAAGTTTTGTACTTTTGCACCACAATTCAAATCTATTTACTTAAGATAAATATTCGGAATAATGAGTGCACAAACTCCTTTCTTGGTGTTTTCGGGAACCAACTCCCGGTATCTTGCAGAGAAAATTTGCAATAGTCTTGGTTGTCCTCTGGGACAGATGAACATTCAACATTTTGCTGACGGTGAGTTTTCGGTTTCTTACGAAGAGTCTATCCGTGGTCGCGATGTGTTCCTGGTTCAATCAACATTTCCTAATTCGGACAATCTGATGGAGCTTCTCCTGATGATTGACGCTGCTAAACGTGCTTCTGCACACTCTGTGATAGCCGTAGTTCCTTATTTCGGTTGGGCTCGCCAGGACAGAAAGGATAAACCCCGTGTGTCTATCGGTGCGAAACTGATCGCTGATATGTTAAGTACAGCCGGTATCGACCGTTTGATTACGATGGACTTACATGCAGACCAGATCCAGGGCTTCTTTAATGTTCCGGTGGATCACCTGTATGCTTCTTCTATTTTCCTTGATTACATTAAATCGGAACTGCCGTTGGAGAATTTGTGTATCGCAACTCCCGACGTAGGTGGTACGAAACGTGCCAGCAGCTATTCTAAATATCTTGGCTTGCCGATGGTTATTTGCCATAAGTCCCGTCTTCGTGCAAACGAAGTGGCTGAAATGCGTATCATTGGTGATGTGGAAGGTCTGGATGTGCTGTTAGTTGACGATATGGTGGACACAGCCGGTACGATCACAAAGGCTGCCAACCTGATGCTGGAGAACGGTGCGAAGTCTGTACGTGCTATTGCCAGCCACGCTGTTATGTCTGACCCGGCTTCAACACGTGTTGACCAGTCTGCATTGGCTGAAATGATCTTTACTGACTCTATCCCTTACGCTAAGAAATGCGAAAAGGTAAAGGTTCTGTCTGTTGCCGATATGTTTGCCGAAGCAATCCGTCGTGTTTGCAGTGGCGAGTCTATCAGTTCTTTGTACGCTATTTAATCATTGTACATAATATAAAACAGGCACGGAAGCACAACTGAATGTGCATTCCGTGCCTGTTTTTATGTTTAGTCTCCGATATATCCTTTCAGGGCATTCACATAGTTTTCGAAGGCTTGCCGGCCTGCGGGCGTTATCCGGCAGGTGGTGCGAGGCTTCTTTCCGACGAAACTTTTCTCGACTTCTATATAGCCAGCTTCGCTCAGTTTATCTATCTGGACACTCAGGTTACCGGCTGTTGCCTGAGTCTTTTCCCGCAGATAGACGAAATCCGCTTCCTCGACCGACAGAAGTATAGACATCACGGCGAGCCGTAATTGTGAGTGGAGTAGTGGATCTAGTTCTTTAAACATTGCTTCTTGGCTTTATGATTGACGATATGTCCGGGTATGATCATCATAAACACGAACGATAAACCGAAGTAAAGATACCACAAAAGTGTTACTTTAGTGCCTATCATTAGCATGGTTAGCATATATATTGCTATGATAAATGCAATAAGAGGACTATATGTCATCCAGCGTTCTTGTATTATAATGCCTGTAATGGCAGTCCCAAGTCCGCAATAGATCAGGGACAGCGGTAACATAAGCATAAAATCTGCGTGTCTGGCGAATGTGAATTCCATAACACCGATCGTTAGAAAAGTGATGATGAACATATATCCCATTACTTGCCATACCTGTGAGATCACTTTGTCTGTATAGGTTACGACTTTCGGCTTATTTTGCCGTTTTCTATAAGAGATTACCGGCCATACGGCAAACATCAGCATCCATCCCCAACTCCACATAAAGTTGTGTGTGAAGTTTATCAATAGGAACAGTATAACTGATAAGGCTGTTGTAAAATATCCCCAAAACAGCATGATGTTTCCCTGTCCCATCTCCATGTTTTTTTTGCTGGAGTTTATCATCTGTGTGATGAGTGCCAGGCTTTCTTTCTCGTTTAATGTTCTTTCTTCCATGATTATATTTGTTTTTATTTTGTTCATACTATGTTTGTTCAAAGATAATGTCATTGTTTTTAACAGTCAATCATTCCGGTCTATTTTTCATTCAACCGGTTTCTTTCAGAATTTACTCCCCGTTCGATCGTCGACTTTTTGACCTTCTTGCCGCTGTTGAAGTTCCAAGTCAGTGTCGCTTTAAAGGAACGTCCGAAGTGGCCGCTTTCAAAATGGCTTTGTGACGTATAAGCCTCGATATGGCTGGCGAAGTTATTGTTGCGGTTGAAGATATTGGCGACCGAAATGGTTATCAGGAAGCGGTTACCGGCCAACTTCTTCCGGGCAAACAGGCTGACGATGTGCCGGGGAGCAACTTCGCTATTTCCCGAATACAGTCGGCTGGCTCCGTTGTATTGTCCTTCGAGTGTGATCTCTTTCGGCAGCGTGAAGGTCGCGGTTACATTTGCAAATGCCAGGTAATGATGGGCAAAGGCGGCTTTCTCCGTCATACGGATATCCTGTCTGACACCTACGAAATTGGTTGCCAGGTTAAGCCATGAGACGGGTTGCATCGGAATATTGGCGGCAACGAACCAATGGTTTTCGATATCATGGTTTTCGTAAGTGATATACGATACATCCGGATCGACGGCATCCACTTTGCAGAATTCGCGGATCAAGTTGCGGTGCAGGCTGGCTCCGACCGTCAGCGTGTAACGGTAGTTATAGACAAGGGTTGTGCTGAAACGATGGATATAGGTCGGTTTCAGGTAAGGATTGCCTATGTTGTAGCTATAATCGGAAGTCTGGAGCCGGTTCGGGTTGAGTGTATAGAAGGCCGGTCGCTCGATGTTGCGGGCGTATTGTCCGACCAACATCCAGGTTTTCAGGTTATTGAAGGCATAGGTGGCGCTCAGGCTCGGGAACAGGTCGAAGTAATCCCGTTTGATATGGTCGCTTTCGTTTGAAGTGCGGGTATATTCTCCCCTTAGCCCGGCGATGAGCGACCAGCGGTTGATTTCTGCTGAAAAAGCGGCGTATACACCTAGTATGTTTTCTTTGTATTTGAGAGCGTATCCGTAAGCCGGACTTACCGTCCACTGCTGGTCTTCCGACAATCCTTTGTATTGAGAGTTGTCATCCATGAGCGTATGTGTATATTTCAGACCCGCATCGAATGACATACCTTTCCTGATATGCTTCTTCATTGAAATGTCTGATGTGACAATTTCATAGGTGGCATCCACATTACTACGATACGTACTGTCTTTGTCTCCACCCTTGTCCCCCGAGTTTGGCTTTTGCCGGGTATGATAGTCATTCTTTCCTGACGATTTTTTGTTGGCATAATCCACGATCAGCTTGAGGATGGAACCTTTATTGTCGAATTTGTGCAGATAATTGGCTGTGGCGGCTACCGTGTTATAATCCTCTCTTTGCTTGTAATCGCCGAAGCTGTTTATCGAAAATCCATCCTTTGTTAATTGGGTTTGACTGCGTGATCCGCCTTTAGACTTTTGCCCGACATACTCTATTTCAACTCCGATATTGTTGAGCGTATCTATTTCATAGATTGTACTGATGCGTCCGGTACCGTAGCCGGAACGGGTATTTAGTTCGGAAAGGCTCGAAAAACGGTTGTTACTGTCCGGGTAATGCCGTTCGGAAGTCATTTCACTGTCGTTCTTAGGGGTGAAAGTACCGGAGGCGGCAGCATTGATCGTCCATTTCCCGATACGTGCATTCATTGTGCCGGCGGGGAGATAACGGCCGAAGGTGGAAGATAAAGCTGTTCCCATTGTTACATTTCCCTGGATACCATTGTTTTGTCGCCGGCGGAGGGATATCTGTATGATCCCTCCACGGGAACTGGCGTCATACTCAGCCCCGGCAATTGGTATGATCTCTATCCGTTTTATATCCTCCGATTTCAGGGAACGTAAATAGGCGAGGAGGTCTTCTCCGGTGAGTTTGATTTCCCGGTCGTCGACAAATACTTTGGTGCCCTGCGCGCCATTGATAGAAATATTATCTTCTGCCAGCCATACGCCTGGTGCCTGCGATAATAACTCCGTTCCGTCTTTTCCCGCGGAAGGCGAAACCGATATGACAAACCGGTCTGCCTTACGTTCCATATTCCTGGCTTGTACTACGACCTCTTTTAATGCATAGGCGGAGGCCTTTAGTACAAGTGTGTCCTGACCGGATACAGGTAATTGTCTGTTTTTCCGTATGGGGTCGTATCCGAGACATTGGACAATTACCGTATATGTTCCGGCTTTCGCCTCCAGGATGAAATTACCGTTGCTGTCGGTGGTTCCGCCGGCTTTCTGGTAATCATCCTGTAGCAAAACGATCGTTGCATATTCCACTCTGTTTCCCTGTTCATCTGCCAGATGGCCTGAATAAGGCTTAGTCTCTTCCGGCTTTTGAGCCATGCCCGTAAAGCTGGAAGAAAGGAGGAGTATAAGGAGTAGGATTCCTTTCATGGTGCTACTCGTTTGACGGGTAATATAACTTCAGCTTAACTGTTTCTTCCTCTTTCCGGGTTTTACAGCTTTTCATAGCATATCCTTCCGCAGGCTTTTTATCATCTGTGAAATCCATTTTGTAATTCTCGTTTTCGTCATGAAAGACGGAGAGGTCGAATTGCTCCCATTCTACATTCTCGAGCGTAATGGTCGCTTCTCCTTTTTCCGGTTTTGCCATGCCGTAAACAGGTTTACTCTCTTTTCCAGATTGGGCCATGACAAGGATCGTTCCTTGTTCTCCACGGATATTGCTTACTTTTACAATAATTGTACGTGCTCCGACTGTACTATAGGTGAAGATCATTGCCAGAATGATTAATAATGTTGTTCGTTTCATTGTTTCTTGCTCTTTAAAGGATAAAATAAATAAGTTTATAATATAAACTATATATGGATTAAAAAAGTGCAGAGAGCTGCGCATTTCTCATCTGCACGCTGCAAATATAAAATAGTTTATGTTATAAACCAAATAAAATAGAAGAAAAATAATTATTTATTGTGGTGTAGTACAAAAAAATAACGGCTATTCAAAAGAGTAGCCGTTATTTTGAGAGTATAAATGAAAGATTACTCTTTGCTGTCGTCAATAATCATACCGCTTCCCAGGCAAAGATGATGGTCTTTGTCATAGACAACACCGTACTGACCGGGGGCAATTCCCTGTATTTTGTTCTCTGACTCGATACGATAGAGATCTCCGATACGGCGGATACGTCCCGGGGTGAAATCCGGGGTGTGACGGATTTTGAATGTGATTTCCTTTTCGTCAGTGAACTCGCCCCACGGATCTTCTGTAATGAAGTCGAAACCATGTAGGTTGATTGTTTTGCCATATTGGGTTTCGGGATCGTAGCCGTTGGATACATATATTATGTTACGCTTGATATCCTTCTTGATAACGAACCAGGGGCCACCGCTAAGACCTAACCCTTTACGCTGTCCGATGGTATGGAACCAGTAACCGTTGTGTTTGCCCAGCACTTTGCCTGTTTCCAGTTCGACGATCTTTCCGATGCGTTTACCCAGATAACGTTCGATGAAATCGTTGTAGTTGATCTTTCCGAGGAAGCAGATGCCCTGGCTGTCCTTCCGCATGGCGCTTGGTAGCTTTTGTTCGGCGGCAATGGCACGTACTTCGGCTTTCATCAGGTGACCGATGGGGAACATCAGTTTTTGTATCTGCAGGCTCGTGATCTGTCCGAGGAAGTCAGTCTGGTCTTTCACCGGGTCTTTGGCGGTGGAGAGCCATACTTTTCCGTCTATCTCAGTCGTTGTGGCATAATGGCCGGTGGCGATCTTGTCGAAGTCTTTTCCCCATTTCTCTTCGAAGCATCCGAATTTGATGAATTTGTTGCACATCATATCCGGGTTGGGGGTAAGGCCGCGTTTCACCGAGTCGATCGTGTAGCTGACCACCTTATCCCAATATTCTTCATGCAGGGATACCACTTCGAAACGACATCCGTATTTACGGGCTATGTAAGATGTTATTTCAATGTCTTCTTCGGCAGGGCAGTCGATATATCCGTCTTTATCTTCCATACCGATACGGATATAGAAGATGGTAGGATCATATCCCGCCTCCTTTAACTGATGGACTACTACAGAGCTGTCCACACCTCCTGATACTAATGCTGCTATTTCCATTCTTTACTAATATATCGGCTACAAAGGTACAAAATATTAGGATGATATTCCTACGGGTTCGATTTATTCGTTACCTTTGCGGGAGAGCCTTTCTTTGTAATACTTCAGAAAAAACAAAAGAATTAGTATAAATAATATGAGAAATACAATTGTATCGCTTATGACAGCAATGGCATTAACCGCTTGCGCAGGCCAGAAGGCTGATGATGCCCAGGCTCCGCAGGGAGAATTCAATTATGTAGTAGACCAGTTCGCAGACCTGCAGATCCTTCGCTATCAGGTTCCGGGATTCGAGTCTCTTTCGTTAAAACAGAAACAGTTATTATATCATCTGGCGGAAGCCGCGCAGATGGGGCGTGACATATTCTTCGATCAAAATTGTCGTTACAACCTGCCGATCCGCCGTTCACTGGAAACAATCTATAAGGAATACAAGGGAAATCGGGAAGATGCACAATTTAAGGCACTGGAAACTTATCTGAAACGGGTATGGTTCTCCAGTGGTATCCACCATCATTATGCCGAAGATAAGTTTGCTCCGGGTTTCACTCCCGAATTCTTTAAGGGTTGTCTGGAACAGGTTAACGTTTCGGATCTGCCTTTGCGTGAAGGACAGACACTGGAACAATTCATCGCCGAGATCTCTCCGGTTATCTTTGATCCGGCGGTTTTGGCCAAACGTACCGTACAGAGCGGTGACCGGGATTTGATCCAGGCTTCGGCCAATAACTATTATGGTGGCGGTATCACCCAGAAAGAGGTGGAAGATTACTATGCTGCTATGAAAGTCGGACAGGATACCATCACTCCGATATCTTACGGTTTGAACAGCCGACTGGTAAAGGAAAACGGCAAGGTGGTGGAGAAGGTTTGGAAAGTGGGCGGTCTCTATTCTCCTGCCATCGAACAAATCGTTAAAGAACTTCAGAAGGCAGTTCCTTTTGCAGAGAATGACACACAGAAAGCTATCATTGAAAAGCTGATCGCATATTACCAGACTGGCGATCTGAAAACATTCGATGCTTATTCGATTCTTTGGGTAGAAGATACTACTTCGGATGTGGACTTCGTGAACGGCTTTATCGAAACATACGGCGATCCGTTGGGAATGAAAGCCAGCTGGGAGTCAACGGTAAACTTTATCAATAAGGAAGCGACTAAGCGTACAAAAGTTATCAGCGATAATGCGCAATGGTTCGAAGATCATTCTCCGGTAGACAGCCGTTTCAAGAAAGAAAAGGTGAAAGGAGTAAGTGCCAAAGTGATCACTGTCTCTATGTTAGGTGGGGATTGTTATCCGGCTACTCCGATCGGAATAAACCTGCCGAATGCAGACTGGATCCGCCGTGATCACGGTTCTAAATCTGTCACTATCGAGAATATAACGGAAGCTTATGATAAAGCTTCGCAAGGGAATGGCTTCAATGAAGAATTTATCTGGAGCGATACCGAACGCGAAGCCCTTAATAAATACGGCTTCCTGACAGACAACTTACATACAGACCTTCACGAATGCCTCGGACACGGCTCCGGTAAACTCTTACCAACTACCGAGTCGGGCGCTTTGAAAGCTTACGACTCTACATTGGAAGAAGCCCGTGCCGATCTGTTCGGACTTTATTATCTGGGGGATCTGAAACTAGTAGAGTTGGGACTGGTGCCGGATAGTGACGCTTATAAAGCAGAGTATTACAAATATATCATGAACGGCTTGATGACACAGCTTGTCCGCATCGAAGCAGGCAAAGATGTAGAAGAAGCCCATATGCGTAACCGTCAGTTGATTGCCAAATGGGCATACGAAAACGGTAAAGCCGACAACGTGATCGAATACAGAAAACGCGACGATAAAACGTATGTTGTAGTGAATGACTATGAAAAGCTACGTAAGTTGTTCGGGACTCTGTTGGCCGAGGTACAGCGTATCAAGAGCGAAGGAGACTTTGCTGCTGGTAAGAAGCTGGTAGAAGATTACGCCGTGAAAGTGGATCAGACATTGCATGACGAAGTGCTAGCCCGTTATGCCAAACTGAATCTGGCTCCCTATAAAGGTTTCGTGAATCCGGTTATGAAGGAAGTGAAAAACGATAAAGGTGAAGTTACCGATATCGTGCTCGATTATACCGAAGGTTACACCGAGCAGATGCTCCGTTACAGCAAAGACTATTCATTCTTACCTTCTTACAACGATTAAGCAATGTTGCAGGACGAATTAAGAGAAATACGTACCCAACTCCGTATGGCTATGAATGGGGTTATCTCGACAAGTATGCGTGAGAAGGGTATGATCTATAAACTGAACTTTGGCGTTCCATTGCCGGAAGTAAAGCTGATAGCCGCCAGACATGAATCGGGTTCGGAGCTGGCAGTAGCTTTGTGGAAAGAGGATATTCGTGAGTTCAAGCTACTGGCCCCTTTGTTGCAGCCTGTTGATGATTTTCCTTTTGAGCAGGCGGAACAGTGGGTTAAGGAAATCCCCTATCTGGAAATAGCCGAGCAATGCAGCAGGAATTTGTTTTGTAAACTTCCCTATGCAGAAGATTTGACTCTGGAACTTATCGTTAACAAGAAAGATGAATATGCGCGGACGGTTGCTTTCCTGATATGGTGCGAAATGTTCCGGCAGGGAAAAGATATGACTGAACCAGCAAAGGCAGCCTTTCTGGCTGAGTCTATGCGCACGGTGTTGAGGACAGATTTCGGTGCATCCTGGAAAGAGATACAGTCTGCCGTGAAAGCAATGAAATTTTACGGCCGTCAGTCTCCTCTTCATGCCGGACAAATATTGAGTGGCTTCGAAGATTTTCCGGAGCTGATGACGACTGCCGAGAAGCAGGAAATCTATAATGAATTAAAATTTGAATTTGAATATTATAGCTAAGGCTTTGCGTTTAAAATAAATGCGCTAACTTTGTCGGTCGCGTGGTGTCGCAACAAAATGGATGAAAAGAAGTACATAGAGATGAAGCAGTCATTTACGGAGTACCTGACTGAGAAAAAACTACGAAAGACCGAAGAAAGATATGCTATATTCGAATGCATATGCGGTTTCTCTGGGCATTTCGACATGTACTCACTCCAGGAAAGGCTCGAAGAAACAAACTTCCATGTGAGTAAGGCTACGCTTTACAATACATTGGATGTGCTGGAAGACGGCGGAATGATCGTGCGGCATCAGTTGAATGCCCAGTCGGTTCAATACGAACTGCGGGCTTTGGCGGAAACGCATTTGCATCTGATCTGTATGAAATGCGGGGCGATTAGGGAAATGAAAGACAGCGTGTTGAAGAAGGATGTCTGCAATTTGAAGATATCCCGCTTCACACCCGAGTTTCATTCGTTATATATCTACGGGATATGCAGCAAATGTAAATTCAAGCTTCAGCAGAGAATTGGAAAATAAGAATATTAACAGCCTATTATAAAGATAAAATGAAAGTAGATGTTTTATTAGGATTGCAATGGGGTGACGAAGGCAAAGGAAAAGTTGTCGACGTGCTGACTCCTAACTACGATGTAATCACTCGTTTTCAGGGAGGTCCCAATGCAGGACACACACTGGAGTTTAACGGAGAGAAGTATATTTTACGCTCTATCCCGTCAGGTATTTTCCAGGGTGGAAAAGTGAATGTAATCGGTAATGGTGTCGTTCTTGACCCGTTATTGTTCAAACAGGAAGCCGAAGCGCTTGCTGCCAGTGGTCACGATCTGACCAAACAACTTTGTATTTCTAAAAAGGCACACCTGATCCTGCCTACCCACCGTATGCTGGACGCTGCTTACGAAGCTGCCAAAGGTTCCGGTAAGATCGGTACTACAGGTAAAGGTATCGGCCCGACATATACAGACAAGATCAGCCGTAACGGTCTCCGCGTAGGTGATTTGCTGCATAACTTCGATGAAAAGTATGCTGCTGCCAAAGCGCGCCATGAAGCTATCCTGAACTCATTGAATTATTCTTACGATATCAAGGAACTCGAAGCCCAGTGGTTCGAAGCATTGGAATATCTGAAGAAATTCAACCTGATCGATAGCGAACATGTCGTAAACAACTACCTGAAAGAAGGTAAGTCTGTTTTGGCAGAAGGTGCACAGGGCACTATGCTGGATATCGACTTCGGTTCTTATCCGTTCGTTACTTCATCCAATACGATCTGCGCAGGATGCTGTACCGGTCTGGGCGTGTCTCCGCGTAATATAGGTGAAGTTTATGGTATCTTCAAAGCTTACTGTACCCGTGTGGGTAGTGGCCCGTTCCCGACGGAGTTGTTCGATGAAACAGGCGACCAGCTTTGCGAACTGGGACATGAGTTCGGTTCCGTAACAGGACGTAAACGTCGTTGCGGATGGATCGACCTTGTAGCGTTGAAATATGCCGTTATGATCAATGGTGTAAGCCAGTTGATTATGATGAAGAGCGACGTACTCGACGGTTTCGAAACGATCAAGGCTTGTGTCGCTTATAAGATCAACGGGGAAGAGGTAACAGAATTCCCGTTTGAGATTGACGATACGATCGAACCTGTATACGTTGAACTGCCGGGTTGGAAGACAGACATGACAAAGATGCAGAGTGAAGATGAATTCCCGGAAGAATTCAATGCATACCTTGCTTTCCTTGAAGAAGAGCTGGGTGTTCCTGTTAAAATCGTGTCAGTAGGGCCCGACCGCGAACAGACAATTATCAGATATACCGAAGAATAAACATCAGATACTATTACAAAATGGCAGAAGACCACCTCTAGCAGGCCAATCTTCTGCCATTTTTGTTTTTGGCAGACTTTTTGTAAGACATTTCTAGTATAACACTTAATTATTTGGACATTATGAGCATGTATTGGATTATATTTATTGGTTTTGCCTTGTTAAGCTGGTTGGTTTCTTCCAGACTGAAAAGCAAGTTTGAGAAGTATTCTAAGATTCCTATGCCTAACGGTATGACCGGAAAGGATATAGCAGAGAAGATGTTGCACGATAACGGCATCTACGATGTAAAAGTAATTTCTACTCCCGGACATTTGACAGACCATTACAATCCTGCAAATCAAACGGTGAATCTGAGTGAATCGGTTTATTATAGTAATAGTATCGCTGCTGCGGCTGTGGCAGCACACGAATGTGGTCATGCGGTACAGCATGCTACGGCTTATGGTCCGCTGAAGATGCGTTCGGCTCTGGTTCCGATCGTAAGTTTTTCTTCCAACATTATGACCTGGGTATTGCTGGGCGGTATGTTGATGTTGCATACGTTTCCGCAGTTGATGCTGTTCGGTATCATTCTGTTCGCGATGACTACGCTGTTCAGCTTTATTACACTGCCGGTAGAGATCAATGCCAGCCAGCGTGCTTTGGCCTGGTTGAGTAATGCCGGGATAACGAATGCCTATACACATGATAAGGCCGAAGATGCTTTGCGTTCTGCAGCTTATACCTATGTGGTTGCAGCTTTAGGTTCGCTGGCTACCTTATTATATTATGTAATGATATTCCTGGGTGGCAGAAGCCGCGACTAAGCGGGGCTGACTGCTGTAGCAGATTTTGCTGGCTGCTGCAGTCAATAAAATCCGCTGCCGCACCCAATAAAACTAACTGCCCGAGTCATTCTGAATGGCTTGGGCAGTTGTTTTTTATTTCTTCTTATTCTTTTCTTGTTTAAACTTCCGTTCCATATAAATAAGCCAGATTAATGCTATAATAGCTAATGTTATAGGAATCATAAAAGCCATAATTATATTTGTCATAATTATTCCTCCTTATATTTAGTGAATAATAAACCAAGGCCAAAGAATCCTCCAATCGCAATGATCCCGAGGGCATAAATAATAATTGTATTCTCTCCGAAATCTTTTAACAGGGTCGTTACAATTACACCTGTGGCAATATATTTTGCAAGATCAGTAAAAAAACTACTCATCTCGCCATATAACGCTTTCTTCTGTTTCTTTTTCATAGTCTCGTCATATTTTGATTATGTTACAAACGTAGCAAAAAGAAACGGATAAACCAATGAACCTTCCCAATAAATAACGAAATTGAAACAAAATACCTACCTTTGCATTCCGAATAATAATATAATAGATAAAAGTCGGTTAGCTCCGACGATAAAGAAGAGCAAACAGTATATGCAGAAGCCGTCTATACCAAAAGGTACAAGAGATTTTTCGCCCGAAGAAATGGCGAAACGTAATTATATATTCAATACAATTCGCGAAGTATATCATCTGTACGGATTTCAGCAAATCGAAACTCCGGCTATGGAAAACCTGTCTACCCTGATGGGTAAATATGGCGAAGAAGGTGATAAGCTGCTTTTCAAGATATTAAACTCCGGTGATTGCTTCTCCGGTATTACAGACGAAGAACTATTGGAACGTAACGCCGTGAAATTCGGTGTAAAAGCCTGCGAGAAAGGCCTGCGTTACGACCTAACTGTTCCTTTTGCCCGTTACGTGGTGCAGCACCGCAACGATATAACCTTCCCTTTCAAACGTTATCAGATACAACCTGTATGGCGCGCCGACCGTCCGCAGAAAGGACGTTACCGCGAGTTCTATCAGTGTGATGGCGACGTGGTCGGTTCCGACTCATTGGTTAATGAAGTGGAACTGATCCAGATTATGGATGAGGTATTCCACCGTTTCGGTATCCGTGTTTGCATCAAGATGAATAACCGTAAGATTCTGTCCGGTATTGCCGAGATCATTGGCGAAGCGGATAAGATCGTCGATATAACTGTCGCCATCGATAAACTGGATAAGATCGGCCTGGACAATGTGAATGAAGAACTTCGCAGTAAAGGCCTGACCGAAGATTCCATAGCCCGCCTGCAACCGATTATTATGCTGACAGGTAGCAACCGCGAAAAACTGGCCGTCCTGAAAGAACAACTGGCTACATCCGAGATCGCTATGAAAGGCGTGGAAGAAATGACCTTCATCCTCGACCGTATCGACCTGCTGCCCATGCATTCCGAGCTGGAACTCGACTTGACCTTGGCACGCGGACTGAACTATTACACCGGAGCTATCTTTGAAGTAAAAGCATTGGATGTTCAGATCGGAAGTATCACCGGGGGCGGACGTTATGACAACTTGACCGGCGTATTTGGCATGGATGGCGTATCCGGCGTAGGCATCTCCTTCGGTGCAGACCGTATCTTCGACGTACTGAACCAGTTGGAGCTTTATCCTGCCGATTCATTACTGACAACACAACTGCTGTTTGTCAACTTCGGTGAGAAAGAAGAAAGCTATCTGCTGCCTATTATCGCCAAAGTACGTGCCGCCGGCATCCGTACCGAACTCTTCCCGGAAGCAGCCAAGATGAAGAAACAGATGGGATATGCCGATACAAAGAAGATCCCGTTTGTCGCTATCGTCGGTGAAAATGAAATGAACGAAGGTAAGATAAACCTGAAGAATATGCTCACAGGAGAACAAGTGCCTGTTACCGTAGAAGAACTGATCGCACGGTTCTAACCTGATTCGGAAAGCTAACAAACACAACGACTTCTCTCGATAAAAGAGAAGTCGTTGTCCTTTATATTTACTGCCTTATGAAAACATATTATTTAATTCTCACATTCGCCCTCTGTCTCTCTTCCTGTTCTTTCCAACCAAGAGCTTCCTGGGTGACAACTACTGAAAACGAACCGTGGCAGGAGCAGTCCGACCTCGTTTCCGCTTCTCCGGATACCATTCCTGAGATCGATGCCATCATCCATACCAATAAGAAGCTACAGAAGATAGACGGTTTCGGCGCCTGTTTCAACGAACTGGGCTGGATCTCCCTGAGCAAACTCGACCCGGTTGTGAGGGAAGAAATCATGGAAGAACTCTTTTTCCCGGAGATAGGGGCTAACTTTACTATTTGCCGTATGCCGGTGGGAGCCAACGACTTCTCCCGCGACTGGTACTCCTATAATGAAACGGATGGCGACTTCGAAATGAAGTATTTCACCATTGCCAACGACCAGCAAACGCTGATCCCTTTCATCAAGAGTGCGCAGAAATACAATTCCGACCTGCGTATCTGGGCTTCCCCCTGGTGCCCTCCTTCCTGGATGAAATACAATAAACATTACGCCTCTGCCTATACAGGCGAAAATTTCAACGAGAAATACCGTAACGGATTGCCGGCCGATAAAGTCGGCTACGAAGGTACGGACATGTTTATTCAGGACTCCCTTTATCTGCAGGCGTACGCACTGTATTTCTCCAAGTTTATCGAAGCCTATCGCGAACAGGGCATCGACATCTTTGCCGTTATGCCGCAGAACGAATTCAACTCGGCCCAGATATTCCCCAGCTGTTGTTGGACGGCCGCTTCTTTGGCAAACTTTATCGGCCGTTATCTAGGCCCGGCAATGAAGGATCAGGACGTAAAGGTGATGTTCGGTACTATGGAACGTGCAAACGAAGCCCTGGTGGATACCATCCTGACAGACCCGGCAAGCCGTAAGTATATCAGCGGTGTTGGTTTCCAATGGGCAGGGAAAGGAGCGATCAAAGGCTTGCACGAACGTTACCCTGATATGAAGCTCTACCAGACCGAGCAGGAATGTGGCGACGGACAGAACGACTGGAGCGGAGCCGTCTATTCCTGGAACCTGATGCGTCATTACCTGGATAACGGTGCTTCGGCCTATATGTACTGGAATATTTCGCTGGATAAAGGCGGTATCAGCCGGTGGGGATGGGCGCAAAATTCCCTGGTGGTTGTCGACCCCGATACGAAATCTTTCCATTACACTCCCGAGTATTATGTAATGAAACATCTAAGCCACTACGTGCAGCCCGGTGCCCGTAAACTCGAAACTTCCGGCCTTTTCGCTAACCTTCTGGCCTTTATCAACCCCGATAAAAGCATTGTTGTCGCTTTGGCAAACGAGGGAAACGACGACCGGCAGGTATCTGTCGAAATAGACGGCCGCGTGTATCAACCTGTATTACCGGCACATTCTATCTCCACTCTCCTGATAGACTAATCGATAGCTTACTATATATTAATGTAGGGGAAGGCAGATTCTAAATCTTTCTTCCCTTATTTTTTTGCTTTTGAGCATGCTCGAAATCAATTTTGAGCTAGCTCAAAATTAAATTGAAGCATGCCCAAAAGAATAAAAATATAGCACTTATCAGTTAAAAGATAGTTACCAATGAACTACTTTCCCGGTACTTTTGTTCTAGTCGGGAAGCAAGTAAGGCGGGAAGGATAGTCATCCTGTCAGTCGTGTCGGCACAACTACGGGTCGGGTTATGCAAATTTGTCAGTCTTTTTCCTGCCAAATGTTTTGGCACAGATTTCGCATAGGAGTAAGCGTGAATTAGAAATACACATATTATACATAATATTATTAACATTAAAAATATATCAAAAGATGAACATTAGACCATTAGCAGACAGAGTGCTTATCAAGCCGGCTGCAGCAGAAGAAAAGACACTTGGCGGAATCATTATCCCGGATTCAGCAAAAGAAAAACCTTTAAAAGGTGAAGTTGTTGCCGTAGGTAACGGAACAAAAGATGAAGAAATGGTTGTTAAAGCAGGCGATACTGTACTGTACGGAAAGTATGCAGGAACAGAAATCGAACTGGATGGTGAGAAATATCTTATCATGCGTCAGTCTGATATCTTAGCTATTATCTAATTTATTAACGGACAATAAAAAAGAAATATAATCATGGCAAAAGAAATTAAGTACAATATGGATGCCCGCGACCTTTTGAAGAAAGGTGTGGACGAATTGGCAAATGCTGTAAAAGTAACATTAGGCCCGAAAGGCCGTAACGTGATCATCGAAAAGAAATTCGGTGCTCCTCACATCACTAAAGACGGTGTAACTGTTGCTAAAGAAGTGGAATTGGCTTGCCCGTTCGAAAACATGGGTGCTCAGTTGGTAAAGGAAGTTGCTTCTAAAACAAACGACAATGCAGGTGACGGTACAACTACTGCTACTGTATTGGCACAGTCTATCATCGGTGTAGGTTTGAAGAACGTTACAGCTGGTGCTAATCCTATGGACTTGAAACGCGGTATCGACAAAGCCGTTGCCAAAGTGGTTGAAAAGATCGCTGACCAGGCTGAAGAAGTAGGCGACCAGTTCGAAAAGATCGAACACGTAGCTAAAATCTCTGCCAACGGTGACGAAACTATCGGTAAACTGATTGCTGAAGCTATGCAGAAAGTGAAGAAAGAAGGCGTTATCACAGTGGAAGAAGCAAAAGGTACTGAAACTACAGTAGACGTAGTGGAAGGTATGCAGTTCGACCGTGGTTACATCTCTCCGTACTTCGTAACCAATACAGAAAAGATGGAATGCGAGATGGAAAATCCGTATATCCTGATCTACGACAAGAAGATCTCTGTATTGAAAGACTTGCTTCCTATTCTGGAACCGGCTGTTCAGAGCGGTCGTCCGCTGTTGATCATCGCTGAAGATATCGACAGTGAAGCATTGGCTACTTTGGTTGTAAACCGTCTGCGTGGTTCTTTGAAGATCTGTGCTGTGAAGGCTCCGGGCTTCGGCGACCGTCGTAAAGCTATGTTGGAAGATATCGCAGTGCTGACTGGCGGTGTTGTTATCTCTGAAGAAAAAGGTTTGAAGCTGGAAGGTGCTACAATGGATATGCTGGGTACTGCCGAAAAGATCACTGTAGACAAAGATACTACTATCATTGTTAACGGTGCAGGCGACAAAGCTGCTATCCAGGCTCGTATCGGTCAGATCAAGACTCAGATCGAAAATACTACTTCTGACTACGACAAAGAAAAACTGCAGGAACGTCTGGCTAAGATGGCAGGTGGTGTAGCTGTTCTTTACGTAGGTGCTCCTTCTGAAGTGGAAATGAAAGAAAAGAAAGACCGTGTGGATGATGCTTTGCATGCTACCCGCGCTGCTATCGAAGAAGGTACAGTTCCTGGTGGTGGTGTAGCTTACATCCGTGCTATCGAAGCACTGGAAGGCATGAAGGGTGAAAACGAAGATGAAACAACCGGTATCGAAATCGTAAAACGCGCTATCGAAGAACCGTTACGTCAGATCGTTGCCAACGCAGGTAAGGAAGGTGCCGTTATCGTTCAGAAAGTGAAAGAAGGTAAAGGCGACTTCGGTTACAATGCCCGTACAGACAAATATGAAAACCTGTGCGCTGTCGGCGTAATCGACCCGGCTAAGGTAACTCGTGTTGCTCTGGAAAATGCAGCTTCTATAGCTGGTATGTTCCTGACAACTGAATGTGTGATTGCTGAAAAGAAAGAAGAAGGCCCTGCTATGCCGCCGATGAACCCGGGTATGGGTGGCGGAATGGGTGGAATGATGTAATTCCTTCTCCGGAAAATAAAACCGAAACGGCTGCTTCCAAAAAAGGAAGTGGCCGTTTTTTTATTATATTTGTCACGGTTTACATATATAATAATGTATAGTGATAAAGATTAAAGAAGGATTTAAAGGAGAGCGTTTTGTCTCTTTGCCGGACGAATTGCTGAACGCCTATAGCCACGAGCCGCTTATCGGGAATCTGTATGTCCGTAAAATCGGTTTCTTCCCCAGGGTAAAGTACCATTATGTACAAAAAGACCAGGGATGCAGCTATGCCATGCTTATCTATTGTATAGAAGGTGAGGGGTGGTATACGATTAACGGCAAGACTTATCCGGTGAAACAGAACCAATACATTATTATACCGCCCAATGTCTCTTATTCCTTCGGTGCTTCCGAACACGATCCCTGGACTATCTACTGGGTTCATTTCATGGGAAAGCTAAGTAAGGAGTTTCTCCCGTCTACCCCGATACCGGGAACGATCCTGCCGGGAGAATATTCGCGCCTGCAAGACAGGATACAATTATTCGAGGAGATTTACAGTTGCTTCTCGATGGGATATATTAAGGAGTATATGGTTTACTCGTCGATGTGCCTGTATATGTTCCTTACCTCTTTTTTATATCTGGAGCAGTATCGTTATATTAACTTGCCTAATCACAAAGAGTATTCTTTTGCTTCGCGCGTGATCCATTATATGAACGAACATGTGGAGCGTAACCTGACTTTGGATCAGTTGGCGGCTTATTTTAAATATTCTCCTTCCCACTTTTCCATGCTTTTTCAGAAAGAGACCGGTGTGTCGCCGATAAGCTATTTTATCCGTCTGAAGATACAGAAGGCCTGTCAGTATATTGTATTGACAAACCTGAAGCTGAATGAGATATCTACCAAGCTTGGTTTTGAAGAGCCCGCTTATTTCTCGCGTACCTTTACAAAGGTGATGGGAGTATCTCCTTCCGATTACCGTAAGAAAGAGTCGGAGCATGGCCGAACCCAGCAAGGATGATTTACTATGTCCTTAAAACCGCATTATTTGTACGTTTTAAACCAAGAATCGGATAAGAAAGCATGGTTAAAGGGAAAAAAATATAACAAAAAAATAGTGCAACCAAAAAAGATATGTATCTTTGCCATACGATTTAGGTGCAAAGTATGCACAGTTATAATGATAAAGATAAATCGTTAGAGCTTTATATTTTATTACAGTATAGATTATTTGAACTTTATATTTTATTACTAATTAAATTATTTGATTATGAACAAAAAGTTTTCTACTCTTCTTGTCGGCGCTCTGCTGACAACTAGTCTTGGAGCTTTCGCGCAAGGTACTACCGCAGTGCATACCAACAAAAATGAGATTGGTCACGGTATTACTCTTCGTCCAACTGCAACAGCAAGTGCCGCAGTAGGATCTGACATCACTCGCTTTGATGCAGACAAATTGTATCAGTTGACAGATGCAGACGGAAAAGTGCTTATCCAGACTCGTAATTACACAACAGGTGAATTAAACATGAAGTTGGTTGAAGTAGCTAACGCTCCTATCAATGCTTCTTTGTGGTCAGTTAAAGTAAACGATGATAACGCTAGCGGTATCAGTTTTACATTGATCAATAAAGAAACAAATCTGGAGTTGGTTTATTCGCATGTAAATGCTACTTTATTTGATGTTGCTACTGAAACTTCTAATCAGGATCTGCCTACTTCTATTCTAGAAGGCTGTTTAACAGATTGGACTTGGTATACAACCGATAATCAGGGAAATACTCCTTTTGCTTTCAAACCTGTTTATTCTTATTTTGCAAATCGTGACTCTGTTGTTGTTCTACAGAAGAATGATGACGACGAGATCATCGCTGCTAAGTATTCTCACGATATAGCTCAAACTCATGTTCAGGCTATTACTGATGCTGTACAATTGAAACCGGTTCTGGCTGGTGGTATCATCCTTACTGCTGATGACTTGAACAGAATGGTTGACATTCAGTATGATGGTACATTCGGTATCGTTTCTGCTGTTACTCCGAACACGGCAAGTCCACTGCTGACTGAGAAGTTCACAGCTGTGGAACTTAATGCTACAGACTTCCCGGTAGTTTCAACTGCTACTGCAACAGAAGCTGTTAGAGATCAGTTAGGTCTTAGTGATACACCTGGTGCAGATGCTTTGGTTGCAGAAGAATTCGTATATTTGAAGAATGCAAAGGGTGAAGTTCTGTCTGTAGGTACAGAATTTTATTCAAGTCTAAGTAAGGAATTACCTTTGGTTCTGCTGGAAGATGCTCCTACAAGAGTTGCTATTCCTGATGGAACAAACCTGACTGCAGGAACTTGGGAAGCTCGTAGCTTGTTCAGATTTACTTACTATCCTTCAAATGATAGTTTGTTCATTGAGCCTATGAATGCTTTGCCGAAGAATCCGGCTAGCAGCTTGTGGCAGAATCCTGATTTCGCATTCAACTCTGTTTACAATGACTTGACAAAACTTCATACAAGTGCAGCGGCTACACCTGGTGCAGGTCTTCATACAGCCGAAAATGGTCAGGTTGCAGTTCGTATCGCTTATCTGACAGAAGGTAAGGCTGTTATCACAGCAAAGAATACTGAAACAGACGGTGGTATTGAACTTCCTGGTTCTCTTCAGACTAAGTTTACTTTCAAAGATAGAAAATTTGACTATCTGACTCGTGCTAAAGTTGATCAAGGTCTATATTTCATCAAAGACGTAGCTACAGGTAAGAATGTAGTTGATAACTTCATCGGTCGTCTGATGTTGGATGCTGCTACTACTGCTCAGGATTACAATGATATGCCGGCTACTATGTGGGTTGTTAAAACTACAGGTTGCGGTGATGTTCCTACAGTTGCTGTTTACAACCGTGAATATGCAGACGAAGTATTTGAAGGTCAGCTTTACACAGATGCAACCGGTACTTACTTCATCAATAAGAATTATGATAGCTTCAGACAGAAAGAGCTTCTGAACGAAGATACTTATACATTCACTGCTGTAGAAGATAATGAAGCTAAAACAAGTGTTCGTCATGGTTACAAATATCTGAACTCTGATGATCTGCTTTATACTAAGTATTATCTGAACTATAACCTGTTCGCAAATCAGGAACTTTATCTGAATGTAACAGAGGATAAGAGCTTTGCTCCGACTCCAGGTCAGGCTACAACTTATGAATTGATCGAAGCGAAAGATGTTCCGGTTGAAGACGAAGAAGCTATTGACGTTCCGTTCGGTTACGGTGCAGAAATCGGTTTGCCTCAGTTGGCTAGAACTGCTTATGTACTGAAAGTAAGCGACAAAAACTTGATCGACAACGATAAGGTATATGTATATCTGGTAAGCCCGCAGGGTAAGACTCCTTACTACAAGGCTATGACTAAGGCTCAGGCTGAAGATAATGCAGCTGATAATCCTAAACTGGGTGTATTCTATCTGAAAGCTGACCAGGTGAAGGGTGACGAAATCTGCTATGTATTAGTTGATATCAACAGTGGTGCAGTTCTTGAAACTTCTAATGGTTGGATGCAGGCACATTGCGAAGACGGCGTTGGCGAAATGAGCTATCTGCCTCTGAACAACGTAGCTACTGAAAGAGCTTCTGCATTTGCAGTTATCAAAGACGACCGTCCATTGTATATGGATCTGGGTGAAATCGGTAAGAACATCAATATCTTCCGTGCAAGAGGTACAGGTTCTGAATTCCTGTTCGAAGACTCTAACAACCAGAGCAATGCTCCGCAGGTAGTGAAAGACTTCGGTTACCTGGGTATGACAGCTGAAAAGATCCAGCCGGTAGGTAAAGAAAGCACAAAAGCTCTGTATGCAGATTATGTATTAAGTTCTTCTGATCGTATGCCTCAGTATCTGTTCGTTGTACGTCCGGATTCTGTAAAAGACGGCAAATGGTGTAACACTCACGGTTACAACCCGAACTGCGAGCACGAAGTTGATTACAATGGTTACCTGGCTGGTAGCTTCCTGATCAACCTGACTGACTCGGTTAAGAGCAGCACTAACATGTTGAACAATCCTGACGTTTACAAATGGCAGTCTTACACTCGCCTTGGTTTTGTAGAAGGTGTTCATCAGGTAGATGCAGATGGCGAATTCTTGTATATCCTGAAAGACGGTAAGAAATTGGCAGACCTGAGAACTAAAGACGGCGTTCTTGATCCTCGCGACCTGTACAATGAAGCTATCTTCGAAAAGAAACCGGTAGATGGTTTACATAAGAACTATGCATTCTCTCTGCGTTACACAGACGATGATCATAAAGACTTCTTACTGGAATCTAACCTGGATGGTGTATCTCACGTTGCTTCCTTCAAGGGTGCATGGGTGAAAATCCACAACGGTGTTCCTGTATTGGCAGAATACACTGTAGATAACGGTAACCATGCAGATGACGACCAGAAGATGCAGGAATTGATCAACCAGGCTCAGATCTTCAATCTGGAAGATACTGAAGACTTCGCAACATCTAACGAAGGTGTTTCTACATCAACAGTTAGCGTAATTGCAGGTGAAGGTAAGATCACTATCCAGAATGCAGCTGGTAAGACAGTAACTGTAAGCAACATCCTTGGTCAGACAGTAACAGTTCAGACTCTGAACTCAGACAACGTAACATTCTCTGCTCCTGCAGGTATCGTAGTTGTTGCTGTTGACGGTGAAAGCGCAGTTAAAGCTATCGTTAAGTAAATAAGACACTCCTGGTAAACCGTAAGGTTGACAGGTAACATGCTACAAAGCCCCGCTGGTTATCCGGCGGGGCTTTTTGCGTCTTATAGAAAAATCAGAACATAGTACAACTCAATCGGAATAATATGACTTGCCGGAATCGTGAAAGATTACTTCTTTTGTCAATTAAAACAATCTTTGCAGTTATGGGAAAAAGAATACTCTCGCTTGGTTGTCTGTGTTGCTTGATAATTACTTCATGTACAGTACCGGAAAAGGGACAACAGGTATGGAATATTGGTGTGGCTGACAGTTCGGCTGTCGAGCTGGCTCTGGGGCCTGATCGATATAAAGAATTTCTGGCGAATGACTTTGGCTTTGAAGACCGATATTATCTGGTAGGGAGGAGTGATGCCAAAGAATCGTTCCCTTATGTTTTGCCGGGGCCTGCCGACCAATGGGGAGGAACCTGGTCTACTGCCGGTTTGCGGACGCATGAGTCTAATATTCTCTTTGGCCTGGATAAACTTCCGGCAAAGGGAGAATGGAATTTGGTAATCGACCTCGCTGATAACTCTCCGCATCTTCCCCCTTTATTAAAAATAGCGATCAACAATTGTCAGGAAGAAAAAATACAACTGACTGCCGGAGGAAGCGATACTTCTATTACGGGAGATATGAGTCAAGGGAAACCTGTCCGTCTGATTGTTCCTGTAAAGAGAGAGTCTTTGCGAAAAGGAGGGAACTGCATTACGCTTTCCGTACTTGAAGGATCGTGGCTTTTATTTGATCATATAGCATTGGAAGGGCCGGGAAATGTCCGGACAACAGTTCCGGAAAAGGCATTTGTCCGTTCCGTAGAAGCCGCAAATTATGAAATAGAAACAGATGGAAATAAGATACAACCTCTGCTTGTCGATGTAGAACATCTGGAAGGGCAACCGCTTTTATCTGTCAGACTGGATGGAAAGGAAATCCTGTCTACCCGGCTGGATACGGCACGCTATTGCCTTGAAGCTCCGATGCCGTCTGTTACCCGAGAGGTGACAAGTTCTTATGAGGTTCGTGCAGATGGTAAAGTCCTTCAGAAAGGAGAGATACAACGCCGGCAACAACCACTTCAAACATTCGCACAATATGTTGATACAAGAATCGGTACGGCTCATTCCCGCTGGATGATTGCTCCCGGCCCCTGGATGCCTTTCGGTATGGTTAAACTAAGTCCGGATAACCAGAATGCCGGATGGCAGGCCGGTTATCAGCCCACTTTTGAAAGTGTAGGTTGTTTTAGCCATATCCATGAATGGACAATGGGGGGTTTAGGAATGATGCCGACAAATGGTTCTTTGAATACCGTCGTTGGAGATGAATCAGATCCGGACTCGGGCTATCGCTCCCGGATCGATAAGTTGAGTGAAGAAGCCCCTCTGGGATATTACAAAGTCGATCTTACTGATTATGGCATCCGTGCAGAACTGACAGCGACTACCCATTGTGGTTTCCTGCGATATACTTTTCCTTCGGATAAAGACAGTGCCCGCGTTCTGGTAGATTTACATATACCTGTCGAATACGATTATCAATTAAAAGATATTGAAATTAAAAAAGTCAGTGATAACCGTATCGAGGGATTTAGTCATCAATTGTCTAAGAATGTATGGAGTTCGGATGCAGACCAGGAATATACCATACATTTTGTAATAGAATTTGATCAACCGATCTTGTCGATGGGCGGATGGGTGAATGAAAAGCGGCAGATAACCGATTGTTTGACTGCCCGTGATATAAAAGATGCCGGAGCCTGGTTGCAGTTTGATGCCCGGAAGTCGCCTGTAGTACAGGCTCGTTCCGGTATTTCCCTGGTTAGTATCGCCAATGCAGCGGATAACCTGGAAAAAGAAATCAGCACTCCTTTTGGCTGGCAGTTTGATCAGGTACGTGCTAACCAACAGAATGTGTGGAATGATTTATTCAACCGGCTACAGATAACGACTGATAACCGATTGGAAAAAGTCCGTTTCTATACGAATATGTACAGAGCTTTGTGCAGCCGCAATATATGGAGTGATGTAAACGGTGAATGGGTGTCTGCCGATGAAAAAGTGCGTCGTTTTACTGATCCGGATGATGTAGCATTGGGCTGCGATGCTTTCTGGAATACGTTTTGGAATCTGAATCAGTTCTGGAATCTGGTCACTCCGGAGTGGAGCAATCGCTGGGTGAAGTCACAACTGGGAATGTATGATGCAAACGGTTGGCTGGCAAAAGGCCCGGCAGGTATGGAATATATTCCAGTGATGGTAGCGGAACATGAAATTCCCCTGATCGTTAGTGCCTGGCAAATGGGTATTCGTGGTTTCGACGGAGAAAAGGCCTTTGAAGCTGTAAAGAAGATGCAGACAACTCCAAGTCAAAAGGTTTGTGGAGGGTATGCCGGTAATCGCGATTTGATCCCTTATCTGAAGCATAAATATGTTCCGACCGATCTGGGACGTTTCTCCAACACGCTCGAATATGCTTATGATGATTGGACGGTCTCCCAATTAGCACAATCACTGAATAAGGAAGAGGATTATAAATACTTTACTGAACGGGGTACATGGTGGAGAAATGCAATTAATCCGGAGACCGGATATGCTCAGATGCGCAGTAGCGATGGCAGTTGGTCTAAAGATTTTGACCCGTTCCATTCGGGAGCCAACCATCATTATGTGGAAGGAAACGCCTGGCAGCTTACTTATTTTGTTCCGCAAGATGTTCCGGCATTGGCAGAAGTCATCGGAAAAGATCGTTTTGTTGAACGTTTGCAATGGGGATTTGAAGCGAGTGAACCCTGGAGATATAATGCCCCGAACGATCAGTACTGGGATTATCCGGTGGTTCAGGGTAATCAACAATCCATGCACTTTGCATTTTTATTTAACTGGGTTGGCAAACCCTGGTTGACTCAGCGGTGGAGCCGTTCTATCATAGAACGTTATTATGGTACAGGTATGGCTAATGCCTATCTGGGCGATGAAGATCAGGGACAGATGAGTGGTTGGTTGATAATGGCCTCCCTGGGTCTCTTTCAAACAGACGGAGGTTGCAGCACCGAGCCTGTTTATGAAATAGCAAGCCCCTTGTATGAAAAAGTTGTAATCGATTTGGGAGAACGCTTCGGTAGAGGTAAAACATTTACGATTGAAGCCCGTAATGCTTCCCGTAGTAATAAATATGTACAAAGCGCTCTCCTGAATGGTAAACCTTTGCAGTCTTTTAGTTTTCCGGCTTCAGAATTACTGAAAGGAGGCTCTCTTGTTCTTGAAATGTCATCGGAGCCCAATTACTCATGGGGGATAAAATAAATAATATTGAAAAATAAAGAGTGAATATTTTGTAGAATAAAAAAAAACACTACCTTTGCACCGCAATCACGAGAGATTGCTTACCTGAAAATAATGAATTGCCCAGGTGGCGGAATTGGTAGACGCGCACGTTTCAGGTGCGTGTGTCGCGAGGCGTGCAGGTTCGAGTCCTGTTCTGGGCACTTCCGAAAAGCGGACAACTGTAAAGTTGCCCGCTTTTTTTATATCTGTTTTTTTTATATATTTACGCCAAAATAGAGAGGATGCAGCAGTATACAGAAGATGAATTAGTAGAACAGCTACGGGATCCGGCCAGGCAAAGGGATGCTTTTGCCCGGGTGGTGAATCTTTATGGGGAAAAGTTGTACTGGCAGATACGGAAGATGGTGTTGAGTCATGATGATGCCAACGATCTTTTGCAGAATACATTTCTGAAGGCCTGGACGAATATAGACTATTTCCGGGGCGAGGCAAAGTTATCTACCTGGCTATATAAAATTGCAATCAATGAATGTATTACTTTTCTGAACCGTCAGCGGAATATGAATAACGTGTCGATCGACGATACGGATGTCTTTTTGCTGGAACGGCTGAAAGGAGACGAATACTTTGATGGTGATGAAGCACAGCTGAAGTTGCAGAATGCAATTCTTACTTTGCCGGAGAAACAACGTTTAGTGTTTACCATGAAATACTTTGACGAGATGAAGTATGAAGATATGTCGGATATTCTGGGGACTTCGGTTGGTGCCCTGAAAGCCTCTTATCATCATGCAGTAAAAAAAGTCGAGGAGTTTTTAACAAAAGACATTTAAACCTTTTGGACGGAAGCTCGTCAAAGGTGTATTAAAACGCAGGAGTATGGAAAAAGAACAAAACAATCTGGATCGTTTTAAAGGAAAAAATCCTTTTACCGTGCCCGACGGGTACATGGAGGATTTGACGGCTAATATAATGAGCCAGCTGCCTGAGAAACCGCAAGTAGAGGCGAAAAAGATCTCTATGATGGATCGTATGCGTCCGTGGTTGTATATGGCTGCTGTATTTGCCGGGCTGGGGCTGTTCTTTAAAGCAATTGTCGGTATCGACGGTGAGCAAAGTAAAACAGATACATTATTAGTGCAGTCTAACGATGCATCTGCAACAATATCTGCTATACAGGAAGCTGAAAATGAGGAATACCTGGAGTATCTGGAAGCACAGTACACGGATTATCTTTTAGCAGAAGAATTGGGTAATTATGAATAATTTGACGAAAAAAAGAAGTTATTAGCATATTTTTGTAATAATACTTGTATGAATAAAATATTTTTTATTACATTTGTGGCGATTTCAGTATTGTTCTCTTCGAAAGTGTTGGCGCAGGGAGATAAAGAACATCGACATTTTGACAAAGAAGCCTATCAGGCAAAGAGAAGTGCTTTTATTACAGCTGAAGTAGGTCTTACACCGGAAGAAGCAGCAGCTTTTATTCCGTTATGTAACGAGTTGCAACAGAAGATGTTTGAAGTCGGTCGTGAATGCCGTAAACTGACGAAAGAAATGAGACATAAGAAGTCTCCGACAGAGTCCGATTATTCAAAGGTTAACGATGAATGTCTCGGAGTAAAGTTGAAAGAGGCTGCTCTGGAAAAAGAATATTACGAGAAATTCAAAAAGATATTATCGCCTGAGAAACTTTATAAATACCGGCGGGCAGAATATAAGTTTGCACGGAGTTTTATGAAAGGGCCGGACGATAAGAAAGATGAAAACAAGAAAAAATAAAATATTATCATTATTTGTGTTTTTTGTTTAGATTTAGTTTTGGCGTTTAAGTTAAGGGAGGGGTGGCGACGTGATGTCGGTTCCCCTTTTGTTTTTTATAACCCTTTCGATTTGGCTTCGTTCCATATCTTATCCATTTCTTCCAACGGCATTTCTTTCAATGAACATCCCTGTTTGATAGTATGATCTTCCAGGTAATTGAAACGGCGGATAAATTTCTGGTTCGTGCGTTCCAGTGCATTGTCGGGATTGATCTTATACAGGCGGGCGGCATTGATCAGACTGAAGAATAAGTCACCGAATTCGCCTTCCATCTTGTCAGCATCCATCTTGTCGATTTCCTCTTTCAGCTCGGTAAATTCCTCGTGTACTTTATCCCATACCTGATCGCGTTGTTCCCAGTCGAAGCCTACGTTGCGTGCTTTGTCCTGGATGCGGTGTGCTTTGACAACAGACGGGAGAGAGGCGGGGACACCTTCCAGGACGGTTTTGTTGCCACCTTTTTCTTTTAGTTTTATTTGTTCCCAGCTTTGTTCCACCTTCTGGGGCGTATCGGCAGATGCATCGCCGAAAACGTGCGGATGGCGGAAGATCAGTTTCTGGCAGAGGCTGTCGCATACATCCTTGATGTCGAATGCTTCTTTCTCTTCGCCTATTTTAGCATAGAAGACGATATGCAGGAGCAGGTCGCCCAACTCTTTTTTGATGTTATTGTTATCGTTCTTCATAATGGCGTCGCACAATTCGTAAGTTTCTTCGATCGTGTTGGTACGCAGGCTCTCATTTGTTTGTTTTCTGTCCCAGGGACATTTTACCCGGAGTTCATCCAGGATGTCGAGCAGTTGCCCGAAGGCTTCCATTTTTTCTTGTTTCGTTGACATATTATAAAGGCGGATAGACCACGCCAGGGTTTATAGTTATAAAAAAGGGGTAGGCAAAACCTACCCCTCTATGGTGTTTTATTTACTTTGCTCTTTAAATGTCTTCAATCCGTTTTCAAGGAATTGCACATATTTCGATACATCTTCGTTGAAAGCATAGGATGGGCCGAGCGGTTGGCCTTCGTCGTTCAGCAGGATATAGAACGGTTGGGCGTTAGCACCGAATTTGCTTCGTTGCAGGTAGCTCCATTTGTCACCGATCGTTTTCAGCTTACGCACTTTGCCATGTTCTTCGATCTCGATCGGATGCAGCAGTTTAGTTTTATCGTCGACCATCAGGGTGATCAGGACGTAATCTTTTTCCAGTAACTGTTTTACTTTCGGATCTGTCCATACAGAGGCTTCCATCTTACGGCAGTTGACACAGCCGAAACCGGAGAAGTCGATCATCACCGGCTTATTTACCCGTTTGGCATAAGCCATACCGCTTTCGTAATCATCGAAAGCTGCATGTACTTCATCGTCATACAAGCTGAAATCCTGTGTGTACAAAGGAGGAGCGAAGGCACTGATCGATTTCAGCGGTGCACCCCAAAGCCCCGGAACCATATAAACGGCAAAACCGAATGAAATGATTGCCATGAACAGGCGCGGTACAGATACATATTTCACATCGCTGTCGTGGCTGAACTTGATCTTGCCTAAGAGGTAGAAGCCCAACAGAACGAATATCACAATCCATAATACGATAAAAACTTCACGATCCAGCAAACGCCAGCCGTAAGCCAAGTCGGCAACAGAAAGGAATTTCAGTGCCAGAGCCAGTTCCAGGAAGCCTAATACAACCTTTACGGAGTTCAGCCAACCGCCTGATTTAGGCATACTTTGCAGCATATTCGGGAAGATGGCGAACAAACTGAACGGAATGGACAATGCTAATGCGAATCCGAACATTCCGATAGCCGGGCCAACTGCGTTACCCATAGATGCAGCTTGAACCAGCAATGTTCCGATGATCGGGCCGGTACAAGAGAAGGATACCAATACCAACGTAAACGACATAAAGAAGATACTCAATATACCGGTTGTCGAGTCTGCTTTGCTATCCAGCTTAGTAGTCCATGAGGCAGGTAATACCATTTCGAATGCTCCGAAGAACGAAATAGCAAATACTACCAGTAGCAGGAAGAATATGATATTGAAGATCGCGTTCGTTGATAAGTCGTTCAGCGCACTGGCTCCGAATATACCGGTGATCAGTAATCCCATAACCAGATAGATAACGATGATGGAAAGACCGTAAGTCAATGCATCGCGGATGGCTTTCTTCCGGTCTTTGGTGCGTTTCAGGAAGAAGCTGACCGTCATCGGGATCATAGGCCATACACAAGGTGTCAGCAGGGCGATCAATCCACCCAGGAACCCGGCGAAGAAGATAAACAACCAGGAAGTATCTGTGGCTGTAACAGTTGTATCACCGAATGCTTTCAGGTTGTCGATGACCGGTGTCCAGAGAGCAGCGTCGTCTGTCAGCTCATTGGCTATCTTTGCCGGGCTGGAAATTATATTATCGGTCTTTGCAACCGGATCGGGAGTCGTAAGCGTTTCTGCTTCTTGCGCCACCTGTTCGGTATCCGGTTGGATAGCCGTTACATCCTCTTTGTCGATTGCCGGGGCATCCGACGGCAAGGTCAGTTTTGTATTCTTTGCGTCGAAAGTAAAGCTTACACGATCAGGAGGTAAACAAGTCTCGTCGTTGCAGGCCATGAATTCAACCTCCCCTTCAATCTTGAATTTCTTCGGATCGGTGATTTTGACTTTTTGAGTGAATGAAACCGTTCCCGGATACCAACGGAGATCCATCGCGAACAGTTCGTCATAAACTACAGTCGGTTTAACGGATGAAACCGGTTGTCCGATCAATTCGGCCCCTTTTAAAGTCTCGAATGTGAATGAAGTAGAAACGGGCCCTCCCTCAGGCAGATTCATATCGTACAAATGCCATCCCTTCTCAGAGGTAGCGGTAAACACGATTTCTTTTTCGGCAGTTTTGGAGTCCTCCAGTTTGATTTTCCACTTGACAGGCTGATGTATCTGCGCCTGTACAGCCAGTGTTACGAACACCAGCAAAAAGATGCTAAAGAGTTTCTTCATACTTTGTCTATATTTCTGTCTTAGTTATTTAGCTAATGAAATGAAAGCATCCGGAATACGTGTTTCAAAACGCATCTCTTCACCTGTTGCCGGATGAATAAAGAAGAGCCGTCGGGCATGAAGCATCAGCCGTCCGGCGGGATCAGTTTCTGCGCCGTACTTGTAATCGCCGGCGATGGGATGTCCGATAGATTCCATCTGGACACGTATCTGGTTTTTGCGGCCTGTCTCCAGGTCGAGTTCCAGTAATGAGTAATGGCCATTGCTATGTAGCACATGGTAGCGGGTGATGGCTTCCTTTCCGTCGCCGTCGACAGCTACATATACCTGCATCTTGGCATTTTCAACCAGGTTGGAGACGATCAGGTCGGAGTCTTTTTCCGGCTTGCCTTCCACAACAGCGACATACGCACGTTGGGTAATGGCTGAATTCCAGTTCGACTGCAATGCTTTCTGCACACGTTGGTTTTTGGCGAACATCATCAGCCCCGATGTATCACGGTCGAGACGGTGCAGGACAAATATTTTATTATTAGGATCGCTCTTTTTCACGTAATCGCTAAGCAGATGATAAGCGGTACGTTCTTTTACACGGTCGCTGGAGACGGACATGAGCCCGCTTTTCTTGTTGACCACTATCAGGTCGTCATCTTCCCAGACAATGTGTAATAGCGGATTGGTAAACTCCACTTTCCCCCGTTCGTAACTGATCTCGACTTCGTCTCCCGGCACTAAAGGAGCGTTGAACTGGGAAGTAACCTTCCCGTTTATCAAGATTTGTCCGTGGCCTAATAGCGCTTTAACGGAACTTTTGCTCTGTTGGCTCAGCAATTCGAAAAGGAAAGGAAGAAGAGTATTCTCTTCCTTCACCGATACTTTGCGTCCGCGAGGGGCTTTTTTTAGATTTGTGTCTTTGTAACCTGAGCGTCTTCCCATTTTATTTCGTAAATAATTCACAAAGATACTGGCATTTGCGGAATGTTGCAAGCCGTGTTTATATATCTTAGTTATTAATCTGTAAGGGATGCCTTATTTTGTGATTTTTTTCATAGTTGGCACGTGTTTGTACGGGCTTCTTTTGCCAAGATTTTGATTTAAATCTTACATTTGTAGAAAAATATAAGAACAACTTGCTGTTTTTCAGACGTAACATATCGACCTATTCCGACAGTGATCTGGTGCGATTATATAAGGAAACCGGGGAAAGCGATTACTTCGGTGAATTGTATAACCGCTATATCCCGTTGATCTATGGGCTGTGTCTGAAATACTTGCAGGAAGAGGTCAAGGCACAGGATGCTGTGATGCAATTATTTGAAGACCTGCTGCCTAAATTGTCACGTTACGAGATACGGGAGTTCAGAACCTGGATTTACAGTGTCGCGAAGAACCATTGTTTCCAGTTGCTCCGGAAAGAAAATCCGGAGATAGCAACCGATTTCGACCAACAATTTGTGGAAACGTACGATATTTTGCATCTATTAGACAAGGAAGAGACAAGCGACGATGCCCGTACGGCAGCCCTCAAACATTGCATGGAGAAACTGCCCGAACCGCAGCAACGTTGTATCCTCTCTTTCTTTATGGAAGAAATGTCGTACGCCGATATCATGGAACAGACCGGATATCAGCTGAAGAGCGTAAAAAGTTATATCCAGAATGGTAAACGCAATCTGAAAAGTTGTATTGAAAAGAGAATGGCGCAATGAAAAATCTGATGCAATACATACAAGGTTCACGAAAAGGCAAGGAAGCCCATCGCCTGGAGATAGAGGCGATGAAAGACCCTTTCCTTTCGGAAGCGCTCGACGGTTACCAGTCCGTCGAGGGCAACCATGTGGAAAGTATTGAAGAGATGCGCCGCCGGATCTCCCGCCGTACCCGTTCCCGTCGCGACAGCATAACGAAATGGAGTATTGCCGCCAGTCTGTTGATTTGTATAGGTTTCGGCAGCTACTTCTGGCTGAACCGTCAACCGGGGGTACCTGTACAATCACCGTTGGCAGTAGTGACGGAAGAAGAGGCAGCTCCGTTGGAACAGGCACAGGTAGAACCGTTTGCCGCTGCTCCTGCTATGGCTCAACTGGAAGCCCGGTCTATTGCGGATGATGACGTGGCTGTGGCCGATCGCCGTCCCCGCCCTGTTGTCGGTGAGGAAGCCTATCAGGAATATCTGAAAAAAGAACTGATCCATCCACAGGACTCTCTTTGCAAGGACGTTAGCGGAACCGTAATAGTAGAATTTCATATCAACGAACAAGGTCGTCCTGTCGACCTGGCAGTCAAACAAAGTCTTTGCGAGTCGGTCGATAAGGAAGCAATTCGCCTGATAGAGAAAGGGCCTGACTGGGAGGTGGATACGATGATGGTGTCCATGCCCGTTGTTTTTGTTCCGTAGACTCTCATATACAGATAGATATAGGTAAAAGTTTATATTCTCCGTAATATGTTGGGGGAAACTCTGAATAACATAGTCCTGAGAGAACTCGGTCATAACAAAATCCCTTTTGTCCGGTTTTCGGTAGAATAAGACCTTTTTAAGGTTGAAGCAGCATTAAAAAACAAGTTCTTTTTTAGGGAAAAAGCAAGGAATTTAACGAATTGTTTCTATTTTTACCGGAGAATTACCACAGTTCTCTCAGAACTCGGTTAAAAAATACACTCTTATTAATATTAACGACAATGTCTCGAAGAGCCTTGTTTTATCTTCTGTTTTTCATACTCGGAGCTACAGCTTTTGCAGCTGTTCCCGACACATTGTTGTTGCATATGTACGACAACCCGATGCACCACCTGTATCAGGTTCGCGAAAAGAGCGAGGAAGACCGGAGCAAATACCTGTTTAATGCCGATACATTGTTTTATAGGTATGCCACCGAAGGATATGCCGCTTTGCCGGACGAATTATACTATTATTACCGTGATTATGTCTCCTATATGAGCTTGGAAGAAGCAGAAAAAGAAGTGGAGCGTATGCGTGATGCCGCCCGCCGCTATAAGAGCAAAGCGCTGGCCAACGAAGCAGACCTGATGAAAGTTTCGGTACTCGATTATTATGAAGACAGCCTTTTGCAGGTCTGTAACCGGATTGTCAGGGAGGTAGCCGTGAGGGCCGGAAAAGAAGGCGATGCCGTATCCCGAATACGGGCGATGAACTTCGATTTTATATCCAACTATCGCACCGGGCATTATGCCTATGCCTTTGCTTTCGCCCCCCGCGTTGTAGAGGAACTCAATAAACTGACCGACCGGCAATATACCGAGCGGCGGGAAATGTTTTTCCATTTGGGACGGGCCTATATGGATTTCCGTGATTATCCCCGTGCGCTCTCTTACCTTCGTGAAGCGCTGGTCGATACGACCCGTTTCTTTTTCGACCGTTCCAATATCCGCGCCCGTGTGGAGTTGGGCAACTATTTCCGTACGGAGCAGCAGCTCGACTCGTCCGATTACTATTTCCGTTCCATTATAACCAGCCGCGATATGATCAAATTCCGTCCCTATTACGATCATCTGGCTTTGGTCGAACTGGGGTATAACCTGTATTTGAGAGGATCGTACGATAATGCGGCCGATTATTACCGCTATGCCGCCGACTTTGCCTGCAAGGAGGGTTACCATACCCTGGCCGCCACGATCTTCACCGGACTGGGCGAAGTGTGTCAGGTAAAGAAAGACCCGGTGCAGGTAAAAGCCATGATCGACTCGGCCTTTGTCTACCTGCATAAAGGAAAGGCCGGAGCCGACAATTCCGTGTATCTTCGGTTGTATCCGTTGATGTATAAATATTATGCAGAGAAGGGCAATATGCCGTTGTTTCAGGCTTACCTCGATTCGGCAACCGTTGTCCGTCACCGGCGGGAAGAACGGTTCAATGCACAGGTCTTGCTCCGGGCGGAACAGGAGGTGGCGGCACAACGGGAGGAGACCGCAGCCCACCGGATCGCCATGCAACGCCGATTGCTGGGATGGATTACGGCCGGCTGTGTGTTGCTTGCTGCCGGATTGCTTGTATTATGGATGTTCTACCGGCAAAAACGGAGCGCTTACCGTATCCTGGTAGAGCGTAGCCGCGAATGGGCCCGGAAGCAGACGGTAGGGGAGTTACCGTTGTCTGTTGCCGACGACGACCGTCTGTTGATGCACCGGGTGCATGTTTTACTGGAAGAGGAACACCTTTACCGCGATCCCGACCTGACGCTCGACTCGATGGCAACCCGGCTCGATGTACACCGCAATACCCTTTCGAGAGTAATCAATCTCATCCAGAACCAAAATTTCAACCAGTATATTAACGACTTCCGCCTGCGTGAAGTGATCGAACGGTTGTCCGATCCCGCCGACAGTGCGACCATCCTCGACATTGCTTTCTCTGTCGGTTTCAGGAGCCAGCAAACATTCTACCGTCTTTTCAAAACCGAAACCGGCCTTTCCCCCGCCCTCTTCCGCAAGAACAGTGCCCGGTAACCGGCTTTTTAAAAGATAATTACATGCAAAAAAGAAATAAGGCTTTCTTCTTATAATAGCTTTTTCAGCTCTTCAATATCCGGCAGGGCTTTACGAAGTCGTTCCGGCATATCCCGGGATGCGCGGTAAGTTGCAACTCCCATTGGTTTATTATAGTCACGAACAGCAAATTCCACAAAGGTTTGGTTCATCTCTCTGCAAAGGATTATTCCTATAGATGGATTTTCATGCGGCTTTCTGATATGCGTATCTAAAGCTGATAGATAAGTATTCAGTTGTCCTAAATAGGATGCACGAAATTTACCGGTTTTCAACTCGACCGCAACCAACGAATTAAGTTCTCGATTGAAAAATAGCAAATCAATAAACATTTCTTCTTCGGCAACCTCTATACGAAATTGATTACCTATAAAACTGAAATCCTGCCCGAAGGTCATGATAAACTTCTTCACATTGGCAACAATAGCCTTTTCTATTACCCGTTCATTCACATCCTTTTCCTGTTCATCCAATTCTTCTACATTGATGAAGTCCAGGAGATATTCATCCTTAAAAGAGCAAACGGCTTTAATCGCCTGCTTAGCATCAGGCAATGTTTGAGTGAAATTGTTAGGTAAAGTTCCTCTATGGTTGTAAAGATCAGCTTTTAAGTAATCTCTTAAAGTATATTTGTTCCAATAGCGAGTAGCGCACTCATGTATATAAAACAGCCGTGCTTCCAACGTTTTAGCTTTGGATATGATTTCGGTGTGATGACTGAAGCCGATTGAAAGGAAGTCTGTCCAATTAAATTCATCAGCCATAGGCTGATGAATTCCTACAAGAAGTAACTTTTCATTCAAAACCAAATCATCAGCCACTGGCTGATGATTTAAAACCTGATCCCATTCCTCATAGAAAATACGCATATATCTTATGCTTGTTGCCGAAAATCCCCTTAGTCCCGGTAATTCTTTCTGCAACATGGACGATATTTGTTCAATAGCCCCTTTACCCCAAAAGCCTTTGCGGGAGTTCTCCGACACATAACGACCGATACCATAATAAAGAGATAGCTGTTCCTTGTTCACCGATAAGACTGCACGGTACTGACTACGTAGAATAGCTTCTTTAATGGTCTTAACTGCTTCAATATAATTCTGATCTATATCCATTTGCACTTGGTGTTATTGTTTGCAAAAGTATAAAAATAATACTGGCAAAAAGAAAGTAAAGATATTTTTCTCCTTCTTATCGCTTCGTTCAGGCCTTTCCCCAGCGCTTTTCCGCAAAAACAGCGCCCGGTAACCGGCATAGGTATTCTTATCATTATTCTTCCGGATAGAGGTATTCCTATCAATAGTTTATTTTTCATGGTAAAAAAGAGTTCTCAAATTGTAATTTGGGAAGAATTGTTCAGATGGAAAACGGATATTTGGACAAATTCATAATAATAACAATACAAGATGATGAAAACAAAGAACCTACTTCTGATTGCCATTGCAGTTCTATCACTGTTCGGCTGCAAGTATGATGATGACGCCATTTGGGATGCCGTCAGGAACCTGGAAGAGCGCCTTATTAATTTAGAAGCATGGCAGAAACAAGCCAGTGAAGAAATCGCTCTTTTGAAGGCAATAACCGATGAGAGCGACTATATTCTTTCTGTCGTTCCCGTTATGGAGGGCGAAACCCAAAAGGGATATACTATTACTTTTAAAAAGAGTGGAACCATCACCCTATTGAATGGTCAGAAAGGCGACAAAGGGGATAAAGGCGACACTCCGCTCATCAGCCTGAAACAAGAAAAAGACGGTAACTGGTATTGGACGCTGAATGGCTCCCTGATGACCGATGCCTCCGGTGCACCTATTCGAGCCAACGGAACCAACGGCACTTCGGCCCCGACACCGC
The DNA here is from genome assembly GCF_000969845.1 of Parabacteroides sp. HGS0025. Lineage (NCBI taxonomy): Bacteria > Pseudomonadati > Bacteroidota > Bacteroidia > Bacteroidales > Tannerellaceae > Parabacteroides > Parabacteroides sp. HGS0025. The sequence continues at coordinate 835,552 of NZ_KQ033902.1, forward strand.
AACTGAAAACAGGCCGTCAGTTAAAAGTCGCTTCCGTTGCCGGCTCCTGGCAAGACGATGCCTTCTACCTCTCGGTTGATAATGGAAAGACATGGAATAAAGTGTCCGGTGATAAAGGTGATAAAGGTGATAAAGGCGATAAAGGTAACGCCGGAACAGGCTCGTCTATTTCAATAGATGATTCCAATAATGGCTATGTCATATTTAAAGTGGGAAGTGAAAATATAAAGGTTCCACGCTATAATGCTGCACTGTCTCTGGTTATAACAGATCCTGACGATCAGATAGTAGAAGATGAATATATGAGGTCAATAGCATACGGTAAAACAGCCACCTTCACCTACTCCGGATTGAAATCCGGTTCCACCATTGTTGTGATTGCCCCTACAGGCTGGTCGGCTACTTTGGACAGAGCAAATAGTCGCATCAACATCACTTCCCCATCAGAGTCAGACTGTAGTAGCCATCCGGAATGGGCAGGCCCTGTGGAGACAATTATTCTAGTTTCTGACGGCAGTGGAATGAATGCCCTCCCTATCCGCACGATAGCTTCCGATTATCTCTATTGCAATGCGGATAATCTGATAGCCATGTTGGAAAAAAACCTCAATGTGGAGAATCTGAAAGTCAGTGGAACATTAACATCGGAGCATATGGCTAAAATCAAAGAGTTAAATTCACTAGAGGAGATTGATCTGGAAGATGCGACCTTGGAGGAGATTCCCTACATGCAGTTCGAAGGAAAAGGGTCTCTGACCACCGTGAAGCTACCGAAAGGGTTGAAAAAGATCGGTGTCCGTGCCTTTCAGGGTTGCTCTGCATTATCCGATATCACGATAGGAGATCAAGTCACTGATTTACTTAATTACGCTTTCATAGAATGTAGTTCTTTAAAGAGTATTAATGTTCCGGGATCAGTAAAAAATATCGGTAAGAGTGCGTTCGGAAACTGCTCTAGTTTAAGTACTATAACAATAGAGGAAGGACTGGAAAATATAGACGCTAATGCTTTTTCGGGATGTAAAAGTATAACAAAAATTACACTACCCAGTACTGTGAAGAAGATGTGGACAAGTGTTTTTCTGAATTGCTCCTCGTTGGGCGAATTGCGATGCCTGGCTACAACTCCTCCAGAGTTTGTGGATCTTGGAGATATCGGCAATGCTTTAGGCAGTGGTCTGCCCAAGGTCAAGATAACAGTACCATCTGGATGTGTAGACACTTATAAGAATGCTAATGGATGGAAGCAGTATAGTAATGATATAGAAGCCATGCCTCCGTCATAATGTAGTCGGCAGAATGACGGTGAAAGGATGATGAAATAAACTTAAACCTCTTTTCAAATAAGGAGGAAAGATGAATATTAATTAAAAAATCTGCTTCGGAAAGGAGGTTTATTGGCAGAAGAGATTCATAAAACAAATGTATAATAAATTAAATATTACGATTATGGAAGAAATGGATAAATATGCAAAGACTGATTGCAAAGTAAGAATTATTAATAATACAGATAGAAATATTACTATAGATATTGATGACTACAATGATCTCGATTGGATGGATGGACCTAAGACTGTATTGAATGGACAACCAATAACAAATAATTGTTCTTTTGAGTTTATATTACGAAGTAAAGACTCTAGAACCCGATGCTGGTTTCAGATGAACAATAAATTTGTTAATCCTTCTAATTCAGATGATTACTTTTATGTTGGAATGACGGGAATCGAATTGAAAACAAACGATGGTAGCAGACAAGCAAAACGAGAGGAACGTACCGAATATTACACACAATGTAATATAAAAGTTACTATCAAAATTGAGACACCGACGACCGGGGCTTATTCACTTGATATTACTTATGATAAAGATTGAATGAAATCAGCCCGTCACAGAACTGTATTCGATCCGTCACAGAACCCTATTCAGTCCGTCACTGAATCACATTCGGTCCGTCACTGAATAGGAAACCTCTTTATTAGGAATATTCGTATATAAACACAATATAAATTATGGCGTTTTTTAAGAGAGTTCAACAGAAAATTAACGGGCTTTGGTATCCGAAGTCCGTTACAGTGGGCAAGCCCGTCAACACCAACCAGGTGTCGGCACGGCTGGCCGAAATATCAACCGTCAGCCCAGCCGACACCTTCGCCGTCCTGAAATGCCTCGGCGGTGTATTGGGCGACTTCATGGCGCAGGGCCGTACCGTCAAACTGGACGGGCTGGGCACCTTTTACTTAACCGCCGTTGCCACCAAACAGGGTGTCGATTCGCGGGAAAAGGTAAAAGCCTCTCATATTATCGGCACGCGTGTCCGGTTTATCCCTGAAACGACTCGTACCAGTGGCCGGAAGGTAGCTACCCGTTCCCTCATCTCCGACGATATCTTCTGGGAAGAATGGGGCGGCACCGAATCTCCCGACTCTCCCGATACTCCCGACCCCGACGACCGCCCGGTAATTGAATAATTTCCCGACGATCGCATGGCCTGGTGGGTTAGAAAGAGGTGAACCTATATAACGACACTACATTCATATTTGCCAAGAACTGAAACAAGAAATCAGCAAAGTGATCCGATGATTCGACACTTTGCTGATTCAATATCGTACGAATAAATTACAGTTCATCAATTTCTTCAACAGACAGGCCGGTACATTGGGCTATCGTTTCGATACTGACTCCCTGCTTTTTAAAATTGGCTGCAATCAGTCGTTGCTCTTCTGCTTTGCCTTCCAATATTCCTTCTTTCTTTCCTTCGATCTTCCCTTTCTCCATGCCTTTTTCTATCCCTTCCTCATATTTCGTCTCCATGCAGGCACACAAATCACGTTCGGTGGACAGGCTTAGTTCGTAGGCCAGACGCTCATCAAGGGTCATGCGCTCTATCTCCACGATGCTTTTCAGCTTTTGGAAGATCTGCTCGTTCAGTTCTTTGGGTAATCGTTCCAAGATATCGATATTGTTTAGTACAAATAAAAACTTCTTATATAATGTATCACATTCGGAGAGCTTTAAACCAAACTTGGGCATCTCCAGATAAACTTCCGTCAGCGTATCGCTGAAGGGTATTTTCAGTTCACGGTCCATACGGATCACATCCCAACGATATTTATCGGGGTGGTTCCGGTCCATGATATAGTTTAAAACACAAACGACATACACACGGTTCACCGCATAATTCCAGCGAAGCCGTTTCGGTGGCGTTTGGTTACCTGTCTCCCGATTATCCTTCTGCTCTTTCAACTCCTGCTCCAACTGCTCCTTTGCGTAAGAAGCTTGTTGCTGGATAGCGAAGGAGGCATAGTATAACACTCTGTCAGAGAAATACTTTTGTGAACTTTTCTGCATCTCGACGATGATCATTTCCTCTTTATCGGTCTTGCAGAAGATGTCGAATACCGCTTTGCGGTCATTTCGATTCAATCCCAATACTTCCACATTGCGAAAGGTGATGTCAGTAATCGCTTCGTCAAGCAGACTGTTCAGGAACTTGATAATTATGTCCTTGTTGATCTCGCTTCCGAAAATCATTTTAAATCCCGTATCTGTATAGGGGTTGATAAACTTCTCCTTTGGAGGGAAAAACACTTCGTTCATAGCTAAGATAATTTAGATGGTTGACTCCTGTTGCCACTTTGACAACATGGAATGCGGCAAATATAGATATTCTGCGGAGAATAACAAAGCGATGGGATGTATTTTATGATTATGATTGTCTGTAGTGCTGCTAACTTTTCATTTTATAGACTGAACATGCTATATGATAATATTTTTTGTACCTTTGCGAATCAAAAATAACGGGCTGGCTGGCCTGTATTTAATAAGGATATAATTAGAATAAAACAATATGGAAATTGCAAGTAAGTACAACCCCGCCGAAGTAGAGGGAAAGTGGTATCAGTATTGGTTGGATAACGGCTTCTTCAAGTCGAAACCAGACGGCCGTGAGCCGTACACAATCGTCATTCCGCCCCCTAACGTCACCGGCGTACTTCATATGGGACACATGCTTAACAATACCATTCAGGATATCCTGATCCGCCGTGCCCGTATGTTGGGTAAAAATGCTTGCTGGGTACCCGGTACCGACCATGCCTCTATCGCTACCGAAGCGAAGGTGGTGAACAGACTGGCGCAGCAGGGCATCAAGAAAACAGACCTGACCCGCGACGAGTTCCTGAAACATGCCTGGGAATGGAAGGAAGAACACGGAGGTATCATCCTGAAACAGTTGCGTAAACTGGGTGCATCCTGCGACTGGGACCGTACGGCTTTCACGATGGACGAAAAACGTTCGGAAAGCGTATTGAAAGTATTCGTAGACCTGTTTGAAAAGGGACTGATCTACCGCGGTGTACGTATGGTAAACTGGGATCCGAAAGCCCTGACTGCTCTTTCCGACGAAGAAGTAATTTATAAGGAAGAACATAGCAAACTGTTTTACCTGCGTTATAAAATAGAAGGCGAAGACGGTTATGCCGTAGTGGCAACTACCCGCCCGGAAACGATCATGGGCGATACTGCCATGTGTATCAATCCGAACGACCCGAAGAACCAACATCTGAAAGAAAAGAAAGTGATCGTTCCGCTGGTAAACCGTGTGATCCCGGTTATCGAAGACGATTATGTAGATATCGAATTCGGTACAGGTTGCCTGAAAGTAACTCCGGCACACGACGTAAACGACTATATGCTGGGCGAGAAATATAACTTGCCTTCCATCGATATATTCAACGATAACGGTACCTTGAGTGAAGCGGCCGGCTTGTATATCGGCATGGATCGTTTCGACGTTCGCGAACAGATCGAAAAAGACCTGGCTGCTGCCGGCTTGCTGGAAAAGGTAGAAGCATACGAAAACAAAGTAGGCTATTCCGAACGTACCAGTGTGCCTATCGAACCGAAGCTGTCTATGCAGTGGTTCCTGAAGATGGAACATCTGGCGCAGATCGCCCTCGAACCGGTGATGAAGGATGATATCAAATTCTATCCACCCAAGTTCAAGAATACATACCGTCACTGGATGGAAAATATCAAGGACTGGTGTATCAGCCGTCAGTTATGGTGGGGACACCGTATCCCGGCTTATTACCTGCCGGAAGGTGGTTACGTTGTAGCTGAAACAGCAGAACGGGCTCTGGAACTGGCAAAAGAAAAGACCGGTAACGCTTCCCTGACAATGGCAGACCTTCGTCAGGATGACGATTGTCTGGATACCTGGTTCTCTTCCTGGTTATGGCCGATCTCTTTGTTTGATGGTATCAATAATCCGGATAATGAAGAAATCAACTATTATTATCCGACCAGCGACCTGGTAACAGGGCCGGATATTATCTTCTTCTGGGTGGCCCGTATGATTATGGCCGGTTACGAATACCGGAAAGATATGCCGTTCAAGAATGTTTACTTTACCGGTATCGTTCGTGATAAGCTGGGACGTAAGATGTCCAAGTCGTTAGGTAACTCTCCCGACCCGCTGTTGCTGATCGAACAGTACGGAGCCGATGGCGTTCGTATGGGGCTGATGATGGCTGCACCTGCCGGAAACGATATTCCTTTCGATGAGGCATTGTGTGAACAGGGACGTAACTTCAACAACAAGATATGGAATGCCTTCCGCCTGATCAAAGGTTGGACGGTAGACGATACGATTGCCCAACCAGAAGCTTCGGCTACTGCCGTTAAATGGTTCAAGATGCAGTTGGACAAGACAATAGCCGAAGTGAACGACTCGTTCGACAAATATCGTTTGAGTGAGGCGATGATGGCTGTTTATAAACTGTTCTGGGATGAGTTCTCTTCCTGGTATCTGGAAATGATCAAGCCGGGTTACCAGCTGCCGATCGATAAGGCAACTTACGATGCGACTCTTGGTTTCTTCGATGCCTTGCTTCGTTTGCTTCATCCGTTCATGCCGTTTATCACGGAAGAATTGTGGCAGGCGCTGGAACCGCGTAAAGAAGGCGAAAGCCTGATGGTTGCTTTGATGCCGGAAGTTGCGCCGGTGGATAGCGCTTATCTGGAATCGTTCGAGATCGTCAAAGAGATTGTAAGTGGTGTACGTACCATCCGTTTGCAGAAGAATATACCGAATAAGGATACACTTGAATTGCAGGTGTTGGGTGATCATAGCGATGCATTCAATCCCGTTATTTCCAAGATGTGTAACCTGACGGATATTATCAGGACAGATGATAAGGCTGCCGGTGCGGTTTCCTTCCTGGTTCGTACTACGGAATATGCAGTACCTCTGGGCAACATGATTAATGTGGAAGAAGAACTGGCTAAACTGGCGGAAGAACTGAAATATCAGCAAGGCTTCCTGGCTTCTGTTGCCAAGAAGTTGAGCAACGAAAGCTTTGTAAGCAAAGCGCCTGCCAAGGTAATCGAAATGGAACGCAAGAAACAGGCAGATGCCGAAAGTAAGATCAAATCGATTGAAGAAAGCATTGCTGCCCTGAAAAAGTAAGGGAAGGTTTCTTTATAAAGATATAAAACATCCATGTTTGCTCCTTATTTGGACAAATATGGATGTTTTCGTTTAAATTCCTGGAATAAAAGGAATAATCTATTTGTTTTTTGCTAACTTGCAGGCCTTGATTGTACAAGTTTTGCGGGAAATGAGGGTAATTAGAGGGTATTTGTTAATCTTTTTAGTTTTTGTGTGGGGCTGTACCCTTCCATTAACTATATACGGCGCTGAAGTGATAGAAAAAACGCCTTCACTGGATTCGCTCTTTGCGTTGGCGCAAGCGAATGTTCAACAACAGAAAGGGTTTGATTATACGACACAGTTACTGGAACTGTCTAGGCAGCAAAAAGACAGGCTTCAGGAAGCCAATGCCATGTTTTGTTATGTACGGTATTATTACTCCAAGAATTCGGACAGTATGTATTTCTGGATGCAAAAAGCTTTGCCTTTATTTCTGGAACAGGAGAGATATGTCGAATATTTCCGGATGAAAGCCTGGTATATTTATGTGCTGAACCGGACGAAAAGGAATGAAGAAGCGCTGAAATACGTATCCGGCCTGAGGGAAGAGGCCGGTCGTTTGAAATTCCCGGAAGGAATGGAGATGGCCAACCAGGCATTGGCCGATTTCTATTTATCCAATAATTTAGGTGAAGAAGGAGTGGCTTTATACGAGGAAGTGATCCGGAGTATGGAGATGCGGAATGCCCCGCTCATCAAAAGGATCAATATTGTCAGGCAGCTGATGAACAAAGCGCTCGACCCGGATATCCGGATGAAATACGTAAAGCGGCTGGATGATTATATACATATATGTAAGAGCAGGAATATGGACTGGCTGGATGAAGAGATACCTCTCTATTATCTGGAATATGTCGCACACCGGCATTATGCTATCGAATATATAAAGAGGAATGAACTTCAGGAGGCCTTGTCTCATCTGAAAAAGGCAGAAGAACTGTTGGGGCAGCATGAGATGTTCAGTTATAAGAATGAATTGCTGACCATTTACGGATATTATTACAAACAAAGCAAACAGTATAACCGCGCGTTGGTTGTTTACGATTCTTTATTGCCGCTTTGGCGTAAGCGGAATACGATGGACTCTTATCTGGAAACATTGCAGGATAAAGCAGACGTTTTGTTGGAAAGCGGAAGAGACAGAGCAGCATCGCTGGCCTATAAAGAATATGCTTTCCTGAACGATTCTTTATCGAAAGTCCGCTTCTATGACGAGCTGGCAGAAATGAAAACGCAGCATGAGGTGGATAAGCTGGAACTGAAAAATAAGCAGATGGATCTGGAAGTTGCCCAGGCGCATTCCCATCTCCTGCAAATGGGGGGAGGAGCGGCTCTTTTATTTGTCTTATGTTGTTTGCTGGGATATATATCGTATAGCCGCCATCGCTATGGTCAGCAATTGAAAGTGGCAAAGGAAAAGGCGGAAGAAGCCGACCGGATGAAATCGGCATTCCTGGCTAATATGAACCATGAGATACGTACGCCGTTGAATGCCATTGTCGGTTTCTCGCAGGTACTGGTAGATGAAGATGATTTGGAAACGCGTCAGGAATATGCGGATATTATCCAAAGTAACAATGAATTGCTTCAGCGTTTGATCGCGGATGTCCTCGATATTTCGAAGATAGAATCCAACACGATGGCTTTGACTTATGCCGAACATGATCTTGCCGTCCTGATGAAAGAGATATATAATGTAATACGGCTCAGGATGCCGGAGGAGGTGGAGCTGGAACTTAATGAATGCCCGCCGCAACTTTTTTGTACAGATCGTAATCGTCTTACGCAAATTCTTACTAACTTGCTGACCAATGCGATTAAGCATACGGAAAAAGGTTTTATCCGCTTTGGTTATCAGGTGACCGCAACTGATATTATCTTTTCAGTGGAAGATTCGGGAGAAGGTATTCCCGAAGATAAGTTGGAAAAGATATTCAGTCGTTTCGTTCAGTTGAATGATTGGAGTAAAGGGGTAGGACTGGGGTTGGCAATTTGTAAAGGCCTTATTACTCAGATGGGTGGGACGATCAGTGTCTCTTCCGTATTTGGTGAAGGTTCTACTTTTACGGTTGTGCTGCCTCTGAAGAAACCGTAATATATTATTTACATTAATTATACCATGAAGAATTCTAGAAGAAACTTTTTTAGACAAGGACTTGCCGGAGCCATATTGTTAGGGGCGGCAGGTGTAGTAAAAGCCGGCTTGCCGGACAGGATCATTCCCAAGGCTGCGAAGTCTGTAAATCCCTGGCGGCTTGGGATGGCGGGCTATACATTTGTTAATTTTGATTTGGATACTACATTAAAGACTTTGGAGAGACTCGATATTCATTATCTTTGTATCAAGGATTTCCATTTGCCGTTTGATAGTACGGATGAGCAGATCAAGGCATTTCATGAAAAATGTGCTGCCCATAAAGTAACAGGATATGCCGTAGGGCCTATCTATATGAAGAGTGAAGAGGAAATCGACCGGGGTTTCGAGTATGCGAAACGTGTAGGGGTGAAGTTGATTGTGGGCGTACCCAATTACGAATTGCTTCCTTATGTGGACAAGAAAGTAAAGGAGTATGATTACCATTATGCGATCCATTTGCATGGGCCCGATATTAAAACTTATCCGGATGCAACGGATGTATGGGAGCATACGAAAGACCTGGATCCGCGTATCGGAATGTGTCTGGATATTGGCCATGATCTGCGTAACGGCTGTAACCCGGTTACCGACCTGAAGAAATATCATACCCGGGTGTTCGATATGCATATTAAGGATGTAACGGATTCGTCGAAAGCGGGTGTAGGCATAGAGATCGGTCGCGGAAAGATCGACTTCCCGGCATTGATGAAGATGATGCGCGAGGTGAACTATACCGGTATGTGCAGCCTGGAATACGAGAAGGATATGAAAGATCCTTTCCTCGGGATCGCAGAGTCGATCGGCTATTTCAAGGCGGTGAGCGATATTGTATAATGTAGGGGCGGACTTTGTTTCGCCCTCTTTTAAACAGAAGAGTGATGAGAAGTGCGTTTTATTTGTTGGCAATTTGCCTGTTGACATCTTGTAGTTCGATCAACTATATGGCGATTGAAACATACAATCCGGCCGAAATAACTTTCCCGGGGAATGTCGGTAAGATACTGGTAGTGAATAATGCAGTACCTCAGCCCGATGATGTAGGCTGCCAGCTAAGCTTGTTCGGTACAAAGCAGGATACCTGTCATGTAAAGGTCGACAGCGCCTTGTTTGATGCTTGTCGCGGATTGGGGAAAGCGATGGTCGACGTTTCTTTCTTTAATGATGTGCTTCTTTATCAGGATGCAACCCGCAAGGATGATGTTTATTATGAAGATAAGAAACTGACTCAGGAGGAGGTCGATGCTTTATGTGATGAAACGGGAGCTGATGCGGTAGTATCGCTGGATCGTATGTTATTCGAGTCTGCAAAAGATGTCGTTGCATTTGCGGAAGGTTATGTGGCCGGAGATATCAGTGTGAAGATGTCGGGAGTAATACGTGCTTATCTGCGTAACAGGCCTAATCCTCTGGCGACTGTTTATGTGACCGACAGCCTTTTCTTTTCGGAAAGTTCTTATAATCAGATCCTGTTGGATCAGATGTTGCCAACGATGGAAAGTGCCGTACGTACGTCGGCCGAGTATATCGGTATGAGAACCAGTCCTAATTTTGTTCCTCACTGGACCCAGGAAACCCGCTGGTTCTATTCCGGCATGGGAGCACGCTGGAAGGAAGCCACTGCTTATGCCCGGACGGAGAAGTGGGATAAGGCGGCCGAGCGGTGGGAACATCTGTACAATAATTCCAATAGTTGGAAGACGCAGGCGAAAGCTGCATCGAACATCGCTTTGGGATATGAGATGAAAAGTGAACTGAAGGAGGCATATGAATGGGCTAAGAAGTCGCATGAGTTATTTAAAAAGAACGAAGGCGGCGAGAGTAAGAATGCCAGTCTTTTATACCTTTACGTAGAGGCTTTGATGAACCGGATACGCTCCGATAAAAAACTTAATATGCAATTTGGAGAATAATATCATATATTCTCCGAATTATTATTACTTTTGACAGACGATTCAAAAAGAATAAAAAAAGAGTTATGAGTGCAAATAATGCAAAGATTCAGTCTGTCCTGGAGACAACCTTTACTTCCGCTATCGGAAAACTGACTGCCGACGATTCCAATAGCTATCACAGTGATCTATATGTCCAGGCAGACCCTGAAAGCGGGGAGCTGCAAATCTATGATGAAGAAGAACGGTTGCTGGACAAGACAATCGTATTCGACTGGGTAGACTGTCCCTGTGATGAAGATAAATTCAATAAACAGGTAGCCAACACCCTGAAATCTGTGCTGACTCTTTTAGTGGCAAAAAATATTTTTGACAGTCCTCATATTACGAAACCTTTCTCTGTAAGCTTAACAGATGAGGATTTCGTTGTAATAGAGGAACTTCTCTTTCTTGACGATGAAGTTTTGCGTGCCGACGATCCGCTGTTGAAAGATTTAGATGCAGATTTAGATGATTTTTTAGCCAAACTTCTTTCAGATGTCGAATAGAGTTTTTACATTTGTGCCCGAATTGAAAAACAAGTAACAAAGAATATATATTCAATGTTGCCGAAATAGCTCAGTTGGTAGAGCAACGCATTCGTAATGCGTAGGTCGCCGGTTCAAGTCCGGCTTTCGGCTCACAATCTCAGGCAGTTATCCAGGAAAGATGACTGCTTTTTTTATTGCTTTTCTGTGCTTTTCGCAGTTTGTTTATACCTGCATTTTTCTACTAATTACGATTTTAAAGTAATCAATACAACAAAATGGATAAAAAAGAAGTGATTTTCGTACTCTTAAATGAGTTTGCCGATTGGGAAGGAGCTTATATCGCTACCTGTCTGAATCTGGGAGTAAAGCCCGGAAGCCCGGTCAACTATACAGTAAAAACAATGTCTGTAACGAAAGACCCTGTTATGTCGATAGGTGGCTTTAAGGTATTGCCCGATTACGACATAAATGATATACCAAAGGATCATTCCGGATTGATATTGATTGGCGGCATGCGTTGGTTCTCGCCCGAAGCAGTACAAATCGTTCCGCTTGTCGAGGAAGCAATCAGGGAGAATAAATTGGTTGCCGGAATATGCAATGCTTCGGTATTTCTTGGGGCAAACGGATTTCTAAACAATGTAAAGCATACAAGCAACGGATTGGATTATCTGAAACAATATGCAGGAGAGAAATATACAGGAGAAGCCGGCTATGTAAACAAACATGCTGTAAGAGACGGAAATATTGTGACTGCCAATGGTACCGCTCCATTGGATTTCTGCCGTGAAATCTTGTATGCATTAGATGCTGATACACCTGAAATAATAGAAGAAAGCTATCAGTTTTACACGAATGGCCTATCGCCGAAGTAATCTCTTAAATAAAGAGACATTTTTTATTTCAGTATGCCTGAAAGTTTTATCTTTGTCCTGTAAATCATCATTATCTATGAATATATGAATGAAACCATTCTGAACGGTTTGCTGAATCTGTTTGCTGTTTTTGCTTCGGCTGTGCGTATCGAGGAGCAGCAGGCAAGCCGTGCGGTTCATTTTTATTTATCCAGTCATTTCGGTGTTCGTTCCCATAAAGAGTATATCGAGTTATATAGTGAGTTGCGCAGTCTGTACGACGACTCGCTTTTTCCTGTAGATAAGGAGAGTGTGGTACGCAATATCTGCGAACAGATGAAGGTGAAGCTGATGGCGGAAGAGCAACTGCTTCTTCTGGTCCGGTTTGTGGAGTTTGCCTATTCGAACAGTGAAGAGTTTGAGAATCATTTACCTCTTTTTCATATTGTAGCGGAGATTTTTGCTATCCCGCAGGAGGAGTTTGATGATATACTGGCCTTTATTACCGGAAAGCCCTCTGCTTCTTTGCTTACTATCAGCGGAGAAGAAACGACGACTGAAAATCATATCACCCGCAAGGGTATGGACGGTTTTATCCGTGTCCTTTTTATCCGGCGGTTTGATAAGCAGATCTTTACTTACTACGGTACGGGAGTCGTTTTCATGAACGATATTCCTTTGTCGCCGGGTATCTTTTATGCTTGGCAACATAGTAGCGTGCTGAAAGGGCCTTTGTTTCTTCCGGTCTATTACAGTGATCTGCTGACTGTTTATAATAAGAATGAACGGAAAGAAACGATCTATCTGAACGGTAGAGATTTGAATTTTACTTTCAAGAACAGTAGTAACGGATTACATAACTTTTCCTTCAATCTGGAGTCGGGACAGTTGGTTGCCATCATGGGAGGAAGCGGAGTGGGGAAATCCACTTTGCTGGGTATCATGAACGGGAATATTCATCCGGATGAAGGTAGTATAACCGTGAACGGTTATCCGCTGGATGCCCCGGAAGCCCGTCAACTGATCGGTTTTGTTCCGCAGGATGACTTGCTGATAGAGGAACTTACCGTTTATCAGAACCTCTGGTTTACGGCTCGTCTCTGTTTTGCCCGCCTTTCAGATACGGAAATCAAGGAAAGGGTCGATGATGTGCTGAAGGAGTTAGACCTGGAAGGAATAAAAGACCTCGAGGTGGGTTCCCCTATCCGCAAAACGATCAGTGGTGGACAACGAAAACGGTTGAATATAGCCCTCGAACTGATCCGTGAGCCGGCTATCCTGTATCTGGACGAACCGACTTCCGGCTTATCTTCATCCGACTCTGAGAAGGTTATCATGCTGTTGAAGGAACAGACGCACCGGGGAAAGCTGGTTGTTGTAAATATCCATCAGCCCTCGTCTGAAATCTATAAGTTATTCGACCGCCTTTGGTTGCTGGATAGGGGCGGTTATCCTATTTATGACGGCAATCCGATTGAAGCGATCATCTATTTCAAACAAGCGGCTAAATATACCGATCCGGATATCAGCGTTTGCAGTACCTGCGGCAATGTAAATCCGGAGCTGATCCTGAATATTATCGACTCAAAGAAGATCGACGACTCCGGTAACCAGACGAATATCCGGAAGTTTACCCCCGAAGAATGGCATGAAAAATATGTATCTTCGCGTCCCTCTTATGGGGCGGTCGAGGAAAAGGAGTTGCCGGATAGTAAGCAGAAAAAGCCTACCTGGTTCAAACAATTCTGTATCTTCTTGGAAAGGAATGTCCGGACGAAGCTGGTTAATAAACAGTATCTGGCCATTATGCTGCTGGAAGCTCCTTTACTGGCGTTGATCGTTGCCCTGCTTACCCGCTATGTCGATGGTGACGAATATACCTTGCTTGCCAATAAGAACTTTGTGTCTTACATCTTCATGTCGGTTATCGTAGTCACTTTTATGGGATTAAGTATAAGTGCCGAAGAGATCATCAAAGACCGGCCTGTCCTGAAACGGGAGCATTTTCTGCGGTTGAGCCGTAGCAGTTACCTTACGTCGAAGATGGTCTATCTGTTGGGAGTATCGGGGCTTCAATCCTTGCTTTTCATTTTGGTAGGAAATACGATTATGGGGGTAGGATGGGAGATGTTCGGTGTTTGGTGGAGTATCCTTTGGGCAACTTCTTTCCTAGCCAACCTGACAGGGTTGATCCTGTCACAGTCGATGAATTCGGTGGTGGCTATTTACATAACGATCCCTCTTCTACTGATCCCGCAGATATTGCTTTGCGGGTTGGTTATCAAGTTCGATGATCTGAATACCCGTGCTTCGAAGGAGAATAAGGTGCCGTTGATCGGAGAGATGATCCCTTCACGCTGGGCTTTCGAAGCATTGATGGTGGAACAGTTTGCCGATAATACCTATAATCAGGCTTACTTTCCGATAGAGAGGGAAAAATATCTGGCGCAGTATTACGAAAACATACATTCGAAAGAGGTACGCCGCCTGGCTGAACAACTGGAAGGGAAAGATGATCCGGATAAACGTCTGACGGTAGAAAACGAACTTGTCGTGTTGGGACGTGCCGCCCGTATCGCTCCCCGTGCTAAAGGAGAAACTTACCTGTCGTATCTGGATAAGGTGGATAAGGCTTTGCATGAACGTGCGCATAACTTTACAGCCTACCTGGATCAGGTGCAAGAGGAAGATATACGTGATAAAGGGGCCGAATGGATCACCGACCAGAAGAAAAAGCATCATAATTCGGCAATCGAAGACTTGGTGATGGGAGCCGGAGGCCGTAGTTTTTATAAGGAGTACGGACATCGTATTTACCCTGCAATCGGACAGATTTATGTTATGCCGGACAATCCGTATGGCAGGGCTCCTTTCTATGCTTATGAGAAAAATCTGGGTGGTATATTAATTTCTACCTATAATTTTAATTTATTGATTATAGGTTTCTTTGCATTATTAGCTATTATCGCTATATTCGCAGAGTTTCCGGGACGTTTCATGAAAGAAGAATAAAAAAGCTGGAATATAAATTATTAAATAAAGTAACATGAAAAAGAGTGTATTAAGCGTGCTTGCGATAGCCGCATTAATGGTAGGCATGGTTTCCTGCAATGGTGCTAAGAAATCGAATGATGCCGAGAAAACGGAAGAAGCTGCCGTTATAGCCGGTAAAGCTCCCAAAGATTTGTTAACAGAGGAAGTAAAACAGGAAACTGTTAAGTTTTTGGCTGATATGCCGGAGTCGGAAATTCCTTATCGTTTGTCCAGCGGTGAAATTCAGGTGAAAGTGGCGGATTTGACTTATATGTTACCCGTTGCCAAAGCTGCAGAACTGAGCACAGCCACTCTGAAAGCACGTGCACTCGGTATGTATATGGCTGATTACAACGTATTGAAAGCCATCGGTCAGTCTACAGCAGAAGTAGAAGGAGCTATCGTTAAGCTGGCTACCGACCTGAATGTTTCTTTCGTTCTGGATATCTTGAAAGAACAGGCTCCGAAAGATGCAACTAAAGAGCAATTGCAGGCTTTCATGAATGCACAGGAAGATAAGATCATCGACAAGATGGCTGCAGAAAATAAGATCGACGTACAGATTGAAATCCTGGGTGCATCTTCTGCCGAATATGCTTGCCTGCTAGCTAATCCTACATTGGTTGTTAAAGGAGATGCTACATCTGCCGGACTTTCTGAGAATATGCTGAAACGTGTGACTATGCTGGAAGAAGTAGTAGCCGACTTGGCTTCTTACTATCCTGACCTGCAACAGTTGGGTACAATCCTCAGCCCGTTGAAGACAAAAGTAGGTTCTATCCAGGAAGCCAGAGCTGCTAATGCAGAGATCATGGGTATCCGTGATGCTTTACTGAAATAAGTACATATATATAATGTATAGCAAAAAAGGAGATGTTCCGATTGGAACATCTCCTTTTTTATACTCTGTAAAATCTTATTTATCCCTGATAGGTAATAGATAACAAGGTGATATCATCCGATTGCACCGCTCCGACAACGAACTTACCTACCGTTTCTGTTATTTTATCAACAATCTCTTTCGGGCTTTTTCCAATCAGCTCCTGGCAGTTTTCCAGTAAACGCTGTTCGCTGTATTGCTCGTGGCGGGTATTCATAGCTTCTGTTATCCCGTCTGTATAGAGCAGTAAGTTGTCGCCCGGCGATAGTTGCAATGTTTTTTCGTGATAAGTGATATTGTCTATGCTTCCCAGAATGAAATCGTTTGTCAACGGAACAGATACGACTGTATTGTCTTTCTTCATCAGGATAGGCGGATTATGGCCCGCATTGCAATAGGTGACAAGACCGGTATTCAGGTTCAGAATTCCGTAGAATACAGTCACGAACATTTCATTGGTATTTTCCTGGCAGAGGAATGCATTAGAACGCTGCATACACATGGCTGCCGAGTTTTCCGTCAGGGCTATTGTCCGGATAACCGTCCGGCTGATCGCCATAAAGATAGCTGCCGGAACACCTTTGCCTGCCACATCCGCAATAACGAAGCCCAAACGATCCTGGTCTATGCGGAAGAAATCGTAGAAGTCGCCCCCTACATATTTAGCCGCATTCATATAGGCATAGATATCGAACGATTTCAGTTCGGGAAACGGGGGGAATGTTTTCGGCAGGATCGTTTGCTGGATCTCCTGGGCGATATGCAGGTCGTTGCGGATAGATTCCAGTTGCGTATGTTCCTGTTGTGCCTTTTTAATAAAAGAGATCTGTTGGGCAGCCTTTTCGATGGTACGTTCCAAGTCTTCCAGATTGATCGGCTTGGTCGTAAAGTCGAATGCCCCCTGATTCATGGCGCTACGGATATTTTCCATATCCCCGTAAGCTGAAACCATGATACATTTAAGAGCCGGATTCTGCATTTCGTTTATTTTGGCAAGCAACGTTAGTCCGTCCATTTCCGGCATATTGATGTCGCTTAGTATCACATCGAAATCCGGTTGGACAAGCATCATTTGAAGTGCTTCCAGTCCGTTGTGCGCAAAATAGAACTCATATTCTCCCTTCTTTATCTTGCGGCGGAAGTATTGGGTAAGCAACCTTTCCAGGTCTAATTCATCGTCTACACTTAATATTTTTATAGCCATGACTTTTGTCTCTCTTATTGTTGGATAGGAATAGAAATAGTAAAACGGGTATATTCGCCGGGACGGGTATCCATCTCGATCGTACCGTTATGTTTTTGTTCGATAATCGATTTAGTGATCGACAATCCGAGGCCGGTACCTTCACCGATCGGCTTTGTCGTGAAGAAAGGTGTATAGAGCTTCTTTTTGATCTCTTCCGAAATACCCTGTCCATTGTCTTCTATCGCCAGGTTGATACGGTCGCCCTCTTTTTTCAAGGATATCCTGATAGTCGGCTGATAGGCTGTGCCGGTCGCCTCTTTCGATTTACTGAATACGGCGTAGCACGCGTTGTTCATCAGGTTGAGCACGGCACGGCTGAAATCCTGCGGAATGATCTTCACCAATGGCAGGCCGTTGGCATAGTCTTCCTGTATGGAGACATTGAAACTTTTGTTGTTTGCCCTGACTGCATGATAGGAAAGCCAGACATATTCTTTGGTCAGTTGTTGCAGGTCGGTCGGGATATATTCGTCGTCTTTGCCGCGTGAGTAGAGCAGGATGCCGCGCACGATACTCGAAGCACGGTTGCCGTTCTCTTCGATCTTGCTCATATTACCTTCCAGGTCAGACATGATCTCTTTGATCTCTTCAACTGAATCATCCGGCAATACGTCTCCAAGCTCGTCCAACACTTCCTGCATATCTTTCAGCAACTTCTGCGAGACTTTGCTGAAGTTGATCACGAAGTTAAGAGGGTTCTGTATTTCATGTGCAATGCCGGCACTCAATAATCCGAGGGAAGCCATCTTTTCCTGCTGGCTGATCTGTTTCCTCAGATTTTCAATCTCTTTTTGGGTGTTCTCATTCATTGTTGATCCTTTTTTGACTGATAGGAATTGTAATTAAGAATTCTGTATAGTTATCCTTCTCGCTTTTTGCCAGGATCGAACCCTGGTGGTTGAGGATAACTTCGCGGCAGAGATACAACCCGACACCGGCTGCTTCGGCGGAGGGTTTGGTGGTAAAGAATGGTTCGAATATCCTGTCTTTGATATTGTCTTCGATACCGATCCCGTTGTCATAGATACTGATAAATGCAGTGTTGTTGGCTCTCTCCTCCAGTTTTATCGTGATAACGGGGGAGAAACTTTGTTTTTGCATCTTCCGGAGCAACGCATAGATACTGTTTTTAAGAATGCTGCCTAGCGCTTTGTTCATTTGTTCGATATCGATTTCTGCTATGAGCGGCTTTTTCGGAGATTCTATATTTATCTGTATCCGGTTCTCTTCAATTTCTTTTTTGAATAATTTGTTGAGGACATCTACATTGACCTTGCACAGATCGCCCAGATCGGTTGGAGTAGCTTCGCCACGGCGGTCTTTCAACAGTTCTTCCATCGCTTTGACAATACGCACGGTGTTGCAGCCATGTTCATTGATCTTTTGTAGGTTGCCTTCTATCATGTCGAGTATTTCGACGCTGTCCTCATAGATTTCTTTGGTCATAACGGCCTGCTCGTCCGTTATGTTCTCTTTCAACTCTTTGATCAGGTCTGCTGACAGGCCGGCAAAATTATTGATGTAATTAACGGGATTCAGGATACGGTCTACCAGTCCCTGGGTCAGCTGTCCTACGGTAGCCAGCTTCTCTTTCCGTACCAGTTCGTCCTGTGCTTCGGCAAGGGCATCCAGTGCTTTCGACAGTTTTTCGGATTCTTTCAGTACCTGATCCCGCTGGATGCGTAGTTCGATAGTACGTTCTTCCACTATCTTGGCAAGATATTCCTTTTGCTTCAGTTTTTTGCGCAGGCGTCCTTTCAGGATATAAAGTACGATCTCTGCGACGATAGCCAGACCGGGGACCGTCTCCCAATCGTAGTAGAGACCAGCAATTATAAGGATCCAGCCAACCAGCGTCAGCTTTTCTATGATGCGCAACTGTCTTTTGAGGGAAGCTATTTCTTTGATATCGAAGTCGGCCATATTACTGAATTTCTTTGGTCATTGTTAATATATTCTTTCCTTCGGAGCGATCGTACCTGACATCCGTCATCAGCTGTTTTACCAGGAAGATACCGAGTCCGCCGATCGGGCGTTCATCCAATGAAAGTGTAATATCCGGCTCTTGTTTTTCCAGCGGATTAAACTGGATGCCGTTGTCGGTTATGACTATTTTCAATTGTCCGTTATCGCACCCCATATCGATGCATATATCCCCTTCCGAACCGGGATATGCGTATTGAATAACATTTGTTACAGCCTCGTCCATTGCCAGCTTTATCTGCATGAGCAGTGCTGCATCAAATCCGCAGTTGCTTGCTTGCTGCTCCAGAAAATCATACAAGAGCGCAAGTTGTTCCGGATCATTCTTAATATGTAATGTGCTGGTCATTCTACCGGAGTTTGAATCTTATTATTCAATGGTGAGGAAAGAGATGAAACCGGTTATTCTGAATATCTCCATAATACTGTCCTGGATATTCCTCAACACGAATTTACCTCCTTTTTGACTCATTCTTTTTTGCAGAATGAGAAGCAACCGCAAGCCGGCACTACTGATATAGGTAAGTTTGCTGCCGTCCAGTATTACTTTCTTTGCATCACCTTCAAGAATCGCTGTGATCTCTTTTTCAAGATCGGGTGAGCTTAGCGTGTCCAATTGTCCGGAAAGGCAGATTACTGTCTCTGTTCCATGTTTTATTTCTATTTCCATATTACAATGTGTTTGCTCTGTTTGCAAAGTAAGCAAATGTAAATATTATTCCTGTTATTTGTACTACTTTTTGTAAGCGTTTTTAATTATTTCCCGACACCTTTGGCCGATGCTGGCTTAAGTAGCACAAGGTAGCTACCTTGATATTGCCGAGGTAGCTACCTTTTGATTGCCGAGGTAGCTACCTTTTGATGGTCGAGGTAGCTACCTTTATAAAAGCTTCTTATCGGGAGGTCAACCGTTTAATTCCGCGTGCAATCTCACCAATCCAAAGAACCAGTGAGCTGGAACCGATAATGATCCCCCAGTCTTTCAGTGACAGCGGTACGACATTGAACATTTCTCCGCCGAATGTGACGATCAGGTACTGGCCGATGAGGATCAGCAGGGCAACGAACAGGAAGCTCTTGCTCTCTTTCAGGTTGGCGAATGCCGAACGGCCTTCCATGAATGCTTTGGCATTGAACATATTCCAGAATTGTAACATGACGAAGAAACTGAAGAACCAGGACAGGTCGTGCGGAGTCAATCCCGTCTGTGCATGGAAATAGTATAATACTCCCATCAGGATCAGCACGAAAGCAATACCTACTCCGAAGATGTTGTAAGCCATTGGGCGGGTGATGATAAAGTCACCATCCTTTCCGCTACGGCGGGGCTTGTCTTTCATCACCCGTTCGTTAGGAGGAAGTGAAGCCAGTGCACCGGCGGCAAATGTATCCATGATCAGGTTCACCCATAACATCTGGGTGATGGTAAGCGGTGATTCGGTACCGAACAGGGAGCCCAGCAATACGATCAGACAGGCTGCCACATTGATAGTCAGCTGGAAAAGCAGGAACTTCTGGATATTGCGGTATAGAGAGCGTCCCCACATAACGGCACGCGTGATACTTCCGAAAGAGTTGTCGAGGATCGTGATGTCGCTGGCTTCTTTGGCTACCGATGTTCCGTCTCCCATAGACAGACCTACCTGGGCTGCTTTCAGGGCGGGGGCATCATTGGTTCCGTCGCCGGTTACGGCAACAACGGCGCCTTTCTTCTGCAATAACTGCACCAGACGCTGTTTGTCGGTAGGACGGGCACGGCACATGATCTTCAGATCCAGTACGCGGTCGAGCGCCTCTTTGTCGGTCAATGCTTCGAAGCCCGGGCCCGTAATGATGTTACGGTCGGTGTCTTCCGGTTTCCATGTGCCGATCTGACGGCCGATCTCTTTGGCTGTTCCCGGTGTATCGCCTGTTACGATCTTTACATCTATCCCTGCATTCAAACAGCTTTGAACGGCTGCCGGAACATCCGAACGAACCGGGTCGGAGATGGCGACGATGCCTAAATAAGTAAGATCGGTATTGTGCAGACGGCCGTTAACGAAGAACGACTCGTCTTGTCCGTCTTCAATGATCTGGTATGCAAAACCAAGCGTACGCATGGCCTGGTTCTGATAATCCAGCAGTTGTTTTTCGATACCGGCTTTGCAGGTATCTACCGGTTTGTAAGTACCGTCGGTAGCTACCCGTTGGCTATTGGCCAGGACAATTTCGGGGGCACCTTTAACGTATAATACTTTTTTACCCAGCAACGGCGATTTGACTACCGTTGCCATATATTTCCGTTCGGTGGAGAAGGTCAACTGATCCACAACCGGAGCTTCTTCCCTTAATGTCAGGTAATTCTGATTCTGGCTGTTCAACCAGAGCAATAAGGCCGCTTCGGTCGGGTTACCTAATGTTTTTACTTTATCTTCCGAGAAGTCGAGGTAGGCGGTAGAGTTTACCGAGATACCTTCTTTGATCAGGTTGCTTAGTTCGTCGTCGCCCAGTTGCTGGTCTTTCAGGTTGTAGAAATTAGTCTGGTAGACCTGCATCTGGTTCTGTGTCAATGTCCCGGTCTTGTCGGTACAGATCACGGTGGTAGCGCCCATCGTTTCGCAGGCATGCATCTTACGAACGAGGTTGTTTGTCTTAAGCATGCGGTTCATGCTCAGGGCAAGGCTGAGGGTTACGCTCATCGGCAAGCCTTCGGGGACGGATACAACGATCAGTGTTACTGCTATCATAAAGATGTTCAGTATATGGGAGATCAGATCCATTACCGGCATACCGGAAGAAGAGAGGAACAATTTTATCAGCAGGGCGATGAAAGTAAGTCCGGCTACGGTGTATCCGCCTTTACTGATCACGCCTGCGAGTCCTTTCAATTGTATCTGCAGCGGGGTTTCAATGTCGCTCTCTATTTGAGAACCTTCGTATACTTTTCCGTATCCGGTGGCGTCGCCTACCAGTTCGACTTCCATCACTCCGTGTCCGTCTACTACGGTTGTTCCGCGCATGACCACATTGGAAGGATAAGTCGCTTCGTGGTCGAACTCGGCTTCATTGGTCGTTTTGCTGATGATCGGTTCGCCGGTAAGGGTAGACTCATTGAGCTGTAAAGAGATGGCTTCCAGCAGATGGCCGTCGGCGGGAACTTCTTCCCCTGTTTCCAGTACAACGATATCGCCGACTACTACTTCTTTTTTTGTGATCTGACAGATATTCCCTTCCCGGATCACCTTTACAAATGTATCGTCGTTCACTGTGTTCAAGACATCGAATGCTTTGTTGGCTTTCAATTCAAAAAAGAAGCCGACACATGATGCCAGCATGATGGCGAAGAATATACCGATAGGTTCGAGAAAAGCGGTAAAGCCTTTCGCTTCCGGCCCCCAGCAATGCACGCCGGCGATAATCATCGATAAGAGCCATGCTACCAGCAGGATCTTAATGATCGGATCATTGAACTTTTCGAGGAACTGACTCCAGAGAGAGGCTTTCTCGGGAGGTGTGAGGATGTTTTCGCCATGAAGGCGCCTGCTTTCTTCAACTTCTTGTTTGGTTAAGCCCTGATACTGATGTTTTTTCTCCATAAATTTGTTTATTCCAATTCAGAATTATAATGTACAGCAAATTACGTAAAGTTGACGGACATACGCAAGGGGTTTAGTTCTTAATTGATAAAAGAATAAATAAAGATTCTGTATATGCATTTAAATAGGATAGCACTATAGTGTGAGTACCTGTCACATTATAGTCCTGACAGGTGCAGCACTATAGTCCTGATACCCCTGTCACTATAGTGCTGAGGCTATGGTTTGCCTCTATTTTGTTCTGCTTGTCTAAGTCTTTGATTGAGTAATACTTTGTTAACCTTTTATTGCGTTAAATTAACGGATATGCCATAAACTTTTAGCTTCTGTAATTGTCTTATATATAAAAGGCAAACAGTGTGTTATTTATTTAAGGTTATGAAGAATGTTAGGTTATTCTGGTTACTGGGGATTGTCCTTCTTATAGCAGGGCAATCC
This sequence comes from Parabacteroides sp. HGS0025, assembly GCF_000969845.1. NCBI lineage: Bacteria > Pseudomonadati > Bacteroidota > Bacteroidia > Bacteroidales > Tannerellaceae > Parabacteroides > Parabacteroides sp. HGS0025. The sequence goes on from NZ_KQ033902.1 coordinate 858,616, forward strand.
CTTTGTGCTCAAACCAAAAAGGAAAAGAAAGAACAAAAGGAAAAAGAAGTAAAAGAATTAATAGAAAGTAAACGGTTTACAATAAATGTGGATCGTGCGATACCTATGGGAGGGCGTTCTCTCAATCTGACCTCTCCCTATTCTCTGGAAATGCGCGGCGACTCGGCTATCTCTTATCTTCCTTATTTCGGAAGAGCTTATTCAGCCCCTTATGGTGGCGGTGACGGGTTGCGATTTGAAAAATCAATTACCGATTATCAAACCTCTTTTAATAAAAAGGGAACCGCTCAAATACAGTTTCGTGCCCGAACCGACGATGATACGTATGCTTTTAGTGTACAGGTATTCTCGAATGGTTCCGCAACTATAAATGTGACACCTGTGAATAAACAGAATATCACGTTTTACGGGGAATTGGCTCCTAAGAAAGAGGAGTGAACAGTCGTCCCTGCCGTGCATTTCTTTCGGCAATACGCTTATTGACTTTAGCAGTGAATTCAAAGTTCTTTAGTCCCCAGTCGGGAGCGATCAGCAGCTCTTTCGGGGATTGCGATACAAACCTCTCTACCACAATAGAGGGGTTTAATTTTTCTATGAAGTCTATCACCAGGTCGATATATTCGTCGGCCGTATAGAGGTGGAACTCTTCGGGATGCTCGGCGTATTCCTTGGCCATGCGGGTATTCCGGATCAGTTGCAGCTGATGCAATTTCAGGGTAGTAATCGGCAAAGCGGATAATCGGTCGGCATGCTGCAATATCTCTTCATGGCTTTCTCCCGGTAACCCCAGAATGAGGTGTGCCCCGGTATAGATGCCTCTTTCGGCTGTCCGGCGGATAGCTGTTTCCGACTCTTCATACGTATGTCCGCGGTTGATACGGATCAATGTCTTATCCAATGTGCTTTCCAGTCCGTATTCTATCATGACAAACTTTTCTTTGGAAAGGGATGTGAAATAATCCAGTAGAGCTTCCGGCATACAATCCGGGCGTGTTCCGACGATCAGGCCGACTACACCGGGGTAAGACAATGCTTCCTCATACTTGGTTTTTAATGAATCGAGTTCGTCATACGTATTGGTATATGCTTGGAAATAGGCCAGGTATTTCATCTCCGGATACTTGCGGGAGAAGAAACGTATTCCTTCTTCCAACTGTTCGGATACACTCTTTTCCGTATGGCAATATTCCGGACTGAAGGTTTGATTATTACAATAAGTGCAACCTCCCCATCCCTTCGAACCGTCGCGGTTAGGACAGGTGAAGCCGGCGTTGATAGAGATTTTCTGTACTTTATGGGGGAATACTTTCCGCAGGAAATCTCCGAAATCATTATAAGGCTTTACGTTTTCCATAAGGCAAAGGTAATTTATAATGGTTAATGACCAATGTCCGGTGGTTAATTTAATGATAAAATGCCCGGACATCACAGCTTCAGTACATAAATTACCTTTAATGGTTAAGGGTTTACCATGATAAAATGCTAACTTTGCGGCCTATTCAATATAAAATTAAAAGTATTCATGAAACGATTGGGTGTTGGTTTCTTGCTTTCATTGGCGATAATTGGAAGCGTATCTGCTCAGAACGGGAGCAAACGTGTAGATTTAAAAGAAATTACAGATGGTAAATACCGTCAGGTAACTGCTATCGGAGAAATGCGGTCGCTGCCGGATGGTGAGCATTATACGGCAATGAACAAAGATCGGAGTATGATTATAAAATATTCATACCGTACAGGTAATCCGGTAGACACATTGTTTAATGCCCGCACAGCCCGCGAATCTACGTTCGACGACTTCGATGGCTACGATATCAGTGCTACCGGCCATCATATTCTGGTCTGGAGAGAGACTGAGCCTATCTATCGTCGTTCTTTCAAGGCTATGGTTTACGATTATGACGTGCGTCGTAATTATGTAAAGCCTTTATCCGATTCGAAGAACAAACAGATGATCCCGACTTATTCGCCCGACGGACGTATGTGTGCGTATGTGGTGGATAATAATATATGGGTTCGTAAATTTGATTACGATACCGAAGTACAGGTAACCAAAGACGGCGAACTGAATAAAATACTGAACGGTGTTACCGATTGGGTTTATGAAGAAGAATTTGCCGTAACAAACCTGATGGCCTGGTCGCCCGACAGCGAATACCTGACTTATGTGCGCTTTGACGAAACAGAAGTGCCGGAGTATTCTATGCAGATGTGGGGCAACGGTTTATATCCGGGCTATTACAACTTTAAATATCCGAAAGCCGGAGAGAACAACTCGAAAGTATCGGTTCATTCTTACAGTGTAGCGACAAAAGATATCAAAGAATTGAAAGTCCCGGTAGAGCCGGACAGTTATATCCCGCGAATTATTTTCACGACTAATTCCGATCAACTGGCTGTGATGACTTTGAACCGTCAGCAGAATCTTTTCAACATGTATTATGTAAATCCGAAGAGCGGCGTATCGCGTCTGATCCTTCGTGACGAAAATAAATGCTATGTAGACTCCGAGTGGTTGACTTCCATCCATTTCTTCCCTTCCGGATTTACTTATGTAAGCGAACAGGACGGTTATTCCCACCTTTATCTGTATTCCCCGACAGGGGTTATGCAGCGTCAGGTAACGAAAGGCAATTGGGATGTTACCCGCCTGATCGGATATGATGATGCAACTAAAGTCGCTTATTACGAGTCTGCAGAAGAAAGCCCGTTGCGCCGTTCCGTTTATAAGATAGACGCAAAAGGTGTAAAAACGAAGTTGACGGATGCAGAAGGAACGAACAGTGCCGACTTCAGCGATAACTATGCTTATTTTGTTAATACCTGGTCGAATGCGAACACCCCCGCAAAGATCACAGTGAACGAAACAAAGACTAAAAAGGAATTACGGGTATTGCAGGATAACGCTGCTTTGAAAGAAAAACTGGCAAATACATCCTTCTCGAAAAAAGAATTCTTCAAAGTGCATACAGCCTCTGATTATGAGCTGAATGCCTGGATAGTCAAACCGGTTGATTTCGATGAATCGAAGAAATATCCGGTGTTAATGGTTCAATATAGCGGGCCTAATTCGCAACAAGTGCTGGATAAATATGGTTTTGACTGGGAACATTATCTGGCAGCTAAAGGTATTATCGTAGTTAGTGTGGATGGACGTGGAACCGGTGCACGTGGTGAAGCCTTCCGTAAATGTACGTATTTGCGAATGGGGGATTTGGAATCCAGAGACCAGGTGGAAGCTGCACAGGCGTTAGGTAAATTGCCGTATGTAGATGCCGGCCGTATTGCTATCTGGGGCTGGAGCTTCGGTGGATACAATACATTGATGTCTATGAGCGTGGGTAACGGTACATTCAAGGCCGGTATCGCAGTTGCTCCTCCGACAGACTGGAAATATTATGACTCGGTTTACACCGAACGTTATATGCGTACACCTCAGGAAAACTTCGCAGGTTATGCTGCTACTTCTCCGGTTCGTCTGGCAAAAGACTTACAAGGTAAGTTATTGCTGATCCACGGAACAGCAGACGATAATGTTCATATCCAGCATTCGATAGCCTATACAAAAGCGCTGATAGAAGCTGGTAAAGATTATAAAATGCAGATTTATCCAGATTATAATCATAGTATTTACGGAGGAAATGCACGTTATCATCTGTATACTTCGATGTCTAATTTCTTATTTGATAATTTATAATGTCAGAATATTTGAGAAAGCCGGATTGGTTGAAGATCCGGCTGGGAGGGAACGAACAGTTCACGAGGACTAAAAGTATTGTTGAGTCTCATTGTCTGCACACGATCTGTACAAGCGGCAAATGCCCGAATATGGGAGAGTGCTGGAGTCGTGGAACCGCCACTTTTATGATTGCCGGTGAGATCTGTACCCGTTCCTGTCGTTTTTGCAATACACTTACAGGCAAGCCGTTGCCGTTGGATCCGAAAGAACCGGCCAATGTAGCTGAAAGCATCCGCCTGATGAATTTAAAACATGCGGTAATAACATCGGTCGACCGGGATGACCTGCCGGATATGGGAGCCGGGCATTGGGTTGAAACCATCCGGACGATCAAGGAGGTTAATCCGGGAACCACCGTCGAAGTGCTGATCCCGGACTTTCAGGGACGTCTCGATCTGGTAGATCTGATAGTTGCTGCTGGGCCTGAAATTATTTCACATAATATGGAAACAGTGCGGCGTATCAGTCCGCAAGTTCGTAGTGCTGCCAAATATGATGTCAGCTTGTCTGTCCTGTCGCGTATTGCCGGACAAGGTGCAACAGCCAAGACGGGCATTATGGTCGGCCTGGGGGAAACCCCGGAAGAAGTCTGCTGCTTGATGGACGATGTGCTTGCAACAGGTACTTCGGTATTAACAATTGGACAATATTTACAACCATCGAGAAAAAATATTCAAGTATCCGAATACGTTGCCCCCGAACAGTTTATTACTTATAAATCAATCGCTTTGGAGAAAGGTTTTCGTATGGTGGAGAGCGCTCCGCTGGTTCGTTCCTCTTATCACGCTGAAAAGCATGTTTAATAACGAAAACATTTAACAAATTGGGTTGTTATATATTTAAAGTGCGAAGAAAGGGGGAAAGGGTATGAACAAAGTTAAGAAAGGATTGGACAACCAAGCCATTGGTCTTTTGCCATTGCTGTTGTTTATGTTTTTGGACAACTATTTTTCTTATCTCTTGTCTTTCATCATCGGCGTTACCTTTTGTTTTGTATGTATTTTTCTCTATCAGGTCTTGAGTAAAGATAAAGTGTATCAATTCCTGCTGTTGCCTTCGGCAATAACATTGGTCTTGTATTCTGTTTTTCTCTGTCTGAAACTAGAGCCGGTATTGTTCATTTATTCTCCGTTGATTACGGAGGTGTTGTTGGTAGTTGTACTTGCGTTTATCGGTTTTAGCCGGCGCTCGGTACTGAAGAAAATACGAACATCAACGCATCCGACTTATAAGCGGACTTTAATGCGAACAACATTGAATGAATTTTATTTCATTGCTCAGCTCGTTCAGAATATATATACATTGCACCTGTTTGCCATTCTGGTGTACAGTATCCTGCCGGATACGATGCAGAGTGTGCGTACGGAGCGTTTCCTTTACAGGGAGCTGGGGGTATTGATAGGTATACTGGTTATTTTGTATGAACAGATACGCCTGTCGTTGATGCAAGGTAGTTTGCGTAAAGAGATGTGGTTGCCAGTGTTGAATGAAGGAGGAAAGGTGATTGGTTGTATTGCACGTTCGGTGAGCCGTACGTTGCCGAAGAAATACTATCATCCGATCGTCCGGGTAGCTGTTATTCATAACGGCATGCTTTATTTGATGAAAAGGAGTAAAGATGCATTCGTATCTCCAGATACGATCGATTATCCTTTCCATAGTTATGTACTGTTCAGGCATAGTATTGAAAGTACAGTGCGCGAATCCGTCGGTGAACTGGCCGAACAGGAGGATATTACACCTCGTTTCCTGATACGTTATACGTTCGAAAACGAGAAGGTTAAACACTTGGTTTCGCTTTATGTGATCTGTTTGCGTACAGAAGAACAATTGAGCCAGTGTAAAAAGGCAGGCGGAAAGTTATGGACTGCCAAACAAATAGAAGAAAACCTGCAATCGGGTGTATTCAGTGAATACTTTGAGCAGGAGTTCTCTTATCTTCAAAATACGATATTGCTGGCTGAAAGTTTCTGCTGCGGAGAGTAACGAACTACCTATCGGATACCAAGTTCTATTACCTCCAGATCTTTAATATTCTTGCCGTCGATAACGAAACGTACTAATGTGCGAACCTGGTGAAAGCCGCTTTTTCCGGCGGCTCCCGGGTTGATATATAAACAATTAAGATATTTGTCGAAAGCAACTTTCAGAATGTGCGAATGCCCCGCTATGAACAAGTTCGGGCGGGTATCGTACAGTTCTTTGCGAATAGCCGGGTTGTATCGTCCCGGGTAACCGCCTATATGCGTCATCATCACATTTACTTCTTCCACAGTGAAATGAGCGACCTCGGGATACTCCAGCCGGAGTGATTGCCCGTCTATATTACCGTATACCGCCCGTAAAGGTTTCAGGGCTGCCAGACGTGCAGCCAGCCCGTCCGATCCGATATCTCCTGCATGCCATATTTCATCACATTCTGCAAAGTATTCCGCATATTTATCATCCCACCAGGCGTGAGTATCCGAGAGAAGTCCAACTTTAATCATAACAATTTCTTTTATTCTACAAAAGTATCTATATTTACGCATCTAAGAATAGAATACGATGGAGAATTCATATAAATACTTTAAACGCGACATTAGTTGGCTCTCTTTCAACTACCGGGTTTTGCTGGAAGCGGAAGATGATACGCTGCCTGTTTATGAGCGGATTAAATTCTTGTCTATCTATTCTTCCAATCTGGAAGAATTTTACGAAATACGTGTGGCCGAACATCGCGGAGTGATTATGAAAAAGAATTACACCGAAGAAAGCGGTGCTGAAGCCGAAGAAGTGTTGACCGAGATAACCAATGAAGTAAACCGCCAGCAACGTGAATATTACCGGATCTTTTCCGAAAAGATATTGCCTGAACTACACCGGCAGAATATTTACCTGTATCAGGATAGCGACCCCGAACCCTTCCACGAAGAGTTTGTTCATAACTTCTTTAATGAAGAGGTCTTTCCTTTCCTTTCGCCTGTTATGATACAGGCTGGGGATATCCGCACCTTTATCCGCGACCGCCGTTTGTACCTGGTGATCCGTATGGTCAAGAAAAGCAAACGTAAACCGGAGGAGGGACAGGCGCCCGAATATCATTATGCCATGATGAAGATACCCTATGCCAAGGTGCCCCGTTTTATCGAGTTGCCGGAGCATGAAGGAAAGTTCTATATCATGTTTATCGATGATATTATCCGTGCAAATCTGGCAAATATATTCCCCGGATACATTATCGACAGCTGTTACAGCATTAAGATCTCCCGCGATGCCGATATTTATTTGGAGAACGAAAAGGGGAATATCGTGGAAAGTATCCGCAAGAAAGTAAAGAAACGGAAGATCGGCGACCTGAGCCGTTTCATGTACGACCGGGCTATGCCGGACGATTTCCTAGCCTTTATCTGCGATGCGTTCGGTATTACCGGTGACGACCTGGTGGTCGGCGGCCGTTATCTGAATCTGCAAGACCTGGCCAAACTGCCTAACCCGAAAGGGAAAGAGCTGGAGCAGCAGATACCTTCTCCCATGCGTATTCCTTATCTGGATGAGAAAGGCTCCGTGTTCCGTGCGGTGAAGAAGAAAGATATCATGTTGCACTTCCCTTATCAATCGTTCGATTACCTGATCCGTTTCCTGATGGAGGCGGCTTTCGATCCGAAGGTGGATGAGATAAAGATCACCCAATACCGGGTGGCGGAGAATTCGGCAGTGATCAACACGTTGGTCAGTGCGGCGCAGAACGGGAAGAAAGTGACGGTATTCGTGGAACTGAAAGCCCGTTTCGATGAAGAAAACAATATGAGTACCGCCGAGCGGATGGAGCAGGCGGGTATACGTATTATATATAGTATCCCCGGGTTGAAGGTGCATGCCAAAGTAGCCGTTATTATCCGGAAAGACTCGGAGGACGGTAATAAACGCCGTGACTTTGCGTATCTGAGTACCGGCAATTTCAATGAAAAGACCGCCCGCGTCTATTCGGACATGGCGTTGCTGACATGCAATGACGAGATCATAACCGATATAAATAAGGTCTTTGCCGTGTTGGAAGGGAAGTTGACCGAACCGACCTTCCGCCACCTGTTGGTTGCCCGCTTCAATATGGTGCCCGAACTGATCCGTATGATTCATCGTGAGATCGAGCATGTAGAGCAGGGACGCAAGGGACGGATCGTATTGAAGATGAACGGCCTGCACGACCAGAATATGATCAACGAACTCTATCATGCCAGCGAATGTGGCGTGGAGATCGATCTGATCGTTCGCGGTATTTGCTGCTTGGTGCCCGATCAGCCTTACAGTGCCAATATACGGATTACTCGTATTGTGGATATGTTTCTGGAGCATTCCCGTATCTGGTACTTCTATAATGACGGTAAGGAAGACCTTTACCTGACGTCGGCCGACTGGATGCGCCGTAATCTGAACCGCCGTATCGAGACGGCCTTCCCGATACTGGTGCCGGAGATCAAACAGGAAGTCATCGACATCCTCAAGATACAGATGCGCGATAACGTGAAGGCCTGCCAGATCGACGGACAGCTGCATAACAACTTTAAGCGGGATGATTCCCCCGTAAAGGTTCGTTCTCAGTTGGCAATCTATGAGTATTTGAAAAACAAATCGTGAATGAACTGATATGGATAATCCTTCTTCCCTGACCTTTTTCCTTTTCTGCTTTTGCTGGGTAGCCCTGATAGCCGGTGCGGTGCTGGGCTACATTATCGGCATCCGGATGGCACGCAATAAGGAGCGCCACCGGCTGGTAAAGGAAAAGATCAGGAAGAATAAGGTGGCCATTTATCACTACCAGAAGGAAAAGTATGATTATATCGAGCAGATCAATCGTCTCGAAGAAGAACTGCATAACCTGACTTCAGAATCTGAGCTCTACAAGGAACGCGTCGCCGACCTGGAATATTACCAACGGAAAGTTCGTGAGAGCGAACAGATCATCGAACGCCTTTCGTCCGAAACGGCAGATACCCTGCGTCTTCCCCCCGATGCTTTCTCCCTGCTGATGCAACTGAAGAAAGACCCCGTGCGCACCAACCTGACCAAACAGGAATGGACGGAGTTGTTGCATACCACTGACCTTCTCTTTAACAACTTCCTTACGGAGCTGAAGGAGAAATCAGGCATCACCCGGCACGAAGAAGAGATCTGCTGCCTGATTAAATGGAACTTCTCCCGTAAGGATCAAATGGCTGTCTTCAATAATACCACCGACGCTCTGACCAAGTCGAAGAGCCGTCTGAAGAAACGCTTGCAACTGGATGAAAAGACGGATTTGGATCAGTTTATTCGTCTTTATTAATAGATCTGTCCGTGCAGAATGTCCTGCCAAATACGTAAAATACTATTCTTTGAGAAGCTATGGTGTTGGTTTTTATTTGTTTATGTCTGTCCTCGTTTGTCCGGCAGTAATCTTTCTCCCTTTCCCTTTTCTCCCGTACATTTGTCGGAGTAAATAATTAACTCTGATAATACACAAACAAATAATGCTTATGAGAACACAGCATCTAATCACCCTTTTTTTGTTAGGACTTCTTACATTAACCGGTTGCAATACATCCATTGTCGAGAAACGGGCAACGGGACTGCCGTATGAAGTCCTGGTGGTAATGACTAAGGAAGTTAACGACAGTGAGGTCGGCGAGCTGGTAAGAGCCCAGCTGAATACCCCGGTTGCGGGACTTCCCCAGATCGAACCTTCCATGCGTATTACTTACGCTCCGGTCGAAACCTTCAACGGTTTGCTAAGATACGTCCGCAACATTCTCCTTGTAGATATAGATCCGGCAAAATATACAACGGTATCTATGAAAACCAGCAAAGACGAGTGGGCTACCAACCAGGAGGTAATAAAGCTAAATGCCCCTTCAACAGAAGAACTGGTAACTTATCTCCTTTTCCACGATTCCGATATTGTTAATCAGTTTTCCAAAGTAGAAAGAGAACGCCGTGTGGCTATCCTGAAAAAGGATTACAGCCAACTGGCTATGGAAAAAGTAAACGAGAAGTTTGATATCCAGCTCTATGCCCCGAATGATATGACCTATTACAAAGATACGACCGACTTCCTTTGGGTTTCCAACAATGCCAAGACCGGGCGCGTGGACTTGCTGGTTTACTCTTTCCCTTATACGGATGAGAATACATTCACCGAAGATTATCTGGTAGCCAAACGCGACTCCGTTCTGAAAGTGAACCTTCCCGGTGCTTTCCCGGATTCGTACATGGCGACAGAAAGACGTGCCGCACTCTCTTACGAACCGATAACCCTCGATAATCAGTATTGCGGAGTCCTGCGCGGACTGTGGAAGATGGTGGGGGATAAGATGGGTGGCCCGTTCGTCAGCCATGCTTTCCTGGATGAGAGGAGTCAGCGCATTGTCGTGACGGAAGGCCTTGTTTTCGCTCCCGAAACAACGAAACGAAACCTGATACGTAAGATCGAAGCGGCTCTTTATACGGTGAATATCCCTAAACCGCTAGTAGTCCAGGCGTATTGACTATACGAATACTAAGCCGATAGGTCTGCACTATTAAGCTCTTTTCTCCGGACAATTAAGCATCCAAGTCCACACTTTTGCAAAAGTAAGGCTTGCCTTACGTATATGTAATAGTTGCCTTTCTTTTATGTAATGCTCGCTTTGCATTTATGTAAAGTCTGCCTTCCTTTATTCAAAGTAGGGAGGAAAATGCTTAATAGTAAGGAGGAAGATCCTTAGATGTAACGACCTTCATGCTTAGCTCTCGGGATATAAGACCACTTTGTCCGGCAGATAACCGCTGCGGATACGCCATTCCTGGGGATAGAGGTTATTAGCCCGGTTGCCCAGATGCTTGACAAATCCCAGTGGGAAGCCGTTGTAGCAGACCAGTACATAGCCTTTCTTTGTCTCTTCGGGCAAGAGTAAAACCTCTTTTTTCAGGTACTTGACAGCTTCTTCCCAGTTGATTTCAACGGTGGTGAAGGCTTCTCTGTTCAGTGACGTGCTCATTGCCAGCGAATGGGCAGGGAGGATATCTTTCCCTTTTATCTCGCCGATGCGGATTCCGGCTGTGACGATCCGGCACTGGCCTGCAATCAGTTGCCATGCTTCCTGATGGGCTGAGGGGATGGCCTGTATCGTGTCGTTGATCAGTTCGAAGCGGAACTTGCCGGCTTCCTCTATCCAGTCGTTTACCACGGAAGGGAGGACGGGCGCCGCTTTCCCTCTCTCTTTCTTGCTTTTATTCCGGGGACGGATTTCTTCTGTCTCACCCGGTGCTTTACGCAGGGCGGCGAGGAAGAAACCTTCCCCTTTGGTTTTATGGGGGAAGAAGCGGTATACCGGATGGTCGTGGCGGAGTGCACCTGTGATCTGCCATTCTTCTTTCAGGGGGATGGTCAGGGCTTCGGCTCCCAGTTCTTCTGTAATATAATGTATATTGTCCTCGTCTTCTTCCGTATTGTACGTGCAGGTGCTGTAAATAAGCAGGCCACCGGGTTTCAGAGCATCCCATATATCGTGGATGATGCGTCGCTGGCGGGCGGCACAAAGGTTGACGTTGGCCACGCTCCACTCGCCGGTGCTGTCGGTATCTTTGCGGAACATTCCTTCGCCGGAACAGGGCACGTCGGTGACGATCACATCAAACAGATGGGTGAGGCGGCCGATCTCTTCGGGATCATTATTGATTACGATGTTGTTCGGGTTACCCCATTTGGTGATGTTCTCAGCCAGGATATTACTGCGGCTGCGGATCACTTCATTGCTGACCAACAGACTGCCTTCGGGCAAGGTGCTTAACAGATGGGTGGATTTCCCACCCGGTGCGGCACACAGGTCGAGGCATCTGACGGGCTCCGTAACGAAATTGCGGATGGCTTGTTCGAGGAACATCGAAGAGGCTTCCTGCACATAATAAGCTCCGGCATGGAACAGCGGGTCGAAGGTGAACGACAGGCGTTCGGGTAAATAATAACCTGTTTTGCTCCAGCCTACGGGAGATGTCTCCGGAGCTTTCGTCCCTTTTTCTTGGTTGATACGGATACTTACGGGAACATCCGCTTGCAATGCGGCTTCCAGTTTCTCATATTCGTCGCCTAACAAGGCACGGGTGCGTGTGATAAAATCGATAGGAAGTGCCATCTTATTCTGTTTGTTTGGTGCAAAAATACTAACTTTGCAGAAAACTAACAGTATGCAAGCATCGCTTTTCCTTATACCGGTTACTTTGGGGGAGACTGAACATCGTCGGGTTCTTCCTGAATATAATCGTGAGATCATTCTTCAGATTAAACATTTTATTGTAGAAAATATACGTACCGCCCGCCGTTTCCTGAAAAAGACGGAGCCGTCTATCGTGATCGACGACCTGACTTTTTATGAACTGAATAAGCGTACCTCTGTGGAGGATGTGGCGGGTTACCTGGCTCCGTTGGCTAAGGGAGAACACGTAGGTGTTATCTCCGAAGCGGGATGTCCGGCGGTTGCCGATCCGGGGGCGGATGTGGTGGCTATAGCACAGCGGAAGAATTATCCGGTTGTGCCGCTGGTAGGGCCGTCGTCCATACTGATGTCGGTGATGGCTTCCGGCTTCAATGGACAGAGTTTTGCCTTTCATGGCTATCTGCCTATCGATGCGTCGGAACGTACCCATGCGATCAAGAAGCTGGAAGGACGTATCTATGCGGAGAATCAGACGCAGCTTTTTATCGAAACGCCTTACCGCAACAATAAACTGGCTGAGGAGCTGATCCGTACCTGCCGCCCTTCTACCAAGTTATGTATTGCATCGGACATCACCTGCGAAGATGAATATATCCATACCCGTCCGGTAAAGGATTGGGCAGGGAAAGTGCCCGATCTGAGCAAGAAACCGACTATTTTCTTAATCTATAAATAATCTGTTATGGCAACTTATCAGGCACACGAAACAGCAGTTATCGACCCCGGTTGTACAATTGGCGATGATACCCGCATCTGGCATTTCTCCCATATTATGACCGGTTGTACGATTGGTGAACGATGTAACATCGGGCAGAACGTCGTTATATCGCCTGAAGTGGTGCTGGGTAATAACGTAAAGGTGCAGAACAACGTCTCCGTCTATACCGGCGTGACTTGTGAAGAGGATGTTTTCTTGGGGCCTAGCTGTGTATTTACAAATGTGATCAACCCGCGCAGTGCCGTTTGCCGTAAAGACGAATATATGAAAACGCATGTAGGCAAAGGGGCTACGATCGGTGCAAATGCGACGATCGTTTGCGGACATAATATCGGTGCGTATGCCTTGATTGGTGCCGGTGCGGTTGTCACTAAAGAGATTCCGCCTTATGCGCTGGTGGTTGGCAATCCTTCCAAACAGATCGGTTGGGTGAGCGAGTATGGCCATCGGCTGTATTTTAACGGGAATGGCTGTGCGGTTTGCCCGGAAAGCGGGGAGAGGTATCAGTTGAAGGATAATGAGGTTACCCGTATCGGATAAAAATAGAAAAGGCGGAAGTGACTCCGCCTTTGGTATATTTTAGTTAATGTAAGTCGTTATTTCTCATTTAACCATCTTTGGCCACTTGGAGTCATAAGCCAAATAAAGAAAACTGCAGATATAACAATACATGTTATGCATAAATAAAGAAATCCCATAATTTACTCCTTTCCTTTTAAAAATAATAATAAACTCAGGATGACAAAACCTATAATTGCGATTGTTCCTGCTACAAAGATAATCACTTTATCAATATTAAAGTTTAATATGTTCGTTAAAATGATGCCGCCGAATATCAACTTGGTAAGATCGCTAATGTATTTGCTGGCTTCCAGATAAACAGCCTTTTGTGTTTTCTTACTTATTCGGGTGAGAAACTTTAGTTTATCGGGCTTTTTAGGCCTACGGATTGTCGTAGCATTTTTCATAGTTTATAGTTGTTTTGTTAATACTGTGGCAAATATATAAAAAGAAAGGCGGATAGTCAACTATCCGCCTTATAAATATTTCTTAGCAAGCCTTCAAACTCATATCGAGGCTCTTGACCGAGTGGGTCAGTGCTCCGACAGAGATAAAGTCTACGCCGCATTCAGCATAATCGCGTAATGTATCGAAAGTGATACCGCCGGATGATTCGGTTTCGAAGCGTCCGCCAATCATTTCAACAGCCTTCTTTGTGTCTTCGATATTGAAGTTATCCAGCATGATACGGTCGATGCCGCCCACGTTCATGGCCTGTTGCAGTTCGTCGAAGTTGCGAACTTCGATTTCGATTTTCAGGTTCTTGCCTTTTTCTTTCAGGTAGTTCTGTGCACGGGTAATTGCTTGTTCGATACCACCGGCAAAGTCTACGTGATTATCTTTCAGCAGGATCATATCGAACAATCCGATACGGTGATTAACGCCACCACCGATCTTTACGGCATCCTTTTCCATCATACGCATACCCGGAGTTGTTTTACGGGTATCCAGCACACGGGTTTTAGTACCTTCCAGTGCCTTGACATATTTGCGGGTTGTCGTTGCAATGCCGCTCATGCGCTGCATCACGTTCAACATCAGGCGTTCTGTCTGTAATAATGACTGCACTTTACCTTCTACGGTGAAAGCGATGTCGCCTTTCTTAACCTCTGCACCGTCATTGATAAAGATTGTCATTTTCAGTTCCGGGTCGAAGTCGTGGAAGATACGTTTAGCCATTTCAATGCCGGCCAGTACGCCATCTTCTTTAATGATAAGCTGGCTCTTTCCCATGGCTGTATCGGGAATGCAGCATAATGTTGTATGATCGCCGTCGCCAATATCTTCGGCAAACGATAATTTAATTAAGTCGTCGATTAACTGATCCATTTGTTATTCTATTCTGATTGATTGTATGATCGCTTTATCCCCATCGGCACGATAAGTGATGTTTACACGGTATTCGCCTGAAGCTGTCGGAAGTTTTCCAACAAAGAAACCTGCGTCCTTTTTATCCGCGTGATGTACTACTGAAAAGCCTGTGGGTTTATTGCTCCCGAAGAAGGTAGACAGCATCTTTACGGCCTCGCTTCCGTTGCACTTCTTAGATGAGCCGGGTATGGCCATATCTACTTCCTGATCCATTGCTCCTGTTAGTGAAGAGGCATTTCCTCCTTTGAAGGCATTTGATATAGGAGTAATATCGGCCGCCATGACGCTCAAAAATGAGAGTATCAATGCCAATGTAAGTAATAATCGTTTCATAAGCTATCTCCTCTTTTTATGAGTTTTCTGAGGCAAAGGTATGTATTTTTCCTGTAAATTAGCGCCTTCAACACTTAAAATGTAAACGAATGAAAATAGCACTGGTCGTAATAGGCAAAACGGATGCCGGTTATTTTGTAGAGGCAATCAATGAATATAAGAACCGTTTAGTCCATTACATCCCGTTTGAAATGGAAGTGATCCCGGATATAAAGAACGTAAAGAACTTATCGGAAACCCAACAGAAAGAAAAAGAAGGTGAGTTGATATTGAAGACTTTACAGGCTGGAGACTATTTAGTATTATTGGATGAAAAAGGAAAGGATTTTACATCTGTACAGTTTTCTGCCTATATAGAAAAGAAGATGCATACAGTTCCGAAGCGGCTGGTCTTTGTTGTAGGTGGGCCGTACGGATTTAGTGAAGCTGTTTACAAGGCCGCTTCCGAAAAGATCTCATTAAGTAAGATGACTTTCTCGCACCAGATGATCCGCCTGATCTTCGTGGAACAGATTTATCGGGCGATGACCATATTGAATAATGAACCTTATCATCACGAATAAAAGTAATGTGCTAAGGTAAGAAATGTGCCGATATGCCAGTTAAAGAATAGAACTATCATTCTCTTAATTAGCATATCGGCACATTGTATAATTGTCACATTATTACTCTCTTGTCTTCTGTATCAATAAATAATCCAGTAACGTCATTGCAGCCATTGACTCGACAATAGGCACAGCCCGGGGAAGTACGCACGGGTCATGGCGTCCGCGAGCTTTCAAGATGGTATCTTCTCCATCCATATCGATGGTTTCCTGTTCCATCAGAATTGTAGCCACAGATTTGAAGGCAACACGGAAATAGATATCCTGTCCGTTGGAAATTCCTCCCTGGATACCGCCTGAGTTGTTGGTATGTGTATTGATATGTCCGTTGTCATTGAAGAAACGGTCGTTGCGTTCGGAACCACGATACAAGGCAGCATCGAATCCATCGCCGTATTCAAACCCTTTTACTGCATTGATTGTCAGCATGGCATGACCTAAAGCTGCATGTAGTTTACCGAATACCGGTTCTCCCAGACCGACAGGCGTGCCTTTTACCACACAAGTGATCACTCCACCGATCGTATCGCCTTTTGATTTCACTTCGGCAATCAATGTTTCCATTTCGGCAGCCTTAGCCGGATCAGGACATCTTACTGCATTTTCTTCTGTCAGGTTGAGATCATATTCTTTATAACTGCCTTCCAGCTTGATAGGGCCGACCTGGGAAGTGAATGCCTGTATATTGATTCCTTTCTGACGCAATGCCAGTTTTGCAATTGCACCGGCAACGCATCTGGCTATCGTTTCGCGGGCAGAAGAACGTCCACCGCCACGAGGATCGCGGATGCCATACTTCGTCTGGTAAGTATAATCGGCATGTGAAGGGCGGTAAACCGTCTTCATATTGTCGTAATCCGACGAATGCTGGTTCTTGTTCCAGATAATGAATCCGATCGGTGTACCTGTAGTCTTTCCTTCGTAGATACCGGAAAGGAACTGTACTTCATCGTCTTCCTTACGGGGAGTCGTGATTTTTGATTGTCCCGGTTTACGTCGGTTCAATTCTTGCTGGATAAACTCTGTGTCCAGTTCGATGCCAGCCGGACATCCATCGATAACACCTCCGATACCCGGGCCGTGTGATTCGCCGAATGAGGTTAATCTGTATATATTTCCGAATGTATTCATACTTGATAAATGAAAAAGTAGAGAATTAAGAATGAGTCTGGAAATGAAAATGAGGAATGCAGAATCTCTTTTAATTCTTCATTCCCCATTCTGCATCTTTTTTTTATTTATTAGTGGCAGCTACCACATCCGCAACCACCTTCGTGATTGTGGTCACCGCAATCGCTTCCGCAGTCGTCGCATCCGCAACCACATCCGCCAGCCGGAGCTGATAACGCTGCAATTTCTTCTGCTGTCGGTTCATGAACATCGATAACCTCACCGCTGAAGTGTAAAGTCTCACCAGCCAACGGGTGATTGAAGTCCATAACAACCACATCGTCTTTAACTTCAAGGATAGAACCGTTCAGACGGTTACCGTTCGAGTCCATCATAGGAACTGTGTTACCTTCTTTGATCACTTCCGAGTCGAATTTACCTTCAACTTCAAAAATGTTTTTCGGCAGATCCAATACATGATCTTCCACATATTCTCCGTATGCGTCGGCAGGAGCGATAGAGAAGTCGAATTTGTCACCTACTTCGAGACCTTTCAAAGCATCTTCGAAAGCAGGAAGCATGGCGCCTGTTCCAAAGATGAATTTTAAGGGAGCTTCTGTCACTGCTTTTTCCATCAACTCGCGCTCTTCACCTTCTCCTACGTTCAGGTCGTATGTAACCGCAACGAACTTATTTGCTGTAATTTTCATTTTTAATTGTATTTGTAATAAATAAAACGAGACAAATTTACGTATAATTTCCGAGTTAATCAGGTTATTCTTTTAAAAATAAAGATATGTAATGTTTTAATCTATAATATACTTATCTTTGTCGGCTGAAACAAAAATCTACAAATTATATATTTTAGCAGTGAGTAGATAGTGTTTATCGATAGGTTAATAAAGTAGTAGTTACACATGTGGTTTTCTAAATTGAGGGACTTTTTCTTTCCTTGTTGTATGGATAACAGAAGGTTAGTAAGTCTGTTTTTTTCCTGTTTGATCCTGAAGTTTATGTGGTTTAATTTGCTCTGGTGCATGTTATCCACGTTTACTCCGTTTTCAAAGATAGAGACCTATCTGGATACTCTGCTGGTAGCCTTGTTCTTATTATTGCCGTTGGTCTGTTTCCGGGCGGTAAAGGTTACTTTGGTTATCTTCGTGTTGATGGACTGTTTGTTTGTCTCCAACCTGATGTATTTCCGTACTTATTTTACGGCAATTCCATTGGATAGCTATTCGTTGGCAGCCAACCTGACTGAATTTTCAGGAAGTGTGTTTGACTCACTACGGATAGTAGATACTTTATTTCCGCTCTCGACTTTGGTGGTCGGTCTCTTATGGTGGTTCAACTACCGGAAAGGAACAGATATTAAAACAGTTCAAGGGGGTAAAATGCCTTTAGCCTTTGTCCGGTATATTTGTCTGATATTACTTGTTTCTTTGTTTCCTGCGATCCGGCTTTGGAGCCAGAATGGTTTTAAAACAGCCTACGAGAAATTACAGGATGCCTATCTTCATACATGCAATATCCCGATGTATACGATATTCGGTTCTCTTTATTATGACTATTCATGTAGTAATATCACATACAGTCCGGAAATAAAGGATCGCATTGACTCCTGGTTAACCAGGAGAACGGATTGGAAATCCGTTCTCCCAAAGACTTATTCAAGGGATAATTGTATTATTATTTTAGCTGAATCTCTGGAAAGTTGGGTACTCGAAAAGACAGTCGAAGGGCAGGAGATAACGCCGAATCTGAACCGGATAATAGGGGATTCATCCGTAATCTATGCTCCTCATGTATTATCGCAGGTAAAAGGCGGCCGTTCTATCGATGCGCAATTATTGGTAAATACAGGTCTTTTACCTATAAACTCCGGGCCTTATAGTATAAAATTCCCGGACTCATATTATCCTTCACTGGCAAAAGCGTTTAAAGAAAAGTATAAAGATTCTGAAACGTATAGTCTGACTATTGATAAACCGATGGTATGGAATCAGTGTGTAATAACACCGGCTATGGGTTATGATAGCTTGGTTTCAAAGAAATGTTTTATAAAAGAGGAGCCTGTCGGATCGCGTGGACAAGTGGGCGATCGTGCCTTTCTGCGTCAGTGTTTGAAGAAGATTCGGAATAATGAAGTCTGGAATGAATCGGGAAATACATTTCTGCAATGCGTAACTTATTCGGGGCATAACCCTTTCCTCTTACCTGATTCATTGAAAAAGGTATTCTTTTCTCCCGAAGTACCCGAAGTGCTTAATAACTATATGACGATGGCCAATTATACAGACCGGGCTCTCGGTGAGTTCATTGCGCAACTCCGGGCTGATAAACGTTTTGAAAATACGTTGATCATGATCATGGGAGACCATGAAGCGTTAGGCACAGTAAGAAAAGAACTCTGCGATGATCCGGTAGGGAAGCAGATCGTTTCAGATAAGTCATTTGTTCCTTTGATCATACTAAATGCACCTTTCAATTTATATTATGGAAAGGTGATGGGGCAGGTGGATGTATATCCGACTTTATTGGATTTATTAGGCCTGAATGATTATTGGTGGCGAGGAATGGGAGAAAGCATATTAGATCCTCATAGACCGGGTTTTGAAGTGGATCCCCAGTTGAATGTTCTGGGAGATACGGCGGGAGTTTCTAAAGAGGATATTTATATGGCTAAGAAAGCTTGGGAGATATCAGATATGATTATCCGGTACGATTATCTGGGACATCGGTATGATCAGAATAAAAGGACTGATATAGTTGCTGTTAAGTAATAAAAAAGCCGATTCTGGAGAGAACCGGCTTATAGGGGTTTATTTTTTGTCGATTGCTTTTTTCAATGCGTTCAATGCTGTATCCAGAATGGAACGTGGGCAACCAATATTCAGTCGCATATAACCTTCTCCGCCAGGTCCGAACATACTTCCATCATTCAACAATAAGCCGGCTTTCTCCTGAAATAGTTTAACCAGTTCTTCCTGGCTTAACTTCAAATCGCGGCAATCCAGCCAGACCAGGAAGGAGGCTTGTGGAGGATATACTTTGATCTTCGGCAGTTTTGTTTTGAAGAATTCGTCTACGAAACGGACATTCTCCATTATATACATTCGCATTTGTTGTAACCATTCGGCTCCGTATGTATAAGCTGCTTCGGTTGCCGTATAAGCAAAGATCGTACCGTCACCCAGTTCTCCGGCTTCCAGGAATTCGTAAAATTCTTTTCTTATCCTTTCGTTAGGAACGATAGAGTAGGAAGTTACGATGCCCGCAATATTAAATGTCTTGCTTGGCGCCATGAAAGTAATATTGCAATTGGCGGCAGCTTCCGAAACGGTGGCAAACGGATGATGGGTGAATTGCGGGTAAGCCATCTCTGCATGTATCTCATCTGAAACGACCAGGATATTATGCTTTGCACAGATTTCAGCGAGTTTGATCAGTGTATCTTTTTTCCATACAATTCCGCCCGGGTTATGAGGATTACAAAGGATCAGGACTTTACATTGCTCGTCGATCACGGATTCGAGTTGGTCGAAGTCCATTTCATAAATACCATCAACCAATTTCAACGGATTATTGACCACTTCACGTTTCATGCTTTCCGGCACGATACGGAAGGGATGATATACAGGAGGTTGTATGATCACTTTATCTCCCGGCTTGGTGAAACACTGGATTACGAAGCCAATTCCTTTCACAATACCCGGAATATAGCTAAGCCATTCCCGTTTGATCTTCCACTTTTGTTTGTAGTCTA
This sequence comes from Parabacteroides sp. HGS0025, assembly GCF_000969845.1. Lineage (NCBI taxonomy): Bacteria > Pseudomonadati > Bacteroidota > Bacteroidia > Bacteroidales > Tannerellaceae > Parabacteroides > Parabacteroides sp. HGS0025. The sequence continues at coordinate 879,029 of NZ_KQ033902.1, forward strand.
CCCATTCGATAATACTTTGATAGTAAGAGTCAGAACCGAAAGTATAACCGAATATTTCGTGCTCACAGCGTTTTTTTATTGCATTGACAATAAAGTCAGGTGTACGGAAATCCATATCGGCAACCCATAGAGGAGTAAGATTCTCATTGCCGTACCGCTCTTTGATCGCATCATATTTGACGCAATTGGTTCCGCGGCGTTCGATTACTTCGTCAAAGTTGTATTGTTTCATTTTATCTTAGTTCAGTCAGTTTTTCTTAGTTTGTCGATTGATCGGGGTCAAAGATACAAATTATTTTATCTGATTCTTTTTATTTTGATATTTCTGATATTTTTCGCTACTTCGCACTAGTTATGGAATTACCAGAGGAGCAACATATCTTAAAGGAGATCGCAAAAGGGGATATAAAAGCTTTCGAACAGCTTTTTTTCTGCTACCAACCTAGGTTGGTATATTTCCTTATTGGCCTGACGCACGATAAGGAAGTCAGTCGCGATATCGCTCAGGATTTGTTCCTTACCTTATGGAAAGACCGGGGAAAACTGAAAGACGTTCGTTCTTTTTCTTCCTATCTATTTCAAATGGCACGTTTTACCGTCTACGATTATTTCGACCGTCTTGCCGTCTCGGAAAAGTATACGAATGAGTTTTTGTTGGAAGCTTCCGTCTCCCAATCGGAAGAAGAGGCGCTGTTTGCGCGTGAGTTGCAAAGTATTATCAGCCGTACGGTTGAACAAATGTCTCCCCAGCGGAAATTGATTTACCAAATGAGCCGTGAACAAGGTCTGTCTAATGATGAGATTGCCACCCGCCTGAATATCAGTAAACGAACTGTAGAAAACCATCTGACGGCAGCATTAGCCATTCTTCGGAAGGTACTTTATCTTTTCTTCCTCGTTTGTATAGAATAAAAGTCTTTATATCCGATAAAAGTTTCACTATGGAGAAACAACTGTTTCACTTAGAAGAAACAAGTGTTTCACTTTGGTGGAACAAATGTTTCAACTAAAGGAAATGATTGAAACTTTCAGAAAAAAATATTTTGGTTGTGTGTATCCGTCCGGTTAACCTACATCCTTATAAAGACGGATATTTTATGGAAGAAAACAACAATACAAAACAATTGATGCGACTGTACTTCGGAAAACACTTTTCCCGGTATGGACGTATCTTGTTTGGACGTTGGTTGAAGGCGGACGATGGAAAAATAGAAAAGGAGGAAATGCTACAGGATTTATGGGAGAAGTCGCAGCCGGAAGTGACCGCTTCGACTCATAGCGACTGGGAAATCCTGCAAAGGCATCTTTCCGTCGCTCCTGTCCGGGAACGTTCGGTGCCATTGTATCGTCAATGGTTAAAGTATGCTGCCGTTATTGCTTTACTGATTATGACCGCCGGAATAACCTATTGGACAACCGATAATTTTAAACCGGCCCGTCATGTGGAAATGGCACAGATATTTGTCCCTTACGGAGAAAGTGAGCAGGTGGTATTGCCTGACGGTTCGAAGGTGTGGGTGGATGCCGGTACGCTGTTGGTTTATCCGAAAGATTTTACCGATACCGATACACGAACGGTTTACCTGACCGGGCAAGCATCCTTCTCTGTCCGTAAGAATCCGGAGCAACCGTTTATTGTAAAGACGACTTACCTCGATGTCCAGGCTTTGGGTACAGTTTTTACTGTGGAAGCTTATCCGAGCGATTCATGTTCCATGGCTACATTGGAAGAGGGAAGTGTGCTGGTGTCCGTAAGGGATGAGAACATTCAACCAACCATATTAAAGCTGGATCAGCAATTAGTCTATTCACATTCGGAACATACAGTAATGGTTCATTCTATCGATGCTTCCTTATATAATATGGAAAGAAACGGTTATCTGATATTTGAAAATACATCATTCAATCGTTTAATGGCTTCTTTGGAACGTAAGTTCAATGTGACGATCCATTATAATTCTCAGAAGTTTGCAGAGGAATATTATAATGTGAAATTCTCACCGGATGAAAAGCTGGAAGATGTGCTGAATATATTGCAACAATTGGTTGGTATACATTATAAAATAAAAGGGAATGTGGTATTTATAAACTAAAATATAGGAGAGAACAGGTATGAACAAAAGAAAACCGGAAAGACAGAAAGTGCGAAAATCCCTCTTTCCGGAATTCGAAATCGATCATTGAACATCTTTGGATTGACGAGTAAATCGTCAGATTTTATTAATATTCAATTTTCAAACATACAAATATATGAAATTAACTAATCTAATACCTATAAATAATAGAAAAAGTATATCCAAATTGTTGCTGGTAATGGCTCTATCTGCTTGTAGCATATTTTCTTATGCACAACAACAACGAGTAAGTCTTACAGGGAATAACGTTACATTGAAGACTGCTTTCAAGCAGATCGAACAGCAAACAAAATTATTTGTGGATTATAATGTCCATGAAGTAAATGATTCTCGTGTCATAACCAAGTTGCCTAAAAATAATAACGTGAAAACAGTTTTAGAACAATTACTGGAAGGTTCTGGCTGTTCAATAACATTTACTAACGGGCATATTATCATTAAAAAACAAACCAAGGCATCTTCTTCAACAAAGAAAGTGTCTGGTGTTGTGAAAGATGATAAAGGCGAGACTATTATTGGTGCGAACGTTGTTGTGAAAGGTACTACAAACGGTACGATTACAGATATGGACGGGCAATTTAACTTTGAAGTTCCAGATGATGCTGTATTGCTTATTTCCTATATCGGCTATGCTCCTCGTGAAATGACTGTAAATGGTAATAATACTTTTACTGTAGTATTGAAAGAGGATACTGAATTATTGGAAGAAGTTGTTGTGGTAGGATATGGAACTGTAAAGAAGGGAAACTTGACAACAGCAGTCACTTCTGTTAAGTCTGAAACATTACAGAATCGTCCAATACAAACAGTGACGGATGCTCTTCAGGGCGAAGTGGCGGGTTTAAGTATTACAAGTTCCGGACGACCTGGTGAGGCTTCAAAGATGCAGTTACGTGGTGCAACTTCATTGAATGATGGTGGAACTCCTTTAGTTCTTATCGATGGTGTTCCCGGTGAGTTTAATTATCTGAATGTGGACGACATTGATAATGTGACAGTGTTGAAAGATGCCGCTTCTGCAGCAATCTACGGATCTCGTGCTGCGCATGGCGTAATATTGGTTACGACGAAACGTGGTAAAACGGGAAAACCGACATTCAGATATAGTGGTTATGTGGGAATAAATACTCCGACCGATATGCCTGAAACCCTCAGTTCAGCAGAGTATGCAGCTGTTCTTAATGAGGCTTATCGGAATATAGACAAATCGGATGTTTATTTACCTGACGACATAGCCAAATTTGCCAGTGGTGAGGATTTAAATCGTTTCCCTAGTACAGATTGGCTTGATTTAATGTTTCAGAATAGTATTTCTACACGGCATTCTATTGCTGCATCGGGTGGAAATGAAACCGTGAAATATCATTTGAGTGGAGGAGTGGATCATCAAACAGGAGTTATTCCGGAGATAACGCAGAATGTCTTTAATGTACGTTCCAATGTAGATGTTGCTATTACAAAACGCTTTGGAATTTCTTTTGATTTTCGTTATATCCAGCGTAAGAAAGATGAAGTTCTGGGATTTGATGACATTATTAAGGATGTATATAAGATGAATCCAACCCAGGTCGCTTATTACACTGATGGTACATATGGATATAATTCAAGTCTGATTATTAATCCAATAGCTTATCTGAAAGAACGTGGTCATGGATATAAAGATAAACATGATGCCAGTGGTGTGTTCAAGTTGGATTATGAAATATTGGATGGATTGAAATTCACTGGTATAGCGAATGTGAATTATGTATTCGATAATGTATCTTCCCGTAGCAGAAAAATATCTTTTACGGATTATTTTACTCAGAAGACTTATGAAAATGGTGTAAACTCATTAAAAGAGGAACGGGATTTTCTGCAATATTATAATTTACAAGCATTATTGAATTATAAGAAAAAGATAAAAGACCATAATTTTGATTTGTTAGCTGGCTTCCAGTCGGAAAGTGAGAGTAAAAATAATGTGGATGCATTTCGTGATGGGTATCCGACAGATCTGATTTATGTTTTGGATGCGGGTTCAAAAGACGCATGGAGTAATGAGGGAACAGCAGAACATTGGAGTATAGCATCGGTTATAGGCCGATTGAATTATGATTATGCCGGAAAATATTTGTTGTCTGCCAGTTTCCGTTCTGATGGCTCGTCTAATTTTGCCAAAGGTCACAGATGGTCTACTTTCCCTACTGTTTCTGCCGCCTGGCGTGTGACAGGAGAATCGTTTATGAAGAGAACAGCGAATGTGTTGGATGATTTGAAAATACGTGCATCATGGGGAATGGCTGGTGCATCTTCCGGATTGGTGGATGCTAAAACAAAAATGAGTCTGTATCCTAGTTATACGACTATCTCGATGGGAAATGTTGTTTTAAATAATATTTATGGGCAAAGTGCTTATCTTAAGTCTTTGGGAAATGCCGATTTGGGTTGGGAAAAAACATATATGTTTGATATAGGATTGGATGCTCAATTGTTAGGAAATCGTTTAAGTATTGTTGCAGACTATTATTCTAAAGAAACCCGTGCTATTCTAATAGAAATGCCTGTTCCTATGGAATACGGCTTAGGTAAGCCTAAAATGAACATAGGTAAAGTTGGTAATCGGGGTTGGGAATTAGAAGTCGGTTGGACGGATCAGATAAAAGATTTCAGATATAGTGTCCGTGCTAATATCTCGGATAACCGAAATGAAGTAAAAGATATCGGTGATTCGAATGCCTGGATTAGTGAGAATAAATATACTAATGTTGGTTATCCGATAAATTCAATTTATGGTTATGAGTCGATGGGATTGTTTCAATCTGAAGAAGAAATAGCAGAAGCTCCATTCCAGAATGTTAAAAATAAGCCCGGAGATGTTCGCTATGTAGACCAAAATAATGATAAAAAGATTGATGGAAATGATCGGGTTGTTATTGGCGATCCTAGTCCGCATTATCTGTTTGGCTTACGTTTGAGCGGTGAATACAAAGGTTTTGACTTATCAATGTTTTTCCAGGGCATTGGGCAAAAAGACTATATCATGACTGGCCCTGGAGTACGTCCTTTTAATGATAGTCCTTTAATGAAACAACATATGGATTATTGGTCTGAGACGAATAGGGATGCTGCCTACCCAAGAGTACAACCGAATGCGGAAGGTAGTTTTAATTATGAATGTTCTGATTTTTGGAAAATCAATGGAGGATATCTTCGCATGAAGAACTTACAGTTGGGATATAAACTTCCACAAACAGCATTATCCGCAATTGGATTGAAGTATATGCGTGTCTTTTTCTCAGCTACAAATCTATTTACGATAGATAATTTTGTGCCGGGTTATGATCCTGAAACGGAAAATGCTTTTACATATCCATTGGCAAAAACTTATTCTTTCGGTCTGAATGTTGAATTTTAAAATTATGGCAGTATGAAAAAAATAATAAAATATACATTGTTTGTATGCTTAGCTTGCTGTGGAATTAGTTGTAACTCTTTTTTAGATATGCCGCCTTTGCATGAAATCTCAGATGATAATTGGTGGAAAGATGCAACCCAGGCAAAAATGATGGTAGATAATTGTTATACTTTCTTACCTGATCACGAAATTGTACCTTATCGGGATGGCTATTCTGATAATGCTATTTGGCGTTCTGAAAATATGATGGGAGATGGTTCATTTACTGCAATAAAAAATAAGGTGAAAGATGAATGGAAATATGCAGATATTGCTCAGTTGAATTATGTATTGGAGGGTCTTGAAAAATCGAAAGAAAATTTTTCAGAAGATGAGTTTGCCCATATGACTGCTGAAGTGCGTTTTATTCGTGCATTCCTGTATTATGACATGTTATTCTATTTCGGTGATATACCTTTAGTAACAAAATTATTAACGGTCGAGGAATCAAAGCAGACTGGACGTACTCCCAGGGCGGATGTCTTGAAATTCGTATTGCAGGAATTAAATGAATCGTTACAGGATATTCAGAAAAATCCGAATGAAGAAAGTGGTCGTGTAAATGAAATGGTCGTTCGTTCTTTTCTGTCTCGTGTATACTTGTATGAAAAAGATTATGAAGCTGTTTTGGAACAAACATCAGCTGTGATTAAATCGGGGAAGTATGAATTGTATGCTTCTTATGAGGATTTGTTCAGACCACAAGCTGATGGAAATAATAAAGAGGTCATATTGGAGTATCAGTATTCAAACCCGTTAAAGTTACATGATTTAAACCGAAATTTATCAGCAGGAGCATCTCCTTATGCAGGTTGGGGACGTGTTATGCCATTGGAAAATATGGTAGATGAATATGAATGTATGGAAGGACATCCTTTTTCGGAATGTGAAGCTTTAGGGTGTAAGCATGTTGCAGAACGAGCTGCTATTGAAGCTGAAGGTAACTATGGTGAATATGAGTTCAGAGATCCGCGATTGAAATCAACAGTCGTTACTCCTGGTTGGGAATGGAAGAAGAATGGTGTTACGACCTTTGTCTTTGACCCGGCTGATAAAAATGGATTGGATTATATCAAAAATAAACCTTGGAGTACAGGCTATGTGATTACAAAGTGGGTTGACATGACAGGTGAAAATGCAGATCGTACTAAATCTTACAAAAATATAACATTAATACGTTATGCAGATATTCTGTTGATGCGAGCTGAGGCTTTGATTGAATTGAATCGGGATTTACAGGAAGCTGGGACTTTGATAAATCAAATTAGAGATAGAGCAGGCATGCCTCATATTACTGTAGCGGGAGCAGATGCAATGAGAAAAATACTTCGTCACGAACGTCGTATTGAATTAGCTTGTGAAGGCCTCCGTTATTATGATATTATTCGTTGGAGGATTTGTGATCAGGTAAAAAATGGTGATATGTATGGTTTTGCCATAATGAATGAGGAAACCGGAAAACGGGAGAATATTTTTATGGAAAAACGTGTATGGAAAGATCATATGTATGTATGGCCTATTCCTCAGGATGCACTTGACTTGAATCCGAGTTTAGAACAAAACACAGGTTGGTAACTTATATAAAAGAATGAAAATGAAAGGATTTCTATTATTAATTCAAATAGTAATATTGTTTGTGCCATCAAGTTTTCTTGTGGCACAAACAAGAAATTGGGATACACCTCCTTATGCGGAAGATTATGCATTTATTACAAATGATGGTGCCTGGTGCTGGTTTTCAGACCCCAGGGCTATTTATGTCGATAATAAAATGTTTGGCGGTTTTGTTGATAAAGAGGGTAGTATCTGGGCTTTTAGCTATGATCCGGCAACACAGGAAAAGTTTCAGTATAAGTTAAGTGATAAGTTTGATTATGACGATCATGCTAACCCTTCTGTGATGGCATTGCCTGATAAGCGATTGGTGTTATATTTTTCAGCTCATGGAGGGACAAAGAATTCACCGATCTATTATGCAATAACCAAGAATCCTTCAGATATTCGTTCCTGGGGTGAACTGCAAAGTATTGATCCGAAAATGTCAGGTAATTTAGGAGTTTGTTATACAAATGCAGCTATGTTATCGAAAGAGAATAATCGAACTTATTTATTCTTTAGGGGACGAAATTTTAAGCCGACATTTATTTTTACAGACGACTTTAAGACATGGAGTAATCCGACGACAATAGTTGTAAATGATACTATTTATGGAGAAGGTGGGCGTCCATATATGAAAGTGACAACAAACCATAAAGACAAAATCTTTTTTGCTTTTACAGATGCGCATCCTCGCGACAGGGCCACTAATTCAATTTACTTTATGATGTACCAAAATGGAAAATTGTGTAAAGCAAATGGAGAAGTGATTTCTGAGAGTTTCAGTAAACCGGTAATGCCCAGTCAAACAGATAAAGTTTATGATGCAACTAAAACATTTGATAAAGCCTGGATATGGGATATAGCGTTTGATAAAGACGAAAATCCGGTTTTGGTATATGCCCGTTTTTCTCATGCAAGAAGTATTCATTCCTATTGGTATGCCCGTTGGAATGGGAAAGAATGGGAAAATTATAAGATAACCGATGCTGCGCAGTGTTTTATGCGTAATGATTATAATAATAAAAATTACCTGGAAACTGAAGAAAACTATTCGGGAGGCGTTTATCTTGATCATGAAAATCCTTCAATAGTTTATACTTCACGTCCGATTAATAATGTGTTTGAAATTGAGAAATGGACTTTTCCCGGAAATAAGGAACCTTGGGTGTCGGAAGCATTGACAAAAGATTCCGAACGTGATAATATTCGACCGTTTGTGGTTCGGAATCACTCTGGAGATCAGCCGGATGTACTTTGGGTCTATAATTATAAATATCCGGGATTTAGATCTTATGATAGTGCTATCCGAATAAATCAAAAAGCAAAAGGATTTGATAACAAGTTGGATAAAGATGCTATTAAAAAGGTGGCAACTAAAGTTGCCGATTGGCAGGTTCGTGACTATCAAACAGCTCCATTTAACAGTAATGTTGCACGTGGTTGGCGAAATGGGGTATTATATAATGGAATGTTTGATTGGGCAGAATTGAGTGGTGATGATAGGTATTTTGAATATCTCGAAAATATATTCAATAAAGAATATTGGCAGATAGGAAACCGGATGTATAATGCCGATGATATTTGTGTGGCTCAAACATACTTGGATATGTATACCAAATATAAAAAGGAAAATATGTTTATACCTACATTGGCGCGAGCAGAATGGGTAATCAATCATCAACCACAAGGCAATATTGATATAACGAAAGGACATAGTGATCGTTGGTGGTGGTGTGATGCATTATATATGGCACCTGCTGTTTATTCTCGTTTATATACCATCACTGGTAATAAGGATTTTATGGAATTTGCAGATAAGGAGTTTAAAGCGACCTATGATCATTTATATGATAAAGAAGAAAAATTATTCTATCGCGATGCAAAATATTTTGATAAAAAAGAGGCTAATGGTAAAAAGGTCTTTTGGGGACGAGGTAATGGCTGGGTAATGGGTGGTCTTGCAGAGATTTTAAAAACATTACCGGAGAAGGATAAAAAATACCGTTCGTTTTACTTACAATTGTTTAAGGAAATGAGTCGCCGGGTTGCTGACTTGCAGTGTGAAGATGGTTTTTGGCGTGCCAGCATGTTGGATACTGAAACATACGCAGATCCGGAAACAAGTAGTACCGGTTTGTTTGTTTATGCTTTAGCTTATGGCATTAATCAAGGATATCTTTCCAAAGAAGATTACTTACCTATAGTAATTAAAGGATGGGAAGCTCTCGTTGCATCTGTCGATACGGAAGGTAAAGTTTGCTGGGTGCAACCTGTCGGGCAGGATCCTAAAAGAATAGAAAAAAGAATGACTCAGGTTTATGGAACAGGTGGTTTTCTGATGGCGGCTTGTGAGATCTATAAATTGGTGAAATAAGAATGTAAGCATGAAATACAGTGACCGCTTTTTTATATTTCTGTTTAGTCTGTTCTTTTGTTTTGAGAGGGCAGTTGCAGAAGATACAATTACTTTACAGGATTTGGTTATTCCTGTTTCCGTTTCGATGTGGGAACGCGAGTCACCTCAAGGGAGATTCCCTGATGAGATGAGGTATATGTTGAGACAAAATAATAAATACACTGTGAATAAATGGTATTATGGGATTAAGCGGTTTCAGGATCAGTCTGGTGAATATCTTGATTTTGGAGGAAATACAGAACATTTTATTCGCCCGGCTTCCCATCATGTATTTACATTGGCTCTTTGTCTGAAATTGCATGTGTATGATCCGCAGATAACTTTTGTTTCGGAAGAAAAAGCATTGGATATCGCTTTAAACTTAATTCGCTCTTTGGCTTATCACCATAAATCGAATATCGGTGAAGGGGGATGGGGAGACCAGTGGCAAAGTGCTTTATGGGCAGCACAAGTGGCAAATGCCGGTTGGTTTTTATGGAATGAATTATCTGTCTCTGATAGGGAATTGGTATGTCGGATGTTAGTTCATGAAGCCGACCGGTTCATCGATTATGACGTACCTTATTACCGGGATATATCCGGCAATATCATATCGGAAGGAGATACCAAGGCTGAAGAAAATGCTTGGAACTCTAACATATTGACAATTGCAACGGCCATGATGCCACATCATGAACATCATGATCGTTGGATGGCAAAGAATGTGGAAATGCAAATATCTGCATATGCAACCCCGGAAGATATTAATAAAGATACAGTGGTAGATGGTGTGAAGTTAAACCAAATATTGAAAGGCAGTAATATGAATTCGAATGGGACAGTTATTAATCATAATATACTCCATCCTGATTATATGACTGCGTTTATGCATAATGCTATAAATGTCTGGATTTATGAATTAGCTGGTAGAAATGGGTTACAATCTTCATTATATAATGGGGCTATAATCTATAATGTGTTAACTGAACTGCAATTTAATGGAAAGACGATGTATCAGAAGTCAAATGATGGGAAAGCATCTTCTTTGATTTATTTTCCTGAAGGAAATGATTGGGGAGGAAAGAGGCAGGCTAATTATTGGTTGATGGATGTAATGGCATATTTGTACGGATGGGATCATAAATCTTCTGTAAAAGCAATAGAATGGGCTACGGTTCGGAATACGGAAATGATTCATATGATAAATCGTGATGTAACCGGACAATACTATCAGGATATAAAAGAAGATAAATTTCCTTCACGGGAAGAATGGTTCGGGTCTCATATAATGTGGGGATATCTGGGATGGTGGCTACATCATTGAAACCATACTGTATTGATAATTATTAAAATCCTTAGATATAGAGGGTGGTTATCTGTTAAAATGCAAGAGGACTACCCTCTTTTCTTGATAAATGAAAGAAAAAGTAAGATTTTTCTTTTAAATCCTTTGCTCGTATAAATTATTATTCTACATTTGCAGCGTCAAACAAAATAAAGACGATAAGAAAAGATGATGAACAATGTATTACATATTATTCTCGTGGTGGTCCTTCTAGTCATTAGTAGGTAAGGAGAAAGGTGTGTAAGAAGTTGTGAAGTCGTAAATGATATTTCTTAAGCCTTTCTCCATATAGAGAAGGGCTTTTTTATTGACTAAAAGATAAAAACAAATATGATGAAGAATCCGTTAAGAAGTTCATATAGCACAGAGGGCAGACGCATGGCCGGAGCCCGTGCATTGTGGCGTGCCAACGGCATGAAAGAAGAGCAGTTCGGTAAACCAATTATAGCCATTGTGAATTCATTTACCCAGTTTGTGCCGGGACATGTGCATCTGCACGAGATCGGTCAGCAGGTAAAGGCGGAGATTGAAAAGCTCGGTTGCTTTGCCGCCGAATTCAATACGATTGCCATCGACGACGGTATTGCTATGGGACACGACGGAATGCTTTATTCCCTTCCTTCACGCGACATTATTGCAGACAGCGTGGAATATATGGTAAATGCCCATAAAGCAGATGCTATGGTTTGTATTAGTAACTGCGACAAGATTACGCCGGGTATGCTGATGGCAACGATGCGTTTGAATATCCCGACTGTATTTGTATCGGGAGGCCCGATGGAAGCCGGAAACCTGGATGGCCGTGCACTCGACCTGATCGATGCCATGATCGAAGCTGCCGATGACTCGATAAGCGACGAACAAGTAGAAAAGGTGGAACGTTCAGCCTGTCCGACCTGCGGTTGCTGCTCCGGTATGTTTACCGCCAATTCGATGAACTGCCTGAATGAAGCCATCGGTCTGGCCCTTCCCGGAAACGGAACTGTTGTTGCAACACACGCCAACCGTGCCCGCCTGTTCAAGAAAGCGGCTAAAATGATTGTCGATAATGCTTATAAATATTATCGTGATGGCGACGACTCGGTTCTGCCGCGCAGCATCGCTACCCGTCAGGCATTCCTGAATGCCATGTCGCTCGATATCGCGATGGGAGGGTCTACCAATACTGTTCTTCACCTGCTGGCAGTCGCCCATGAAGCAGAAGCAGATTTCACCATGAAGGATATCGATATGCTTTCACGTAAAACCCCGGTTATCTGTAAGGTTGCACCCAGCTGTTCATACCATGTGGAAGATGTGAACCGTGCAGGCGGTATCATCGGTATTATGAGCGAGCTGGTAAAAGCCGGCCTGGTAGATGGTTCGGTAAAACGTGTGGACGGTATGACATTGTCAGAAGCTATCGATCGATACAGCATTACTTCCGTAAATGTAACGGATGAAGCAATAAATATCTATAAGAGTGCTCCGGCGCACCGTTTCAACCTGGTGCTCGGTTCACAGGAAAGCTATTATAAGGAACTCGATACGGATCGTGCAAACGGTTGTATCCGTGATGTAGAACACGCCTATGTAAAAGATGGCGGTCTGGCCGTCCTTTACGGAAACATCGCCCAGGACGGTTGTGTGGTAAAGACTGCCGGAGTAGATGAAAGCATCTTCCGCTTTGCCGGCCCTGCCAAGGTATTCGACTCGCAGGATGCCGCATGCGAAGGTATCCTTCAAAACAAAGTCGTCTCCGGCGATGTCGTCGTTATCACCTATGAAGGTCCCAAAGGTGGCCCGGGTATGCAGGAAATGTTGTATCCGACCTCTTATATAAAGAGCAAACACCTAGGTAAAGAATGTGCGCTGATCACAGACGGACGCTTCAGCGGTGGAACATCCGGATTGTCAATCGGACATATCTCTCCTGAAGCAGCAGCAGGCGGAGCGATTGGCCTGGTGAAAGACGGCGATATAATCGAAATCAATATCCCCGAACGAACTATAAATGTAAAGGTAAGCGATGCCGGACTGGCAGAACGCCGTCAGGCAGAAGAAGCCCGCGGAACAAAAGCCTTTACACCCCCTTTCCGCCAGCGTACGGTATCGAAAGCCCTGAAAGCATATGCCAAGATGGTTGCTTCGGCCGATAAAGGCGGTGTACGAATAGTAGAAGATTAATAAAACACCAAACACTATAATTTAGAGATGGATAAACAAAAGATAACCGGTTCGGAAGCTTTGCTGAAAGCGCTGATCGCTGAAGGAGTAGATACTATCTTCGGTTATCCGGGCGGGCAAGCGATCCCTATTTACGATAGTTTGTATGACTACAAAGATCAATTGAAACACGTTCTGGTACGCCACGAACAAGGTGCGACACATGCGGCTCAGGGATACGCCCGTGTCTCCGGTAAAGTAGGGGTAACGCTCGTCACTTCCGGCCCCGGCGCAACCAATACCATCACCGGTATTGCCGATGCACTGATGGACAGTACGCCGATGGTAGTAATAGCCGGACAGGTTCCGTCTCCGCTGCTGGGAACCGATGCTTTCCAGGAAGTCGATGTGATCGGCATTGCACAGCCTATCACGAAATGGGCTTACCAGATCCGTAAACCCGAAGAAATAGCTTGGGCCGTTTCCCGTGCTTTCTATATCGCCTCTACCGGCCGTCCGGGCCCTGTTGTACTGGACTTGGCGAAAGACGCACAGGTAGGCCTGGTCGATTATGAATACCAGAAAGTAGATTATATCCGCAGTTACCAACCGGAACCGGATATCAGGGAAGAACGTATAGAAGCCGCCGCCGCTTTGATCAACAGCGCAAAGAAACCCTTCTGCCTGGTAGGCCAGGGCGTTATCCTGGGCGGGGCTGAAGAAGAATTGAAAGCTTTCTTGCTGAAGAACGATATACCCGCAGGCTCTACCGTCTTAGGTCTATCCGCATTACCATCCGACTTCCCGTTGCATAAAGGTATGCTGGGAATGCACGGAAATGTAGGCCCTAACCGCAAGACCAACGAATGCGATGTGCTGATCGCCATCGGTATGCGTTTCGACGACCGTGTGACCGGTGATCTGAAGACTTACGCCAAGCAAGCGAAGATCATCCACCTCGATATAGACAACTCGGAAATAGGAAAGAACGTTCCGGTAGACGTAAAAGTCCTTGGTAACGCCAAACACACCATTCCGATGATCACCACCCTGCTGGAAGAACGCAAGCGTCCGGAATGGAATGCCGAATTCGAACCGGATGCGAAGGAAGAGCATGACAAGGTGATCGAAAAAGAACTTTATCCGACCAGCGGACAGTTGAAGATGGGTGAGGTAGTCCGTAAAGTCTCCGAAGCAACCAACGACGACGCTGTCCTGGTGACCGACGTAGGTCAGAACCAGATGATGGGTGTACGTTACTTTAAATACAAACAAACCCGCAGCGTGGTTACTTCCGGAGGATTGGGAACGATGGGCTTCGGCCTTCCCGCCGCTATCGGCGCCAAACTGGGAGCTCCCGACCGCACCGTTTGTTTCTTTACCGGCGACGGCGGTATCCAGATGACCATCCAGGAACTGGGAACTATCATGCAGGAAAACCTGAACGTAAAGATCATCGTGCTCAACAACAACTTCCTCGGCATGGTACGCCAATGGCAGGAACTGTTCTTCCACGAACGTTATTCGAATACGATCATGAAGAACCCCGACTTCGTGGCCATTGCCAAGGCATTCGGTATCGCATCCCGCGCAGTCGACAACCGTGAAGAACTGGACGATGCAATAGCGGAAATGCTGAACCACGACGGAGCTTACCTGCTGGTAGCCAACGTTGAAACCTGTGGTATGGTATATCCGATGGTTCCGGCCGGAGGAAGCGTTACGAACATGATTTTAGGTGATAAGTAAGGAGGACAAGCTATGACAACAAAGAAATTATATACCGTTATTATCTTTTCAGAGAACACAGTAGGTCTTCTGAACCAGATTACGATTATCTTTACGCGCCGGCAGCTGAACATCGAGACGCTTTCCGTTTCCCCCTCTGCTATAAAGGGAATACATAAGTTCACGATCACTACTTTTGCCGAAGAAGATATGATCGACAAGGTGGTAAAACAGATCGACAAACGTGTGGATATTCTGAAAGCCTATTACAATACGGATGAAGACCTGGTGTATCAGGAAATCGCCCTCTACAAACTGAGTACCGAGCTTTTCATCAAGATGGGAACGGTAGAGGACTTGATCCGCAAGTACAACGCCCGTATCCTCGAAGTGAACGAAACCTGTGTCGTGCTCGAAAAGAGCGGTCACTACGACGAGACACAAGCCCTGTTCAAAGAATTGAGCGAAACGATCGGTGTACTGCAATTCATCCGTTCCGGCCGTGTCGCCATTACGAAGAGTAAAGTGGAACGTCTGAGCGACATGCTTTCCTCTATGGAAAAGAAGTTGCAGGACAAACATCAATAATAACGAAAGGACACAGTCCTCACTATAAAAAGAAGATTATGGAGAAAAACAAAGTAGGAGAATTTCATTTTGTCACCGAGTCCTATCTGATGGACTTCCGGGGCCGCATCACCATCCCGATGATCGGAACCTATTTGCTGCACGCAGCTTCCTGTCATGCCGCCGACCGTGGGTTCGGTTATAACGACATGACCGAAAGGCATACAGCTTGGGTACTTTCCCGCCTAGCAATCGAAATGACATCCTATCCTGCTATGTCGGAATCCGTAACCTTATACACCTGGGTAGACGAAGTCGGCAAGCTGTTCACCAGCCGTTGTTTCGAACTGGTGAACGGTGAAGGTAAAACCTTCGGCTTCGCCCGTTCCATCTGGGCGGCCATCGATATGGAAACACGCCGTCCGACCCTGCTCGATGTGGAAGGGCTGAGTGCTTACGTCACCGACCGTCCCTGTCCGATCGAGAAACCCGGCAAGATCGCCCCGGTAGAAAACAACGTCTCCGGCGAACCCTACCGTGTGAAGTACAGCGACCTCGACGTAAACGGCCATCTCAACAGCATCAAATACATGGAACACCTGCTCGACCTGTTCGACATCAGCCTGTTCCGTGAAAAAGAGATAAGCCGTTTCGAAATAGCTTACCAGTCCGAAGGAAAGTACGGTATGGAGCTAACTCTCCACAACCAGGAAGTTTCCCCCGGAAAGTATAACATGTCCATCTGTCACGAAGGCAAAGCCATCAGCCGCGCCGCCGTCACCTGGACATAACCGTAGGGGCGGGGTCTGCCCGCCCATCACATAGAAATAAATTATTTTATATACATTCATTTTAATAGTAAAAAGAAAATGGCAGTAATGAATTTTGGCGGCGTTGACGAAAACGTAGTAACCCGCGAAGAATTTCCGTTGGAAAAGGCAAGAGAAGTATTGAAAGACGAAACTATCGCCGTTATAGGTTATGGCGTACAGGGCCCGGGCCAGAGCCTGAACCTACGCGACAACGGTTTTAACGTAATTGTAGGACAACGTAAAGGTGGTAAGACTTGGGAAAAAGCCGTTGCAGACGGTTGGGTACCGGGCGAAACACTGTTCGATATTGAAGAAGCATGCGAAAAAGCAACAATCATCCAGTATCTGCTTTCAGATGCAGCACAGATTGAAGTATGGCCTCGCATCAAAAAATACCTGACTCCGGGTAAGGCATTGTATTTCTCACACGGCTTCGGTATCACATACAAAGAACGTACAAACATCATCCCGCCTGCTGATGTAGACGTGATCCTGGTAGCTCCGAAAGGCTCGGGTACTTCACTGCGTCGCATGTTCCTGCAGGGCCGTGGTCTGAACTCAAGCTACGCTATCTTCCAGGATGCAACAGGCCGTGCATGGGATCGTGTAATTGCATTGGGTATCGGTGTAGGTTCTGGTTACCTGTTTGAAACAACATTCAAGAAAGAAGTATATTCCGACCTTACAGGCGAACGTGGTACTTTGATGGGTGCCATCCAGGGATTGCTGCTGGCTCAGTACGAAACACTGCGTGAAAACGGTCACGAACCTTCAGAAGCATTCAATGAAACAGTAGAAGAACTGACACAGTCGTTGATGCCGCTGTTCGCTGAAAACGGTATGGACTGGATGTACGCCAACTGTTCAACCACTGCACAGCGCGGTGCTCTGGACTGGATGGGCCCGTTCCACGATGCCACAAAACCGGTATTCCAGAAGCTGTATAGCGAAGTTGCCTGCGGTAACGAAGCACAGCGTTCTATCGACACTAACAGCAAGCCTGACTACCGTGAAGGTCTGGAAAAAGAACTGAAAGCCCTTCGTGAAAGCGAAATGTGGCGTGCAGGTGCCGTTGTTCGCAAACTGCGTCCGGAAAACAACTAATACATATTCCTACATACTAATACAGAAGAAGGCATGTCGTGACGGCATGCCTTTTTTGCGTTATTAAAATATGCTATTACTAACATTAGCCCCACCTACTATTATGTTATTCATTGTCACAAACTAGTTGTTATCTAAGGATATAGTCCTATTATCCTGTACTGGGTAGTTCGCTAGGGTGTACAGGCTGATGTGTTAGGGTGTACAGGATAACCGACTACCCTGTACACCCTGGTGAAAGTGAGTAAGGAGCTTTTGGTTAGTTGGCAATAGGCTTAGAACTAAAACCTTACTGATTTATCTTTAGTATATTACTTTTCATCTTTTCCCATTGTTACTGTCGACGATTGGTTATTATAGAAAAATGTTTTGTGTTTTTTGTATTCATAGCCTTCATGTGTGGCATAATTGATTGCTGGTTAGTTTGTTATGTGTGAAGGCGGCCGGGTTTGTGCCTTCATCGGATGAAGGCGAATACATTGTGCCTTCATATGTAACTGTCGGTCTATTAATTACATACGCCTGATATGAAGGCATGAAGGCTAAAAGTTGATAATAATATTTCAGCAGATAATAAGATGTTGAAGACTTCGAAACCGGACAAGAGATATACCATAGTCTTTGTAGAACTCATGCCCTTCATGGTTTTAACCTGAGTTCGATTGCCGTCGGTTTCAACCGACGGTCAAGATATTGGGGTATTATTGGCTTTAGCCACATTTCTTATTGCAGTCTATTATGTTAAAATTCTTATTTGGTAACGTTAATGCTGTATTTTTAAGCACAATTTAAATAATATTACTATATTTGTCCCCGTGAAATACGTGAGTTCTACAAAAACTATGGTATTAATGTTAAACTGCCGGGCTAATTTATGTATACCAGGTATTTCAGTTTCAGTATGGAAGGTTCACAGTGTCAATGAGTTTCACTAGTACTCTTGAGCTCCCCACTTAAGCCTTCCGAAGTAGTTAAAAGTGTCTAATTGTTTAATTCTAATTTTAGCTTATGTTGACAAACTCGAAACTGGTTAAAGCATTAGTTCTTGCAACTGTATTTGGTACAGCCGGGACTATCAATGCATCAGTGATCCCCACCTCAGCAGGTGCTATGATCGCACAGCAGAATGGAAAAGTTACAGGAGTCGTAACAGACGATATGGGTCCTGTAGCTGGTGCTTCTATCTCTATCAAGGGTACTTCTTACGGTACTATTTCGGATATGGATGGTAAATTTACATTGGATGGTCTAAAGAAAGGTTCTGTACTTGTTGTTTCATTTGTCGGTCTGACAACCCAGGAGATTGTCTGGAACGGACAAAGCACTCTGAATGTAAAGTTGGCCAGTGATACGCAAGATTTGGATGAGGTAGTGGTAGTAGCTTACGGTACAACCAAAAAGTCCTCATTTACCGGATCGGCTTCAGTGGTAAAATCCGATCAGCTGGAAAAGATTTCTGCCACTAGCTTCACAGAAGCATTGCAGGGTATGAGTGCCGGTGTAAATGTTTCTAACAACGAAGGTAACCCGGGCGGTGAAACCCGTATCCAGATCCGTGGTATCAGTTCGATGTCAGGTAAGACAACCCCGTTGTATGTGGTGGATGGTATGCCTTATGACGGTAGTATAAACTCTATTTCACCTTCCGATATCGAGTCGATGACGGTTTTGAAGGATGCGGCAGCTTCTTCACTGTACGGATCGCGTGCAGCAAACGGAGTTGTGGTGATTACGACCAAGAAAGGTAAAGCGGGTAAACCGGTTATAAACTTCCGTGGTGCCTGGGGTACTTCCGATAACGCCGTAGCAAATCCTAAAAAGGCAGACCCCTACCAACAGCTAACTAACTTATGGCGTGGTATCTATAATGACAAACATTATGTAGAAGGGCTGGACTCAAAGACTGCGGGCGATTATGCTTCAGCCAACCTGCTCTCGCGTGCCGTCAATCCGCGTGTCAATTCAAAAGGGGAAACAGTATATGTCACTCCGTTTAAATGGACGGGTGATGCTTCCAATTATGTAATGCATGATGGTGCCGGTAATTGTTGGACAAACCCGGATCTGGAAATGGTGTGGGACGAGAGCGATTATGATTGGTATGGTGCCTTGTTCTCACGCAAACTGCGTCAGGATTACGGTATTGATGTCAGTGGTGCTACACAGGATGGCAAAACCAACTACTTCACCTCTTTATCTTATTTGAATGATAAAGGTTATGCTAATAACCAGTACTATAAACGTTATTCATTTCGTGCCAGCGTCACAACTGAACTGACCAAGTGGCTGAATATGGGTGGAAGCCTGGCTTATAGCTATTCACGCCAGAATATCTCCGGTGCGACCCGTGCCACAGTATATACTAATACGCTGAACTCACCGTGGTTGCGTAACGAAGATAACACAGCCTGGTATACTTCCCAAAAGACCGGAAAGCGTATCTATGATTTTGGTGAGAATTCAGCGAACTTCTTCGGTATCCACAGTTTGGCCAACTCCGGTGACTATTGGGATAACCCTAACGATGACGACTTCAATAATAAAGAAGGCGGTATGTTGACAGCCCATTATTTCGCAGGTGTGAATCTTCCCTTCGATATAAAATTCAAGACGAATGTCAACCTGGATGATATTACGGAAACGTATTACCAGTATGGTTCGGCTGTTCACGGACAAGGACAACAACAACCTTATGGCGTTACCGTGCTGACAAATGGTGGTTGGGCTCAACGTGAAAACTACAAAACTCAGTCTGTTACATGGAATAACCTGTTGACGTGGAATAAGTCGTTTGGCGAACATAACCTGGATTTGATGTTAGGACATGAGTTCTACCACTACAACCGGCAATATGATAGGAGCTACGGTGAAGGTATCATGCAGATGGGACAGTTTGAAATGGCTTCTACAACAACCAACTGGGAAGTAGATTCCTATCGTAACCGTTATTCTTTGTTGTCGTTCTTCGGTAAGGCCGATTATAATTATCAGAACAAGTATTATTTGTCAGGCTCTTTCCGTCGTGACGGTTCCTCTCGTTTCAGCAAAGAGAGCCGTTGGGGTAACTTCTTCTCTTTTGGTGCTTCCTGGAGAATTTCTAAGGAAGAATTTATGGAAGGTACAAGCAGTTGGCTGGATAACTTGTCTCTCCGTGGTAGTTATGGTACATCGGGTAACGATAAGCTGTATCCGCGTAATGCAGGTAACGGACAGGCCGGAGATGAAATTCTGTATGCTTATCAGGCTTATTATAAGAAAGAGAATCTGTTTGGATCAGCCGGCTACAAACCGATGACACTGGCTACTCCCAACCTGAAGTGGGAACGTAACGAACAGTATAACATCGCAGTCGATTTCTCCTTCCTGAACCGTTTGAGCGGAACAATCGAATATTATTCACGTAGTTCTAAAGATTTGCTTTATTACCGGGATCTACCGTTGTCAGCCCAGGTGGGAGATGCAGCCGGTTACAATACCAACTTAGGTAATGTCCGTAACAGTGGTTTTGAAATCTCTTTAAGCGCTGCGGCCATCAAGAATAAAGAGTTCCAATGGAATATCGATCTGAATTTCTCTACTTTGGATAATGAAGTAACTTATCTGCCGGGTGGTGCTTATACTTATGCCAACCGTGGTGCTACTTATAAGTTGGAAGAAGGACATTCACTGTATGAATTCTACATGCCGAAGCATGCCGGTGTGAATCCGGAAAACGGTAACCGCCTGTATCTGATCAAAGATGGCAACGGTGGATGGAAGACAACAGAAAATTATTCTGATGTAACCATGAATGATTACCAGTGGTGCGGATCGGCTATACCGACTGCTTTCGGATCGATTACCAATACATTCAATTACAAAGGATTTGACTTCTCATTTATGTTCTATGCTTCATTTGGATCTACTATGTACGATTATACATGGTTGGAACGTACGGCTGGTTTGGACGGTGTAGGTATGATCCAGGATCTGGTGGAAGGAAAACGTTGGGAAAAACCGGGTGATCAGGCCGAGTTCTCCCGTCTGTCCTCTGCAAATGCCAGTCTGAATGTGAAACGTACGGATTTCTTCTTGTTCAACAATGACTTCCTGCGTTTGAGAAATGTAACATTAGGTTATACTATTCCGAAAATGTTGACTCAGAAACTGGGTATTTCGAATGCCCGCGTTTATCTGACTGGCGATAACCTGTGCACATTCGGACCGGCAGCTAAACGTCATAGCGAGCCTGAAACCGGTGTGCTGGGTAATAACTACAATGGTAATACGGAAACCGATAATGGTGTTCAGGGATCGAGAAGAGTTTATATGGCAGGTATTCAGGTAACATTTTAATTAAGTCGAAGTATGAAAAGATTATATAGAACATTCAAATTTACAGCAATTGCTTTATTGGCTATTTCTTTGAGCAATTGTACAGGGGAGTTGACTACCAATTCATCGACGGATGTGGATGAATCAACCATCCTCGCCAGTACGACGGGGTTGAACATGTCATTGACTGGTACTTATAAATATTTATTGTTGGGTGAATCTGGAGCTAGTAGTCAAAATGATGCATGTTATGCCGGTGTTACCGGGCTTTGCATGGGATATGACCTTCTGGGTGCGGATATCTTAAGTACAAAGAATTATGGTGGTTCGGTGGAAGATCACTATCGTTTCAGCGAAGGTCGTACACAGTCAGCCGGTGACTATGCAAAACGTATCTGGACGAATATGTATAAAATCATCAACCAGGTAAATATCATTATCGATGCACTCCCCGAAGCTACAGGTACTGAGGCGGAGAAAGCAGAATTAAAGGGACAGTGCCTGGCTATGCGTGGTATTGCTTATTTCAACTTGCTTCTGAACTATCAGCAGACCTATGCTATTGCCAAAGATAAACGCGGAGTTATTCTTCGCCTTTCTTCCGAAGATCCGGACTCTATGCCTTTCTCAACAGTGGAACAGGGCTATCAACAGGTGGTTAAAGACCTGAAAGAAGCAGAGTCTCTGCTGGCTTCTTTCGACCGTATTGAAGAGTGGCGCCTGAATGCTGAAGTTGCAACAGGTTATCTGGCTCGTGTATATCAGGTGATGGGAGATTGGAATAATGCATTGACGGAAGCAAAGAAGGTGTATGACAACCATTCTTCATTGATGACTAAAGCGGAATGGTGCAGTGGTTTTGATAATTTGATTACAGACGGATGCAAGGAAGTTATCTGGGGTATTAAGTTTACAAACCTGTCTAATATCAGCTCTAATACAGAATTCAACTACTGGTATAACCAGGATCCGAGTTATGGCGAAGGTATGACGGATGGCCCTATTTATAATTTCATCAACTTATTCGTAGACTCCAAATATGTACAATTGTTTGACGAAACAGATTTCCGTGGTAGCAAATGTACGAAAACGGAAGGTGTGACGGATGCCGATGAAAAGCCTGTAATGTTCTGGCACCGTACTGCTAACGGTAATGAAGAAACAAGGGCTAAATGGGCATATAACAAATTCAAATATTATGGTGATGCCAATGGTTCTCCTCAGGGACATTCCTATCCTGAATTCTGCTATATGCGTAGTGCTGAAATGTTGCTGATCATGGCGGAAGCTGAAGCTAACCTGAATAACGTAGGGGCTGCTTTATCTCATCTGAATACTTTGCAGAATGCCCGTGAAGTAGCCAAACCTACTACTGCTACCGGTAAAGATGAACTTCTGGAAGCTATTTATGTAGAGCGCCGTAAAGAATTGTTGGGTGAAGGTGTAACTGGTATGTACGACTTGATGCGTTTGCAGAAACCGCTTTATCGCTATGCTGCAACCAACGAAGATCCGGCAGGCCATTTCTCTTTAGGATTGAATTTCCTGGATAACTATAACCCGACCGACAAAGCTCCTTATGGTTATCTTCCATCCAACGACTACCGCTTCTTGTATCAGATCCCGCAGTTGGAATTCACACAAAATACAGAGATCAGTGAATCGGAACAGAATCCGTTTAAAGGAAACTAACTTGTTGGTAAAATAAGTAAAGTAATAAGGCATGTCTGTAAAGGCATGCCTTTTTTCTTGTAAAGAAGCAATGAACTGAATATCTTTGTAGTATTCAAATCATTAATAACTTAAAATAATACCATGAATAAGATCAACCTTTTCTTTCTCTTTTGTCTGTTGACTACTCTCCCTCTCTTTGCCCAGGAAGACATCAAGATCACCCATGCCCCGTATCTGCAAAACCTGGGTGAGAATGAAGTAACAATCGTCTGGACGGTTAATAAACCATCGGTCGGATGGGTGGAACTGGCACCGGACGACGGAACACATTTCTATCGGACGGAACGCCCCAAAGTGTTTAATGCGAAGAACGGAATAAAGCTGACTTCTACGGTTCATACTGTCCATCTGAAAGGACTGGAACCCGGAACGCGTTACCGTTATCGTGTATATTCGCAGGAAGTGTTGAGCCATGTAGGTTGGAAGGTTATTTATGGGAATGTGGCCGCTACCGATGTGTACGGCCAGAAGCCGCTGGTTTTTAAGACAAGCGACCATGCAATGCAAACGGTGAACTTTGCTATGGTAAACGACATACATGGTAAGAGCGATATGCTGGAGAAACTGGTTTCACATTGTGACCTGAAAGCGACCGACCTGTTTCTGTTCAACGGAGATATGGTATCTATCTTCAATAGCGAGAAAGAGATATTCGACGGATTTATGAGTAAGGCGACAGAACTTTTTGCTTCGGAGCTGCCGATGTATTATACCCGTGGAAACCATGAAACACGCGGATCGTTTGCCACCTCTTTTCAGGATTATTTCTCTCCGGGACAAGAGCATATTTATTATATGTTCCGTCAGGGGCCGGTTTGTTTCGTCATATTGGATAGTGGGGAAGATAAACCGGATACCGATCTCGAATATGCTGGCATAACCGTGTATGATCAGTATCGCACGGAGCAGGCAGAATGGTTGAAGAAGGTGCTGGAAAGTAAGGAATACAAAGAAGCCCCGTTCAAAGTCGTGGTATGCCATATGCCCCCGTTTGGTGGTTGGCATGGAGAATTGGAAGTGGCAGAGAAATTTATCCCGCTGCTAAATAATGCCGATGTGGATGTGATGCTTTGCGGACACTTGCACCGGTATATGAGGAATGAACCGAAAGACGGCGTGAAGTTCCCCGTCATTGTAAATTCCAATAATACGCTGTTGAAAGCCGAAGCCATGAATAATAAGCTGAGCATAAAGATACTCGACCAGGACGGCAAGGAGATGGATAAGCTGATTATAAATAAGTAATAACGTATCTATCCAGTCTTTAAACCTACTTTTGTGTAATGATTTATAGGTTACATTCTGTCTTCGCTTTCATTTTATAAGAAAACAGGTGTAAAAAATATCGTTTTATATTTGGTGGTTTAGAAAAAGGCTGTATCTTTGCAGCGTTAAATAAGAAAAGACAATGAAACAGAACATAGCAAATAGTCTCATTATTTCTCTAAACATTATTCTACTCTGGGAACGGGATAGGAAGTGAGACTGTACGTGCTTTTCTGATGCATGAAGATATAAAAGAGCCTTTCTCACTTCCTTGTGAGAAGGGCTTTTTTTATGGATACAAACAAGAATATAAACAAATTTAAGAGTATAAGATTATGTCAGACAGATTATTTATTTTCGACACCACATTGAGAGATGGTGAACAAGTGCCGGGGTGCCAGTTGAACAGTATTGAAAAGATCCAGGTTGCCAGAGCACTCGAAGAACTGGGAGTGGATGTGATTGAAGCAGGGTTTCCGGTATCCAGCCCGGGTGACTTCAACAGTGTGGTTGAAATATCGAAAGCCGTTACATGGCCTACTATCTGTGCCTTGACCCGCGCTGTCGAGAAAGATATCGATGTGGCAGCCGAAGCGTTGAAGTTCGCGAAACGAGGACGTATCCATACAGGTATAGGTACTTCCGATTACCATATCCGTCATAAATTCAACTCCAATCAGGATGAAATCCTGGAACGTGCTATCGCTGCAACCAAATATGCCAAACGATATGTGGAAGATATTGAATTTTATTGCGAAGATGCCGGACGTACGGACAATGCTTATCTGGCCCGTGTCGTTGAGGCGGTGATCAAAGCCGGTGCAACAGTGGTGAATATCCCGGATACGACCGGATACTGTCTGCCTGACGAATATGGCGCGAAGATCAAATACCTGATGGAGCATGTGGATGGTATTCATAATGCAATCATCTCTACCCACTGTCATAACGACCTGGGTATGGCAACGGCCAATACCGTACAGGGTGTGCTGAACGGTGCCCGCCAGGTGGAAGTTACGATCAATGGTATCGGCGAACGTGCCGGTAATACTTCTCTGGAAGAAGTGGCGATGATTTTCCGTAGCCATAAGGAACGGGAAATTGAAACCAATATCAATACAACCAAGATCTATGGTATCAGCCGCACTGTTTCCAGCTTGATGAACATGCCGGTTCAGCCGAACAAAGCGATCGTCGGACGTAACGCTTTCGCCCATTCTTCAGGTATCCACCAGGACGGTGTATTGAAAAACCGTGAGAGCTACGAGATTATCGACCCGAAAGACGTTGGTATCGACGATAGTGCCATCGTATTGACTGCCCGTAGCGGACGTGCCGCCCTGAAACATCGTTTGAGCGTTTTAGGCGTGGAACTGAGCCAGGAAAAACTGGATAAGGTATATCAGGAATTCCTGAAGCTGGCCGACCGTAAGAAAGATATCAACGACGACGACGTGTTGATGCTGGCCGGAAAAGACCGCACGGCTATGCACCGTATCAAACTGGATTACTTGCAGGTTACATCGGGCGTTGGCTTACAGTCGGTTGCTAGTGTTTGTCTGGATATTGCCGGAGAGAAGTTCCAGGCTGCCGCTGCCGGTAACGGCCCTGTCGATGCTGCCATTAAAGCTGTTAAATCCATTATTCACCGTACGATGACCATCCAGGAGTTCCTCATCCAGGCTATTAATAAAGGTAGCGACGATATGGGTAAGGTACATATGCAGGTGGAATATGACGGAAACAACTACTACGGTTTTGCCGCCAACACCGATATCATCGCTGCTTCCGTTGAAGCCTTCATCGATGCAATCAATAAGTTCGTAAAATAACATAATACATAATTAGCAATGAGTAAGACATTATTTGAAAAGATTTGGGAGAAACATGTGGTGGATACACTGCCCGACGGAACGATCCAGTTTTACATCGACCGTCTGTTCTGCCATGAGGTGACCAGTCCGCAAGCTTTTGCCGGATTGCGTGCCCGTGGCCTGAAACCCTTCCGTCCGGAACAGATCACTTGTATGCCGGATCATAACATTCCGACATTGAACCAGGAAAAACCGATCGAAGATCCGGTATCAAAAAACCAGGTAGATACGTTGGAGCAGAATGCCAAGGATTTCAACCTGACTTATTACGGTCTGCAACATCCGAAGAACGGTATCATCCATGTGGTAGGGCCGGAAACCGGTCTGACTCAGCCGGGTATGACGATCGTTTGCGGTGACTCTCATACTTCTACCCACGGTGCAATGGGCGCAATCGCCTTCGGTATCGGTACCAGCGAGGTAGAAATGACACTGGCTACTCAATGTATTATGCAGCGCAAACCGAAAACGATGCGCATCACCATCGACGGTAAACGTAAGTCGGGCGTAACGGCTAAAGACTTCGCCCTTTATATCATCAGTAAGATGACAACGGGCGGTGCTACCGGTTACTTCGTGGAATATGCCGGTGAAGCTATCCGCAACACCACGATGGAAGAACGCCTTACCATCTGTAACCTTTCTATCGAAATGGGTGCCCGTGGCGGTATGATCGCCCCCGACCAGGTTACTTTCGATTACCTGAAAGACCGTGAGTTCTCTCCCCGTGCCGAAGCCTGGGAAAAGAAGCTGGCTGAATGGCGCGAGTTGTACAGCGATCCCGATGCTAAGTTCGACAAAGAGATCGTCTTCCATGCCGAAGATATCGACCCGATGGTTACCTACGGAACTAATCCGGGAATGGGAATGGGTATCCGCGAAAGCATCCCCGCTATGGAGAGCGTAGACGAAGCAGGACGTATCTCATATAAAAAATCTCTTGACTACATGGGCTTCACAGCCGGCGAACCGATCATGGGTAAGAAGATCGACTATGTTTTCCTGGGAAGTTGTACGAACGGACGTATCGAAGACTTCCGTGCTTTCGCTTCATTGGTGAAAGGAAAGAAGAAGGCCGACGATGTGGTCGTATGGCTGGTTCCGGGAAGCTGGCAAGTTGAACGCCAGATCCGTGCCGAGGGTATCGATCAGGTATTGACGGAAGCTGGTTTTGAATTGCGTCAGCCGGGTTGCTCGGCTTGCCTGGCCATGAACGAAGATAAGGTTCCGGCCGGTAAATATGCCGTGTCTACCTCAAACCGCAACTTCGAAGGTCGCCAGGGACCGGGCGCACGTACTATTCTGGCAGGCCCGCTGGTAGCAGCGGCAGCAGCAGTAACAGGTAAGATTACCGATCCCCGTGAGTTGATGTAATTTGCCTTACCGGGCAAAGGTGTTTTGCCTGATGTAGCAAATAGAAATAGTAAACAAATAAGATAAATCAAATGAAAGAGAAATTCAATATAGTAACATCCACCTGTGTCCCTCTTCCGCTGGAAAATGTAGACACAGACCAGATCATCCCGGCCCGCTTCCTGAAAGCCACCACACGCGAAGGCTTCGGCGATAATCTTTTCCGCGACTGGCGTTATGACAAGGCCGGTAACCCTAATCCCAACTTTGTGCTGAATCAGGATACCTATAAAGGTCAGATCCTGGTAGCCGGAAAGAACTTCGGTAGCGGTTCCAGCCGCGAGCATGCTGCCTGGGCGATCGCCGGATATGGCTTCCGTGTGGTGGTCAGCAGCTTCTTTGCCGATATCTTCAAGAACAATTCGATGAACAACGGCCTTGTTCCGGTTGTTGTTTCTCCTGAGTTTCTGGCAGAGATATTCGCATCCATAGAGGCTGATCCGAAAGCGACGCTGACAATCGACCTGCCTGCGCAAACGATCACCAACAATGCAACAGGCAAAAGCGAATCCTTTGACATCAACGCATATAAGAAAGACTGTCTGGTAAACGGTCTGGACGATATCGATTACCTGCTGGCTAATAAGTCGAAAATAGAATCGTACGAAGCAAACAGAAAGTAAGATGGTAGAAATAATGGATACAACCCTTCGGGACGGGGAACAAACATCTGGTGTCTCTTTTGCGGCTCACGAAAAGCTCAATATCGCGCAAGTGTTGTTGAACGATCTGGGAGTAAACCGCGTGGAGATTGCCTCTGCCCGCGTATCGGACGGAGAGTTCGAAGCCGTGAAGCGCGTGGCGGCCTGGGCCGAACGTACCGGAAATCTGCATAAGCTCGAAGTATTGGGCTTTGTGGATGGCGACGCCTCGCTCAACTGGATCGAATCGGCCGGTTGTCGCGTGGTAAACCTTCTCTGCAAAGGTTCGTATAAACACGTGACTGAACAACTCCGCAAATTGCCTGAACAGCATATTGCAGATATCCGTTCTGTTGTATCGCTGGCTACCGAAAAAGGTATTGAGGTTAATGTTTACCTGGAAGACTGGTCGAACGGGATCAAAAACTCTCCCGATTATGTATTCCAACTGATCGATGCGTTGAAAGACCTGCCGATCCGCCGTTTCATGCTGCCTGATACGCTAGGCATCCTGAATCCGGGCAATACGTACGAGTTCTGTAAGCAGATGCTCGACCGTTATCCCGGCCTGCATTTCGATTTCCATGCCCATAACGATTATGACCTGGCGGTTGCCAATGTCTACTCGGCTGTCAGGGCCGGGGTACATGGTGTGCATACCACGATCAACGGGTTGGGCGAACGGGCAGGGAATGCCCCGCTCAGCAGTGTGATCGCAGTAATCAAAGACCATCTGAATGGTCAGACCAGTGTGCGGGAGGAAAAGATCAATGCAGCCAGCCGGCTGGTCGAAACCTATTCAGGCATCCATATCGCCCCGAACCGTCCGATCATCGGCGAACATGTCTTTACGCAATGTGCCGGGGTGCATGCCGATGGCGACAGCAAGAACAATCTGTATTGCAACGACCTGATCCCCGAACGTTTCGGTCGCGTCCGCGAGTATGCGCTCGGCAAGACGTCCGGTAAAGCGAATATCCGCATGAACCTGGAGTCGCTGGGTATCGATGTGGATGATGAATCCATGCGTAAGATTACCGAGCGCATCATCGAGCTGGGCGACAAGAAAGAAATGGTGACGACCGAAGACCTGCCGTATATCATCAGTGATGTTCTTCACCATGATACAATGACTGATCAACGCATCCGTATATTAAATTATTCCTTATCTTTGGCGCAGGGACTGAGGCCGGTAGCAACCATCAAGATAGAGATCGACGGTGAAGCTTACCAGGAATCGGCTTGCGGCGACGGACAGTACGACGCGTTTGTCCGTGCCCTTCGGAAGATCTATTCCGACCTGGGACGTCCCTTCCCGATGCTGACCAACTATTCCGTTTCCATTCCCCCGGGCGGTCGTACCGATGCCTTTGTGCAGACGATCATCAGCTGGAATTATGCCGGAGTGGATTTCAAAACCCGCGGTCTTGATGCCGACCAGACAGAAGCCGCCATCAAGGCAACGCTGAAGATGCTGAATAAGATTGAACAATAATTATAGGAGGTATTAGTTATGAACAAGAAATTGACCATTGCGCTGGTAGCGCACGACAATCGTAAGGCAGACATGGTAGAATGGGCAGTGCACAATGCAGAGTTCCTTTCCCATCATCACTTGGTATGTACCGGTACAACCGGAGGACTTATACGCAATGCCTTTGACGAGAAAGGCGTTGGCGCTGAAGTAACTTGTATGCATTCCGGGCCGTTGGGCGGGGATGCCGAAATTGCAGCAATGGTAGTACGCAAGGAGGTGGATCTGGCGATCTTCCTGATCGACGACCTGAATCCGCAGCCGCACGAAGCCGACATCCAGATGTTGCTTCGCCAGTGCCGTGTTCATAACGTGCCTATTGCTTGTAACCGTTACAGTGCCGACCTGATGATTACGAGCACCCTGTGGGACGACGACAATTATGTCCCCACCGAGCCCAAATATGTGCTATTTAAAAGAGACTAAAATAACAAACTGAAATGAAATTGAACATCGCAGTCCTTCCCGGCGACGGTATCGGTCCCGAGATTGTAGAACAAGGCATGAAAGCCGTTAAAGCCGTATGTGAAAAATATGGTCACGAACTAAGTTATAAACACGCTCTGGTAGGAGCCGTAGCTATCGATGAAACAGGTAACCCGTATCCGGACGAAACACACGAACTCTGTATGCAGAGCGATGCTGTTTATTTCGGTGCGATCGGCTCTCCGAAATACGATAATAACCCGTCAGCCAAGGTACGTCCCGAACAGGGATTGCTGGGAATGCGTAAGAAACTGGGACTTTTTGCGAATATCCGCCCGGTAACAACTTTCCCGTCGTTGCTGCATAAGTCGCCGCTCCGTGCCGAACTGATTGAAGGAGCGGACTTCATGTGTAT
Organism: Parabacteroides sp. HGS0025; assembly: GCF_000969845.1. Taxonomy (NCBI): domain Bacteria; kingdom Pseudomonadati; phylum Bacteroidota; class Bacteroidia; order Bacteroidales; family Tannerellaceae; genus Parabacteroides; species Parabacteroides sp. HGS0025. The sequence continues at coordinate 909,912 of NZ_KQ033902.1, forward strand.
CCGTGAGCTGACAGGCGGTATGTATTTCGGTCGTCCGCAGGGTAGAAGCGAAGATGGTAACACGGCTTACGATACTTGTGTTTATACTCGCGAAGAGATCGAACGTATCGTTCGCCTGGCTTACCAGTATGCACAGAAACGTCGTAAGAAAGTAACGGTTGTCGACAAGGCGAACGTACTGGCTACTTCCCGTCTGTGGCGCCAGGTGGCTCAGGAGATCGAAAAGGAATATCCGGAGGTGGAAACCGAGTACATGTTTGTGGATAATGCCGCTATGCGTCTGGTTCAATGGCCGAAAAGCTTTGATGTGATGGTAACGGAGAATATGTTCGGCGATATCCTGACGGACGAAGCGTCTGTAATAACCGGTTCACTCGGTATGTTGCCTTCCGCTTCTATCGGTGTGCATACTTCGGTATTCGAGCCGATCCACGGATCTTACCCGCAGGCTGCCGGTAAGAACATTGCCAACCCGCTGGCAACGATCCTGAGTGCCGCCCTGATGTTCGAATATGCTTTCAATCTGATGGAAGAAGGCGCTCTGATCCGCGAAGCAGTTGCCGCCTCTATGGATGCAAACGTGGTAACGGAAGATATCGCAGAAAACGGCAAGGCTTACAAGACCAGCGAAGTAGGGGATTGGATTGCTGAATATATTGCAAAGAAATAATTTGATTACAACATCTAGTGAGAGTGTGTCAAAAGAATGTTTAGGATGCGATCCCGGGTCAAGCCCGGGATGACAGGATAGTGAGTTTTGACACACCCTCATCTTTATTTATCTCCATAATGATTTTTTGCTGAAACAACTGTAACGGTTATTTTTTCTTCTTCTATGGTATAGATCAAACGATTAAATTTGTCAATCCTTCTGCTCCAAAAACCGGACAGATTACCTTTTAGAGCTTCAACCTGGCCCGTTCCTGTGGTGGGGTGTTCTCTTAGTTCTAGGAGCAATCTTTCAATTTTGGTTGTTACAGCCTTATTCCCTGATTTTTTAAGTTCAGCTATGTCTTGTATGGCTTTTGGTGCAAATGCGATAATATATGCCATTTCATAGACTGTTTATGAAGTTTGTAATATCTTCTGTAGATTGTAAAACTACGGTAGTTTTAACTTTTCCCTCTTTGTACGCTTTTACCCGTTTTTCCACTTCGGCCATATTCTCCGGATCATCAAACCATGGATCGCCGCTTGGACTTGGATTGCTTGAAACTTCTACGCTCAAAGAATTTGCTTTGGTTTCCAAAATGTTTTCTATGAAAGCTTTTAAACTCTTGCCTTGTGAAGCAGCCATAATGGACAGCTTTTTCAAAGTGTCCACAGACAAATCTATATTTTTCCTTTTCTTTTCGATTGCTATTGTTGCCATAATCTTTCGTATTTTCCACAAAGGTATAAAATATACATCATATATACAATGTATATATATTGGATGGCTAAATATATCGTGAAGATATAGGTTGTAACCAATTGGAGCTGATATAAAAAGCCGGAATTAAGGAATGCAGGTTACGCATTCTTTAATTCCGGCTTTTTGACTTTTCCGGGCGATGATCATTCAATCACCGGGCGATCGTCTTCTTTCTTCTTTGCACTTTTTGTCGAGCGCGACTTGAGCACTGTCTTTTGTCGGTCGATAAGTACGTTTACATGGTCGATGAATGTTGCGTAAGGCGCTTCTCCGTTTACCAGGCAAAGAGCATTAACCATTTCTACAAGCGAGCGGTAAGCTCCCTCGGCTGCCAGGCGCGATTGTTTTACGATACCGGTTATACGTGAAGCTTCTTCTTCGGTACGCACTTGCGCAGAAGTCAGGTAGTTTTCCTCACGGGTCTCCATATTCGTTAACCAGGGAGAGAAAGCGGCGGCAGTCAGTTTGTTACTGTCTAAAGCCTTCAAGTCTTGAATCAGGTTATGCAATATACCGCTTTCTTCGGTTTGTGAAAGCGAAGTCGGGTCGCCGTATTTGTCGAACAGGCTTTTCACCTCGACAGCGGCCGAACTTGCTGCCTCTGTTGGATGCGCTATCATCGCCTTGACATAGGCATTCGCTCCGCGCCAGGCAGCATCCCGCAGATTGTCGGCCTCGGTAGCGGCGGCAGCCGAAGAAAGGCCGGCGGAGTCTTTCAGAGCATCGTCAAACGTATCTAATGCAGCCTTGAAATTGTCTTTTGCTGCCGTCAATGCCGGGGTAGCTCCTACGGAACTAGCCACGGCCGGCGCATCGTCGTTGACACTTTCGATAACGGGTCTGTCGTCTTCCCCTTCTTCAACGGGAAGATATGCAGTTTCAGCACTGACTTGTTGGAGGAAACCGAAGTCTTCTTCGGTGCGGAGTTGTTTCACATTAAGTGTGTTTATTTTCTTCATGATATTAGTTTGAAAAGTTTAATATTAAATACAGTATGGACAAATGTAGGTTTTTTCTCTGATATATTTCCCGTTCTCTTGGAAAAAGCGGGGATAGGAGCTCTAAAAAATTGTAAGCCCCGTCCCCGACGAGGACAGGGCTTACAGAAAATTAATGAAACTGTCCCCGGCGGGGAAAGTGCTTACAGAGTTTTTTTGACACTGTCCCTGCTGGGGACAGAGGGTACGGAAGTTTTTAGAGCGTGTCCCCTAACAGGACAGTGCTTATAGAAGTTTTTTGGTGCTGTCATTTATTCCTTTCCTACTTCTTTATAATATTCTTTTCCTTCATATTCAAAAAATACTACATAATATGGTTGATAAATTCCATTATAATGTCCTTGTAATCCAATGTTTGAATGAGCTTCAATTTCCCAACCGGGGGCATAATTTACTCGAACCTGGTCAGTAGAGCCATCACACACAAAAAGACGTGTAAAAGTAATCGGTCTTTCATTCTCATTAAAAAGAATACAAGTAAAGTTGGCAGTTACATATCCTCCAATATTAGCATAACTACTATGCCGAATCTCAACCTTCAGATTTGCCTGCACCTTATTAATAACAACAATCCTGCAAGTCGCAATCATTTTATTATCCTTTGTCTGGGCATTAATATAGGTTGTACCCTCATTTATAGCAGTGATATTCCCTTCTTGATCAACCGATGCAACATTCGTGTCAGAACTACTCCAGATAATCCCTTTATTAGTCGCATTCTGAGGAATAAAGAACAACTCTAATTGTATTTTATCCCCTTTTATCACTTCTAATGAAGAATTAGAAAAATAAATATCCTCAATAGATACTTCTTTTACATTTACCTTGCATACCGCCGTGTAATTTCCTTCTTCCGAAATGGCTGTTATTTCACAACTGCCGGGATACAGGATACGAACCATACCGGCTTCATCGACTGTCGCCACTTTTGTATCGGAAGAGCTCCATTTGACATTTTTATTTGTTGCCGATACAGGATCGAACGTAATACTTAACTGAATAGAATCACCGGCTACTGCTGATATATTATCTTTATTCAGTGTAATTCCATTTAATGGCATTGCCTCTATCTTTACATTACAAACGGCTTTTATCGCTTGGTCTTTCTTGGCATTTACTGTAACGACAGCTTCTCCGACTCCTATAGCTTTTACCACTCCTAACGGTGAGACTGTTGCTACTTTTTCGTCCGACGATTTCCATTCGACATCTTTATAAGTGGTGTTTTCCGGAGATATTGTATAGGATAGTTGTTCCGTTTCGCCGGATTTCAAAGTCAGCGCGGTTTTATTCAATTTTATACCGGCGGCGGCAACCGGTTTTACCTTTACCCGACAGGTTGCAACGAAAGGCTGTCCGTTGGCATCGCCTATTTCGGTGGTCGACACTTTGACTTCAGTTTCCCCTTCCTTTAAAGCTGTCAGTAATCCGTTGTCCGTCACTTTGGCTACACCGGCCGGACGGTAATCGATAAAGTCTGCTACTTCCCATTTGTACTTTGGAGTCGGAGCTTCCGAAGATATATGCGATACTTCAAACTGGTAAGTTTCTCCCACATAAATTTCAATCTCCGATTTATCCAGGCTAATGGCTGTTACGATGGGATCATCTTTCTGACAGGAATAAAAAAGAATTGTTGCAAAGGCAATTAGAATGTAAATAGATTGTTTCATATCGTTTTAATTTTTATAAGTGATTTAATAGCCAGGATTCTGCGTCACTCCTTGGTTTGTGGATACTTCATGTGAAGGGATTGGAAAAATACTTAAATGGTTGTCCGGCCAGCCGAAATAAGTCTGGTCATATTCCATGGTATTCAATAATAATTTCCCGGCATAGTTGTGGCTTGTGGAATAGGTGGATTTGTAAGTCTCCATTACTTTCCCTTTCTTTTCTCCGGTCAGCCAATTGTTCAGTGCTGCATAAAAAGCATTACCGGAAACGTTTTCATCTTTCAGCAATAGAACAACTCTCGACAATTCCCCCTTCAAAGAATAAGCTTGGATAAGATATTGCCGGATTTGTTCCCGCTTCATATAAGTGTATTCCGAATCCGTGTAATATAGCAAGGCTGCCTCTAAATCAGCTATGACTTCATCTAGGATTTTATTTCTGTTGCTTTCAGGGAAAATAGGACTTCCGCCATCCCATATTTTTAAAACCAATGGTGCTTTTCCATACCAGAGTGCTAATTGTAAATAGATATGCCCTCTTATTGCTAATAATTGTCCGATACTTCTTTCGTTAATATTATTTGTCGGATTCGTAGTTGTATACATTATGTCTAATGTGGGATTTACACGACTTGAACTTATCGCATATGCATCATTCCATAGCTGCTCGATTAACGGATCTCCTCCGGTATACTTTTTTTCTTTAACCGACGAATATTCCGTCTTATCATTTACTTCCAAATAAGCAGCATCCAGTTCATTCACGAAAGTGACAAATTCCGCATGTTTCGAATAGATCTCATTAATACTCTGTTGATAGTCAACTTCAGTAATACTATCCGGATTCAACATTTGGTTTAAAGGTTCTTTCCCGCAGCCGGTAAATAAGAGTCCGCAGGCGAATAAGCAGAGAAAACTTCTCATAATAAATTAAATTTTACCCTTCCTGTTTCCTCCGGAAAGATTAACAAAAAAAGAGGCGTGGAAACTGTTTTATGTCTTATCTGTCATAGAGGTATCCCCATACCCACCGTACAAATAATAAACAACAGCCCCACGCCAATATGATATAACAACACTCTACAGGAGAGTGTTTGATAATATCAAAGGCGTGAGCGTCTTCTGCTGTTATTAAACTTGTACGGTTTGAAAATTGGGGATTTTCTATGACAAGAATAATATCTTAAAAACGCTCTTTAAATATGTCCTTTCATACGTTCCTGTTTTTTTAGGTGTATGAAATTAACGCAAAAGTACAAAAATCATTTTATTTTCTGTTCCAAAACAATAGGTTTGTTATTTCGTCATCTTCATCAGTTCATCGATAACCGTCTGGTCGTATCCCATTTCGAGGGCTTTCTGGAAGTCGGCGGCGGCGGAAGTCTTTTCGTATTGAGCCAGTTTTACTTTACCTCTTAATACATATAACGAAGCACTCGGAGTACTTTCAGTGAAAACCTTGTTGATATCCGCCATGGCACGGGCATTCTTTCCCATCATGAAATAAACGTCTGCACGGCCTTCATACAAGAGCCAGTCGCGAGGCATCTGGCTGATCAGGTAATTGAATATCTTTTCGCTCTCGTCGTAGTTGCCACGCATCTTTTCGAGAATGGCGTGTCCCAGGCGGGCACGTACCGATTTCTCGTTGATCTCCATGATCTTGTCGAAATCCTGTTCGGCCCAGATATAATTCTTCTTTTGTATGTAGATCAATCCTCGGCAATAGAGCGCCTCTTCATTTGTCGGTTCTTCGATCAGAAGGGCGTTGTAGTCGTTCAAAGCCTTTTCCGTTTCGCCCATTTCAGAATATAGCGAAGCACGGTTTTCGAGAATTGTCGGGTTGTTGGGGCGTCCGCTTAGAGCGGCCGTGTATGAGAGTAAGGCTTCTTCCAACTTTCCCTGCCGGCGCTGGATACTTCCCAGATTGGTGAGCAAGGCATAGTTCATCGGGTTGCCCGGCTCTTTGCGCATGGCCGAACGCAGGCTCTCTTCTGCAGATACCAGGTCTTTTTTGTCCAGAAAATCGTAACTCTTTTCTATAAACTCTTCGTATGACTGGGCATAACTGCCGGTTGCCATCAGGAGGAAGAGAATGAATATCGGAAGTAGTCTCATACTGTTGTATTTATCTGTTATTTGGAATGTCCGGCAAAGCTACTCAAATATATTGTTCGGTGGCCGGATTAAAAAAACTTTATACCTTTGCCACATTTTATAAGACTTTTCGGGGCTTAGCTTGTTATAAGAGTAAAAGTGTTTAATTAAAAATGATAGATTTATGATATTATTAGATGTGTTGGCGTCCAATCCGAGATTGGAAGGGTTTATCAATTCCCTGATAGAGCAGGGCAGTCATTTGGGGTGGACAATCATTAAAGCGGTAATTGTATTTGTAGTAGGACGGTTTATTATCCGGATGATAAACAAACTTGTCCGCCGTATCTTAACCAAGCGCGATTTCGATCCGTCGGTAAAGACATTCGTAGGAAGCCTTGTCAATGTGACCTTGATGGTGCTGTTGATCATTTCGGTGGTCGGTGCGCTGGGGGTACAAACCACTTCGTTCGCTGCGCTGCTGGCTTCTGCCGGTGTTGCCATCGGTATGGCACTCAGCGGAAACCTGTCGAACTTTGCAGGCGGGCTGATCATATTACTTTTCAAGCCTTATAAAGTAGGCGATTATATCGAGTCGCAAGGCGTAGGAGGAACCGTAAGGGAAATACAGATCTTCCATACGATCCTGCTGACTGCGGACAATAAGAATATCTTTATCCCGAACGGCTCGTTGAGTAGCGGCGTCGTTACCAATATCGGCAATGAACCTACCCGCCGTGTGGAATGGACGTTCGGCGTAGAATACGGCAGCGATTTCAACCATGTTAAAAGCGTAATTGAAAACGTGCTGGCAAAAGAATCACGTGTATTGGATAACCCCGCACCTTTCATCGCTTTGAGCGCATTGGCCGATAGCAGCGTGAATGTCGTTGTTCGTGCCTGGGTAAAGAGTTCCGATTACTGGGGCGTGTATTTCGATACCAATAAGGCTATTTATGAGACATTCAATGCGGAAGGCATCGGTTTCCCGTTCCCACAACTGACGGTGCATCAGGTAAAAAACTGATTTTGTCCTCGAAATAAATCTTTTTGTTCAATAACCATCGGGGTTTGTTTGGCGGCTAATAATACGTTAAATAGTTGAACAAAAAGATTTATCTTTGTCTAGCAAATTGTGAAAATAAATAACTATAGAACGTTTTTAAGGTAAAAATATTAAGAACTTTATTTTATTACTTTAGTATTAATTTATTGATTATGAAAAGATGAAAAAGGCTCGCCATTATGGACGAGCCTTTTTTCTTATGGTGTTTATGAGTTCAGGCGGTCTACCGTCTTGACCCCTTTGACGGCCTTTATTTTTTTGACCAGCATATTCAGCGAGTTGGTATCCCTTACCAGCACGGCAAAGTTCCCTTGGAAGATACCGTCTACCGAGTCGATATTCAGCGAACGGAGCGTGACGCTGCTTTCTTTTCCTATCACGGAAGTGATGTTGGTAACGATCGTAATATCATCCCGTCCCACCACACGCAGCGTAACGATATAGCCATTGTCCCCCTTTCCGCTCCATTTGGCACGGATGATACGGTAACCGAAACGGCTGAACATCTCCTGCGCATTCGGGCAATCCAGACGGTGTATCTTGATACCTTGCGTGGAAACAAACCCGAAAACGTCGTCCCCATAGATCGGGTTACAGCATTTGGCCAACTTGTATTCTATGCCCGTCAGGTTTTTGTCGATCACAAGCACATCCTTGTTGGTGGATATCTCTTCCACTTCGGTAGTCTTGATGTACTCTTCCGCACTGCGGACTTCCGAACGGTCGTTTGCTTCGGTCTCCTTCCGAACATACTCCTGGTATTCGTCGATCACGTTATTGGCATCCAGGCGCTCCTCTGCTATTTCGATGTAGAAATCGGTGACGGTCTTGAAACCTTTCTTCTTGATGTAGCGCATCAGGTAAGGCTCGTCCATCTCGATCTTCCGGTTCTTAAAACGGCGTTGCAACATCTCCTTGGCAAAGTCGACCGCCTTGGCCGTCTCTTCGCGCAAAGCCTGTTTGATCTTCACACGGGCTTTGGAGGTAACGACGATATTCAGCCAGTCACGCTTCGGCGACTGCGTAGGGGAGGTGACGATTGAAACCGTATCCCCGTTATGCAGTACATATTTAATAGGTACATTCTTTTCGTTTACTTTGGCCGAAACGCATTTGCTTCCCAGCTTCGAGTGGATGGCAAAGGCAAAGTCGAGCACGGTAGCCCCTTTGGCCAGTTTGATCAGTTCGCCGGTAGGAGTGAAGACATATATCTCGTCTTTGTAGAGATCCATCTTGAAATCCTGCATCAGATCCAACGGATTATTCTCCTTCTCTTCCAAGGCGGCACGTACGGTGTTGAGGAACTCATCCAAGCCGCTTTCCTCTTTCACACCTTTGTATTTCCAATGGGCGGCCAGGCCACGCTCGGCGATCTCGTCCATGCGGCGGGTACGTATCTGTACTTCCACCCATTTATTCTGCGGCCCCATCACCGTGATATGAAGGCTTTCGTATCCATTCGTTTTCGGGATGGAGATCCAGTCTTTCATGCGGTTAGGGTTGGGCTGGTACATGTCGGTAATGATCGAATACACCTGCCAGCATTCCGAACGCTCTTTTTCCAGCGGCGTATCCAGTACGACACGGATCGCAAACAAGTCGTATATCCCTTCAAACTCGATCTTCTGCTTTTTCAGCTTATTATTAATGGAATGGATCGACTTGGTACGCCCTTTTATGTCGAACTGCAAACCGAGCTCCTGCAATTTCTTCTTGATAGGCGCAATAAACTCGGCAATATAGATGTCGCGCGAACGCTTTGTTTCATTCAACTTCTTTTTGATGAAATCATATTGCTTACGGTCGGTATACTTTAGCGACAAATCTTCCAGTTCGCTCTTGATTTTATAAAGTCCCAGGCGGTGAGCCAACGGGGCGTACAGGTACGACGCTTCGGTAGCCAGCCGCAGCCGGTCGTCGTCCTTCAACTGCTTGCCCAGGCGCATCAGGCAAAGACGGTCGGCAATCATAATCAGGATCACCCGCACATCTTCGGCAAACGAGAAAAGCAGGTGATGGAAGTTCTCGGAATTGACGGCCGTATTGCGTGCATACAGATCGGACGTCTTCAGCAATCGCCGGATGATGAGCGTCACGTCGGCATCGAAAGTCTTTTCGACCTCCTCGCAGGTAATGATCTTTTTCAGAACGGGACGATAGAGCAGGAGCGCAATCACGGAAGTCCGTTTCAGACCGATCTCCGTGGTTGCGATCAGGGCGGTATTTATATTTCGTATCAAGCCGTTGATGCCGTTCTTGTCTCTCCCGTAACAGTCGAGTGCGACAACACGCTGCATCAGCTCTTTCATTTTCCGTATATCTTCTTTTTGCAAGAAAGAATAAAGACTACGTAATAATTGTCTGTATTTCGAGAAGAAATCTTTTCTCTCCTCGTTAGTAAAGAACGGTTGTATATCCATAGTTGCGTCTCTTTTTTTACTGCCCATTTGAGGACAGGCCGTAAAACATACTGTAAAAGTATCTTTTTTCTCCGAATATCAATGCTATTCTAATGGTATTTTTATACATTTGCGAGAAGCATAGGCCAAAAGGCCATGAATAAAAGAAGAATACTAATTTTAAAAGATATGCTATGTTAAACGCAAACGATTTAAAACAGCTGGCGGACAAAGGAATCAGCGAACAGCAGATTGAAGAACAGCTAGCCTGTTTCGTAAAAGGCTTTCCTTATTTGGGTATCTCAGCCTCGGCTTCAGTCGAAAAAGGAATAATGGTTGTATCACAGGAAGATCAGGCTACTTATATGGAAGCCTGGGACGCTTACCTGGCTAAAAATAAACGAATCCTTAAGTTCGTTCCGGCGTCGGGTGCTGCCAGCCGCATGTTCAAGAACCTCTATGAGTTCCTGTCTGCTGCCTACGATGTGCCGACCACTGATTTTGAAAAGAAGTTCTTCAACGAAATCACCCGTTTCGCCTTTTATGAAAAATTGAATGCCGCTTGCGTGGCCAATGAAGGGAAAGATATCCCTGCCCTGGTAGCCGCCGGCAATTACAAAGCTGTCGTAGCCAACCTGCTGGAAGAAAAAGGGCTGAACTACGGACAACTCCCCAAAGGCTTGCTCCTTTTCCATAAGACAGCCGACAAGGTACGTACCTCTATGGAAGAACACTTGGCTGAAGGTGCCATGTATGCCAAGAACAATGCCGGTGAAGTCAATATCCATTTCACCGTCTCTCCCGAACATAAAGCCTTGTTCGAGAAACTGGTCAATGAAAAGAAACACGAATACGAAGAAAAATTCTCCGTTGCTTACGATATTTCTTTCAGCGTGCAGAAACCGAGCACCGACACGATTGCCGCCGATATGGAGAACAATCCTTTCCGCGATAAGAACGGTAAACTCTTGTTCCGTCCCGGTGGCCACGGTGCACTGATCGAAAACCTGAACGATATCGACGCTGATGTCGTATTCGTTAAGAACATCGATAATGTAGTTCCCGACAGCTTCAAATGCTCGACTGTTATCTTCAAGAAAGTGATTGCCGGCGTATTGGTAACGTTGCAGGATCGCATCTTCAACTATCTCAACCTGATTGAAACAGGCAAATACACACACGACCAGGTAGAAGAAATGATCCAGTTCCTTCAGAACGAACTCTGTGTGAAGAACCCGGAAATGAAACTGCTGGAAGATGCCGAACTGATCCTTTATATTAAAGGTAAGCTGTTGCGTCCGTTGCGCGTTTGCGGTATGGTGAAGAATGTAGGCGAACCGGGCGGTGGCCCGTTCCTGGCAGTCAACCCCGACGGAACTGTCTCTTTGCAGATCCTGGAAAGTTCCCAGATCGACCTGAAAGACCCTGTTAAGAAAGCCATGTTCGAGCAAGGCACCCACTTCAACCCGGTTGACTTGGTATGTGCTTTGAAGAACCATAAAGGAGAAAAATATGATTTACCGGAATATGTAGATAAGAATACCGGCTTTATCTCTTACAAGAGTAAGGACGGACGCGATCTGAAAGCGCTGGAATTGCCCGGCCTGTGGAACGGTGCGATGAGCGACTGGAACACGATCTTCGTAGAAGTGCCTATCGAAACATTCAACCCGGTGAAAACAGTTAATGACTTATTACGGTCTGAGCATCAATGATCAGTTTGATACTATAGATTGTATTGATTGAGGTTAAATTTTATCAGGGAAAGGCGGACTCGTGAGAGCCCGCCTTTTATCTGTACCTCTTTATATCTTCTTATATCTTCGGTAATTCCCACGGAGTGCGGTATTCCTTGCATAAGTATTTATCTGCTTCCGTATCGTGGAAACTCGTACCGTCCCATGATAATTTCTTTCCGGTACGATAGGCGATGTTACCCAGTTGGGAGAATTTTGCGATGTGGGCGCCGATCTCGATACTTGCATTACAGTTGCGGTTGCGCGATTTGATACACTCCAGATGGTTCTTCACATGGAGGTTCAGGCCGCCTTCGCCATAGGCTTTGTTGAGGGCGACGGCTTCCATACGGGCTTTGCCGTTTACCTTTTCGGGAATGACTTCCCAGCCGCCGCGATCGATAACCAGTGTGCCGTTCTCACCCACGAAGCCGAGCCCATGGTTACGTCCGTAAGCACCGTCGTCTATACCGATGGCATGATCCCACATCACGGTGAAATCGTCGAAAGTGTAAATCGTTTGAAGCAAATCGGGTGTTTCGCAGGCATCATCCGGGTAACCGAATTTGCCGCCCGAAGCCATGATGGAGTTCGGAGCCGTCACGTTCATACCGTAAAGCGCGTAATCCAGCAGATGGACGCCCCAGTCTGTCATCAGCCCTCCGGCATAATCCCAGAACCAGCGGAAAGTGAAGTGGAAGCGGTTGCGGTTGAACGGACGCAGGGGAGCCGGGCCGAGCCACATATCGTAATCTACACCTGCCGGAACGGGTTCGTCGGCCACAACGGGGATCGACGGGCACCATCCCTGGTAAGAGAAAACCCGTACGGTACGGATCTTGCCCAGCTTTCCGCTATGCACGAAAGCCATTGCATCCTGCCAGTGCGGGTCGCTGCGTTGCCATTGGCCTACCTGTACGACACGGTTGTATTTTTCGGCGGCGCGCACCATGATGTTACATTCTTCGATGCTGTTACCCAGCGGTTTTTCGCAATAAACGTCTTTACCGGCTTCGCAGGCGGCTACCATTTGCAGGCAGTGCCAATGGTCGGGTGTGCCGACGATAACGACGTCTACATCTTTGTTGTCGATCAGCTTCCGCCAGTCTTTGTAGAGGTGTTTTACCTTCTTACCGGTCAGCTTTTGCGTCTCGGCAGCCCTGTCGTTTAACACTTTTTCATCAATATCGGATAAAGCGATACATTCTACTTCCGGATTACGGAGGAAAGCCTGCAAATCGGAATAGCCCATCCCTTTGCAACCGATCAGGCCGACACGTATTTTGTCGTTGGCACCCACCGGGTTATTACCGGCTTTAATAAAGAAAGGATTGATAGAAATACCGGCTCCCAGGATCGCTGCCTGCCGGATAAAATCTCTGCGTGTTGTCATGGTCTATATGAATTAATAGTAAAGATACACAATTGTTAGTTAGACACCAAAAGTAAGAATAAAGCCCGGTATCCCCCAATAAAATATGTAATAAATATATAATATAGAGTATAAATCCGAAAAAGGAAAGTAAATTTGCAGCTGCTTTCGGAAGAAGGCGATGTAAAGAGTATCCACCAAAAATGAAACAAAATGAAGCTGACACGCTTATTAACCTGTCTTTTATTATGTGTTATGGGGATGTCCTGTATACAGGACGAAGCTCCTAATGCGGAAGCCGATATCGTGGTTTGTACGGTTCCGGCAGAGATATTACGACGCGAACCGATTATTGATAACGATAAAATAACCTTGATGGTTAAAGCCAATACCGACTTGTCGAAGCAGTCTCCCGAGTTTACTCTGACACCGGGGGCTACAATTTCACCGGCCAGCGGTACGACTCTCGATTTTAATTCTTCCCAGTATTATACCGTTACTTCCGAGGACGGAAGATGGAAAAAACGGTATGAAGTAACTTATATCGTTACGGGTATCGGTACGGAATATCATTTTGAAGATGTGAAACATGGCGGTAATGCCGGCTATGATATATTCTATGAATCTGACGGTAACGGCGGCAGCATCATGGACTGGGCCAGCGGTAACCCTGGCTTTGCCTTTACCGATATGAGTGCCCCGCGTGAGAATTATCCTACGATGGCGTCGAATGACGGTTATAAAGGAAAATGTGCCATGCTGGTGACCCGTTCGACCGGTAAATTCGGAGCAGATGTAGGAATGCCGATTGCTGCCGGAAACTTATTCATGGGTACATTCGATATGCTTAGTGCTATTACGGATGCTTTGAAGGCGACGAAATTCGGTATGCCGTTCGAACATGTGCCGACTTATCTGACCGGATATTATAAGTATAAGGCAGGAACAGAGTTTTCGGAGTCGGGCAAGATCGTACAGGGAAAACATGATATGTTCGATATATATGCCATCTTCTATGAAACCAGCGAAACGGTAAGGACGCTCGACGGAACCAACAAGTTCTCGCATCCGAACCTGGTATCGATCGCCCGTATCGAAGATGCTAAGGAAACGGATGAATGGACGCAATTCTATCTTCCTTTCAAAACTCTTCCGGGCAAGACGGTAGATAAAGCGAAGCTGGAAGCCGGACAGTATAACGTGGCCATCGTCTTTTCTTCAAGTATAGAAGGCGACTTGTTTAACGGTGCGGTAGGTAGTACATTATATATAGATGAAGTTGAACTGATCCATTCCGTGGAAGAATAAACCTGATAGAAATATGAGAAACAATCGATTTATAAGTATTCTGAGTCTGTTATTATTAGTGTCTGTCACTCTTTCGGCTCAGAAAGACCGGAATCAGGGGATCATCAAATCATCGTTGATCGGTCTGGAGTATGAAGTAAAAGCCGGTTTGAGTATCGGTGGTACGGCTCCGATCCCTTTGCCCAAAGAGATACGTTCTATCGACAGTTATAACCCGACTTTGCAGGTAGCTATCGAGGGGAATGTAACGAAATGGCTCGATCCTGCCCGCACTTGGGGCGTTATGGTTGCCCTGCGTCTCGAAACGAAGGGAATGAAAACGGATGCGCGTGTGAAGAATTATAAGATGGAGATTATCGGTGATGGCGGCGAGCTGATGAAAGGGTACTGGACGGGACAGGTAAAGACCAAGGTTAGCAATTCCTACCTGACTGTTCCTGTGTTGGCTGCCTGGCGTGTCTCTCCCCGTTGGAAACTGAATCTCGGCCCGTACGTGTCTTACCGCCTGGAAGGTGACTTTACCGGAAGCGTGTATGATGGTTACCTGCGCGAGAACGATCCGACAGGAAACAAGGTGATATTTGAAGACGGTAAAAGTGCTCCTTACGATTTCTCGAAAGACCTGCGCCGCTTCCAGTGGGGTATGCAACTCGGCGGTGAATGGAAAGCGTTCAAGCACTTGAATGTATATGCCGATCTGACCTGGGGATTGAATGATATCTTTAAGAAAGACTTTGATACGATCACTTTCGCCATGTATCCGATTTATCTGAATATCGGTTTCGGGTACGCGTTTTAAGAGCGCCTGTATTGCGACGGTGGCATCCCTTTAATCTGTTTGAACAGGGTACTGAAATGACGGGGATATTCAAAGCCGACGGCTTCGGATATCTCCGTTATATTTAGGGTTGATCCAGTCAACAACTGCGAAGCCTTTTCGATACGGATCATATTGATATAATCGTTTACCCCCATGTTGGTCAACGCTTTGAGCTTGGCATAAAGCGGGGTGCGGCTCATACCCATCTGGGTGGTCAGGAACTTGACGTCGAGTTCGCGGGAGGAGAGGTTATCATAGATCAGCTTGTTCAGCTTCAGCATGAATTCTTCATCCAGGTTGTTTGTCGGGGCGACAGTGGCCTCTGCCAGATGCAGATGGCTTTCCTTATATTTCTGCCGGATGGCTTCACGGTTCTTCAACTGGTTGGTGATAACGGCCAGCAGCAACTCCATATCGAATGGCTTGGCGAGGTAAGCGTCCGCTCCCAGTTTGTAACCCATCGTGGTACTGTCCAGATCGCCCCTTGCCGTGAGAAGCACTACCGGGATGTGGCTGGTGGCTATGTCTTCCTTGATCTTTTTGCATAGCTCGTAACCGTTCATCTTTGGCATCATGATATCGCTGACGATGATATCGGGATGTTTCTGGCTAATGATCTCCAAGGCTTCCTCTCCGTTGGCCGCTACATAAACATTCTTGAACGACTCTTGCAACGACTCTTTCAGGAAGGAACTTAACTCTTTCTTATCTTCAACGATAATGACGGAGTAGTTGCCGGTAGAGAACGCTGCCGGCTCCGACGGTGTTTCGACCGGCTGCCAGGTGTCGTACTGGTTTTCTTCGTTCGATGGATCATCATGGGCTGCACCGAGAGGCAGTTCGAAGAAGAAGGTTGCCCCACCGTCTGCATTATTCATCGCTCCGATCGTTCCACCGTGGCGTTCGATCAATACTTTGGCGAAAGACAGGCCGATACCGCTTCCCGACTTCTCATGGTTGCCCTGATAATAGCGGGTGAATAGCTTCGTGATATCCAGATTGCCCAGCCCGATCCCCTGATCGGCAACGCTGACATATACCTTGTCTTCCCGCAGTTGGCTGGACAGGGTGATCACTGTATTCGATGAGCTGAACTTCAACGCATTCATCAGCAGGTTCGAGAGGACGGTCGTACATTTCTGACCGTCGAAGGTAACCTGACTGATCCTGTCGTCCAGGTGGTAGTCTATCCGGATATTCCGGGCTTCCAACTCGCTTTCAAAGTCTTTGGCTATCGAGACGATCCATTCGTTGAGTGCATGGGGTGTTTTATGCAGCGGGCTCTTTGTTTCTTTCAGGCTGTTCATATCCAGTACCATGTTGATGATGTTACGCATATCGAGTACCTGTTTGTAGATGCCGCCCAGCTGGCCTTTCAGTGTATCCGGATCGTTCCAGCTATTTTTGTCGAGTATCCTTTTTAACGGGGCATAGATCAGTGTCAGCGGGGTACGCAGTTCGTGGCTGATATTGATCAGGAAATGGACTTTCTCTTCGTTTATCTTATTGGTATGTTGTTGTATCTTCCATTGCATTTTCCTGTTCCTGCGGCGGCGAGAAACGTAATCGAGCCGGAGCAACGTCAGGACGAACAGGATAATAAAAATGGCGTATACGTAAGGGCGCTGATACCAGGGAGGCGTCACCGTGATATGAAGCACGTCGGCCGGTTCGCTCCATTCACCGCTCTTCGAGTTGCAGGAAACCTGTATCGAATAGTTGCCGGGAGCCAGCATACGCAGGGAGAGGATGTGGCTGTATGTTTCGGTGTACTGGTTGTCGAGTCCGACCACCGTGTAGCGGTACAGCTTGTTTCTGAACACATCTTTTTCCATTGCGATCACCTTTATTTCTATCGAGCTGTGGGTGTGGGGGATTGTGATCCGGTTATCTTTGGTTTGTACTTTGTCGATGCAGGAATTTCCGTCCAGCAAGACATCCATCAGCCTGACTTCGGGCAACGGTTCTTCCTTGGTCGAAATGTTCTTGTTGATACGCAGCAAACCGGAAGCTCCCCCCAGATAGATATAATCGGAGATGGAAGATACCTGGTACTTATAGATGAACTCGTTAGTCGTATAGCCATCCGATTCTCCCCACGAAGCGAACCGTTTCTTTTTCAGGTCGTAAGTGAACAACATGTTGCGTGCACCGATCCAAAGCCGTTCCTGTTCATCCAGCAGGAGGGTGGATACGCTATTGAACAGCTTGGTTTCGATCTTGGTGAACTCTTTTGTATGGGAGTCGAAATAGCCGAAACCATACTCCGTCCCGATCCAGAAAATACCGTTCTTGTCGCGGGCAACGGCCTTGATCGTTTCATGTTGCCCGATACTGAGCAACACCCGCAGCGTGTCATTCCCGTGACGTACTTCGTACAGTTTATTGCTTTGGATGATATAGGCGGCATGTTCGTCTGCACAAACCATTTTCATGGCACCGACAGCGAGCCTGTTCCCGTCTATTTTCAAGAAAGAAAACTTTCCGGCACGTCTGTTGTAGCTGATGGCATTCTTCCCGATGAAATAGAACCATTCGTCCGTAACCTGGTAAGCCAGGTTGACGTAACTGCTGAAACATTGGTCGATCGTTGTTTCCTTGTCTATGATATAGAAGGGACGGGATTGGCCCGTTTCTTTGTTGAAAAGGAAGATGCCTGTCGTGTATAAGGAAACCAATAGTTCCGTATCCGAATAGTCGGTAATGGAAACCACTTTGTCGCCGTAAGTGGACGGATAATGTTTGAAGGTATCCGTATAAGGGTTATACTGGTTGATGCCGCCGCCGTCTGTCCCGATCCATAACCGTCCTTTTTTGTCCTCATGGATACTGACTACCGACTTTTCGCTCAACCCGCTGGTACGGTTGAGGGGGACATCCTTGTATGTTTTCATAAAGACTTCCTTGATGCCTATCATACCGCCTCTGACCGTCCCGGCCCAGATGTTACCCTGGTTATCCTGATAAATACATTTGATGGAGTTGACGGGGATAGAGTTCATATCGCCCGGCGTGTGCATGATGGATGATATGTCGGAAGGATCGTTCTTATCCATTATATTAATGCCGCCGCCGTCGGTCGCGATCCACAGCTTATTCTCTCTTTCTGTGATATCGAGTACCACATCGTTCGTCAGCTTTGAGTTTTGGGTGGAGATATGGTAGAGTTGTTTCCCGTCCGTACCATAACAGACGATCCCTTCTTTGTAAGAGGAAAGGTAAAGCTTCTTTTCACTGTCGAGCCAGGCCGCATTCAGGTTTGTCTGAAGCGGATAGTTCGTAGGGGTGACGGTTCCGGTGACAAAGTTGTATCGCAATGTCCCGGCATTGGGTGAAACCAGCAATAGCTCGTCTTCATCCCAGAGGAACATATAAAATGGATTGAACGGGGAGGAATCGGCTTGCATGATAGGCTTCTTACGAAGGCTTTTCTCTTTATAATCGTATATATAAAGTCCGCCGTTCGTGCTGAAAAGGATAGCTCCTTCCACAAGATGGAAGGAATTGACGGAGATGATTTTCCCTTCATATTCTACGGGTAGAAAAGAATCGCTACTTTTCTCATACAGGGTCAACCCGTTGTTGGTAGATATCCAGATGTTGTTAAGGGAATCTTCGGTGATAAAATAGATCGTATTTCCGGGGAGGGAATGAGGGTTGTCTTTCTCATGGAAATAACTTTTCATATCGTAACGGTCGAAACAATTCAGTCCTGAAGCTGTCCCGATCCAGATCAATCCTTTATTATCGGCGAGGATGGTGTTTACTGTTGTCTGCGAGAGTCCTTTGTCGAGGCTCAGTTGTTGGAAATAATAACTGGGATTGCTCCCTTTCATAGATCCGGTGCAAAAAAACAGTAAAATCAGAAAGTATAAAGTTTGTGTAACAGAGGTTCTTTCCATCATATCTCATTCTAACTACTGCAAATGTAGTAAAAGCAATCTGAACTTGAAAATAGCAGACTTAATTAGAACTTCGGGATGAATTTTGACATGAAAAGTACGCTTTTTGACATCGGGATGTGACGGAAAATGCAACTTTGCGTTGTGAATAGTTAACTAATTATAAACGCTTATGGTATAGTAAGAGTTGATTTTTTACATGAGGTAAACCACTGGGTAGTTACCCGTCTTGAGAACTTTATTTTATTATTTAAAATTTGATTTTATGAAAAAATCTGTTGTAACATTCTTATTGATGTTATGTTGTTTTGTTGGTTTTGCTCAGCAAAACGTGAATGGCGTTGTGCTCGAAGAGGCAACGTCGGAGCCCCTGGCCGGAGCCGCTGTTCAGGTGAAAAATTCCCTGAACGGAACGATTGCCGATGCGGATGGAAAGTTTTCCATTACCGTATCGCCCGGAGAGACTTTGTTGGTATCGTATATCGGCCTGATCCCGCAGGAAATACTTGTGAAGGAAGGCATGTCGAATTTAACAATTAAAATGGTTAGTGACGCAGTGGATTTAAGTGAAGTAGTAGTCGTAGGCTATGGTGTTCAGAAGAAAGTGAATCTGACAGGTTCGGTTTCTTCGGTAAAAGGCGAGGTGTTGGAACGTCGCCCGGTAGCTGATGCCGTGCAGAGCCTGCAAGGGATGGTTCCGGGGTTGCTGGTGAGCAATTCCAGCGGAGGCCGTCCCGGTGGTACCGGTTCTCTGACCTTGCGCGGACAGGGAAACCTTGATAATAATGCTGAACCTTATATCCTTGTCGATGGAGTGGAAATGAGCCTTTCGGATGTCAACCCCAGCGATATTGAAAACATTTCGGTATTGAAAGATGCGGCGGCTTGTGCTATCTACGGGGCGCGTGCAGCTTATGGTGTGATCCTGGTGACTACCAAGAAAGGGGAGGAAGGAAAGATGCGTATCAACTATCAGGGGACAGTGGGCTGGAGCTCTCCGACTGTTTTGCCGGATATGGTTAATTCGTACGATTTTGCACAGTACTGGAATGCAGGTGCCGTAAATGCCGGTTCACCCCGTTTATACAGTGATGAGAAGCTGGGTATGCTGCAACAGTATATCAATAATCCCGGCAGCATAGATCCCTGGTTCGAACTGTCTCCCAATGCAAATATGAACCCGGCTTTCGAGAACTCGGAGTCAGGTGTAGGTAATGTGGACTATTTCGATTTGCATTACAAGAACTGGGCGTTCAAGCAGAACCATAATATCAGCCTGAGCGGTGGCGGTAAAGCGGCACAGTATTATATCTCGGGCGGATACTATTCGGAAGACGGAATCCTTCGTTATGCCGATATGGATTATAAACGTTATAATTTCGCAGCCAATATTACTTCGCAGCTGACCAACTGGATGAAGCTGAAAGTGAATACCAAGTTCATGCATTCCGACCAGAATACGCCGTTTGGTGATGGCGGTATCAGCGAAGGTTTCTATCATTCACTGGCGCGTTTCCGTCCGACGGTTTCTCCGGTCGACCCGAACGGAAACTTTACGGAGCTGACTATGATCCCTTATCTGCAAAGCGGTACTTATACGAATACGCAGCGCGACAACATGAATATCACAGCCGGTCTCGAAATCAATCCGCTAAAGAACTGGTTTATATTCTTCGACTATACCTATAAGATGGGTAATAAGGAATATGAAGCGCTGAATGTCAGCCCGCTTATTTATGGTGCCGACGGTGTGAGCACTTCCCTGGGAGTACGTTCGGAGTTAGGCATGTCGCCCGACGGTAAGTTTACCCGCAGCTATGACCGTTCACGTTATCAGTCGGTTAACTTATATACAAATTATCTTTTCACACTGGCCGAAAAGCATAACTTCACTTTGATGGCCGGTTTTCAGGAAGAAGATTACAGCTACAGCCTGATGAAGAACTCTATTACAGGACTGTATTCAACCACTAATCCGAACGTCGGTATGGGAACAGGCGACAAAACGGTGGTCGATACCCGCAACGGTTGGGCTACCCGCGGTTTCTTCGGACGTATCAATTATGATTATGACGGACGTTACCTGGTGGAACTGAATGGCCGTTACGATGGCTCTTCCCGTTTCGCTTCCGGCAACCGCTGGGGTTTCTTCCCTTCCGTTTCACTGGGATGGAATATCACCCGCGAGGAGTTCATGAGCTCTGTGACGGATGTATTATCGAACCTGAAGCTCCGTGCTTCTTATGGTTTGTTGGGGAATCAGGCCGGTGCAGCCCTTTATACGTTTGCTGCAACGATGGCGTTGAATGATGGTCTGGGTAATTATATCTTCTCCGACGGACGTCATGTCTTTACAAAAGCTCCGGGGGTAGTGAATCCGAATACGACCTGGGAAAAAGTAGAAAGTAAGAATATCGGTATCGATTTCGGCTTCTTAGGAAATACATTGACCGGTACGCTCGACGTATTCCAGCGCGATACAAAAGATATGTTAGGCCCGGGAGTCGATTTCCCTGATTTCTTCGGAGCCGATGCTCCTAAAACAAATAACGCACGTATGCGTAACCGGGGTTGGGAATTGGCATTGAACTATCGCGGACAGATCGGTTCTGATATCCAGTACTCTGTCGGCGGTTCAATCTCCGATGCCATTTCGGAAGTAACCGAATATGCCAACCCGACCGGAACGAATCCCAAAGATAACTGGTACACCGGCAAGAAGGTGGGTGAGATCTGGGGCTATCGTGCCGATGGCCTGATCCAGACACAGGAAGAAGCGGATGCTTATAATGAAAAATACGACCTGTCATTTATCAGCGGTAAGCCTTGGACACCGGGCGATGTTAAATACCGCGACCTGAATGGCGACAACAAAGTGAACAACGGTACCAACACATTAGACGATATGGGCGATATGACGGTGATCGGTAATACGACCCCGCGTTATCAATATACCGTGAATGGTTCTATCAGTTGGAAAGGTATCAGCCTGAGCATGATGTTCCAGGGAGTCGGCAAACGCGACTGGAATCCGGGTACAGGTGCTTATTTCTGGGGTAGCGGCCCGTATGCACAGGTTACCGTATTCAAGGAACACCTGGATTACTGGAGTGAATCCAATCCTGGAGCTTATTATCCGAAGCCTTATATCCATACGGCAGGCGGTGTTGTTCCGTTCCGCGATAAAACAATGACTACCAGCGACCGGTATATCCAGAGCGGTGCTTATTGCCGCCTGAAAAACCTGACAGTGAGCTATGATCTGCCTACTATCTGGACAAATAAAGTCGGATTACAGAAGGCTCAGGTATTCTTCTCCGGTGAGAACCTGCTGACTTTTACAAAGTTGAAAGGCATGTTCGACCCTGAATCGATCTATACAAAAAATGATTATACCAGTGAAGGTGGTAAGAACTATCCGATGAACCGTGTTCTGTCTGTAGGTTTGGTTGTTAATTTATAATTTAGAGTTGTTATGAAAAAAAGAAATATATTTTTAGGCTTGATCCTGGCTTTCAGCCTTACGTCTTGCTTTGATTTGGATAAAATGCCGGAAGGTGTGCTTTCTACTGCACAGCCTTTCAGCAGCACCGGGGAAATGAGAAACTATCTGGATCAGTTCTACCAGACCGGTGCGGCTTATGGTAGCGGTTTGCGTGCGCAGGACTTCGGTGCCGGTGGTGGAGGAAATATTGCCGGGTATGATACGCATAGCGATAATATGTCGTCCAGTTCGGTAAGTACCCGTCTGGCAGGGGAGACCACGTTAAGCGGTGCTTCCAAGCTGGCAAACTATACAGGTATCCGTAACCTGAACTTCCTGCTTTGTAACCTGGGCAACTGTGCGGAAGAAGGAAGTGCCGATTATAATCAGTATGTAGGGGAAGCTTATTATTTCCGTGCCTGGTACTATTATAAGATGTTTGTGGATTACGGCCCGCTTACCTGGATAAGTGAGCCGCTCGACCCGAACGAAGAAGCAATGCAACTGGCCCGCGATAGCCGTACGGTTGTGGCCGATAGTATCCTGGCTGACCTGGATAAAGCGATCATGTATCTGAAAGAACAGAACAACAGCGCGTCTATGCGTGTACACAGGGATGTGGCCCGTGCCTTGAAAAGCGAAGTCGCTTTGTTTGAAGGTACGTGGGAGAAATACCATAAGGCAAAAGGAGATAAGTTCTTCGATCCTTCTGTGACGGACGAAAAGATAAAGAGCTATTTCACCCAGGCTGCCGCTGCCGCTAAAGAGGTGATGGATCGTGGCGTATGGAAGTTATATACCACCGGAAATACTACGAACGATTATCGCGTAGTGTTCCAGACTACCGATCTGTCGAATAACCCGGAAGTGCTTTGGTTTAAGATGTATGACGGTGACCAGGTAGGTAACAACGTGAACCGTTACCTGAACCAGGGTGGCGGTGGAGTCGGAGTGACCTCGTCACTGGTAGACGACTATCTGACTATCGACGGGAAACCTTTTGTCGGAACGCAACGGGTAGAAGCCAAGAAAGTATTCGGAAACGAACTATTGCCAACCGTACGCGACCCGCGTCTGGTACAAACGATTTGTGCACCGGGACAGCAATTGCGTCCGGATGATACCGCTCCTTATTATCAGGTACCGCCGCTGATCGGTTCTTCTGCCTATAACCAGAATATGACAGGTTATTCCTTGCTGAAGCATGTGCAGATCGACTATACCGGTAGTTTGGATGCTGAGTTCAAGGGAGCGACTCCGGCAATACAGTTCCGTTATGCCGATATCCTGTTAAATTATGCCGAAGCGATGGCTGAGTTGGACGGAGCTGCGAATTCTCAGAATATTATTGTAGCTTTGCAACCGTTACGTGATCGCGTTGGTATGCCTGCCGTTGACTTTGATCGGGAGTACAATCAGGAATCTGATTATCCTTTCCGTCATTTAAATAAATATATTCAGGCTGTCCGCCGTGAACGTCGTATTGAAAAAGCTTGCGAAGGCCGTCGCCTGGAAGATATCCTGCGTTGGGCTGCTGCAGAAGAGCTTATTGTCGGTCAGTGGCCGAAAGGGGCACTTTTTGTAGGAAGCAACCTGCAAGAGCATCCCGAATACGACGGCAAACTGGTTTACGACCAGTCTTCCGGTAATAACCTTTTCCTGACAGGGAAACCGGGCGATGCACTGCGTTATGTAGTGCCCAGCAATCCGGCCGGTTATGAGCAAGGATGGCGTTTTAACGTCGGTCGCGACTATCTGTTACCTATTCAACCTCGTATGTTGTCATTGACAGGAGGTAAATGGGAGCAGAACCCGGGTTGGTAAACTCATTTATATAAGCAAGATATATGAAAAACGTTAGATCTACAGTATTATTTTCTTTGACAGGAGCAGCGATGTTGGCATCGCTGCCCTCCTGCAAGGAAAAGGAGGAGAGCAAAAAGCCCATGAACATCCTCTACATCATGTGTGATGACCATTCGTACCAGACAATCAGTGCGTACGATAACCGGTTCATCGAGACGCCTAATATTGACCGTATCGCCAAAGAAGGAGTCCGTTTTACAAACAGCTTTGTAGCCAACTCGTTAAGCGGGCCGAGCCGCGCTTGCCTGCTGACCGGTAAGCATAGCCATAAGAATGGCTTTACCGACAACACAAAGACGTTCAACGGCGGACAGCAGACTTTCCCGAAGTTATTGAAACAAGCCGGTTACCAGACTGCTATTGTCGGTAAGTGGCACCTTACTTCCGATCCTACAGGATTCGATTACTGGAATATCCTGATCGGACAAGGGGATTACTACAATCCGTATTTCATCGATAACGGGGAAAAGAAACAGATTGAAGGATACGCCACCAATATAACGACCGACCTGGCTATCGACTGGTTGGATCAGAAAAGGGACAAGGATAAACCGTTCTGTCTGCTCCTGCATCACAAGGCTCCGCACCGTACCTGGATGCCCGATACTTGTGACCTGGATCTGTATAACGACGTTGTATTCCCTATCCCCGAAACTTTCTACGATAAGTACGAAGGCCGCATTGCCGCTTCCGAGCAGGAAATGAGTATTATCGAGGATATGGATCTTGTTTATGACCTGAAACTGGCCGATAAAGAGAACGAAATCCATACCAAGACAGGGTTGGAGAAGGCCGGCCGTGCGATGTATAACCGGATGAATCCCGATCAGAAAGCTGCCTGGGATAAACATTACGACCCGATCATCAAGGACTTCAAAGAGAGAAAGCTGAGCGATAAGGCGTTGGCCGAATGGAAATATCAGCAGTATATGCATGATTATATCCGTGTGATCCACTCGGTAGACCGCAACGTGGGACGCGTACTGGATTACCTGGAAAAGAACGATATGCTGGATAATACCATCATCGTTTATACGTCCGACCAGGGTTTCTATATGGGCGAACATGGTTGGTTCGACAAACGTTTTATGTATGAAGAGTCTTTCCGCACGCCGATGCTGGTACGTTATCCGGGAGGCATAAAGGGTGATATCCCTGAAATGGTTCAGAATATCGACCATGCGGCTACGTTCCTTGAACTGGCCGGTGCTCCGGTACCTGAAGATATCCAGGGAGATTCTTACCTGCCGCTGCTGAAAGGCGAACATCCGAAAGACTGGCGTACTTCATTGTATTACCATTTCTACGAATATCCGGCAGAGCACATGGTAAAACGCCATTACGGAGTTCGTACGGATCGTTACAAACTGATCCATTTCTACAACGACATCGATGTATGGGAATTGTACGACCTGCAGAACGACCCGATGGAAATGAAGAACATCTATAACGAACCGGGCAACGAAGAGATCATCAAACAACTAAAAGATGAACTCCACAAACTACAGAAGCAGTATGACGACCCGATAGAGTCGGAATTGGCAAAAAGCTGATAGATATAGACAGGTAAAATAATAAAGGCTGTTCCATGATAATTCAGGAGCAGCCTTTTTTCGTATGATCGACTTTTAGTTCAATCTATAGCATAGAGGCTATTTGCTTTTCCAAAGCTTGTTTAATGAATGCGTTGATAGATACCCCGGCTTGTTTGGCAAGCAATGCAATCCGGCTATGTATCTCAGGAGATATGCGAACATTCAAAGAGCCGGAAAAACTTTTAAGAGGCTCTATCCCTTCTTCTTCGCAGTAAGCCAAATAATCATCTACTGCTTCATGAAAAGCCGCTGTAAGTTCTTTTACGCTTTCGCCTTCAAAGTTCACAAGTCCGTTTATACCCTCTATTTTACCGAAAAAGACGTTGTCCTTTTCACTAAAGTTCACAGAACCGATATAGCCTTTGTAAGTTAATGTATTCATTTGTTTATGCCGCATTTATCAGGTTGCCGCCCTGTTTTTAACTTATCTATTGTGCTTTCTTACTTCTCTTTAATAAATCCAGCTTCAACTAAATCATTGAGTACTTGCTTCATTGCATATAGCTTGATAATATTTCCCGGATGGGGCTTATGTATCATGATCGGACGCTTGTCTGCGTTTTTATAGACAACCCTTGAGCCGGACGTCTTACCTTTATTGGACTTTTCATATCCAAAATGCTTCAATAGCTTTTCTAACTCGTCAAAAGTAAAATCGGACGGCTGGCTTGTAAAGCGATCGATCAGTTTATCCTTAGTACCCATTGCTTTTGTTTTTACAAATGTAACTATATTTTAGTTGCAAGCAAGGGCTGAGGGATATAAAAAACACCATAAGAAGCAATGTCGCTTTCTTATGGTGTTCATGTGGAGAATATCGGACTCGAACCGATCACCTACAGACTGCCAGTCTGTCGCTCTAGCCAGATGAGCTAATCCCCCGTTGTTTATTTTCGAGTGCAAATATAGGGCTTTTCC
This sequence comes from Parabacteroides sp. HGS0025, assembly GCF_000969845.1. Taxonomy (NCBI): domain Bacteria; kingdom Pseudomonadati; phylum Bacteroidota; class Bacteroidia; order Bacteroidales; family Tannerellaceae; genus Parabacteroides; species Parabacteroides sp. HGS0025. The sequence goes on from NZ_KQ033902.1 coordinate 936,560, forward strand.
TGATATTAGCACTATCTTTGTATAAGAATTTTATACGAAAAGCGATGATTATTTATAATACAACATTTAATATAGAGAATGATATCCTTGCCGAATGCGTGGATTATCTCAAGAAAGACTATATTCCCAGAGCTGCTGCAAGCGGTTTTCTGATGACTCCCTATCTGCGTCGTATCCTGCAGGATGAAACGGAAGAGGCTTCCAGTTACTCGGTTCAGTTCCATGTAAAGAACTATGAGACACTGGAATACTGGTTGCAGAATGAAGGCCGTGCCCTGCAACAGGAGCTGGTGCAACGTTTTGGCCCTAAGATTGTCGGTTTCAGTACGCTACTGGAAGATATAGCACTGGATCTATGATCAAAGACCGTATCATACTTGGTATAGACCCCGGAACGATCGTGATGGGATATGGTGTCCTGAAGATCGAAGGGAATAAGCCGAAGCTCGAAGCTATGGGCGTGCTGCAACTAAATAAGTATGAAGATCACTACCTTCGTCTGAAAAAGATCTTTGAGCGGGTATTGGCTTTGATCGATCAGTATCATCCCGATGAGTTGGCTATCGAAGCCCCTTTCTTCGGAAAGAATGTGCAGAGTATGCTGAAGTTGGGACGGGCACAAGGCGTAGCTATGGCGGCTGCCCTTGAACGCGAAATCCCTATTTTTGAATATGCCCCGCTGAAGATCAAGATGTCTATCACCGGTAATGGTAACGCAGCTAAAGAACAGGTTGCTGGAATGTTGCAACGTTTCCTGCATATTCCGCAAGAGTCGATGTTGCCGCAACTGGATGCCACCGACGGATTGGCGGCCGCCGTTTGCCATTATTTCCAGACGAATAACCCGATCTCGGAAAAGAAATATTCCGGCTGGAAGGATTTCCTCGCGAAGAACCCCGATAAAGTCCGGAAGTAAAGCCGATCTCTCCTGTATAACATAAAAAAGTCCGGAACGCATATTCCGGACTTTTTCTATTTAATAATGTATAGCTTATACAATACCCTGTGCCATCATCGCCTTGGCCACTTTCATGAAGCCGGCAATGTTTGCACCTTTCACATAGTTAATATATTTACCGTCTCTACCGTGTTCTACGCATTGTTCGTGGATCGCACTCATGATCTGGTGCAGTTTGGCATCCACTTCAGCGGCAGTCCAGGAGATATGCATGGCATTCTGTGTCATTTCCAATCCCGAAGTAGCTACACCGCCGGCATTAACGGCTTTACCCGGAGCAAACAACTGGTTGTGTTCGATAAATAGATCGACAGCTTCAGCTGTACAACCCATGTTTGAAACCTCAGCCACACATAAAGTACCGTTCGCTATTAGTTTGCGGGCATCGTCTGCATCCAGTTCGTTTTGTGTAGCGCAAGGCAGGGCGATATCCACTTTCTGTTCCCAGGGTTTCTTACCGGGATAGAAGGTTGCACCGGGATATTCCTCAGCATAAGGAGCCACGATGTCGTTACCGCTGTTACGCAATTCCAACAAATATTCGATCTTGTCGCCCGAAATACCGTCCGGATCATACACATATCCGTCAGGGCCGGAGATCGTAACTACTTTGGCACCCAGTTCTGTCGCCTTCTTTGTTGCTCCCCAGGCCACATTTCCGAAACCGGAAACGGCCACTGTTTTTCCTTTTATATCGATGCCATGAGTTTCAAGCATCTGATGTACGAAGTAAAGGGCGCCATATCCCGTAGCTTCCGGGCGAAGGATAGAACCGCCGAATTCCATACCTTTACCAGTAAATGTACCGGTGTTTTCGCGTGCCAGTTTCTTATACATTCCGTACATATAACCTACTTCGCGGCCCCCTACGCCGATATCACCTGCCGGAACATCGCGGTCAGGCCCCAGGTTACGCCACAGCTCCATGATGAAAGCCTGGCAAAAACGCATGATTTCTGCATCGCTCTTTCCGCGGGGAGCAAAGTCTGAACCGCCCTTACCACCACCCATCGGTAATGTAGTCAGCGCATTTTTGAATGTTTGTTCAAAACCCAGGAACTTAAGAATGGATAAGTTTACAGACGGGTGGAAACGGATTCCTCCCTTATACGGGCCGATCGCATTATTGAATTGTACGCGGTATCCTAAATTAACCTGTACTTCACCTTTATCGTCTACCCAGGGTACACGGAAAGTAAAGATACGTTCCGGTTCAACCAAACGCTCGATGATCTTCGCTTTCTCGAATTCAGGATGCTGGTTATAAACCTCTTCTATTGATAAAAGAACTTCTTTCACGGCCTGCAAGTACTCTTTTTCACCCGGGTGCTTTGCTTCCAGTGCAGATAAAATAACTTCTGTTTTCATAGCGTTTATTGCTTTTTAAGGAATAACATTATGTAGGCAAATGTAGGGAATTCTACGGATTGACCAAGCTTTTTGCTTTCTTTTTGACAGTTCAGGATATGTTATTGATGCATATATTGCAGACGTTTTCGGTTACCCTTCGTCCAACTAGTATCAAAGTGCCGGGAAACTAATTATTTATCAGGCATATTCTAATCTTTAACATACGTATTTTTATACTTTTGAGCTAGCATGAATTTAATTTTGAGCTAGCTCGAAATTGATTTTTAGCATGGTCAAAATTAATTTTTAGCATGCTCAAAAGAAAAAAATATAGGAGAAAAATATTAGTGAATAGAGAGGAAAAGAATAGAATGTCGGGAGAAAAATCTTAATACTCTGCATCGGATTTGATTTTTTCCTTACTTTTGGGCGTATATAACTCTATAAAATCATTATGAGCGGAATACCGGACTTTAAGAACCTTGTGTTTAAAGACACATCCTTCGCCAATCTAATGAATAAGCGTATATATAATGTATTGCTTATCGCCACTAAATATGATGCCTTTATGTTGGAAGACGATGGGCGGGTAGACGAACAGATATTTAACGAATATACTTCGCTGAGCCTTCGTTATCCTCCCCGTTTTACCCAGGTGACAACGGAAGAAGAGGCACTTGCCGAGCTGAAAGACCGCAACTTTGAACTGATTATCTGTATGCCTAATATGGATAACCGCGACATCTTTGCGGCGGCCAAAGAAATCAAAGTGCATTATCCTAATATTCCGATCGTGGTGCTGACACCTTTCTCGAAGGAAGTTTCCAAACGTATTGCCAACGAAGACCTGAGCGCGATCGACTATGTGTTCAGTTGGCTGGGTAATGCGGAGCTGTTGCTGGCCATCATCAAGTTGATAGAGGATAAATGGAATGCGCCCGACGATACGAAGAGTGTCGGCGTGCAGATCATCCTGCTGGTGGAAGACTCTATCCGTTTCTATTCTTCGGCTTTGCCACATTTATATAAATTCGTGCTGGAGCAGAGCCAGATGTTTGCGCAGGAAGCATTGAACGGTCATCAGCGTACCTTGCGTATGCGTGGGCGTCCAAAGATCAAGCTGGCCCGTAATTATGAGGAAGCTGTCCGCATTTTTAACCAGTACCGGGATAATATGCTCGGTATCGTTTCGGATATGAGTTTCATGCACGACGGGGTGAAAGATCCTTATGCCGGGTATAAGTTCGGGCAGTATGTCCGTAAGACGGGGCTGATCATTCCTTTTGTCCTGGAGTCGTCCGAGTCGTGCAATAAGGTATATGCGAAAGAGTTGGGAGCTTCGTTTATCGATAAGAATTCGAAGAGTTACCCGCAGGATCTCCGTAAGAAGATCATGCAACGTTTCGGGTTCGGCGACTTCGTGATCCTTAATCCGCAGACAAAGGAAGAGATCATGCGTATCAAAGACCTGAAGGATTTGCAGAAGAAAGTCTTCCAGATCCCCGACGATTCGCTGGTCTACCATCTTTCGCGCAACCATTTCTCTCGCTTCTTCTATTCGCGTGCCATGTTTCCGCCCGCAGAGGTGTTGAAGCGGGTGGATGTGAGCGACTATAAAGATATGGATGAGGCTCGTAAACTGATATTCGACCTAATCGTGCAATACCGCCGGATGAAGAACTCCGGTGTAGTAGCCATCTACCAGAAAGACCGTTTCGACGAATACAGTAACTTTGCCCGTATCGGCGAAGGTTCGCTGGGAGGAAAGGGTAGAGGCCTGGCCTTTATGGGGGCGATGGTGAAACGTTACCCCAAACTGGAAACGGAGAACTTCAATACCAACATACCGAAGACGGTCGTGATATGTACCGACATCTTCGACGAGTTTATGGAAACGAACGAGTTGCTGCCCATCGCCCTGAGTGATGCGGACGATGAGACGATCCTTAAATACTTCCTTCGTGCCAGTCTGCCGGCCAGCCTGATCGACGATTTGATGGCTTTCTTCGATGTGGTGAAGAGCCCGATTGCCGTCCGTTCGTCCAGCCTGCTCGAGGACTCGCATTATCAACCGTTCGCCGGGATTTATTCTACCTATATGGTTCCCCGCATGGAAGATAAATATGAGATGCTGCGTATTCTGAGCGATGCCATCAAGGCGGTGTACGCTTCCGTCTTTTATCGTGATAGTAAGGCGTATATGACGGCAACATCCAACCTGATCGACCAGGAGAAGATGGCGGTCGTGTTGCAGGAAGTGGTAGGAAACCGTTACAACGATCATTTCTACCCGACTATTTCCGGTGTGGCCCGTTCACTGAATTTCTACCCGATCGGCAACGAGAAGGCGGAAGATGGCATTGCCAATATCGCCCTCGGACTGGGTAAATATATCGTGGATGGCGGACAGACATTGCGTTTCTCCCCGCGTCACCCGCACAATATCTTGCAAATGAGTACGATGGATTTCGCCCTTCGGGAAACGCAAACCCGTTTTTATGCGCTCGACCTGAAGAACCTGGCGGAACAGTTTTCTATCGACGACTCGTTTAATCTGACGCGCCTGGGCTTGAAAGAGGCCGACGCAGACGGTTCCCTGAAATATATTGTTTCTACTTACGATCCTTACGATCAGATTATCCGCGACGGTTATTATTCCGGCGGACGGAAAATCCTGTCTTTCGTCAATATCCTGCAACATGATGTATTCCCTTTGGCCAAGACCCTGGATGAATTACTCAGTATCGGGCAGAAAGAGATGGGACGTCCCGTCGAGATCGAGTTCGCCGTCAATGTCGATCCGAATAATCACGATAAGGCAACCTTCTATCTCCTTCAGATCCGGCCGATCGTAGATAATAAGGAGATTATGGATGAGGATCTGACGCAGGTGCAGAACGAAGAGATGATCCTGTCGTCTACCAGCGTGCTCGGACATGGCATCGTAACGGATGTACAGGATATTATCTATGTGAAAAGCGGTGCTTTCAATTCATCGAACAATCAGCTGATCGCTTATGAAATAGAGAAACTGAACCGACGCTTTACCGAAGAGGAAAAAAACTATGTACTGGTCGGCCCCGGACGTTGGGGAAGCAGCGACCACTGGTTGGGTATTCCGGTGAAGTGGCCGCATATCAGCAATGCCCGCGTAATAGTGGAATGTGGTCTTGAGAACTACCGTGTCGATCCGAGCCAGGGAACGCACTTCTTCCAGAACCTGACCTCTTTCGGTGTCGGATATTTCACCATCAATCCGTTCAAGGGAGACGGCTGGTTCGATGAGGCCTACCTGAATGCCTTGCCGGCTGTCGAGGATACGGAGTATCTGCGGCATGTTCATTTTGATAAACCGATCGTTATCAAGATGGATGGAAAGAAGAGTTTAGGCGTGGTACTTAAGCCGGAATGAGAAAAAGTTGTTGTTTTTCAACAATTTTCTTCTCAGGGCTTTTTTGTGTTATTTTATTCATATACATTTGTAACTATCTTATAGCGCATGAAAATTAAAACGTATATAATTAGGCGGATTAATATACGCATTTGTGTATCAGAATAGACTAAAGAAGGGACGAATGGGACAAGCTGGAGAAAATGAAACGGAATCAGGTAAAGATGAGCAGGCTTTTTTTGAGGAGGAAATATCCAAATTAATAGAAGATCAATATCTGTTCACGGAAAGTATCTATGCCTACCTGCCAATAGGTATTGAAATATATGATGCAGAAGGTCTTTTGCGTAGCGTCAACGACTATGCTTTACGTATGTACGGCATAGCTGACCGGGCAACGGTGGTAGGGACGGTCAACTTGTTTAACAGTCCTTATATGGACGATACTCTTAAGGCTCAGGTAAAAAACGGAGAGAAAATCTCTTTGGAGTTTGAATATGATTTTGACCAGATAAATAGCGACGCATACTTTTCTTCTAGCAATAAGAGTACGATGATTTATAACGTACAGGTTGTTGCTATAAGGGGTAAAAAAGGAGGAATTATCGGGCATATATTGCTGGCCAATGATGTAACGGCTGTGAGAGAAGCGGAATACCGTACGGAAGAAACCAAGAAAAATCTGGAAATGGCTATGGATGCCGCTAATATGGCTTCCTGGATATATGATGTACGTAAGGAAGTTTTTACTCCGCTGTATGGGGAAACTGTATCGGGTGAGACTATGACGATCGAGAATGCACTGAAGATGTTGCATCCCCAGGATCATGCTCCCCTGAAGCAGCTTTTTTCACAACTGATAAATAAGGAAATTCAAACGGGACAGATCACATTGCGCTTTTATAATGAGCAGGAGCAGCAATATCGTTTCTATGAAAGCCGTATGCGGTTATCTTCCGAGCATCTGAGAAGGTTGCAGATTATCGGGACACAACTGGATGTGACGGAAAGAATACAAATGGCAAAGAAGACACAGGATCTGATTGCAAAACGTGAGTTGGCTATGAAAGTCAGCAATATCGTCCATTGGGATTTTGATGTGCGGAACCAAAAGTTCGAATCGTATAATGATCCGGTCAACGACTATGTCAGCGATCGTTTATTGGATGTCTCGGAATATATGGATGTTATACATCCGGAAGACCGTCCCTCGGTACAAGCAACAGTACAGTCTATGACCGAAGGAAGAGACCATACCTTTAATATCACATGCCGTATGCAAACCAAATATGATGACACCTGGCAATATTGTGATATTATAGGCGTCCCTTTTGAACGTGATGAAGAGGGGAATATCATACGCTTTACAGGCTTCAGGCAAAACATTCCCAAATTACAGAAATTAAACCGGGAACTTAGAGAAAGAAATTATAGAATAGAACTTACCTTCAAGACGGTAGGTATGTCTTATTGGGATTTTGATGTAAAGAGCGACCAATTCAGGGCATTCAATGATCCGGTAAATGACTATCATTCGGAAAAAACAATTAATCCGGATGAATATCTGAAAGTTGCCCATCCGGAAGATATCGATTGTGTCCACAACTATATCGACCACATGCGTCAGGGTGTTGACAGAGATTTTAATTTGAAATACCGCTCTAAGACGAAATGGGATGATGAATGGCAGACTTTACTGGTCACTGGTATTCAGGTTGAAAGAGATCTGAAAGGGTGCGTTACCCGTTACACCGGCATAACGATCAATAATACGAAATGGGAAAAGATGATCCAGGAGCTGAAGGAAATGAAAGAAAAGGCGGAACTTTCCGACCGGCTTAAATCTGCTTTTCTGGCTAATATGAGTCATGAGATACGCACTCCTTTAAATGCTATTGTCGGTTTCTCCGAACTACTGACAACCTGCGATGATCAGGAGGAAAAAGAGGAATATGCCGGTATCATTTTGTCTAATAATGAGTTGTTGCTACGTCTGATTAACGATATTCTTGATCTATCCAAGATAGAGTCAGGCGTTCTCGACCGTAAATGTGAGCAGTTTAACCTGGCAAAAGTCTCCGGTGAATTATATACGACAATTCTGCCGAAGGTTACAAATTCCGCCGTTGAATTCAGTATGGACGATTCTTCACCGAATTGTTTAGTTCTTCTGGATAGAAGCCGGCTCAAGCAGGTTTGGATGAATTTCCTGACCAATGCCGTGAAATGTACTAAAGCCGGACATATAAAAATGGGATACTCGATTGATGGTAAAGGAATCCGTATCTATGTAGAAGATACGGGAGTCGGTATTCCCGAGGAAAAACATGATAAGGTCTTTGCCCGGTTCGAAAAGCTCAATGAGTTTGCACAGGGAACAGGATTAGGGTTAACCATTTCCAAAGCGATTGTAGAATCGGCGGGGGGAAAAGTCGGATTTACTTCAACTCCCGGTGTAGGATCTACCTTCTGGGCTTGGTTCCCCTGCTCTCCGGAGTTAGTTGAACAATGAAAATAATAAAGCCCTCTTTGCTCATGCAGCGAAGAGGGCTTCTTGTTTTGTATAGGAACAGGATCAATCTTTCTTCTTAATAAAGTCGGAAGGATAATTTACCTTGTTAATGATTTCGTTACCTTTCAGGTGGATCCAGGTTTTAAAACCGTTTTCACCTTCAGTCATTTCGATTACGCGTGCACCGTTTGTCAGGTTGTTGTAAACCGTGTCGCCTCCGGTGTAACGGCCATACGCCAGTAAGATACCTTTCCAGTAAACGGCATAATCGTCATCGTGATCGTGGCCGACAAAGATACCTTGAACATCTCCCATTTCTTTCATGGAAGCAAACAGTCCGGAGTTCAGTTGCGGAGCGCAGGCTTTCTCTTTACGTGTTCCTACCAGGATCGCTGTTTCATCCGAAGCTGCCTGATTATATTCGGGCAGAGCGATATGGAAGAAAGCCAGGGAAGGGACAGGTGTTCCTCCATTCTGTTTCGTGAATTTGGCACTGTTATCGCGATACCATTGCACCTGGTCGAACTTGATGTAATCGTATCCGCCGATACCTTCTATCTGGGAATAAGAGTGAGAATCCATGCAATAAAGCACGACGGCATCTTTATTTCCATTCGATGATTTGATCGGAAGAATATAATTGCTGGCTCCCGATACACCTTTAACAGAGTCTGTCAGGTTGTAAGGGATCGTTCGGATGATATCGAACAACTGTGTGCGTGTCAGGCCTTGTTCGTTATCATGGTTACCGAATGTCATACCGAAAGGTATCTGACGTTTGGCTGCCAGGTTAAGTATGGTACGCATACCTTCTTCGGCCGGTTGACCATAAATCACATCACCGGTGAAAAGCACCAGATCCGGTTTCTCTGCATCCAGCACTTCATTGATCCTTTCGATCGAAATGGCCGACTTCGGATTGTTATGGATATAATGTACATCGGTGAATTGTACGATCTTAAATTTACCGTCCTTGTTGAATTTCAGTGACGGCTGTTGGGCGTTGCCGTTCAATAGGCCGACCAGCAGGAATATGATACAAAAAAATAACTGTTTCATCTTCTCGTAGATTTATTATTTAAAAACAGGCATCGAACGGCCGATCCATACTTGCGGTTGTTGCAGGTTGAAGATTTCGGCAACAGTTGAGGCACAATCGAACTGCATCATACTGATATCATCGAAGCAATATCCTTTTTTGATATTCTTTCCGGCGATGATAAAGGGTGTTTCCATTTCCTGCATGGTCTTACCACCGTGTCCTTTATTGATACCACCATGATCGGCTGTGATAATGAAGATCGTATCGTCGTACATACCGGCTTTTTTCACTGCTTCTACAATCTGACCGATATAACCGTCCAGTTCTTTTATCTTGGCATAGTAAGCGGGAGTGTCGTGTCCGTCGGCATGTCCTACATGGTCGGGGTTGTCAAAAGCGATCATGGTAAGTGTCGGCTTTTTCTCGGTGATGTATTTAACGGCCATTTCGCACAGTACGGTCGGTTGTTTGTTGTAGTCCGGGCCTTGTGCATGGTAACTCAGTGATAAGGTATCCACCAGATATTTGATACCGTCCCAGTCGTAAAGGCAACCTATTTCAGCATTCGGCTGAGCGTCGCGCAGCAATTGGAAAACGGTCGGGAAGATACCATGCTTGTTCAGTTCGCGTGAAGGCAGTTCGGGGGTTTTTGATCCCCATTCCGTGTATCCGTGAATTTCCGGTCCTGCTCCCATGAACATGGATGCCCAGTTTACAGCACTGGATGAAGGTAATACGGAACGTTTCTTCAACGTATAGGAGCCCTCTTTCATAAATTGTTTGGTGACAGGCATCTCTGCTTTTTCTACACTATAAGCTCCCCAGCCGTCCAGACCGATCCAGACTACGTGCTTAGCTTTTGGTTTGGCGGCAAAAGCCGAACTGATTGTGAAAATGGTTAAAACCAGAATAAGTAATAAGTTTCTCTGTTTCATGATAAGTGTTTAATTTGTATTAGTACCTCAAAGGTATGTAAAATAGGGACGATTACCCAATTAGCATAGCTTCTTTTATTATTATTTTATAGTGATATCGAATTGGTCGTACGACTCGGTTCTCCAGGATTTATCGGCAGTTGTCGGCGAAATGGCGAAAAGCGGGGAGAAAGTCTTTATCTTGATCGTCTGACCGTCCGGCATAAATTCCATGATACGCAACCAACCGTCGCCACCGTTGCCATGCCAGAAACCATCGGCAGTCTGGGCGTTGAACATCATTTGCGGTATTTCTTTTCCGGCCGCATTCTTATCCACGCGGAAAGCAACGTTATCTTTGAACGGGGCGATCTCACATTCGTGTCCGCAGATGACCATGCAGATATTGGAAGAAGGATAAACGAGTTTCTGCCAGATCGCTTCCCCGTAGTTGGCAGGAGATACTTTGTAGTTCTCTTTTATGTGACGTTTTCCGTTCCATGACAGGAAAGAGTGAGTCAGTATAATGACCTTATGGTCTTTATACTTCGGCTTTTCGGTGACGGTCTTTGCCCATTCGATGACTTCGTCACGGGGGGCAAACTCCAGGGATACGATAAGTATTTTGCCCCAGGTATCGGTCTCGAATTCGTAGGCTGCATTTTCAAGTGTCGGGATATCCTGATAGTTGTTCCCTACTTCTACCAATGATTTTCTCCAGCAGGAATTTCTTTCCGAAGGGAAATAGGCAGGAAAACGGCATAAACGATTTTCTGACTTTTCGTATCCGTAATCATGATTTCCGGTACAGATCACGTAAGGTAATTTATTATCCAACCGGGCAAAAGCCTGTGAGGCCGCTTTCCATTGCTCTTCGCTGGTTTGGTTGCCGTTTACTCCGTCAGGTATGCGGATTTCATTCTGTTCAACCAGGTCGCCTGTACATAGAACGGCTTCGATGTTCAGCCTTTCCTTGTTATTGGCCGTCCAGGCGGTCATCAGTTCGAATAAGGGCTGGTTTACATCGAATTTGGTGTAACTCTGCGGGTCGGGGAGCAGGATCATGGAGAATGATTTGCTATCCGTTAACTGGGGTTGTACAGGTTGTACCTGGGCGGTAACCGTTAATAGGTTGAGCAGGATACCGATCGATAGAATAAGTCTTTTTTTCATATGTGTTTATCTTTATGATATGATTTTAATGGGATAACGGAGATACTTCAAAAGTGGTGAGAACGGCAGCATGGTCGGAAGCCCATACATCGTCTATCTCCGGAGTCGTCTTGACTATCTTTGAAGATATGGCTTTTATTCCTTTCCCTTTGTAGAAAAGGAAGTCGATCCGGCTAACCCGCAATTGTCCGTAGATAACGGCGAATGTTCCTTCCGGGCGGTTTACTTCATCCGGATTGATCTCACGGAAACTGTCTTTATACCCTTCGCTTTGCATGTAGAGAGTTGTAGGGAATGGAACCGGGCCATATCCATAATGCAAGGGAGCAGCAGCGGCTGTCCAGTCCAGATGGCTGCATGAATTGAAGTCGCCTCCAATAATAACAGGAGTTTCGTCGTCTGTCAGATAAGGCTTGGTATCCTTTTCAAGGATATGTTTCATGTCGACCAGAGCCCGGATCGAGTCTTCTGCTACCCAGATACGCGGATCATGTCCGCTATTCGGATAATTGCAGGAGTATTCGGGACGGTAGGCATACCGCAACCAGCAAGCATTAACGAGCAGTTGACGTCCGTTAGGCAATGTTATTTTTCCCGGATTGGAGTTGAATGTTTTATCGGTAGGTATCTTTTCCAACGGATAGCGGCTGAAGAGTACAAGGTTATCGTCTAATGCCGGAGTCTGCATATTGTTGTTAAGCGAATCTTTAAAACGTTGTTGTCCGCCGTAACCTTCCTGCATGGTTATGATATCCGCATGGGAAGCTTTTAACAAGTCGATGATCCGGCTTTGCCCGTCATTTCCGACATGCCGGCCTCCGTGCCAGATATTCCATTGCAGGATTTTGACAATGTTGGGATTATTGCTGCTGTTGCAGGTGATTTTTTTCTCTATCAGTCCTTCACTTATTTCCGGAATATAATTCGTTTTATCCAGTTTGAAAGAAGGAACCTTTATTTTTATCTTATTACCGAAAGTGGCTTTGTCGGAAATATCGGCGGTCACCAATAGGTAATTAATTCCCGGTGTCAATTTTATTTCTCCTTTGGAAGCTTTGAATGTCATTTTCTCTTTAGGAGCTTTGCCGTTCCCGAATAACTCTGTCCGTGTATTTGAACGGGCGTTTTTGCCAGTATAATATATATGTACGCGAGAGATATCAGATAGGGAAGTCATATCCGACAGATCCAGTGACAATTCGGTTAGGGATAATGGTGCTTGATTACCGGTAACTGCTATTCTTACTTTCAGGATCTGATCGTCACGGGTGCCTTGGTCTGCATCCCATTCGCTGTCTATTACAACTGCATTAAATAATTCCTGGGTTTTATCGGCTGTGTAGCTGAATTTCGGATTGTCGTTTACTACGGTATATGCCATAGGGATCGTACCTTTATAATCTACCCGGCCGTTGCGTATATGATAGGCCTGGTCTCCTTTTCCGACCCAGTTGACGGAAACATCATTTATCCCGTCATCAAAATTGTAATAAGCGATTAATGTTTTGAATTGAGGATGAGTGGGAGTAAGCGGTTTACCCATCCATTCCCGTATCATTTCGGTAGACAAGGCAGAATTCCAGACGCGTACTTCGTCCATAAGGCCACCGAAAGATGTCGTATCGCTTTCGTTTATTCCCAGAGCTCCGGGCAACACGGAAACGGCAACCGGTTTACTGTCTGCTACTTCGCCATCCAGATATAATCTGGTGACAGTCCCGTCGCAGGTAAGAGCGACATGATGCCATTGATCATCCAGTGTCTCCTTCGACCATAGATCGGCCCGGGTGCTATGAAGCTTCCCTTTTTCTATGACGAGCGGGAGATAATCGGTTATATTCAGTTGGCTGTACTCACCTCCTCCAAAAATAATTTCCTGATCTTTCCAGGATGTATCATCCCCTTTGATCCATGTTTCAAGTGTAAAGGGTGCGTCGAGGATTCGGATCCCCGTTTTTACATTGTTATCTTTCCCATTGAGATGTAAGGCGAGATTCTGGCCGGGAGACTGGGCTATCGACTGGGTGACGGATGAGCAGAGTAGAAATAGAATAAAGAAGCATGCCTTCTCTAAGAATGGCCGTTTGTAATACTGATATTTCATGATATTAATGTGATGTGTTTTTGTATCTCCAAAGGTAACCATTTTGTGTGAAAAAGGGATAGGATTTCTCCTATCCCTTATAATAATTCATGATATAGAGGAAAGAATGTTAGTGTCTATTATTCTAGGTAGAATATAACGTTCTTTCTGTTTTATTTCAGTATCCACATTATGTCGTTGATATTATCGCTACCACCAAACTGACGACTCAGTGCTTCTTCCAGATTTTCACGGTTGTAGTTGTATTCTCTTTCGGGATACATATAACGAACAGGGATACGATCCGGAGCTGTTACGTTTTTACTTGATTCCGGATTGATCGGCAATACAGGATAACCGGTTCTTCTATAATCGTAATAAGCTTCGTAAGTATGTTGCAGATAATATGAAATATATTTCTGGATAATAATCTTTTCCAGATCTTTTTCAAAAGAACCTGTCAGTTGTATTTTATCATTAGCCAGGTAAGATGCAATATAATCGTTAGTGATGACACGTCCGTGTGCATATTCTTCCGGTGTATAATCTTTGACAAATTTCATATGAGCTTCGATCCCTTTTTTATAATACTCACTGGTATTCCCACTAATCCAGCCACGTAGACAAGCTTCTGCCAAAAGGAATTGCTGTTCACTGTATCCCAAACGTATCAGCGGTTCACCTTCTACATGACTTTCGGAAATGTAACGGAGGTTCGGCCGGCAAAATAAATTGGCTCCATGTGCTTTCGATACATCTCCATAGGGGAGAGACGGGTCGACACCGACATAAGCATCAAAATCGCTTTCCTCTTTACCTTCGTTTATCTTGGCAATAGAGGGTTCTCCGTAGTAGAACAAACGGTAATCTCCGTATTCTGTCATTTGATCAACCAGTACAGATGACATCATTGCATATTTTGTCTGGTTGGAAGTCAAATCGTTGAAAGGATATTTCATTCCCTGTTGGTCTTTGTAAACCAATTGGAAGTTGTCCGCATTGGATGTCATTAAAGAACCATTCTGAACGATTCCGGCAAAACGGGATTTTAGGTTCAGGTCAGACTCATTTTCCTTTTTGGAAAGGTTCATTAATACTTTCAACTGGAATGCAGTCACTGTTTTTTTCCAGTTTTCCTTATTCCCGCTAAAAATAATATCGCCTTCGAATGCCATATCATCTGCTTCGGAGAAACATTGATAAGCTTTTTCCAGATCATTGAGAATGCCCAGCATTACTTCTTTCTGAGTTTCGTATTTGGGGCGGGGATTACCTTCTTCCCCCTGACCGGCGTTGGTGTATGGAATATCTCCTATATTTAGAGAAATATAATAAAGAAGATAAGCTTTAGAGAAAAGGGCTAATCCTTCGTAACCTTTTTGTCCGGGCGACTTAGCTACCATATCGTTGCAATTGACAACCTGTAGGAAGCCGTCGAAATCGCCACGTCCGATATTGTTGTATTGCAAATCTGAAACGCCTTCGTTCCATACGATTTGTTTAGCCAGCACACCGTCGTTTACATATTCCTTTACGGTGCGGTCTTTACGGACAACCTCGTAGATAACTTTGGTTGCCAACATAGAAGAGGGCACTGTTGTTGCCGTATCCGGGTCTGTATTAAGTTTTTCAAAATTATCACAACCAGTAAATATGGATAGTGCTGTGAATAATAACAGAAATTTATTTATATGTTTCATAATCACTCAGTTTTTAAAAATCAAGTTTAATATTCAAACCAACATAACGCATGGAAGGAGCATTCAGCAACTCTTCGTGATCTTCTGTGATAGCATCCGGATCCGAATATTTGAAGTCCTTGCACCAGATGAAGAGGTTTTGTCCTACCAGAGAGACGTGGATATTATCGAAACCGATCTTTTGAGCAGCCTCTCCCGGCAATTTATATCCGATAGACAATTCGCGTAATTTCAGGAATGTCAGATCATGAATGTTCTGGATTCTTTTACTTCCATTCCAGGGTTGGTAATTCTTTGTATAGGCTTCGTAAGACACGGCAACGTCGTTGGGAGCGAATACACGTGTATCTTCCAGAATATTTCCGTAAGAATCATATTTTACGGAACCTGAAACAACCTTTACACCCTGGCCTACATAATTAGTCTTTCCGTTTACGACTTCGTCATAACGCCATTGATTATCGCTGTCTATATGTGTTCCGGAATTCCACATGGCTTGTTCCAGACGGTTGTAAGCCTTACCTCCGACACGTCCGTCGAAAGAAACATCAAGAGTGAAATTTTTATAACTCAGATGATTCGTGAAACCCCATACCCAGTTAGGACGTTCGAAACCGGCTTTTGTAGGATAATCGCTCAATACGGGCAGACCACCGCTATGTACAATGTTTCCTTGCGGATCCCTTTCCCAATCGTATACTTCAAACCAGTCCCAGCGTTCGCCCGGTTTTACCCAAGGTCTGTCGGTTGAATAAGTCTCGTCGATCTTATGATAATAGTAGCGGTCGCGTCCCCAGTTGAAAGAAGAAGTCCAGTTCCAGTCTTTTGTTTTGATAATATCACCGGATACGGTTACTTCCCATCCTTTTTTGATACGTTCTTCATCGTAATTGTTCAACGTTTTCTCAAAACCGGAAGTATAGCTTAAAGGAGATTCATGCTGGATATCAGTCATTAACTTGGTATAATAAGCTACATCGAAACGTAAACGATTACTCAGGAAATGAGCGGCAGCACCCACTTCAAAGGAAGTTGCCTTTTGAGGAACCAGTGTAGCATCACGGATCATCGTCGGATAGGCGGCAGTAGATTTGCTGTCCCATACATTCTGTGTGATCTTGTATACTTTATTGATATCATATATATCGGCAGCTGTTTTAGTGATAGTCCATGAACTTCTTAATTTCAAAAAGCTCAGGTAGTCGGACATATCGACCAGTTCCGAAAGGATAACGCTACCGGATACAGATGGATAGAAATAGGATTGTTCTGATTTTGCCAGTGTGGAAACCCAGTCGTTACGACCTGTGGCTTCGATGAAAACCGCATTTTTCCAGGATAAATCGATTTTACCGTAAACACTGTTTGTCTGTTTTGTTTTTACAGTGGTTGACACAGATGGAAGATCCTTCGATGCTTTTAGCGAATAAAATCCGGGAACAGTTAATCCTCCGTTTGTATTGGCATCGAACTCGTCTTTTTGGTAATAGTTTAATCCCATACCTAACATTCCGCCAACATTGAAGTCGCCCACTTTTTTATCAGCGATCAACAGAACGTCGCCTATGATACCATACCCTCTGCGTTCATATTTCTCAAATTTACCTGTTTGGCTGTTACGGGCGCTAAGGGGTACTTTATATTCCAATTTTCTTGAGTAAGTATCGGAACCCACACGTGCAGTTGCTTTTAACCAATCCAGAATTTCATAATTGAGAGTCGCTTGTGCGTTGGCACGGTTTTCTAATTGCGATTTTGTCGCTTCATTTGCCAGGAAATAAGGGTTATTATAGTCATATTTGTATAACCAGTTTTGTTCGATATCTTCTTTTCCTTCTTTCCAGTAGTTTTTGAAATCACGAATATCGAATTCGGTACCTGTCCATACAATCATATTGTAAAGGTATCCGTCCCAGGCATATCCTTCTCCCCTGAACTGCGGGCTGTAACTTCCGTTATAAGTGATAGAGGCATCCAGAGAAAATTTACCAAACTTCATATCTCCTGCAACGGTATAAGTGAAATCATTCAATTTGTTTCCAGGAAATTGTCCTTTGTTGTAGACATGTGTCAATGAGGTTCTGAAACTGCCGTTCTTGCCTTTGTAGGTTACATTCACATTATTGTTGGTGACGAAAGATGTTTCCAAAAGATTATTGAAATTGTTCTTACCCTTTGATACCAAAGGCATCTCTCTCCATTCATACGTGTTAGGGTCATATTGGACGGCATTTCTTCCGATGTCCAGTTTATCCCCCCAGACATATTCACTCAACTCCTGTAAATACTTACCTCCGGAACCGCTACTGTAGGATGATTGTACTTCCGGCAATACCAGATATCCGGCATTGAACATCGTATTACTGTTTACACTGACTGCCAGACCTTCTTTCGTTCCGCGCTTTGTTGTTATCATAATGGCTCCTGAAGCTCCCTTTTCTCCATAGAGGGCGGAGGCAGTCGCACCTTTCAATACACTCATCGATTCGATATCATCAGCTGCAACATCGCTTAGCCCGGTGTTTTCAAACGGGATACCATCAATTACGATAAGTGGTTTTTCACCACGTAATAAGATCGTTGAGCTTTCGTTAAATGCATTTGTATTGATCACAGAAACTCCCGCGATCTTACCGGAAAGGGAGGTGGCTATGTTGGCACCTTTTACTGTTGTGAATTCATCCCCTCCGACTTTCTGGACGGAATAACCCAGTGCTTTTTCCGAACGTTTGATACCTAACGCTGTTACTACCACTTCTTCCAGTAGTTCTGTATCTTCCGATAAAATGACATTTATCGTCGACTGTTCGCCAACCTGGATTTCCTTGCCGGCATATCCGATGTAGGAAATAACCAATACAGCTTTGTTGGGCACGGATAAACTGAATTTTCCGTCTATATCTGTAATGGTTCCGTTGGTAGAACCTTTCTCCACTACATTAGCACCGATAATCGGTTCTCCTTTTGCATCAGTAATTGTTCCTGAGATATTTTTGATGGATTGTTGTACTTTTGCTTCACTAAGTACTTCCTTCGGTGAAAGGATAATGCTCTTATCCAGTACCTTATAACTGATATCCGTTCCATTGAACAGCTGTTCCAATACATTAAAAACATTCTTCTTGTTGCTTTTGATGGAAACAACACGGTTGGTGTTTACTTGTTTGTTGTTATAGAAGAAATGGAAATCCGATTGTTTTTCTATTTCATCTAATACGTCCTGTACCGTTTTGTTATTAACGTTCAGGGACAATGTAGCCGACTGGCTGTAGCTTTCGGAGGCGTATGCCAATCCAATGCATACAAATAGCATTATTGCGGTGAGTCTCATACATAATGGTATTTTCTTCAGGATAATAAATGGTGAATTCACCATCCTGAAATGTTGGATGCTAAAATAATTTGTCATAGATTTGTAAGTGATTTTAGAGTTAAAAAATTCATTTGCTAAGCTTGTCGCCAAACAAGCCTGCAGTTGGTTTTCATACGGGAAAATACGCCAATATTTTTCCGTATGTTTTGTTTTAAGGAGGTTCTGTTGCTTTCATACTGTATTTATTAGGTTACACAAAAAATTAATATAGTTCGACAATTGTTTTTTCTGATACTTTGTTTTTGTCCGGGTTTATCTCCGGATCTATGAATTTGTATTGAATACCAGACGATAACCGGAAGTGTTCAAGAATAAGCATAAGATGCTGCCCACTGAAAGTTCCGGTGAAAGAATTTTCATACAACAAATCGTTTTTTACGATAAATTGGGTATTGAAACGCTTATCCAGTATTTTTAAAGCCTCTTCGAAAGAGGTGTTTCTGAAAACAACCAAACCATCTTTCCAGGCTATTTGTGTCGGTAGATAAGATGCGTTTGTCTTGATTCCCTTGGTTTTTATGTTATAAGCCACTTCGTCATCCGGCTTCATAATAAACGACTCTTCTTCATTCTTCTTGTTTCGGAAAGAAAGTTTGACCGAACCGGAAACCAAAGAGGTTGTCACCTGGTTGCTTTCTTTATATGCTTCAATATTAAATTCTGTGCCCAGCACTTCAGCTTTCAGGTCGAAAGGCGTGTTTACGATAAATCTCTTTGATTTATCTTTCTGCACGGAAAAATAGGCTTCTCCATCCAGTTCGACAGTGCGGGTGTCGCCGGTAAATTTCTGGGGATGTTTTAAATAAGATCCGGAGTTTAACCAGACCTTACTACCATCCGGCAGATTCAAGGCTGCGACCATACCGGGATTTGTTTTGATTTCAATATATTCGACCGGCTCTTTTTTAGTAACGAAATAAATAGTACTGAGCAGTAAAGGTAAAATAAGGATAGCTGCGACTTTCTGAAACCAGACAAGATAATTCGTTTTGTTCGGTTTGCGGAATCTTTTCTTTACTTGCTCTAACGCTTCTGCTGAATTTACTTCTTTAATTGTATTAAGAGTGTCAGCCGCCATATAGATGTACTGAACATCACGGGCCAGTTTTCTATTTTCTTCAGACTCCTGTAGCCATTGCTCTACTTCCTGCTTTTGATCAGCGGAAAGTGAATCGGTATAATAACGTAGAAATATATGTTCGTCTATATGTTTTTGCATGTCCATTTTGTCTCTTTATATTAAAGACTAACGAACAGAGATACCTCCTAAATGAAAAAGTGTTTTTTTGAGATAATTTTTTTAATGAAGCGAAAGAGTTCTAGTAAGACTATGTCAATTATGTATGCAAAAATAACATTTTTCAACATATTAACCTATTACAAGGGCATTAAGTTTTTATTCTAATAAAAAACATCAATTGATTCTTTGCTTTTAAGTGCAAAAAACAGGCAGATAATCAACATTTTTACCATAGTCTTACTAGAACTTAATCCTTTTTTACCAGATGCTTTCAAAAATCACAGATATTATAACTGACGAGGTTCTTTTTGAAAAGATCCAGGCAGGTGATGTGAAAGCATTTGATGTCCTGTTTATGCGTTATTATCCTCTGTTGTGTGCTTATGCGAAACAATTTGTCGATTTTGATGACGGGCAGGAGATTGTACAGGATGTGATGGTTTGGTTCTGGGAAAACAGCAGCATGCAGGTGATCGAGTCTTCTCCCAAAAACTATTTGTTCAGAGCGGTAAAGAACAGATGCCTGACATTGATAAACCGTAATGAGCTGAAACAACGGGTAGTCAGTTCCATGTACGAAAACCAGCAATCGCAATATGAAGATCCGGATTTTTATATTGTGGAAGAACTCACCCGGAACATTGAAAACGCCTTGTCCCGCCTGCCTGAAACCTATCGGGAGGCTTTTGAAATGAACCGCTTCCAAAACATGACTTATAATGAGATTGCAGAAAAACTGAATGTCTCCTCTAAAACGGTCGATTACCGTATTCAGCAGGCATTGAAACTCTTGCGTGTGGAGTTGAAAGACTATTTGCCTTTGTTAATGGCTTTAGTCAGAATCGTATGAAATACTTCCGGCTAAAGCCATCCTTTTATATTACAAGCTTTTCACCCATTCTTCCGCTTTAGCCAAAGCTTCCGGCTTACCGATATCGAGTAATCGCAGGTTTTCGGCTGCGTAAGCGTGGATATTTGCTTTGGCACAAATAGACAGATAGAAATTGATGATCGGGAATTTACCAGTCCATTCTTCCATCCAGTCGAATATCTGCGGAGATAATACATGGATACCGCTGAAAGCATATTCATTATATAGCTTCGGATCGAAATCGGGATAATAAGATTTTACCTCTCCGGTTTCATGGTTTCTCCATCCGCACAGGCGGTTCTCGTTGTTGAAAAGTAGATAACGCGAGGTATTCCGTTTGCTGACCAGTAAGGTGGCGATCGGATTTGTTTCCAGATGGCAGTTGTATAGCTTTCTCAGGTCGACGTTTGACATGATGTCGACATTGTGCACCAGGAAAGGTTCGTTTCCCTGAAGGAATTTAGCTGCATTCTTTATCCCGCCTCCCGTGTCGAGAAGATATCCCCGTTCATCGGAGATATGGATCTGGACTCCAAAGTTGTTGTTGGCAGCCAGGAAGTCGATGATCTGGTCTCCCAGGTGGTGAATGTTAATAACGATCTGGTGAAACCCGGCATCCTTCAGTTTCAGGATCACATGTTCCAACATCGGTTTCCCATTTATCGGTAACAATGCTTTCGGGGTATTGTCGGTTATCGGTTTGAGACGAGTTCCCATACCGGCCGCGAAAATCATAGCTTTCATAATATTGCGTCAAAGATTTGTTCTATATTTTGTTCCCTGTGGGTCAAATCCACTTTCACTCCGAATTTGGCATGCAGATGCTCTGCCAGGTGTTGTGCCGAATAGACGGAACGATGCTGTCCGCCGGTACAACCGAACGAGATCATCAGATTTGTAAAACCTCGATCCAAATAACGTTTTACTGAGGTATCCACAATCGTATAAACATGTTCGAGGAATGAAGTGATTTCGCCGTCTTCTTCCAGAAAACGGATAACCGGTTCATCTAGTCCTGTGAAATGATTGTATCGCTCGTATTTACCGGGGTTATTGATCGCCCGGCAGTCGAATACGAAGCCTCCGCCGTTTCCGCTCGGATCGTTGGGTATTCCTTTTTTATAGGAGAAACTGACGATCTTTACTTCCAGCATTCGCTTTTTTATATCGTCCCTGAACTGTGTCAGTCCGGTCAGTTCCCTTAAAACGGAACACAAATAAGGATATTCCGGATACTCATTCTTTAATGACTGGCGCAGGTTATTGATCGCGAAAGGAACACTTTGGATGAAATGTGGTTTCTTTTCAAAATATCCCCGGAAACCGTAGGCGCCTAATACCTGTAACGTTCTGAACAGGACAAAATGACGTAGCTGGCTGAAGAAATGTTCTTCGTCTACATCTGTATATTTTCGTAAAGCCTGCAGATAATCTGCAAGCAATTCATTTCTTAAATCTTCGGGATAATTGGCTTTGGCCTGCCAGAGGAAAGAGGCTACATCGTAATAAACCGGCCCTTTCCGTCCACCCTGAAAGTCGATGAACCAGGGTTCTCCGTCTTTCACCATCACATTACGCGACTGGAAGTCCCTGTACAGGAACGTAGGAGAGGTGTCACGCAACAGGACATCGCTCATTTTCTGAAAATCATCTTCCAGACGGTCTTCCTGAAACTCCATGCCGGTAGCTTTCAGGAAACAGTATTTAAAGTAATTCAGATCCCAGAGGATGGAACGTTGGTTGAATTCCGGCTGGGGGTAACATTCATTATAATCGAATCCATCGGCTCCTGCATACTGAATGGAAGGAAGCATCGTGATCGTTTTATGTAACAACCGGCGTTCTTCTTCATCGAAAACACAACTTCTGCGCCCTTTCTCTATGGCGTTGAAAAGCATTGTGTCTCCCAGGTCTTCCTGCAGGTAAAAAGAATGATCGTCAGAGTGATAATGTACTTCCGGTACGGAAATACCTTTTTCTCTGAAAAATCCGGACATATAAATAAAAGCTTTGTTCTCTTCCTGGGAAGATCCGCTGACCCCGATTAAAGTTTTAGGCCCCGATATTCTGAAATACCTGCGGTTGGAACCGGATGAAGGTAGTTCGGTCACGTCTTCTGCCTGTGAACCAGTATATTCGTAGTAGAGTCTTTTTAATTCTTCTGTTACCATATTTCGTTAATTACGGCACTAAGGTAAGTCTTTTTTGTCAGGGGAGGAAACTTAATTAAAAACATTCACTTTCGCGATTGTTTTTTATGCCGATGTAATCGGAGTTACTATACGGACAAATTCAGATTACTATGGCGACTAATCAGTGGTTGATAACCGTCTGCCGTATGGTTGATAATTGTCGGCCGTACGGATGATAACTGTCGACCATATGGCTGATAATTATCAGCCACTAAAAAGTAAGGGAGGAAAATGATATGAGTAAGGGTGGAAAGATACGTAATATCGGTGTGATTTTATATGGAAAGCGGTATCTTTTTACTTCAGTTTAGGAAAATGGGTGTATACATTATTGAATGTTTGTATAAAGAAAGCATTAATAGCGGTCGAAACATGTTGGCATTAAAACAACTAGTTTTGTACAATATACGTGATTATAAGTATCTTTAGCGTTTCTTATAGCAACTCCGAATTGAAAATATCCTATCTTTGTCGTTAGTATTAATAATATGTATAAACCAAAAGGAAGAATATATGAATAAAAAATCTACTCTATTAGCCGCTGCTTTGATGGCGGTAAGTTCGTTTATGGCAAATGCAGAAGAACCGGCTCCTGGCCAAGAAGTTAATTCTGCTTATTGGACTGCAGGTAATTATTATTATTTGAAATCTGGTAATAAATTTCTTTCATTGTCAGGTGAGAGAGCTGATTCATTGTATTTTAAAGCAATTGGAGTTGATGCGAATAAAGCTATTAGAGACTCTGCTTTGTGGGAAATAACAAAAGTTAGAACAGAAACAACAGGTAGTATTATCTACCAATTTAAGAATAAAAAAACGAAAGCTCTTTTGTCCTTCTCTCCAAATAGTATAAAACCTGTGTTGGCTGAGGGAGTAAGTGAGTGGAGTATATCTAATGGTAAAATTGTTTCTTATTTAGGTACTGATAAATCGATTGCATTTTCTACTACTGATGACGGTAAATTTGTTTTGGATTCAGCTGATAAGGCAACAGTTTTTACTATTAATCGTCCCGAATCAGATATTCCATTAAAAGCACAGGAGCTTGGCGGTAATTTTAGTGTATTCAGATTATCTTTTGGTGGAGAATTTGAGGGTGATATCTTTTCAGGAAAAGATATTGTTGCAACTTCGGCAAAAGTTGCAAATGATGAATATTTTGTAAAATTACAAATAAAGGGAGATGAAACCTTTGAGAATGGAACTCCTAAATATTTTGGTGTAGATACCGTTAAATCTCAAATAACTCCTGCTTCAGGAGTGTTTGGTGCTCAATTTGTATTAGATTCGATTTACGAAGCAAAAGAAGGCGTTCATACTCTTGGTAATGCCGAATTTCAACAATTCAAATTTTTAGTGGACTTGAAGAACGATTCTTTAGCTATGTTTGTGAACCGTGCTCCTATAGTGAATGGAACTTTAGAAAAAAGTACAGATAAAGTTCGTGTTGTATATACTAAAACAGGTTCTACTCAGTTGTTGACTGTTTCTGAAAGGAAAACAGTAGACGACGAGAACAATATTCCAGTAAATGGAATTGCACCATTCATAACAGTAACCAAAGGAACTCCTGCTAAAATAGAAGGTGGTACAGGTGTTTATTTTCTGAAGAGTGCAAGTAAAACTACTGATGGGGGAAAATATATTGCTTCTTTTAATGAAAATGATAAAAAGATTGTACCTATGACTACCGGAACACCTTCCGTTAATCATCTTGAAGGACAATGGTATATTAAAGAAGATAATGGAATGTATAGCATTGTAGATCGTAAAAGTAATACATCTATGTTGCTGAAAGGTGAAGTTTTTGCAGTTCAGGGAATGGCTAATACATTTACATTCGGCGGCAATGCTGATTCTATCACTGTTGAACCTCAGAAAGTAAATCTTGATGACAAGTTCTTAGGATCGGCCAATTTCACAACAGCAGAAATGGCAAACAACGGTTATGCCTTAAATCTGATACCTGCAGGTGCTGAAACAAGTTCTTCTTATACTGTTACGGCTGACTCCATTCTTCAGGTTAAATCTGTAGATGGAAAAGATGCTGTTATTTTTAAAATTGTTGCTGTTGATACATTAAAAATTGGTGGTGCACAAGCATTGCAAGATACAGTTTCTATTGTGAAATATCAGTTGAAGTCTCAGTTTAGCGATAAATATGTGGCTTATGATACAGAAAAGAAAAGCCTGAAAGTTTCTAGCTCTGCTAACGCTATTAATTTCTACTTCAATATAAATGTTGACGGTGGTAAATATAGCATGGAAATAGCAACAGGTGATAATGATGGTAAATTTATTACTGCTGATTTAGCTTCTTCAAACATGGTTTTATCAGAAACTCCGGCTTATTTCAATTTTGTTGAAATGGAAGCTCCAGAATATGGTACATTCGATTCCGGTAACAAACGATTTACTTCAGATTTGAAGTCATTAACAATGAATCCGTTGAACTTCTTTGCAGAAGCAAAACAGGAAGGACAGGAGATTGTTAAGTCGACTTATGAAAAAGACAACTTCAGCTTGTGGTTGAGTAAATCAAAGGCTTCTACTGCAGAAAAACCGTTGTATTTCATTATGACTTCATTGGCTGTAGATGGAGATCCGAATGCTAGTAGGCATTATTTTTATATGGTTTCTGGTCGCGATTCTTCATTAGTAGATACATCTGCAGATAAGAATTATCGTGTTCACTTTATTAAAAACGATACAATTGAAACAATGAAGGATAATGCTAACAATCCTGCTTTGTTTGCGTTGAAAGTGACAGAAAGCGGTAACTATTTGCTAGAAAATCAGAAGGAGTTAAATAGTACTGAAAAAAGTGCACCATATGTTGGCATCATAAATAACGTCGTAGTAATGACAAAAGACGGTGTTGAGTTCTCTGTTGAAACTGCTCCGGCTCCTGTTGCTAACGAAGAAATTGAAGCTCCTACCACTGTAAAGGTAATTGGTGGTGTTGGTGAATTCAGTATCCGTAACGCACATGGAAAGAAGATTACTGTATCCAACATCCTGGGTCAGACAATCGCTACCCGTATTGTTTCATCTGATTATGTTACAGTTCCGACAACAAGAGGTGTTGCGATTGTATCTGTAGAAGGTGACAAGGCTTACAAGGTGATTGTGAAGTAATAAGCTATAACAGATAAACATATAAGAAAAAGCGGATGAATAACTTCATCCGCTTTTTTATTTTGCTTCGTTTTTGAAATTCTCTTTGTATTGTGTAGGAGTGCTACCTGTATATTGTTTGAAAGCCGTACTGAAATAACGTGCCGTAGAAAAACCTACTTCTGTTGTGATCTCTGTTATATTCAGATCAGTTGTTGTCAGATAGCTAATGGCTTTCTCCATCCTTAATTTATTAATATAATCTCCGACCGGCATATTGGTGATGGCTCTCATTTTGGCATATAAAGAAGAACGGCTCATTCCGATTTCTTTACATAGTAAAGGTACATCCAATGACGGATTTGCCAGATTATCCGTAATTACTTTGTTTAGTTTTAAAAGGAATTTCTCATCTGTATTACTAAATGTGCTTTCCTGTGGTTGCGGTATAAATCCGGCTTTCAGATACCGGTTTTTTATATGTTCCCGGTTTGCCAGCAAACTACGTATTCGTTCCTGCAATGTATCGATATCGAAAGGTTTTATCAAATAACTGTCAGCTCCGTTTTTATATCCATGCAAACGGCTGTTCTCATCGTCACGGGCAGTGAGAAGAATGACCGGGATGTGGCTTATTTCTAAATCATCTTTAATCGATTTGCACAAGTCGAAACCATTCATTCGTGGCATCATTATATCGCTGACTACAATATCCGGCTGCTTCTCTTTCGCAATCCGGAGAGCTTCCATTCCATCAGTAGCCGTATATATTTTCTTGAACTGACCATTTAGCGATTCGTCCAGGAAGTTTATTAGCTCTGTGTTATCTTCAACCAGAAGAATCGTATGATTTGAAGTGCTGAAGTTTCCGACGGATTGTTTATTATCCTCTTCTTCATAAGAAGAAATTAATTCGTTCAGGTAAGGTTTTGATGGCTGCTCTTCATTTGTTTGAGTTTGTTCGATTGGGAGTTCAAAGAAAAAGACGGCTCCGTTTTCATCTTCCCTGTCTTTTGCTTTCAGGCAACCTCCATGAAGTTCAGCCAGTATTTTTGAATATG
Source organism: Parabacteroides sp. HGS0025 (assembly GCF_000969845.1). Classification (NCBI taxonomy): domain Bacteria; kingdom Pseudomonadati; phylum Bacteroidota; class Bacteroidia; order Bacteroidales; family Tannerellaceae; genus Parabacteroides; species Parabacteroides sp. HGS0025. Next base: position 963,537 of record NZ_KQ033902.1, read on the forward strand.
ATAATCCGATGCCGGAGCCTCCCTGTTCATTATTCCCTTGATAGAAACGGGTAAACAGTTTGTTGGTGTCCACATTTTTCAAGCCATATCCCTGATCGGTAACAGTGATCCTGACTTTTCCGTTATTCTCATATAGTTCGGATGAAATATTGATCTCTGTATTATCTGGACTGTATTTCAATGCATTGATCAGGAGGTTTGTCAGTATGATCTCACATTTGTGTTCATCGAATGGAATTTCGTTAATCCTTTCATCCAATTGATAGGTAAGGGATATGTTTCTGTTCAGGCATTCATTGATAAAATTTTCCGATACAGAATGTAACCACTTATTTAGTGGGTGCTTTTTTATTTGCAGTTTGCTTTCTCCTACTTCCATTTTGCGGACATCAAGGACTGTATTGATAATATTCCTCATTCGTTGAGCCTGGTTATAGATGCTTTTTAACGGAACAAAATTAAGGTCTGATTCCGGTAAAGCCTGAAGGATCCGTTTTAACGGTGCATGTATCAACGTCAGAGGAGTACGCAACTCATGGCTGATGTTTATAAGAAAACGAACTTTTTCTTCATATACTTTTTGTTCATGCTCTTTCATGCTCCATTTTAGTTCATATTCTTTTTTCTTGATCGTGTAATGGAAAAGCCATGCTAGTACAGATACTATGACAATCAGTATACATAAAATAAACCACCATGATTTATACCAGGGAGGCATAACTGTTATAGAAAGTAACTCTTGCGACGCAGTCCAGTCCCCATCTTTTTTACTGCATGAAGCTGTAATGGTATAGCTGCCCGGCGGTAGGCTGCGGATAACCAATTCTGGTTTATAAGAATCTATATTCTGATCGCTTAATCCTTTTATCGTGTACCGATAGACTTTCTTTCTGAAAATATCCTTTTCCAGGGATTGTACTTTGATGGTTATTGATTTATTATTCCAGGGCACGGATATACCAGGTGGATTCCCCTTTATTTCATTATTTGCAGATTCTCCATTGATAATAATATTTTTGAGCGTCAATAGAGGGACTTCATCCGTTTCAAGCGGTATGTCTTTGTCTATGCATAATAGACCTTTGATCCCACCTATATAGACAGAACCATCTTGGGAGATCAATCTGGGTTTGTACATGTATTCGTTGGGCAAGACACCGTCCGATTCGCCAAAAATAATGAATTTATCTTCTTTTATCAGGTGGGCGAATAACATACCGTCGGCTCCTATCCATACTTTGTTTTGTTGGTCGCAGATAACAGAATTAACCTCTTGGAACAAGCTGGTTTGTATTGTTTGGGATTGCTGGATAATAGGATTGTAGCTGATCAGCCCGTAATTCGTACCGAGCCAGAATGTCCCGTATTGATCGCGTGAAACAGCATTGATCCGGGTCTCTTCCGGACATTTATAAATTCGGGTAAGTTTGTTGGTTCTGTGATTGAATTCATAGATATTGTAAAGATCATTCAGATAGGTCAGGTAAGAATTATGATAGATCGGGTTGAGAAGGCTGGCAATTTCTCCTTCGAAATCTTCTTTCACCGACTCGAAGTGGCCAGATGATATAGTATATGTGAGTATATGATCGGATAAAAACAGGATCGTTTCGGGTGTGTTTCTGTATATGTTAACAGCCATTCCGGTATGGCATAGCTGATGGTTGATACTATCGTTAATAATCACGATTTGCCGGTAAGCTGCCGTTTGTTTGTTGAACCGGAATACTCCCCGGTTAAAAACCGAAATCAGCAGCTCTTCGTCCGTAAAACCATCGGTTAGGGAGGCGACTTTGTCTCCCCATGTTGAGGAGTAATGCTTGAACTTTTTGGTAGACGGGTTAAAGCTATTTATGCCTCCGCCGTCTGTCCCGATCCAGATGTTTCCCGATGCTTCCTGGTGGAGACTTAATACCGTGTTGTCACTCAATCCTCTTTCGTTTCCCAAAAGTGAATGTGTATAAGTTTTCATGTGCACTTCGCAGATATTGATCAGTCCGTCGCGGATGGTTCCGGCCCACATATTATTATTGTTATCCCTGTACAGGCTAAGAACCGAATTGACGGGTAATGAATAATTATCACCGGATATATGTTCCAGAATCCGGATTTCTTTTTTTTCAGGATCTATGATATTGATGCCTCCACCATCTGTTCCGGCCCATATTTTAGAATCTTTTTCTTCCATGCAAAGGATTACATTGTTATTAAGGTTTGAGTTTTGGTTTGAATATGCAGCCAGCAGTTTTCCATTGCGATCATAACATTGAACTCCCTTATTATAAGGAGATATCCATATTCTTTCTTTTGAATCGATCAACATAGACATGATCTCGTCTCCGCAACTGAATGGGGCAGGACTGGTTTCTCCGGTATGCAGGTCTAGTAAAACAAGACCTTTCCAGCGATTGGCACATAATAATGTATTCTCGTTCCAAAGGCTTAAGGATGAGATCATAAAACCGTCGCGGTAGTTGAACCTGGCAAATAAGGTTAACTCCTGGTCTTTATAACTATATTTGTATATTTGGTTGCGGCAACCAAATAGCATTCCGTCTGCGACCTGGCAGACGGAATGTGCGAATATATGATTACCATCTTTATTTTTTATTGTAGAGAAATTGTCCGTATCCTGTTTGTAGCGGGTTAATCCTTTTTCAGTCAGTATCCATATAGTATGTTGTTTGTCTTCTGTAATCTTGATGATCGTATTGCTCGGTAACGATAGTGGATTGTTCTGCTCGTGCTGGTATTTTTGCAGTTCGTATCCGTCGAATTTAGCCAATCCCGCCCTGGTTCCGATCCATACGATCCCTTTAGAATCAGTAAAGATTACTTTTACAGTTGACGGAAGTCCCTCTTTCAATGAGATTTGCTTGAAGTAATAATGACTTGCTTGTGCAGGTAAGCAAATAATGAATGAAAGTAAAAGGATATTTACTATATAATATGCTAAAGGCTTTTTCATTTGGCTGATTTTAAAAATAAGATTGGTAACAAATGTATATTTTTTGTGTGAAGATAACCAAAAATACAAGAACTTTATTCAGCCGTTAACATTCCAGAGTTGTAGTCAAATCGATATAGTGAAGTCCATTTTTGTCTATTTAGCCTCCAAAAATGTCCATTAATTGCTGATTGTGTGATCGTTGGAAGATTTTGGATGATTCGTGGAGTTTATCGAACGCTTGAATATTCTTTCGTATCCTATATTTGCTTCCGAAACTTTGAGAACAAACAAAAAGGAATAATAATTTTTTAATATCAATTTAAATTTAGTTTTATGAAAAACCTATGGAAAGTTTTTCTGGTATGCTGTCTGTTCTTTTCTTCCCTTTCCGCAATGGGACAAGAAAAGAATATAAGCGGTAAAGTCCTTGACGACTTTAATGAGACTGTACCTGGAGTGAATGTACAGGTCAAAGGTACTATGTTGGGAACCGTTACTGATGCGGATGGTAATTTTAATATTACTGTTCCGAATGCAAAATCAGTATTGATTTTTTCTTTTATCGGCTATGCCACACAGGAAATACCTGTCGGCAATCAAACGAAACTTACTGTTAAACTGAAAGACGACACCCAGAATCTGGATGAGATCGTGGTTGTTGCTTACGGTAGTGCACGTAAAAGCGATTTAACAGGTGCATTGACAACTTTGCGTCCCGACGCAAATGATGCGGCTAAAGCGTCTTCAATAGACAACTTGCTTCAAGGTAAAGTTGCCGGTTTGAATGTAACATCTTCTGTTTCGGCTCCGGGAGCAGCTTCTTCGGTAACAATTCGTGGCGCTAACTCCCTGCGTGGTGATAATCAGCCGTTGTATGTTATTGATAATGTACCGCAGGCCTCTACCGGTGATTTTGCATCATCTGCATTGAGTGGAGACTTTCAGATTGCACAAGATCCGTTATCTTCTTTGAATCCGGCGGATATTGAGAATATCACTGTATTGAAAGACGCTTCTGCTACGGCAATTTACGGTTCGCGTGGTGCTAACGGTGTTATCCTGATTACTACTAAAAAAGGTTCGATGGGTAAACCGAAAGTAAATGTAACAGCCAATTTCACTGTGGCCAATGCCCGTAATTTGTACGATATGATGACCCTGGAGCAGAGCGCAATGTACAAGAACTCCCAGAAAGATGAAAAATCACGTCAGTTTTATCTGATAGACGGACAAGTACGATATGTGTTTGCCGACAATGTAGGCACTTATCTGGAAAATCCGAATGATCCGAAGAACTATCGTGTGTTGGAATATCGTAACTGGCAAAAAGAAATTTACCAATCTGCTTTTTCACAGAATTATTCGGCTTCTGTCAGTGGCGGTTCAGATAAGATTAAATATTATGTCTCTGCCAGTTTTAAGGATGTGAATGGCATTACTGTCGGTACGGGTTTCAAACAGGGAGATTTGCGTACAAACCTGACGGCCGACCTTTCAAAGACTGTCAAGCTGAACCTGACGATGAACGGATCTTTACGCCAGAACAATATGATGGCCGGTGGTAACACGATTGGTGGTGCTACCAGTTCTATTTCACGTACGGCTCTGGATTATTCTCCTTATCAGGTGCCGGATGATGACCCGAATATGTTGACAAGTCCCGATTTGAAAACGACTGTATTCAGTTGGCGGGATGATTATGACGATATCACGAATGATAAGACTTTTAAAGTCGGTTTGGATCTGTCCTGGAATATCATCGAACATTTGACTTATAATTTACGTGTGGGGGGTAACATGAATATAAATGACCGTTCACGTTGGTGGGGTACGCAGTTGACTCTCGGCGCCAATGATAATGGTATATTGTCGTTGACCAATACGGATAAAAATAACTATTCGGTAGAAAATCTGCTGAATTGGAATTCGAATATAGGTAAAGATATTACATTCGGTGCAACAGTCGGTGTTACGTATGATGATTACGGAAACGTAGTAAAGAATACGAAAGGGACGGACTTTGAGATCAAGACCTTGCGTACAAAAGGTCTGCAGTTGGCATCAAAGGTGGATAACCAACAGCCGATACAAAAAGACTTCCAGTTGTTGTCTTATCTGGGACGTGTAAACTTCAACTTCTACGAAAAGTATTTATTAACGGCCTCTGTACGTGCCGATGGTTCCAGTAAGTTCCGTGAAGGAAAACGTTGGTCTTATTTTCCTTCTGCTTCTGTGGCATGGAGAATGGAACAGGAAGAGTTCCTGAAAAATACGGAATGGCTGGATCAGTTGAAAGTGCGTGTCGGATACGGACAAACGGGTAACCAGAGTATCGATCCTTATTCTACTTTTTCCGATTATGCGCGTGTAATCGATTATGCTACCGCAAAAGGTGATCGTCTGCTGGCTTTGGGAGTGGATAAATTACAAAATGACGGGTTGAAGTGGGAACGTACTACCTCGTGGAATGCCGGTGTCGATTTCGGATTTCTTCATTCACGTCTTACCGGTACGGTTGATTTGTATCATAAGAAAACAACCGATCTTTTGATCTCCAGAACATTACCTGCTTCCAGCGGTTTTGGCAGCGTGATGCTTAATCAAGGGTCTTTATCAAATAAGGGTATTGAAATTTCATTGAATGGTGAAATTATTCATTCAAAGGATTGGAGTTGGAATATTGGAGCGAATATCGGTTTTAATAAATCGACAATTGGTGATCTGGGCTTTGAACCGGCTGATTTCGGCGACTTGAAACAGGTGAGAGGTTATCTGGGTAATTCGATTGGCGACCATTTTGGTATAGCCAACATCTTCCTGGTTGATCAAGCTCCCGGTTTGTTCTTTGGATATAAGACCGACGGTATCGTTCAGGAAGAGGACATTGCAGATGGTAAAGGGGTAAAATATACAGCACAGGACGGAAGTACGAAATATTATACGAAAGATCCTAGCTCAGGTAGTGTAAAACCTCATGCCGGAGATGTTAAATATGTGGATATGAACGGCGATGGCGTTATCGATGAAAATGATAAAACGATTATCGGTGATCCGAATCCGGATTTCACTTATGGCTTCCAAACACGCGTTTCGTGGAAGAGCCTGTCTTTGTCGGCTTCGTTTAATGGTGTTTACGGCGCAGATCGTTTAAATACGAATATTCGTTATAATATGACTCCGGCTACTAATGCAGGAAATCTGACGCAGGAAGCATTCCTGAATTCATGGACGGCCGAAAATCATTCAAATCTGTATCCCGGCACTGGTTATCTGATCCCGAACGGTGTGGTTATGGATCGTTATGTAGAAGATGCAAGTTATTTGCGTTGCTCGGATATTACACTTAATTATATCTTGCCAAAGCTTTGGACTAATAAGATCGGCTTTGAAAATATTAGTGTATTTGCTTCTTTAAAGAATGCATTTGTTATCACAAGCTATAGCGGATATGATCCCGAAGTAAACAGCTTCGCTTTCGACGGTTTGCGTCCGGGTATCGATATGAGCCCGTATCCAAGTGCCCGCTCTTATGTATTCGGTTTAAATGTCACATTCTAATTTAAATAATCTGCTATAAAATGAAAACATTGAAATATATATTATTATTTGCCGGTGTTCTTTCTTTTTCAGCCTGTAATTCCTGGCTGGATGAAGATCCGGAATATAGTATCAATACGAACACGGCTTTCGCAACAAAGGAAAGCGCCCAGATGGCCTTACAAGGATGTTATGGCTATATGGCAAACGATAATGGGTATGGACAGGCCTGGCAAGAGCTGATGATTTCTGCTTCCGGTTTCGGATGGTATCAGACAAATGGTAACGATCAGGATGATTATACATCCCTTCGTGCTATTCCGGCCTCTACATTGATCAATATGGCATGGACAGGCATGTATAAAGTTATTGGCGAAACAAATGCTTTTATTGCTAATATGGAAGAAAGTCCATTGGATGAAAGTGTGAAAACAAGTATGCTTGCCGAAGCTAAATTCCTGCGTGCGTTGGCGTATTATAATGTCGTGACAACGTGGGGAGACGCTCCTTTCAAAACAACTCCTTCCGCTTCGGATGCCGTAGCATTGCCACGTGTTGAAAAAGCAACTATACTGGCACAGGTGGAAAAGGACTGGACGGATGCTTTTAATGATCTGCCGGAAAAGGCAACAGATGGCTTTGCTTCCAAATGGGCGGCAAAAGCATTCTTGGGTAAATTGTATTATACTATTGCCGCCCAGGGGGATCAAGCTGCATGGGAAAAAGCTAAAGCTTGTTTCGATGAAGTATATAATAAAGGTATATATGCTTTGCAGCCTAAATTTGGCGATCTGTTTGCTAATAATGTAACAGGCTCCAAGGAATCGATCTTTCAGATGAACTATGCGGTATCCGGTGTAAGTCGTAACCGTGGTAGCTGGCTTTTTGCTCCAACCAATTCTACTACCGGTAAATCCTGGAGCCGTATACGTGCCTCAAAAGCTTTATATGATTATTTCAGAGGAACTTATCCGGGTGATGCACGTCTGGAAGTTACTTTCCAGTCGAAGTGGAGAAATTATACTGCGAATGGTCAGGTAGCTGCACAGGTAGAACCGGTTCCTTCCGCCCGTGATACGACGTATGCTTATCCGTTGGTATCTTATGATTCGAAAGAAACACCGGAAGGCTGGAGCAAATCAAAATTGTTGGTTGCTGAAATCCCTTATGAGCAATTGCCTGATCCTGCCAACCCGAGTGCCAAAGAGTTGAGTTCCGGTAAATATGCTGGTATGGATGAATTGGTTAAGAAATATTTGGAAAATACAGGTGATAACCAGGGGTGGCCTTATTTTAAGAAACCTATCGATCAGGTTGTTTCTGCACAAAACAGTCATAAGAACATCTTTATATATCGGTATGCCGATATGCTGTTGATGATGGCTGACGTATATAATGAATTGGGTGATAAAAACAAAGCGATCGATTTGGCAGATGAAGTGTTGTCCCGTGCACGCCAGTCGGGTAGCCAACCATCTGAACAGCCTGCCCGTTGGAATTCTTCATTGTCGAAAGATCAGATTAAAGAGAAGATCTATTTTGAACGTATATTTGAATTTTCCGGTGAACCGGGTATGTATCAGATCGTTCGTTCACGTGGTACGGAGATGTTGAAGAAAGCTTTGGAACTGAATAATAATCATGAACTGGTGTTATTGCATAATGCAAATACTGCAACAGGTGTGAATAATTTTAGAGATCGTTATTATAACAACGGCGATTTAAGTGAAGACTTCCTGAAGAAGAATTTGCTGTTGCCTATTCCGAAAAACGAAATCGATACAAACTCGGCTATAGATTTCTCCGATAACAATTTTGGGTATTAAATAACGCATTGGTATTAGTCGATTTACCTGGAATTGTATAAAGGTGGGGCGCAGTTGGTCTGTGCCCCGCTTTGCTTATTCGAATTATTAATTTTTCAAATGTCAACGATATGAAATCGGTTTTATTCTATTCATTAACAGGTACTGCGGCTTTGTTATCTGTGGCTTCCTGCTCTCAGAAGAAAGAGAAGGAAGATGTAAAAAAGCCTTATAATATAGTCTATATCATGACGGACGATCATACTGCGCAAATGATGAGCTGTTATGATACCCGTTTTATCCGGACTCCTAATCTGGATATGATAGCAAACGACGGGGTAAGGTTTACTAACAGTTTTGTTACGAATTCGTTAAGCGGCCCCAGTCGTGCCTGTATGTTTACGGGAAAGTTCAGCCATAAAAATGGTTTTACTGATAATACGAACTGTGTTTTTGACGGTTCACAGCAAACAATGCCTAAGTTGTTGCAAAAAGCCGGTTATCAGACGGCGATTATAGGTAAATGGCATCTGGAGAGTCTGCCGACCGGATTTGATTTCTGGGAGATCGTACCCGGACAAGGCGACTATTACAATCCTGATTTTATCACTTCAGATAATGATACGATCCGTAAAAAAGGGTATGTGACCAATATTATTACGGATATGAGTATCGACTGGATGCAGAATCAACGGGACACAAGTAAACCATTCTGTTTGTTTATCCACCATAAAGCTATTCACCGTAACTGGATGGCTGATACATGTAATCTGGGATTGTATGAAGATAAAACATTCCCGCTTCCTGACAATTATTATGATACATATAAAGGACGTCTGGCGGCTGCAGCCCAGGAAATGAGCGTTATCAAGGATATGGATCTTATTTATGATTTGAAAATGCTGCGTCCGGATAAAGACAGTCGTTTGAAAAGCTTGTATGAAAAGTATTATGGACGTATGGACGCAGGGCAGAAGGCTGCCTGGGATGAATTTTATGAACCGATTATAAAAGACTTTTATGCAAAGAATTTAAAGGGTAAAGAACTGGCAGAGTGGAAGTTCCAACGGTATATGCGTGACTATGCCAAGACTGTTAAATCGTTGGATGACAATGTCGGTCGCGTACTGGATTATCTGAAAGAAAAGAATCTGTTGGAGAATACGTTGGTGGTATATACTTCCGACCAGGGTTTCTATATGGGTGAACATGGTTGGTTTGACAAACGATTCATGTACGAAGAATCAATGCATACACCTTTGATCATGCGTTTGCCCGCAGGTTTTGATAAACGGGGGGATATTCCGCAAATGGTTCAGAATATCGATTATGCTCCGACATTTCTGGAGCTGGCCGGTGCGGAAATTCCTGCCGATATGCAGGGGGAATCTCTGTTGCCTTTGTTGAAAGGGGAAAATCCGGCAGATTGGCGGACTTCCATGTATTATCATTTTTATGAATATCCGGCCGAACACATGGTAAAACGACATTATGGTGTGCGTACCGATCGTTATAAGCTGATCCATTTCTATAACGATATTGATAGCTGGGAGTTGTTCGACCTACAGAATGATCCTCATGAAATGAATAATGTGTATGGTCAAAAGGAATATGAACCGGTGGTAAAAGACATGAAACAGGAATTGCTCCGGTTGCAGGAAAAATATGATGATCCGATACGATTGACGCAGAATTGATAATGAGTGGATATAAACTAAAAGAGACTGCCAATTAATGGCAGTCTCTTTTTTATGGGGTTATGTCAGTCTTTGTTTTCCGTATTACTCTCCAACTTATTCTTCAAATAAGCGATCCTGTTTGTTGATTTATCTTTTTCTTTAATCAGGTTTTCCAGATCGCTAAGAACGGTTGCCAGGTCGAAAGTGGCGGCAATTGCTTTTTTATCACCGTCTGCAATATATATTGTATAAGGTTTACCCCCGGTATATTCCGCTTTGATACGCTCTTTTGCGTTTGTGGAAATAAATTTGGCCGCATCAAGACCCTTTTCTCCTTTATAGGTCACTACTTCGGTCGTTTTTCCTAAATCTTTGAAGCGGTAATTCACTCCACCATCATAAGCGATCGATGCAGTTTCGGCAAACTGGCCATCCGGTGTGCTGACCTTTATTCCTGTATGGTTGATCGGCGCACCCCCATAGAAAACGCTGGCAAGATAAATCTCGCCTTTTTCGTTTACTCCGCTCCGGATGTAACAACGTTGCACATTCCGTTCTATCGTTTGTTGCTTCCAGATGTAATTGCCGATCTCTTCATAAACGCTGTCTTTCTCAAAATTGAATCCTTTTTTCAGTGCTTCCGCCTCTTCTATTTTAATAGGGAGCAAGCTGTCACAAAAAGCAATAGTTCGTTCTGCTTCTTTTAATTCAACTTGGCGCATCAAAGCCAGGCCCTCCTTTAATACCTTGTATTCTTTCGGATAAAGAGCCCGGAGACTGTCTATTTCACTTTTTGCAGCGAAGAATTCGTTCCGTTCGTACATGCTTCTCGCATTGTTCAATCTGGCTTGCGCCTCTTTTTCCGTTTGGTTGCATGCAGCCAGTGTGATGGCGGCAAGTGCGATACATATTGCTGACTTCTTCATGTTGTTTAGCTTATTCGTTCTGTCTGCAAAGATATATTTTTTATCTTTGCAGTCTCAATGAGTGAGATAAATAAAGCGAATGTATATAGATCAGGAAGATATTTTAAATCATATATCGGCAAAGCCGTTCCATTTAATATCAGAGGCAGCAGACGAATTAGGAGTTGAAGCCTATGTGATTGGTGGTTACGTCAGGGATATTTTTTTATACCGTCCTTCAAAAGATATAGATGTAGTTGCTGTAGGCAGCGGTATTGAATTAGCAAAAGCAGTAGCCAGCAAGTTAGGTAAACGGACGCATCTGTCCGTATTCAAGAATTTCGGTACGGCTCAGGTGAAATCGGGTGACCTGGAAATCGAATTTGTCGGTGCCCGGAAAGAATCTTACAGCCATGACAGTCGGAAACCGATCGTGGAAGATGGTACGCTGGAAGACGATCAGAACCGTCGTGATTTTACGATCAATGCGCTGGCTCTTTGTCTGAATAAAGAGCGTTATGGAGAATTGGTCGATCCTTTCGGAGGGCTGGAAGATATGGATAACCTGATTATCCGTACCCCTCTCGATCCGGATATAACTTTCAGCGACGACCCGTTACGAATGATGCGTGCCGTCCGTTTTGCCTCCCAGCTGGGATTTTTTATCCACCCGGATACATTTGATGCTATCGAGCGTAATAAGGAAAGGATCTCTATCATATCCAAGGAACGGATTGTCGATGAACTGAATAAAATAGTTCTTTCGCCTAAACCCTCGGTCGGTTTTGAACTGCTGGACAAATGCGGATTGTTACCTTTGATATTTCCGGAACTCTGTGCTTTGAAAGGTGCAGAAACAAAGGAAGGTATCGGGCATAAAGATAATTTTGCCCATACTTTAATGGTATTGGATCGTTTGAGCAAGACGACAGATAATTTATGGCTTCGCTGGAGTGCTATTTTTCATGACATAGGCAAACCTGCTACTAAGCGTTTTGATCCTCGTTTGGGCTGGACATTCCATAATCATAACTTTATCGGAGAGCGTATGTTGCCGGGTATTTTCCGTCGTATGAAGCTGCCGATGAATGAAAAGATGAAATATGTCCAGAAGATGGTGACCCTGCACATGCGTCCCATCGTCCTGGCCGATGATGAAGTGACCGATTCGGCTATCCGTCGCCTTCTTTTCGATGCCGGAGATGATATAGATGATTTGATGAAACTCTGTGAAGCAGATATAACCAGTAAAAATCCTGAGAAAGTACGGCGTTTCCTGAATAACTTTCGGTTGGTTCGTGAGAAGCTGGCAGAAATAGAGGAAAAAGACCGGGTACGGAATTTCCAGCCGCCGGTTTCGGGAGAAGAAATTATGGAGATATTCGGTCTTCCGCCTTCTCAACCGGTAGGAATTATCAAGGAGGCGATAAAAAATGCTATCCTGGATGGTCTCATTCCCAATGAGTACGAAGCTGCTAAACAGTTTATGCTGGAACGGGCGGCAAAGATGGGACTGAAACCTGTTAATAACTAATTTCTAGTGCTTAATTGTTCTACTAATTTATGATAGATTACAAAATGTAATCAGTAAATGCTCAGAGCCGGCTCATTTATTCAAGAAGCCGGCTCTGATTCTTTTATTTATATCCCGGAAAAATAGAGCTATTTCCCTCTTAATAATTCAGCCCCTTCATTCCCGAACACGATTTTTAATACTTGTTCTTTTTTGTCGTTATCCAACTTAATTTGTAATACCGTTTCCGTCGATATATTATTGTCTCTACTCAGGACGTATTTCTCAGGATATGCAATAATATCTATGACTGATTCCTGTAATGCATTTGCAATTTGCAATAATGTATTATACTTTAACTCCCGTTCTCCCGACATAATAAGACTTAAGCCAGCCTGTTTTATCCCAATCTGACTAGCTAAATATTCTTGCGAATACCCTTTGTTCCTGCGAATTGCATCTATATTCCTTAGTATATCATTCATACAAGCAATTTAACATTTGTGGTTTGAATAAATAAGCGATCTCCGTAATAAAAAAATGCACATTTGTTTGCTAATATAGCGAAATGCAATATCTTTGCCCCTGTGATTTTATTAATTCTCTTAATAGACCGTCTGTTCCTGTTTTGAAACATTTCGGTATTAAGTCTAATTGTTAACCAAATATGTCTGAATATGATATTGATATATAGTGAGTTGCGTTTGCCTGTGGATTTAATTGCCTGGTATATGTATAAACGGGTCGGTTATTTTCGATGAGGTAGTTTGCAAGAAACGTTCCTATTGTCTCTCCGTAATAAAGATTGCACTTTGTTAAGTTATGGGGATGATAAAATCTAAGTTTTTTATAATTCGATAGTATTCATTTTAATATTGATTGCCTATGATTATGAATTTTTAAATCCAATGCTTTAGATCGGATATTTAGTTATATCCATTGTGTTTTTTAACCTTATATTCATTTAACAACAAACAAAAATGAAAGAATCTATTTTAGATGTACATTCAGGAAAATGTCTAGCTAAAAGCAATTTATTCAGAATGTTAACCTTATTGCTTTTTGCACTATTCACAACGACTGCATTTGCACAACAGAAAAATATCAGGGGTACTGTTATCGACGCCTCAGGTGAATCCCTTATCGGTGTAAATGTCTCTGTGAAAGGAACCACGATCGGTATTATTACCGATATGGATGGTAAATACCAATTGGAAGTACCGGCCAATGCTACGCTTCTCTTTTCTTATATCGGATACCAAACACAGGAAATAGCTGTCGGTAATCAATCATCGATCAATGTAACATTAAAAGAAGACACTCAGAAATTGGAAGAGGTGGTAGTAGTAGGTTACGGGGTACAGAAGAAAGTAACTGTTACGGGGTCTGTAGCCAGCGTATCCGGTGAAGAACTGAAAGCATCACCAACAACAAACTTATCGAATGGTATGGTTGGTCGTATGCCGGGTGTTATCGGTTTTCAGACAGCAGACGAACCGGGTGGCGGAGGAACAACAATCCGTATACGTGGTACTAACTCGCTGGGAAGTAATGATCCGCTGGTAGTAATCGATGGTGTGCCCGACCGTGATGGCGGTATGAACCGTTTGAATCCGACAGAAATTGAATCTATCTCTGTTTTGAAGGATGCCGCTGCTGCTATCTATGGTGCCCGTGCTGCTAACGGTGTTGTTCTGATTACGACCAAGCGTGGTAAAGAAGGTAAGCCGGTTGTTTCATTTAATGCAAGTGCCGGTTTCTCGAAGCCAACCCGCCTGCCGGAAATGACAAACTCCTATGAATATGCGACCATGTTGAACGAAGTGCTTCCGGGCTCTTTTTCTGATGAGCAGATCGAAGGCTTCCGCACACATGCTGATCCCTGGAAATATCCGGATACCGACTGGTTCGGTGAAATTGTTAAACCCGCTTCTCCTTTGTATCGGGCTGATATAGGTGTATCCGGTGGTACGGACAAAATTAAGTACTATGTTAATTTCGGTGCCAACGGTGAGGATGGACTCTACAAAAACTCAGCCAACCGCTACGACCAGTATAGTTTGCGTGCGAATCTGGATATCAAGACCAGTCAATATGTAGATTTCCAGGTTGGAACAACGGCCCGTTTGGAAGATACCAAATATCCGGCAAAAGGAGCCGGTGATATCTTCGGTAGCGCACGGCGTACCCGTCCGGATCAACCGGCCTGGTGGCCGACAGGTGAACCGGGGCCGGCTATCGAGCGTGGTGATAATCCGGCAGTAACCAGTACGGATCTTGCAGGTTTCGACCATTACAAAAACCAGTATATCCAGAACAACTTTTCTATCAACGTCAAAGTTCCCTGGATCGAAGGTCTTACTTTGCGTGGTAATGCTTCTTATGATATTCATTTCATGAATCGTAGAAAAATGCAGAAACCGGTTTATCTGTATTCATGGGATGGTGTGAACGAAAGCAGTGAAGGGTTGAGCGCTTCGAAACAGTGGATCGATGCACCGACACTGGAACGCAAACACACCGAACAACTCGGCTGGATGCTCAACGGCTTGATCGACTACAACCGCACATTCGGACAACATACAGTTGGTGTAACATTCGGTATGGAAGGTCAAAAGAAACAATATGAAGAAACATTGGCTTACCGCCAGGGTTTCATTTCCGACAGCAAACCGGAATTGAACCTCGGTGGTGAAGAAGGGCAAATGGCGAATGGCTATTCCTGGAAAGAAACTCGTCTGAATTACTTCGGTCGTGTGTCTTACAACTATCTGGAACGTTATTTATTTGAGTTCGTTTGGCGTGTGGATGGTTCCTATCGCTTCCCGAAAGATGAACGTTACGGTTTCTTCCCCGGCGTTTCCTTGGCATGGCGTGCTTCCGAAGAAGGATGGTGGAAAGATAATATCCGTTTTATCGACTATTTTAAGTTGCGTGGTTCTGTCTCACAAACCGGTAATGACGCCCTTGTGGATTCAGATGGTAACTACGATCATTCCATCCAATATCTGACGACTTATGCATTCAACAATGCCGGTACGACATTTGGCGGTATTGAGAACAAACGTTTGTATCCAAGCCGTACTCCGAATCCGAATATTACATGGGAAGTCGGTACAACTTACAATGTCGGTTTAGATCTTAAATTCTTACAGAATCGCTTAAGTTGGGAAACGGATATTTTCTACCATAAACGTACGAACATGTTGATCTCGCGTAATGCGTCGTTGTCGGAAATTACCGGTATCACCTTGCCTCGTGAAAACCTGGGTGAAATGAAAAACCGTGGTTTTGAGTCTTTGGTCAGCTGGCAGGATAAGATCGGTCAGGTAGAATATGGAGTGGCTCTGAACATGACTTATGCCAGAAACCAGATCACTTTCTGGGATGAAGTACAGAATGTACCGGAGTATCAGTTTTCAACTGGCCGGCCGGTAGGTAGCCGTAACCTACTGTACTATGTCTCGGATGGTATTTTCCGCAATCAGGCGGAAGTAGATGAGGCACGGGCAAAGGGATTGTTATATTCAGACAATACTGTTCCGGGTGATATCCGCTTTAAAGATATGAACGGGGATGGCAAGATTGATGGTCTTGACCGTGTCCGTCCGGAAAAGAATCAGGAGCCGCGATTCGTTGCCGGGTTGACACTGACTGCTAAATGGAAAGGCTGGGATGTTATGTTGTTATTCCAAGGTGCAACGGGTGCTCAGGTGTACATCGAAACCTGGTCGGGCCTGGTCGGCAACTATCTGAAGAGCGATTATGAAAAACGTTGGACACCGGAAAATCCCAATTCGGAAGGACCGCGTGCCTGGGACCGTGAAAACCAGTACTGGATTAACAATGATAATACGTACTTCCTGAGAAATGCAGATTATCTCCGTTTGAAAAATGCAGAACTCGGTTACACTTTCCGTTTTGAAGGACTGAAGAAAGTAGGTTTTTCTAATTTGCGTTTATATGCAAATGGTAGTAACCTGTTTACTATCGATGGTGTAAAGGATGCCGACCCGGAACAGCGTGATGGCAGTATCGGTGGTTATCCATTGAGAAAAATTATCAACTTCGGAGTTCAAGCAACATTTTAAAACGTAATTATTATGAAAACGAAACTAAAATATATTTGCCTCTCGGCAGTCGCCGGGCTGACACTTTCACTCAGCTCCTGTTCTGACTTCATGGATCTGACACCGGAAGACCAATATGATGAAACAGCCGTTTGGGCAGATGCAGATTTGACTAAATCGGTTGTCAATGATGTCTACTCGTATGTATGCGACATCGCACAAGAGGTGAATACTTCTGCATGGTCGGACGATGCTTTCTTTACACATGTGTATGGATGCCGTGATATCAATGAAGCAACAGTTTCCCCAAGTAACCTGGGGGCTTATGATCGTGATGACTGTCCGTTCAAGTGGAGTAAACAGTACAAAGGTATCTACCGTGCCAATCTGGTATTGGAAAATATCGATAATGTACCTGAGAAAACCGGTGTAGACCTGAATGTCCTGAAAGGGGAGATCTATTTCCTTCGGGCATATATCTATACGGAATTGCTTCGTGGCTTCGGCGGTGTGCCTATCGTAGATAAGGTGTATTCTATTGAAGAGGCTTCCGAGTTGAGCCTGCCGCGTGCTGATGTAGCAGATGTTATGGATTTTATCCTGAAAGATATCGAGCAGGCTGTTAGCTTATTGCCCGAAGAACAGTCGGGTGCGAACTTAGGCCGTGCAACGAAAGGGGCTGCCAAAGCTTTAAAGGCCCGTGTATTGTTGCATGTAGCCAGTCCGTTGTTCGCAGATCGTTCTGTTAATACATTGGCATGTAATCAATACACCGGCGACCGTCAGGCTTTGTATCAACAAGCTTTGGATGCCGCTAAAGAGGTGATTAATAACGGCCCTTATTCGTTGGTCGATTGTAATGCAGCTACTATTAAGGATATAGCAAACAACTTCCACAATATCATTATTACAAATAATGAGGAAACAATCTGGGCAAAACAGTATGTAAACAAAGATCAGAATGCCGATAACTGGGTTCGCAACCGTGTCGCTTTGCTGCATGGGCCGAACGGATATCATAACTGGGCAGGAACTGCTCCGACACATGATTTGGTTATGGCATTCGAGGTGGAAGACGGAAAACTTCCTGATGCACTGCTGAAACCCGGTGAAGAAACGACTGTGAATCCGTATGCAAACCGTGAACCGCGCTTCTATGCTACAATAGGTTATGACGGTGCAGAGTGGGGACGTCCCAGAGCTGCCGATGGAGCCGTGTTCGATGCCACCCCGCTGGGTAATCTGCAGTTCGGTTATTACGAATTGAGTAGCGGTGGTTCAAAAGTCGATGCCATACAATCTGTGGATGATGAGAATAATCCGATCAAAACGCAGTCCTTTAACGGTATGGTGGGGGTAGATTCCCGTATGTCGAATATCGAAAACTGGAATGGTACGTATACAGGTTATCTGGAGAAGAAATTAATAGATGGCGCAGTCTCTGCGACCGAACATAATTTCCAGACCAATCCGATGCCGTATATCCGTTTGGCCGAAATGTATCTGATTGCGGCTGAAGCAAGTCTTGAGTTGAACAAGTTGGATGAAGCAGTCACTTATCTGGATGCTCTTCGTAGTCGTATCGGTCGCCCGGACACAAAAGCCACTTTGGCGGTTCGTGGACAGGCATTCAACCAAAACGACTTACGTGAATTCCTGCGGCGGGAGCGTCGTGTAGAGTTGGCTTACGAGGAATCACGTTATTATGATGTACGCCGCTGGATGATCGCTCCGGAAGCGGGTAGCAAGAAGTTGACGGGTATTACTATTGTAGGTCGTCTGAAACCCGGTAAGACGGCGACTTTACCTTATGTACATGATGAAGAGGTATATGATTATACCTGGACTGTCCTCAATCTGAACTATATAGAGAAGCGTAAATGGGATAACAAAATGTATTTTGCTCCAATCAAACTGGAAGAGACATTGCGTAATCCGGCCTTGGAGCAGAACCCCGGGTTTAAGTAGTACTGGTTTTTATAAGGTAAAGAGTAGAGCTTTTCGGAAAAAGGCTTAAGGCTTTTCCGGAAAAGGTAGGCATCGGTTATCCAATGGGTCGGCAGCCATAAAAAATAGCTACCGACCCATTTTAAATAACTCTTGTATCATTCACATTTCACCGTAATCATTCTTGCTGTCAATCAGCAGTATTGTCGGAGATAACGGGTGAAACGTACTTGTTCTATCAGGTAGATTGCATGCGATTATTGAGGGGGTAAGAGGGGCAGATCTGTAGCTGTATATTGATCGATATAATAATAATATTACGAAATTTATTGTACATATTACAGCATTTTGTAACTTTGGGCAATCTCTCAATTCGTAATTTGTAAAATAGTATTATCATGAAAAACAGAAAGCTAAGAATGGGCATGGTAGGCGGTGGCAGCGATGCTTTTATTGGAGCTATCCATCGTCGTGCGGCCTTTATGGACAATCAGATTGAATTAGTTTGTGGATGTTTCAGCGTAGACCCTGAAATATCAAAAAGTTCCGGACTCTCTTATTTCTTGCCGGAAGACCGTATTTACAGTACTTACCAGGAAATGTTCGAGCATGAAATGACTTTGCCGGAAGGAGAACGGATGGATTTTGTAACTATCGTGACTCCCAACCGCTGGCATTTCGAACCGGCTATGATGGCTTTGGAAAGAGGTTTCCATGTCGTAGTGGATAAGCCGATGACCTTCTCTTTGGAGGAAGCGAAGCAATTGCAGAAGAAAGTGGAGGAAACCGGACTCGTTCTGGCTCTTACCCATGTTTATTCAGCCTATCCTGCTGTAAAAGAGGCGAAAGCCCGTATCGCCAGAGGTGATCTGGGTAAACTGCGTCGTGTATATGTGGAATACCTGCAAGGATGGCTGTCCGACCGCATCGAATTACAAGGTGGTAATAATGCCGGATGGCGTACTGACCCGAAACGTTCGGGGAAAGCCGGTTGTATCGGTGATATCGGTACACATGCCTGGCACCTGAGTGAATATATAACAGGTCTTAAGGTGCAGGAAGTCTGTGCAGACCTGAATGCCTTTGTTCCCGGACGTCCGATCGACGATGACGGTGCCGCCTTTATGCGCTATGAAAACGGCGTGGTCGGTACACTTACAGCTTCACAGATCGCTGCCGGAGAAGAAAATAATATCCGTATCCGTATTTATGGAGATAAAGGCGGGTTGGAATGGCAACAGCAGGAACCTAATACCCTGTTTGCCAAATGGACTGATAAACCGACCGAGGTTATCCGGATGGGAAACAACGGATTTATAGGCGATACGGCCAAGATGAATACCCGTACACCGGGCGGTCATCCCGAAGGTTTCATCGAAGCTTTTGCCAACATATACAGAAACTTCGCCCATACCGTAATGAGCATCAAGAAAGGAGAACAGCCATGTGAAGAATGCCTGGACTTCCCGACCGTATACGATGGCGTAAGAGGTATGCAATTCATTGAAACAATGGTGGAAGCCGGCTACAATGAAAATGTGAAATGGCAGAAGTGGGTCGATTGATTACGCACATACATTGAAAACCTAATATCAAATGAAATTAAAAATGCTAGCTTGCTGTTGTTCCTTAATCGGAATGACAGCATTCGCTCAAAAGAATGAGTGGAAGGATCCCAACGTTAATGAGGTAAACCGTGCTCCGATGCATACCAACTATTTTGCGTATGAAACGGAAGATGCAGCGTTGAAAGGATGTAAAGAATCGTCCGGAAATTTTATGACCCTGAACGGAACCTGGAAGTTTAACTGGGTGAAGGATGCGGATGCCCGTCCGACTGACTTCTATCAGGTGAACTTTAACGATAAAGGTTGGGCGAATATGCCTGTCCCCGGTGTTTGGGAACTGAATGGTTTCGGTGATCCTATCTATGTAAATGTAGGATATCCGTGGAGAAACCAGTTTAAGAACAATCCCCCCGAAATCCCTGTAGAAAATAACCATGTCGGTTCATACCGTAAAGAAATTATTGTTCCGGCAGACTGGAAAGGAAAAGAGATCTTTGCCCATTTCGGTTCTGTGACCTCAAATATGTACCTGTGGGTGAACGGACAATATGTAGGATATAGTGAAGACAGCAAACTGGAAGCTGAATTCAACCTGACCAAATACCTGAAACCCGGGAAGAACCTGATCGCATTCCAGGTATTCCGCTGGTGCGACGGTACTTATCTTGAAGACCAGGACTTCCTGCGTTTGTCGGGGGTAGGACGTGATTGTTTCTTGTATGCCCGCAATCCGAAACAGATCCAGGATATCCGTGTGACTCCGGATCTGGATGCACAATATAAGGATGCTACATTAAATATCGCACTGAACCTAAAAGGCAGTGGTGTGGTAGATGTGAAATTACTGGATAAGGATGGTAAGTCGGTCGCTACAACGACTCTGAAAGGATCGGGCAAGGTTTCTGCCGATATGGCTGTTGCCAATCCGTTGAAATGGACGGCTGAAACACCTAATCTGTATACCTTGGTTGCTACATTGAAAGACGGCGGCAAAGACCTGGAAGTGATCCCTGTAAAAGTCGGTTTCCGCAAAATCGAACTGAAAGGCGGTCAGATACTGGTAAACGGCCAGCCTGTACTGTTCAAGGGGGCAGACCGTCATGAAATGGATCCGGACGGCGGTTATGTAGTATCGCGTGAGCGCATGTTGCAGGATATCAAAGTAATGAAAGAATTCAACCTCAATGCGGTTCGTACCTGTCACTATCCGGATGCTAATTTGTGGTATGACCTGTGTGACGAATATGGTATATATGTAGTGGCAGAAGCCAACGTGGAATCTCACGGTATGGGATATGGTGAAGAAACACTGGCTAAGAATCCGTTGTATGCCAAAGCGCATCTGGAACGTAACCAGCGTAATGTACAGCGTGGTTTCAACCATCCGTCCATTATCTTCTGGTCATTGGGTAACGAAGCCGGTTTCGGCCCTAACTTCGAAGCATGTTATACCTGGATCAAGAACGAAGACAAGAGCCGTGCGGTTCAGTATGAACAAGCCCGTACGAATGAGTTCACAGATATCTATTGCCCGATGTATCTGGGGTATGAAAGAAGTGAGGAATATTGCAAAGGCGATATCGACAAACCGCTTATCCAGTGCGAGTATGCACACGCGATGGGTAACTCACAAGGTGGATTTAAGGAATATTGGGATCTTGTACGTAAGTATCCGAAATACCAGGGTGGTTTCATCTGGGACTTTGTGGATCAATCCTTGCGTTGGAAGAAAGATGGAACAGAGATATATGGTTATGGTGGCGATTTCAACCGCTATGATGCAACAGACAACAACTTCCTCGATAACGGTTTGATCAGCCCGGATCGTAAACCGAATCCTCACATGCACGAAGTTGGCCATATCTACCAGTCTATCTGGGTAACTCCTTCTGACCTGGCTAATGGTGTAGTGAATGTTTACAACGAAAACTTCTTCCGCGATTTGAGCGGTTACTATGCAGAATGGGAATTGCTGGCTAACGGAGAAGTGCTTCAAACAGGTGTGATCAAGGATCTGGATGTTGCTCCGCAGCAAACCAAGTCTGTTAAACTGGATTACACTACGGACGGTATTTGTAAATGCAAAGAACTCCTGCTGAATGTGGCGTTCAAGCTGAAGAAAGCGGAAACAATGCTTCCTGCCGAATATACAGTTGCTAAGAATCAACTGGTAGTTCGTCCGTACGAAGCTCCGGAACTGAAGTTGGCCAATGTTGAAAAAGTAAATATCGCAACGGTTATCCCTACTATAAAGGAAAACGATTACAATTATCTGATCGTACTGGGTGAGAACTTCCGTATCGAATTCAACAAACATGACGGCTTCCTTTGCAAATACGATGTGAAAGGACAGGCTATGATGGATGAAGGCGGCAAACTGACACCTAACTTCTGGCGTGCCCCGACCGATAACGATATGGGTGCCGGCCTGCAAAACAAATATGCAGCCTGGAAACAACCCGGCCTGAAACTGACTTCGCTGACCAATAAGATCGAAAACGGCCAGGCTGTCGTAAATGCCGAATATACAATGGATGCTGTTTCCGCTAAATTGTATATCACTTATACGATCAACAACGAAGGTGCCGTGAAAGTATCACAGAAGATGGTTGCCGATAAGTCGGCCAAAGTATCTGACATGTTCCGTTTCGGTATGCAGATGCAGATGCCGGAAGAAATGGCACTGATCAAATACTACGGACGCGGCCCGTGGGAAAACTATTCAGACCGTAATAATGTAACCGACCTCGGTAAGTTCTGCCAGACGGTCGACGAGCAGTTCTACTCTTATATCCGTCCGCAGGAAACCGGAACAAAGACCGATATCCGCTGGTGGAAACAAACCAATAAGGGTGGCAATGGTTTGATGTTCGTAGCTGAGGCTCCGTTCTCCGCTTCTGCATTGAATTATTCGATCGAGTCGCTTGACGACGGTGTGCAGAAAGATCAGAGACACTCTGAACTGGTTCAAAAGGTCAATTATACGAATTTGTGTATCGATAAGGCACAGATGGGATTAGGTTGTGTGAACAGCTGGGGAGCACTTCCTCTGGAAAAATATCGTCTGCCTTACGGCGATTATGAGTTCACTTTTATTATGACACCTATCCAGTCGAACCTGTAAACTGAAAATTATTAAAAAAAGCATAATCGGTTTACGATTAACGTTAAATAGGCCGGTTGTGCTTTCTTTATATTAAGGAAAATACTACTTTTATTGCCGATTTTTAAATCTAATCTTAGACTAAGTGTAAAATTTGAATACCATAAATACAGATGGCTACTAACAAAAATTCTAATCGATATTCATCAGACCAAAAAAAGAAGAGCTTCTTTAAAGGAAAGACTTTCATGCTTCTTTTGGGAGTGATTTTTGGTGCCGGGGTTATGATCCTGGCCTACAATACTTCTGTCTATTTTTCTTCCGATGAGTCATGTATGATGTGTCATGTACACCCGCATGTGGAAAATAGCTGGAAACTGTCCAAACACGTAAATAACGGTAGTGGTGTGAAAGTACATTGTGTAGACTGTCACCTTCCGCCTAAAAACGACACCTGGAACCATTATACGGCAAAAGCAAAGCTGGGTCTTAAAGATGTGTGGTCTTTCATGACAAAGGACAGCGCCGATTTTGACTGGAATGCAAAGTCAGAGTTGGAACATGCCGTAAAGTATATCCCTAACGAATCATGTAAAGAGTGTCACCAGAATTTGTTTCCGGAAGGAATTACAAACGATGGTATCACAGCACACCTTTATTATGATGAGAATGAAAAGAAACTGGACTTGCAGTGTATCAGCTGCCACCTGGATGCAGGACACTATAACCCGAACTACAATCACTCGAAGATGACGGGTGTTCCGGGTATGGCTTCCGGGGCAGGGTCGATCGATACAAGCTTGTATTTTAAAGAACCGGCGACGGTAACAGCTTTTGCTGATTATAAGGAACAGATCCCCGGCACTCCGGTGTCGTTTAAGATGGTGGCTGTTCCGGGCGGAACATTCAAGATGGGTAGTACCTCGAAAGAACCGTTCCATAAACCGGATGAAGAACCCGTACGTGATGTAACTGTCAGCCCGTTCTTTATGGCGGAACTGGAAGTGACCTGGGATCAGTACTGGGCATTCTACGGCAGCACAATGAGTGAAGGACGTACACCTCCCGAAACTGTATATGCGAACAACAGCAATCCGGATGTAGATGCGATCTCCGGCCCGACTCCTCCGTTCGGATTCCCCGACCAGGGATGGGGTGGCGGCGACCGTCCGGCTATCACGATGACACATTATGCGGCTGAAACGTTCTGCCAGTGGCTGTCGAAAAAGACCGGTAAGAAATACCGTCTGCCGACTGAAGCCGAATGGGAATATGCAGCTCGTGGTGGTACGGAAACTCCTTACTTCTTTTCCGGCAGTCCGAAAGATTTCTCGGATCAGGGCTTCTGGCGTAAGTTCTTCGATGCAAAGACCGACAGTATCAGTTCGTTCGTCATTTACAGCAAGAACAGTAAGAATAAGACACAGGAACCGGATCTGGTGAAAGCCAATCCGTTTGGATTAAAGAATATGTTGGGTAATGTCATGGAATATTGTGCAGATAAATACGATCCCGAAGCTTACAGCAAGGGTGGTAATGCTGTTACAAATCCATTGGTGACTGAAGGAACGGAATGGGTAGTACGCGGAGGTAACTATACTTCGGATGCGGCAGACCTTCGTTCGGCAGCCCGCGACTATACCAAACATGATGCGTGGTTGAAGACAGACCCGCAGCAACCTAAAAGTATCTGGTGGTACTCAGACATACGCGGCATCGGTTTCCGTGTAGTATGCGAGCCGGATACATCAGTAAAGTAGACTAGTGTAAAAATTATATCAATTCTTTAAATTTGCTATATCATGAAAAAGGAAAACAGTATCAGTAGAAGATCATTTTTAAAAAGTTCGGCTATGGCTGGTGCACTGGGTGCAATCGGTACAGGTAGTGCGGCTAGTGTTTTAACTTCTTGTGACGGTGGAAGCAAGGCGAATGCTTTGAAACCGCTGAAAGAACCCGGAACGTACTACGTTCCCGAATTGCCGGATCTGGCAACCGACGGACAGGAACTGAAAGCCGGTGTTATCGGTTGTGGCGGACGTGGTTCCGGTGCAGCTTTCAACTTCCTGAATGCCGCCAACGGTGTTACAATCGTTGCATTGGGTGATACTTTCCAGGAAAGAGTGGATGAACTGGCTGATAAGCTGAAAAAAGATAAAAACATAGATATTCCCGCCGATAAGCGTTTTGTCGGTTTGGATGCTTATAAACAAGTAATAGATAGTGGGGTAGATGTTGTGATCATTGCAACTCCTCCCGTGTTCCGTCCGGTACATTTCCAATATGCTACGGAAAAAGGAAAACATTCATTCCTTGAAAAACCGATCTGTGTAGACCCGGTAGGTTATCGTACGATCATGGCTACTGCTAAACAGGCAGATGCCAAGAACCTGCGTGTAATCACAGGTACACAACGTCATCACCAGCGTCCTTATGTGGAATCTTATAAGAAGGTAATGGAAGGTATGATCGGTGAAATTACCGGTGGTACGGTTTATTGGAACCAGAATATGTTGTGGTTCCGCGAACGTCAGAAAGACTGGAATGATTGTGAATATATGATCAAAGACTGGGTAAACTGGAAATGGTTGTCAGGTGATCATATCGTTGAACAGCATGTACACAACATCGATGTATTCACCTGGTTCAGCGGTTTGAAACCGGTTAAGGCTGTCGGTTTCGGTTCCCGTCATCGTCGTGTTACAGGTGACCAGTATGATAATTTCAGTATCGACTTCACGATGGAGAACGGTATCCACATGCACAGCATGTGCCGCCAGATCGACGGTTGCGTGAATAACGTAAGCGAATTTATTCAGGGGACAAAAGGTTCATGGGATAGCTCTACTATGGAGATCAAAGACCTTGCCGGTAACGTGATATGGAAATACGACTACGAAGCAGAGAAAGCGAATTTCAAACAGACTGACCCGTATACACTGGAACATGTGAACTGGATCAACAGTATCCGTGGTAACAAACCGCTTCAGCAGGCATCCGAAACAGCCGTTTCCAATATGGCTGCTATCATGGGACGCGAATCGGCATATACCGGTGCTGAAACAACCTGGGATGCAATGACTGCTTCTCCGCTGGATTATACTCCGAAAGACCTGAATCTGGGTAAGATGGATATGAGTACGTTTACCGTTCCGGTTCCTGGCAAACCTCTTGAACAAAAGAAATAAGATATGACTCTGAATAGAAGAAACTTTTTAAGAACAACATTGTCCGGTGCCGCAGTAGCCGCTGTAAGCACCGGTGCATTGGCCTCCTGTGCCGGCAAGGCTTCTTCTCCGGAAACATGTCCGGAAACTAAATCCTGCTGTAACAGCAAGGCGAAACTGAACCTTTCTTTCCAGGAAGGGACTCCTCCGGGTGAAAACCTCAATGAGAAGTTCGACTATATGGAAAAGATGGGTATCGTCGGTTTCGAACCGGGCGGACGCGGACTGAAAGACCGTGTGGGGGAGATCAAACAAGCCCTGAATGGACGCAATATCAAAGTCAGTGCTATCTGTGCAGGCTTCGAAGGTTTTATCCTCTCTACGGATCCGGCTATCCGTAAGCAATGTATGGATACGATGAAAGAGATCATCACGGCAGCCGGTGAGCTGGGTTCTACGGGTGTTATCATTGTTCCTGCTTTCAACGGACAGGTACCGGCGCTTCCTCATAACCAGGAAACGCGCGACTTCCTTTGCGAACAGTTCAACGAAATGGGTAACCATGCGGCTCAGAACGGAACGACCGTTATTTTTGAACCATTGAACCGGAAAGAATGTTTCTATATGCGTCAGGTAGCCGATGCTGCATCCGTATGCCGGGATATCAACAATCCGGGTGTTCGTTGCATGGGCGACTTCTGGCATATGACCTGGGAAGAAACTTCTGATATGGGAGCGTTCCTCTCGGCGGGCGACTATCTGCAACACGTACACGTGGCAAGCCGCAAACGACGCAGCATGCCGGGTGAAGACGGTGATGCGGATAACTATGTAGACGGCTTCAAAGGCCTGAAGATGTTGGGTTATGATAAATACGTAAGTTTCGAATGCGGATGCCAGGGTGATCGTAACACGGTGCTTCCGGCCGCAGTGGAACTATTACGCAAACAATGGGAAGAAGCATAAACTATGCCTTTAGTATATCCTAATATGCAAATGAGTGAGGTGGTGGAAGAACATCCCTCACTCATTCCTGTGATCAACCGGTTTGGTATCCGTCTGGGATTGGGTGACAAGTCGGTGAAGACTATCTGTGATGAATATCAGTTGGATACCGATTTCCTGCTGACGGTGATCAATACGTTCCTCAACGAAGAGTACTTCCCGGAGCGGAAGTTGCAGACATTCCATACATCACAGATCATCGATTACCTGACCAAGACCAACCAGTATTATTTACGTTATCAATTGCCGAACATAGAGCGGCATCTTACCTCTTTTATCTCTATGAGTACGCCGGGAAACAATACATTGAACCTGATCGGTAAATTTTTCTCCTCTTTCAAGGAAGAGTTGACCAGCCGTATTCAGAAAGACGATGAGTTGTGGTTTCCCTATTGCCTGTCTTTAAGTGAAAAGATCAACGGTTGCCAAGCTTCGGGCGAAACCGGAGTGCTTCAGCTCGGTGGTGAGCAGCGGCTGGAAGATCCTATCGAAGCGCTGCTGTCAGACCTGAAAGGGATCATGGTTAAGCATCTGTCGGGCGATTACAATGAGAATTTATGCTATGCTGTGATCTTCGGTATCAGCAGTCTTGAGAAAGATATCAAGCAGCACAACCGCATCCGTTACCGTATTCTTACTCCGATGGTTTCCGCGATGGAGAAATTATGTAAATAATCCTTGTTGATGCACAGAACCAGGCAAATAGCGATCATTCTATCCGATACTTTGCAAAGCATTGGCCTTCAGAGCTTGCTTACCGACTATTTCCCGCCGGTAGAAGTATGCTGGTTCCCTACCTTCGAAGCGTTTAATGCTTCGGGTTGCAACGACACGTTCGATTACTATTTTACTTCACCGGAAACCCTGGTATTGAATGCCGATTTTTTCCTTCCCCGCCGTAGCAAAACAACCGTACTGATCGATGGGGGAGAAGGGGCAGGTGGAGTTTCCACTACGAACCATATCACCATAAAAGCTCCGCAGGAGATCATCATCGAGCAGTTGCAGCAGTTAATGACCAACGATAACTCCGCTAATCTTTCCGGCGAAACCAACAAAGACCTTTCCACCCGTGAGACGGATGTCCTCCAACTGATAGTAAAAGGCATCACCAACAAGGAAATAGCCGACAAGCTGAGTATCAGCCTGAACACAGTCCTTACCCACCGTAAAAACATTACCGCCAAGCTCGGCATCAAAACCGTTTCCGGCCTTACCTTTTATGCCATCATGAACGGAATTATTTCGGGGGATGATATAGAGTTATAGTGATCTCTGTTTAGGACTATAGTGATACTTCGGTTAATACTATAGTGCTGATATATATAGGTCTATAGTGTTATAACAGGTCACACTACTGTGTAAAATCACTACATCTAGTGATTGCGGGCCTTGTTTCTTTCCTGTTTCTTTGCAATCGTAAAATACTAATAGTTCGAAATACAATGAAACAACGCTACCTGTATGTCCTGGTCGCAGGCTCTTTTCTTTGTTTACAAACGATGAAAGCCGATGAGGTGAATGTAAACAAAAATGATACTATTAAGACATATAATATCGATGAGGTTATCATCACTTCGTCGACGAAGGAGACGAACGACCTGCGTTTGTTGCCGGGATCTGTATCTATCCTTTCCCCGCAAGCTGTTTCAGGACGTCAGATCGATGCGTTGAAAGATATCAGTGCGTATGTTCCCAATCTTTATATGCCGGATTACGGTTCCAAAATGACTTCGGCTATCTATATCCGCGGTATCGGTGCACGAAGCAGCGGGCAGTCGATCGGACTTTATGTGGATAATGTGCCGTATCTGGATAAGAGTGCATTCGATTTTGAATTGAACGATATCCAGCGTATCGAAGTGCTGCGTGGCCCCCAGGGTACGTTGTACGGACGTAATGCGATGGGAGGTATCGTGAATATTTATACCTTGTCGCCATTCAACTATCAGGGGACGAAGCTGACTCTTTCGGGTGGTAATTATGGCGCTTTTAAGGCTAAGGCATCCCATTACAGGAAACTGAGCGAAAAGGTCGGTATTTCATTAAGCGGTTATTATGACCGTAATGACGGGTTCTTTGTCAATGAATATGATAATACCCGTGCGGATAAGGAACAGTCGGCCGGCGGACGCTTCAAACTGGACTGGCTGATCAATCCGAACCTGAAAGCGCAATATACTTTCAACTACGATCATGTAGATCAGGGCGCCTTTCCCTATGGATTGTATAATAAGGAAACAGGTGTTGTTGAGCCGATCCGCATAAACGATCCTAGTTCTTATCTGCGTAATATGTTGAATAATAGTCTTTATCTGGAATGGAAAACGGATAAGATCCTGTTGTCTTCCACTACTGCCTACCAGTATTTGAAAGATGATATGAAGATGGATCAGGATTATACGGAGAAATCTATCTTTACATTGAATCAGAAACAGAAGCAATATGCCTGGAGCGAAGAAGTTGCGATTAAATCAAACGATAAGAAGAATTATCAATGGAGCTTCGGGGCGTATGGTTTTTATAATAGTTTGAAAACGGATGGGCCGGTGATGTTTAAGGAAGATGGTATAAAAGAAATCCTTCAAGCTCAATTTGATAAAATACCTATGCCTAAGATTACCGTTAAAGGTGAGAATAATCAAATTTATTTCCCTGGATACTTTGAAACACCGACTTATGGGTTAGCATTATTTCATCAATCAACTTATAATGATTTATTTATTCCAGGTCTATCTGTTACGGCGGGTATCCGCTTAGATTACGAACATGCGAAATTGAATTATGACTCATCGGTAAAGGGGATGACGATGAATATATTTATGCCGAGTATGGCTCCGGGCATGCCGGCAATTAATCAGGATTTCCCGGTGACAGCCCATTTACAGGGAGAGGAGTCTCAGGATTTCTTGCAGGTTTTGCCTAAAGTGTCTTTGCGTTATCAATGTTCACCGGGGACATTTACTTATGTTTCTGTAGCAAAGGGATATAAAACAGGGGGGTATAATGTACAGATGTTTGGAGATCTGGTACAGGCACAGGCTCAGTATGATCTTAAAGAAGAAATAAAAAATATGATGCCGCCGGCAATGAGTGGTATGTTTGAAAATCCGGAGTTACCTCCTGTATCTGATGTTGCGTCGTTTAAGCCTGAGCATAGTTGGAACTATGAAATGGGGGTTCGTAGTGAACTTATCAAGAATCGTCTGAATATGGAGCTGACGCTCTTTTATATGGATATTCAGGATATCCAGTTGACAACTTTCGCTCAGAATGGTAGTGGCCGTATGATTACCAATGGAGGTAAAGCGGATAGTTATGGTGTTGAAGTTGGTTTGCGAGGTCTTCTTGCTGAAGGTTTAACAGCTGATCTTAATTATGGTTTTACCCGTGCTACTTTCCGCGATTATATGACGCAGGTAAAAGAAGATGGAGAGTTAGTGGATAAGGATTATAAAAATAACTTTATTCCGTATACACCCCGTCATACGGTAAGTTTGGGACTTCAATATACTAAACTGCTTCATAATTGCTGGTTCGATCAATTTACAATTTCAGCTCAATATACCGGAGCCGGAAAGATCTTCTGGACAGAAGAAAATAATCTTAGCCAGGATTTCTACGGCGTGCTGAACGGCAAAGCCGGTGTCCGTAAAGGAGCTGTCAATCTGAATGTATGGAGCCGTAATATAACGAATACGGATTATCAGGCATTCTATTTCGAATCGTTCGATAACTCATTTATACAAAAAGGTAAACCGTTCCAGATCGGGGCAGAAGTTACGGTAGCGTTTTAAGTTATGAAGATATTATTCCTATCTTGTTGTTTATCCTTATCTGTTTTAGCTGTCAGGGCGGAAGATCAGGATACTGTGAAAGTCCGCCAGGTCGATCTGCACGAAGTTGTTGTTCAATCATTCAAGCAAAACAGGGATTTGCGGTTGGAGCCGTTGTCGGCATCATCCGTAACAGGGACGGCCATACAAAATAAGAACATTACCGATATCAAGGAATTCAGTTCCTTTATCCCTAACCTTTTCATGCCCGACTATGGCTCGAAGCTGACTTCTCCCGTTTATATCCGTGGGATCGGCTCGAAGATCAATGCCCCTTCGGTGGGGCTTTACGTAGACGGCATCCCTTACTTTGAAAAGTCGGCTTTCGATTTCAACTTCACCGAGATAGACCGGATGGAAGTGCTGCGCGGCCCGCAAGGGACACTTTACGGACGCAACACGATGGGAGGTATCATTAACGTATATACCAAATCGCCGTTGAAGTATCAGGGGATGAACGCTTTCATCTCTAACGGTACCTATGGTAACCGCGATTATGCCCTTTCCCGTTACGCCAAGATCGGCGATACCTTCGGGTATGCCCTCTCCGCCAATTATAACCGGAGCGACGGATACTTCACCAACCTGTTTACCGATAAGAAAGCAGACGATCAGAAAAGCGGTTCAGGTCGCATCCGCCTGGAATGGAAGCCGACGGATCGGTTGTCGTTGGGGCTGATGAGTTCGTATGATTATTCCAAACAGGGCGGCTACCCGTATGCCGTTTGCGACTCGCTGACACATAAGCCGGGCGATGTCAATTACAACGATTATAGTTTCTACAAACGAGCCATGTCCACCACCGGCCTGACGGTCGAATATAAAGGGGAGGGTTACAGCCTGAGCAGTAAAACCGCATTCCAATATCTTTCGGATCATCAGGGGATCGACCAGGACTTTTCTGCGGCAAGCATTTATTTTGCCCGGCAGGATCAGAAGCAGAAGATGGTATCGGAAGAGTTCAATATCAAATCTACTACTGCCAACCGTTATAAATGGTTGTTCGGTGCTTTCGGTTTCTGGCAGGGGATCGATAATACGGTGACGCTCGATTACCTCTCCGCCAAATACAGTACCCGGAAATTATACGATACTCCTACTTACGGTTTTGCCCTTTATCACCAGTCTACTCTGGATAGCTTGCTGACAGACGGCTTGTCCCTCACTTTCGGACTGCGATACGATTATGAGCGGGCTTCAACCGATTATCTGGCCTATAAAGATGCCGGCGGCAGTAGTAATCAGACGGATGCTTTTTACAGTAAACTGAACTTTAGCCAGCTGACCCCGAAGATTGCCCTGCAATATATGTTCCCCTCTACCGGCCTGCTCTATGCAACGGTGACGAAAGGCTACAAGACCGGTGGTTTCAATACTTCCTTCGAGCGTGAAGAAGACCGTTCGTTCCGCCCCGAAAGCAGCTGGAATTATGAGTTGGGTGGGAAGCACCCCTTTCTCGACAACCGCTTGCGTGCCGAGATCGCCCTTTTCTGGATCGACTGGAAGAACCAGCAGATCAGCCAGACACTCCCTTCCGGTCGCGGATCGATGTTGACAAATGCCGGGCGCAGCGTGAGCAAAGGCGTGGAAGTCACTTTGCAGGGAAACCCGGTGAATGGCCTGATGGTGCAGGTGAATTATGGCTTTACACATGCCACATTTAAAGAATATGTCGATGAAAAGAAAAACATCGATTACTCCGGCAATTACCTGCCGATGGTTCCTTCGCATACGTTCGCTGTCGGAGCCGACTACACGCTGTCGAATCCCTGTACCCACATCGACCGTTTTCTGGTCAGTCTGAATTATACCGGAACCGGGCGTATTCATTGGAAGGAAGACAATAAAGTTTCCCAACCTTACTACGGACAATTAAGCGGAAAAGTTTCTGCAACCAAAGGATTTGCTACCTTTGCAATCTGGGCTAAAAACATCACGAATACCCACTATAACGCTTTCTATTTCGAGTCGGGAGGAAAAGGGCTGGCGCAATTGGGCCGGCCGTTTACGATCGGGGGAAGTGTGGCGATAGCACTTTAATATGATGCAAAAAAACAAAATATTCAACCTCGGAACCTTCTTCTGCCTTTATATTGCGCAGACTATTCCGATGAGTTTCTTCTCCACCGTTATCCCGGTTATGATGCGGCAGGAGAATTTTTCGTTGTCCGCTATCGGACTTCTTCAGCTGATCAAGTTACCCTGGATACTGAAATTCCTCTGGTCGCCGATGGTAGACCGCCATGCCGTGACGACAGGCGATTATAAACGCTGGATATTCTCTTCCGAACTGGTCTATGCCATCCTGATCTTTGCCGTGGCTTTCCTTGATTTCAAGACTGATTTTTATATGATCATTGCCCTGATCATTATCTCATTTATCGCTTCCGCCACGCAGGATATTGCAACGGATGCCCTGGCGGTACTTTCCTTTAGCCGGAAAGATAAGAGTCTGGCGAACAGTATGCAATCGATGGGTAGCTTCGGCGGTTCGATGATCGGGGGCGGTGTATTGTTGCTGTTGTTTAAGCAGTTGGGATGGAACAGCCTGCTGCCGTGTGTGGCTCTGTTCGTTATTGTGGCTCTGCTTCCGTTACTCTTTAACAAGGGGATCGTGATCCAGCCTAAGGAACCCCACGAGCGGGCAAAGAAGGCCGATGTCTTCTACTTTTTCACCCAAAAGAAGATATGGAAGCAGATCGGTTTCCTTTTCCTGTATTATTCGGGACTGATCGGAACACTGGCTATGCTGAAGCCTTATCTGGTCGACCTGGGATATTCGATGAAAGAGATCGGGGTGATGAGTGGCGTGGTAGGGACTTCCTGCGGTTTTCTGGCATCGTTTGCCGGAGGGTTTATCGTTCGCCGTATCGGACGCCATCGGGGACGACTGCTGTTTTCTGTATTCGTATTGCTGGCGACGCTCTATTTCCTGGGGCTGTCTTATACAACGCCGACCACGGAACTGTTGTATGCCGGTATCGCCCTGCTTTGGGGAAGTTATGGAATGGCTACGATCGTGGTTTATACCACAGCGATGGATTGTGTACGTCCCGGACGCGAGGGCACGGATTTTACGATACAGACCGTAATCACCCATCTGAGCGGAATGCTGATGGCTATATTGAGCGGGAAGATTGCCGATCATACCGGCTATCACGGGTTGTTTTTCTTTGAGGTCAGCCTGGCTACGTTATCGTTGATCTATATATTGATCGTATTCAGAAAGGAGAAAGAAATAGTATAATTATGATACAGGATTTATTACAAAAATATAATGTGCCGGTGCCGAGATACACCAGCTATCCGCCGGCAAACTATTTTACGGATGCGTTTACCAATAAGGAATATGAGTCGGCTATAGAAGCTTCTAATGAGGCTCTGCCCGGGCATATATCGTTTTATGTACATATCCCGTTCTGCCGCCATCTTTGTCATTATTGCGGATGTAACTCATTTCCGATGATGAAGCCGGAGGTCGTGGAACGTTATATTTCGGCTGTGCATAAGGAAATAGACAAAGTGAAGGAACGTCTGGCTCCGGGACGTAAGATCTCCCAGATCCATTACGGGGGAGGAAGCCCGACAGCTATGCCGGCGCATTATCTGAAAGAACTGAATGAGCATTTGCTTTCCGGCTTTGATACGATCGAACAACCGGAGATTGCTGTCGAATGCCATCCCGGTTATCTGGATGAGGCCTACTGGCAATCGCTTACCGAAGCGGGCTTCAACCGTTTCAGTCTCGGTGTGCAGGATTTCAATGAGAAGGTGCTGAAGACGGTCAACCGCCGTCCTTCCTTGCTTCCCGTGGAGACGATCTTTCAGATACTCCGCTCGAAAGGGGCGCGTATCAATATGGATTTCATCTATGGATTGCCTTTCCAGACAGTCGACAGCTTCTCGGAAACGATAACGAGAGCGGCAGCCCTGCGTCCCGACCGTCTGGTCACTTTCTCTTATGCGCATGTCCCCTGGGTAAACAAACAACAGCTTATCCTGGAAAAAGCCGGACTTCCTGCCGGTGAAGAGAAAAGCCGCATGTATGGTTCGGCTAAAGAAATAGTAGGTGCAGCCGGATATAAGACAATCGGACTGGATCATTTTGTCCTTGAAAACGATGAATTATACACCGCTTTGCAAAACGGCCAGTTGCATCGTAACTTTCAGGGTTACTGTACCCGCCGCACAACCGGACAAGTATATGCTTTCGGTGTGACCGGTATCAGCCAGCTGAGTTCCGCTTATACGCAAAACAGCAAAGATATCAACCAATATATCGAACGGATAGAAAGCGGAACCTTTGCTATCTCTAAAGGATACACGTTGAACCGGGACGAGCAGATCACCCGTGAAGTGATCGAGATACTGATGTGTAACTACTCCCTCGACTGGAAAGAACTGGCCGCCCGCCTGTCTCTCTCCGTCACGGAAGTAAAATCTGCAACCGCCTATGACGAAAACCGTCTCCGTGAATTTGCGGCAGACGGCCTGATCGAGTTCGACAGCGATCATATCCGCATCACTTCCGAAGGAAGCCTTTTCGTTCGCAACGTAGCCGCTTCGCTGGATAAACTGATGCTTCATTCTGATAAAACATTCTCTAAACCTGTCTGATATGGGACAATTGAATACGGACATACTGATCATTGGTGCCGGCCTGACCGGATTGACCACGGCTTTCCATCTGGTTCGCGGAGGAAAGCAGGTGCATATACTGGAATGTAGCAACCGGGTGGGAGGGCAGATCCACACTTTCCGCGAAGACGGTTTTGTTTTTGAAAGCGGGCCGAATACCGGTGTGGTGTCTTATCCCGAGGTGGCGGAGCTGTTCATGGCTTTGTCTCCTGCTTGTCAGTTGGAAACAGCCCATGAAGAAGCCAAGCGTCGCCTGATCTGGAAAGGCAACTCTTTCCGTGAACTTCCTTCTGGCCTGTTCAGTGCAGTTACCACCCCTTTGTTCACGCTGGGAGATAAATTCCGTATCCTGGGTGAACCTTTCCGGGCAAAAGGAACCAATCCGGATGAGTCGGTAGGTGAACTGGCCGCCCGTCGGTTAGGTAAATCCTTCCTGAACTACGCAGTCGATCCGTTCCTGTCGGGCGTATATGCCGGCAACCCGATGACGTTGGTCACCCGTTATGCTTTGCCCAAACTCTATAATCTGGAGCAGCAGTACGGAGGTTTTATCAAAGGAACGATTGCGAAAGCCCGCCTGCCCAAGACCGACCGTGACCGATTGGCAACCAAAAAGGTCTTTTCCGCAGCCGGAGGTCTGGATAACCTGACCCGTGCAATGGCCCGTGCTATCGGTGAAAGTAAAATAACCCTGTCTGCCTTCGGTATAACGATCCGTCCGGTAGAGAAAGGATGGATAGCCACCTATACCACTTCTGAAGGAGAGCAAACGATCCGTGCGGATAAGGTGATAACGACAACCGGAGCATATGCCTTGCCGGAACTGCTTCCTTTTATCGCGGAAGAAGATATGAATAAGATCAGCAACCTGAAATATGCGCCGGTCGTACAGGCGAGTGTCGGCATTCGGAATACCGGAAAACTCCGTTTCAACGCCTTTGGTGGCCTGGTTCCTTCCTGTGAGCAGAAAGATGTCCTGGGAATTCTTTTCCCTGCCGCCTGTTTTGATGACCGTGCTCCGAAAGAGGGCGCTCTCTTTTCATTCTTTATCGGAGGAGTGAAGCATGAGAAGCTTACCCGCCTGGAA
Source organism: Parabacteroides sp. HGS0025 (assembly GCF_000969845.1). NCBI lineage: Bacteria > Pseudomonadati > Bacteroidota > Bacteroidia > Bacteroidales > Tannerellaceae > Parabacteroides > Parabacteroides sp. HGS0025. Next base: position 1,000,347 of record NZ_KQ033902.1, read on the forward strand.
GATAATGAACTAAAAGCATTGATCACCCACGAGTTCCATGCCATGCTGAAATTTCCCATTGATGTGCAGCCGGATATGATCCGTATCTTTCGTCACCCGCGTGCTATTCCTCAGTATGAGTTGAGTAGCGGTGAACGTTTTGCAACGATCGACAAACTGGAAGCGCAATACCCGGGATTGATTCTGGCCGGTAATATAAAAGGCGGCATCGGGATGGCAGATCGTATCCGCCAGGCAACGGGTATCGCTGAAAACTTGCTTATGTAAGTCAAAATCACTTTCTTTGCACAAAAGACAAGCTCATGGATAAGATGGTAGAAATAGCCCGGTTCCAATATCCGGCAGAAGCTCAGACATTGATGGCTTTGCTCAAATCGGAGGAGATCGAATGCTATCTGAGGAACGAATACAGTAGTCAGATGTTTGCCGGTTATATGGATATTGGCGGTGCCCGTGTGGAAATATTGGAAAGCGATGTGCCGCGTGCTCTGGAGGTTATGAAGGAGGGTGGCTATGATATCCCTGCCGAAGACGAGGAACCCGAACAGATACGTGCCGTTGCCGGATGGGCGCGACATATCCCTTTTCTGCGGAACTTTACGCTGGAGAAGCAAATTGTCATCTTATTGGTGGTTATTGCTGTGTTTTTGGCATTATTGATCTTTTTTGGATCAGAACTATCCTCTAACTAAACAAATGTAATTAATGGCTCGTAGAAAGATAACAAATAGTCAGGCGGTATGTCTCACTTTATTATGGGGCGTTTTGGCCTACATGCTGCTTACATACAGTGAAAAGATAACCTTTGATGTCATCTTTGCCCTGGTCGCATCAGCTATCATTGTGTTCGTTCCTGTCTATAAGAACATAAAGCGTAGGAATGAATAGCATTTAGTCACATTTGTCCTCTTAAAATATCGAAATGATATTTTTTTATCATTTTTTCTTTCAAATATTTGCTGGTATGAAAAAATGGCTTACCTTTGCGACGTTGTTAAAAGAACAGCGTGAAATAGCAAAATGGTATAACATTCTAAATAAACAGTTCTATGAAGGCAAATGAAGTTTTAGACAACTTAAAAAGAAGATTTCCTAACGAACCCGAGTATCATCAGGCAGTAGCCGAAGTTTTAGGCACAATCGAAGAAGCTTATAACGAACATCCCGAATTCGAAAAAAGCAACCTGATCGAACGTCTTTGTATCCCCGATCGTATTTTCTCTTTCCGTGTAACATGGACAGACGATAAAGGACAGGTACAGACAAACATGGGTTATCGTATCCAGCATAACAACACGATCGGCCCGTACAAAGGCGGTATCCGTTTCCATGCTTCGGTAAATCAGTCCATCCTTAAGTTCTTAGCTTTCGAACAGACTTTCAAGAACTCACTGACAACACTTCCGATGGGTGGTGGTAAAGGTGGTGCCGACTTCAGCCCGCGTGGTAAATCAAATGCTGAAATCATGCGTTTCTGCCAGGCATTTGTATTGGAATTATGGCGTCATATTGGCCCGGACACAGATGTTCCTGCCGGTGATATCGGTGTAGGTGGTCGTGAAGTGGCTTATATGTATGGTATGTATAAGAAACTGGCTCGTGAAAATACAGGTACATTTACAGGTAAAGGTATCGAGTTCGGTGGTTCACTGATCCGTCCGGAAGCAACAGGTTACGGTAATGTTTACTTCCTGCTGGAAATGCTGAAGACTCGTAATATCGATATCAAAGGTAAAGTCGTAGCTGTATCGGGTTCCGGTAACGTAGCTCAGTATACGGTTGAAAAGTTGATCGAACTGGGTGCTAAACCGGTTACCATGTCAGACTCTGACGGTTATATCTATGATCCGGAAGGCATCGACCGCGAAAAACTGGATTATATCATGGAATTGAAGAACCTATACCGTGGACGTATCCGCGAATATGCAGAAAAATATGGTTGCAAGTATGTACAAGGTGCTCGCCCCTGGGGTGAAAAATGCGACATCGCTATGCCGAGTGCAACTCAGAATGAATTGACTGGTGACGATGCAAAGGCATTGTTGGCAAACGGTTGTTTCGCAGTATCCGAAGGAGCAAACATGCCTTCTACTCCGGATGCTATCGATGCATTCCTAGAAGCTAAGATTCTGTATGCTCCGGGTAAGGCAGCTAACGCTGGTGGTGTTTCCGTATCGGGTCTGGAAATGACTCAGAATGCCATGAAGCTGAGCTGGACAAGAGAAGAAGTTGATGAAAAACTGAAAGGTATTATGAAGTCTATCCACGAACAATGTGTAAAATACGGTTCAAAGGATGGTTATATCAACTACGTGAAAGGTGCAAACGTTGCAGGTTTCATGAAAGTTGCAAAAGGTATGATGGCACAGGGTATCCTGTAATCAGTGATATTCTGAATTATAAATAAGGAGTTGTTTGCCAAATGAACATTCTGTGGTTATTTGGTCATGTAAAAAGGGGAGTCGGATGACTCCCTTTTTTATTTGTATTACCTGTTGGTTACTGATTACTTTTTAAATGCAGCAGGTAAATTGAGTACATTGTTAACCTTGCGTGTCGAAGGACTGACATCAACCATCACATCGCCACGGGGATTGCGGGACGAGGCAGCTACGACAAACTTATATTTACCCCCATCGGTTACCCAGGCACTCGTTTCTTCGTCGAATGAAGCCAGATCATCGGGGTTGACAGAGAGAGTAATCATCTGGCTTTCGCCGGGTTGTAACAGTTTGGTTTTACCAAATGACTTTAGTTCGTGTACCGGCTTGTCTAATTTGCCGGGAGGAGCTTCCACATAAAGCTGTACAACCTCTTTTCCGGCTACCTTCCCGGTGTTTTTTATGGCAACTTCAATGATCACCTTTTCACCGTCGCGTTTCACCGAAGGCCTGCCATATTCAAACGTGGTATAGCTCAGACCGTAACCAAAAGGATAACTCACCTGCAAGTCCTTTGTGTCGAACCAACGGTAACCGACATAGATACCTTCCTCATAAACAGTATAATCCACATTTTTAGTGTCGTGGGTTAAACCTGTCTTAACCGACCAGCGACGGTCGATCTTCTGATCGATCGGGAAGTTCAGTGAGCTCCAGTGATCGCTTAGTGTAACCGGGAAGGTCATAGGCAACTTGCCGGATGGATTTGCATGGCCGGTGAGAATATCGGCTACCGAGTTTCCACCCTCTTGTCCGGCTTGCCATGAAAGCAGGATAGCATCGGGCATGTCTTTCCAGCTTTGAGTCTCGATAACACCGCCGATATTGAGTACGACAACTACTTTCTTATTTTCATTGTGGAAGATACGGGTTACATTCTTGACTAATTCCTGTTCCGTTTCAGACAGGAAGAAGTCGGAAGAAACGCGATCGATATACTCACCGGAGATACGACCGAACGTGATGATAGCCATATCGTTGTTTTGGGCTGCATATTTGATGATGGCAGTATCCATTGGCATTTCTTCGACACGTTTTTGCTCACCCTGCTCTTTCGGTTTGTTGTAGGCCTGGTAGATCGCTTTGATATTGTCGTCAACAACGATATGCTGGTTTTTTAATCCGTCGAGCAGCGATACGACATAAGGGCGGTTGATATCGCCCGAACCGGTTCCTCCAGAGAAAAAGTTATAGGAGACAGCGCCGAACAGAGCTACGTTTCTGTCTTTGGAAGACAAGGGGAGAGCCTGATTATCATTCTTTAGAAGAACCATTCCTTCGGTTGCCGACTGTCGGGTTATGGCGGCATGAGCTTTCATATCGGGATTGTTAGCGTATTTATAACCCTTGAAACGGGGTGTCTTAACGATCAGTTCAAGGATGCGTCTGACATTACGGTCGACTATCGCTTCATCGAGTGTCCCGTTTTTCACACCGTTGATGATATGGGCTGCCTGCTCCTTTGTGCCCGGTTCGATCATATCGTTTCCGGCAATCATCTGGGCGGCACCGTCAGCGCCTCCCCACCAGTCGGTCATCACGGCACCTTTAAATCCCCATTCGTCACGTAGTAAAGTGGTGATCAGCTCCGGATTTTCTGAAGCGTATACATTGTTAATACGGTTGTACGAACTCATAATAGTCCACGGCTGGCTCTCTTTAACCACCATTTCGAAAGCTTTCAGATAGATTTCGCGCAGTGCACGGGGAGAGACGATCGTGTTATTGTTCATCCGGTTAGTCTCCTGGTTATTTGCGGCAAAATGTTTTACCGAAGTACCGATATCATTGCTTTGCACACCATCTACATAGGCTACGGCCATCTTGCCGGTCAACAGCGGGTCTTCACTGAAATATTCAAAATTGCGACCGCACAACGGATGGCGGTGGATATTGACAGCGGGAGCCAAGAGCACATCTACCCCATATTCTTTCGCTTCATTGCCAATCACTTCCCCTACATTCTTAACCAGATCGACATCCCAGGTCGAGGATAGTAATGTTTCAATGGGAAAATGGGTACAGAAGTAATTCTCCTCCCCTTCGACAGGCAGGATGCCGCAGCCGGCAGGCCCGTCAGAAAGAACCACACAAGGAATTCCGACACGGGGAACCGGGTTAACGCGTCCGGCAGCACCGGGAACAACTTTCCACGATTCTTTTATGTGGGGAGCCGCGTTCTCATCCTGGTGATACATGCGGGCACCTACAATCAGGTCTGCTTTCTCTTCGATCGTCATGGCTTTGATGACTTCGTCGATATTGTTTGCCTTCAGCTTCGGAATTTTGGCACTGACCGGAACTGATACGATCATAGCGGCGGCAACCAAGCCTATTATGTTTGTTTTTAGTATCGTCATAAATTATAGTTATGCTTGTTTGTTTATTTCTGATTCATCTTTCTCCTCCCGGTTAAGGGCATTGATACCATTCTCCCCAACCCATGACCAGATAATCCTTACTGATTTGTTCCATTTTCTGGAAGGTTAACCAAAAGGCTTCGCGATGGTCGATTGTATGTCCCATTTCATTTTCATGCCCCGTAACCACCAGTTTCGGATTAAAACCATCTACCAGGTCACTCATCCGGTGAGTCCAGCAATTTACGATCAATGCATCCGGTTGAGGAATATCTTTGCTGATATTGACAATCCATTCCATATCCTCTTTGTTGTACTGGTCGCCGATATGGGCGACAGTCTTCTTTTCATCGGTCGTTACCACATAAAGATTATTTATCAACTCACTCTGGTGACCGGGGAATATTTTTACCCGGATATTTTTGTTTTTATCCAGTTTCATCTTTTTATCGATCATTTTATCAGAACGTTCATGTTGTATATCTTTCTTTTCCGGTAATATATTTGTTGGGGCAACAACCGGTTTACCGGCTTTCAGGAACATGTCGACAACTACCGGATCGACGTGATCGCCATGATTATGTGTGAGGAACAAAACGTCGCAATGGTCGACAATCTGTTGGATCGAGGCATCGGAAATCAAATTCTTTCCTTTGCATGCACCTCTGACAACATCGAATGCCAGAGTAACCGAGCCGGTACGGGCGATAAAACCATCGTTATATATTTTGTAAACTTTCATTCCTTTCTTAACAGGAGAGGAAAGATCCGCTATCACTTTATTTATCCTGGAAGTGATAAATCCATTGAGCGGCTCGCTATCGTCATATTTGGTTTCATGCAGCATCGCATCCAGATTGTAAAGAGCCAATTTTCTGACCATCGGAGCTCCGGGTACGGGTGGATTTTCAGTCAATGCCTGATCGATCAGGTTGAACATTTGGAAAGCCTGCTTGTTCAGATAGGCTTCCGAGTTCCCCCAGAAAGCACTTTTTTCTATCGTGTTCTTTTCCTGGGCTTTCGCACCACTGGGGATCAATAGAGAAGCGCAGAAACCTCCCATGCATAATAATGTATAAAATAGCGTTTTCATCTTGTGATTAGTTTTTAATAATACTTTATTCCTGTGTGTAACTGAATGTTCCTGTTTTTGTTAATACAGCAAATCTGCCAATCCCTATCGACATGTCCGACTGTGATTGATTGATACAGCGGATATAACGCACGCGTGGCTCATGAATGGGAATAGTATCCATCCGGTCTGCTCCCGTTTTCAAGAGGTTAAACCAGACTTTTCCATCCACAGAACCCTGTAAAGCACGTCCTTTGGATTTACTTTTGCGTAAATCATATACCAATGCGACCGGTTGTTTGCTTTTCTCAATCCGAAATCCGAAGTATTCTCCGGGTGCTATTGTCACCAGTGGGAAATGAGGGATCAGGCCAACTACATCATCTTCGCAGTAACAGGACAACTCGTCAATCGCTTTTGAACCGGCCAGAACTTCCGGAAGTTCTTTGGGACGTTCGTTCGTCAACAAGGTATTCTCCACATGCTGTAACATCCTTTGAATAAATGGTAGTAAAACCTGCGAACCGCTTCTGACTCCGTCTTGCTCTCCCCGGCGATAAGGCCGGCTGAAAACAGCGATTGCATCCAGTGCTTCTTTTACTTCCCTATATGCTTTCCGGCATGCTTCGGTATCTTGTTTACTGGCCAGATCCAACATTCTCATGGTTGCACAACCGGCTGTTCCAACATTTCTTGTTTGGGTCAGCCAGGGGTGGATTTCCTTTATCAATTGCTTGTTCAAAGAACTGCTTTCTATCGTACCCGGGACTTCTTTTATCCGGATAAACAGGTCGGCAATCTCAAAGGCCTCCTTTTTCAAATACTTCCCGGTAATCAATGATTGCTCGAACCTGTCGATCAGATCAGTCGAACTGAAAGACTCTTTCCTGAAAAACATCCATGTATTGGGGCCTATATCCGCATTATGTTCACAGAAAAGGCGGAATGCATCAGGGGCTTCGGGAACAAGAGACTCGCAGGCTATATGCCAGCTCTGTAGCGGATCGAACCGATCCATATTCCAGGTGAACTGGGAAATACTCCAAAGAGCCACTTTACTGGCCTCGGCAAACTCCATCGGGTTCGATACAAAGGCATACATATCGGAAGCCGTATTTTTATCCAGGCCGTATACCGGGCCCATTAACAGATGAGCCAGGCAATAATCGTTTACCGGGAAGTTCCACCAGACGTAACAGGGACGTTTAATCCGGTTGTTAACCCATTCGAGCCCTTGGCGGGTGATGTCGCTCACGACTTTATCGCCAGTCCACATGATATGGATAAACGGATCCAGGTTTTCGCCCAGGATATCCAGGTAATCAGTTTTCGCCCAGTCCTTATTATATTCGGTCGGACAAAGGATCAATTGCTGAATATCTCCTTTCTTATCGACAAACTCCCGTTTCAGATAGTTCATAAAGGCAGCCTGTCTGGCAGCATCCGTTCCGGCACCTTCAATATCATCAAAAAAGACTGCAAACGCACGAATACCCAGGTCGTACATACTTTCCAGTTTTTTTATTGCCGCTTGCCGGTCTGCATCATTCCAGCGGATATCCATTCCGGGATGTAAGGCCCAGACGAAATCCACCTTGTTTCTATTAGCTTCAGCCAATAGCTCACGGATATTTTTCACCTGTTCTTCCGGATAGGGCACACGCCAATAAGGAGAACGATGGTAAGGGTCATCCTTCGGGCCGAAAATGTAAGTATTCATTTTCATACGTCCATAGAAACGCAACTGTTCGACCCTGTTTTCGAAAGACCATGGAGTTCCGTAAAAACCTTCCACAACCCCTCTGAAAACAACATCCGGATAATCCCATATCGTACAGACAGGGATCCTCTTATTGTCTCTGGTCAATTGCGACAAGGTTTGAGCTGCATAAAAAAGCGAACGGTCGTCATAAATACCTATATCGATACCTTTTCCGGTCACAGCCAATGTATAAGCCCCCGAACGTTGCATTTTATTATTCATCTTTCCCAACGGGCGGATAGTAATTGCCTGTTTAGCCTTTTCCGTTATCAGGAAAGATTGTTTCAACAAATTAACTGCATCGGTATCGGGGTGGCTGATCCCTTCTAGCCGGTAACCGGTATCTGGTATCTTTATCCAATCACCCGATAATTCAACTTTCTGGGGGATGGGATAAACGTTCACTTCCCTTTTTCCGCTCTTTCCGGTACATGCTCCCGACATCAAGCTTATCAGCAAAGTGACAAGCATGAAAACTTTTGTTGTTCCATCCATAATTTTTAATTTAAAAGTGCAAGCCTGAATATCAATAGAAGAACCATATTAAAAACAGACCTGGTCTATCATACACAGGTCTGTTTAAAAGTGTGTTGTCTATGATCAGGTTACCAATCCGTATTTTGGATCAGGTTTGTATTACGTTCCATTTCAACAAATGGTATCGGCCAGATTTCGTGGCGTGACTGGTAAGCGCGTTCATACATCAGGTCGCCGAGAATATCGGTTGCATCTTTTACAGTCGACTGGAGTATTCCCCAACGACGGAGATCCCAATAACGTTGGCCTTCGCCGGCAAGTTCACGGGCACGTTCGTCACGGATGCGTTGTGTCATTTCGTCTTTGCTGTTTACTGCCATCCAGGTAGGGCCGGAGTTCAGGCCGGGCATATCGACGCGGGCACGTATCTTATTGACTTCTGCAATGGCCTTGTCTGTTTCACCATTTTCGTTGTAAGCCTCTGCAAGCATCAAGATCACATCGCCAAGGCGAAGCAATGGAAATTCATAGGGAGTACGGTTGTATTCCCCCCAATAACCATCCAGGTTACCGGTTGGGATCCATTTACGCCAGAAGTAGGAGTTCCAGCCTTCGGAGTTACGGATGAACGATTGTGCTTCCATTGGTGCACCACCCTTTGTCGGATCTACGATGACGAATTGCTTGTCTCTTGGATTCGAACCGGCATCTGTACCCAGATAATGGGAGAACGGAGTGATCACGTTCCAGCATAAGCGTGGGTCGCGGTCATTATAGACAGCTGAAACCTTTGCGGTATCGCAGTCTAATGTACTGGTTATCTCAGTACTGGCATCATTAATTGCAACAGCGAGGCATTTACGGCGGAATTGTGAGTTTCCGTTATTGAAGCCGGGAAATACTTCGTCCCAGTTGAACTTCTGGCCATCAGGTTTTTCATACAGGTCAACCATTTTGGTTGAAGGTACGATACAGTTGCTGGCAATCAGACGCATGGTTGCTTTGTTACCGAAATAACCGACAATATTCAAAGCATAACCGGCAACGTTACCGTCGATAGACTGTATAGCAAAAATCATCTCGTTACTGCGTGCACCATTATAAAGGCGGAACAGGTTCTCATAATTAGAATGTAAGGCATAACCGTAGTTATTGCTCTTGTTGTACACGATCTCTTCAAAGTCCGCAATAGCTTTAGACCATTCTTTATTAAAGAGATAAACCTTTCCGCGAAGTGCGTAAGCCGCTCCTTTGGTCACACGGCCATAGTCACTGCTTTCCCAGTTGACAGGTAACTTGGCGATTGCATCGGTCAGATCGTCGATCACATGCTGGCGGATTTCTTCAGCCGAACTGCGCGGACTGGTAACCGTAGCAAATTCCTCTTCGATAATACAGGTTTCATCGTAGTAAGGTACTCCTCCCCAACAATTAAGCATACGGAAGTAAGCCATAGCACGAAGGAATTTAGCTTCACCGACTATTTGATTAATGGTGTTCTGATCGATATTCATTGCGGAGACATTACGGATTACCGTATTCGAACGGTGAACCAATTCATACAGATATTGCCAGTGGTTTTGTACGGCTCCGCTGGTTGAGGCGAATGATGTCCCGCGCGAAATATCGGCAAAAGGACTGGTACCGTCAGCCAGGTCAGTACACATATCGAATGCAAACTCCAGGCCGAAACACCAGGTTTGCATCATGGCCTGGTACAGACCGACAGCTGCTTGCTTGGCATGAGCTTCTGTCTTCCAGAATGTTGCGCTTGACAACTGGTCAGGGCGGGTATAGTCCAGGCTTTCGCAACTGCTGAGCAGGAGGACAGCACCCAAAAATGCGGAAATTATATTTTTACCTTTCATTGTACTCTGATTTTAGAATGAAACATTAAGACCTAAAGAATATTGACGGACTGCCGGATAGCCGACAGTTGCTGCAATTTCAGGATCCAGTCCGGGGAAACTGGTAATGGTGAACAGGTTGTCGATACTCGTATAGATCTTCAGATTTTCAACGAAGAACTTCTGGGAGATACTCTTAGGAAGCGTGTAACCCAACTGGATATTCTTACAACGGAGATAGGCTGCGTTATGAATGAACGCATCGCTGGCTATATTGTTTTTGCTGTTTGCATTATTACGCAACCGCGGATAGATGGAATTGTATGGATTTTCAGGAGTCCATGCATTGTCTGTAATATCCTTGATAAGCGATTGCCCCATAACAGTCGTGAAGCGGAAAGCCTGGTTGTTGTAATAAACTTTATAATCGCCTACTCCCTGGAGAAGCATACTGAAATCGAAGTTGTTCCAGGTCAGTCCCAGATTTGCACCGAAAGTAAGTCGCGGGCTGTCTCCGTGACCGATTTCAACGCGGTCGTCTGCATTCAGATTACCGTCGCCGTTGGCGTCGGAAAACAGGAAGTCTCCGAGTTCAGGACGTTGATAGGTCGCGAAATAGTTGGGGTTCTTATCAACCAACGATTGTACATAATCCAGGTCGGACTGGTCGCGGACAATGCGGTCTACCTTGAGTACATAATACTGATTGATCGGTTTTCCCTCTTGTATCTTATTAACTCCGCTGATAGATGCTACATCACCCTGGAACTTTGTTACCTTGTTGCTGACAAAACCCATATTGAAACCTACGGAGTACCCCACTTTCTCTATCTGATCCGTCCAGTTGATCTCCAGGTCAACGCCCCGGTTATTTACTTCCCCCGCATTTTGGTTAGGAACAGAAGATGTACCATGTTCCAGTGGAACCGGAAGTGAAATCAGGATACCTTTGGTATCTCTGTTGAACCATTCGAAAGATCCGCTTAACCGATTTTTGAAGAAACCGAAATCGAGACCGACATTGGTCACATATGTACTTTCCCAGGTTAACTGGGTGTTGGATAACGTTGTTTGCGACAGACCACCGGTAATAGTGTTACCCAAAACATAATTTGTTGCCGCATAAAGTGACTGGTACATATAATTGTTCGATGCCGCATTATTACCCAGTGAACCGTAAGAAACACGAAGCTTCAATGAACTCAACCAATCCTGGTAATCTTCCATGAATTTTTCCTGCGAGATACGCCAGCCGGCAGATACGGATGGAAAGTAACCCCAACGCTTGTTAGGAGCGAACCGGGAAGAACCGTCGGCACGTAAATTAGCTTCCAGCATATATTTGTCATCCCAAACCAAATTGATACGGCCGAAGTAAGAACGCATGGCCCATTCGTTGTAGTTACCGGTAATACGTCCGAGTGTAGAGGCTGCATCGAGAGCTGTCAGCGACTCATCGACAAGGTCATATTTCAGGTAATAATCCTGGTCGTACTTATTATATTCCTGGCTGGCACCGGCCATGACGGAAGCATCTAACTTATCGAGCTTAAATTCGTAACGGGCGGTTATATCCGATGCCCGGAAGTCATTGCGATAGTTGTATCTTCTGATATAAGTACGAACCGTACCGGCCCGGAGCAAAACCGGCCCGTCTGCTGTAAAGCGATACAGATCGCGGTCGGTCAAATGATGTTCTATACGACGATCCCAGGCATTATAAGTATATGATGCATCGATGGTCAGACCTTTGAACGGAGTGATGCGGCCATACATCTTGGCCACTGTACGACGGGAGATGGTAGGGAAGTCTTCTTTGTAGAACCACATACGGCGATACGGGTTTGCATTGCTGACGTTTTCCTCTTCCGGATTTTGAATACCACCGTACAATCCTGTTGCCGGATCGTAAAGAGTCATTCCCGGCACCGTGTTGAAGGCACCGTATCCCCAAATAACATCGCCACCGGCACCGGCAGTATCGGCAGAAGGATTATTGTAATCCACATAACCGTATGCGTTGGCACCAACTGTCAGCCAGGGCTTGATATCCACATCTACGTTGGCACGCATCTGATAACGTTTGTAGTTGGAGTGATAGATCATACCGGGATTATTGATATAACCGAAAGAGAGGTTGTAACGGGCAGACTTAGTACCTCCATTGGCTGTTACAGTGTGATTTTGAACGACCGAGGGACTGCGGTAGATATGGTCTTGCCAGTCGGTATTGGGGTATATCGTAGGATTTTTACCTCCATCGTTACGCCATTCGTCAATTTTGCCCTGTGAGAAACGGGGAGCTTGCCCGTTGGCAATCAAACCGGCATTTTGAATTTCCATGAAATCGGCATAATCGGTAACAAGATTTAAACGTTTAGCCACTTTTTCAAATGAAACATTCCCGTTGTAAGTAATTCTGGCAGACCCTTCTGTTCCCTTCTTTGTCGTGATCAGGATAACACCGTTAGCGGCACGGGAACCATAAATAGCAGATGAAGCAGCATCTTTTAGAATAGAGATAGACTCGATATCCTGGGGATTAATATCGCTGATACTGGCTCCGGCCATACCATCGATAACGATGAGCGGATCTGAATTATTCAAAGTTCCCTGACCACGAATACGGATTGTCGGGCTTTCTAATCCCGGTACGCTACCCCCGGTATTGGTTACAGACAGACCGGCTGCCAGACCTGCCAATGCATTGGTGGCATTTGTTACAGGACGGTTATCGAGTGCACCTACCTTCACCGAAGAAACGGCACCGGTCATGTTGACTTTCTTTTGCGTACCGTAACCGACAACGACCACTTCATCCAGCAATTCGTTATCCTCACTCAAGGCAACGGTCACTTTTGCCTGGGCTTTCATTTCCTGATTCTTGTAGCCTATGTAGGAAAATTGCAGGATGGAACCCTGTGGAACGTTCGTCAGGTCGAAGTTTCCGTCGATATCTGTAACGGTACCGATCGTTGTCCCTTTTACAACTACGTTTACTCCGACGAGCGGCATACCTGTATGGTCAGTGACGGTGCCCCGGACAGCAATACCGTTTTGTGTTGTGACAGGTGCCTGTTTTGAAGCGGTCTCTTTCTCGTTCTTCACAATTACTTGTCTGCCTTTGATAACGTAAGAAAAACCATTTGAAGAAAAGACCTCTTTGATAATTTCATCGATGGATTTGTTTAAAATATCCACATTGACCTTCTTTCCCAGATCTACCGCTTCTTCATATATAAACACGTACTTGCTGTTTTTTTCTATATATGAAAAGACTTCTTTTAATGTCTTGTTTTGCATCTGGACAGTCAATTTCTCCCCTAGCATTTCATGGGAAGTTGATGCATGTGTGGTTAACGCAGGATATGATATTAAAGATATCAATAAACATGCTAATTTTATGTAATTAATCTTTTTTCGATTAATTGCTGTATTTTTTTCCATACCTTTGTATTATAATTCTTTAAACGACTAAGGATTATCTCTTGATAGATCGGACAATTGCGCCAACAGTGTCCGATCTTTTTTTTGTTTTTTTTATATCTTCATAGGCAAATCTGTTATTTGTTAATACTCTATTTATCTATTCTCCCGTTTCTTTTATTCCAGAAAGTGATATCCTCCGCCTTCTGCTTTTTCGACGTTCAATGAAGCTGAAACTTTTACGATATCCAGGACTTCATCGATAGATTCACAAAGATCGAGCTTGCCGGAGAGTTTCCGGTTGGCTATGCTTTTATCATACCAGATAGGCACTCCGTAATAACGGGATAAATTATCCAGCACCTTCGATACGGTTTCCTTTTCTAAAAGCATAATATTGTCTTTCCAGCAGATATATTTCGTTACATCGACCTTTTCTTTTTTCATAATGCCATCCTTCAGACTAACCATTTGGGAAGGACTTAACAGCATCTTTTCTTTTGCAGAAGAGTTTACTTCGACACGTCCGTTCACCAATACAACGGAGATGTTTTGTTCTTCATAGGCGGCAACATTGAAAACCGTTCCCAGCACTTTTACATCCAATCCTTTCGTTTTTACAATGAACGGAGTTTTCGGATTATGGGCCACTTCCAGATACACTTCTCCCTCTACGGCTATTTCACGTTTGTCGCTGCCGAAAACCGATGGATAAATTACGTGACTGGCTGCGTTTACATACATTTTTGTACCATCCGACAAAGTGATATGTGTACGTTTCCCTTTAGGTACAATAATATGGTTCAGATTGTTCCCTTTAGTAGCCGGTTCTTCAGGAATCTTTGATAATTGGTTGTTTACGGTTATGCTACCTTCTTCGTCATAATTAACGACTGCTTCATTTTCCAATACCACCTGCCGGTTTTCAGAAATAACCAGATGTATTTCGTTTAGGCTATCCACAGGTGCCACTTTTTGTAGTTCGGTAAGGAAGGTCGATTCTTCCTGCGGCTCGAAGTAATGCATGGAGATCATAAAAAGAATGGCTATAGACGCAGCAACGGATAATCCGGCAAGAAGGTATCGAAGCGTTTTCTTCCCGCTCTTTCCGGAAGATGACAATTCCTTCACGTTTGTCCACGAATCCTGTACTTCCATATCGGTAATCTGTTCGTGCTTTTTGACAAGTGAAATAAATTGTTTCATCTCGTTGTCAAAATCTGTCTTTTGTATTTTATTTTTAGCCATACAAGTTGTGCTTTTATAATTATTACAACTCATCACTACCCGCGGTACTCAACAGAATATGCATTTAACAAATTAAACGCTTTGTTTAACATTTAATATCAAAAAAAGGGTGATAGCAATACATTATTCTTCGTCCATAAATGAATCGGAAAGAAGTAAACTTCTCAATTTGGCGATTGATCTGAAAAGAAGATTTTTACTGGATTGGTAGTTGATGTTCAGCAAATCGGATATTTCATCATGATTCAGCTCCCTGATATAATAGAGGTACAATATCTCTTGCTGTTTGGATGACAATTTCCTGAAAGCCGAACTTATAAATACATTTTTAGGAGACAGATCTTCTTCATCTAAGAATTGATCAGCTTTGACTGTCAAAACATCATCGGGGCAACTGATAAGGATGCCATTACGGATCTGCTCAGACTTTAATTCATTGTATAAGGCATACCGGAAGGCTTTCAGCAGATAACAACGGACGGAAGCGGTTTGAGATAAACCGGAGTAATTGGACATCAGTTTGACAAAGAAGTTTTGCAGGCAATTCTTTACAAGATCCGTATCCTTTGAATATATCTTACCGTAATTATATAATATAGGATAATACCTCCGGTATAAAACTTCAAAAGCTTTACGATCTCCTTTGAGGCAAAGATTCCATATTATTTCATCTGCTTTTTGATACATTCCTGAATTATTTCAAAATTACATTCATCCTAAAAATGCTGCAAATATAGTATTAGCCTTCTCCTTTTCTGTTACGATTCTATTAACTCTTTGTTATAAAAATCTCACAAATATATATATAAATATCCGGATGTGCGTTAAATTTTGTAAATACAGGTATTTTTTAAGAGGTAATGTTTTGAATATATTTAAAATTATACCTCTTTTTATTCGACATGTATTTATTCCTTATAATCTATCCATACTTTCATTTTTCCCGCTTCCCGGTTGTCCCATGCGTAATAGGGGATGAAGGTGATTAATTGTTGCCCGTTTTTGGCATTGACGGTTTTCACTCCGTTCAGAAGATCGTTCTCGAAAGAAGTTTGGAATTCGGTGTCGGGGGTAAGTGTTAACTGGTCGAAATGGCCGGGGATGTCTGTTTCTTCCACACAGTAAACAAGAGGGCCGCGTTGGATGGCACGTTTGCCTATGTTTTCCATCACTTGAGGATCGGCCGATTCAACTTCGACGGGCATATCCATGTCTAACGAGATCACGTCCCCCGATTTCCAGTCGTAAACGATAGCATATCCTTTTTCTTGAGATAAGCCCACTTCCTTTCCGTTTATTGTTATGGTGTAATTTTTGCACCAACCGGGTATACGGAGCCGGATTTCCTTATCCAGGTCTTTGGTGGAAGATACTGTGAGTTTAACGGAGCCATCCCAAGGGTAATTGGTCTCTTGCCGTAGGATGACGTTATCGTCGTTGAGGGTAAACCGGGTCGTGTTGCCTACGTAAAGGTTGACCCAGAGCGCATCGTCAGAAATAGCGTAGATGTAATTACCTATGGTTGGCAGGAAACGGGAGAGTTGGTTAGGGCAGCAGGCACAGCCGTACCATTCTTGCCGGTGATGGTCTCCTTTCGATTCTAAGGGATTTACATAGAAAAATCGGTCACCGCTTAGGGAGATGCCGGCAAGCACGCCGTTGTACATGGAGCGTTCCAGTATATCGATGTATTTCGCGTCGCCTGTAATTAGATTCATACGTTGGTTCCAAAGTACCATACCGACAGAAGCACAGGTTTCGCAATATGCCTTCAAATTCGGTAAGTCGTAATCTTTTGTGAAGCCTTCATTATGTTTGGATGAACCGATTCCTCCGGTAATGTACATGTTTCGCAATACGACATCGTCCCATAATCGATGTATGGCTGCCATATATTCGGTGTTGTTTTTTAAGACAGCTATGTCGGCCATACCACAGTAGAGGTACATGTTTCGTACAGCATGCCCCGAGATGTCGGTAAGTTCTTTGACCGGGTAGTTGTCTTGATAGTAATCCGGATCCCATGTACCTTTGCCATCCTTGCTGCCATGTCCGTGTCCGCGTTCTTCCAGTAGCCAATGGGCAAAATCTAGATATTTTTCTTCTTGGGTAATTTGATAGAGTTTTACGAGAGCTAGTTCAATTTCCTCATGCCCCGGAACCCAATGTGCTTTTTCTGGTCCGAATTGCCTCATCATGTGGTCGGCCATACGGATACTGGCGTCAAGTAGTTTGCGTTTGCCAGTTGCTTGGAAATAGGCTATTGCGGCCTCTATCATGTGTCCGGCGCAATACATTTCATGCTTGTCCATGTTTGTCCAGCGTTTTTCCAAGTTGGTAAGTGTGTAGAAGGTATTGATGTACCCATCGGGTTGTTGTGCTTTTTCAATTTTGTCTATCCATTCGTCGGCTTTTTTCTCCAGTTCGGGGTCAGGATGGTTGATCAGGCTGTAAGCAATGCCTTCCAGTGCTTTGTAAACGTCGGAATCGTCGAAGAAGAAGCCTGAGTGTTTTCCTTCTCCTTTTGCTGCGTTTTCAAAATTGCGAATGCGACCGGTTTGATTTTCTATTTGATCGATACAAACGGGCAGAGTGGTGGAGACATGTTTGTTTAGCCGGGGTGACCAAAAATTGTCATTGATTTTCACATGGGAGAAATCAATTTGCTTAATCATTTTTAATGGTTGCTCTTTTATTTCTTCTTTAGAGCTTAGGCAGCCTTGAGCGAGTAAAGCTGGCACGACGAGTATTAGATATTGTTTCATGTCGTTGTAGAGTTTAATATTAATAGTTCGTAGCGGATAAAGATAGTGATTTTTTCTTAATTTCTAATACTTATTGGGTGGTGTATGTGCATAAAAAGGGGGAGTGTAAAAAAAACGTATCGAACATTGTAGGGTATCGATACGTTTTTTATAAGGGGAGTTTTTTTATTCTACATATAAAACCAGTCCTTTCAGATATTCCCCTTCCGGATGATAAATATTGACTGGATGATCGGCCGGCTGTGTCAATTGGTGCAGGATGCGTACACTACGGCCGGATTGGGCGGCAGCACTGAATACAGCCAGGCGGAAATTCTCTTTGCTGACAACCTGCGAGCAGGAGAATGTAAACAGGATACCTCCCGGTTTGATCTTTTCGAAAGCGATCGCATTCAATTTACGATATCCCTGCAGTGCGTTGCGAAGAACATTTTTATGTTTGGCAAACGCCGGTGGGTCCAGAATGATCAGGTCATAATTGCTTCCCATCTTTTCCAGATATTTAAAAGCATCTTCCGCAAAGGCCTTATGACGGGGATCGCCCGGGAAATTCAACTCCACATTCTTATTAGTCAACGATATCGCTTTGGCTGAACTGTCTACCGAATGAACGATTTCTGCTCCGCCGCGCATCGCATAGAATGAGAAACCGCCTGTGTAACAGAACATATTCAATACGGAATGGCCTTTCGCATACTTTTCCAGTAACGAACGGTTTTCACGCTGATCTACAAAGAAACCTGTCTTTTGTCCTTTCTGCCAGTCTACACAGAATTTTAATCCGTTCTCGATGGCAATATCTTCTACTTCACCGCCAAACAAATAACCATCTTCACTTCCCAGATTGGCTTTGTAGGGAAGAGTCGCTTCCGATTTGTAATAAATATTCTGTAAAGTGTCTCCCAGGACGGTCTTTAATGCTTCGGCTACATCATGACGGGCATAATGCATACCAACCGAGTGAGCCTGCATAACAGCCGTATGAGAATAGATATCGATCACCAGACCGGGAAGATTATCCCCTTCACCATGAATCAGACGGTATGTATTATTGTTCTCTACTTCTGCCAGATCCAGCTCCTTGCGGAGAGTGTAAGCAACGCGTATACGTTCTTCCCAGAATTTTGCGTCGATAGTGACCGGCTTGAACGATAAAATGCGTACGGCAATACTACCGATCTGATAGTGGCCGATAGCCAGGAAACGCTGGTTTGTTCCGTACACTTCTACCAGGTCGCCCTCTTCCGGGTTACCTTCAATGCTTTGGATAGCTCCGGAGAACACCCACGGATGGAAGCGCAGCAACGATTCTTCCTTTTTAGGTTTGAGAAAGACTTTACAATAGTTCATTATTATTTATCTTGATTCAATTGGTTGTATATCTTCAGGCATGCCCAGGCGTCGAGGGCTGCATATTTCTTCTGTTGTTCGGTCAGTACATCGGCTTCCCAGTTACTCAGGCGCTGGCCTTTCGATATTTTCTTGTCGAAAAGGATAGCATATATCTTTTGCAGGCTGGCATCTTCGATACCGAACTGTCCGACATAATTTTGCAGATCCAGAAAGTTCGCCGGTTTGATATCTGTCCGTTTCCGTATGGCGCCGAAGTCGTCGCGCAGGGAAAGGCCGATCTTTAATATTTTGTCGTTTACCATGAAGTCTTCGAGCGGTTGAGGAATACCGATCCTGTTCAGGCGGAACAGGAAACAAGCCTCGTCTGTTGATATCTGCATCAACGAGATTTTATAGCGCGTACCTTTTTTAAAGCTGGGACGTGTCTCCGTATCGAAACCGACAGCCTCAAATTGTAACAGGTATTCAACCGCTTTATCTGCATCTTTTTCGGTGTCGATAACGATAATCCTACCGGGAAATTCTTCTATTTCAAGAAGTGATATTTCTTCTTTTGATATTGTGTGTGTATATTGTGTCATCATTCCTCGTTCGTTTCTATAATTTCATCATCACTGTAACGGGCAGCATGAAGAGCTTTCAGTGCATTCAGGAGTTGCTGTCCCCAGAACTCCCGGAAGTTAGTACGGCATAAGGCGATAGCCTGAAGCATCACTTCTTCGTATCCCTGACGGAAAAGAGATACGAAATTACCGACATCCTGATAAACATCTGCCAGGTTTTCCGAGATAAATGCAGCGATAGGCGTGTCACTGTACTGCATATCCGGATGGAAAGTTTCCAGATAGGTATCTTTTTCTCCCAACAGGCTTGCGATCCGGGTACGAACAGATTCGTACATGTCTTCTGTTACGAACAATTCCGGCTCGGCATCTTCATCAGATTCCACTTCCGGCAAAAGCGTTGCCTTCAGATAGAGCAAGGGCAATATCTTTACAGCTTTGTCCATAAAATCAAAAAGGCCGTTTTGTCCGGCTGCTTCAACAAATGTGCAAAACTCTAGCGCTACAGTTACAAACTCCAGCGTGTTACGTTCGTATATGGGATTATTTTCCTTTTCCATTTTACTTCTTATGGTGTTCCTTCCATTTCTAACCTGCAAAAGTAAGAAATATATTGCGATAATCAGAATTATTAATTCTTATTAAGGTCTCGTTGCAAAAAGTCATTCAGGTTGAATTGTTTGATACCTTTGTAATCGCTACCAACTATCAGATCGTTAAGAGTGACTACATATTTAGGATAATTGTCGTTGATAGCCAATAGGTTTCCGAATTCCCGCTTTTCTGTTTCTTCATTTGTAATTTGCAGAGTGACCTGGACATAAATCTTGGAACCATTCTTTTCTCCGATAAAATCAATCTCTTTATCACCGGATTTTCCGAAATACACATTAAAACCCTCTTGAATAAGATGCAGAAAAACAGCATTTTCCATGATTTTATGAATATCTGAGCGCAAATTGAACCCTTTGATTGCATTTCGAATACCCAAATCTTCAAAATAATATTTCTCTCCGATCTCAAACAATTTTAGACCAACGATATCAGCTCGGTTTACCTTATAAATAAAAAAGGCATTTCCTAAAGCTTTCAAATAATTGAGTGTAAGTTGGGGGGATATATCAATTCGCTGCGATTTCAGAAATTTACTGATATTACTGGCAGAGAACAGGCTCCCGATATTGTCGGATAAAAAGCATACCAGATTTTCAAGGAATGAAATATTACGAATATTTTCACGAGCCACTACATCTTTCAGCAGGATGGTAGAATAAATACTTTTTAAATATTCGAACGGATGTTCATTTGTTAAACCGATGTTTACCAGATATGGCATACCGCCATAAGTCAGATATTTTGTCAAACTTTCATAGGAATCCGTTAATTGGTGGAAGATCAGAAACTCCTTGTAACTCAGTCCATGAATAGGGAATTCGATATATCGTCCTCCTAAATAAGTCGCCAGTTCTCCAGATAGCATATTAGCATTACTTCCGGTGCAGAAAATATCACATTTGTTTTCTGCGAATAAGCTGCGCAGAGCCAGTTGAAAGGAGCTTATATCCTGAACTTCATCAATGAAGAGATAATTTTTTTTCTTTTCTGTCAGTTGCTCATTTACATGTTTCAATAGATCCGTATAGTCATGTATCCACAAGAAATTTTCCAGTTCCCGATTTACATATATAATGTTGGCTTCTGGATCTGATTCTTTAACAACATCCATTAGTTGATACATAACATAGCTTTTCCCGACACGTCTTTGTCCGGTTAATACCTTTATGATCTGTTTGTTGATAAAAGGTTTTATTTTCTCAATGTATGTGGGACGTGATATATATTCCATAATTATAAAAGTTGTATGTATATCGTATATAATCAGCAAATATACGAAAAGTTTCATGTATACCGTAAACTTTTTGCTTTTTCATGAAGAATTTCATGTATATCGTAAATAATAAGTATTGCATTAAACCGGATTGTATGCTTCTACTGAAAGGACGCAAAGATGCTATAAAAATAAGCGTTCAAGAGAATAATTTCCCTCATTCTTTCGTATCTTTGAACGGGATGAATTCAATGGCTTATAATTATCGGCCGTATGGTTGATGGATGTGAGCCGTATGACCGATAATTATGAGCCATACGGCGGACGGTTATCAACCGTTGATTAGTCGCGGTAGTAATTCAAATTAGTATGGCATGTAAGAAGCAATAGTACGTAACCTAATAAATAATATCATGGCTATAAAATTTAAAGTTTATTCAACACCGAAACCGAATGGCCGGAAAGGAAGTAAATTATCCCATGCGCGTGCAATCAGCCAGGGCACATATAATCTGGAGAAAGTATGCAGGCTGATAAGCGAACGCTCGGCTGTCTCATCGGCGGAAGTGAAAAGCGTTCTGGATTCGTTTGCCTGGGTGATCGAGTTGGCTCTGGAAGATGGCTGTCATGTCGAGTTGGATGATTTGGGATATTTCTCTCCATCATTGAGAACTGTTCCGAATAAGAAAAAAACCGATAATAATACGGTATATGTAGACGGGATCAACTATCGCTGTTCCACTTCTTTGCGTGAAAAGTTGCGGCAAATCGATTTGGTACATGTAAAAGACAAAAAGAAACCGGATAGTTGGGAAGAACGTAAAAAGAAACTGTTGAGTCATATTGCTATCTGGGACAGTATCAGTCCTCGCAGCTATGCAGAAGCTATCGGTTGCTCCCGATACCGGGCTGAGGCCGATCTGAAAAAATTTGTAGAGGAAGGTGTGTTAGTCAGAGTAGGATATCGGAATAAAGTGATGTATTTGCTGGCGAACGATGAAAAGAATGGATAAATTACTGTATTTGCCATTATTATGTGGGGAAAATGTGTTTTATTATCACATTTCAATTTCTTAGGTTGATTGGACTTATAAGTTTTTAGGATTGACAAATATGATTGAAAGATAAAATCTTATTGAAAAATAATGGCTGTATATATTGTTTGAGTAATTTTGTTTGTGTAATTTTACGATTAGAGAGAATGCCGGAAAAACAAAAGGACAACGCAAATAATATATACAGTTATGAAAATATATATACTACCTATCTTATTCATTCAGATCCTATTGTGTCTTTCCTGCGGATCTGGAAAAAATGAAATGATATTCTCGGAATCAGAATCACTTTTAGAAACAGATCCTGATAGTGTTTTGTATATATTGGGCTCTATTCTTTACCCTGAGGAATTGAACGCAGAAGAATATAATCGATATATCCTATTAAAAATTCAGGCTGAATATAAATCGTATCAGGATATCACATCTGATTCGACTATTCTTTCCGTACGGGATTATTATTTGGAAAAGAACGATAATCCTAATATCGCTTTGGCATTATATTATTGTGGTTGTTATTACAAGGAGTGTGGAAACGGCGAAAATGCAATGAGATGTTTTCTGGAAGCTGATGGGTATGCGGAAAAAGGCGGTAATATAAATTTGAGGGGACTGATTCGGAGCGCTATTGGAGTTCTTTTATTAAATCAGTTTGATAGTGAGGGAGCAATATTAAGTTTTCGAAAGTCTGCTTCTTTTTATAAACAGGTTGGAAATTTGAAAAGTGAACTTATTACTTATATTCAAATAGGTGATTGCTTTCAGTATTTGGAACAACCGGATAGTGCTCTTTTTTATTATATGGAATGTTTGCATTTAGTTGATAGAGAAAAATTATGCCAGGAGAAATCTATCGTTCGACAAAACTTAGGTGTATTATATGCTCAGAAAGGAGAATTAACAAAAGCTATTCGATTTTTGAAAGAAGCATTGGAATACACATCCAATCAAGATAATCAAATAAAAATATATGTGTCTTTGTTAGATTTGTATACTGCAAGTCATCAAGGAGATTCGGCAAATGTCTATATGAGCTATTTGTTGCAAAGGAAAGATAGCATAAAGGATGTATATGTAAAGGCTAATTTATTTCAGCTTCTTTCAGAGAGAGAGGAACTCCTTAAAAATTATCCGGAGGCTTTGACATATTATAAAATGTATGCTGAGAATCTTTTGCAGATAATTGATGTTAATCAGGATAAAAGATTGTTGGAACTTCAGAAAAAATACGATTATGAAAAGATTCGATTACATAATATTCGTTTAAAACTGGAAAGAGCAAATATCTTTATCGGTTTAATATTAGGAATATTGTTTTTTATTGTTTTGATATTCTTATTATTCAGAAGATATAAAAAACATAAAAATGAGATATTAGAATTAGAAGAAAAAATAACGAGTTTGAATATTTTATCCCAAAAATATGATGAAAAGGAACAAACATTTACTTCCTACTTAGTTAAACATTTTAATGTTTTAAAGAAAATGTCAAGTTTAAAGATTTATATGAATAAAGATGTATCTCATAAAGATGAATTTTGGATAAAAAAAATAAATGAGATAATCTATGGTCAGGATGCTTTGAACTGGGATGTCTTATATGATGTAATGAATAAATTGCATAATGATTTTTTTATCAGGTTAAAAGAATTATATCCTCAATTGAAAGAAATAGAATATCGTATTCTTTGTTTGACCTATTCTGGTTTTTCAACAGTGGAAATATCAATTGTATTAAATTTGAGTGTAAATACAATAAATATGAAACGTTCTGCTATACGAAAAAGTTTAGGTATCGTAGCTTTTACTAATTTACGAGATTTCTTAAATGAAAAATTGAATTGATAAACCTTTTCTATTAGTTGAAAAGTTATATTGTATATTTATTATATATTTGATTATCAGTTGGTTGTTTTTGATTGTGTTCTGTGAAAAGTTATATGCGTGTAGTGTGATAGCGAATAGTAACTAAATTTGTTTTCAGATTAACATAATTAAAGAATAAATGTATGAATCTGACTAAAACACTATTCGGAACATTAATAGTAGTAGGCTCTTTTTTTATGCCTTGTGTTCCAACTAATGTATTTGCTTCTGGCAATAAAGAGTTATGTACAGTGACGAGTTCTTCAAAAGTATATTTGAAAGGACGTTTGTCTACTCCGACAACGCGAAGTAGTTCTAAATTAATTGAAGTTTTTCAGGAAAATAATGCTTTAATGGTTTATTATTTAGATGTATTAGGAGAAATAGAAATTACAATTACTAATGACCAAAATATGATTATTTATTCAGAAGTAATATCTGTATTCAAAAGTTCTAAATCATTAATTGAACTGAGTGAATCATTAAATGGCAGTTATACTGTTAAATTGAAAGATTCCAAGGGGGGAGAATTAACAGGAATATTTACTGTAGAATGAAAAAATAAATAAACTCTATTGATATGAAAAAGAAGATTTACCTATTAACCGTTTTAATTACTTGTTTGTGTTTTACTTCAAATGCTCAGTTGAGATTACTACAAAATGGTCGTGTCCAAGTGGGGACGCTTAGAACAGATCCGACAGAAGACCCTCTGAATGTAACAACCATGCAGGTATTTGGCCCTTATGGTGATATGCGTTCTGGTTCAAAATTAACGTTCGGTGATTTTGGACAATACCCAAATCAAGGATGGAATGTCTTTATTGGGGAATATGGGTCGGATGATACGGATCAACTTTGGTTACATGGGAAAAGGGGTATCTATTTAACTACAAGTGGTCAAGCAAATAATATTGTAGCATATTATGCTCCGGCATCGAATAGTAATTTTGTTTTCAATACGAATCTTCGGGTAAATGGTGTGAATATAACTTCCGATGCTCGGTTGAAAGAGAATGTTCAGACACTTCAAAATCCATTAAATATTGTAAGTCAGCTAAATGGAGTTAGCTATAATTATAAACTTTCTGAAATTAATAAATATCGCGAACAGGATGCATCAAAGTTTACCGAAGCTCAGAATATGCAGAATAGTGCAAGTGTTTCTTCTAATGCAGCCTTGACAGGTAAAGAGAATGATGACAAACTTTATCAAAATGCTGTTGATAGAAAAGAAGCGGAAGATGCCAGTCGCAAGAGAATCGGTTTCCTGGCACAAGATATAGAGAAGGTTTTACCGGAACTGGTACAGACAGATGAAAATGGAATCAAATCGATTGATTATATAGGTTTTATACCTCTGATCGTAGAAAGTCTCAAAGAAATGCAACAGACTATTCAGGCACAGCAGAACGAAATAGATATTTTGCAGAGCCTTTTGCCAGAGGAAAGTAAGTCGCTATTGCGTTCAACTTCTACAGATAATATCGTTATAGAAGGTGCAAAATTATATAACAGAGCTGGTTCCTCAGTTTCTTATACATTACCTTCTACTTTTGCCAATGCATATTTGCAGGTGTTTGATATTGCAGGAAGGATGTTGAAGAAAATAACCTTGACAACCGCAAATGATATAGTGGAAATAAATCCGACCGAGATCGGTTTGGGTACGTTTATCTATGTGTTGTATGTGGATGGACAGAAAGCGGATACACTGAAGAAATTTGTAAACTGATTTTTCTATGAAAAGAGAAAATATGTTTATGGCATACGTAAAGATATGTATGCTACCTTTCTTATTGTTTGGATTTGTGGATTTCATATCTTCAAAAGATTTCAAAAACGGGGAAGAACTAAGTGATAGTTCAAATCAGATTGTATCTGATAGTCTAAGAAAAGAACAACACTCAGATAGCATATCTGTCTTTGTTACAGGTTCATGTGTCAATACTTTTGAAAACCGGACAGTCTCTTCGACGGTTTCGGTTCAGGGATGTAATACTCTTATTGTAAAGAATGTAACAATTACTAATAATGGGAATTTGACATTATCCGCACCGGATGCCGTTTTAATAAATGGTTCTTTTGAAGCAGAATTAGGAGGTGTCTTGAATATAAAAAAGAAAGAGGCTTCAATTGTTGAGTTTATTTACAATGCTTCCGGTAATAGAATTTTAAGGCGGGTTGTTTATTAAGTGTAACCTTCTAATTATTAAAGAATTTGCTTAGTTATGAATAAATATACAATATATTACATACTTATTTTTATCTACACTTGTTTCACAGGGGTAGCTCAAACTTTATCAGATCCACTCAACAGTGTAATTAATAACAGATTTATTGGTTGGACAGATGAAGATTATCGAGTTTATGAAGATTCTGTTTTTGCATCACTATATCCGCCGGTTATTGCCCAAAAAATGGATACTGTTATATTGGGAAATCAGGGTGAATCAAATGAGGGAACTTCAATAACTCCTTTGTTGACGGATAATATGCATGTTCCTAATTCTGTTGTATTAGATAAGACTAAAGCTGTCGGACAAATTGTTATTCAATCAGGGACGACATCAACAGGTGCAAAAACATATAATATACCCATTGATGTATATCCCGGAATGAAAGGATTTAATCCGGATTTATCATTATTTTATAATAGCCAGCAAGGAAACAATGTAGTAGGAGTTGGATGGTCTTTATCTGGTATTCCAATGATTTCCAGAAGTGGAAAATCTGTATATTATGATGGTAAGTCGCAGGGTATTCAATTAAATAAGGAAGATATATTTGTTTTAAATGGTGTTCATTTAATTAAGAAAAGTGAAACAACCAGTAATATTATATATGAATCGGAGCAAGGGAATATAAAGGTAAAGTCTTACATTTCAGGAAATGTAACAAAATACTTCGAAGTCTTTTATCCGGACGGGAATAAAGGAATTTTTGGCTTTACGGCAAATACGGTGAACAATTTATTTTATCCAATAATTTCTCTTTCAGACTTAAAAGGAAATAAGATCGATTATTCATATACTTATGTAGATAATCATTATCGGATATCTAAGATTGTGTATAATGGGGCTTCTATCGAATTTCAATATCAGACATCTCGCCCTGATCCAGTTCTTTTTTACAGTGGAGGGCTGAAAGTGAATGAAACAAATTTATTACAAAATATTGTATGTAAATTAGGTTCATCTGTTTTAGGTACTTATGCATTGTCTTATACGACTCAAAACAACTTGTCACTTTTAACAAAAATCGATTATAGGGCGAATGGCAATTCTTATAATCCTTTGCTTTTTTATTATGGAGAGGGAGTGATTGCGAATACCTATACTGAATCTGTAACTCAATTACTTGAGTGGTATAAGGCTGATGATCCGGCAATGATCAAAGTTGCCAAAGGAAAATTTGATTATGACAGTGGAGCTGATGGATTGATTTCGTTGCCAAATCAAAATCCCTATTGGAAGCATTATCGTCATTCAACTTCTTTTCGTCATTCTCAAAATAGATTCGATAATAATTATACCGGAGATGAAAAGATTTTTTTGTATGCAGGTTTGACCGATAATATGGCAAGTCCGATGCCTAACTTATTAACGGAAAAAGGTTTTGTAGATATTATTTGTGCAGATATAGAAGGACAACAAGAAGAATATGTGATTAAAATCAATAATCAGGTTGTGAATGATAAGGATCAGGTTACATTCCATGTATATCGTTCGAATCTTTTTTCTGGTTTAAGTAAGAAGTATACACGAACTTTCAGTTTTCCAACTGTTTATACAGATGCAGATGATGGTAAAAGTATCCAACCAAAATACTATTACTCAGGAGATTTTAATGGTGATGGGAAAATGGAAATACTAGCAGTCTCTTGTCATCAACCATTTGGAGATACTAGTAAACCTTCTACATGTTATTTGTTTGATTTAGCCGGTAATCGTATTCTTTATCAAAATCATGTTTTTCCTTATTCCGTTGATTTTGTAGGAACGCAGCAGACTGATCCAAAAGTTGCAGCAAACAATACTGATAAACTTTTTGTAATGGATTATGATGGTGACGGGAAAAGTGATATTTGCCACGTTGGTGTAAACGGAGTTAGTATTTATACATTTGATGTATCAGGAACTGCTTGGTCTTCTCGTAAAATAGGCACTTATACGGGTTTAAAAAGAGCAGATTTAGCAAATCGAGCTTTGTTGTTAGGTGAAATAAACGGAGATGGTTTGATGGATTTACTTGTTTCTCCTTCAAATGAAACGGGTGCAGCAAATCTTTATACATGGACTTCCTATAACTCAACAGGTAATGGTCAGTTTGACAAATCAACATTTAGCGGGACTTATAATCCTAGTTCCGCTAAAGAGGGATTTATCATGCAGGATATCAATGGAGATGGTATGACTGATCTTGTGAAATACAGTTCAAGTGGATTTTTTACGTACTTGGCAAAAAACAATAGTGTGGGTATTTCTACCTGTTATGAAAGTTTTCCTTCAACAGGATCAATATTGGTTCCAACGAATATAAATACACATAGCTATTTTACGCAGTTGATCAGTTTAAAGGAGGGAAAAGTAACTAAATATTCTTTTTCAAGAAATGATAGTAAGGAAGTTTTGGCTACAGGTATGGTAAATAGCTTGGGAGTTATTGAAAAGAATAAATATCAGTTGATCAATGAAGAAGGGATAGGTTCTGGAGTTTATTCAAAAGGAACAGGTGCTGTTTTTCCTTACGTGAATATTCACGAACCGATAGCGGTTCTAGCCTCTTTTGAAACATATATGAATAAAGAAAAAATCGATAACAGTCGTTTTCTTTATCATAATGCTGTTATTCACCGTCAAGGTTTAGGTTTTCGAGGATTTGAAACTATAACATGTTATAATAAAAGAGGGCAAAGTCTGGT
Source organism: Parabacteroides sp. HGS0025 (assembly GCF_000969845.1). Lineage (NCBI taxonomy): Bacteria > Pseudomonadati > Bacteroidota > Bacteroidia > Bacteroidales > Tannerellaceae > Parabacteroides > Parabacteroides sp. HGS0025. The sequence continues at coordinate 1,029,334 of NZ_KQ033902.1, forward strand.
ACAGACCTACGAGCCTTATCGTTATAGTGTTTTGAAAAGTGAAATTTCACCTGAATTTAAGAAAACCTATAATTATGCTGTTGATGTACAAATAGATAAAATTGTAAAAATCAGACTGAATAGTAAAGTAGAGGAGGATTTGTTGAAGAAAACCTCTGCCAGTACATCGTTTATTTATGATACTTATGGATATCCAACGCAAGAAATAACTGCATATACCGGGAATATAAGTATAAAAAAAACAAATGTGTACAGTTCAAAAGTGGAAGTCGGTGATGGTTATTATCTGGGTTTTCTAACAGACCAGACAGTGGCGGTAACTCGTGGAGCGTCTACTTATACGGAACGCATGAGCATTTCTTCGCATGTTTCGGGGCTTCCTTTGACAAGAATATATTATGTGGATGGAAATCAGTCAAAATATCAGACATTTATATATGATGCAAAGGGTAATGTAACAACGGAATCTTCAAAACTTTATTCATCAACGAATTCTTTGACGACATCTTATTTATATGATACTTATGGCCGTCTATCTGAAGTAACCAATCCTCTAGGTTTAAAGAATAAGTATGTATATAATTCAACAGGAAGGGTAGAGTCCATAAAAGATCATCGGGGTGGCTCTACTTCATATATTTATGATGTATTTGGGCGAGAAAAATCAGTGACAATGCCTGATAATACAACTCTTACTACTGATTATCAATGGTCGGAAGAAGGAGTGAATGGTCTTTATTCTATCAAAAAATCGAGTACGGGGAAACCTGTGTCGCGGACTGTTTACGATGCATTAAATCGCAATGTGAGAAATAGCGAAACCCGATTTGACGGAACAGTTATTAATACTGATCGACTATATGATTCCTATGGTAATTTGCAAAAAGTATCTTTACCCTTCCCCGGGAGTAGCCCTTCTATATGGAATACATATACATATGATAACTTCGATCGGGTAACTTCTTATGTAGAAGCATCCGGTAGGAAAACAACTTACAGTTATAACGGCAATAGCGTTACAACTGTTGAAGATAAAATATCTGCTACAAGAAATTATGATGTACAAAATAATCTCATTTCGGTAACAGACCCAGCCGGGACGATTACCTATAATTTATATGCAGACGGTCTACCTATATCCATCGTAGCTCCCGGTAATGTCACAACATCATTTGGATATGATAAATATCGGAGACGGACTAGCATGGATGACCCTAGCCAAGGGAGAACAATCTATAAGTATGATACTTCCGGTAATGTATATGAAGAAACACATGCTGATGGTAAAATCATTCAGTCCGGATATGATTCATATAATCGGTTGAAATCGGTTACAACTCCGGAATTTGTTACAACTTATACTTATAATGAAAAGGATGAGTTAACTGGTATATCGACAAATAATGGGACTGCAAAAACATTTGCCTATGATGTTGCCGGGCGATTGACAACTTGGAAAGAAAGTGCAGTAGATAATAAGTGGCTTCAAAAAATATATACTTATGCAGATGGAAATATTAGTTCTATAAAATACACGTCACAGTCGGGAGTTTTAGCTACGGAGAATTATATTTATGCTTATGGTCACCTAAGTGAAATGAAACTGAATGGTCAGACAACCGTTTATAAATTGTCTAAAGAAAATTCATATGGACAGCCGACAGAAGTTGTGACCGGTGGAATAACTCGTAAGTATGACTTTACGGCTTACGGTTTACCTTCAGGTAGAAGTTCAAGTGGTTTTTCGAAAACCTATCAGAATTTTGCTTATACATTTGATCCGACAACTAGCAATTTGTTAAATAGGAAAGATGTTCCCCGGGGTAAAACTGAATTTTTTGAGTATGATGATCTGAATCGCTTGACTAATTACACAAATCAGTTAGTCTCTTATGATGCTAAAGGTAATCTTTTGAGTAAAAGTGATGTTGGAACTTTTGAGTATACAAATGAGGACAAGCCTTATGCAGTTTCCAAAGCTGTGGCAGAGAATGGAATTCCAGCAAGAAATCAAGAGGTGACATATAATTCATTTTGGCGTCCAAATTCAATCAGTGAAAATAACTATGCAGCAACATTTATTTATAATGGAGAATATGATCGGGTAAAAATGTCTCTGACTAAAAATGGTAGTCGCACATTAACCCGTTATTATATGGGGAGTTGTTATGAGTTGGAGCAAGGTTCGTCTTCTACAACAGAAAGGCTCTATCTGTTTGGCGATTATTACAACGCTGCTGCTGTGTATATAAAAGATAATTCCGGAGGTAATCTTTATTATATTCTTCGGGATTATTTGGGAAGTATTATGCAGGTTGTTTCTTCAGATGGAACTTTGAAACAGGAATTAAGTTATGACGCATGGGGACGGTTACGAAATCCGGTTACAGGTGTTGTCTATGCTACGGATGAGGAACCGGATTTGTTTTTAGGCAGAGGATACACAGGGCACGAACATCTACCTTGGTTCGGTGTTGTTAACATGAATGCCCGTTTGTATGATCCGGTCGTTGGACGGTTTCTATCTCCGGATCCATACGTCCAAGCCCCCGATTTTTCACAAAACTTTAACAGGTATGCGTATGCAATGAATAATCCACTCCGCTATGTGGATGAAAATGGAGAATTTATACATATAATTATCGGTGCAATTATCGGAGGAACTGTAAACTTGATTTATAAAGCAGTATCAGGTCAATTGCATAGTTTTAAAGATGGGTTTGTTGCTTTTGGAATCGGTGCAGCAGCTGGTGGATTAGGTGCTGCGACAGGAGGACTTGCATTTGCAGCGGCTGGTGGTGCAGCTGGCGGAATAGGAGGATTTTTGGCTGGGGCAGCCGGAGGTGCTGCGGGGACAGCTGCTATGATGCCTGTTCAAAGTGCCGGTAATAGTTTGTATTTTGGGGATCCGTTCATGTCATTAAAAGATTATGCAATAGGTATAGCCGGTGGAGCTTTAACAGGTGGAATTGCAAATGGAAGTATAGCGGCTCTAAAGGGCAATAATTTCTGGACTGGCAAAGAGGTACAATTTGGGAGAGGAACTTTTTCATTTAACAATACTGCGACTCGTCCTGCTCCAGAGATGGAGTTGTTGGAAGCACCAACTCCTTCGTTAAATGTAGAACAACCTGCGGTTGGAGCTGCTAATGATAAGTTAAGTAATTTGGCCTCTACTATTAAAGATCAAACGGAACAAACTCAATCTTTGCCATATGCAGTAACAGACAAGGGGGTTGTTTTACCTAATGATGTAAAATATCAGATACCAAGTAATTACATTGTGAATCCCAAAGCGAATATTCCTAATTCAACATCATATGGAATAATGAAAAATGGTGAATTTATTGAAAAACTAAGAATAGATGCAGCGACTCCTCCAGGGATGAAAGGGCCAAGTCAAAGTCACTATCATTTAAATATGAAAGGTAGACATTATATGCCTGGAGGAAAGTCAGACCCTGGATTTGGAGCGAAAATTAAGTTTTAATTGTTATATTTGATCTCACTAAATGTGTGTAATGATTTTTATTTGTAAATAATGATCTATATGAAATTATTTTTTGATTATTTTTATCATGATGTAATGATAAAAAGTATATTTTACAATTTAAATGAAGTTGATGGGAAGAATTCACTATCATTTGTATTAGATAATAGTGAACTTGATAGCGATGAAGATATTGGCTCCGAAAATTATGAATATTTTAAGGACCTGAAATGTATGTTCGAAAAAGTACATCAATCAAGTGTTAATCTATACCAGAATGTTAGAGGCAATTATTTTATTTTATCTTCAGAGATTAGTGATACTGATCCTTTTCTTATAGAATATAAAAGTGGAATGGATAAAATTATTCCAATAGATATATTTAATGACTTGAAGTGTTATTCTATTTATACAACAGGGGGTACTATAAAGATAATATCAGCAAATGATGTCGTAGTTTTGGAGGAATAAAGCTAGATAAATATTGGGTTATACCATTCCTATCTTGTTGCTGAAACAGATGTTGTAATACCAGATTTATATATGGGACTGTATTTGATAGAAACTAACTTTGTAAAAAGTGGTATATGGATAATTTTTTGTTTTTGCAATCGTATGAACCACCAGTAACTAAAGATATCTTTTTTGTATGGGGTCCTCTTTTTTGTAAAGATGATAAAGATGAAATTTTAAAAAACAGAAAGTAATGGTTCATTTTCTTAAAGAAGGAGATATTTTCTCTTTAAAGGATGTTTCAAGTTATGCTCACGGCTGTAATTGTGCTGGAGCTATGGAAAAGGGTATCGCATTGCAATTTACAAATAGATATCCGACTATGTATAAGGAGTATAAGCTGTTGTGCCAATGTGGTCAATTTAATCCTGGCGATGTCTTTGACTATAATTATGGTGAAGGATATGTTTATAATCTGGCAACGCAAGAATCATGGCGACCTCAAGCAAAAATAGAATATATCGAAAATGCTTTGAATGTGATGTGTAAATTAGCTGTCTCTCAAAATGTAAAATCAATAGCTTTGCCAGCGATAGGTGCAGGGTTTGGCGGTTTGCATTGGGAGGAAGTAAAGGTTGTTATTAAAGATATTTCTTTGCTTTATTCTACTGTGGATTTATGCGTGGTGGAAACATATCGTGCAATTGTGTGAAAAATATGATTAATATAAATAATATAACTTCTCGTTTAATTGATTCAAATTCAATAGACAATAATGAGAATATTAATATCTCTAACTCAATTATTGATGAGCTAAATTTTACTTCTTTAATTTTTTCGAAGAAGGTCTGTATCTGTAATTGTATAATCGATAAATTTGCGATTCATTCTAGTTGGTTTAAAGGTGGCTTGCATTTTGTTAATAATATAGTTCTTTCTGATATTGACTATCAAATGGGTGGACATAACGTTGCTGACTTTATTTTAGAAAGAAATATCTTTAATGGTTTCTTTAGTTTTTTTGATTGCCAATTTGAAGGTAGTGTTATAATTAAAGACAATATTTTTAAGAAAGGTAGTGATCTTTTTTTGAACGAAAATAAAGGTTTTGATAATTCATTCGAACGACAACTGGTTGTAGAGAACAATATAGGTCGTCTGGATATGTTTTCATAATGACCATTTAGGTTCTCCCTGGTTGATAACGAATACTTTTGGTGGTGAGGTACATGAAACCGGAATGGAATTTCATACCGTTGTTAATATCTTGCAGGTCATGTCTTGCGTATTTAATCTTTTTATCTACATTTGTTTGTGATAAGGATTTTACCGTAAGACATTGAAAGGAGATAAATGGATTTCGAGAACTTTTATATAACATGGTATTCGCGTGTTAAGCACTTTGCACGCGACTATGTACTTTCTGAAGAAGAAGCGGAGAACATTACACAAGATGTTTTTCTTGATTTCTATCAAAAGAGAGATTCGCTTGATTTCCATATAAATGTGATAGCCTATTTGTTTACGTCTGTAAAAAACAGGTGTATTGATTACCTGCGACGTAAACTATTGGAGCAAGAAGCAGCTTCGAGGATGCAGGAGGATTTTGACTTATCCTTCCGTATGAAGTTCGATTCTTTGGAAGCGTTCGATATGGACGGGCTTTCGGAGGATAATATAAAGAATATAATAGAAAAGGCACTTAACGCACTTCCCAAACGGTGCCGGGAAATATTCATATTAAGTAAACTGGAAGGGAAAAAGCAGAAAGAGATAGCTGAACAACTGAATGTGTCTGTAAAAACCATTGAAACACAGATGACTATCGCTTATAAAAAGTTAAGAGAGGAATTAAAAAACTATTTACCACTATTGATGTTTATTTTGTCCTTTTGATAAGGCGTAAAATTTTAAAATATGGCAGAACCTTTTAAAAACATGTACAACGAGCAATTTTTCAATAGATTTACGAAAGATTTGCAACTTGTTATCAAGGATTTTGATGATCGTGAGTTTGTATCCCAAATAATGGATAATGAATGGGAAAACAGAGAGCTTAAACAACGTTGTATGCACATTACAACAATTCTGAAAAAGTTTTTACCGGCAGATTATAAAAAGGCGATCACCAAAATATTTGAACTGTTGGATTATGTAAAAAATACACAGCCCGATTTTTCAAAAATAGATGATACGAAGTTTGGCTTAACATTGGAGTATGGTTCGGTTTTAGATAATTATGTAGAACAATACGGATTGGACGATTACGAAACCTCTGTTAAAGCGATAGAAAAAATCACCCAGTTTACAAGTTGTGAATTTTCTGTTCATCCTTTTATTATAAAATATCCGGATAAAATGATGCAGCAAATGTTAGTTTGGTCGAAGCATGAACATTGGGGAGTAAGACGGCTTGCGTCAGAAGGGTGTCGTCCGCGTCTTCCCTGGGCGATGGCTTTGCCGAATTTGAAAGAAAATCCTGCCCCGATCATTCCAATTCTGGAAAACCTTAAAAACGATCCGGCGAGATTTGTGCGTTTGAGTGTTGCTAATAACTTGAATGATATAGCGAAAGATAATCCCCAAACTGTGATTGATTTGATGAAAAGATGGCAAGGAGAGTCGAAGGAAGTGGATTGGATTATCAAACACGGTAGCCGGACACTTTTAAAACAAGGCAATCCGGAGATGATGGAACTGTTTGGTTTTAATTCTACAGTAAAAAGTATCCACATTGAGAATTTTCAAATTTCAATACTCAAAGTTAAAGTTGGAAACTCGTTGGAATTTAGTTTTAACATATTGAATAAGAACAATAAAAGAACCAAAATACGGCTTGAATACGGAATTTACTACCAAAAAGCGAATGGAACGTTGACAAAGAAAGTCCACAAGATCAGCGAAAAGGAGTACGCCGAAAATTCTACAACACAAATTACTCGAAAACACTCTTTTCGCGTGGTAACAACCAGGAAATTCCATCCCGGACTTCACCAGGTTGCTGTAATAATCAATGGGAATGAGTTTGAAAAGTATGATTTTGAGCTGATTGAATGATAAATACGGCATACAGTAATTAGTCTTTCCTGGAAAATTAAGAAAAATGAGAAAAATAATCAGATTTCTTTAGGGGGATTATTTTTTCTGTTCGTTTACTATATAAAGAACAGTGAATAATGGATGAAAGAATCATAAAATATTGTCAGGGAGTATTACCGAAGCAGGAACAGGACCAGCTATTAAAAGAAGCTTATAATAAACCTGAACTGAAATCTCAAATAATAGGTTATCAGCACTTGCATAGTCTGTTGGAATTGGTTCCGGAAAAAATAGATGCGCAGCAGGGCTCTGAAAGCTATGCAGGCTTTAGAAGACTGGTAAATTCCCGGAAAAGAAGAGTTTGGCTGATCTCGTTTAGCCGGTATGCAGCAATACTAGTGATCGCCTTTGTGTCTGCCTGGATGTTGGCGTCTTATTATTTTGCAGGAAATCTTTCAAGACAACAAGAACTGATCGCATTTCAGCAGGAGCTAGTGGTGCCGCCCGGACAGCGTGCGGAACTGACGTTGCCTGACGGAACGAAAGTGTGGCTGAATGCCGGTTCGAAATTATCTTATCCTTCTTTTTTTGAAAAGGAGCGGAAGGTTTTTTTATCGGGGGAAGGATTTTTTGATGTGGCTAAAAACGAAAAAGTACCTTTTATTGTTTCTACCGGAACGATCGATGTAAAGGCTTTGGGTACTCAGTTCAATGTGTTCTGTTACCCGGGGAGTGACTATACCGGTGTTTATCTTCAGCAAGGGTCTGTGAAGGCTTATTTCCCGTCTTTAGAGTCGGAAGGAGTTGTACTTTCTCCGGAACAGTATCTGGTTCAGAAAGGGAAACGGCTGGAACTGTCGACGAAGGATCCGGATGAGTTGTTGTGGCGCCAAGGTATTTATACATTTAAAAGGCAAAAGTTAGGAAGCATTATAAAGAAACTCGAATTATATTATGATGTAAAAATAATTGTGAAAGACCCGGAAATATTAAATTATGAATATGTCGGAAAATTCCGTCAAAGGGATGGCGTGCTGGAAATACTCCGGTTGATCCAGCGGATACATAAATTTAATATTAAAAAAGATGATGAGTTGAATCAGATCGTTCTGAGTAAGTAAAAAAAGTATTAACCTTTAAATGTAATATGTATGAGTCCATGATAAATTAAAAAAATCGGCAGATATTGGCGTATCTACCGATTTAGCGAAAAGCAAACCCATTTGTGATCAAAAAAAATAGTATTTACTTAACAAAACAAAGATATGAAAATAAATCCTTTGTTAACGCATAAGTTATGCCCTAAATTAATCAAAAAAGCATTCAGGATTATGAAGATGACCTTTTTATGTATGTTTATTTTCGTTTCACAGTTATTTGCTTTCAACGGTGAGGCACAAAATAAAGTTGTAAACCTTCAGTCTGAAAACTTATCAATAGAAGAATTATTTAAAGAAATCGAGCAGCAGACTGATTATCTGATTATTTATAGTACGAGTGAAATCAAATCAAACTTTGATATTTCGTTGAATAGGAAAAAAGCGAAAGTTGATGAATTATTGAATGAAGCCTTACATGGGAGGAATTTGAAATATGAACTCTCTGATAACTACATCATCTTGTCGCCTTTAACAAAATCTGAAAAAGATCAACAGACTGGTCGCGTTATTTCCGGAGTAGTGAAAGATCGGAAAGGCGAACCGGTAATAGGTGCCAATGTCATGGAGAAGGGAACGACGAATGGTATCATCACGGATGCAGAAGGTCGGTTTACTCTGAGAGTCTCTTCGAATGCAGTATTGGCCATATCTTTTGTTGGATATCGGGCAATTGAAGTAAAGGTTGGCAACCAACAATCTCTGTCGGTTACTCTTGATGAGGATATGGAGGTATTGGACGAAGTGGTAGTTGTTGGTTACGGTTCACAATTGAAAAAGACGGTAACGGGCGCAATTTCTTCTGTTAAAGCCAAAGAATTGGAAGCTCCGAATGCCGTAAGTGCAGATAATTTGTTACAAGGGAAAGTAGCAGGTTTGAGTATCACACAAAATTCCGCACAACCGGGGTCAGGCATGTCTGTTAATATTCGAGGTGCACTTTCTCCGAATGGTTCTAACAGCCCGTTGTATGTGATCGACGGAGTGATTATCAGTTCCGAATCAAACAAAGCGTCAAAGGTCGGGCCGTCCGGCTTGTTAGGTACGGCTTTGAGAGATGGTTCGGACCGTAGTCCTTTGGCAACATTGAACCCTAACGATATTGCTTCGATCGATGTTTTGAAGGATGCGAGTGCTACGGCCATTTATGGTTCGTCGGCTGCAAACGGCGTGATTTTAATTACGACGAAGAAAGGGCAGAGCGGACGTCCGAAAGTGACATACAGCGGTTCATTCTCTGTACAAGGCGTAAATAAGTATTTCGACATGCTGAATGCTCAGGATTTCATGAACGTGGCAAATTTAGGCATGAAAGAGCAATGGCTGTATATCAATAAGTATTATCCGTATGGTCCGACACCAGCTCCTGCTTCCGGTTGGGCTGTGTTGTATGATGAGAATCAGTTGAAGCAGACCGAGTCGTATGATCATTTTGACGAAATAAGCCGTACCGGCCTGATCCATAATCACAACGTTTCTTTCAATGCTGGTAGCGAGCGGTTTAAAGTCTACGCCTCCTTCAATTACTACGATCATAAGTCGGTTATGAAAACGAACGATCTGGAACGTTTCAGCGGACGTATCAATGTGGAGGCTGATTTCAGCAAATATTTGAAATTGAATGTGGCAAGTATGTATTCGCTCTTGAGCGCGAACAACCCGTCTTCGGGGCATTGGAGAGCTAATGCCAATGAGGCGAACCAAACGAATGCAGCCTTATATTTTTCTCCGCGCCTTCCGTTGGAGGATGAAAACGGCAACCTGACATTGCCTGAAAATGCGATGACGGCGAATCCGTTGGCCTGGAGCTATATGAGAGACAAGACAACGACCAAACGTTTGATGTTTGCTCCGAATCTGGAAATCAGAATTTTACCGGAATTAAAAGCGAATATGCAGATTTCTGTCGATAAGACAGACGAAAATCGTGATGTATTCTCACCGACTAAATCGATTTTACCTCAACAGACACAGCGTAACTTCGGTGGTTATTCTAACGCATACAATAATAATTATGGTATCGAAGAATATTTGAGCTACGACAAACAGTTCGGACGGGATCACCGTTTGAATGTTGTGCTCGGTACGGGATATTATGTGACATCCGGCAACAATTATTCTGTTACCGTCTTTAATTTCCCGTCAGATGCACTTGAAAACAATTATCTGGAATTGTCGTCTGATGTAGATGAAACGACTTACAACTCGGGGAGATGGGAACGGAACAAATTGTCTTATTTCGGACGTTTCAATTATACGTTCAAAGATCGGTACACGATTGGTGGTACATTACGTAACGATGGTTCTTCCGTATTTGCTGCCAATCACAAATGGGGATGGTTCCCGGGTGTTTCTGCAGCATGGACTGTTTCGGAAGAGAATTTTATGAAACAGCAGAAGGTGGTAGATTTCCTGAAAGTGAGAGCCGGTATCGGTACTTCCGGTAATGAAAGTATTTTGACGGGTGGAAACTATAGCCTGACGACTTATGGCATGGCGACCGGTGCATTCTATTATTACAATGGGCTTTTACATAAGGGAATCGTTCAGAAGCAGAAAGGAAACAAAGACTTGAAATGGGAAACGGATGTGACGGTTAATGCCGGGTTGGATTTCGGATTGTTCAATGATCGTTTGAGCGGTAGTTTCGATTATTATGTACGTACGGCGAAGGATTTGCTTGATTTTACATCTTTGCCTGCGACTGATATGGTGGCTACTTTGGCAAAGAACATCGGCTCGACACGAAGTACCGGATTTGAAATCGGCCTGAAAGGGGTGATTATGGAGAAGAAAAACTTCGACTGGACGGCTTATCTGAACATGAGTCACAACCATTCATACTGGGTGGAACGGAATCCGGAAGTAGACATTGCCCCTTGGATTAAGGAGAAGGATGATTTGAGTCCGATTTACGGTTGGAAGACAAACGGTATTTTCCAGTCGCCAGAGGAGGTACAACAATATACTTCCAATGGTAAGGTTCTTCAACCGGATTCTTATGCCGGAAACAAGAAATTTGTCGATATCAACGGTGACGGTGTACTAAATGATGACGATATCGTGAAGCTGGGTAACAATGAGCCTAAGATGCATTTCGGCTTGGGTACGAGTTTCCGGATCAAAAATGTGATGGTCGATCTCGATACCTATGGGGTGTTGGGACGAAAAACGTATGACCAGTGGATACATCGTGGTTTGTGCGACAGCAAGATCAATACGAGTTATCGGTATAAGGAAGTCTGGACTTCGTTTAATACATCGGGTTGGTGGCCAGGTATTGCACCTAATGCGGCAGCAAACAGCAATAAGTCGGGAACCGATGATTTTTCTTTGCAGAACACGCATTATTGGCGCTTTAAGAATATCAAAGTGACTTATTTGTTGCCGAAAGATTGGATGAAAAAGAGCAAGATTGCTTCGAATGCTTCGGTTTATCTGGATTTGCAGAATACATTGTTGTTGACGAATTACGAGGGACTGGATCCGGAAATGGAGCAAAACGCGTCTCCGCTCCCCATTCCGTTTACAGTCGTTTTAGGTGTCGATATTACTTTTTAATTTAATTTGAATGAATCATGAAAACGAAAATAATAGCTTTTTTATTGGCTTTGTGCATGACCGCATGGTTTAATTCGTGCGATTTGGATTCTAAGGTTTACTCTTCGTTTTCGGAAACGAACTTTCCGAAAACGGAAGAGGATGCGCGCTCTATGTTGACTGGGTTGTATGCCTATTTTAAATGTAATTCGGGTGCGGTGAATGATAATAGCAACGGTGCCTGGGTTTGGCCGCTCTTCACGACCGGTTATGGCGGATGGATCGGGCTATCAGAGATGACGACCGATGAAATCTTTAATATCGAACATCAGGAAATCCACTTCAATTGGGGTAGCGCGTTCGATACCTATTCGACTTATGCGGTAAGTCGTAATATTACGCGTGCAACTTATATACTGGATGTTTTCAGCAAACTGACGGATATGGATAAGGACGTGAAGAATGAACTGATGGCCGAGACGAAATGTTTGAGAGCCTGGATGATGTTTTGCTTTTACGATATGTATGGACCGATACCGGTTGTTACCGATCCGGCCAAAATCGACAATATCGTATATGAACCGCGTCCTTCGAAAGAAGAATACTTCAACCAGATGGTCAAGGACCTGACGGAAGCACTCCCGTATCTGTATGACAAGACCAATAATACAGAAAACTGGGGACGGGTGAACAAAGGGGTTGCTGCCATGCTGCTGCTGAAGTTATATATGAACGATCACCAGTACGATAAGGCACTCCCGTATGCCGAAAGCCTGACACAGATGGGATATACGCTGTCCGACGATTACAGCAAAGTGTTCAGCGAAGAGCACAATAATGAAAACATATGGTCGGTTCCGAGTGGGCAGCAGATGGGGAACGAATGGTTTTTTTATATGATTCCTCCTTCTTGTGCCGAGGTTTGCGGGATAAAGGTTGCGCCTTACTGGGGGGTGACGTTGATGCCGTGGGAGTTTTACGATACGTATGCGAAAGAAGACAAGCGTTTGGCTGGTATTGCTGACCGCTATATCGGTACGGACGGAACTTTGTATTCGCGTGAAGGCAATCAGGGAGAGCGTTTGCCGTATGGTGCAGTTATCGTCAAGTATCTGTTACCGAAGGAACAAACGCAAGCTGGTAATATACCGTTGGTGGTTTGCCGTTATGCAGATGTCATTTTATCATTGGCAGAGATTGAAAATGAGTTGAACGGACCGACCGATAAGGCTTTGGGATATTTGAAGCAGATTACCGACCGTTCGGGCGTCACGCATACGATTCCGGCAGATATTCGGACAAGCAAGGATAAGTTTAAGGAGTTCCTGTTGGCTGAACGTGGACGTGAACTTTATTTTGAAGGTTGGAGACGTCAGGATATGATCCGTTTTGGCAAATATATTGAATATGGCTTGAGTAAGGGATATCCGGCCAAGGATTATATGACTTTGTTCCCGATTCCGCCGAAGGTCATTATCGAATCAGGAGGTATTGTTAAAAACAATCCCGGATATGAATAAATGTTTGTTGAGGAAAGAAGAATAGATCGTTTGCGATGAAGTGAACATTTATTTTTAGGCAGAAGAACAGAAGATACATCAGAGGCATTTGTTTGTTATTATAATTCTTTTGTTCTTCTGCTATTTTGTTTAAAACTTATTTAGAGGTACTCCTCCATTATTTAAATACAAAGTTTAATCATCATGATAAAAAAAGCAGGGAATTCCTTTTTTTTATTATTTTTTCTTTTGGGTTTCTCCATACAACTTTGGGGAATGGAAAATATCGGGATAAAAAATGATATTATTTCTGTTATTCGGTTCGGAATCAAAAATGACGGTTCGGTTATTGGTGCAGAACTTAATCGGTTGGTAAAGGATAGTTATGGAAAAACGTTATATTTTCCCGCAGGAACTTATAATTTGTCGGAACCGATCGTATTACCGTTCGATTATACGAAAAATGTTAATATCGTATTTGATAAAAATGCGTTAATCAAAAGTGATTTTAGATTAGATGCTTTGCTGAAAGTCGGTTATTCTGAAATGTCGACACCGGATGTCACTCATCGACGTTTTTCTTATATAGAAGGAGGCATGTTCGATTGTTCTAATGTTGACAACGGTATCATGGTGAATGGCTTAAAACAATTAGTGTCTTTAAAGTATATCAGTTTGTTTAAAGGACGTAAAACCCATATCAGAATTTGTGTCTCAGATGATTTTAAAGGAACTGGAAGTAGCGATACTAAAATTGACAATATCACCATACAAGGAATTTCTTCCAACGAAGAAGTCTATGGTATCTATATTGATCATTCTTGTTGTGACTGTAAAATTTCCAATACGTTTATATATGGTACAAAATATGGTCTCGTTACAAAATCGGCTGGACATATATTGAATAATGTACATATTCTTTCTATGCATACAGGAGGAGGTTTGGATCTTGGTACTGATAATTATCGTCGGACGGAAGGTATACGTGTGGAAAGTGATGGCTTTTTTGTTTTTAATGAGATTTATTATGATACAATCGACAAATCGATAGTCATTGAAGCAGATAAGAATCCTACTTTGATTCTGGATAAAAATATATTTTATTCTTATTTGAAAAATTTCGGAACATCCTTTCTTTATAAAGATTCGTCTTCCATGACACCATTTCAGGTAAAAGTTTCTAATAGTATTATTGAAGTGGCAAATAAAGGGTATAAAATATTCGATATAAACCCCTCTCTTATAAGTGAGGATATTGAAGGCAATTTTTCATTTGTAAATTGTGCGTTAAGAAATTCCCGGTTATTGAACACATTGGATGTTTCTTTGGCACAACGGGTGAGAGGAAGAAGACATGATGTTGTGTTGCCGGAAAATCAATCTGTTATTGCTGGCGAATGGATGCCTGTAGGTGCAATTTTGGCATCCGGGGAGCATAGTTTATTGAGACTCGATCTTTCGAAAGATTGCGCTGTCGAGTTGGATCTTTTTTTCAGGAAAGGAGAAGATCCTCTAATTAAAAGCTATTGTAGGGAAGATTCGGAAACTGTATTTTTCGAAATTGGATATGTGGTTAAGGATTCTTATTGTATATTATTGGTGAAATCAGAAGGAAGTCAAATATCTCCTGTTGTCAGTGACCTGTTAGGGACAGGCTTGTTTATGCCTACTCCTTCTAAGGAAACCCGCTATTCTTTGTCAGATTATGAGATAAAAGAAGAGTCCGAAATTATACCTTTACTCTCTTGCATCAAAAAAGAAAGAACCTATACGAATCCTTTGAGAACGACAGACAGCACTTACGTGTATGTGGCTGATCCATTTGTTTATAAGGCAGGGAATTTATATTATCTGACCGGTACGAGCACTTTGTCGGAAGGAGAAGGTTTTGTTTGTTACACCTCTTCCGATCTGATCACGTGGGAATATAAAGGACTTTTGTATCGCAAGCCGGAGAATCATATCGGTAGTTTTGGTTTTTGGGCGCCTGAGGTGGAATACTACAAAGGAAAGTTTTATATGACGTATAGTTGTTATGTGAAAGAATATGACCGTATGCTAACCTGTCTGGCTGTCAGCGAAAACCCGGGCGGACCTTTTGTTGACCTCCATACTCCCTGGTTCGATTTGGGATATTCGGCCATCGATGCAGACATATTTGTGGATGATGACGGAACCCCTTATGTCTATTTCAGCAAAAACGGCATGCAGGATACTTTAGCTACGGGTGAACTTTACGGTGCAAAACTGAAAGATGATCTTTCCGGTTTTGTTGGCGAGCCCGTTTTTATTTCCGGTGCTTCTCAGCCCTGGGAGAAAGTAAACTGGGGCAGGAACAGGTGTAACGAAGGCGCTTATGTATTTAAGAGAAACGGGACTTATTATATGACTTATTCCGCAAATGATACGGGATATGAGTCGTACGGAGTAGGAGTCTCTTATGCAGACAATCCGTTGGGACCCTGGACGAAAAGTGGAGATAACCCGCTACTGGCTACCGACATATCAAATGGTATTTCAGCACCGGGGCACAACTCAGTAGTGGAAGCTCCGGATGGAGACCTTTATATCATTTACCATCGCCATGCCGATGCGTCTTGTCAAAAGCCGAACTGGGATCGGGTTGTATGTATGGACCGATTATTTTTTGATGAAGAAGGTAAATTGCATACAGACGGCCCTTCGGCTATGCCCCGGCAAGTTTACTGGTGATTTATAAAGGAGTTGAAT
The DNA here is from genome assembly GCF_000969845.1 of Parabacteroides sp. HGS0025. Lineage (NCBI taxonomy): Bacteria > Pseudomonadati > Bacteroidota > Bacteroidia > Bacteroidales > Tannerellaceae > Parabacteroides > Parabacteroides sp. HGS0025. Next base: position 1,045,242 of record NZ_KQ033902.1, read on the forward strand.
ATGTAATTAATGAAAAATGAAAAAACTGATTTTATTATTATCTCTGTGTTTGTGTTGGCGGGTTTATGCCCAATCACCGGTTGAAATATCTTTTCCTAAAGAGAATATGTTTGCTTTAGGTTCCTATTATTATCCGGAGCAATGGGATTCTTCCCAGTGGGAGAGAGATCTGAAAAAAATGTCGGAAATAGGAATCCGGTTTACCCATTTTGCTGAATTTGCCTGGGGAACACTGGAACCGGAAGAAGGTATATACGATTTTGAATGGTTGGATCGTGCAGTTGCCTTGGCAGGAAAATATGGATTAAAAGTGATAATGTGTACACCGAGTCCGACACCTCCGGTTTGGCTGTCGAAAAAATATCCGGATATTCTTATCCGGAGGGATAATGGAGTAAATATTCAACACGGACGTCGGCAGCATGCATCATGGAGTAGCGAACGTTATTGTGATTTTGTGAAAAATATAGTCACGAAGCTGGCGGAACGTTATGGTAAAAATCCGACAGTTATAGGTTGGCAAATCGATAATGAGCCGGGACACTATGGTTTAGTCGATTATAGCGAGAATGCTCAACAGAAATTTCGTCTTTGGCTCCGTCGGAAGTATAAAACCATAGATCAGTTGAATGCAACCTGGGGGAATACTTTCTGGAGTGAAAGCTACCAGCATTTTGACCAGATCCGTTTACCGAATCAACAGGAATTGCCGGAGAAACCGAATCCGCATGCCATGCTTGATATGAATCGGTTTATGGCAGACGAGTTAGCCGGATTTGTTAATATGCAAGCGGATGTTTTACATAAAAATATTAGTGAAAAACAATGGATAACGACCAATTTGATACCGGTCTTTAATCCTGTGGATCCTGTGCGGATGGACCATTTGGACTTTACGACTTATACACGTTATTTAGTAACAGGCCATAAAAAGGGAATAGGAAAACTGGGATTTCGGCTGGGAATTCCGGAAGATATCGGTTTTCCGAATGATCAGTTCCGAAATTTTGCTGGGAAAACATTTGGAGTTATGGAATTACAACCGGGGCAGGTGAATTGGGGCGTTTACAATCCTCAACCTATGCCGGGGGCTGTTCGTATGTGGATATATCATGTATTTGCCGGAGGAGGAAAATTCGTATGTAATTATCGTTTCAGGCAACCGTTGAAAGGAAGCGAACAGTATCATTACGGAATGGTCATGACAGACGGGGTTACCTTATCTCCCGGAGGTGAAGAGTATCGGCAGGTGGCTGGAGAAATGGAGCAGTTACGAATGGCTTATGATCCGGATAGCGAAATGCCGGAATATTTGGCGGCACGTCGCATCGGAATGCTTTTCGATATGAATAATTATTGGGAAACAGATTTCCAGAAACAAACGGATCAATGGAACACGATGTCGCATATTCATAAATATTATAACCTGTTGAAAACCTTCGCTGCCCCTGTCGATATTATATCCGAGAAAGAAGACTTTTCCCGTTATCCTTTTTTAATCGCACCGGCTTATCAATTACTGGACAGCATGTTGGTGGAGCGATGGGTGAAATATGCAGAACAGGGAGGACATTTGATTTTGACTTGCCGTACGGGACAAAAAGATCGGAATGGTAAACTCTGGGAGGCTCCTTTGGCTGCACCTGTTCATTTTTTAGCCGGAATAGACAACCTGTTTTATGATCATTTGCCTGAAAGTCTGCAAGGCGGGGTGAATTTCGGTACGGAAAAGTACGATTGGAACAATTGGGCTGATGTTATCACGCCGAAAAAGGGGACGGAAGTGTGGGCTACTTATGCAGATCAGTTTTATAAAGGATCGGCTTCTGTTGTTCACCATAAGCTGGGAAAGGGAACTGTTACTTATATTGGAACAGATACGGATGACGGAAAGTTGGAAAAGGATGTGATGCGCCGTGTCTACGAAGAAGCGAAGGTGACTGTCGATGACCTTCCCTATGGGGTTGTGAAAGAATGGCGCGATGGATTTTATGTGGCTTTGAATTACACTTCGATTACTCAAAATATAGCAATCCCTTCTCGTGCTAAAATATTAATAGGTAGTAGGGTGTTGGAGCCGGCAGGTGTTGTGGTATGGAAAGAGGATTAGCGGATTGGATATATAAATCGTTGAATTTAGCGAAAAGTATTAAACCGGAATAAAAGATTTTTTTTGCGTGGCAGTTTGGAGAAATCCCGTATATTTGCATGTTATAAAATAAGGAGAGGGTGGATAAATCTCTTTTTACTTAAATATATACGAGGATTTATATGGCAAAGAAAGCAACTACAACAAAACAAAATAATAATAATGAACCGGGTAAGTTTGCAATGATGAAGATGTTCTTCACCAACGAACGTACCCGTTTTATTACCGGACTGGTAATTGCGATTATCACGATTTATATAGGACTGTCCCTGATCTCTTTCTTCTTTACGGGAGGAGCCGATCAGAGCAAGATAGAGAATGTTCCGCTGTCGGATCTTCTGACAAACAGGGGATCGGTGGAGAACTGGACGGGAGTACGAGGTGCATTCCTGGCCGACTTGCTGATGAACCGCTGGTTTGGTATCTCTTCGTTTATGATCCTGTTTTTCCTGGGATCGGTCGGGGCAAAGATGATGAACCTACGCAAGGTCTCCCTGCTGAAACGTTTCCTGTTCAGTGCTGCCATGTTGGTCTGGGGATCGTTATTCTTTGCTTTTGTTTTTATCACCGGATATGAAGATACCTTTATTTATTTGGGAGGTCAGCACGGATATTATCTGTCTGAAATGATGATCACCAATATCGGTATTCCCGGAACGATCCTGCTGCTGGCCGGAGTGTTCCTGATCATTGCTATATTCTCCAGTAAGAAAACGATACCGTTCCTGCAAAGCGTACTTTCTTTCGGTTGGTTGAAGAACCGCCTCAAGAGGGAAAAGAAGGAAGGCGAAGAAGACGGTGCTTCGGAAGAGGATAATACAGCGGAAGGCCTTATCGCCGACCAACCGGATGAACAACCGGAAACGGATGATTTTGTATTCGATACGGAAAAGGAAATAGCCTTTGCCGATAAGGAGGAGAACCGCCGGAAAACAGAACCGAAAACAGAAACTTACTCAAATATACCGACTATATCAGAAGACGATACTTTTGAAGTGACAGTGCCCCAGGGAGATGAACCTTACGATATGCCGGAATCAGACACCCAACCCGAAAACCCTGCCGACCTGCCGGAAGATCCCGGATTTACGGTGGAAGTGCCTTCGGACGATGAAGTATACGATGGTTCTATGCTGGGTGACTACGATCCTAAACTGGACTTGTCCAGCTTCCGTAATCCGCCGATCGAACTGTTGAAGAAATATGATGTAAGCGACCACCAGGTCGATATGGAAGAACAGATGGCCAACCAGAAACGAATCAAGCAGACGCTGGAAAGTTTCGGTATCAGCATTGCTTCCATCAAGGCGACAGTAGGGCCGACCATCACTTTGTATGAAGTGATACCGGATACCGGTGTCCGTATCTCGAAGATCAAGAATCTGGAAGACGATATCGCCCTGAACCTTTCGGCCTTGGGTATCCGTATCATCGCGCCGATGCCGGGTAAAGGTACGATCGGTATCGAGGTGCCGAACAAAGACCCGCAGATCGTATCTATGCAGTCGGTTATCGCGTCCCGTAAATTCCAGGAATCCAAATATGACCTGCCGGTTGTGCTGGGTAAGACCATCACGAATGATATATTCATGTTCGACCTCTGTAAGATGCCTCACTTGCTGGTGGCAGGTGCTACCGGACAAGGTAAATCAGTCGGTCTGAATGCGGTTATTACTTCTTTATTATATAGAAAGCATCCGTCGGAACTGAAGTTTGTGCTGGTCGACCCGAAAATGGTTGAGTTCGGCATCTATTCCGACCTGGAACGTCATTACCTGGCGAAACTGCCGGATGCGGATAAGGCTGTAATTACAGACTGCACGAAGGTTATCATGACGCTTAACTCTGTTTGTAAGGAAATGGACGACCGTTACGAGTTGCTGATGAAAGCACACGTGCGTAACATTAAAGAGTATAATGCCAAATTTGTCTCCCGCCATCTGAATCCGGAGAAGGGACATAAGTTCATGCCGTTCATCGTCGTTATCATCGATGAGTTCGGCGACCTGATCATGCAGGCCGGCAAAGAGATCGAAACGCCGATTGCCCGTATTGCCCAGAAGGCACGTGCCGTCGGTATCCATATGATCATCGCTACACAGCGTCCGTCTACCAATATCATTACCGGTATTATCAAGGCGAACTTCCCGGCCCGTATGGCATTCCGCGTGATGCAGATGGTCGACTCGCGTACGATCCTGGATGCTCCGGGAGCGAACCAGTTGATCGGTCGTGGTGACTTGCTGTTCTCACAGGGCGGTGAAACCAACCGTGTACAGTGTGCCTTTGTCGATACCCCGGAAGTGGAACAGATCGTGAACAATATCTCTGCCCAGGCCGGTTATGCTACTGCCTTCCTGTTGCCTGAATATGTAGGAGAGGGTGGAGAAGATAAAGCGCCGGGTTCTGTCGACCTGTCGGATCGTGATCCTTTATTCGATGAAGCTGCCCGTCTGATCGTTATCCAGCAACAGGGGTCTACTTCGCTTATCCAGCGTAAGTTCGCCATCGGTTACAACCGTGCCGGACGTTTGATGGATCAGTTGGAGGCAGCCGGAATCGTAGGGCCGTTTGAAGGAAGTAAGGCGCGTCAGGTATTGATCCAGGATGAGTACAATCTGGAGCAATTGCTGAATTCCCTGAAATAATGTATTAACCAGCAAATGTTATTTATGGAAAGAGAAAAGAAAATTAGAATATGGCGGGGGATTGCTTTTGTTGGTCTTCTGTTATGTCTCCTTTTTGGTGTCAGAGTGATTGGCAGGGCGCAAAATCCGGTGTCTATTCTCGACAAGGCAGCTTCCGCTTATGAGAATTCAAATGGCATTTCGGCTTCTTTTGCATTGAATACCCGTTCGGATGTTCAGAAGGTGTCGGAAAGTTTTGAAGGGACGATTCATATGAAAGGGGACAAGTTCACCCTGGTGACACCTGATATGACAACCTGGTTTGACGGAACGACACAGTGGAGTTATGTGGAACGTAACGACGAAGTGAACGTAAGCACTCCTACCGGGGAAGAATTGCAGTTGACCAATCCGGCCATACTGCTGCGTATGTATAAAAAAGGATTTACTCCTAAATATATCGGTGAAAGTACCGCAGCCAATGGTAAATCGGCTTATGATATCGAACTGACGCCAAAGAAAAAAGGGGATATCATCCGTGTGGAGTTACAGATAGAAAAGTTCTCCAATTTCCCGGCTACGATCAAGGTCGAAGCAAAAAACGGAATCAGTAACACGGTTCATATCAGTAAGTTGAAGACAGGTGTAAACCAACCGGATGATTTTTTTGTTTTCAAAGAGAGCGATTACCCGGATGCCGAGATCATCGATCTTCGTTAATAGTCTATTATTAATATTCAAATATAAAAGTATGAGCGATTCAATAAATGAAAAGGTTCGTTGCCTGATTATAGGTTCCGGCCCTGCAGGATATACAGCAGCAATCTATGCTTCACGTGCTAATTTATCTCCCGTATTGTATGAAGGCATTCAGCCGGGGGGACAGTTGACTACTACTACGGAGGTTGAAAACTTCCCGGGTTATCCGGAAGGCATCACCGGCCCGGAGTTGATGGAAGACCTGAAACAGCAGGCATTGCGTTTCGGTGCTGATATCCGTTTCGGGATTGCTACTGAAACCGATCTTTCTGCCGCCCCTTATAAGGTGACGATCGACGGAGAAAAAGTGATTGAGACAGAAGCTTTGATCATCGCAACCGGTGCGACTGCTAAATATCTGGGTATTCCTGACGAACAGAAATATGCAGGAATGGGTGTTTCAGCCTGTGCTACCTGCGACGGTTTCTTCTACCGTAAGAAAGTGGTTGCTGTTGTAGGCGGTGGAGATACGGCTTGTGAAGAAGCTGTTTATCTGGCCGGACTGGCAAAGCAGGTGTATCTGATTGTCCGTAAACCTTTCTTGCGTGCATCGAAAGTTATGCAGGAACGCGTATTCAATACGCCGAACATTATGGTTTTGTTTGAGCACAATACGATCGGCCTGTTTGGTGAAAACGGCGTGGAAGGTGCCCACCTGGTAAAACGCATGGGTGAAGCGGACGAAGAAAAGGTAGACATCGCTATCGATGGTTTCTTCCTGGCTATCGGACACAAACCGAACTCGGATATCTTCAAGCCGTGGATCGATACGGACGAAGTAGGATACATCAAGACCGTACCCGGAACACCGCGTACCAAAGTGCCCGGCGTTTTTGCCGCAGGCGACGTTGCCGATCCGCATTACCGTCAGGCCATTACAGCTGCCGGAACAGGTTGCCAGGCCGCTATTGAAGCAGAGAGATATTTATCTGAAATTGGTAAATAACGAAAATATACTACCTTTGCGCCACTAAATAAATAAGTGGAAATGAGAAAGTATTGCCTGTTATTTCTGGTACTTTTACTGCTTCAGACAATAGGAGCGGTTGAATCTCCGAAGCACGAGATCCGTGCTGTCTGGCTCACCACCGTCTATGGTCTGGACTGGCCTAAAAAGCCGGCTACAACAGAGGCGGGAAGGAAAGCCCAGCAACAGGATTTATGCAATATACTGGATCGGTTGGCCGATGCGAATTTCAATACCGTCTTTTTGCAGGTGCGTCTGCGGGGGGATGTTATTTACCGTTCGGCAATTGAACCGGCTTCCAAAACTTTCTCTGGTAAATATGGAACAATGCCCGGATATGATCCGTTGGCTTTTGCGATAGAAGAATGTCACAAACGGGGGATGGAATGCCATGCCTGGTTTGTGACATTTCCTGTTGGTACGGAGAAGGCTGTGAAGGAACAAGGCAAACTGTCCGTCGTTAAACGCCATCCGAAGTTATGCAAACGCCATAATGGGGAATGGTATCTCGATCCGGGAGTGCCGGAGACTGCCGATTACATTCTGTCGTTGGTGAAAGAGCTGGTTAACGGCTATGATATCGACGGTATCCAGTTTGATTATATCCGTTATCCGGAGCAGGCAAAGAGTTTTCCGGATAAAGCGGTTCATAATAAATATGGTAAATCGCAGAAGTTGCCGGACTGGCGGCGCGAGAACATCAACAAGATGGTGTACCGTATCTATGACTGGGTAAAACAGGCAAAGCCCTGGGTGCAGGTCAGCAGTTCGCCGCTGGGTAAATATAACCGTATCGAACGGGTTCCCAATGCCGGCTGGACGGCCTACGAAAGTGTTTTCCAGGATCCGAAGATGTGGATGCAAAAAGGAAAACAAGATATGATCGTTCCCATGATGTATTATCTGCATGACAACTTTTTCCCGTTTGTAGACAATTGGGTGGAGAATTGTAACGGTCGTCTGGTTGTACCCGGCTTGGGTGCTTACCGTATGGAAAAGAATGAAGCGGACTGGACTGTGAACGACATTACCGACCAGATAGATTACAGCCGTTATTATGGCGGGGCGGGTTGTACTTTTTTCCGTTGTGAGAATGTATTGGATAATACGAAAGGACTTTATGAAGAGTTGAGAGACAATTACTACAAATATCCGGCCCAGTTATTACCGCTCACCTGGCTAAGCGACAAGGTGCCGGCTGCTCCGGCAGAGATCCGTGTGGAAAAGGTGGATAACGAGTTGAAACTGTCCTGGCAAAAGCCGGCAGCGGAGCAGGAAGACCTGACATATACCATCTATTATTCGTTGACGGACTCTATCGATACGGCATCGGCCAAATCTATTCTGGCTACCGGAGTGAGGGACACGGTACTTTATCTTCCGGTTGCTCCGAATGAAGAGAGAGGTTACACTTTCAGTGTCTCTGCTTCCACCCGCTACCATATCGAGAGTGCCGTTTCTCCTGAAACATATTATTATCTCTCCCGATTTCTTAAATAACATTAACGCATAGGAGTGCTAAAACGAAAGCACTATCTTTGTGTCGGATGAAAAATACTGTGACATATCTGTTTATCGTTTTTCTGGCGACTCTAATCTTCTATGGAGGTGCCGGAGTAAACTTAATTACCTATTGTTTTGGTGATTGCCGCACAGAAGGTGTTGCCGTATTGCTGAACGATAACTGTTGCGAAGTGCACGAACATAGCTGTTGCGATGCGGCAGTCGAAGCTACTGCCTGTAATTCCGGCTGTTGCGAAGACGATTGCTGTGGGTTGGAGCGCATCAGTTTCGACTGGAGCAGTTCCGCTAATCCGGTAGTTGAATTACAACCGGTAGTGATCGACCTTTTATCGTTCGCTTCTCCGTTGGCATCATTGCTTCCTATTCCTTCCATAAAAGAATATACTGCGCAGGATCAGGACGGGCCACCTGTTGTCTGTCCGCGTATTTACCTGAACCTGCTTACTACACTTTTGATTTAGTAGACCGAAACTACTCCGGCCTGTATCCGCTATGGAAACAGGATAGTAGTGTCAGCCCCATTCATACTATCGTGCTGGTAGTGTTAGCATACTAGTGCTGATAGGGGTAGGACTATAGTGCTAATCGAATACTTATTGAATCAAAGTGTAAAGTAATGTTGAAACAACTCTATCTTATTCTATTAATAACCTTCTTCGCCATTTCTGCCCGGGCGGATGAAGTAAAAGGGCATGTGTTTGATGATAATAACCAGCCGGTTATCGGTGCCAATGTGTACTGGGAAGGAACCCAGCAGGGGACAACGACCGATGTGGACGGCGCTTTCAAGTTGAAAACAAGAAAAAGTACGAATAACCTGGTCGTTAGTTATATCGGCTATACCACTTTTGTGATGCCGGTGACTAACCCTGATGAGCCGTTGCAAATCACTTTGAAAGGGGAAGTCGCCCTCGAAGAAGTCGTGATCAGCGAACGTAAAATGGGAACGATCGCTTCCCGTACCAGCGTATTGCAGACGCAAAAGATTACCTATGATGAAATATGCCGTGCCGCCTGTTGCAACCTGGCCGAGAGTTTTGAGACGAACCCGTCTGTAGACGTATCGTATGCCGATGCGGCTACCGGAGCCCGCCAGATCAAACTGTTGGGGCTGGCAGGAACCTATGTCCAGATGTTGACGGAGAATTATCCGAACTTCCGCGGGGCAGCGTCTTTGTACGGACTGGACTATGTGCCCGGTGCCTGGATGGAAAGTATACAGGTGTCTAAAGGCACTTCTTCTGTTAAGAACGGATATGAAGCCCTTGCCGGACAGATCAATGTGGAGTTCAAGAAACCACCTACGGCGGATATTTTCTCAGTGAACCTGTTCGGTAGCGATGCCGGGCGTTATGAAGGGAATGCGGATGCTTCGTGGCATATCAACGATAAGGTATCGACCGGCTTGCTGGTTCATTATTCCAATGATAAGAAGCAGCATGACGGCAACGACGACGGTTTTCTGGATACTCCGCTAAAGGAACAGGTCAACCTGATGAACCGCTGGTATCATAAACTGGATAATTATGTGGCGCAGTACGGAGCACGTTATCTGCATGAAAACCGTACCGGTGGCCAGGCTACCAAACACCATGATTTCGCCGACCCGTATCAGGTGCATCTGGAAACGAACCGTGCGGAACTGTATACCAAACAGGCTTATATCATCGATAAGGAAAAAGTGGAGAGCGTGGCGCTGATCCTTTCCGGCTCTTACCATGAACAAAAGTCCATGTACGACCGTACGCCCTACAATGTCTATCAGAATAATGTGTATGCCAGTTTGTTGTATGAAAAAGAGTTTTCTCCGGCACACAGCCTGAGCACCGGATTGAGTATGAATTACGACGGTTTCAATGAAAACCTTTTACAGGCAGGAACGCGTAAGGTGTTCGACCGTACCGAAGTTGTTCCCGGTGCCTATGTGCAGTACACTTACAATCTGAATGATAAGCTGATCGTTCTGGGAGGTGTCCGTGCCGATTACAGCTCTTTATACGATTTCTTTGTTACGCCTCGCGTACATATTAAGTATAATCCGTTCGACTGGCTCCATGTCCGTGCTTCGGCAGGGAAAGGTTTCCGTACGGCCAATATCCTGGCTGAAAACAACTTCCTGTTGTCGAGTAGCCGTAAAATGAATATTGCCGAAAACCTGGATCAGGAAGAGGCGTGGAATACAGGATTGAACCTGTCGTTCTATATCCCTTTGTTCGGAAAAGAATTATCTTTGAACGGGGAATGGTATTACACCAATTTCCTGAAGCAGGTGGTTGTCGATATGGATAGTGATCCGCATGCTGTGGGCTTCTATAATCTGGATGGAAAATCGTATTCCAACAGTTTCCAGGTAGAAGCGACTTACCCTTTCTTCCGTGGATTTACCCTGACTGCGGCTTATCGTTACACGGATGCCAAAACGGATTACCGGAATGCGGAAGGAGTGACCCGGAGGCTGAAGAAACCGCTGGTCAGCGACTATAAAGCGCTGGCAACGGCCTCTTATCAGACTCCGTTGAAGAAGTGGCAGTTCGACCTGACCGGACAGTTTAACGGGGGAGGACGTATGCCGACTCCGGATGCGACGAATCCGCTGTGGGAACCGAACTTTAATGCTTATACGGTTGTCAATGCACAGATCACCCGGTATTTCCGCCGTTGGTCTATCTATATCGGAGCCGAGAACCTGTTCGATTACAAGCAGTCTCATCCGATCATCGATGCGGAAAACCCGCGGGGGGATAACTTCGATGGCTCGATGGTTTGGGGCCCTGTTCACGGACGAAAGATATATGCCGGCTTGCGTTTTAACATCAGCCGCGATTAAAAATAACAGATAAATTATTTACCAATTAATACAAATACATTATGAAACAGTTAGTAGTAGCATTGATTTGTGCCGTATTTACGCTTTCTACGGCCTATGCACAGGATGCAAAGAAGAAAAAGGACACGGTAACTTTCTTCGTGGAAGAAATGGAATGTGCCAATTGCCAGAAAAAGGTAGAAAAGAATATTGCTTTCGAGAAAGGGGTGACCGATCTGAAGTGCGATCTGAAAACTCGTACGGTAAACGTAACCTATAAGACAGATAAGACTTCCAAGACCAAATTGGCTTCAGCCTTTAAAAAGATTGGAATGGAAGCAGTGCCTGTCGACGACGGTGCCGGCTGCCCGGTTAATCCTGCGAAAAAAAATTAAGCAGTCTATATCCGTTAACACGGAAATTCGTTAGAACATCTTATCTTTGCAAAGCATACCTGTATGGGGCGGATCTATGTGTCCGCCTCTTTTATGAAAAAAAGTTCATGAAACATGCAGCGTTTTGTACGAGAATAACATCATAATATTTGTACGGCCTCGTAAGAGGTGAGAAGGCACACACTGAATGGACGAGACACAACTAATAGAAGGTTGTAGGAAGGGGGACAGGCTGGCTCAGAAAGAGCTTTACGAGAGGTATTCCCGCAAAATGATGGGGGTTTGTCTGCGTTATGTGAACGACAGGGAGACTGCCCGAGATTTGTTGCAGGATGGTTTTGTAAAGGTTTTTACCAGTATGGACTCTTATTTGGGAGCTGGTTCATTCGAGGGGTGGATGCGGAAGATCTTTGTAAATTGTGCATTGGAGTATTTGCGTAAATCAGATGTATTGCGCGAATCGACCGATCTGGATAATACGGCGGAGTTGATCCAGCCCGACAGTTCGGTCATTTCAAGTATGTCGGCAGCGGAGCTGATGCAGTTGGTACAAGAGTTGCCAACCGGTTTCCGTACGGTATTCAACTTGTTCGCAATTGAAGGATATTCTCATAAGGAGATCAGTGAGATGTTGAATATTACAGAAAGTACGTCACGTTCACAGTTTACGCGCGCCAAACAGATGTTACAAAAGAGGATTAACGCTTTGTATTGAAAGGAGAAAATGGAAAAGGAAAGAGATACATTTGATGATATGTTCCGCTCGAAATTGCAGGATTTTGAAGTGGATACGATGCCGGGGGACTGGGAGGCTATTGCCGATCGTTTACCGGTAAAAGCACCGGTACCTTTCCGTCGAACGCTTCGCTACTGGGCTGCTGCGGCAGTTATTTCATTATTGATGATAACAGGAGGCGTTTACATGTTTAACTCGGAGAAAGAAGTGGCTCCGATCGCAGAGAAGATAGAGAAAGAGACTAAAAAGGTGGAGACTGAGCTGGCTAAAGAGGCTGAAGCTCCGGTCGCACCAGTAGTAGAGCCGATAAAGGAAAAAGTAACTGCATCGCCGGTAGCCGTAGTGCAACAGCCGGTTAAGGTGCAGTCAACATATAAGGCGGCCGTAAAGGTTGCCGATACTGAACCTGCCATTATTTCTTCAGATGATGATTTGGAGGAGCAAGCAGAAGTAATAATACATCCGGATGAAGAACCTGTAGTGGTTGAAAAAGAGGAAGTTGCACAGGATCATCCGGAAGTGGGTTCTGCTACTACCCGGTCGTTGATAGCAGATGCTGCTCCGGTGGGTAAAAAAGAAAAAGAAGTGTCTCCGCGTAAATGGGGATTCGGTATGGGAGGTGGTAGTGTGACAGCGGGTACAAATAACTCGTTGAATACATACGCACTGAAAAATACGATGATGACAGATCAGGAGTTATTATTCCTCAATGCTGCTAACTTTGAGAATAATACATATCCGAAGACAAACATACATCATAAGACACCGATATCTGTGGGTTTTTCTGTAAGCCGTTATCTGAATAACCGGTTTGCCTTGTTGATGGGGTTGAATTATACGTTTTTGTCTTCTACCTGGGATGTGGATGCCCCGATATATTATAATAAGACAGCACAAAAGCTTCATTTTATCGGTATTCCGGTTTCTTTGTCCTATAAGATTGCTGAATGGAATCGTTTCCAGGTGTATGCCGCAGCAGGTGCCATGACAGAAGTGAATGTGTCGGGTAAGTTGATTACAGAGAAATATTCAGGTAAAGAGTTATATGGAAAAGAGAGCGAACATATCCGTATGAAAGAGTGGATGTGGTCTGTCAATGCCCGTGCAGGTGTAAGCTATCCATTGCTTCGCTTTGTAAGTCTTTATGCGGAAGCGGGTGTCGACTATTACTTTGACAATGGAAGTACGATTGAAACCGTACGTTCCGAAAAACCATTTAATGTAAGTCTTCAGGCCGGATTCCGCCTGGGTTTCTAAATAAACAAATACTAATAACATAAAATAAAAAGAACAGAAAAAATGAAGAAACTTAAGTTTTTAGGTGCGGTAGCTATGGCTACAGTTTTGTTGACCTCTTGCTTGGATGGGGGAAAGAATGAACAAGATTTTACTGCTTATGGCGTTTTGAGCTATGAGTCTAAGTTCAGTAAAAACATGTTTTTCACTGCAGACGAGGTCGCTTATTATATCCCGTCATTGGCTAATGACCCTAACTTTATGGGTGATAGTGAATGTCTTGTTGCAAATTTACATATAGATTTCGATAGTCAGGAGAATGCAAATGCAGCTAGTAATGGTTATTATACGGCAACTGCAGCAAGTGGATATACAAAACTGGATAAATATAGTATTATTCCCGGTCTAACGGATACGATAAAGCCATTAGATAACGAATTAACACTAAGGGATGTTGCTCAAAGTGGCTATAGTAAAATAAAGAATTTTTTGTTTTTGAGTGTTACTTATCCGACTGTTGTTAATGATCAAAAGAATCGTTTTGATTTATCCTATAATTATAGTCAGGAGCCGGTAGTCGTAGATGGCAAACGTGTATACGATTTCTTTATACGTGTAGTTAAAACTGAAGATGGAAAAGGGGCTACACTACAGAATGCGACTCAGGTGGTCACTTTTGATGGAAGGAATGAATTCTCTCGTTTGCTAAATATAGAAAAGGCTTCTAATGCAGAAAGTTTGAACTTACGTTTGAACTATGTAAAAGAGTTTGATAAAGATACTACAAGGATTACTAGTTGGGGAACTGAAATTATTAAATTTGCTATACCAAAGGAATCGTAAGTAACAATATACTTATTAAATATGAAAAAGGAATTCAATAATGAATTCCTTTTTTTATGGGATAATGCTTCGCAATGAATAATAAAGTTTTTATATTGTGTTATTAATCAAAAAATAATATCAATGAAACTTTTATTGTCTATTTTTATTATTCAAATATTCTTTTATACCGGATGTATAAGTAATAAGAAGGAACATCATATTATAAATCGAGCAGAGGCTTTAATGAAAACGAATCCAGATAGTACCTATTTGTTGTTGGAGAGCATAATAACCCCTGATAAGTTGGATGATAGATTGTTTGCCTATTGGTGTATGTTATCAGGAGAAGTGGCAGACAATTTGCACAAAGATATGCCTTATACCTCTTTCTTATTAAAGGCACAAATTTGGTATGAACGATATGGAACTATCTATGAGCAGGCGCAAATCGGTTTATATTTAGGCCGTTCATATGTAGAGGATAAGAAGTATGATGAAGCCATGAGGTGTTATGTAAATGCTTTAGATATTGCTTTGAGAGGAAAAGAATATAATGTCGCAGGATTTGTATGTAGTTATATGGCTGATCTGTATGTGTTTAAAGATTTACCAAGTCAGGCAGGATTAAAATATAAAGAAGGCGCAGACTATTTTCTGAAAGCTCATAATAAAAGAAGCTACTCTCTTGCTTTGCGAGATATAAGTTATACCTATTGCCTACAGGATTCATTCTATTTAGCATTACAATATTTGAAACAAGCAGAATCAATAGTTTCGGCATGGAATGACTCTATTGCATATTCTTCTATAGCAAATGCTTTAGGTAATGTTTATGAAATGATGGATAGTCTTGATACTGCAAAGAAATATTTATTAAAATCTTTGGACTATGACCAGAATGATATGGCACCTACTTATTTGGCATTAAGCCGAATGTATAAGAATAGTGGTAATGTTGATAGCGCAAAATATTATTTGGAAAAATCTAAAATGAACATAAATAATGGATATACCTTAGCAGGGATAACATATCAAGATTATTTATTGGAAAAAGAACTAGATAACCCTTATAAGGCATTATCTTTATTAGAGTCATACTGTCAAATTTCAGATTCAGTGTCATTATTACAGAATGAAGCTCGTATTGATGAAATAGAGAAAAAATATAATCATATAAAAATATTGAATGAAAATGATCAGTTACGTATAAATCAGTTATACTATGTCATTATGATGATTGTAGCTGTAACAGGATGTCTGTTTTGGGCTTTTCTTTATCAGTTAAAATCTAAACGTGATAATGAAATATTACATAATCAGCAAAAAGAATTGGATCGCAAAGAAAAAAGATTGTTACAACTAGTTGTTGATTTAGAAACGAAAGAAAAAGAATTACAAAAAATCACAACTTTACTTTCTTTAAATAATCAGCATGATACACTTTTAAACTCTTTTGAAGAGCAGGAGGTGGTATGCCGAAAGCAAAAAAAAGAGATAGTAGAAATTCGTAAAGAGATTGTTTCTCTGAGAAATAAAATATTAATCTCGACACCAATAGTGAAAAAGGTTATAAAATTATCTCAAATAGTTGTTCCGGGTGCAACCAAATCTCCATTAACTATGAAGGATTGGAAAATACTAATGAATAAAGTTGATGAGATTTATTTTTTATTTCAAGAGAAGTTGCTTAGTAAAGGATTTAAACCAGAATCTGTAGAGATGCGTTATTGCTATCTTTCACTTTTGTTATTAGACAAAAATCAAGAAGCTGTTATTTTACACATAAATCCTGAGTCCGTTTCTAAACTTCGTTTTAGAATCCGCCAAAAACTACAAATATCAGGTGAAAATATATCTATTTATTGTTATTTCTCTGAATTTTAGATAATATGTTTATTTATAGTGTGTTATAAGAATGCTTTAATCTCTTAATGTCCAATGTTTAATATGTATATGCTTGATTGTCAGTAGTGATCCGTCCAAGGTCTTTATGAGTTTGGTTGCTATGTTTTTCTGCATTTAATATACATTTGGCATCAAATGTTATTAATTTAAGTTATTATGAAAGAATTAAAAGTGGCGTTTATCCTTATTCTATGTGTATTTTTATCTATGCCTTGTTTTGCTAGAAGAAATATCGAGTTGGCTGGTTCTTGGAAACGAATAGAAAAATCTTATTCTACAGAGATTCCTATTCGGATTTATTTAGAAGATGATAATAAAGAAATTTCAATTCATTTTTTAGAGAATATTGGTTGTGTTGATATTTGTATCACTACTTCTAATGGATGTATTATTTATAATATGAGAATAGATAGCTCAGATGTTCCTACTCAATTTGTTAAATTGAATGAGGTCTCAAAATGTTCTAGCTATAAAGTTATAATATCTAACGAGTTGAATGTTGTTAGTGCTTTGTTTTCTGTCTCAAAAGAGGGTTCCGAATAGTATACTATTTAGGGTAATAGAGAATTGTCTAATTAAAAAATACAGAGTATGAAAAATTTAGCAAAAAAAGGATTAGTCTTTCTTTCGGCATTAATTTTAATTTCTTGCCAAAATGATTTTGATGATAATTTAGATAAGGATTTATCTAATGCATTTCAAACCAAAAGTAGTGTTAGTGCTCCTAGTGTATTATCACAATTGTCAGGAATTCCAGTAAATATCAAGATGAAAGGAGGTAATTTGAGGAATCCATTTTTATCGGCTAGACCTAAGGATAATAAGGTGGTTTTGCATAGTGAAGATGATGGATCTTTGAGACAGAGATGGCTTATTACTTCATCTGGATCATTGATAAAAGTTGAAGGAGGTGCACAAACTAATGGTTATTTGACACCGATTGGAGATCCAGGTAGTTATATCCCTAAATTATTGAATAATATTATGCCATTAGGTGTTGGTATGGAAGAAGGGGCTATAGAGTCAACCTTTTATATTTATGTCAAAAATCCTAATTATCCAAGTATTTATCCAACTAAAGAGTATTTATATTCAAAGGATGCGGTAAATATAGATTTGGCTTTTGCAGAAGAAAAAAAAACAGGAGGACGTCATGTCTGGGAGATTGTTCCGGTAGAGAATTTTACTCTAAAAGATGTAACTTATTTTATGGATTATGGTGATAGAGTTGATTCTTCTTTGGTTTTTATACGAAATTATGATATGGATAATAGAACAAATCCAAATCCTATTACTCATACTTTTCATATCGAAGAAACTTATTCAACGACTTCTCTGTTTTCAAAAGTTACAGGTTTAAATATGTCGAATAAAATTTCAAATAGCACGACATTTAAAACAGGGCTACCAACAATAGATATTAGTGGTTCCGTTAATTTTGAAAGTCTAACAGAGAGTACTTGGTCTGTTACAACTACGGATACTGAATCCAAATCGTATTCCTGGAAAGATGATCTTACGACTATAATACCAGCTAATACACATATGCGTTGGCAAGTTTATATGATGGTATATAAGTTTGATGTATCTTATGTAGGAACTCTTGTTGGAAATGTAACAGGAAGAAGTATACGATTAAAAGGACGATGGACCGGTACTATGGGATCTAAATTTAAATATGTTGGAGTTTCAAATAGTAAATCGGGTAATTTATATGTTGAAAAAATAGTAGAAAATAATAATTGAAAGCTGTTGATGTCTATTTATTTGTAATAAACTTTTTAGTTCATATTATTGATTTATTAGGATTGTAGGCAAAGATACTTTATGATAAATTCAATCTTTGTTCATAACAATGAATCTTTGTTATGAGCAGAGATTGAATGGCTATTGGAAATTAATCTAAAAACTTTTTTATCTCCTGCAAAAGAGCCCCTTTCTCCATTACCCCTGACGTGCGCCAAACAGCTTCTCCCTTTTTGAAAATAATTAATGTTGGAACAGACTGAATGCGATATTGATTGGCTACCGCTTCATTCTTATCCACGTCAATTTTCAGAACACGTGCTTGTCCAACTAATTCTTTCCCTAAAGCTTCGACCGTAGGACTCATCACTTTACAAGGGCCACACCAGGTTGCAAAAAAGTCTACCAATACAGGTTTGTCCCCGTTTATAATATCTTTGAAAGTTTCCATATTGTTTTTTAATTTATAACAATTGGAATGTAATGCTTGTTCATAATATAAAGTCAGTCTTAATGCTTTCAATCAATTTTTCATGGATGGCCAATTCCTTTGCATAATCCTCGAAATTAGCGATCGCATTGGAAACACTATCAATTAATGCTTTATAATCTTGTATATCGTTATTTAAAGCTATAGTTTCAAAATCTTCATAGGTAATGTCTTCGTTTTTGCCATTTACAGTTAATGAGTGCCTGTTTGAATATGGAGGAGCAGTTGGATCTACGCTGTAAGTTAAATCGTATGCAGGTGATAGCCGCCATGTTCCGGTACGATTCATACAAAACGAAAAGTTTTTGGAATGATCATCGACATTCCGGGCGATAACATTAAATATCATTCGCAGGTATTGTTGTCTACTGTCTTCATAGGGTAGATTTAGTCGACGGATTACTGCAAATATATCCTCATAACTATCACTTGTCGGTGACATAGCCGCCAGTGTTTGTGTATGTATTTTTTCGTTTCCATTACGATCAAAACGTTGAGTTAGGAAATGTGTTATTCCATCGTATGTTCTCAACTCCGATGACATCATATTAATTCCGGCATCCAGCGCCATTCGATAATAAACATACTCCAGTTTGGCAAAAGGATATACTGAATTATCATCATACTTAAGAATGTAATGCTGAAATCCATCGGGGATTATTCCTTGTCCGGAGATAACCTCTCCCGTTGTTTTATTCAGGGCTATAATCGCTTTGGGACGTTTTCCTCCCGGAGATGAACTTATTTTTACTAAATCCTGCCATAGAATAGAGTTCTCCTGATTTAAGATAGTTGTCTCCTGCTCGTTTAATACCTGTTTGGCAAACTCATATAATCTTTGTACATCGACTGAAAAAGCAGAATCATCTCCTAATTTTTGTGCAGGTTCATATTCTAATGCTCCCATAGCCCTCCTGCCGATAAATGAGAGATGATCTACAGGACTTGTTTTCTTCGCCGGAATATTGTTATCCCGCAGCCATGCCTTAAATAAAGAATTTCCCCATTTATCAGGCAAAGAATCGGCAATCATGGGAGGGAGTCCCTGATAAAGCTTCTCTTTATTTCCTATCCACGGCAGTTGCTTTTGGCTTCGAGGTGAATCTATAGGCATTGTCAATGGAGCGATATTCAATCCCTGTTCAAGGAATGAAGGTTCATATTCGAAAATAGCTGCTCCTGTTTTCTTATCCCATGAAAGATAGCCTACGTCCATTCCCCATAGTTTTACCTTAACTACATTTGTTTCCATAGGTTATTGTTTACTTAGTTTTTTAAATAAGCTCCGTGGGCTTTCCGGTAATTCCGGCAATAGTTTCTCTATTTCATCCAGACTGTCGATTGCCCGTAGCAATTTTATAAACGAAGCCAATGTAATACCGGTAGAAGAACCGTTCTCAAAGGAACTTATGGTAAACACGCTCAGTCCTGATTTCTCTGCAACTTCTTTTTGTGTGTACCCCATCCGTTTTCGGTAGTCACTATACCGTTTTCCCAATTCCCGGATTATATCACTTCCGGATTTTTCATATAGTTCACTATACATACTTTCTCTTGTTTGCTTACAAATATAGGTAAATCTATAATAACATCAAAGAATGGTGGAAAAATATAGATATATCTGTTGTTGATCGAGCTTAACCGATGTTATTCTCTTGAAATGCTTTACAAAGATATGAGGTGGATATGGAGCGGATGGACTGGATGGAACCCAATGGGAATAATAGTCGATTTTCCGGAAGTTTTTTAATTGATTTCCGTCTATAAAAACAATTGTATTTGTGTTCAAAAACAACTGTTTTTCAAATCAAATACAATTGTATTTGTAACTGAAGACTATTGTCTGTGTAAACACTGAAATAAAACAGGCTGCTTTCAGTAGCACAGGGATATGGAAGATACCTGTATTTGCCAGGTAAAATGAAATGCGTTCTTTGAATCTTTTTAAAATAGAAAAATGCCGATTGCCTTATAAATCTTTATAAAGAATATTCTTTCTATATTAAAGAGAAAAATAAAGCCGTCAACGACCTCTAATCAGAATACATGTTAACTGTCAGTTAACCAATGTGTTGTCGTTGCACATTCGTAATCAAGCGCTAATATTAAAATTAGTTAACCGTATCGGTGTTGTGAAAGGTGTAGAATGTGTTGAAAAATAAAGAGTTAAGTCTTTTGTTGGAATAGTCGGAGGAAGAATAGTCTTTCCGCTGATGTTTTGTTAACTTTGTATGAATAAACCGCGTTATAGCCAAATGTCGGGTAAATGTCGGGTGAAAGTTTGCTGCTTTATTTGTTGAATGTTTGAGTTATGCATAATCTTGTCGAAAATTTGAATGAAGATGAAACAACCGGAATTAGGTAAGTACATTGCAGGGCTTCGGGAAACGAAAGGATTGACCCAAGAGGAAGTGGTAAGTAAATGTAATATTAGTGTCCGAACTTTGCAACGTATCGAGTCAGGAAAAGTGGTGCCAAGAAGTTATACATTGAGGCTAATTGCTACTGCGTTGGATTGTGACTTGTTAGCTGCTCCGGAGGTTCAGGAAGTCGGTAAAGCTGAACTCTCGGTTCATTTGTCATTCAAATCTGTTTTGAAAGATTTGTTTAACTTAAAAGTACACACAATGGCAAAATTATCAGTTTTAACAACGGCATGTCTGGCTATAGGTTTTAGTTTGTATACAGTCGGCACCAAATGTAACGCACAGCAAATGATGAAAATGAATTTTGTAACTGACAATACCGGAGGGTTTGAGATACAACTTCCCCGCGGACTCCCCGGTTATGGAAGTTATATAAATAATGATACCGTTTTTATCAGGGCAGGGAAGGAGTTGATCAAAGAGCATAAAGGATTTTTGTTTCTGAATAATGCTTTTGTTGGCCATGTACAGGAAAACGATACGATAATATTTAAAAAGGGAAACCTGTTTACTAAAAAGTCGCTTATTATTAAGCCATATGTAATGAAAGCATCTTTGATATACAAAGATATTGTTTTCGTAACTCCCCAATCTATTAGCGGATTTACAGATGACAGTGGAGACACTTTCCAATCGGGGCCTTATACTTTCAAAGAAAGAGATAATCGAATATACCTGAACGATGTTTATCAGGGAGATGCTTTTGCCGGTGATACTGTGGTTATATCAAGATCAGGTAAGCTGAAAATTAAACGAGCTGTTTTGTAATTAACTTATTACTGAAATCGGGTTGGGGAAAAAGATAATTGTTATCTTTACGACTCTATTGAATAATATGTAAACCTAATAAATCAACATATTAATGGAATTATTGAAAATCGCTACCGTGCAGTTTGAGACACGGGATAATGACAAAGTGTATAACCTTTCCGTTATCCGGGAGATGTGTCGGAAAGCTTCGGCTGAAGGTGCGGACGTGGTGGCTTTTCACGAATGCTCGGTGTGCGGATATACGTTTGCCAAGGATTTGTCTCGTGAGGAATTGTTGGCTATTGCTGAACCGATTCCTGCTGGGGAAAGCACGCAAGCACTAATTGCTATCGCTAAAGAATTTGGTGTCACCTTGTTAGCCGGATTCTTTGAGAGAGAGGAGGATCGTATCTATAAAGCGCAAGTTTGTGTGGATGGCAATGGATTGAAAGCGAAGTACCGAAAATTGCATCCGTTTATCAATCCAAATATTTTACCGGGCGATCAATATGTATTGTTCGATATCAAAGGGTGGAAATGTGGTATATTGATCTGCTATGATAATAATATTGTTGAGAATGTTCGTGCCACGGCTTTGTTGGGAGCGGATATTATATTTATGCCTCATGTGACGATGTGTACGCCATCTCCACGGCCTGGTGCAGGTTTGGTAGATATGAAGTTGTGGGAAAACCGGGAGATTGACCCTACGAGTTTGCGGCAGGAGTTTGATGGTTTGAAAGGTCGTGCCTGGCTGATGAAATGGCTTCCCGCCAGAGCTTACGACAATGCCGTGTATGTGGTGTTCTCCAACCCGATCGGACGTGACTATAATGAAGTTAAAAACGGTTGTTCAATGATTCTGGATCCTTTTGGTGATATATTGGCGGAATGCCGTAAGTTGGGAGATGATTTCGTAATTGCTACAGCTACCCCTGATAAATTAAAGCAAGCCGGAGGTTATCGTTATCGGAATGCCCGTCGTCCGGAGCTTTATGCGGATATAATCGGTCGCCCGCATGAATCCGAGCAAAAGGTGGCGTGGTTGACAGAAACAAATGAATGAACCTATGGTTATTTTGTAATCAACTGATTATTGATAATCGCTTTGTACACCTCTTCCCGCATCGGGCGTGATACCGGAATTTTATGTTCTCCGATAACTAACTGATTTCCTTCGATAGCCTGTATGTGGGATAGGTTTACAATGAATGAACGGTGCACCTGCATAAAGGAAGTTACCGGAAGCGTGTCGAGTATGGATTTCAACCGGATGCTGGCTGTATCTTTGGTAGTTGGTGTATGGATGATAATGTAATTCTCCATGCTCTCAATGAAGAGTATTTCTTTGAGATAGATTTTTTTTAGCTGTTTCTCTGTTTTTATAAAGATATATATATCCTCCTCTTTTTTCGATTCGGATTCTATCATTGTATGTACTTTGTTGACAGCTTTCAGGAAGCGGGAAAAGGGGATAGGTTTCAGCAGATAATCCACTACATCGAACTCGTATCCTTTCAGGGCATATTGCTCGTAGGCTGAGGTGATGATTACATGGGGTGGATTTTGCAGATCGGCTAAAAGATCCAGTCCCGACAGATGGGGCATTTCGATGTCGAGGAAAAGCAAGTCTGCATGAACAGTCTTGAGCATGTTATTGAGTTGTACCGCATCTTCGCATTCTCCGGCTATTGTCAGAAAATCAACCTTGTTGATATATCGCTTCAAACCTTTCCGGGCGATAGGTTCATCGTCTGTTATAATGCATTTTATTTCCATATTATTCTGATAAATCGATGAATAAATTAACGGTGAAATAAATCCCGTCGTTTGTAATGTCTAACCGGTGCTTACCGGGATAAAGTAGATTCAATCTTTTTCTGAGGTTCTCGATACCTATACCGGATTTTTCTTTTTTGTCAGTGTCAGGTATAATGGTGTTTCTAGCCATAAAATGAATAGTTGAATCTTTTTGTTGCATTTGAACTTGTATCAGGTAATCTCCTCCTACATATTTAAAGGCATTTTCCAATAAAGGCTGAAATAGTAGCGGATGTATTTTTTGATCTTTCTGATTCATATCGAAAGATGATTCAAATTTCAGTCGTTCCGTCATACGGAGCTGCTGAAATTGTATATAAGTTTGTAGGTAATCGACTTCCTGTTTGATCGTCACTTTCGTATTTATATCGTATAGTTGGTAACGGAGCAGGTCGGAAAGCAGTTCGATCGATTCGATAGCAGCCTCATTTTCTTCGTCGATCTGAAAATAGACGGTATTCAGGGCATTAAATAGAAAATGCGGATGATACTGTGATCGTAATAGTTTCAGTTCTGCATCCAGTTGATCGACTTTTAATTTCTCCAACTGGATGATCTTTTCTGTGTAATGCTTGTTTAGGATTGTATTTCTGATCGAAGTATAATAAAAAAGGAATATGGGTAGGGCTGTGGCATTGATCAGTAAGGCTTCTCCCCAGCGGTAAGTCGTTTCATTGATGAAAATAATTATTACGTACAGACTGATATTGAGTGTGACAATGATAAACAGGATCACCCAGAAATATTCTATTATTTTCGGAAGAAGTTTGTTTTCTTTATTTCTGTCGAAGAAAATAGTGGCCAAGCTATTGAAGAACAGGGAGGCCAGGATAATATTTATCATTATGAGGGCGAGAGCCTTTATGCGGTCGAACCAGGCTGATGCACCTAGTTCCCACATACGTACTCCATAGGCCATGTCCGTGACAATCCACAAGCAGCAGATTGCCAGCATGGTCATAAGCAACGGACTCAGGATGTTGTATTTTATTTTCATAACTGATTTCAAACTATAAATTTATTCTTTTACTTTGATCTATGCTTGTATCGCGGCTACTTTTTTTAGATTGTTTGCCTTGTTTTAAATTAATTGAGACGGAGATACCGATACAGCGATAATCGTTGAACTGTTTGGTGGATGCCTTGCCGATATTCCCGGACAGATCGAGGTCAAGATCCTGTTTGTTCGTTTGGAACAAGTCGTTGGCGTATAAACGGAGTGTGAGTTTATCATTCCAGACTTTTTTCTGTATGGCCATCGATACAGACCAGTGCGGATTGACAGTGGCTTGTCCGAATGCCATACGTCCGTTGTAAAAACCGGATATCTCGGCATTCAGTCCGGCAGGAAGTATGAACTGGTTGTTGATGCTGATAGATGGGGTGAACAGTTTCTTTTCAATGGTTTTTCCGGTATCTCTCCACTTATATAAGCTATAAAACAGGGTGGCATTAGCACTCATTCTCCACCACCTTTTTCTGATCAGGTCGCCTGCATCCAGCCGGAGCCCTATCCTTGAGTTATTTTTAAAGTTCTCCGGATAGACGACAGCGACATTGTTTTCCATTATTTCAATATTCTGCATGATGGGGGCTTGGGTGTATGAGAAAAACAGGGTTGCGCGGTACATTTTCCTGTGAATATAGGCAAGCTCTATATTATCCGTGAGCTCGGCTTTTAGGTTGGGATTGCCGGTTGAACGGGTATAATCATCCCATATATAATTAAACGGACTTAGGTCGCCATAGTTGGGACGGATGATCCTTTTGTTGTATAAAAAGGAGATACTGTTGTCTGTTTCCGGAATATTATATTGCACGGTCAGGGATGGAAACAGGTGGATATAGTTGTCCGTATAGGAAGAGTCGTTCCGGTTTATGTCCGGTGAATATTGCGTTCCGCTGATACGGGTTTGCTCCAGGCGTAAACCTGCTTCCAGGCTGAATGTTCCGACCTGTCCGTTTACCTGGATATAGGCGGCATTGATATTCTCATTGTATTTATACATGTTACTCAGGCTGTTGTTGGGGAACCATTGCCCGGTTCTTAGGTTTGCATATAATGCACTGTTATCCAGGTCTACCCAGGTGAACTTCAGTCCGGAATAGAACTTGAATTCAGCCGGTAAAGGCATACCCCAGTTGGCTTGTGCGGAATACATGCGTATGTTACTGCTCATATCGCCTTTTAATGTGTCTCTGTTTAATATCTGTTCTTCCGGGTTTCTCATTTCGTTCAACATGGAGAGCGTTTGTTTATGCTCATGCAGCAGATAATCGAATGAAAAGTCGGCTGTCTGATCCTTGTCGTTTTTGTAGTTAAGAAGAAGACCACCGGAAATAGCCCGTTGTTTGGTATAAGTCCGGCTTTGGGTATGAAGGGAAGAATCGACAGGGCTGTTGGCTTTTTGAATGTATGTATCGGTGCTGCCGGGTATGCGCTTAGTAAAAAGTGTCCCGTTGGTGGATACCTCAAAAGAGAAGTTGTCATTTATATCGTAGTTCATTCCCAGGCGAGCCCAGTCTCCCCGGTTATGGTCTTTCATTCTTGAATTCTGGTTGATGTTCATCATGGGAGAGGATGTTGTATTTTGCAGATTGTATTCGCGGAAGATATCCAGTGTCGATTTATATTTTCCCTGGTAATGAGAATAATCGAGGAAAAGTCCTAGTTTATTCTTTTGGTAGGTCAAGCGTCCTCCGACGTTCCATTTGCCATCGGCTGATTGCTGATAGCTTGTATTAGCCTGGGCTGTCCAGCCTTCAATGGTAACCTTTTGTGTCCGGATATCGATCAGCCCTGTTTTTCCGGCAGCATCATATTTGGCGGAAGGGCTGGTAATCAGATCGATGTTTTTTATGGATGAAACAGGCATTGAGCGTAGATAATTGACCAGCTTGTCTCCGCTCAGGTAAGTACTTTTTCCATTGACCAGTACCTGAATGCCGCTCTGTCCGTTCAGGATCACACTGCCATCTTCATTTACCATTACCCCGGGGAGGCTTCTTAATGCATCCAGTACGTTACCCTGAGAGCCGAGTACCATTGCGTCCATATCGAAAGAGGTCGTTCCGGGTTTCATCGTCATCAGTTTGCGCATACCGGTTATTGTTACGGCTGAAAGTAGTTGAGCATCCTCTTCCATTATGACTGAAGGAAGGGCCTGACTCTCTTTTATTTGTATTGTAATGTATTGTTTTTTATATCCCAGCATTGAAAACTCTAACAGGTATTTATCCGGTTTCACCTTAGGAAGAACAAATACCCCGCAAGTGTCTGTGATAGTTCCGTTAATATAGGCGGAGTCAATTAAACTTTTAAGTAAGATGGTTACTCCTTCCAGTGTTTCATTATTGACATCTGTCACTTTACCGGAAACTTTGATTTCTGCTTGCTGTGCATATAAAGGATAAGTCAGTAAACATAAAAGCAGTATCTGAATAATCTTTCTCGTTTTCATATTTTTTGTCGTTTAATAATCTATCGGCAAAGCTATGAGGTGGGGAAGCTGGTTTCAAATAAGATTGACGAATTGTATGTTTTTTGAGGTAAATGGTAGAATCCGTATAAATTTACTACATTTACACTTCTGAAGCGAAGATACATATGGATACTGATTTTATAAACTTAACAGCGGAGAACCTGGCAGATGAGCATTTGTGTTGCATTATCCGTACTAAAAAGCCTCATCCCGGTGTTGAGGCAAAACGTCAATGGCTTTCTGATCGACTGAGTGAAGGTCATGTCTTTAGAAAGTTAAATGAAAAAGCGACGGTTTTTATCGAGTATGCTCCTTTGGAAACAGCCTGGGTTCCCATAATAGGTGATAACTATTATTACCTCTATTGTTTATGGACTTTGGGTAATTATAAAGGAAAAGGATATGGGCGGGCACTGATGGAGTATTGTATAGTCGATGCTAAAGAAAAGGGTAAATCCGGTATCTGTATGCTCGGGGCAAAAAAACAAAAATCCTGGCTTTCTGACCAGTCGTTTGCAAAGAAGTTCGGGTTTGAGGTTGTTGATGTAACCGATAGCGGATATGAATTGCTTGCGCTTTCTTTTGACGGCACAATGCCGAAGTTCGCGCAAAATGCTAAGAAAGAAGTCATTGAAAGCAAAGAGCTGACAATTTATTATGATATGCAGTGTCCTTATATCGATCAAAAAATTGATATTGTCAGACAGTATTGTGAAATGAATGATGTTCCTGTATCTTTCATCCTGGTGGATACACTACAAAAAGCCAAGGAGCTACCTTGTGTATTCAACAACTGGGCTGTGTTTTATAAAGGATGTTTTGAGACGGTGAATTTATTGCAGGATGCTGCCAGCTTAATGAGAATACTTAAGAAATAAAATTAGGATTATATATTGGAAAGAACGAAAAAATTCAAGGTGTAGCTCTGCTATAAAAATAAAATCTTATTTTTATACCTTTGTGCTATATATTAGGCAGTTATATATACTATGGACAGAATCATTAGCTCAATAAAGCAAACTTTCAATGTTAGTGAAAATGCTATCGAAAAGTTAACCTCTTGTTTGCACCCTATCAACATATCGAAAAAGACAATACTAATTGCTCCTGATAAAAAAGACACGAATGTCTATTTCATTGAAAAAGGTATCGCTCGCGCATATAATCTGGTTGAAGGCAAGGAGGTTACTTCCTGGTTTAGCAAAGAGGGTGATCTAATCTATTCGACAAATAGCTTTTACGGTAAAACCCCAGGGTACGAAAACGAAGCGGTACAAGTGCTTGAAAACTCCCTGTTCTACTATATTCCGATAGCGAAACTCGAAAACCTGTGTTCAAGTGATGCCGACATTGCAAATTGGTTGCGCATATTGCACCAAAAAGCGTTTGTCGAGATGGAAAGAAGGCTCATTTATCGCCTGTATATGTCGGCAGAGGAACGTTACAAAGATTTCGTGGAGAAAAACCCGGATCTGATTCAGCGTGTCAATTTAGGCTACATCGCTTCTTATCTTGGAATGTCACATGTCACATTGTGTGCATTAAGGAAATGAATACGTTTTCTTTAAGTAGTTAAAAAAGTCGCGAAAGGCAATTTTGTACCTTTGTGGATATTTTCACATAAGTAACAAAGATATGTCGCAAAAAACTCACTTAATCCAACCATCCAGAATCGTTTGGGTGGATGTTCTTCGATTTATCGCCATCTTTATGGTGATTTGCATTCACTGTTCCGACCCTTTTAATGTCTCAGCCGAAGCTCGTTCCAATCCAGAATTCAATTTTTGGGGTTCTCTTTACGGTTCATTTCTCCGCCCTTGTGTTCCGTTGTTTGTTATGATTACAGGATTGTTGCTATTACCCGTGAATCTATCCATAGGTGACTTCTACAAAAAACGGCTTTTCAGAATTGCAGTGCCTTTTCTGATATGGTCTGTCTTGTACAATCTTTTCCCGTGGGTAACCGGTCTGTTGGGATTGTCACCGACGATTATCTCGGATGTGTTTGCGTATGCTTCATCCGATGCCTCACAATCATTCAGTGACGCTATGAAAAACATTGCGCTCATCCCATTTCAATTTAATGTCTACACCGTGCCGATGTGGTATTTGTATATGCTCATCGGGCTCTATTTGTATATGCCCTTCTTCTCGGCTTGGGTCGAGAAAGCGACTGTTTCGCAAAAAAAGATATTCCTTTCCATTTGGGCGGTTACTCTCTTTATGCCTTATGCTTACACTTTCTTTTCGCACGAGCTATTCGGGCTTAGTGCGTGGAATACATTTGGGACATTCTACTACTTTGCAGGATTTAACGGCTATTTGCTGCTAGGGTATTATCTGACAAAAGACGTGAAGCCATGGAGCTGGAGTAAAACAATTGCGGTTGCGCTCCCCTTGTTTGCCATAGGTTATGTAGTCACCTATATCGGCTTCAAATTTATGACTGCGAATCCCGACTGTACGGAGCAGGAGATGGAGCTTTTCTTTTTGTACTGTTCCCCTAATGTGGCACTGATGACTGTTGCGCTGTTTCTATTGGTTCGTCAAGTGAAATTCAGCTCCGAAAAATATGTAGCCCTATTTGCGAATATCACCAAATGCGGACTCGGAATTTATTTGGTACATTATTTTGTTGTCGGGCTTGGTTATGCTATTGCCAATGCGTTATCCATACCCGTTTCGATAAAGATACCGGTAACGGCAGTCATGGTATTTGCTATATCGTGGGCGTTTGTCGCACTTTTCTACCGACTGATTCCTAAGGCTTCAAAATGGATATTCGGATAATAAAGAAAAAGCTCTGTAATTACTAAATTACAGAGCTTTACTTTATTTTACTTTCTTTGAAAGCGGTCCGGACGGGACTCGAACCCGCGACCCCATGCGTGACAGGCATGTATTCTAACCAACTGAACTACCGAACCTCTTTTTATTATCAATCTCTCTCGATTGCGGTGCAAAGGTAAGTATTATTTTTAATCTTGCAATACTTCAGAGAAAGAAAATGTATGTTTTTTTAGATCATGGCTGATATGCAGCAGGTTAAGAAGTAAGATTTTTTTCGTTCCTTTTCAAAGATACCAGAGTCCTCGAAGGGGCGAATTAAAACAGGTTTGTCACAAATCTACACTGTTTGGCAACTTTTCATAAACCATACAGTGATATGTTATGATAATTTGTTACTTTTGCAACTCAATATAAAAAAGAAAACGGAGAAAGAAAATGGACGTCGCCATTATTAAGTATAATGCCGGAAATATCTACTCAGTGAGTTATGCACTGAAGCGATTGGGCGTAAGTCCTGTGATTACAGCGGACCCGGAAATATTAAGTAAAGCAGATAAGGTGATCTTCCCGGGAGTAGGGGAAGCACAGACCACTATGGCTTATCTGAAAGAACATAAAATGGATGCTGTTATCAGGGACCTGAAACAACCCGTATTGGGTATTTGTCTGGGTATGCAATTAATGTGTCGTCATTCTGAAGAAGGAGATGCAGAATGCCTGGGAATTTTTGATACGGAAGTGAAGCGGTTCATCCCTCACCGTCATGAGGATAAGGTGCCCCACATGGGATGGAACACGATCATGCAAGTTAAAGACGGTTTATTTACCGCACAATTAGAGAACAAATTTGTTTACTTCGTACATAGTTATTATGTACCGGTGAACGAGTATACGGCTGCAACCACTAATTATATTCTTCCGTTCAGCGCTTCGCTGCATAAGGATAACTTTTATGCAACGCAGTTTCATCCGGAAAAGAGTGGTTCTGTCGGTGAAGTAATTCTAAAGAACTTTCTAAAACTATAAAGATATATGATCGAGCTTATTCCAGCTATAGATTTGATTGACGGAAAATGTGTACGTCTTACGCAAGGCGATTACGACACAAAGAAAGTGTATAATGAAGATCCGCTCGAAGTGGCGAAGATGTTCGAAGCACATGGTATCCGTCGTCTGCATGTGGTAGACCTGGATGGGGCACGTCAGGGACGGATCATTAACTACCGTATACTGGAACGGCTGGCTACGCGCACTTCGCTGGTGATCGATTTCGGCGGCGGATTGAAGCAGGAAGACGATCTGGAGATCGCTTTCGAAAGCGGGGCGCAGATGGTGACGGGCGGTAGTATCGCCGTAAAGAATCCCGAAGTGTTCACTTCATGGATCACTAAGTTCGGAAGCGAGAAGATTATATTAGGCGCTGACGCCAAAGATAAAAAAATAGCGATCAGCGGATGGGAAGAAACAACTAATGAGGAACTGATTCCTTTCATCGAGGGATATTACGACAAAGGCATCACAAAAGTGATCTGTACGGATATCAGCCGGGATGGAATGTTGCAAGGGCCGGCTATCGAATTGTATAAGGAAATACGGGATGCATTACCTTTTATATATATCATAGCCAGCGGCGGGGTCAGTTCTATTGAGGATATAGAAAAACTGGCTGAGGCGGGAATACCGGCGGTTATTTTCGGCAAAGCGATATACGAAGGAAAGATCGATTTGAAAGATCTGCTTCGTTTTACTTGATAATTAAGGGAGATCAAAGTATGTTGGCGAAGAGAATAGTACCCTGTCTGGATATTAAAGATGGAAAAACAGTAAAAGGAATAAATTTTGTGAACTTTCGCGATGCAGGAGACCCTGTGGAGCTGGGGGCGCAATATAGCCGGGAAGGAGCCGATGAGCTTGTCTACCTGGACATAACCGCTTCGCACGAGGGACGTAAGACATTTACGGAACTGGTGAAGAAAGTAGCGGCAAATATCAGTATTCCGTTTACGGTAGGAGGCGGGATCAATGAACTGAAAGACGTAGACCGTCTGTTGAGCGCCGGAGCCGATAAGGTTTCGATCAACTCGGCTGCGTTGCGTAATCCTTCGCTGATCGAGGAGATCGCGAAGAACTTCGGAAGCCAGGTATGCGTTGTGGCCATCGATGCGAACAACGAAAACGGCGACTGGATCTGTTATCTGAACGGGGGACGTATCCCTACGGATAAACATTTGTACCAGTGGGCTACCGAAGCGGAAAGCCGTGGAGCCGGTGAGATACTGTTTACCAGTATGACACACGACGGCGTGAAAGATGGATATGCGAATGAAGCATTATCCGTATTGGCCGATAACCTGCATATCCCGGTCATTGCTTCCGGGGGAGCCGGAAAGATGAACCACTTCCGTGATACCTTTGCTGAAGGGAAAGCGGATGCCGCATTAGCAGCCAGCGTGTTTCACTTCGGCGAAATAGGCATATCCGATTTAAAGCAATACCTTCATACGGAAGGAATCAATGTAAGAATATAATTACAAGAATAAGATGAAATTAGATTTTGAAAAAATGGGCGGACTTATCCCGGCAATCGTTCAGGATAACAATACCAACAAAGTATTGATGCTGGGCTTTATGAATGAAGAAGCCTATGAGGAAACAAGAGAAACCGGAAAGGTGACTTTCTTCAGCCGCACCAAGAACCGTTTGTGGATGAAAGGGGAAACCAGCGGTAATATCCTGCAGGTGGTAAGTATGATGGTGGATTGCGATAACGATACGATCCTGATCAAAGCTATTCCGGCCGGCCCGGTTTGCCATACAGGTGCCGATACTTGTTTCGGTGAAAAGAACATCGAGGATATCATGTTCCTGAAATATCTGCAGGACTTTATCGAACAGCGCCGTCAGGAGATGCCGGAAGGCTCTTACACTACTTCCCTGTTCCTGAAGGGAGTGAACCGTATGGCTCAGAAAGTAGGCGAAGAAGCTGTCGAAACAGTGATCGAAGCGACCAACGGTACAGAAGACGGCTTTATCTACGAAGCATCCGACCTGGTTTATCACCTGATCGTATTACTTACAAGCAAAGGCCTTCGTCTGGAGGATCTGGCACGCGAATTAAAGAAAAGACATAAAGCATAATTACTATGGAAGATACAATACTGCTCAAACTGGAAGATGTGGAGATCTGCCGCGACGAAAATGTCATACTCCACAACGCCTCTTTTACCCTTCGTAACGGAGAGTTTGTCTATGTCATCGGAAAAGTCGGTTCCGGAAAGAGCAGTCTGTTGAAATCATTGTATTGCGAAATCCCGATCGGCCGGGGAGAAGCCTGGCTGCTCGACTATAATCTTTGTAAGATGAAGCGGAAAGATATACCCTATCTCCGCCGTAAGCTGGGGATTGTCTTTCAGGATTTCCAGTTGCTGACCGACCGTTCGGTGATCCGTAATCTGGAGTTCGTCCTGCGGGCTACCGGATGGAAGAAGAAGAGCGAGATAAAAGAGCGCATCGACGATGTGCTCCATCAGGTCGGGATGCATAACAAAGGATACAAGATGCCGCACGAACTATCGGGTGGCGAACAACAGCGTATCGTCATAGCAAGGGCGCTTCTGAACGATCCGAAGCTGATACTGGCCGACGAGCCGACAGGCAACCTCGACCCGGAAACAAGCGGTCAGATCGTGCAGCTTCTGCATGATATCTGCCAGAAAGGTACGGCCGTGATAATGACCACACATAACTATACACTGGTACATAATTATCCGGCCCGTATAGTTAAATGTGAGAATGCCTGTCTGGGTGATGTGGGAGAATAATTTTTTATGTAACTTTGCACACGCAAAAAGCAAGGAACAAACAATTTAATCATAGGAAAAGAAAATGAAAGTTTTAAAGTTTGGCGGTACTTCTGTGGGATCTGCACAGAGAATGAAAGAGGTAGCAAAGCTCATTTGCTCAGGCGACCGTAACATCGTGGTGTTGTCTGCCATGTCTGGTACAACCAACTCGTTGGTTGAAATATCCGACTACCTGTACAAGAAAAATCCGGATGGTGCAAACGAGATCATCAATAAGCTTGCACAGAAGTATTACGGACATATCGAAGAACTGTATAGCACCGACGAATATAAGCAGAAGGCCAAAGAACTTGTAAAATCTCATTTCGACTATATCCGTACCTTTACGAAAGACCTTTTCACCTTGTTTGAAGAAAAAGTCGTATTGGCACAGGGAGAATTGATCTCTACCGGCATGATGAACCTGTATCTGAATGAAACAGGTGTTAAGTCTGTCCTGCTTCCTGCACTCGAATATATGCGTACGGATAAAAATGCTGAGCCGGATCCTGTATATATCAAGGAACGTTTAAGCAAATTGCTGAACGAACATAAGGATGCGGAACTGTACATCACCCAGGGATATATCTGTCGTAACGCTTACGGTGAGATAGATAACCTGCAACGTGGCGGTAGCGATTATAGCGCTTCTCTGATCGGTGCAGCTCTCAATGCAGAAGAAATCCAAATCTGGACAGATATCGACGGTATGCATAACAACGATCCGCGTATTGTCGACAAGACATCGCCCGTTCGTAACCTGCATTTCGAAGAAGCAGCAGAACTGGCTTACTTCGGTGCCAAGATCCTGCACCCGACTTGTATCCTGCCGGCCAAGTTGAACAATATCCCGGTTCGTCTGCTCAACACCATGCAGCCGGAAGCTCCCGGTACGTTGATCTCCAACGAAACGGAAAAAGGAAAGATCAAGGCTGTTGCGGCAAAAGACAATATCATTTCCATTAAGATAAAGAGCGGCCGTATGCTGCTGGCTACCGGTTTCCTGCGTAAGGTATTCGAAATCTTCGAAAACTACCAGACTCCGATCGATATGGTTACCACTTCTGAAGTGGGTGTTTCCGTAACGATCGACAACCGCAAGCATCTGGAAGAAATTGTAGACGACCTGAAGAAATACGGAACAGTTACCGTTGATGAAAACATGGTGATTGTCTGTGTGGTAGGCGACCTGGAATGGGACAACGTCGGTTTCGAAGCCCGTATCGTACAGGCGATGAAAGACGTGCCGGTTCGTATGATCTCATACGGCGGAAGCAACTACAACGTTTCGCTTCTGGTGAAAGCCACTGATAAGGTAAAAGCGCTACAGGCGTTAAGCGATCATTTATTTAACAACTAAATAATCCGAGGGCAGCCTATTCAGACTGCCCTTCTTTAATTTATATAATATATAATAATATGCTCAAAGGAACATTCCCGATAGATAAACTGAAGGCACTTCCTACGCCTTTTTATTATTATGATGTGAAATTATTGCAGGACACCCTGGATATGGTAAAAACGGAAGCCGGCAAGTACAATTACCATGTACATTATGCCGTGAAAGCAAATGCCAATCCGCGTATCCTTTCTATTATAGCCGAAAACGGACTGGGTGCCGACTGTGTGAGCGGTGGCGAAGTACAGGCCGCTCTGGATGCCGGTTTCCCTTCTGATAAGATCGTATTTGCCGGTGTCGGTAAAGCCGACTGGGAAATCAACCTAGGGCTGGATAACGATATCTTCTGCTTCAATGTCGAGTCTGCCGTCGAGCTGGATATCCTGAACGAACTGGCAGCCGCAAAGAATAAAGTAGCCGCTGTGGCTCTCCGTATCAACCCGGAAGTAGATGCGCATACGCATGCCAAGATCACGACCGGTATGAAAGAAAATAAATTCGGTATCAATCTGAGCCAGCTTGGGGAAGTATTGGATAATCTTTCAAAACTGAAGAACGTGAAGCTGATCGGTATTCATTGCCATATCGGTTCACAGATCACGGATATGTCTTCATTCCGTAACCTGGTGATCCGTGTGAATGAGATACAGGAAGAACTGGAAGCCCGTGGTATCATTATTGAAAATCTGAACTTCGGTGGCGGTCTGGGTATCGATTATTATCATCCGAACCATCTGCCTATTCCTGCTTTCGATAATTATTTCGCGGTATTCAACAAACTGCTGAAGGTTCGTCCCGGACAAGAGGTTCACTTCGAACCGGGCCGTTCGGTGGTGGCACAGTGCGGTACACTGATCTCACAGGTGCTGTATGTGAAGATTGGCGAGACGAAGAAATTTGCTATCCTCGACGCAGGTTTTACCGAACTGATCCGTCCGGCTATGTATGACGCGTATCACCGGATCGAAAATATCTCCAGTGATGAGGAAGTGGAGCTCTACGATGTGGTGGGCCCCATCTGCGAATCATCCGATGTATTCGGTAAAGATGTCGAACTGAACAAAGCACATCGCGGTGACCTGATCGCTTTGCGTTCTGCCGGTGCTTACGGTGAAGTGATGGCTTCCCAGTATAACTGCCGCCGTCTGCCGAAAGCTTATTATTCGGATACGATTTAAAAATCATACTTTTACATAGTAGTGTAAACTGTCTTGATACTACTGTGTTAGTATTCTTAGCATAGTAGTGTTATTGGGACTGGCACTACTGTCCTGGTACCGTTTTCGGTACGGGAAGTGAACTGGGTTTCTTTGTTTTTGCAAAGGTTCCCGGTTTTCTTGTTTATTGTGTTTTCTTTTTTACTACCTTTGTACGATCCCTTTGTGTGGAGTCTTGTAAGGCATAAACGATTAACAGATGAAATGTGAAATGAGAAAGAAAGATTTATATTGGGTATTTGCGGTTTGTTTTATCATGCTATCATCCTGTCTGGGTGATTCCAATACCCGGATAACTGTAGGGGAGCAGGAAGCTGTTTATCAGGTTCGTCCATCCAGGGGACTTGTTCTGAGTGGTGGTCGTCTGATCTATTCTTCCAGCATAAACTCTTTGCGTGCGGATGCGGGCGACTGTTTTATGGTGCAATATTCTTTTGATACTTCCAATCCTGAATTACAAAAGACAGACAGCTTGTCGGTGGAATTACTCGGTGAGCCTACGGAAGTCCCTTTGTGGACAGTGGAAGGAACTGTCCCATCGGATACTCTGTTGACAGACGAACAATATATAGCAAAGATTGGGACGCGTACACCTTATATCAAGGGACGTCTTTTCCTCTGGCCGCAGCTCAATGAGCCGGAAAGCCAGCGGGATAGTTTTGTAATGCATTATGATAGTGTTAATTTGTATAAGACGACAGATGGTTTTCGTACATACAACCTGTATTTGCGCGCTATCCGGAAGTCGGAGATTCCGGCAGATGCAGACTCGACATTGGTGCCTCATACGGAAGCATTCGATATCGAAAGCTTTTTCAATAAAGCTTTGGAGATGGAAACAGCCAATCAGTCGAAGACGCTTACTATTGCAGTTAATTATGTTGCAAAACCGAATAAGGATACGACTGGGGTTGAATGGTCTATCTTGGAGTTAAGCTATCCATTGGATAACGGAACTGAAGAATAAGAGGGATACGGGTAAAAATAGAAGTTTACGGTAAGGGGGAGGATACCGTTATTAATGATAAAAGGTTTTGTATAACTATTTATATCCCTTATTTTTATACTTTTGTCATTTGAATAGAAAACGGAGAGATGTATAAAGAGATATTAAAGTGGGTAATAGCTATCATTTCCCAGCCGGGGAAGGCGTGGGAGATGCTGACAAAGAAAGAAGAGAAGGGTGACGAATTCTTATCAAAATTCGTGTACCCGTTAATCGGGCTGGTTACTGCGGCTGCATTTCTGGGCGTATTGTTTACGCGGAAAGAGTTCGACATAGAGCTGGCTTTGAAGTCTTCCATTAAAACCCTGGTTTCATCGTTCGGTGGTTTTTACCTGAGTGCTTATCTGTTGAATGAGCTTTGGCAGGGATTCTTTAAAAGAACGAAAGATATGAAACTTTGCCAGCGTTTTGTCGGTTATTCTTCGTCACTGATGTTTGCGTTGAATATCGTCCTGATGCTGTTGCCGGAATTTTTCTTCCTGCGTATCTTCATACTTTATACCTTTTATATCGTTTGGGAGGGAGCAGGCCCTTATATGCAGGTGGAAGAGAAGGAACGCCTGAAGTTTGCCGGTATAGCAACCGTTGTTATTTTACTGACGCCAGCCGTAATTGAATTTGTACTTTTCATGTTGATGCCGGGCTTGCGTTATTGACAGATAAAGAAAGATGAAAGAAAAGATTAGTAATAATATACAGATAAAGAACAAGCGGGCAACATTCGACTTCGAATTGCTCGACACGTTCACGGCCGGGATCGTGCTGACCGGGACGGAGATCAAATCGATCCGTCTGGGAAAAGCCAGCCTGGTGGATACTTTTTGTATTATGGAAAGAGGCGAATTATGGGTAAAGAACATGTATGTCGCCGAATATTTCTATGGTACGTATAATAATCATGTGGCACGCCGTGACCGTAAGCTGTTGCTTACGAAGAAGGAGCTGCGCAAGATCGACGGTGCAGCCCGTAACAGCGGCTTTACGATTATCCCTACCCGTATGTTTATCAATGAAAAAGGGCTTGCCAAAGTCGTTGTAGCTATCGCCAAAGGTAAAAAGGAATACGATAAGCGCGACTCGATCAAGGCTCGTGACGATAAGCGGGAAATGGACAGAGCATTCAAGCGGTAAGATATAGTTGCTTGCCGTTTCTCTTTTCACTACGAAACAACATATCTATGACTAAAGAAATATTTATACGCTCCCTGCAGGAACGTATCCTGATTCTGGATGGTGGTATGGGTACCATGATCCAGGGATTTAACCTGAAAGAACAGGATTACAGAGGCGATCGTTTCTCCGACTTTCCCGGGCAACTGAAAGGGAACAACGACCTGTTGTGTATCACCCGTCCGGATGTTATCAAATCCATTCATCGACAGTACCTGGATGCCGGGGCGGATATCTTCGCGACGAACACCTTCAATGCCAATGCCATTTCGATGGAAGACTATGGCATGCAGGAATATGTGCGTGAGATAAACCTGGCTGCCGGAAAGTTGGGACGCGAAGTGGCCGATGGGTTTATGGCGGAACATCCCGGTCGGACTATTTTTGTAGCCGGATCGGTCGGCCCGACCAACAAGACGGCTTCCATGAGCCCCGACGTAAGCAATCCCGCTTACCGGGCTGTCACCTATAAAGATGTCTACAAAGCCTATAAAGAACAGGTGGAAGCCCTCATCGACGGAGGGGTGGACATCATCCTTTTTGAAACGACCTTCGACACGCTGAATGTAAAGGCCGGATTAGAAGCAGCCGAGACAGCCCTGAAGGAAAAAGGGAAGGAACTGCCGATCATGTTGTCGCTGACGCTTTCCGCCCAGGGAGGACGTACACTGTCCGGTCAGACACTGGGTGCCTGCCTGGCATCCGTCCAGCATATCAATCTGGTGAGTATCGGTCTGAACTGCTCGTTCGGTGCAGCCGATATGAAACCGTATCTGGCGGAACTGGCCAAACATGCTCCTTATTATATCAGCGCCTATCCGAATGCCGGTTTGCCGAATAGTTTCGGTACGTATGACGAAACGCCCGAAAAGATGGCCGGTCATGTGAAGCCGTTCATTGAAGAGGGACTGGTTAATATCCTGGGAGGTTGTTGTGGTACGACTCCGGCTCATATCGCCCAATATCCGGCGTTGATAAAAGGAGCGAAACCGCATGTCCCGGCTGCCAAACCTGATTGCCTGTGGCTGTCAGGACTAGAGTTGTTGGAAGTAAAGAAAGAAAATAACTTTATCAATATCGGCGAACGTTGTAACGTAGCCGGCTCCCGTAAATTCCTTCGCCTGATAAAGGAAGGGAACTATGAAGAAGCGCTGACCATTGCCCGCAAGCAGGTGGAAGACGGTGCCCAAGTAGTCGATATCAATATGGACGACGGTATGCTCGATGCGGTAAAGGAAATGACTACTTTCCTGAACCTGGTGGCATCCGAACCGGATATTGCCCGCGTGCCTGTTATGATCGACTCTTCCAAATGGGAAGTGATCGAAGAAGGCCTGATGTGCGTACAGGGAAAAAGCATCGTCAACTCGATCTCCCTGAAAGAGGGGGAAGAAGCCTTTCTGGCTCATGCCGCCCGGATCAAACAACTGGGAGCGGCTGTTGTCGTGATGGCTTTCGACGAGAAAGGGCAGGCCGATACCTTCGAACGGAAAGCGGAAGTCTGCGGACGCGCTTACCGTCTCCTCCGGGAGAAAATAGATTTCGATCCGAATGGAATTATATTCGACCCGAATGTACTGGCTATTGCTACCGGTATGGAAGAACATAACGGGTACGGTCTCGATTTCATTCGTGCCGTCGAGTGGATCAAGCAGAATCTGCCGGGTGCGAAAGTGAGCGGCGGTATCAGTAACCTGTCGTTCTCCTTCCGTGGGAATAATTATGTGCGCGAAGCGATGCATTCCGTATTCCTCTACCATGCCATCGGCAAGGGGCTGGATATGGGGATTGTCAATCCTTCATCAGCCGTGCTTTATGAAGATATAGAACCGGAGTTCCGTAACCTGCTGGAAGACGTGATCCTGTATCGCCGTCCGGAAGCAGCCGAGGAACTCATCACGTATGCTCAGAACCTGCATGTGGAAAAGCAGGGCGGAGCGGAAGAAAAACAGGAAGCCTGGCGGGAGCAACCGTTGAAGGAGCGTCTCGAATATGCCTTGATAAAAGGAATCGGCGACCATCTGGAAGAAGACCTGGCGGAAGCCTTGAAAGCCTATCCCCGTGCCGTGGATATCATCGACGGCCCTCTGATGAGTGGCATGAATAAGGTCGGCGAGTTGTTCGGTGCCGGTAAAATGTTCCTGCCGCAGGTGGTAAAGACTGCCCGTACCATGAAAAAGGCTGTTGCCATCCTGCAACCGGCCATCGAGGCGGAGAAGTCCGCTTCCGGTTCGGCAAAAGCGGGAAAGGTTGTTTTCGCTACCGTAAAAGGCGACGTGCACGATATCGGAAAGAATATCGTATCGATCGTGCTGGCCTGCAACAATTATGAGGTGATCGACCTGGGGGTGATGGTTCCGGCCGAAGTCATTATAAAGACAGCTATCGAAGAAAAGCCGGATCTGGTTTGCCTGTCCGGACTGATCACGCCTTCGCTGGAAGAGATGGTGCATGTAACGGACGAAATGCAGAAAGCCGGCCTGACCATCCCTGTCATGGTGGGCGGGGCGACTACCTCCAAGCTGCATACGGCCATCAAGATCGCGCCGCATTACGACTATCCTGTCATTCACGTGCTCGATGCTTCGCAGAATCCGTTGATCGCAGCCAAGTTGCTGAATCCGGATACCCGTGATGCTTATATAGAAAATCTCAATAAAGAATATGAAGCCTTGCGTGCTTCTATGGAGAAGAAGAAAGAAGTGCTGGTTCCGCTGGATGAAGCCCGTGCCAATCCGCAGAAGCTCGACTGGTCGGCCTATACGCCGGTGGTTCCGAACCGGATGGGCATACA
Organism: Parabacteroides sp. HGS0025; assembly: GCF_000969845.1. NCBI lineage: Bacteria > Pseudomonadati > Bacteroidota > Bacteroidia > Bacteroidales > Tannerellaceae > Parabacteroides > Parabacteroides sp. HGS0025. The sequence goes on from NZ_KQ033902.1 coordinate 1,086,104, forward strand.
TGTTATTCCGTATGTTCCTTTGGAGGAGATCATCCCTTATATACACTGGACTTTCTTCTTTAGTGCCTGGAAGCTGAACGGACGTTATGCCACCATTACGCAGATACACGGTTGCGACGGCTGTCGTGCATCCTGGCTGGCCGACTTCCCGGAAGAAGAACGTGCGAAGGCTGCCGAAGCGATGCAATTGTATAAGGATGCCGTGAAGCTGCTCGATCGTCTGGTAGAAATGAAGGCCGAGTATTGCAAGGCCATCTACGGATTTTTCCCTGCCAACAGTGACGGTGATAATATCCGCCTGGGCGATATCACGATCCCGGTATTGCGTCAGCAGGCAAAGAAGGAAGAAGGTATCTATAAGTCGCTGGCCGATTATCTCCTGCCGGTATCCGAAGGCCGTACCGATTATGCCGGTGCATTTGTAGTAACTGCCGGTGCCGGTGCCGAGTCTCTGAAGAACCAACTGGAAGAGGAGGGGGATACCTACAACTCGATGTTGCTTCAAACATTGACCGACCGTCTGGCCGAAGCCCTGGCCGAATACCTGCATGAAAAGGTGCGTAAGGAATACTGGGGATATGCACCGGACGAATCCTTACCGATCTCCGATTTATATAAAGTGAAATATCAGGGTATCCGTCCGGCTATCGGTTATCCGTCGCTGCCGGATCAGTTGCTCAACTATACGTTGGATAACCTGCTGGATATGTCGCAGATCGGAGTGAAGCTGACGGAAAACGGGGCTATGTATCCAACGGCTACGGTCAGCGGTCTTTATTTTGCCCATCCCGACTCGCAATACTTCATGATCGGCTCGATCGACGAAGAGCAGATGAAAGATTATGCTGCCCGTCGGAACCTGTCGGAAGCGGAGGCAAAGAAGCTGTTGAATAAGAATATATCTAATATGTAATCCGGGAATAAAAAATACCGGATATTGCGCTGTTGTTCTATAAAAACATCTATCTTTGGAAATCAATAGATATAGACGCTTTTATGAGGAACAAATGCATATATTATAGAGGGATATTTATCGTGTTTTGTCTGTTTTTATGGGGGACTAAAGCCTACTGTTCTGATACAATTATTGATGATAATCAAAAGAAATTAGATCAGGATAGTTTGTTGTCTGTTCTCAGGGAGACAACCGATGTGAATGTCAAATTGCGGTCGCTGTACAAGTTGACCCGATTGACCAGACAGACACCGGCCGAAGTCGGTTATCAGAAGCAATTGGTGCAATTGGCCGGTGATGTCGACTCAATGAAATATTATTACGAAGCCCTCTCTTCTTTAGGACGCTATTATTGTAACAGGAATAAAAAGGATAGTCTGTTCTATTGGGGAGGGATACTTGACTCTGTAACGAAGGTTCGTAAGGATACTCCTGATGAATTATTTGACTTCCTCAATTATTATTGTCGCTATTATCTGATCAATGGTGAATATGAATTGGCGATGAATGAGGCGGTACGCCTTCAGATCCTCTCGGATGAAACGGGAGTCTTAAGGGGAGCCATCTCCAGTAACGAATATTTGGGAATGATTTATCTCGTTATAGGCAGGGATAAAGATGCGACTACCGCCTTTGAAAAAGGACTGTCCCTGATAAGGGAATCGGGTGATGATCCTACTTATGAGGTACAGATCATCTCTTATCTGGTTATTTCTTATCTGCGGTTGAATGAACTGGATAAAACCAGGACTGTTCTTGAACGCTATGAGTATCTATTACGGGATATGGAGAAACAAGCCCCTAAACAGTGGATTTATTATCCGTTTGCCCGTATGTTCTGTATCTTGTATTCCAATTACATTAATTTATATGTAGCAGAACAAAACCGGGAAGAAGCGTATAAGGCTGTACAAAAAGCATCCTCATATGTAAATGAGAAAAATAAAGATGAAATCTACCTGATCTCCATATACAACCTGGCATTGGCCCGATATTATCTGTTTGTAAAAGATTATCCCGAGGCTCTTCGCCAGATCGACAAGACCCTGACGGCAGAGTATTCGCCGGACGTTCTTAAAGTGAAGATCGATATCCTGAAAGCGGCCGGAAAGAAAGAGGAAGCCCTGGCTTTGCACAGTGAATTACTTGCTTTGGTTGAACAAACAAACGTCACCGCTTTTACCCGCCAGCTGAATCAACTGCGTACTTTGCACGATCTGAATGACAAGAAGATGCAGGAGCAAAGCATGCTTTATCAAAAGAAACAGTTGGCACAAAAACAAACCCAACTGACCATCACCCTTATTTTCTTCGGTGTGCTGTTAGTCCTGTTCTCTTTCTTGCTACGTTATGTTTACCATGTCCGTAAACTGAAAAATGACCTTCAAAAGGAGCGTAGTGTATTGATCGATACGACGGATAAATTGCGTATCGCCAAAGAGCAGGCGGAGGAGTCCAACCGTCTGAAAACTGCTTTCGTCGCTAATATCAGTCATGAGATACGGACACCGTTGAATGCCATTGTCGGTTTTTCCGGTTTGCTGGAAGATGCGGAAGAAGAAGAGAGGAAGGAGTTTATCCGGATCATCAATAATAATTCGGATCTGTTGCTCGATCTGGTAAATGATGTGATCGACTTGTCACGTCTGGAGTCAGGCGCTTATAATCTGACGCTCAAGGAGTGTAATGTCTATGAGTGCTGCCGGAACGTGGAGAAGAGTGTACAACCCAAAGTTCAACCGGGCGTTAAGCTGAACCTGACCTGTTCGGATAAGGATTATGTAATGAAAACCGATCCGCTCCGTTTACAGCAATTGCTGCTGAATCTTCTGGCGAATGCTGCCAAATTCACGGAGCAGGGTGAGATCAACCTCGATTACCGGGTGGACAGGGAGAAGAAGCAAGTCGTCTTTTCCGTAACGGATACCGGCTGTGGCATTCCTCTGGAAAAACAGGAGAGCATCTTCAACCGTTTTGTGAAAGTGGACGAGTTCAAACAGGGTGCCGGCCTGGGGCTGCCTATCTGCCGTACCATTGCCGATCTCATCGGAGGTACGCTGACTGTCGATCCGACTTATACGGGAGGGGCACGGTTTATATTTGTACATCCGTTTGGTGAGTGACTGGGATTATCTATCTTTGTTTACATGATAATGGTAACAGAACTGATTAAAAAGATACGTTTACGCTGGGTTATCCTGGCTATTTTACTGGTATTCATCCGGATAGTAATGTCTTTTCCTGCCATAGGAGAGTGGTATGCCCGTACGGTTTATCCGGTGATATCGGCTGTCTTATCCCGCTTTTCTTCTCTTTTCCCCTTTTCGGTAGGCGATTGCTTTATTTATGGAAGTATTGTCGGCTTGATCGTCTATCTGACTTATGCGATCGTGAAGCGCCGTCCGTGGCTGAGGACGCTCGGGCGGATGGCTGAATACTTGCTTTGGGTATATGCCTGGTTCTATCTGGCCTGGGGGATGAACTATTTCAGAGCCGACTTTTATACCCGTGCGCAAGTACCTTATGTAGACTATTCCGAAGAGGCTTTCCGATCGTTTCTTACGGCATATACAGATTCGTTAAACAGCACTTATATTTCCTTTGAGAAGATTGATCCTAAACTGGTAGCCGAAGAAACCAGACTGGGCTATGAGGAGATAGCCGGACGTTTCGGGATGAACAAGCCGTCCGGCCACCTGCGTGCCAAACCGATGCTGATCTCTCCGATGATGAGCAGTGTAGGTGTGTTGGGTTATATGGGCCCCTTCCTGAATGAGTTTAACCTGAACCGCGACTTATTGGCTGTCCAGTATCCTTTTACCTATGCCCATGAAATGGCCCATGTGTTGGGAATATCCAATGAGGCGGAAGCCAACCTGTACGGTTTTCTGGTCTGCTCGCATTCAGCGGTACCGGAAATACGTTTCTCAGGTTATTTCGGCCTGCTGTCTTATGTCTTAGGCAATGCCTATCAACTATTGCCGGAAGAAGAATTTAAGCAATGGACAGAAACGATCTCCCCGGAAGTAAAGGAAATGTATAATCAAAAAGTCGCTTATTGGCAGGCCTTATACAGTCCGCTGGTCGGTGAGATCCAGGATACAGCCTACAACTGGTTCCTGAAAGGTAATAATATTCCTTCCGGCCAGAAGAATTATTCGGAAGTGGTGGCGCTGCTGCTGGCTATTCGGTAAGCTTTCATGAAAGCAGGTTCTTGGGAAATAGGAATAAGATCAATGGCAAATAATCTTTCAAGCTGACCCGTAACAGTTTTAAGGATTGCTGGATCCGGTAATTTACGGTTTGGGTGGAAACCTGCAGGATCTCGGCAATCTCTTTGTAGCTTTTATTCTCGAAGCGGTGCATCACAAAAGCTTCCCGGTAACTGGGCGGTAAGGCATGTATTGCCTGGCTGATGTGTTTTTTCAATTCCTCTGTTTGCTGGAAATCGGTATCCTGCAGCATTTCCAGCATATATTCATAGAAACGTGTCTCTGCCCGCAGTTGCGATTGCTGGCGAGTGAGTTGGTTAATACATCGGTGGTAGACCGTCTTGTACAAGTATTGACTGAAAGAGGTATTGAACATCTGTGTCTCTTTGTTTTCCCATAACCACAACATGACATCCTGCACGATCTCTTCCGCGTCCTCTAAGTTCACAAACCGATTCGCATACGTGCATAATATCGGATAGTATCTCCTGAACAAAGTACCATAAGCTTTCTTATCTCCATGTTGCATGGCTGAGAGCAGGCGTGTATCTTCTATCGCTTGTGAGGTGTTTTTCATACTATTTTCTCCTTGACGGCAAAGATAGTTTTTTTGCCGAAGAAAAAAAATATAAAAAAAAGTGCTATTCCGTTTAGTAATCTGTCCGACTTCCCTTGTCTAATATATAAACAGGCATAAAAACGAAGATGGAAACATTCAATAGAGATAAGATAGAAGAGCTCCTTCCCCGGTATTGTTCCGGTGAGGCAACGATAGAGGAATGCCGGATGGTGGAGGAATGGATCGGGCAGTCGGATGAAAATTACCGGATTGTCAAACAAATGTATACCATCGACCAGGTCATGGGGACGGTGCAGATGGAGTCGAAGGTGGATATGGAGAAAGCATTGGCTTCCGTAAGCCGTAAAATGAGTAAGGCTCCTTCGCATGTAACCTGGTTTACCTGGGTACAGCGGGCGGCAGCTATTCTTTTTATCCCTCTTCTTATCGCTTTCGCTATTCAGAACTTTACTCCCTCTCCAACTGAGGTCGCACAGATGATAGAAGTGAAAACAAATCCGGGAATGACAACAACCGTCGATCTTCCGGATGGCACTAAAGTCTATCTGAACTCGGAATCTTCTCTGACCTATCCTTCCTTTTTCAGCAAAGACAAAAGGGACGTGAAGTTGACAGGGGAAGCCTTCTTCGAAGTACAGAAAGACCCCGAACATCGTTTTATCGTTTCAGGCCCCCATCATACACAGATTGAAGTATTGGGAACATCATTCAATGTAGAGGCGTTCGAGCGGGACTCGTTTATCTCCACAACCCTGGTAGAAGGAAAAGTACGCTTTGCCTACCAGAAGAACCAACAACCTGCCACGGTGGATATGAAACCCGGACAGAAGCTGATGTATGATACAACTTCTTCGCAGGTAAAACTGATCCAAACGAGCGGCGAGACAGAAACGGCCTGGAAAGACGGAAAGATCATCTTCCAGGCAACCCCGCTACCGGAAGCATTACGGATGTTGGAAAAGCGGTTTAACGTCACTTTCGTTTTATCTAATAACCGCCTCCGGGGAGAAGCATTCAACGGCTCCTTTACCAACCAACGCTTGGAACGTATATTGGAAATCTTCAAAATATCATCGAATATAAAATGGCGTTACCTGGATACCCGGGATACGACGAATGAGAGAACGAGAATTGAAATCTATTAATCTAATTTGGAAAAATCATGGAAAGCAGAGCACCTTAAAGAAAAACATCCGGAGAAATATTGGAGTATTTCACCGGATGGAAAGACTTAATTTAAAACGCTTGTTTGGAGACAAGCAGTAGTAAATCACTTTATTAATTAGATCAGTACAAAGTTATGCAAAAACATTTTAATACCCAACAGTATTGGGTAGCAGAGTTTCTGCGGTTTATTTTAAATAAAATACCGAGAGTTATGAAGTTATCAGTCTTCTTACTATTATGTTCCATAGGTTTGGCGCAAGCATCAGGCAGCTATGCCCAGAAAGCCACTGTGAATCTGGAGATGCGGAACCAAACGGTAAAGGAAGTGTTGGATGAAATAGAGGAACAATCCGACTTCTCTTTCTTCTTTAATATCAAACATGTCGACCTGGATCGAAAGGTCTCTGTCGTAGCCAAGAAAAGCGATATATTTAAAGTGCTGGAAACGGTGTTTGCCGGTACAGATGTATCTTATTCGGTTATAGACAGAAAGATTATCTTATCGACAGAGAAACAAGGTGTTCAACAGAGTCGTAAAGAAAAAAGAGTAGCAGGCGTTGTTTACGATCAAAACGGGTTGCCGGTTATCGGTGCAAACGTTATAGAGAAAGGTACGACCAACGGAGTAATAACGGACATCGATGGTAAGTTCAGTTTGACAGTATCCGATAACGCTGTAATACAAGTATCTTATATTGGTTATATCGGGCAGGACGTTGCTGTAGGCAACCGTTCGGATTTGACTATTGCATTGAAGGAAGATTCACAGGCGTTGGATGAAGTTGTGGTTGTTGGATATGGTACACAGAAAAAAGTAAATCTGACAGGAGCCGTTGAAGCGATAGAAGGAGATAAACTTCAGAACAGGGCGGTAACTAATGTTAGCCAAGCATTGCAGGGACAAGTGTCGGGCGTAAATTTTACAGCCGGAGACTATGGCTTCGAGCCTGGTGCCGATCTTGATTTTCAGATCAGAGGACAGGGAAGTGCATACGTATTGATCGATGGAGTAGAAGGAGATATGAACCGGCTGAATCCGAATGATATTGAATCTGTATCTGTTTTGAAAGATGCTGCCGCTGCAGCTATTTACGGAGCACGTGCTCCTTATGGGGTAGTCCTGATCACAACGAAATCTGGAGGAAAAGAAACCAAACCCCAGGTAAGCGTATCGGCGAATGTTTCTATAGCCAAGCCGCACCGTATGCCTACTATGGTCGATTCGTATACCTTTGCCCGTGCGATGAATGAGGCGGGTACAAATGGTGGCGGATTGGTCTTTACAAATGAAACGATCGACCGCATCATTGCTTACCAGAATGATCCTAGTTTACCGGAAACAGTTCCGAGTGCAACGAATCCAAGCGTATGGGAAAATGTAAAAGGCTCGAATGCCAACTATGACTGGTTCGATGAATATTATGGTTCGGGGTTGAGGAATCAGGAAAATGTAAGTATCAGAGGGGGAGGCAAAACGACTGCTTATTTTGTTTCAGCAGGCCATGTTTATGATGATGGTATCCTGAATTACGGAACAGATACGTACAGACGCTTTAATATAAATTCAAAATTAGATGTTGATTTGACATCGTGGTGGAAGTTCACTACTAATACCCGTTTTGAAGTGGCTAACCGTGAAAAACCGAACTACGACAACCAGGGAGATTATGAACTGCTATTCCATCAGGTTGCCCGTACTTACCCAACACAAGCCAAATGGACTCCGAATGGCGTACATCCGGGACAATCTAAAATACCCTGGACACAAGATGCAGGAACAGATAAAACGATAGATAATGTCTTGACGCAACGTTTTGCAATGGTTTTTACTCCGCTTAAAGGGTGGACGATCAATGCGGATTATTCTATTCGCCTGAATGCCCAGAAGTTTACATCGGAAAACTTTACGGCTTATGAAGATATGGTAGACGGAACGATGATACCTCTTGCAACGACAGTGCCGTCTTATGTAGCCAAGCGTCAGAGAAATAATTTGTATCAAAGTACGAATATGTATACATCCTATGATTTCTCTTTGGCTGAGAAGCATAACTTTACGGTGATGGGTGGTGTGCAGTATGAAACACAACGGAATGAAGCTCTTTGGGGACGAAAGAATGACTTGATTGCTCCGGGAGTGCCTTCGATTTCTACTTCGACTGGCGATATACAGTTGGAGGATGAAATGGAACATTGGGCTACAGCTGGTGCATTCTTCCGAGTCGGATATAATTATAAAGAAAAGTATTTGTTTGAAGCGAACGGACGATATGACGGGACTTCCAAGTTTGCTGAAGGCAACAGGTGGGGCTTTTTCCCTTCCTTCTCAGCAGGTTGGAATGTTGCCCGTGAAGACTTTTGGGAAAAATGGTCAGACAAGGTAAATACACTTAAGATCCGTACCTCCTGGGGACAATTAGGTAATCAGAATGTAGATGCCTATCAGGATTTACCTTTATTAGGTATCAAAACCCAACTGCAATGGATGATTGACGGACAGCGTCCGGTTTATACCGAAGTACCTCCCCTCATCAACCGGTCTCTGACCTGGGAAACTTCACAGACATTCGATATCGGTTTCGACCTGGGAGCATTGAACAATCGTTTGATAATTAATGCAGACTGGTATCAACGACTGACAAAAAACCGCTTGGGGCCGGCTAGGGCATTACCGGGTGTTATCGGAGCTGATCTACCTAACGAAAATAACTCGACTATGAAAACCAATGGCTGGGAAATTAATATCTCTTGGAGGGACCGTTTGGAATGCGGACTGGGGTATTCTGTCAGTGCAATGTTGTTCGATTATCAAAGTGAAATCACGAAATATAACAACCCGACAAAGATATTGACTACTAATTACGAAGGAATGAAAGTTGGTGAAATCTGGGGATTTGAAACCGCCGGACTGATCCAAACGGATGAAGAAGCCCAACAAATCATGGATAGTAAATCACAGCATTTCTTCTATCCGACCTGGAGAACCGGTGATGTAAAATATGTAGACAGAAACAATGACGGTGTGATCGACAAAGGCAAAAATACACTCGATGATCACGGTGACCTGAAAGTAATAGGAAATATGACTCCCCGATATCAGTTCGGTCTGACTTTGGGTGCCGATTATAAAAATTTTGATTTGTCGATATTTTTCCAGGGAGTTGCCAAGCGCGATCTGTGGCTTACCGGCAATATGTTCTGGGGGTTCGACTCCTGGGCACAATGTTCTATCTTCCCCGAACATCTGGATTATTATCGGGAGGTGGAATCAGAAAAATATGTAGGTTTGGGTGTAAATACGAATGCTTATTTTCCCCGTCCTTATTTGTCTAATGAAAAAGATAAAAACTACCAGGCTCAATCCCGTTATCTTCAGAATGGAGCCTATCTTCGTTTGAAGAACTTGCAGTTCGGTTATTCCCTGCCTAAAAATATAACGGAGAAGATCAAAATGGAGAAAGTACGTTTCTTCTTTACCGGAGAGAATTTGTTCACCATAACCGGAAGATTCCCGAAAGGAATGGATCCGGAGACAGCTAAAAAACTGACTGACAGTAAAGCCAGAGGAGATTCCAAGTCTCATTTTGCCCAATCTGTGTTTGCATTTGGTATAGATTTACAATTTTAAAAAGGATAGAAATGAAAAAGATTATATTAGCAAGTATTGCCAGCCTCCCCCTGTTGTTTTCTTCCTGCGATGGCTTGTTGGATAAAGCTCCGCTGGACAAGATCGGAAATGATTCTTATTGGAGCACATCAAAAGATCTGGCAAATTATACATTACAGTTCTATACGGTATTTCCTTCCTTCACAGGAGGCGGTGCCGAAGGTGGTTATCTTGGCACTTTCGGCTGGGATGCCAACAAAGGTTCCGATAATATGATTACCACCAATCCGAACGATGTTTTGAATAATTCAAGATCGGTAGTGACCTCAAAAGGTAACGGACATTGGGAATGGGATAAAATACGATCGGTAAACTTTTTCTTCGATAATTATTCCAACTGTAAGGATGATATCAACGAATACGGTCATTTTTTGGGTGAAGCTTATTTCTTCAAAGCCTATTTGTATTTTGAGAAAGTAAAAGCCTATGGAGACGTTCCTTGGTTTTCGAAAACCCTGGAAATGGATTCTCCTGAATTATATGCGCCGCGTGTCTCTCGGACAATAGTTGTTGATTCTATATTATATTGTCTGGATAAGTCGATTGAATACTTGTCTCCATTGTCCGAAGCTCCCGGAGGAAGCAACCGTTTGAGTAAAGAAGCGGCCTTGTTGTTTAAATCGAGGGTTGCCCTATTTGAAGGAACATGGCAAAAATATCATAAAGGTACGGTCTTTGCTACAGCCAATGCAGATCCCGATAAGTATTTCAGAGCGGCAGTAGAAGCAGCTGAAGAATTGATGTCTCCTGGTAAATATTCTGTCGGTATTTATTCTACCGGTAAGCCAGATGAAGATTATGCTTATTTGATGGGCCGTGAAGATTATAAACCGATCAAGGAGGTGTTGCTATGGAAAGATTATGATAAAGGACTCAACATGGCCCACAACTGTTTGTCATATCTGACTGTTGGGACCAACAACGCACATGTGACTTTGGATCTTGTATCTTCATATCTGGCTAAAAACGGTGGAGTTTATGATTACAAGCAGGCTGCCGGCCAGACTAAAGGTAGCGATTACCTCTCATTGATTGCCACGGAATGCGATAGTCGTCTCCAACAAACGATCTGGATTCCGGGAGATGTTATGTGGGATAATAACCAATATGGTAAGAACATATTTCAGAAACCTTACCTAGATAACTCCGGTGAATTTATGAATACTACCGGATTCCAGTTACGGAAAGGGGTCGATCCCCTGTCGGATGGTTCAGGTGCCGGTTTCGGAGGCGCATCGCAAACCGGTGCTATCATCTTCAGGTATGCGGAAGTTTTGTTGAATTATGCAGAAGCAAAATATGAACTGGACGGTAATGTCGATTATTCAAAATCGATTAACCTCCTCCGACAACGTGCTGGCATGCCCGATTTCAGTACTCCGCAAAACCTGTCGGCTGTGGAAAAGATTGATTATGGTTATCCGGTTTCTGATGAATTGTACGAAATCCGCAGAGAAAGACGTGTAGAATTGGCTTGTGAAGGTTTCCGTTCTGACGATTATCGCCGTTGGGCCGCCCATAAATTATTTAAGGGTAAACGACCTAAGGGATACCCTTTCAAAGCAGACGAATGGTCGGAACCGATCGTTACACCGATAGATAGCGAAGGCTTTATGGATCCTTTTCAAAAATCGATACCGAACGGATATCAGTTCGATGAAAAAAGGGACTATCTGAATTGTATCCCGACAAATGAAATTACACTGAATCCGGAACTGCAACAGAATCCTGGCTGGTAAATAATAGAATGCACCTTTTAAAGAATAGGATTATAAGATAAGAACATTGGTTATCTTTACTTATTCTTTAAAAGGTGTTTTTTATATCCTGAAAAACAATAAATAGTATGAAACGTCGTGATTTTATCAAAAGCTCGTTAGTGGCAGGAGTCGGCTTTAACGGGTATTCATTGGCTCAGTCATCTGAAGGTAAAGCGGAGAAAACGGGATGGAAAGAAACGGTTATCAGTCCCGCAAAAGCAACCCGCCAGCCTCATATCGTCTTTATCATGAGCGACCAGCATCGCGGAGACGCGTTGCATTGCATGGGTAACGAAGCGGTGATCTCTCCGAATATCGACCGCTTGGCACACGAGGGAACACTCTTTGTCAGCGGTTATTCTTCAACCCCGAGCAGTACTCCGGCACGTGCCGGCCTACTGACCGGCCTGTCTCCCTGGAACCACGGGATGCTGGGATACGGCCAGGTGGCAACCGAATATAAGTACGAGATGCCGAAGATGTTGCGCGAACTGGGATATTATACGTTCGGTATTGGAAAGATGCACTGGTTTCCACAGAAAACATTGCACGGCTTCCATGCAACATTAGTCGATGAGAGCGGACGCAGTGAAAGTCCTGATTTCATAAGCGATTACCGCGAATGGTTCCAACTAAACGCACCGGGTAAAAATCCCGACCTGACTGGTATCGGTTGGAACGACCATGTCGCCGGTGTGTACCAATTAGATGAAAGACTGCATCCCACGGCCTGGACAGGACAGACAGCTTGTGAACTGATCCGTAATTATGACAACGATCAACCCCTCTTCCTGAAAGTATCGTTTGCCCGTCCTCACAGTCCGTATGATCCGCCGCAGCGTTATCTCGACATGTATAAGAATGCCGATATACCTGCTCCTTCGGTAGGCGACTGGTGCGGTAAATATGCTGAACACAAAGAACCTGACCAGGTGAAGAAAGATGCGGCATTTGCCAACTTGGGCGATGAATATGCCATCAAATCCCGCAGGCACTATTATGCTAATGTCACTTTTATCGACGACCAAATCGGAGAGATTATCAAGGCATTGAAAGAAAGAGGAATGTACGACAATACATTGATCTGCTTTACTGCCGACCACGGTGATATGCTGGGCGACCACTATCATTGGCGTAAAACCTATGCCTATGAAGGGTCGACCAAAGTGCCTTATGTCGTGAAATGGCCCTCTTCCCTTTCTAAACAAATAAAGACGGGAACCAAAGTGGAACAACCGGTAGAGTTGCGTGACTTCCTTCCCACCTTCCTGGAGATAGCCGGCGGAGAAGTCCCTGCTGATATGGACGGAAAATCTCTGCTTAAACTGGTTACCGGAAAACAAGATGAATGGCGGAAATACATCGACTTGGAGCATGCAACCTGTTATTCGCCCGATAACTACTGGTGCGCATTGACCGACGGTAAGATCAAATACATCTGGTTCATGCACTCCGGCGAAGAACAATTGTTCGACCTGACAACCGATCCGGGCGAGAAGAAAGATCTGGCAAAAACAGATCGCTACCGGAAACAATTATCGGAAATGCGGAAGGAGATGGTGCAGCACCTCCAGGAAAGAGGAGACGGCTTTGTTAAAAACGGGCAACTCGTCAAACGGGATAAAACATTGCTTTACAGCCCGAATTATCCGAAAGAAGCATCTAAATGATAAGTAAAAGATATATAACAATGTATAAACAATTAATAGGTATTAGTATTATCACCTTGCTTGTCGGTTGCCGGGAAGCAAATGTACCCCATTGCAGTTATGAGGCATCGCCGGTTGACATCGGGATTGTTCAAAAGGGAGAAAGCCTGGTCGGCGAAGGTCCTTCCGCATTTAGTGTTGACGGACATTTCATGTGGGGGGCTTCCGTCCTGAAATCAGAAGAAGACGGGAAATATTATATGGTTTATTCGGCTCCCGAAGCCGGAGAGCATCCGTTCAACAATGCCTGGGTGTATGGCTCCAAGATGGGACTGGCTGTATCCGACCGCCCTGACGGTGGTTTCAGGCAACTGGACTTCTTCTTGAATGCGGACGGTTTTACGTCCGACACCTCTTCCTGGGATGCACAGACCGTTATGAATCCGCATCTTCGCCGCTTCGGCAATAAATACTACCTCTATTATGTAGGAGGTAAAGACGCCGGCGACCTGCCTGTAAAATCGAAGGCCGACACATTAGACCAGCGAAGCCGTATCCAGCAGATGCTCTGTATCGGTGTCCTCGAGTTCGATTCGTTCGACAAATTACTGAAAGGCGAGTTCGTGAAAAGCAAAACCCCGCTGCTCTCCCCCCGGACAAGGGTTAAACCCAACGATATAGTCGACCCGTCTCCCGAAGGAACCCGGCCGAAGCCGGACAACATCATCGTGGTAAACCCCTCGGTGGTCTATCGTCCGTCAGACAGGAAATACCTTCTTTACTTCAAAGGAAACCTGTACGATCCGCATTGGCGCGGAGTGCACGGAGTTGCGCTCGGAGACTCACCGGTGGGACCTTTCGTCCCGCTGGATACCATCGTGTTCGACCTGCCTTCGACTGACGGGCAGAAACTTTCAGCCGAAGATCCTTATGTGTGGTATAACCGGAAAGATCATCTTTTCTATGCTGTATTTAAAGACTTCACCGGACATTTCACGCAGTCTGGTCCCTGCCTGGCCATCATGTATTCGGAGGATGGTATCGACTGGAAGCTACCTGGAAACTCTCTGTTTATGAAAAAAGAGCTGCTACTAGCCTCGGGCGATACGGTGAAGGTCGATCGCCTCGAACGTCCGCAGCTACTTCTGGATGAAAACGACGATCCGCAGGTGTTATATTCCGCCTGTTCCGTTGACGACTTGAACAAGAAATACGACGGAAGCTCGTTTAATGTACAAATCCCTCTGAAGAAAGTGAACTAAAAGAACATAAAATGAAAGCACAAACGATTCTATTCTCATGCTTTGTAGCCGGTATGTCCCTGAACATGGTTGCCCGGGATAAGAAACACCCGAACATCATCTTTATCTTGGCCGATGATTTGGGTTATGGAGACCTCTCTTACCTGAATGAAAACGGCAAGATCAAGACTCCACACCTTGACAGGATGGCCGCTGAAGGAGTTGTCTTCGGTGATGCCCATTCGAGTTCGGCCGTCAGTACACCGACACGTTATGGCGTGCTGACGGGGCGTTACAACTGGCGTTCTATCTTGAAGAATGGTGTATTGCACTGGTATGATACTCCCCTGATCCCTTCCGGTCGCACCACAATGGCCAGTATGCTCCGTAACCAGGGATACAGCACCGCTTGCATCGGGAAATGGCATCTTGGTTTTAATTTCCCCACAAAAGACGGAAAGATGCCGGTAGACAAGCCGGATGAATATAATCTTGATTTCACGAAAGAGATTACCGGAGGGCCTTGCGATGTCGGTTTTGATTATTTCTTCGGGGTCGATGCTCCCAACTATCCTCCGTATTGTTTTATAGAAAATCGGCATACGGACGGGGTGCCCGATACGTATTATCCGGTCAACCAGAATATGGACAGCCGTGCGGGGCGGGGATTGCAAGGTTGGGAGATGAAAGATGTATTACCCACGATAGAAAAGAAGGCGATGGAGTATATTGACCGGTCGGCGGTCGGCGACAAGCCTTTCTTCCTCTATTTTCCGCTCACATCGCCCCATACGCCGATCGTGCCGACCGATGAGTTTGCCGACCGGTCGAAACTGAATGCGTATGCCGACTTCGTTATGCAGTCGGATGCCGTGGTAGGTAGTATTCTGGATGTATTGGAAAGGAATAAAATTGCTGATAATACCGTTGTCGTCTTCACATCCGACAACGGTTGCTCGCCGTGTGCCGATTTCGAACTGCTGGGTCGGAAAGGCCACGACCCCAGCTACATTTTCCGTGGAATGAAATCCGATCTTTTCGAAGGCGGACATCATGTTCCTTGTATTGTCCGCTGGCCGGCACAGTCTGAACCTCGACGAGTGGATCAGACGATTTGCCTGACGGACTTCATGGCGACCTTTGCCACCCTCACTGGCTACCCACTGGCTGACGATGAGGCCGAAGACAGTTACAATATCCTTCCTCTGTTGACCGCCCCCGAAACGGGCCTGGCTGTCCGCGAAGCGATCGTCCACCATTCCATTGACGGCTCTTTCGCCATTCGCCAGGGCCAATGGAAGCTTCTCCTTTCTTCTTATTCCGGAGGTTGGAGCGAGCCGCGCAAACCGCAGGAAGGTACCCTCGAATGCCAGCTCTACGATCTGGAGAAAGACCCCGGAGAGACTTGTAACGTCTACGGTGCCAATCCCGAAATAGCCCGCCGCCTGCACGACCAGCTCATCCGCTACGTGGAAGAGGGAAGAAGCACCCCGGGACTACCTCAAAACAACGACGGTCCTTATCCGTGGAAACAATTATCGTGGATGAAGAAAATGTCTCGTTGAAAAGTAGTTTGCCGTACTTTTTTTAAGTAGGACTATAGTGTCGTTTAAGATAACACTATAGTCCTGTTTCCTTTAGCACTACTGTGTTACCACATTTACCACTATCATGTCATGCGACAAAAACGTTTTTGTCGTATTTGTCACGAAATTGTCAACAAAAAATTTAACAGACTGTATGATTGTCATTTACCTTTACCTGTTTGATGGTTCCGGAAGAAAGCGGCTATACATAAACAGTCGAATGGAAAATATAATAACGCACCTTTGCGGGGGATACTATCGCTCCTTCGCTCGATTTAAACAGCAAGTTAAAAATATGGAAGAAAGTATGACATTTTTGCAGGATTGCGCCCGGTTCCTGCAAGAGTCGGCCGATGGCGGCGACGATCCGAAGAAGATACGTTTTACTCATCTTTTCTTTGAAACCTACGGAAAACAATTAGCCGGGCCTTGCGGATGTTCCGACCTGATTTTAGATCATCAATTGATAAAAGTAAACCACCGCGAGTTTTTTATCGACCTGATGCATGCCTCGCTCTCGTTAGGGGTAATGGATTGTCATTCAGATCATCTGGCAAGAAATCTTCAGGCCGTTTTCGATGTAGGGTTTGCGCTGTCTACGCTACAGAGAAAGTTGCGTGCAGATACGCGCCTGACGAATAGACTTCACGAAAAGTTGAAGCATTACAAAGATTGGTAACACGCCTTTACCTCAGTTTCTATAATAAATAAGAATATGAATTCCGGCTGCCTTTCTTCCGGATACCTCTTGTTTTACGGCCCTTCCCTGCGATAAAATCATACTCTTTCGCCTTCCCCGGTTCATTACCTTTGCCTCTGTGATCTTTATTTAAAACGGAAAAAGAGAAAACCTCGGAAGGTAATCTTATTTACATATTCTTATTATATTATATAAGGCGTCCCGCCGATCGTCCCATGATTGTCCCGCAGTTCTCTTTTTGCATGGTTTAAATGATTGGAAATAAATCTCTTATTCATAGCTGAGATCGTCCCGCGATTATTCCGCCGATTGTCCCACCTATACGTAGCCTATTGTTCAACTTAAATACGGGTAAAATGAAATGTCAGGAACTACAAAAGAACGGGAGAGGGAGCAGGCGCAACGGCTTTTTGCGTGTCCCTCATTTTTTACTGGATGACCTTTACTCCGACGACCCGGTGCGGCGGAGCAAGGCCGGTGTTTATCTCTGTTTGCTGAGGCATCTCTATTTTGCCGACGGGGTGGTGGTGGTGAACAGGCGGCGGATGACCTGTCGCAAAGGGGAGTGGATAACCACCGTCAGGCAGTTGGAGCAGAAAACAGGCATCCCCCGGACAACCATCGGCCGAGTGCTCAAACGCCTGGAGGAAGAAGGGGATTTTGAAATACGCCATGAAGGACGGTTCACATTCGTACGATCCCTCCGGGTGGAGATGGGGACGGATGCAACGGCGGTTCCGAAGGAAGAAGTTCCCCGCCCCGGAGATGCCGCCTTCGGGGGACGCTCTGTAGAACGGCCGAATTATAAACGATTTAAAGAGTAAGTGTCATGAAAAACGAACAAACGAAAAACACAGTCCCGCCGGCGACTGTCAGTGTGGCTGCCGGGAATTACGCGAACAACGCGGGCCGTATGCCTTCTTCCGAAGAGATGGAGCAGGCTGTTGTATTAGCTATCCTGGCACAGAGTGCCGCCATCTGCGAGGTGGGCGACCGCCTGCGTCCGGAAATGTTTACCAATCCCGATTACTGCCTGGTCTACCGGGCGATGCTGGCACTTTACCAGCATGAGGCGGATATCGACATGCTGAGCGTGGAACGCGAAATGCGCCGGCTCGATCCGGACTATACCGCGAAGCTGAACGGCCTGGCTTTCATTGCCGACGGACTGTTGAAGGTGCGTAATGCCGCATTCATCAAAACCTATGCCGCCTGGGTGATCCGCTGCTGGGTGTTGCGCCAGGCGATCATGCGGATGACCGCCCGTATTGCCGAAGCGCACGAACCGGGGGTGGACGTGACGGCCCTGCTCAATGCCTCGCACAAGGATCTGGAGAAGCTGGAAGAAGAATTTGCCGTGCATAGCACGACCCGTACGGTGGCCGAAGTGGGCGAACGGGTGCTGGCGGAGATCTATCACGAACAGGAACGGCGGCGGGCCGGCGAACAGTTGCAGATCAGCACGGGGCTGGACGAGTTCGACCATTACCTGGGAGGTCTCTATAAAGGGGAATTGCTTGTGCTGGCCGGCCGCCCTTCAATGGGAAAGACGGCACTGGCGCTTCACATGGCTCTGTCGGCCGCCCGGCAAGGGAAGAAGGTTTGCCTGTTCAGCCTGGAGATGACCGAACGCCAGCTGATCAGCCGCCTGCTCTGCACGCTGAGCGGTGTGGAGCCCGATAAGCTGCGTTTCAAGCTGCTGGATGACGACGACCGCCGACGGTTGGACAAGGCGGCTGACGAGCTTCACCGCTTGCCGCTCTTCCTCAATTATTGCAGCGGCAGCGGGCTGACGGAGATACGGGCGCGTTGCATGATCCTGAACCGTAAGCATAAACTGGATCTGGTCATTATCGATTACCTGAACCTGATCAATGTCAGTTCCGACCGTGCCGAAGTGAAGGACACGATGGATCTGGCGCTGGGCGAGGCGGCCGGAAAACTCAAGACGCTGGCTATGGAGCTGGATGTCTCTTGCCTGACATTGGCCCAGTTGAACCGCAACTGCGAGACGCGTACCGACCATATCCCGGTGATGAGCGACCTGCGCAACTCCGGCGAGATCGAACAGATTGCCGACAGTATCGCGATGGTGTACCGCCCGGAGCAGTACAACGAGCTTTACGACAACGTGACCCACGAGTCCTACCATCGCGTAGGCCGTCTTTTCATCATCAAAAACCGTAACGGCGGTACGGGCGAGGTTCGTTTCCGCTACAACGACAGCCTGACACAGATCTATCCGTATAAAAAGTAAAATCATGGATATAAAACGATTGAAAGCGGCCAACCCGATAGAGAAGGTGGCTGCGCGTTATGGGACGTTACATCGTTCCGGGGTGAATTATAAGATGCTTTGTCCGTTTCACGACGACCATCATCCTTCGCTGGGCATTCATGTAGGCGGCCAGTATTTCAAATGCCATGCCTGCGGGGCGGGGGGCGATGTGATCGGGCTGGTGATGGGGTTCGAGCATTGTCTGTTTGCGGAGGCGGTGAAAATTCTGGCACCGCAGGAGGCTGTCGGTAAGCCGTCGACACACCCCCTTTCCCCTTCCGAGAAGGGAAAGGTTACTCCGGTTGATGATCGGAAACGGTCTGTTATCATCAAAGAAAATAACGATTTCCTGCGCTTGTTGCTTCCCGTTGCATCCGGACACTGCGAACTGTCTCCCACCTGGCTCGACTTCGGGGTGGGACTTGCCCCGGCCTTCGTTCCGGAGCCGTTCAGGGCGATGCGCGGACGGATCATCTTCCCGGTGTACGATGCCGACGGAATACTTACCGGGTTTGGTGCACGGCGGGTGGATAGCAGTGTGGAGGCCGGGGAGCTTTCCGACACTCCCAAGTATCTGAATTCGGCGAATAACGGGTTGTTCGACAAGAGCCGGATGTTGTACGGTATCCACCGGGCGGCAGCGGCTATCCGGTTGGAAGGTTTTGCTTACCTGACCGAAGGGTATAAGGATGCATTGGCCATGCATGCCGCCGGTTTTACCAATACGGTGGCCTTGGGCGGGACGGCTTTTACATCGGGGCAGGCGGCGCTGTTGCATAGTTTCTGCAACCGGGCGGTGCTTTTGCTCGACAACGACACGGCAGGGCAGGCGGCAACGGTTCGTCTGCTGGAAGAACCGCCCGGAGGATTGCAATTGGGCAGCCTGCGGTTGCCTACGGCGAAAGACCCCGACGAGTTGTTCCGCAGGCTGGGATGTGTCGGCTTTTACCGGTATATGCAATTATTGACAGAGCGGGTGGGGATCGGCGAGAAGCGCCTGTTGGCTTTCTGCCTGAAACATCCTGAGACGGCCCGGCATGTGGAACGTATGCTTGCGGAGGATGACCTGCCGTTCACGTCGGAGGTCTACCGCAATCTGCTGCATTTTACGGCTATGGGCTTGTCGTCTTCTATGATACCGTCCACAGAGCGGCTGTTGACCGGTATACTCTCCGCCGTCTTACCGGATTTACCCTTGCCGGCAGGCGTTCCGCCCTCTTTGCTGAGCGAAACGGAGGAGGCCGTTTGCCACGACCTGGTCGAGTATTTCCGCCTGGAATATTACGAAGAACGTATCCTGGCCGAAACATCCCGGCTGACGGGGCTGCTGAAGGAAACGCACGGATCGCATACGGAACTGTTGGAACGCCTTTCCCGCCACCTCTCCGTACAGGCCGGTTTAACGGCTTCCTTGTCGCGTACGCCGGTGCTCGACGAACGCTGGCTGTTATGTAAATAGCCTTATTTACCCGGCAAATACCGACAAATACCGACAGGGAAGTACAACCGCCGACAATGGCGGACAGAGGCTTTCCGGGCTGCCGTACCTTTACAGTGTAATATTACAAGAGAGAGTAAGAAACGGAGTCAGTAACTTTTTAATTGAAAGGATTATGTCGGTAAAGTATCGATTGGTATTAAGGCGTGATATGAGCAAAGACGCTGCGGCTGATGCGAAGTTGTTTTATGCGGCGAGCAGTTCGAACGGGATGTGCGATTTGACAATGCTTTGTGACATTATCGCCGACCGTTCGGCGGCAACCGCAGGGGATGTGAAGCTGGTGCTGGATGGTCTTTTGTTTGTGGTGAAACAGAAATTGCAGGATGGGCAGACCATCCAACTGGGTGACCTGGGATATTTCCAGGCGGTATTGGGAAGTAAGGGGTCGAGTACCAAGAAGGAGTTTACTCCGGATATGGTAAGGCGGCCGAGGATCACGTTCCGTCCGGGGAAAGCGTTGCTGGAGCTGGCCAAGAAGCTGAAGGTCGAGCGTATGATGCTCGATAAGGAGGACAGTGGTTCGTCCGGTGGTGGTGGCGAAGACGACCGTCCGGTAATCGAGTAGCGGCGGAGGCCGCCTGTCAGCATCCGGGAGGGCCCAGATGGCGGAAGATACAGGCGGCTTGTTTCGGGGTCAGTAACTTACGGCCGGGTTTCCATCCGTTGGCAGTCAGCTGGGACATCAGTTCCCGGCTGACGCTGATCCAGCGGCCGAGTTGACGGGTGGCACTCTCCGGTTTGATATGAGGAAAATAGAGAATGGCTAGTTCCTGGTATCCCCATGAACGTTCTATTCCGTAGTCGGATCCGACGGTTTGTTCTTCTGTTTTCATACGATGTCTTTTTGATGTTTACTATACCCAAATATAGTGAAATATCGGATGAAAGTCAAGTGTTTTGTGATATTTGTGCTATATAAAATCATACTATCTTATGACAAAATATGAATTTGTAAAACGTTTTCTTCCTGAAGCCGAAGCGGCGGAGAAACGGTTCCGTATCAATCCGGTAATCATGCTTGCACAGGCGGCTATCGAGTCGGGTTGGGGGGAGAGCGATCTGGCGAAACAGCATCGCAATTTGTTCGGTATCACCGGATATGGGCCGTCCAACGAATTCTGGCACGGTTACCAGGTAATACTGTCGGAGGGTGGATTGCCGTTCCGTAAGTATGCCGATACGCAGAGTAGCTTTTTCGATTATGCCCGGCTCATTGCTACGGCTTATCCGGTGGCTGCCGCGGCTAGTTATTATCCCGCTGCTTTTGCCCGTGAAATTGCGTACAGCAAATATATCAGTGAGGTGAACGGCGATAACCGGGCCGTTTACTGCCGCTTGCTCGACAACCTTTCGTCGGCGATCGGTAAGTTGATCAAGACACCGGTGTGTTGAATATCTTTTGTTTTATCCCTAAAAAAATCAATAGTGTATGAATGCTCTTCGTATTGTTTGTAAATTCCTGTTGTCATTGGTGCATACCCTTTTCCCGCAAGGGCTGAAAGGGAGGCACTGCCAGCCAGGCGATCCCGTGGTTGGGGCTGACAGCACTGTTGTCGATCCTCTTGTCGCAAACGGAAGTTGCCCTGGCGGCCATCGGGGCGATCCTGTCGATCATCCGTCCGGAAGCCGCGAACCGGAAAAACAACCGCCCCCATTAACTCCCGGCAACCTGCTGGGATGGCTGCTGATCGGCGCGGCGACGGTGAAGTTGTTTTGTTAAGTTACTTCTGGGTGGTAGGTCAATTCGCTTTCCACCCTTCCGCCATTAACTGATCTTTCAGCAATTGTATCTTTGAGTGTAATGTGTCGATTTCTATGTCTTTTTGAACGCCATTATCGAGGTAGCCTCTTACAAATCCGGATTGGATACTTATATCCATAATTGCTTCCTGGAATATACATTTAACTTTCCGGGGAGTAAGGCCTAAATGTCCCGCAACCTCTTCGATGCTTAACTTTGTGGCCAGTGCATGGAATACTATTTTCTTCAGATCGGAGTTCAGTAAGTTTCTCATTTCCGATATGATCAATAAATATTCGGGCGACAGGCTTTTAAGTGCTTCAATGATGAAGTCACATTCTTTATCAGTATATGTTTGCGAAGATTGTTTATTTTCTGCCGGAATGTTTTCGGATGGGGATACAAAGCCGGTGTTTTCGCTTGCTACTTCTTTCTGATCGGGTTGTATATTGCTCAAAAGGAGTGGCTTCTGATCGTTTGGGAGGAGAAGTTTTACATAATCGCGTATTTTAGTCAACAGGTTAATCATAGAATAAATCGTTTTATCTGATACATATTATTTGCTATATAATAGATACTATCCTATTCTCCCGAACCGGACAGTTGTAGAGTCCCCTCTTCACTATACCTTTTACTGAATTGTATGATTGTTTAATATATTATCTAGTGTATGGGCTGTAAAAAGTATAGCTTGAAAAAGACATAAAAAAACGTGGCGCTATTGCTACATCTCAGCCCTTGTGGGTATCCCTCCCTTGCACACTGATAGTAAGCAACAGCCCACGTCATATCATATATAATTACATATATACAAATAACATGGGCATTTTGTTGCTACTATCTCAGTTGTGCATATATTGGATGTTTACAAGGAACTGAGATAATATTTTAAAATGCCTTATTCTAAATATTTCTACAGAACAGAACCTAACGCTATAGCTTCTGCACTTTCTGTAATACTGCAAAGATAGTGGATACGATTAAATAAACAACTGTTTATAACGAAAAAATGCCTCGTTGACTTAGAAATCATGAGTTGTATATTACTTACGGCCTTTTATTTCGCTTTGAAGAAGTTCCGGGTTACGTCGGCAATCCCAAAGCATATGAATATATAGATATTTATCGTGAATGGTATAAATTATTTTAATGTGACCGGAGACTAGCGAACGATAGGTGAGTTGATCAATATTTTCCAGGCTGGTTTCACAAAATCCTAGGAGGGGATGCGAACTGAGCAAATGATATATATCGTGATGAAGCGTATCACGGACTTTTTGTGCTGTTTTAGTACCAAAAGTATCCCGATAATAAAATATAATCTGGTCGAAGTCGTTTGCTGCGAATGGATGCCATATTATATCCATCATATTATATTTTTCATTCGCTGTTCCATCTCTTCTCCGCTGATACCTATTCCGGCAATAGCGTCTTTACCCGTAATGGACAATCGCTGGCGAACTTCTTCAAGAGTGTATTCACAAGGGCTTGTCTCCTGTTTGTTGTTCCGGAGCTTACTTAGATATTTTCTAAGTTTTCCGATGGTTTCGCTATTATCGATGTTTAATATTTCACGAACCAATTCTACTTTGCTGGCTTCAAGTTCTATCGTTGTCATAATGCAAGTCTTATTTTATCAGTTTACGGATATTACAAAGTTACAATAAAGCAGTAACATAGCCTAACTGAATGTTATTTTATTTCCATTCAGTAATAGAATAGCTGTAAAGCTTTTACCAGAGATACGATCGAGTGTTTAAAGTAATCCTTTTTACTGATTGTATGATTATTCATATTCACATCATAAAGGTTGCTATTTTCTTTATATTCTCGTAAGCTTCCTTTATACGTCTTTTTTCATCGTCAGAAGCAGGTTTCACATCCTTAATGGATTGATTAAAACGCTTTGCATCTTCTCCAAATAAGATCGGAGTCTCTTTAATCGGTTTGGCCATCGTAATAATTATTTATAGTTTATAAATCCAATGCAAAGATAAATATTATTCCTGATCTTTCTCCTAATTTAGTCTGGAAAAGATCAATTATACACGAATGAATTAATACTATCCTGTTTTTGTCAAACATACAAAGCTTCCTTTTCGATATTTCGTTTCAGATACTCATCCATACGATCACGCAATCTTACCAGATCGACCTTGGATCCTAGCAAAGCTTCAAGTTCAAATTTGATACGGGCTAATGTGAGAAGATTGGGAGCAGGGGCTTCAAAACAAATATCCACATCGCTATTTTCTGTTTGCTCGCCACGGGCAACACTGCCGAAAATCCCCATGCGGACAATACCATATTTACCGGCATGGGAATCCATATATTGCCGTAATAGTGTCAAGTATTCATTTGTCGATTTCATAGCAGTTACCTTATTATGCGGTCAAAGATAGTTATATTTTTTTGAAAAGGAGATTACTTAGCTTTGTAAAATCCAATCAGGTTCTGCGAATTTCTTTATTGCCTAATTAGAATTAAATCACTAACTTTGCGGCATTTTTAGAAGAAAGATAAATATAACGCGAAATGAGTAAGAAATTTGCCGAATATTCTAAGTTTGACTTATCGAATGTCAATAAAGAGGTGCTGAAGAAGTGGCAGGATGGAGACATCTTCCACAAGAGTCTTGAAATCCGCGAAGGATACCCCTCATTTGTATTTTACGAAGGACCGCCTTCTGCAAATGGTATGCCGGGTATTCACCACGTTATTGCCCGTTCGATTAAGGACATTTTCTGCCGTTACAAGACCATGAAAGGATTCCTGGTCAACCGTAAGGCGGGATGGGATACGCACGGCCTGCCGGTTGAGTTGGGTGTGGAGAAATCCATGGGTATAACCAAGGAAGATATCGGCAAGAAGATTTCTGTCGCTGACTATAATGCAGCTTGCCGACGCGATGTGATGAAGTTTACCAAAGAATGGGAAGACCTCACCGACAAAATGGGTTATTGGGTAGATATGGAAAATCCGTATATCACCTACGATAACCGTTACATCGAAACGCTGTGGTATCTGCTGAAAGAATTATATAAGAAAGGTTTGCTGTACAAGGGATATACGATCCAACCGTATTCGCCGGCAGCCGGAACAGGTTTGAGCTCGCATGAGTTGAACCAGCCGGGTTGCTACCGCGACGTGAAGGATACGACCTGTACGGCTCAATTCCATATCCTCGATCCGAAGCCCGAAATGGCACAGTTCGGTGACCCGTTCTTCCTGGCCTGGACGACTACTCCGTGGACATTGCCTTCAAATACAGCTCTTTGTATGGGGCCGAACATCACGTATGTGGCTGTTCAGACCTACAACCCGTACACCGGTATGCCAATGACGGTCGTACTGGCGAAGGATTTGATGGGGGCACATTTCAATCCGAAAGCTGCCGATCTGGAGTTATCTGATTACAAGATAGGTGATAAGCTGATCCCGTTTAAGGTTGTCGGCGAGTGGAAAGGTTCGGAACTGGCAGGTATGCATTACGAACAGCTGATCCCGTGGGTAAACCCGGGCGAAGGTGCTTTCCGGGTAATCAATGGTGACTTTGTGACTACTGAAGACGGTACGGGTATCGTACATATCGCCCCGACTTTCGGTGCGGATGACGACCGTGTGGCTAAGGTTGCCGGTGTCCCGCCGTTGATGATGATCGACAAGGATGGCAACAGACGTCCGATGGTGGATATGACCGGTAAGTTCTATCTGCTGGAAGATCTGGATCCGGAGTATGTACAGGCTCATATGAACGCTGCCGATTACGATCCGTGGCAGGGTAAGTTCGTAAAGAATGCGTACGATCCGGAAAAGACCGACAAAGACGAAACATTGGATATCGAGATATGTATGATGCTGAAGGTGCAGAACCGCGTGTTCCGTATCGAAAAGCATGTACACAACTACCCGCACTGCTGGCGTACCGACAAACCGGTATTATATTATCCGCTGGATAGCTGGTTTATCCGTACTACTGCTTGCCGCGACCGTATGATCGAACTGAACAATACGATCAACTGGAAGCCACAGAGTACCGGTACGGGCCGTTTCGGTAAATGGTTGGAAAACCTGCAGGACTGGAACCTGAGCCGTAGCCGTTATTGGGGTACCCCGTTACCTATCTGGCGTACGGAAGACGGAACGGAAGAAATATGTATCGGTTCGGTGGAAGAACTGTACAACGAAATAGAGAAAGCTGTTAAGGCCGGATTTATGGAAAGCAATCCTTATAAGGTGAATGGCTTCAATCCGGGTGAATACAATAAGGATAATTACGAGAAGATAGACTTGCACCGTCCGTATGTGGATGAGGTGATCCTTGTTTCTGAAAGCGGTAAGCCGATGAAACGTGAGACAGACCTGATCGACGTTTGGTTCGACTCGGGTGCGATGCCGTATGCTCAGATCCATTATCCGTTTGAGAATAAGGAAGTACTGGATAACCGTACGGTTTATCCGGCCGACTTTATCGCCGAAGGGGTAGACCAGACTCGCGGATGGTTCTTTACCCTGCATGCGCTGGCAACGATGGTGTTCGACAGCGTGGCTTACAAAGCGGTTGTTTCCAACGGTCTGGTGCTGGATAAGAACGGTAACAAGATGTCCAAACGTCTGGGAAATGCCGTCGATCCGTTCTCAACGATCGAACAGTATGGTTCCGACCCGTTGCGTTGGTATATGATTACGAATGCATCACCTTGGGATAATATCAAATTCGATATCGAAGGTATGGACGAAGTACGCCGTAAGTTCTTCGGTACATTATATAATACCTATTCTTTCTTTGCCCTGTATGCAAATGTAGACGGCTTCGATTACTCGCAGCCGGATGTGGCATTGAACGAGCGTCCGGAAATCGACCGCTGGATCTTGTCGTTGCTGAATACACTGGTGAAGGATGTGGACGGATATTATGAGACATACGAGCCGACACGCGCCGGACGTGCTATCTCCGAATTCGTAAACGATAACCTGAGTAACTGGTATGTACGCCTGAACCGCCGCCGTTTCTGGGGTGGGGGCATGACGACCGATAAGTTGTCTGCTTATCAGACTTTATATACTTGTCTGGAAACTGTAGCCAAATTGATGTCGCCGATCGCTCCGTTCTACGGGGATCAGCTGTTCTGCGACCTGATTGCCGTTACCGGACGTGAAACGGTAGAGTCCGTACACCTGTCGGACTTCCCGAAATATGATGAAGCATTGATCGACAAAGATCTCGAAGAACGTATGAAGATGGCACAGGATGTTTCTTCTATGGTATTGGCTCTGCGTCGTAAAGTAAATATCAAGGTGCGTCAGCCGCTGCAAACGATCATGGTGCCGGTTGTGGATGCCCACCAGCAGGAAAGCATCGAAGCGGTGAAGAACCTGATCCTGAACGAAGTGAATGTGAAGGATCTGAAGTTTGTCGATAACGCCGCCGGTATTCTGGTGAAACGTATCAAGCCGGACTTCAAGAAGTTAGGCCCGCGTTACGGTAAGATTATGAAGAGCCTGGCTGCCGCTATCCAGGGCATGAACCAGGAAGATATCATGGCTTTTGAAGCTGCCGGTACATTCACGCTGAATGTGGAAGGACAGGAAGCGACTATCGAACGGGCGGATGTGGAAATCATTTCGGAAGATATCCCGGGATGGCTGGTTGCCAACGAAGGCCGCCTGACTGTTGCATTGGATATCACGGTAACAGAAGAATTGCGTAAGGAAGGATTGGCCCGCGAACTGGTGAACCGTATCCAGAACCTGCGTAAGAGCAATGGGTTTGATATAACCGATAAGATCACTGTTACGGTTCTTTCTTCCGACGAAATGGATGAAGCGATTAAAGAATATAATGAATATATTGCAAACCAGGTGCTGGCTGTATCTGTTGAAATAACAGATCATGCGATAAGCGATGCCACCGTGCTTGATTTTGAAGACTTCAATCTGTCGGTTCGTATCGAGAAAGAATGATTTTTTATTAAAAAAGAAAGGCGTCCCTTGCCGCATATAAATATTGTCGTATATTTGGACTGCGACTTTGGATCGCCTGATGTTATATTATGAATGTTGAACCTAAAATTATTGAACCATGGCAGAAAAGACAAGATATTCGGATGCAGAACTCGAGGAGTTCCGCGCCATAATTTTAGAGAAGTTGGATAAGGCGAAGAAGGATTACGATTTGCTGCGGTCAGGTGTGACCAACTCTGATGGGAATGATGTGGCTGATACGTCTCCGACTTTTAAAGTGTTGGAAGAGGGTGCTGCTACTTTATCGAAGGAAGAGGCCGGACGTCTGGCACAACGCCAGATGAAGTTCATCCAGAACTTGCAGGCGGCTCTGATCCGTATCGAAAACAAAACTTACGGCGTTTGCCGTGAAACAGGCAAGCTGATCCCGAAAGAAAGATTACGTGCCGTACCTCATGCAACTTTGAGTATCGAAGCAAAACAAGGAGGCAAAAGATAAATGAAATTTTCCAAAGGCTGGGGAGCAGTGTTGATTGTAATGCTGCTCCTTCTTCTTGACCAGGCTCTTAAAATTTGGATCAAGACACATATGCAGTTGCACGAAAGTATAGAGATCACTCCGTGGTTCTATCTGTACTTTACTGAAAATCCGGGAATGGCTTTCGGGATCGAGGTGATTGGTAAACTGTTCTTATCTGTATTCCGTATCGTTGCGGTTGGCTTTATCGGGTACTACCTGTATAAGCTCGTGAAGGAGAAGTACAAATTTGGCTTTATAGCGTGTGTCGCGTTGATTTTTGCAGGAGCTATCGGTAATATAATTGATTCAATATTTTACGGGGTCGTATTTGATCATAGCTATGGCCAGCTGGCTACTTTTATGCCTGCCGATGGCGGGTATGCTACCTGGCTGCATGGTAAGGTGGTGGATATGTTCTACTTCCCGTTAATCCAGACGGAGTTTCCCGATTGGTTCCCGATCTGGGGAGGAGAGGAGTTTGTCTTCTTCCGTCCGATCTTCAACCTGGCAGATTCTGCGATCTGTGTAGGTGTTTTTCTGTTGCTGATTTTTTACCGGCATACCTTGTCGGACAGTCTCTCGAAAGAAAAGGAAAAGAAATAAATGCGGAATAGTTTGCGCAGATATGGCGTCGTTTTGTTTGGTGCTGCTTTGCTGTTTTCATGCAGTAAGGTTCCTGACGGTATTCTCTCCGAAAAGGAGATGAAGGCTGTATTGATCGATATGCAGTTGGCAGAGGCGGTGATCAATACGGATTATAAGGCGTACAGTGATGATGCACAGAAGGAGGCGCTTTATCAGGCTGTGTTCCGTAAGCATAAAATAGAACAGGCTGTTTATGATAGTTCCCTGGTTTGGTATGGACGCAACCTGGATATCTATATGCAGGTGTACGATCTGGTACTGGCGGAACTGAATGAACGCCAAAAAGCGTTGGGCGATGTGCAGGCTAGCGCCGCCCCTGTTTCCAAGCAGGACTCGGTAGATATCTGGCCGCGCCTGACTTATCTCACCTTTGAGCCGAAAGCTCTGTTTAACGGAGTAACGATCGATATCAAGCCGGAGACGAATTATCCTTCCGGTAGTTCCTTTGTCCTGGGATTGCGTGTCTGGGGATTGAATGACAGTATGAAGAACCGTCCGGAAATCCGTCTGAGTGCTAATCAGGGCGATACGGTCATTACCGTTAATGATAAAATATTGAAAGACGGCTATCACGAAACGACTTTACGTACGTTGCCGACCAAACAGGTTAAGAGTATCTATGGTTTTATCCGTCTGGATGGAAAAGATGACTCGACTTCTTATTTCAAGGTCTATGTGGATAGCCTGAACCTGATGCGTTACAACTACGGACGACTTCCGGGTATCGCTAAGGATTCTGTCAATATAGCGGGCAAAGATTCAGTAAAATAAATCTTGTATGCGCCGGATAGCTTCACATTATATATACTGGCGGAAATGGTATCGTATGCATTACCTGGAGTTGGATGCGGAAGGATGCTTTATCGGTGTATATCCTTTGGAGCAGGAGATAGCCGGCACTGAATTTTATGATGGAACGTTGATACCGGTTCCGGCGGATATAGTCTTTCCGGCCGGGGAAGGTTTCGTCCCGGCTCAATGGATTTCTGCTGCTGATACGGTAACAAAGGGGACTCCGGTATCAGTATACCGGTTAACCGGCTTTACCCCCGCGACGTCTGAACTCGGCACAGATAACGGCAGTGGCGATTGCCACATTCAGCGACTCTGATGTCTCCCGTTCCTGTGGATAGTTGGGGATATACAATTTCTCATTGACAAGCGCTTCTATATCCGGACGGATACCGTTTCCTTCATTTCCCATGATGATAATGCCTGTCTCGGATAATTCTTTCGTGTACATATTTTCTCCGTCGAGGAAGGTGCCGTATAATGGTATTTTCTTCCCGGCTTGTGCCTGCAGGTAAGCCGGTAGATCCGTATAATGTACTTTTACGTGAACCAGGGCTCCCATAGTGGCCTGCACGGTCTTAGGGCTGAATACGTCTGCCGTATCCTGGCTGCATACGATATGTTCGATTCCGAACCAATCGGCCAGGCGTATGATCGTACCGAGGTTGCCGGGGTCTTGTATCCCGTCGAGGGCAATGATCAGTTGCTTTGCCGGGTCTGCTTCTTCCAGCGTCCAGGCGGGGCGTTTAAAGACGGCAAGCACATCCTGCGGGTTTTTTAGGAAACTGGCTTTGCGGATATCTTCATCGTCGGCTTCCAATAATTCTTTGGCCGGAATGTCTCCCTGTGTTGCCATCCAGGATGGTTTGGCGATCAGCAGGTCACATTCGAATGCGTGCAACATGTCGGCAACCAGTTTATTTCCCTCTGCCACAAATGCATTCAACTCGTTACGAAACTTCTTTAATTCCAGCGAACGGATCTGTTTTACTTTAGACTTACTCAGCATCTTTACTCTTTTTACAAAGCAAAAGTACAGGATTTTATTTAAATTCAGCTACATTTGCGATCGTAAAAGGTTGAATGATGAAGGGAATCCTCCATATACTATATTTCCTATGCCTTGTTTGGGTGCTGGCCGCCTGCAGTACGACGAAATATGTCGGTGACGGAGAATATCTGCTGGATAAAGTGGTAATCGTCTCCGATAATAAATCCTATAAAGCGAATGAGTTGAAGCCTTATCTCAGGCAGCAACCCAACTTTAAGGTGTTCGGACTGATGAAATGGCAGCTTTTCGTCTACGACTGGTCGGGACGAAACGAGAAACGATGGCTTAGTAAACAGCTTCGCCGTATTGGCGAACCTCCTGTTATCCTCGATACTACGTTGGTAGACCAATCGACGGATGAGTTGCGGCGTTTCTTTATCAACAAAGGCTATGTGAATGCCGAAGTGTCTGCTGTATTGGATACATCCAGGCAGAAGAAGGCAATTGTTACTTACCGGATTAACTCCAATGAGCCTTACCGGATACATGATTATACAATGAATCTGGATGATCCGAAGATCGACAGTATCGCTCATTTGAAGGCACCCCGCCGTTCTGCCGTATCATCGGCTTTCCGTGTTTCTCCGGAAGATTATAATTCTCTGATAAAAGACAGTGCTTTGTTTGACAGGGATATATTGGATAAGGAACGTCAGCGGATCACGACATTGCTTCGTCGAAGGGGATATTATGCTTTTAACCGCGACTATCTGGCTTATCTGGCAGACAGCTCTTATAATCGGAATATTGTGGATCTGGATATGGTATTGAAACCTTATCGTCAGCTTAAGCCGGACGGTTCGGTAATCGATACGTTGCACCGTCAGTTTTATATAAAGGATGTAACCATCGTAACGGATTATGATCCGCTGAATCAGGTACAGAGCGATTTAACGCTGGCTTCGTCGGATACGATAAAAGTTGGTGATTTGCAGATATTATATGGAAAGAACGGGAAAAGTATCCGGCCGAGTATTTTATCGAAGAGTACTTACATTACTCCGGGACGTTTGTTTAATGAGCGTGCTGTAGAGCAAACCTATTCTTCTTTTGCTGCTCTTCGTGCATTGCGAAATGTAAATATACGCTTTTCGGAAGTGGAGGAAGGGGATACCATGAAGCTGAATTGCACTATCCTGACTTCTCCTGCCAAGTTGCAAGGGTTTGGTGTCGACCTGGAAGGGACGAACTCGGCCGGTGATTTCGGCTTTGCCTCCAGTTTGAACTATCAGCACAGGAATCTGTTCAAAGGGTCGGAAGTGTTTTCAGCCAAGGTGCGGGGGGCTTATGAGGCTTTGTCTTCGCAATCGGACGGGAGCAGTTACTGGGAGTTGGGGGCGGAGTCTTCTATTTTGTTTCCGCGCTTCCTGTTTCCTTTCGTAAGTGATAATTTTAAACGGAAGATTCGTGCATCTACTGAATTCAAAGTGAGTTATGGCATTCAGACGCGTCCCGAATACCGTCGTGCCATTCTTTCCGGCGGATGGAGTTACATTTGGCAGGATCGTTCAAATATGCAGGCACGGCATACATTCAAATTACTGGATATAGATTACGTGCATTTGCCAAAGATAGATGCTGATTTTGAGGCGGATCTACCTGAGTCGATGAAACTTTATAATTTCACCGATCAGTTTGTAGTCGGTTCCGGATATACTTATTCATTCTCTAATTATAATCCCCAGAACCGTTTGAGGAATACTCATTCCTTACGTGTTTCGTTTGAAATGGCAGGTAATATGCTTTATGCAATATCCAAATTATCACATGCGGATAAAGATAAAGCAGG
This sequence comes from Parabacteroides sp. HGS0025, assembly GCF_000969845.1. Lineage (NCBI taxonomy): Bacteria > Pseudomonadati > Bacteroidota > Bacteroidia > Bacteroidales > Tannerellaceae > Parabacteroides > Parabacteroides sp. HGS0025. Next base: position 1,118,902 of record NZ_KQ033902.1, read on the forward strand.
TTTGTATCGTTTGTTTGGAATCAATTATGCCCAATTTGTAAAGGGAGACATCGACTTTAGTAAAAGTATCGTGTTGGACAGCCGGAATAAACTGGCATTTCATGCGGGAGTAGGAGTGGGTTACCCTTATGGTAATGCCAAGATGTTGCCGTTTGAACGCAGTTACTTTTCAGGAGGGGCAAACAGTGTCCGAGGATGGTCTGTCCGTTCGTTGGGACCGGGAAGTATGCAGATCGGTTCGGAAGGCACATTTGCCGATCAGGTGGGGGATATCCGTTTGGATCTGAATGTGGAATATCGGACAAAGATGTTCTGGAAGTTTGAAATGGCAGCTTATGTGGATGCGGGAAATATCTGGACAATGCATAAGGATAAAGACCGTGAGAATGCTAATTTTGACTTTGCCCGTTTTTATAAAGAGATCGCAGTATCGTATGGTTTGGGGTTACGTCTCGATTTCGACTTTTTCCTCCTGCGTTTTGATACGGGTATGAAAGCATATGATCCTCAGATGCGTGGGAAAAAGCGTTGGGCTGTCCTGGATCCGAATCTGAAAGGTAATTTTGCCTGGCATTTTGCAGTAGGTTATCCCTTCTAATGAAAAAAAAGGCTTTAAGGTTTGCAGATTAAAATAATAATACTACCTTTGCACCGCAAATAAGGATGGTTCCGTAGCTCAGCTGGATAGAGCAACGCCCTTCTAAGGCGTGGGTCGAGCGTTCGAATCGCTCCGGAATCACAATTTGAATATAAAAAGTCTTATAAGCTATAAGTTTATGAGACTTTTTTATTTTCTATTGGAACGTCTTTAGGAACAAATATTACGTTTTAAAGCGTAAATATTAAATAAAAGAATCTTTTGTTAAGGAAAGATTGAATCTTTATGTATCTTTGAAACCTGTAAAAACAATCAATGAATTTAGGGATGAGCAGTAACAACGACGATATATTATTGCTGAAACTGATAAAGCAGGGTGACCAAATTGCTTTTAAGCATTTGTTTTATCAGTATACTGATTCATTGGAGCGTTTCATTACCTATTATATCCATGACCGGGAAAAATCACAGGAGTTAGTTTTGGATATCTTTACCTATATATGGGAAAATCGTAAACATTTTGAGATAAAGTTAACGTTAAAGGCTTATCTCTTTCAGGCAGCTCGCAATAAGGCTTTTACCTATATCCGTGATAAAAAAATCCCTGTTTATTTAGAGGATGTTTCTTCTCTGGAAATAGGACAAGACTATAATACAGACTTGGAATTGCAGGAACTGTACCGTTTGATAGAAGAAGCAGTATGTCTTTTGCCTGAGAAATGCAGGGAGATATTTAAGAAAAGCCGTGAAGAGAATCTTACTAATAAGGAAATAGCACAGCTGCTTCACATCTCGGAAAAGACAGTAGAGGGGCAGATAACGATCGCACTTAAGAAGATCAGGGTTTATCTGGGAGACTCGTACTCATATCTGTGGTAAAAATTATTTTTTAGGAGGATTAGTCTTATCCGACAGGAGTAGTACGCCTTAGGATTACTTTGTCCCCTATGACCGAATAAATTTATCCCCCTTGTTTAAGGGGTATTCGTTGGTTTTGAGTCTTTATTAATAATAAAGATTTAAGCTAACGAATATTATTATGAAATATAAAGATATTACTGTTTGGGGAATTGTATGCTGTAGTTTATTCTTTTTTTTGCAGTATAACTACCAGTTCTATTTCTATTATATAGAACAATTGCAAATATTTCCATTCACATGGGACTATTTTTGGGATACGTCAGGTCAACCTGGTGGATTCGCTTTTTATCTATCTGGTTTTCTTTCTCAGTTTTATAGATTACCGTATGTCGGTGCATTGATTACGACTTTTTTATTATTAATAGTGGGGTTGTTGATGCAACGAATTTGCAGGCAAATTGCTCCGACTAATTTTTCTTATTTGATTTCTTTATTGCCTGTTTTATCACTTCTACCTTTACACCTGGACATAAATTATCGATTGCAAGGTACGGTGTCTTACCTCTTAATGCTCGTTTTTTTTCTTTTGTATATAAATGTACAGGATTTTAGGTTCCGGTTTCTCATAGGTTGTCTTTTGTTACCGGTTTTATTGGGAATGGCAGGATCAGTTGTGTTTTTATTGGGAATGAGTATACTTCTTTGGGAACTCCTATATCGTAAAATGTATTGGTATTATATATTCTTGATATTGTCGGAATTGATTTTCCTATTTTATTTGTCTGTTTATCTGGCTTGGCAAGGAGAATACCGGATGATTTTATTACCGGATTTTTATTACGAACCGCTTTTGACTACCGGAACGATCTATTATTCATGGATTGCTTTTCCTGTCTGTATCGTTTTAATCGGTTACTTGAGAAAGAAAAACAATTTATCGGGAGTGAAAGACTTTGTAGTTGTCGCCTGTCAGTTACTTCCGATTTTACTCTTCTTGTTTTGGATGCAAAGCCAAAGAAAGCCGGTGTGGCAAGAGAATATGAAGCAAGATTATTATTTGAAAACTGAGCAATGGGATAAAATAATAGCTATGTTTTCAGCAGAAAAGGCAAATCTGCAAACGATAAATGTTTTAAATCTGGCATTGGCCAGTAAAGGTGAGCTAGGGGATAAACTATTTCATTATCCTCAATTTAGTAAAGACTGTTTATTACCAAATTGGGACAGCTCTTTACCTTGTGCAATCGTATTGACTGAAATCTGTTTTCATGTAGGAGATATTGCTTCGGCACAGAAATTTGCATTTGAAGGATATGTATCATCGATAACCGGAAGTTCTTATTTCCTAAAACGTTTAGTACAAACTAATCTGATATTTGGCGCTTATCCGGTAGCAGAAAAATATATTAATATCTTGGAACGTACTTTGTTTTATCGCCAATGGGCTAATGAACAACGAAAATATTTGTATAATGATAAGTTAGTGAATGAAGATGTATTGCTGGGAGGAAAAAGAAAGGCTTTGATAGGAAAAGGCACATATGCCGTTTCTTCTACGATATTGAAAACGTTGGAACAACTGGCTGTAAATAACCCGAATAACCAGATCGCTTTTCAATATTTATTGGGATATCATATATTGGGTAAAACACTGAAAAAGTTTAATGCTTTATATGAAAAATATTATCACACAGAGGTTTGGCCATCTTTGTCTATTAGCCATCAGGAGGCAATTGTAGCTTTGTTTCAAGATCAGCCGGCCGTGTGGGCACAGAAGGGAGTAGGTCTGAAAGTGGAACAGAGGTATGGAGCATTCAACCAAGACATGAATGACAAGCGCGGCTATCTAAACTATCGGGATGTAATGGCTGCTTCTTTTGGAGATACATATTGGTTTTACTTGGTATTTAAAAAATAAATAATGGTGAGATGAAACAGTTCTATTTTATTATTCTATTGTTTTTTTTCTGGGCTTGTGCAAAAGATAGACAAATATCAGGTAATATGGAAAGTTTACCTACTATATTTCCGGATTATGTAAATGTGACAATCCCTTATAATATAGCTCCGTTAAATTTCTCTGTTCAATCCTCAGGCCAGCCTATTCTTGCCTTGTTCAGATATGGAGACGAAGAGTTTCAAGTAGAAGGAAGAAATGGAGAAGTTTGTATTCCCGAAAAGAAGTGGAAAGACTTACTGATCCAAGCTAAAGGCGATTCAATAGAGATAACGATTGCAAAAAAAGAACAAGACAAATGGATTGCCTATTCCCCTTTTTCGATGTATGTGACGAAAGAAGCGGTAGATCCTTATCTCGCTTATCGTTTGATAGATCCCGGATATTCATTATGGAACAAAATGGGAATCTTCCAGCGGAATTTGGAATCGTATGAAGAAACTTCTGTCTATGAAAATAAGATAACGAATTATAATTGTGTGAATTGCCATTCGTTTTGTCAGTATAGTCCGGATAAAATGCTTTTCCATATGAGGGCCAAAATGGGCGGGACAGTCTTGATCGATGAAGGAGAGATTGAATTTTTGGAAACAAAAGTTGAAGAAACGATTTCTGCATTGGTATACCCTTACTGGCATCCTTCCGGCAAATATATTGCTTTTTCCGTGAATAAAACAACCCAGGATTTGCATCCGACTCAACGTACGGAAGTATATGATACAGCTTCCGATGTGGTTGTTTACGATATAGAGAAACATACAATCTTATCAACTCCCTTAACTACTTCTAGAAATAATTTCGAAACGTTTCCTACATTTTCTCCAGACGGTAAGACATTGTTTTATTGTAGTGCTCCGGCTTGTCCCATGCCCGATTCAATAAGAAAACTTTCATATAGTTTATGTTATTTATCCTTTGATCCGGAAACAGGAACCTTCGGAAATACAGCAGATACTCTTTATAATGCCTGCACCGATGGGAAGAGCGTTTCATTTCCACGTGTTTCTCCTGATGGCAAGTTTATGCTTTGCACGTTGTCCGCTTACGGAACTTTCCCTGTTTGGCATAAAGATGCCGATTTGTATATGATCGATTTACGAACAAAGAGAAGTTTTTATCCGGACGCTGTAAATAGTGATGATACTGAGAGTTATCATTCCTGGTCGTCAAATAGCCGTTGGATTGTATTTAGCAGCCGGCGTATGGATGGCTTATATACGCGTCCTTTTTTGGCTTATGTAGCTGAAACCGGTGTTATTGCCAAGCCTTTTGTACTTCCTCAAAAGGATACCGGTTATTACGATCTCTTGATGAAATCTTATAATATACCTGAATTTATTACAGGAAAAGTCGATAATAATTCTTTTAAGATACGTAAAAAAGCCGAACGGGGAGGAGTTGCGGTGAAATATAGCAGGAGATCTGTACCAAAATCAGAATAGACACAAGACATGAGACTAACATAGCCAGCACTATAGTGCTGGTAGAGGTGATACAGTAGTGTTGGTTGGAATAGCATAGTAGTGTTAGGATAACTAGCATAGTAATGTTGCTGTCTGTTATGTCTCTACACAAAAAGTGAAAAAAAATCATTTTGTTTTAGGGGATGCCGGCCTTTTTTGAGTCTCACGCTGTATAATATAGAGCAAAAATGGATAGAAACATACCATGGGATTTAATTATACGGAGATTCAAGCATGAGATTTCGGCTGAGGAGCAGACTGAACTGGAGGTGTGGTTTGCAGACAAAGCGAATCATACCCTGTTTCTTGAATTGCAATCCGTATGGTTGTCTCTTATGGCGGAAGGTACAAATTACGTTTCGGAGGTCGATGCTTTATGGAAGAGGATGGAACTTTGTATAAAAGAAAAGGAACCTAAAATAGTAAAGATGTCCTTGTCTTCTTTTCGTTGGTTGTTGGGAGTTGCTTCTGTTTTTCTGCTTTTATTATTTTCTGCAACAAGTTATGTGATCAGTGAATGGTATCAAACCAGTTCTGCTGTTTTGACTTATTCTTCATTAAACGGTAAATCGAAAGTGATTTTACCTGATGGAACGAAGGTCTGGTTGAATGCAGAATCTACGCTTGAATATTCGACTTCTTTATGGTCCAAAAAACGTAATGTGTTTTTGAAAGGTGAAGCTTATTTTGAAGTAGCAAAAGATTCGGAGCGTCTCTTTGTCGTTAATGGAGGGGGAGTAGCTGTAAAAGTGTATGGTACGGTTTTTAATGTGGAAGCGAGAGAGAATGACAAGAATGTAAATGTAAGCCTGTTGTCCGGATCGATCCTTGTTGAAAATGCAGGAGCATCTCAAATGCTTACACCCGGGGATGTTGCAGTCTGTCTTAAAAATAAGCCCAGTATCCGAACAGAACGATTTGATGTCGCTTTCTCTTCCATTTGGGCTCATGAATCTATTCGTTTTGAAAGAAAATCAATCCGTGAGTTAACCGAATATTTATCGAAATGGTATGGTGTGAAGATTGTGTTGGATCCCCAGGTTCCGACTGACCAGGCATATACGTTTTCGATCAAACACGAATCATTAGAAGAGGTACTTCGGTTGATTGCCAGGATAAATCCGATACAATACAGCTTCGATGAAAACAATGCAGTGAGAATAACAAATAAGTAGTAACAATTAAAATCGTAATGCCTATGGAATAGAACACAAGAGAAATACAATTTTTTAGCATTGAATAAGTGATTAGTAAATTATTAAATCTTAAAAAGTTATGAAGAAACGAAAGTTCTTTAGTACCAGTGGTATTTTAAAATGGAGAATGCCACTTTTGTTAACTGTTTTTTTATTATGGGTTAGTTACCCTGGAATGATCGAAGCAAAGATGCAGCTTCGTTCTATATCTCTTCATTTAGAAAATGCATCATTAAGTGAAGTGCTTAATCAGATCGAAGAGGTAAGCGGTTATTCATTTTTTTATGATGAGAATAAAGTTGATTTGTCACATCGTGTAAGTGTAAATGCTGATAATAAATCAGTAAAAGATGTGCTGGCTAATATTCTTGATTCTACGGGGATGACTTTTGAAATCTCAAACGACCAGATTGTATTAGTACCGGAAAGTGAAAAAGGTAATACGGTTAAATCTATAGTACCTTCGACTCCTCAACCACAGCAACAACAAAAAGTGGTGAAGGGTACCGTGCTCGATCCTTTGGGGGAACCTGTTATCGGGGCAAATGTTGTAGAGAAAGGAACGACGAACGGTATTATTACCGACCTGGACGGTACATTTACCTTACATGTCTCTCCTGATGCCGTATTGGAAATCTCATATATAGGATACGTCACTCAGACGGTCCCGGTAAAAGGGAAATCGGTGGTCAGTGTGACGTTGCGTGAAGATTCTCAAGCGTTGGAGGAAGTCGTGGTTACCGGTTTCGGTTTAGCCCAAAAGAAAGCTACGTTGACAGGAGCTATCACACAAGTCGGTTCTGAAGATATCAGCCGCTCTGTTGCTTCTACAGCTTCCGGGGCATTGGTCGGTAAGATTGCCGGTTTGAATACCCGTCAGACAGACGGACGTCCGGGAGCAACGACCAGCATTCAGATTCGTAATATGGGTAATCCGTTGTATGTAATCGATGGTATTCAGTCTGATTCAAAGCAATTCAATAATATCGATTTTAACGATATCGAGAGTATTTCCGTATTGAAAGATGCTTCTGCTGCTATTTATGGAGTACGTGCGGCAAATGGTGTTATTGTCGTTACGACCAAGAAGGGTAAAAGGAATACTAAAAATACGGTTTCTTTGAATGCTTATTACGGTTGGCAGAACCCTTCAACTTTCCCAAAACCAGCGGATGCAGCTACTTATCTTACTAATTATGTTCAGTCCGAGACTGTTCAGGGAAAGACAGATTATACATATAGTAAAGAGGTTTATCAAAAATGGTTAGCAGGCAAAGAAAAAGGATATGTTCCTTTTGACTGGTATGATTTTATTTGGGAAACTAATCCGCAATATTATCTGAATGCTAATATATCCGGGGGATCAGACAAAATTAATTATTATTTATCTGTCGGTCATTTGAATCAAGATGCCATGATTGTAAATTATGGTGGATTTAAGCGTACGAATGTGCAGATGAGTATTGATGCACAAATTAATAATCGTCTGAAAGTTGGGGCAACAATGAATGGGCGTATAGAAGATATAAAGAATCCGGGTGTTCCTGAAGTTGATGATTATTGGATGCCACGTTTTGGAACTTATCGGAATTTACCGACCAAACGTCCCTATGCAAATGATAATCCAAATTACCCAACAATGACCTCTTCAAATGCAGCTACGAATTTTGCATGGTTGAATTATGATTTGTCCGGAGAATTTCAGGAAACCTGGCGTGTGGCCCAGTTACAGGCTACGGCAGAATATGATATTTGGGATGGTTTAAAAGCTAAAGCAATGGTTGGTTATTTTTTGAACTACCATGTAAAGAATAACCAGGAGTATACGTATAAATTGTATAGTTATGACGAAGCAACAGACACGTATCCCGTAATGTTTGAGAATACCAATCCGTGGAGAGAACGTGAAGTTGGACATGAGGAAGAATTAAGCTCGAATATTCAATTATCTTATAATAAGAAATTCGGAGATCATTCTGTTGCAGCAATTGTTGGTTTTGAAGCGATCAAACGTGATACTCCACATTCCTGGTTGCATTCCGTACCTACTGCAAATTCTTTACACTTGATTGATTATCCGACAATGGATACCTATGATGATTATGGGAATGAAACACAGGCTCGTTTAGGCTGGATGTTTCGTGGAAATTATGATTATGCAAACAAATACTTGGTTGAGTTTTCTGCCCGTTATGATGGTTCTTGGAAATTCCCGCCTAATCAGCGTTGGGGATTTTTCCCTTCAGCTTCTGTTGGTTGGAGGATATCTGAAGAAGTTTTTTGGAAAGAAAGTAAGTTAGCGAATATTTTCAGTGATTTGAAGATTCGTGGTTCTTATGGTATGGTGGGAGATGATATGGAGACATCGGGTGACCCTAATAGAGATTTATATCGTCCTTTTGACTATATGAGTGGTTATAATTATAAGAACGGAGGCTCTGTCATCGATGGTGTTTATACAATAGGTTCTGTTCCTCGTGGTCTGCCGGTAACGACAATTTCCTGGTTGAAAGTAAAAATACTGGACATTGGCCTTGATGTTGCTTTTCTGGATAATCGTTTGACCGGACAGTTTGATTTTTTCCGTCGTCAGCGTGATGGGTTACCAGCTTCCCGTTATGATGTTTTGTTACCATCGGAAGTAGGATTCAGTTTGCCGAAAGAAAATCTGAACTCAGATGTACATATGGGGTATGATGCTGCTGTACGTTGGTCAGACCGTGTGGAAGATTTCACTTACTCTATTGGTGGTAATATCACTTATTCTCGTTTTTATGATTGGGAGCAGTATAAACCTCGTTTCTCCAACTCTTGGGATGTGTATCGTAATTCAATCAACCATCGTTTTGGATATGTAAACTGGGGATTGGAAGCTATCGGACAGTTCCAAAGCTGGGAAGAAATCGCTACTTATCCAATCGATAATGACCGTCAGGGTAATAAAACGCTTCGTCCGGGTGATATAAAATATAAAGATGTGAATGGTGATGGTGTAATCAATAGTATGGATGAACGTCCGGTTGGTTATAGAGAAGGAGCTACTCCGGTATTGAACTTCGGTTTGAATTTTGCTTTTGGTTGGAAAGGTTTTGACCTGGCATTTGATTTGACCGGTGGAGCTATGGCTTCTTGGTATCAGGATTGGGAACAGCGTAACCCATTCCATGACGGAGGTAATAACCCGCAGTATTATATGGAGGATACATGGCACTTGGCTGATATTTGGGATGCTGACAGTGAATTAATACCAGGAAAATATCCGATGTTGTTGATCGGTAATAGTTCGCATAGTAATTATTGGAACAGTACTTTCTGGAAAAAGAATGTGCGTTATGTCAAGCTACGAAATTTGGAGTTAGGATATACGTTACCGAAACATATTGTGGAAAAAGCATTGATTTCGGATTTACGTTTTTATGTCGCCGGAACAAACTTGTTTACATTAACGAATGCTCCTGGCATTGATCCTGAAACCTCTGAGGGGAATGGATTGGCATATCCGACGACGCGAATTATAAATATTGGTGTAAACCTTAAATTTTAAGTGGTATGAAGAAGAAATATATAATGGCGGCAATCGTTGCTTGCATGTTATCGATAACTGCTTGTAGTGATTTTCTGGATCGTGAACCGGATCGGATTATGACGAACGATCAGATATTTGCCGATGCGGTTATGATTAAATCTGTTTTGGCAAATTATTATGGCCGGGTAACATGGGGACAACATGTTGCTGATTGGGGGGCAATGACGGTTTTGGATGAAGCTGCTTTTTGTAATGGTGGACCGGATCATCGTTCTACTTTTGAAGATGATCGTTGGCGTGTGTACGATTATACACTCGTTCGTGATATCAATCAGTTTTTAAAGGGAGTTCGTGAAACGACTGCTTTGACTACTGATGAAAAAACTCCGTTGGAAGGAGAAGCTCGTTTTTTGCGGGCATGGTATTATTTTAATGTGTGTCGTAGTTTGGGAGGCATGCCGATAGTAGGGGACGAGATTTTCGATTATCAACCGGGCATGGATGTTACGACTATGCAGTATCCCCGTTCAACAGAAGCTGCTACGTACGATTATGTCATCTCTGAATGTCAGGCTGTTTATTCGATGCTTCCGGCCGATAAGCAAATCAACTCGGCTCGTGCCAATAAATGGGCAGCCAGAATGTTGGAAGCCCGTGCGGCTTTGTATGCGGCATCTATTGCCAATTATAATAATAAAATGGCGCAACCGATCCGTACGGATGGTGGCGAGGTCGGTATCCCGGCTGATAAGGCATCTGGTTATTATCAGATGGCTTTGGCTGCTGCAGAAGATGTAATTAATAACAGTCCGTATGAGCTGCAGAATAAGCGCCCTGATGATAGAGGCAAGAATTTTTATGAAGCAGTTTGTGTAAAAGACAATAATACGGAAGTTATTTGGGCACGCGATTATAAATACCCGGGACAAACACATGGCTTTACTACTAACAATGCTCCAAAGTCTCATGCAGAGGATATTGATAATAGTTATTTGGGGGCTGTATTAAATTTGGTGGAGGATTATGAATTGATCAATACTCAGACTCCCGGGCAAAAGAGCTTGGTACAAACGATGGAAAATGGAACATACAAATTTTATAATACGGCTGATGAGCCTTTCAAAGACCGTGATCCGCGTTTGTGGGGAACTATTATTTATCCGGGTGCAGAATTTAAGAGCATACCTGTAATTCTTCAAGCCGGACAGTTGGTTCAGAATAATGGAAATTGGGAGTTTTTAACAGGTGATTTGGATTCAAAGGATGGGCAGGGGAATCTGTTGACTGCTATGAACGGTCCTAAAGAATCGAACGAACAGTATATCAATAAAACGGGCTTTTATGTACGTAAGTATTTGGATGAAACTCCGTCTGCCGGAACTCGTGGACGTGGTTCTGAGATGTGGATGCCTCGTTTTCGTGTAGCGGAAGCATATATGATTGCAGCAGAAGCATCGTTTGAATTGAATAATGGCAAAACCGAAGGTTATATAAATGCCGTACGTGAAAGAGCCGGTGTACAACCTTTGACAAAAGTAACATTCGATAATATCGTGCACGAGAACCGGGTTGAATTTGCTTTTGAGGATCACCGTTATTGGGATATGAAACGCTGGCGTTTGGCGGATAAAGTCTGGAATGGCAATAACAATGATGAACAGGCCCGTCATCGTCGTTTGTGGCCTTATCGTGTAGTTGCACCGGGTGACCCGAATGACGGAAAGTGGGTATTCATAGAAGACTTTTTATTTATGTCCCCGAATGCACGTTATTTTAGAATGCAGAACTATTACAACTTCCTTGATTTGGGTTGGATCAATAATAATCCCAAATTGGTGAAGAATCCGTATCAATAATTAAAACAAATTGAATATGAAGATTATATCAAATATTTTTTCGTTAGTGTTACTACTGGTTCTGTTTACTGGTTGTGGAAAAGATAATTATGATGCACCGGAATCCAAATTGGTCGGAAAAGTAACTTATCAAGGACAAGCGTTGAATTTACGTGGTACCGGTGAAGCAATTCAATTGCAATTGTATCAGGATGGTTATGAAAAACATGATCCGATTTCTGTTTTTGTCGGACAGGAGGGGGAATTTTCCGCTCTTTTGTTTAATGGGGAATACAAACTGGTAACTAGAGACGGTAACGGACCGTGGATGAATCGGCATGATACGGTAACGGTTAATTTGAACGGACATTCGGAAGTGAATATTGAAGTCACTCCTTATTTCATGATATCTAACGAACAGTTAGCCGTATCCGGTACGACGATGACGGCTTCTTTTACAATCAACCAAATTGTTTCAACTGCAACGATCAACAAGGTGATGTTGATTTTAAGCAAGACACAGTTTGCTGATGATGTAAATAATGTATTTCGTAAAGATATAACCGAAGTATCAGCCGGTGCAGTAAATCTGAGTGCAGACATTAGTGATAATGCTGAAATAGCCAAAGCGAAAGCGTTATATGCTCGTGTCGGTGTTTTGGCTAATGGAGCTGATCAAGCCATTTATTCAACGGTTGTACGATTGAAATAATTTCTGTTATCTGACTTAGCGTAAGATGAAAAGTAAAAGAGGCTATCTCATTGAAGTGTACTTCATTTTGAGATAGCCTTTTGTTTTACCTGCTGGAGATAGCCTCACAAAAGGCATTTGGCGCAGTCTCTTATTTTTAATGAAGTTTTTATCGTTTAATGATAAGACTTGCCGTTGTTGTCCATACTGAATACGGAAGACATGGTTTGTATCCCTTCAAAGTCCTTTAATGTGCAAAGGATGTTCTTGTCCCGGTCTACCAGGAACAGATGATCCCGTTTCTCCGGATTTACGTGTCCGACCCAGTTAGTGAAAAGTAAGCGTCCATCGGGGAAATACTGCATACCCCCCAGGAACTTCAGCGGTTCTCCCGGAATATCCTTGTTGGAGATCTCCCATACGGTATCCCCTTTCTTATCCAGTTCTATGATACGGGGATTCTGCGTCTTGTCGGCTACGGCTACCAGCGTATGCCCGTTAGGTAGACGGATCACTGAGTGGGGGCCGCCCGGTACCTGTACCTGCCAGACGACTTTACCCTTTGAATTATATTCTTTTACATACTCATCGCCGTAATGCGCTACCAGATAATGTCCGTTGTCCAGTTTGCGGGCGTTGCGCATAAAAGCGAACGAGCCGTCGGTAACGCCTTCCGGAAGGATGCAAACCTCGCTGACGATCTTCCCTGCGGGGGAGACTTCCAGCAGGCGGCCTGCATTACACTCACCGATAAACGTATTGCCGTTTTTCAGACGCTGGCAGGCAAAGACTGGACTTGCTGAGGCGTAATGAAAAACGGTATCATTTTGACGGGTCACTTCCAATACGCCTTTGCCTATCGAGAACAGTAAGTTGCCGTTTGGAAGCACCCAGAGATCATTCGATTCCGGAGCCTCATGTTGCCAGACGATCTTGTTGTTTTCCATGATGAAAACGATCCCCTGGGAATAATCGGCTCCGGCAAAGTTCCCGCATTGTGCCAGTACGCTCAGGCAATGCATGCAGGAAAACACAAATATATAAGCGAAATATTTCATGATTCTTATTTATAGAGATAATACATATTCTGCGAGGTCATTCAGCTCATTCTCCGTCAGCGCTTCAACGGGGCCATGAACTTTCAGCATCTCCTGCATCGTGTAACTGCGTCCGTCATACAGGTAAGGAGCGGTTCTCCAGACTTCATTCAGGGCGGGGACATCCATTTTCGTATTCTTGTCCGCTCCGTTTGTCCAACTGACCTTATATTGCTTCATATCCGTATAATAAGTACCGGCATGGCAGGAGGCGCAATCTTTCTCAAAGTGTTCTTTCCCTCGTTGGGCGGCTTCCGATAAGTTCCCGTTCACCAGGTAAGGGCTTGGTACCGGGGATAACGACTTCAGATATGTATCGATAGCCGGAGCAATCTCCTCTGTATTGGCTGCAAATAAGATATACTTGATACCAGAGATAACCGCCGTCTCCGCATCTTTACGGATTCCGGAGATCATGCAAGGGGGAGTCTGATGCGATAAAACCAATGTCTTGGTATTCTTCGGATTCCCCATCCCGTCATTCATCAGATCCCAGTTCAATCCGTCCATACGTGCATCGTTCGGGTGGCAACTGGCACAGCTCTGCCATTCTTGGAAACCGATGCTCGCATCATGGAAATACATATCCCCTTTCCCTTTTTGGGTGGAAGCGAGCGGACTGCCTAATACAGTTGCGGTCATTTCTTTGCCGCCAGCGTTGAAGGCGACCATTTCTCCGGTATAATAATTAGCCGTATATACTTTCTCCGGAGTGACATACAAGGCGCGGGGGCCTTTGCCTTTTGTCTTGTAAAAGTTGCGGATGCCATATAAGAAACCTGCATCATCCTGTACATGGGTAGCATCTTTGGTCGAAGGAGTCACTTTCTCCCCGGCTTTGACACGTGCCAGGCGGTCGTGCAGCGATATTCTATCCACCGAAGCCAGTTCGTGTGTGCCGGAAAGTGAAATCCATATCTTACTGTCGTCCGGCGAGACAACTACATTCCAGGGATTGGATGCACCTTTCTGCGGTGTATCCAGCAGAACCGTATTTTCCACCTCCTGTGAATGCAGGTTGATAACGGACAGCACGTTGGTACTCATCCATCCCCTGTCTACCTGGTTGGTAGGAAGCTGGTAACGCGCCAGTAAGTGAACGGCATAGGCATAATCGCCCTTGCTGTCGGTAGCCAGTGCCTTGACATCCGTCGAGCCGTTGGGTAATTGTAACCGCTTTACCACCTTTTTACTGTTTACATCCACGATATCCAACTGGCAGGCAATCGGATAGGCGAGCGAAGACATTTCCGGCAGGTTGTTGGCGACGAGCAATAAGCTATCGTTGGCAAAAGCCACCAGATCCACCGGTTCGCGGCCGACGGTGATCCGGTTCGTAACTTCTTTTGTATCGGGAGATACTTCCCACAACTCGTTGTTGAAACGTTGGGTAGTCCATAAAGAACCCGTTTGCGGGTTGAACAGTACGGCAGAAGGTGTATGCCCCAGCTTGGTCTCTGACAGGACGGACAGGTCTTTCCCGTCCAACTCGCAGAGGGAACCGCCGGCACCGTCGCAAACCACCCAGATATGCCGGTCGGGTGTTTGCACCAGGTCGTTTGCCGGGGAGGGTAATGCCGCCTTTATCCCGGTCTTGTTGAAATTGGCATCGATAAGGCATACTTCCTTTTTGTCCCGGTTCGCCACCAGGAGATTGCCGCTCTCTCCGCTACTCCAGATATGATCCGGAGCAAAAACTTCCTGCCTGTTACATCCGGCAAGGAAGGCTAAAGAGAGACAGGCTATATAAGTCCAGTTTATTTTCATGATCATTACTTCTTTGCTTTTAACGATTGGAGATACTGACGGATATTCTCTTTCTCGGCAGCACGGGATGTCTCCCGTTTCTTCTCATAATACCTATAGTAATCCTTTTCCTCCTGTGTCCAGTTGTTCGCTTCCCGGTAATCGCCGATGAAAGGAACGCAGAGGTCGATCCAGAGCGCGATCGTTTCCATTTCTTCCTTGCTTAACCGGCATCCGCCGTGCCCGTTCTCAAGCCTTTTGATCAGGTTGCTTGTATTGGAACCTGCAAAATAGGGGGCAAGCAAGGTCGGTTCGGACAGGTTGCTGATCCAGTTCACTTCCGGGTGATGGGCGTCTCCTTGCCAGGAGTCGTTACCTTCGGTCATACGGCGGGCATGGGTCAGGTTGAGATAAGAGTCCGAGAATTTGCGCTTGGTCTGCTGGTCTACCACTTTCAGTTCACCTTTCAGGCTCAGTTTACTTTTTACACCGTCGTGACAGGAGATACAATGGGCATCCCAGATAGGCTGTACCTCTTTGATATAACTGAAGGAGCGGTCGCCGATACCTTCCGGCTCGATCTTCTGGATACCAGTGTTCATTGCCATCGATACCGGATGCGAAGCCACCGGAACCGTGTTCTTATGCTCATGGCATCCTACGCAGCTCTGTGTTTCACCCGGTTGCAAGGTCGACCAGCTACGCATGGTCTGCACCACCCGGTTATTCTCATCCAACGCCTGGAAATACAACGGAGTGCGGCAAGGCACTTTGAAGAAGGCCGAACCGTCCGGCTGCACGTCGACCGTGCCGAGTATCCGCTTTACGTCCCAGCTGGCGTTTCCTACACCTACCGGAGAGAAGGCGTGGCCTCCACCCCCTGCATCGAAGCCGTAAGCGGCACCGATACTGGCCACGCGGTAGATCGGCTCTACAATACGCAGCTTCTTGATTGTTCCGGGCTCGATACCTTTCAGGCCGTTTCCTTCGTAGATGTTTTGCATATAGTAAACGCCTTCCTCTTTCGTATAGTCTACATTGTTTACACGTTCGAAAGGACGTTCGCGTTCGGCCAGCAAGACCGGCTGATTACAGGAGATGCTTGCATCCGAAACCAACAGTTCACGTTCGCCGGACGGTGTCATCCAGTAGATACCGAACTCCATCGGGTGGCCTACATGGTAACCGAGCGGGGTATAGGAGATCAGGAACTCGTTTTCATTCAGGGGGTAAGGATGCTGGAACTGGTCGCCGAACTGTCCGTAGGTATCTACTTTGACGGCTTCCGGGCGGTGAAGCGGAGCGACCAGCATGACGCCTTCGTTTTCGTCGCGTCCCGCCTCCGGGTCGATAATACACAGTTTACCGTGCTGCGGCGTATGGTGTCCGAGGATCGTAGCCATCACCTTACGCGTTCCGGGGATCTGGCGGGTATGGGTGACGGTGGTCGGGAAGAAGCTGTTTCCTCCGTAATACTCCGCCTGTCCGGTACCGTCCGGGTTCATCTGGCAGAGCGGTTGCATGAATACCTGTCCACGGTCGTTGTATTCCCAGCGGGTATAGACCACGCGGCCGTCGTCGAGCAGTGTCGGGTTGGACGTATGCACCTGGTCGAAACCGACCTGCCGCATATAACGCCCTTCACGGTCGCAAAGATACAGGTTGCTGACTTCCACTGTCCAGCAATCTACCGAGCTGCCGTTGCGGGTGGAGTTGAACATGATATTTTCGTCCGGCAGGTAGATGGGTTCTATATCTGCAAATCCCAGTCCGGAAGTGATCTGTTTCAGTTTCCGGGATGGCATTTCCATTTCATATAGATGGAAGTCATCCTCCTTTTGGGATTTCTTCCAGGAGAAAAGGACATGTTTGCCGTCGAAATGTACATCCGGATCACGGAAAACGCCGGCTGTATCCTTCAATAAAGTCTCTTCCTTCGCCCAGATACCCTCCATTTTGAAGTAAGCCAACTCACCTCCTGCAAAGAAATTGCATTCTGCGCGGGCATCCGACAAACCTTCCGTATAAGCGAAGAAAGACGGGCGTAAGGTACGGAACTTTGTAAACACCACTTCGGGCGTGCTTTTTACAAAGGAAGCCAACCGTTGTTCCCTTCGTGCCTGGCAGGCGTCCAGGTAAGAGGAGATAGCCTGTGTGATGCTTTCGGGCGTGTCGGTTACTTTTGTTTCCTGCTGCAATTTGTGCAGGCGCTCGCTGATCTGTTCGGGCAGTGACCGGTCGAACCATTTGATATCGCTTCCGTCCTGTAGCCACCAGTCGTAGTAAACCGGATAGTGATGATATAGATGCAGATGCGCCTCCCGGATGAGGGAAGCCGTACTGTCTTTCGAGACAATCCCTTCGGTTGCCTTTATCTTATTAAATCGGTCTTGTATATCTGTTATAAATTCCTGTTTGTCGACAGGATGATGATCCTTATATGCCTTGTTCTGGCAGGCAGCCAGGACAAGGCATATAAGTCCCATTCCTATTTTGTGTAAGTTATTCATTGCTGTGAAACTTTATACGCTTCTACAATAGAGACTCCGCTGGACGTACCGATGCGGGTGGCACCTGCCTTGATCATGGCTAAAGCCGTATCCAGGTCGCGGATGCCGCCTGCTGCTTTCACGCCGATCTCCGGGCCGACCACGCGGCGCATCAGTGCCACGTCTTCTACCGTTGCACCGGCTGTACCGAAACCGGTCGAGGTCTTTACAAAATCCACGCCGGCCTCTTTGGCGATCCGGCAGACTGTTTCCTTTTCGGCATCCGACAGATAGCAAGTCTCCAGAATAACCTTGCAGATCACGCCGGCGGGCTTGCAGATGGCAACCATATCTTCGATTTCTTTCTTTACAATGTCCAGGCGGCCTTTCTGCAGGGCACGCACATTGATCACGGTGTCGATCTCCGTAGCCCCTTTTTCGATGGCGTCGCGTGTTTCGAACGCCTTGCATTCGGTGGTTGTCTGGCCTAACGGGAAACCGATAGCCGCCCCCACGCGGACAGGTGAGCCTTCCAGTAACTTAACGCAGGTTTCTACTTCTGCCGGATTGATGGCAACCATTGCGAAATTGTATTTCCGTGCTTCGGCACATAGCTTCTCGATATTTTCCGCTGTGCCGAAAGGCTTCAGGAAAGTATGGTCGATCATTCCTGCCAGTTGTTCTGCTGATAAGTTTGCTGTTATTTCGTTCATGATAAATGATGTTTAGAATGTTAATACTGTTTTTATTACTTCGTTACGTTTGACGGCTTCGAGCGCCTCGTTTATTTGTTCTATCTTAAAGCGATGGGAGATGAAGTCGGATGCCGACAGGCGGCCTTCGCGTATCCATCCGGCCAGTGCGGTCATGGCCCGTTTCTCTTCCGAGCGGGTTGGCCAGCGGTGGATGAAGAGGTTGAAGTTGTAAGGTGCCTGGTCGAGATCGATCGTCGGGTTCTTCGTCATGACTCCATATACGCAGATGTCGCCGGCCATCTTGATAAGTGGCAAGGCCGAATTGACGATGGAAGGAAGGCCTACCGCGTCGATGATCGTATCGTACGAACGGTTGGCGGCGGCGATAAATTCGGGCGTGGCGATCTCTGCCGGGGTATAGCCGTTGTCGGCTCCCATCCGTTTCGCCAGTTCCAGTTTGGCGGGAAGCATGTCTACGATATCCACCTGCGCCAGTCCGAACAGTTTGCCGAGCTTGACGAAGCTCAGTCCCACAGGGCCCGCACCGAATACCATCACCTTCTTTCCCGGTTCGAGGCGGAAGTCTTTGAAGGCACCGACTATTTCGCGCCAGGTGCAGGCAATAACGGCTTCTTCCGGTTGTATGTCGGCGGGTACGGCATTCTGGATCTCGAAGCTGTCCCAACAACCCTGCTCGGGTGTGGCCAGGCCTTCTTCCTGCAATACCTCGAAGTCGTTTACGACGACATATTCGCTGAAGCCGCCCCAGGCACTGTTCAGCCCCGGTGTTGTAAAGGTGGCATTCAGTCCGCCGATGGCTCTGTCGCCCACCTTGAAGTTGCGTACTTTGGCTCCTACTTCGACTACTATGCCGACGTTCTCGTGTCCCAGAGCCATCGGGAACTGGTCTGCACCGGGGAAATGTCCGGCTATCAGTTTGCTGTCGGTGGCATTGCACAGGGCTACCATTTCCGTTTTTACCAAGGCCTGGTAAGGCGTGATAACGGGTATATCTATTTCCCGGATCTCTACTACGCCGGGAGCTGTTGCGATTACGCTTTTCATTTGTCCTTTCATATTCAGTTCTTATAGGTTTACTTCCGAGAGGTCGGTGTACACTTCTTTCAAGTGATCGTACGTCCGGTCGAAAACGGCAATTAATTCTTTGTATTTCTCTACGTTGGCCGGGATGGGACTGATCTTCTTATCGATATGGATAAAACGGTCGGTCACGCTGAAGTCTTTGAACAATCCGGCTCCGATACCGGCCAGGATAGCGGCGCCCATAGAGGTGGCTTCCTCCAGGTAGTTCGGTATCTTTATTTCCGTCTGGTAGATGTCGGCCATCATCTGCTGCCAGATCGGGTTCTTGGCACAACCGCCTATCACCGTCATGTTTTCAACGGGGACGTGGTTGCGGAAGATGTTGACGATCAGTCCGAGGTTGAGGGTGATACCTTCCATCACCGAGCGGAGCATATCGCCGTGCGTATGTCCTACCGTCAGGCCGATAAAGGCACCTTTGGCATTCACGTTCCAACGCGGCGAGCGTTCGCCCATCAGGTAGGGGAGAAACAACAGCTTGTTGGCTCCAATCGGGGATTGCCGTATCTGCTCGTCGATGAGTTCATATACATTTCCTTTCCGTAGCCTGGCTTCTTCCTGTTCCAGCTGGCAGAGTTGCTGTACCATCCAGTTGTAGGAAGCGCCTGCCGTCTGCATGGTTCCCGACGGGTGCAGCATTCCGGGGACGACGTGTGCCCAGTTCATGGTGCGCCGCAGTTCGTCTACGACGGGTTTTTCTACGGTCAGGGCTACCCAGGAAGACGAACCCAGGTAATTGTAGGAAGTACCCGGGGCTACACAGCCTACGCCTACTCCGGCACAGCTACCGTCGCCACCCCCGCAGATCACCGGGGTGCCTTTACGGAGTCCGGTCGCTTTCGAAGCCTCTTCCGTTACTTCGCCTATCACGTCGATAGAGGAACGAACTTCCGGAAATAGCGACATATCCAGTCCGACAGCGTCGATAATCTCCTCGCTCCATGCCCAGCGGTTCAGGTCGTAGGCATTCGTACCGGATGCATCCGAGGGATCGGTGGCAATCGTGCCGCAAAGACGGAAGTTGATGTAATCCTTTGCGTTGAGCATCTTATAGGTATTAGCGAATACTTCCGGCAGGTGTTTCCGTATCCACATCAGTTTCTCTATGGAATAAGAAGCGCTGATGCGATGGCCTGTTATTTCATAGAAATGAAGCGGATCGATCTTTTCCGTCAGGAAGGCTTCTTCTTCCTGCGAACGCTGGTCGCAATAGAGCAGGTGAGGGTAAAGCGGATTCCCTTTTTTATCGATACATAAGCAGCCCATCATCTGGCCGCTCAGGGCAACCCCCGCGATATCGGCGGGCGAGACGATTTGCAGTAAAGCATTTGTTGTTTCAACGATCGCTTTCCACCAATCGTCCGGATTCTGTTCCGCCCGGTTGCCGGCAGCGTAATCGGTACGGTAGGCGGCCACATGGGAAGCAATGAGCTTGCCCTCTTCGTCGAACAAAGTCGCCTTGTTGCCACTCGTACCTAAGTCGTGTGCAATAACGTATTTTGACATGGTCTATAGAATATTATTTATAATGCAGCATTCGTATATCCGGTCAGCCCGACCAGAATACCTCCGACGATCCCTCCGGCAATGATAACCATCCAGCGCGGGAAAGCCTCTTTCAATAAGCCCCACCGTTTGCCTTTGGGGCCGCAGAGCGTATCGCACACCACAAACCCCATAGCAATGGCCCAGCCCATATCTACCCACGGTGCACTGCCCCGCGCGCCCTGATGGATCAGGCTGAACTGCATCGGCAAGCCGTTTGCATCCGTGGCCAGGCCGGTGGAGAAACCGAAACCTGGCAATTTATGGTTGACCAGCCAGAACGTTCCGATGATCAATGCGGCGGCGATAAATCCACCTTTTGCCCCGAAGTCCCTGACCAGTTTAGGCCAGCAGAATATCACCGTGAAAGTGACGGCGAACGAACCGAATATACTGGTTATGATACCGGCATTGTACATGCCGAACAGTTCGTTGTAAGTCTGTAACCACTCGCTCATACCGTAGTCTCCTCTTCTTTTGACAGGCGGTTACCGCACGAACGCATCACCCAGATGGTGAGTCCGGCCAGCGCACCTCCGATAAGACAACAAACCAGGGTAGGGGCAGCCAAGAAGAAGCCTCCGAAGTCGCCCTGAAAGCGGACGATCCCCCAGGCGATACCGGCAGAGCCGATACACCATCCCTGATCCAGCCATATCTTTCCTTCCGGATTCAATATCGCCCCGTTGTAATGGTTCATATACCACATGATTCCGATGATAAGCGTGGCCGCCAGCCAGCCGCCCATCAGTCCGTAAGTTTTCCAGAGTTCCGGCCAGATACCGAAGGCAAAGCCTCCGCATATGGCCGATCCGGCGAATGTAGATAAGTAGTGTTTCATGATGTTAGTAGGTTATAATCTATTAGTTAAGTTGTAATTTAGCTAGTGTAAAAGGCTTGTCGTGTCCGGTGTTTACCTTGTCCGGCCCTGTTACGATATCGAAGCAGGAGACGATCACCTGGCCGTTCCATACGATCGGTTCACCCGGCTGATCCAGTCCACCGTCGCTACCGTCGCAGTCGGGACTCTGGGCGATACGCTGTATGCGGCCGTTCTTGTCGATACGGGCAACGGCATTTTCGGAGAAGTCGGCTACCCAGATATTGCCGTTGTCGTCGATGCACATCCCGTCGGTGGTGCGCAGTTGTGAAGGATCCTGTGCCCAGATATCGTTTCCGATAACTTTGCCGGTGCCGTCGAATGTGATCCGGTGGATAGTGCCGTCGCCGAAGTTACCTACATATAAATTACCTTCTTTATCGAATACGATGCCGTCCAGTCCGTACTGAACAGCTTTGTTCTTCGTAATGACGGTGGTGATGAGGTTCTTATCCGCTTTCGTATTGGTCACTTTTATGTTCTTGTCGTTCTTGTCGAAACAATACACCCCGCTTACCAGTAAGCCCGACGGATCCTGGATGGCGGACAGGGAGCTTTGCGTCACATACAGTTTGCCGTTATGGAAACGAACCCCATTGGGGTGCTCCATTCCTGAAGCGACCACAATGGTTTCGTCCAACCTGCCATCTTTCAGCCTTAAACACAACAATCTTCCCTTATTCCTGGCTTTCTCTGCGCCGCTCCATCCCTGGTTGTCACAGATGAATAAGTTTCCTTCATCATCGAACGTGATACCCATCGGAGCAGCCCATCCTGTCTCCGGTAATACCGGGACATCCAGCCATTTGCTGATCTTTCCGTCCCGGGTGATCCGCATCAGGCAAGCCGGCTTTGTCAGGTCGGCAAAGTTGGGACAGGCCAGGATCAGGTCACCGTTCGGTGCGATTGCCATCCCGTCGGGGGTAGGGCAATCGTCCGGTAATTCCATAAATAGTTCGCTTTTCTGCATGGCAGGTGCATTGGTCAAAGAAGGAGCCGCCGCAGGAGCTCCCTTATACATTTGTTTTTCAAGCATCTTCATAAAGTAACCGCCTACCACGGAACGGGCACGGAAACCTACCGAGTTGGCATTCGTCGTTTCATGCCAGTCGCATAACGGCATACGGGTAGTCGTCTCGTTCGCATATTTATATATGGGCGATACCAGCTGGCTGAAATCGTTCATATTGTCTGTAAGGCAGGCCGACCACATGATCCAGTCCGATTTGGTATATGTCTTGCGGCTGTCGAGCGGCAGGCCGTAGGTGTTCTGCTTGGTCAGGTAGTAAGCCATTTCCTTGCCTGCTATTTCCTGCGGGAAGATACCCATTCCGAACAGTTTGTCCCATACCAGGTTATACTTCTGGCTCCAGGTGGCAGGCTGGTCGAAAGTCAGGCGGTAATGATCGCCTGCATTGGCCATAGACGACCATTTCATCGCCATTTCCTTGGCGGCGGAAATATATTTTTCGGCAGTCGCCTTATCGCCCAGCATATCGGCCAGTTTACCGTATCCGGCTATACCGATGATCGCTTTGATGGAGAGGTTTGCATTGTGTGCAAAGTGTCCGGCGAAGTCGTCCGTACAAAGCTGGTTCTCCGGATCGAGCCCTTCCTTTAGCAGGTAGTTTGCCCAGGTAGTCAGTGTTTCCCAATGCTTCTTCGCATATTCGGCATTCCCTTCGCGCAGGGCAATGGCGGTTGTCAGGATCAACATGTTACCGCTTTCTTCCACGGGCATGTCACCCCCGTATGTCTGGCCGTTGGCCTGCGGGTAAGTACCCACGTCGTGGGCTGCGAACGGCTTGTTCCACATGCCGCTTTCGCTGTAATGGAAAATAGGGTTCATCATCCCTTTCAACAATTCGGGGTTATAGATCAGGAACAGCGGTGACGAGGGGTAAGTAATATCGACCGTACCGATAGAGCCGTTGCTGAAGTTCTCTTTGGAAAGGAACAACAGGTTGCCGTCTTTGTCCTCTACCAGTTTATGGGCGGCAATTGCCTGGCGGTAAGCGATTGCACACAGTTCGGCATACTCTTTACCTCCGGCTTTTTCCGCATCGTTCATCAGTTGCGTATCGAACTGGCGGCAGCGTTTCATAACGGAAGCATAGTCGTTGTTCGCTTCTTCAAAAGCCTGTTCGATATTCTTCTGCCCGTTGTGTTTCCAGTAGGCCATCCGGTTGTCGTTGAAATACTGGATAGCATACAGGTCGTCGTATCCGATCATCAGGAAGCTGCCGACGGGTGACGATACGCTACCCAGGTCGTGGCTGTAGGCCAATACGCTCATCTCTTCCTGCATATCGGATGAGAGTCCTTCGAGGTTGGTGTTTACGGGCAGTTTACCGTTGGCGGCAAAGTCCTGTTTGGTGGCATGATACGGGCCCATCGTCATTGTCGTGTTGGCATCCGTGCCGGCTGCAAGGTAGAAATATCCCCAGTCGATACGTACATCGTCCCCTTTCCGGGCAAGTACCTGCTGTTCGGTGGTTCCTGTCTTCAGGTAAGTGATATTGTTCTTCTCTTCCCGGTCGAAGGATACACGCTGGTTGTCGGAGTTGACGGCCAGTTGCGGGGTGGCTTCCATATAGATCTGTACGTCATGTTTCTGTCCGTCCAGCGATTTGGCCTGGTAAGAGATATAGTTGACCGGCCTTGTCATCAAGTCCAGATCGTCCATTAATAAAGGAGAAGTGAAGATAATATCCAGTTCGACCGGGCCGCATTCGAATGTGTAGAATGTCTGGGTTGGCAGCACGTTAACAGATTTCTGAACGGCGGCTTCCTGGAAGAATATTTTGTTCTCTTCCTTTCTGAACAGGCCGAAGTCCACATAACCGCCTCCGGTCTTGTTGTGGCAATGGGCGGCAATAACGTTCTTTCCGGGTTTCAGGGTCGCTTTCACTTCTGCGGGGAGTTCGGACAGTACATTGTTTTTCCAGACATAGCCTGTCGAGATCATCTGTATGCCGTTAATATATAATTCAAAAATATCATCGTGCGAATATTCGAGATATAGAGGTTGTGACGTGTAATCTTCGGTGAGGTCGAATGTTCTCCGTACCCAGATATCCTTGCTGTTCCAGGGGGTAGACAGATCCGGCATGTCGGGGGTACCGAAGGCTGCCTGTCCTTTTGTCCAGGAAGCATCGTTGAAGTCGGGCTTGATCCAGTTGGCAGCCGGTTCTTTTTCAGTATAGGCGGCTTCCCATTTCTCTTTGGCGGCTGTGGGAAGGATGACCTTAAGCGGCAGATCTTCCACACCCATAAAGCGGTACGGTTTACCATCTACCCGGACAACACCCAGCAACGGGTGTTTTTTACCTGTCCAGTGACGGGTAGCATCTTCATTCAACTGATCGGTAAACGACCATACGCTTGTGTACGGGTCGATCGTTACCAACGGATAGGAGGGGGCGCGGAGTGCATTTTGCTTTTCGGGTTCAAAATAGTTTGAAGGGCCGCTACAAGCGCAAAGCAGCCACGAAAACAAGATACACATTAAAGATACATTTCTCATGATATATAGTTTTTCATTTATGTCCTTACCGTTAGACAAGGTCGATTTAATTAGTCAGACTCAAAAAGGGAAGGTACCCCTTAAACGAGTACGACATTTTAATCATTTTTTCGTAGGCAAAAGAACATAAATTCGCTCTGACCGGGTTACAGTAATCGGTCAAAAGCTTTCAAATATCAATCAGAGAAGCTGTAAATCTGCTATTTATTCGTTTTTAAGGCGCTTGGTCTCAGTATGTGTTTCAACATCCCTCTTACTACCAGGTAATGGAATGGGCATATGGCATAGAAGTAGGCATATCCCAACCAGTAATGAAAATGTACGACGGTAATCGTCCGGATCTTTTTACGGTTTTCTCCGAGATCTTCCATATGGATGGAGAGGTAAGCACAGAGGTGTTTGTCGTCCAACTGCATAATGGTTTCGTTGGGTGATTTGTCGGTGATGTTGGCTAAAGGAGTCTTTTCTCCTGTCCGGATACATCTTTCAATGTCCGGCTTTTCCTTTTCTCCGGCTTGTAGGCCGAATGGTTTTACCAATAAATTACGCAGTTTGAAGAGTTTGTTTACCCAATCCGGCATATCTGTCCATAACGAGATCAGAATATCATCCGCAGTAATCTCCTTCTCCGTCGTTATCTCACATTCGAATGCATCCGAATAGTTTGCCGGGAGGTATTTGTTTATCAGGCTGTCCGCAGGGATTGTAGAGTTTTTGACTTTCATGATGTATTTGTTTATGAATTAAATAGATATTTGTTAATAACATAATTACTTTGGCTTCACAAAGCCTACCGGGTTACGTGGTTTACTCGATAGCTTCTTTTGTACCTGTAATTCTGCTAATGTTTTATTGATCAAATCCAATTGTATCCGGGTATCTTCATTAATATCATTGTAATCGGTAAATACCTCTTCGATGTATTCTTTGAGTTCCTTCATTTGATTATCCAATTGCTCTATTCTATCAACTGAAGGTATAGTTATTAATTGACGAACAGCAACAAATGCCCTCATAATACCTCTGTTTACCTCTATTGCCATCTTTGAATTAAGTACACTGCTAAGCATTGCAACGCCTAGCTCAGTGAATGCAAAAGGCATATATTTGAAGTTGTGCCCTCTTTGATTATTCAAGGTGCCAAAAATGCACCTTGAAAGTTCATCTTTGGTTAGTTCAAACATGAAGTCATCACCTTCAAATCTTTCAATATTTCTTTTTACAGACCGCTTTAAGTACTTTGTTTCTGTACCATACATTTCTGCCAAATCAAAGTCCAGCATTACCTTATGTCCCCGAATTTCGTAGATTTTACTTTGAATAATTAATATTTCATTCATAGCAGGTTTATTTAAGATGATAGTTAATATATTGTTAATCGCAAATGTAGTGATATTAATCAATATAACTTCATTTATAGGACAATAATTGATCGACACAATAGAAACGCTTTTAAATTCGTGGATGGGATGATGCAGACTGAATATAACGTATAGGTAGATCAGGGTATAAATAGTTGGTAAAACTACTCTTTCTCCTGGGAACAAACGTTGCATAAATGATATTAAATGTTACAATAATGACACTGCATTCAAAGTTGCGTTATTTTGTTATTTTCTGTGCTTCAGCTAGTTCCTGTTATAAAGTTTTTATCTACATTTACGAAGTTAACTTTTTGCAAATCAATAATCCATGAATATGACTCTTTCAAGAAGAACCTTTATCAAGTCCAGTGTGATTTCAGCTCTTAGCTTACCTTTTATGCAAGGATGCCGCTTTGTTGACAGTGAAAATGACGAAAGCGACAGGCTGTTTATGTTGTTTCAGAACCCGCCTGTCACTTCAAAACCTTTTGTTCGTTGGTGGTGGAACGGCGATAAAGTAACGGCAAAAGAGATCCTGCGCGAACTCGACATAATGAAGACCGCCGGTATAGGAGGTGTCGAGATCAACCCGATCCGTTTTCCGGGAGGGGATGATCTGGGAATACCTTCTCTGGAATGGCTAAGCCCCGAATGGATCGAAATGGTAAAGACCGCACTCAAGGGAGCGGAAGAACGGGGCATGATATGCGATATCATCGTCGGTTCGGGCTGGCCTTTCGGGGGCGAGTTCCTGCAACCGGAAGAACAGACCCAGCTAATGACACAGACCGCCCTGAAAGTAAAAGGGCCGGGAAAGATAGAACTGAAAACAGCCGACCTGCTGGCGGAAGCCTCTCCGCAGGTCGCATCCAAATACGAAGGGGCAACCAGCGAGTTATACTCCCTCTGCCTGGCTCCGGTGGAAATGTCGGCATTCACCCCCGCCATAGACCTTCCTTTTGAGAAAGGGGCGGACGTAATCTCCATCGATCTGCCGGAAGGTGAACATATCCTGTATGCACTGGTGAAAGTGACCGGTTTCCAGGCCGTTATCAACGGTGCTCCCGGTGCTGCCGGGCCAGTGCTGAACCATTACAACCAGCAAGCAGTGGAGAAGTTCCTCAACAGGATGTCGGATAAACTCTTCCCCGCTATCGGCAACCTGAAAGGGTTCCGTGCTTTGTTCTGCGACAGCATGGAACTGGAAGGGGCCAACTGGTGCCATGATTTCCTGGAAGAGTTTCAGACTCGCCGGGGATATGATGTTGAGCCTTATCTGCCTTTTATCCTCTATAAAGTCGGCCATATGGGGCATGCCGTCGAGGGGGCACTGGCAACGACCTTGTCCGGCGAGGCCAAGGAAGAGGTAGACCGTGTAAGGTATGACTTCTTTGTTACCTGTATGGATATTGTCCGGGATCGTTTCCTGAAGCCCTATACGGAGTGGTGCAATAAATACGGTTTCAAGTCGAGGATACAAACCTATGGCCGTGAGTTCCATCCGCTGGAAGCATCCCTGGAAGTGGATATTCCCGAATGCGAAACATGGTTCTGGAATGCGGACGGTTGCGAGAAAGATGTCTTTATTAAATCGCCCACCGATACGAATGTGAATAAATTTGTCGCATCGGCCGCCCATTATTCGGGGAAAAGGTTAGTCAGTTGCGAAGAAATAACCAATACCGGAAATGTCTTTAACGCCACGCTCGAAAAGATCAAGATGACGGGCGACCAGAGTAACCTTTCCGGCGTGACCCATTCTATCCTGCACGGATTTAATTATAGTCCGCTGGAAGTACCGTTCCCCGGATGGGTCATGTACGGCACGTTCCTGAACGAACGCAATACCTGGTGGCCTTATTTTAATCTGTGGGCGACGTACAAAACCCGCATATCGACCGTGCTTCAGGAGTCCGATTTCTTTGCCGACATCGCCGTGATGCATCCGTTGGCGGATATGTGGACGATACACGGGCCGCAGCGTGACCCGTTCCCCGGACTGCATTATCCGTCCTATCAATATAAGGTATGGGAGGCGATCCACCGGAACGGAAACAGTTGCGATTATATCAGTGAAGGGATCATTCAGCAGAGCAGCTTTAAAAAGGGCAATCTGGTTTTCAATAAAAGGAAGTATCATACCCTGATATTGCTCGAAGTCGAGTCGATGATGCCGGCCACGGCAGAGGCCTTGCTTGCCTTTGTGAAGGCGGGTGGCAAACTGATCTTTGTAGGAAAAGAACCTTATAAATCACCGGGATATAAAGATCATCAAACGAACGACGAAAAGGTGAAACAGACGATCGGCAGGATCAGGGAAGCTTATTCGTCACAGCTCTTTACGGTGGAAGCTCCGGTCGAGCCGGTATCCTGGTTCCGAGGGGTACAACAGCAATGCGATATTGTCCCTTATATGAAAATTGATACTCCGAGTCCTTATGTCAGCCAGATACGCCATCAGGCGGGGGACAAGGATATCTATTTTATCACGAACTGTAACCCGGATGATGAGATCCGCATACAAGCCACATTTGCTGACAACGGTAAAACGCCCTGGCTCTGGAGTCCGGAAACAGGCGAACGGTCACCTTATCCTTCTGCATCCGGTTCCGTCTTGAATATCAATCTGGGGCCTGCCGCTTCCCAACTGATCGTATTTGAGGAAGCCAAGGCAAACAAGATGGCTATTCCTGCCATACCGTTACAAAGCTCATCTCCCGTCAACCTGAACGGCTGGAATGTCCGGATGGAACATATCAACGGAGATACGAAAAAACTGGAGATCGATACCCTGGTAGATTGGTCGGTCGATCCGGCTACGCAGGGATTTGCCGGTGTGCTGTATTATGAAAAGACGGTGGAAGATGCAGCCGGGTTCTATTATCTGGATCTGGGAAAGGTCTACGGTGTTTCGGAAGTGATCCTGAACGGGGAAAGTCTGGGATGTAAATGGTATGGCAATCGTGTGTATCAGTTGCCGGAACATCTGGCAAAGGCGCCTGTCAAGACATTGCAGGTGAAGATCACGACTACGGTAGGTAACTATCTGAAAGCTACCCCGGAGAATAAAACCGGACAGTCGTGGACTCGCCATCAGAAATGGCTGCCGACAGGAATGATTGGCCCTGTTAAATTAGTATGATTATGAGAAGAATAGGAATACTTATCTGCCTCCTGGCAGGTATCGCACTTTTTGCCGGAGCCGAGTCCTTACAACTAAAGGGGTTGACCTGCGAGTATGTGGAAAACCCGCTGGGAGTGGATGCACTTAATCCCGTGCTGGGATGGCAATTGGAGTCACAGGCCCGTAACCAACTGCAATCAGCCTATGAGATACAAGTCGCTTTGAAGGAAGATGATCTTCGGAACGGGAAAGGGTTGGTCTGGAAAAGCGGGAAAGTCAACAGCCGGCAAAATGTAAATATCGTTTACTCCGGTAGGAAGTTGAAGCCTTTTACCCGCTACTACTGGCGTGTCCGTGCCTATGACCGGGAAGGGGAAGTGTCCGCTTGGAGTGAGCCGGCCTTTTGGGAAACTTCCATGCTGTCTCCGGCAGACTGGAAAGCCGTCTGGATCGGTGATGGTTCGAAGGCACCGGAGAAAGAGGAAGATTTCTATAAAGACGATCCGTCCCCGCTTTTCCGTAAAACGTTCCGTCCCGCTAAAACGGTGCAGGAAGCGCGTCTGTATATTGCCGGTATTGGATATTATGAGGCCAGCCTGAACGGTAAACGTATCGGCAACCATGTCCTTGATCCGGGCTGGACGAATTACGGTAAACAAATATTATACAGTACCTATGACGTAACCCCGTTGATCGGCTCGGGAGAAAACGCGATCGGGGTCATGCTCGGCAACGGATATTACAACCCGCTGCCTATGCGTATTTTCAAACCCTTACGGGAGTACCTGACGATCGGCCGCCCTTGCCTGAAAGCACAGCTTCGCATCCGGTATACCGACGGGTCGGTGGAAACAATCTGTACGGATGAAAGCTGGAAAACAACTACCGGCCCGGTTATGCGTAACAACGTCTATCTCGGTGAACAGTATGATGCCCGCAATGAAATATCCGGTTGGAACACTTGCCCATTCGACGACAGCCGCTGGAAACAGGCCGTGCCGGTTGCTGATGCCCCG
Source organism: Parabacteroides sp. HGS0025 (assembly GCF_000969845.1). NCBI lineage: Bacteria > Pseudomonadati > Bacteroidota > Bacteroidia > Bacteroidales > Tannerellaceae > Parabacteroides > Parabacteroides sp. HGS0025. Next base: position 1,149,615 of record NZ_KQ033902.1, read on the forward strand.
GCCGGACAGCTGACGGCTCAAATGCAACCACCTATCCGGGAGATAGAAGTGATCAACCCCGTGAGGATGACGGAAACGCGTCCGGGAGAGTTTGTCTTCGATATGGGGCAAAACTTTGCCGGTGTAGCGCGTATCAGGGTTAGAGGGGAGAAAGGCTCGACTGTCAGGATCCGTTACGGGGAAGATATTTATTCGGACGGAAGCCTGAATGTGATGACTTCCGTTGCCGGACAGCAGAAAAGGGTCTGGGATGCCGATTGGGAAACCGCCGGTCAACCGCAGACTGCCTGGCAGGAAGATGTCTATACGTTGAAAGGAGAGGGGGAAGAGATATGGTCGCCCCGCTTTACGTTCCACGGTTTCCGGTATGTGGAGATAACGGGATGGCCGGGTCGCCCGTCTTTATCGGATGTGGAAGGGATCCGGCTGAGTGCGGATCTGCAAAGAACCGGGTCTTTCGAATGTTCCGATCCGATGCTGAACCGTTTGGATAAAGTGCTGGATTATACGTTCCGCAGTAATCTTTTCAGTGTGCAATCCGACTGTCCGGCACGTGAGAAGTTCGGTTATGGTGGCGATATTGTCGGGACTGCCCGTACGTTCTGTTGGTTCTACGACATGGAGAACTTCTACCGGAAGGCGCTCCATGATTTTGCCAACGACCAGCGCCCTGAAGGGGGAATGACCGAAACGGCCCCTTATAACGGGATAGCCGATATGGGACTGGGGAACGACTCCGGCCCGATCGGGTGGCAACTGGCTTTCGCTTTCATGCAGAAGCAGTTGTATGAATATTATGGTGACCTGCGGACAATAAAAGCCTTTTATCCGACCTTGCGCAAACAAGTTGAATTCCTTCGTTCAAAAGCGAAAGAGAACCGGATCGGGACTTGTATCAACGATCATGAGAGCCTGGAAGAACGCGTTCCCGCCTTGTTCGCTACCGCGCATTATTATCATCATGTGATTTTACTGGCTGAGTTTGCCTCATTGACAGGCCGGCCGAAGGATGCACAGGAATATTCCCTGTTGGCAGCGGATATAAAGGAATCATTTATAAAAGAATTCGTGAAACCCGGAACAGGGGAAGTGGCAAATGCCACACAGGCAGCCCAGGCATTCGCCTTGTTTTATGATCTGATTCCGGAAAGTGAAAAGGAAGCTGTCTTTGCCGTCTTTCTGAAAGCTATCGGGAAATGGGACGGACATATCGCTTCCGGCATTTTCGGTGTTCCCGCTATTCTGGAAGTATTGCGTCAGAATAACCGGAATGATATTGCCTATGAAATGGTCACGAAAAAGGATTTCCCCGGCTGGGGGCATATGCTCGAATCCGGAGCAACAACCTTATGGGAAACCTGGAAGTATTCGGATAATGTATATTCTCAAAACCACCCGATGTTCGGTAGTGTAGGAGAGTGGTTCTATCAGTCGTTGGCCGGAATAAACCCGATGGCTCCCGGTTTCAGTAAAATCCGGATCAAACCGCAACCTGCCGGTGACCTGACATGGGTAAACTGTACTTATCGCTCAGTGAACGGCCCGATTGTAAGCAATTGGAAGAAAGAAGGCAATACCTTTGAACTCCGGGTAACGATCCCGGTCAATGCAACAGCCAGTATCTGTCTCCCTTCATCGACCGGTTCGGAAATAACGGAAAGCGGTCGTCCGCTGGATACTGTACAGGATGTAAAAGCAGCCGGGTTTGCAGATGGTTTCTATTGTGTCGAAGTCGGATCGGGAGATTATGTGTTTGTTGTAAGGGATATATGAAGTTTGTAGGGGCAACCCTGCCCCTACAAACTTGGCTATTATTTCCTGGGCATCATCTCATCCCTCATTGCTGCATTATAAGCGAACCAGGCGACGATAACTGCATTGTGGCGTATATCGTCCAGTACCAGGCGGTCGGAGAAATCCTGTGTGCGATGCGAATGGCGTCCCCACTCCATAGGATCCTGGATAAACTGGAAAGCAGGAATACCCGCATTGTCGAAAGGTATATGATCCGTACTGCCGACGCTCCGGTTGGAAACAGTCGTAAAGCCTGTATCCAGGAAAGGTTGCATCCACTCTGTAAAGATCGGATAGACCTGTAGGTTATCCTGGGTAAATATACCCCTGAATTTCCCTGGGCCATAATCGGAATTAAAGTAAGCGGATATCTTATTGTATTCCTTCTTTTTCTCTTTGGTTACCGGGTCTTGCACAAACTGCTCCACATAACCGCTCGAACCATGCAGGCCCACTTCTTCACCACCCCAGAAAGCGACACGGATCGTACGTCTCGGTTGTACACCGATGGCTTTCAGTATACGCATGGCTTCAAGCATGGCAATAAATCCGGCACCATCGTCACCGGCTCCCGGACTCATATGATAACAATCCAGATGGCCGCCGATAATGACCAGTTCGTCCTTCAGTTTGGGGTCGGTGCCGGGTATCTCGGCTATGACGTTATATATCTTGCGGTCAGACTCGAATTTAACGGCGATATCGACTTCCATTTCTACCTTTTCACCGTTCCTGATCAAGCGTTCCATCAAGCCGTGGTTTTCGCAGGCAATATTTAGTTCGCAAGGTACGGGGCCGGCTTCTTCTAATTTATGGAAGTTCAATCCCGGAACACTGTAATTCCCCGATTCATGGATAATGACGGCCGGATTCTCCTTGTGTACAAAACTCAGTATTTCGGCATAAGACAACTCGCTTCCTTCGATGGCCTGGGCGGGTCTGCGGCGACGGGGCTGTACTTTAGTGATCGGATATTCGGCTGTTTGCCTTAAAGACTCTTCCGTATGCCGGCGGGCCATAGGTTCGAAACTGATCTTATAATCCGTAACAGACGGCATCAGTACGATCTTTCCTTTCAGTGTCCCTTTCAATGCCTGCAATTCTTTGTCGTTTGTGGCAGTGATCAGTACAACATCCCCTTTTACCGGCCCGTTTGTGCCGTTTGTCCAGGCTACCGGAGCCGGAAAGATGGGTATATAATAAGGTAACGTCATTGCGGCGTAAGCCTTTTCGATATCCCATCCGCCACGCGGCCAGTCACGGGCAAATTCGATGCGGGGATTAGACAGCTTGTATTCCTCCATCATTTCTTTGGCTACTTTATAACCTCTCTCCATCCCGTCAGACCCAGTCAGGCGGGGGCCGGCATAATCCAGCAAACGGTAAGATAACCGCTCTATGTCGGAATTCAGTTGTTCTTCCTGCTTGATCTTTTGGGCGACAGTCAGGTCGATCTTTTCAGTCTGGGCCATTACGGATGATACACCGATCATCAAAAATACCAATAAGCTTTTCATTTTATCTTTGTTATGGTTTCACATAAGTGTAAGTTGTTTTCTAAGACCACCAAAGGTAATAAATCTGTATTTCATACAGATCAATCGCAGCAGAATATATCGAAATATAATAGGTATACGAAAGGAGAAGAAACGATATCGGACACACTGTTCATTATCGGACACTATCGAAGGTGGCTATGATTCAGTAAATCAGTTGTATATCTTTTTGGCATAGCTTTTGCCTGTGGAAAGGCAAAAACATTTATAACAATGAAAAAGATATATATAGCTATCGCATCTTTGTTGCTGACCGTATCCGGCTTGCATGCGGAAGGACAGGAGAATATAGTGAAACTGACCCTGAAAGAGGCGATTAGCCTGGCACAACTCCAGTCGGTGGATGCCGCTGTAGCCCTCAACGAACTGAAAACGTCTTACTGGGAATACCGCACCCACATAGCAGACCAGTTGCCGGAAATGAATTTCAAAGGAACGATCCCCAGCTACAGCAAGCAATACAGCCGTAACCAACAGCCAGATGGTACCTATGCGTTCGTGCAGGACAATAACCTATCTATGGACGGGGCTATCTCCATCGATCAGAACATTGCGCTAACCGGAGGTAAGATCTCGCTGAATACGTCGCTCAACTTCTCGCGTCAGCTCGGACACGGTGCCTACAATGAATTTATGAGCGTCCCGATCGGGCTGACCCTGACACAGCCTATCTTCGGGGTGAACGACCAGAAATGGAAACGCCGTATCGAGCCCGTACGTTATCAGGAGGCGAAAGCCGCCTATATCGAGAGTGTGGAAGAGGTTACCATCTCCACGATCGCCTATTTCTTTAACCTTCTGCTGGCAAAAGAGAACCTGCTCACTTCGGAGCAAAACCTCGAGAATGCCAATAAACTATATGAGATAGCTGTCGCTAAACGTAAGATCGGTCATATCTCCGAAAGTGAGTTGATGCAACTCAAACTATCCGCTTTGCAGGCGAAAGGCAAACTAACGGAAGCACAGTCGAACCTGAACGCAAATATGTTCCAGCTCCGTTCTTTCCTGGGGTTGAGCGAAGAAGATGTGATAGAGCCGGTTATCCCCGAGTCTGTACCCGATATGCGTCTGGTTTACCAGGATGTATTGGAAAAGGCGCAGGAAAATAACTCGTTTGCGAAACGTATCCTGCGCGAACAACTGGAAGCCGATTATGCCGTTGCCACCGCCAAAGGGAAGCGTCGCGATATAAACCTGTTTGCTTCCGTGGGGTATACTGGAAAAGACTATGATTTTGCCGGAGCTTACAATCCGCTGAAGGATAACCAGGTGGTAGAGGTTGGTTTCAGTATCCCGCTCCTCGACTGGGGCAAACGGAAAGGGAAGGTAAAAGTGGCTGAGTCGAACCGCGAAGTGGTACTTTCCAAAAACCGCCAGAACCAGATGACATTCAACCAGAATATCTTCCTGCTGGTGGAGAACTTCAACAACCAGGCCGCCCAGCTGGAGATTGCAGCCGAAGCCGACGAGATTGCACAGAAGCGTTATCAGACTTCGATAGAAACCTTTATGATCGGTAAGATCAATATCCTCGACCTGAACGACGCCCAGCAATCCAAAGACGATGCCAAGCAAAAGCATATCCGCGAGTTGTACGGTTTCTGGAATTATTTCTATAATGTGCGCAGCGTCACCCTCTATGATTTCCTCAATGATCGTAATCTGGATGCCGATTTTGAAGAAATAGTAAGGAGATAATTCGTATCTTTACAAACCCAAAAAGACACCGATATGATATTAATTGTAGATGATGATGCAGTTGTTCGTTCTTCGCTATCCTTTTTGCTGAAGCGGGCAGGCTTTGAACCGGAAGCTGTTCCGGGGCCTGAAGAAGCGTTGGCGATCGTGCGCAAAGAGACGCCGCAGCTGATCCTTATGGATATGAACTTTACCTTGACTACGACGGGAGAAGAAGGAATTCAATTATTGAAACAGGTAAAGATATTTCAACCCGATGTGCCGGTTATCCTGATGACTGCCTGGGGTTCAATTTCGCTGGCTGTGCAGGGTATGCAAGCCGGCGCTTTCGATTTTATAACCAAGCCCTGGAACAACCTGGTACTGCTCAAATCGATCCGTACGGCTCTCGAACTGAACGAGCAGAAGAAAATAGAGAAGGCTCCGCTCAACCGGAACGATGCGGATAATAAATTCCATTTTGCCAAGATCATCGGACAGAGCGACGCACTGATGGACGTGCTGGGCACGGTTTCACGGATAGCCCCGACCAATGCTTCGGTACTGATCACCGGCGAAAGCGGAACCGGGAAGGAACTGATTGCTGAAGCTATCCATGCAAACAGCCCGCGTGTGAAGGAGGCTTTTGTGAAGGTCAACCTGGGCGGATTGTCCCAAAGCCTTTTTGAAAGTGAAATGTTCGGACATAAGAAGGGTGCCTTTACGGATGCCTATATCGACCGTACCGGGCGTTTCGAGATGGCTAACAAAGGTACGATCTTTCTGGACGAGATAGGCGATCTGGAATTGTCCTGCCAGGTGAAACTGTTGCGTGTATTGCAGGATCAGACTTTCGAGGTATTGGGCGACAGTCGCCCCCGGAAGGTGGATATCCGTGTGGTGAGCGCTACGAACTGTAACCTGCCGGAAATGGTAGCCACCCGTACGTTCCGCGAAGATTTGTTCTATCGTATTAACCTGATCACGATCCATCTGCCTGCTTTGCGGGAACGGAAAGACGATATCCCTTTGCTGGCGCGTTATTTTGCGGATAAGCAATCGGAGGTGAACGGTTTGCCTCGTGTCGATTTCTCTGCCGATGCAAAGGCTTTCTTGCAACGTCTTCCTTATCCGGGCAATATCCGCGAACTGAAGAACCTGGTGGAAAGGACGATGCTCGTCTCCGGCAAATCGTTGCTGGACGTGGCTGATTTTGAAAGCCAGTGCCTGAACCTGGGAAATACCCAGGCAGTTACGAAAGGAAGTGCTCCCAGCTTTGAAGGCATGACGCTGGATGAAATAGAACGGCAAACGATCCTTCAGGCGCTTGAAACGCATAACGGCAACCTATCGCATGTGGCCTCTGCGCTCGGTATCAGCCGGGCTGCCCTGTACCGCCGTTTGGAGAAATATGATATTCCCACAGATAAATAAATGACAGACGGATGAGGGTAAAAGGACTGTTCTGGATATTGACCGGGTTGTTGCTGACCGTGATGGGGGTGATGACCTATCACGTATTCTACAATTACTCCTCCGTCATGTTTTTTGTCGTGGAGGGACTGGTGTTCATTTCCGTTCTTTATCTGATCCTTTTCTACCGCCGTATCATCAAACCGCTGGATATTATCGGAAACGGTATGGAGCTTCTGAAGGAGCAGGACTTCAGTTCCCGCCTGAGCCGGGTAGGGCAGAAAGAGGCCGACCGTATTGTCGACATCTTCAATAAGATGATGGAGCAGCTTAAGAACGAGCGTCTGCATCTGAGGGAGCAGAACCATTTCCTCGATCTGCTGATCAATGCTTCTCCGATGGGCGTTATCATGCTGAATCTGGATAATGTGATCCTGTCTGTCAATCCGGCGGCACATAAAATGTTCGGACAGCCGTCCACCGTCGGTTTTGCCGGTAAATCCCTGACCGATATAGACTCGCCGTTGGCAGCGGAACTGGTGAATATCCCTTTGTACGAGTCGCAGACCATCCGCCTGAATGATGCCAATATCTATAAATGTACCCATTCCTCTTTCGTAGACCGTGGGTTTCATCATTCTTTCTACCTGGTGGAAGTGCTGACGCAGGAAGTATTCAAGGCAGAAAAGAAGGCGTATGAAAAGGTGATCCGCATGATCGCCCATGAAGTGAATAATACGACAGCCGGCATAACTTCTACTCTGGATACGCTCGAATCGACCTTCAGCGAACTGGAAAATACGGAAGATATATGCGAGGTCTTGCGTGTCTCCATCGAACGTTGTTACAGCATGAGCCATTTCATTACGAACTTTGCGGATGTGGTGCGTATTCCCGAGCCGCAGGCGATAAACCATAAACTGAATGCGGTCGTTACTTCCTGCAAGCGGTTTATGGAGACGATTTGCCGGAACCGTAATATCCGGATCATCATGGAACTCGACGACGTTTCGCCTGTCGTAAAGCTCGACAGTGCCCTCTTCGAGCAGGTGCTGGTCAATATCATAAAGAATGCAGCGGAGTCGATCGACCATGACGGGCAGATTTACATCCGCACTTCGCATCATCCGGTCTGCCTGGAAATAGCCGATACAGGTAAAGGGATAGACAAGGAAACCGAAGCCAAGCTATTCAGCCCTTTCTTCTCCACCAAACCGAACGGGCAGGGGATCGGCCTGATCTTTATCCGCGAAGTCTTGCAGAAACAGAACTGCTCTTTCTCCCTGCGTACGTATGCAGACGGGTTGACCCGTTTCCGTATCCTTTTTGAATAGTAGTGTCAGTACAACTCATACTATAGTGTTAACTGTATTAGCATAGTAGTGTTAAGGCTGTCAGCACTATAGTGTAAAAGTATGGTAGTTAAGGCCTGTTATTCCTGAAATGAATAGACCGTCGAGATATTGACTATATCCGGATGCAGGGGAAGCGTCCATACGACCCGGTTGTCGGGATCTACCTCTACCAATAGCGGTTGCGATTTATCCTGGCTGTGTCCGTTCCAGTTGCTTATCAATGTGTTGCCGTTTTTGTAACGGACGAGTTCGGCCACGAACAGGAGGGAGATATCCGGCAGGTCGTCGTCACCGACATTCCGGATGATTTGTTTTCCGGCGGGATCGATCTCCACGAAGTTATGCGCGTCGCCACAGGATACCAGCCAGTTTCCGTTAGGCAGTATCTGGATGGCAAACGGATTGCCACCGCATTCGGCCCGGTTGACTATTTCCTTGTTTTTGTTCATTTCAACGACTTCCCCTTTCCCCATAAGCGGTATCAGGTAGGTATTTTGCGGAGTCTTCACGATCTGCCGGAACTGGTCGTGCACACCGGTGATGCTGGTGTCGAATTGCAGTTCGTCTACCGGCTGGCCGCTGGCATCGAGTTCCACGATACGGGAAGGGTTGCCGCAGATTGCCAGCATGTAATTGCCGGAAGGCAGATGCGTGGCGGTAAACAGTTCTTCACCTTTTTGAGCTTTGAAGTCCCAGACGGTTTGCTGGTCGCGGGTGATGAGACGGGCGCCGGAAGTATAGGCATAGAGGATATGACCATCCGGTGTAATCTCTACGTCGTTGCAATCTTCCCCGGGGGTGAGCGGATGGCTCCACTCGATCGTGCCTGTCGCTTTGTCCAGGATCGCTACCTGTTTCCAGCCGCAGCCGGAAACAAGTAACTTCTCTCTGGTGTTGCTGCACGAGCAACAGGTGCTAATTACTACTACTATACAAAACAAATATTTTAAACAGCACTTTGTCATTCTTCAGTCATTACTACACGGAATCCTACATTATATACTTTCTGGTATTCGCGATAGGGCAGACGGAAAGAAGAGGTCGCCCAGTAAGGGCGGTCGTACCAGGAACTGCCGCGTACGACACGCTTGCCGTTTTCGGAGGTGATCCCGTTGCGGCCGTCGTTCTCGTTGTACGGATAAGGTTGGTAGCTCGATAATGTCCACTCCCATACGTTTCCGTGCATATCGAACAGATCCCACGGGTTACGGATGTAGCGTCCCACCGGTTCGGAGATAAAGCCGCCGTCGTTGTACGTGGTGTCGCGCGGAATCCAGTCGTCATACTTATTCGGGTTTTCGATGACCATCGCGCTCTCGTAGAACTTATAAGCGGTACAGGCGGCAAACTCTTTCAGCTTGATATCGCCCAGGTTGGCATAGCCGGAGAAGTCGGCGGACATATTACCATACCAGAACGGCGTATCGCTTCCGGCGCGGCAAGCCCATTCCCACTGTGCTTCGGTGGGGAGCGAGAACTTCATACCTGTCTTTTCCGACAGCCACTTGCAATAATCCATCGCTTCCTGCCAGGAGATACGGACAGCCGGCTGGTCGGGATGGTTCATCGAGTAGCCTTTGCGTCCGAACTGGTAACCATGACGGTGTTCGTCGCGGCTGTCGTGTTCCGGGTCGTAGGCTCTGAATTGTGCGTTGGTGACTTCAAAACGTCCCATCCAGAACGGTTTGTCCACCTGTACGATGGTCTGTGGCAATTCGTCCGGGTGACGGTCGCTACCCATGATAAAGGAGCCGGCCGGTACTTTTACCAGTTCGAGTGTCAGGCCGTTACCCAATGGGATGCTTTTCTGGAAGTTACCCAGAGCCAGTTGCTTCCATTGGGTGTCGTTCCATTGGTCGTAAGGCTTTTCTGTCGGGTTGTAGATCGGCCATTTCTCCAGTAAGGTATCGCCTATTGCTTTTTGTTCCTTTTCAAACCGGACCGGTTCGATATTCTGCGGGATTTCCGGCAACCATTCGGTAGTCGACTTAGGAGCACCGAACATTTCGCGGTATAGTTTCCGCAGTTCGTTGCTCTGTTCTGCATCTTCAAACTTTGGAATGTCGGAACGACGTCCGTGGAAAGGAGCGTTGAAGTCTATCCAGCAGGAGAGCTTTTCCACAGATTCTTTGTCCAGCTTGACACCGTAGTGGCCTTTCTGGAGAATCTGCATCAGTTCGGTCTGATCGGCATGCACGTCCATCGGAACGAGCATGTGCATATCACTTTCGATACCCGGCCGGCGTACGTAACGGTGCAGGTTGGCATACGAGAGTGTAAAGTGTCCGCCGTTCTTCCAGGCTCTTCCCGATATGTTCGAAGTCCAGTCATCGATCCATTTGTCCCCTTTCAGGTAAGGCTTTCCGGGTTTGTCCTGATTGTGGCAAGAGATGCAATATTTGTCTAGAACGGGCTGTACTTCGTGGCGGTAGCTGAATCCTCTTTCTTTTCCATACCATTCTTTGATATCCTGCGGTTTTTGCAAGGATGCTTTTGTCCGCTTCGGAATGGCGATAGTCGATTTTTCTTCATGGCAACCGATACAAGAGACTGTTTCGCCTGGCATGCCGGTGAACCAGCTTCTCATGATTTGCAATGCTTTTCCTTCTGCATCCAGCGGTTGTACGAATACGGCCGTATTGGCTGGGATGGTAAACATGGCCGAACCGTCTTCTTCGACATCCACTTCACCTAGGATTCGTTTGATGTCCCACGGCCCATCCATACCGATGGTACCCAGCAATCCGCCTTGGCCCCAAGGGCTGAAGTTGAATGAACCGATGCGTAGCTTCTTGACTGTCCCACGCGGAATCCCTTTCAGTCCTCCGCCTTCATAGATGTCTTGCAGGAATACGGTAGCAGTTGAAGAGGCGAGATCGACACGGTCGGGAATTACATTCGGTGTCTTACGGCTGTCCATCAACACCGGTTCAAGGTAAGCGACGTTCTCCTCTTCGGCAATCAGGGTACGGTTATCGAACGTGTCGACCAGGTAAAGCCCCCACAAGCTTTCCGGATTCTCTTTCATGGACACCAGATAGTAGGTATCGTTCAACGGATACGGTTGCAGGAACTGTGGCCAGATACCGTCGGGCAGGCGGTCGCGAACGATAGCTTCCACTTTTTTGCCGGCATACGGGATCTCGGCAACGACTCCGTCCGCTTCATGACGGCCTTTGTTGGTATCGATAATCAGCATGCGTCCGCTGCGTGAAACGCTGTGATGGCCGGAGGCAATACCGACTACCGCCGACGGCCGTCCCGGTATGGGGCGGGCATTGAAGAATGAGGTCGGGAAGTAGGAGTTCGAACCGTAGAAGGCCGATTGTGTGGTGCCGTCCGGATTCATCGTAAACAGCAGGCGCGAGTTGGAATGGGGCAGGTCGGCATATTCCCAACGCTGATAGAGTACGGTACCGTTGTCCATGATGACTGGTCCCCAGTTGCTGTCCTGGTCGTAAGTCAACTGGCGGGTTCGCCCTGTTTTCGGATCATACAGGAATAATCCGCACATTTTGTTCCCTCCGTCTGTACAAGGCAATCCGAGGAAGGTGCCGGTGGAGCAGAAGATATACCGTCCGTCGGGGGTGTAGCAACCGTCGAAGCTGTCGAAATCTTTATATGTATCAGGGGTTAGTTGCCGGGTCTTTCCGGTCTTCAGGTCGAGTTCGAACAGTTGCCAGTGGTCGGATGAACCGATAGAGGAATACATGAGTTTATTACCGTCGAAATGAGGTTCCGGGTCAGTGATGATCATTCCGGGTTCCGGTTTATAGAGTGTGGTTTGTTTTATTTTGCCGGGGATGATGTCGAGTGAAACGAATTCGTTTGTCCATCCCCCTTTGGGGGTTCCTATCTCGGAGTTGTTCTGGAAGTTGGAAGGGGCTATTCCCAGTTCACCACTCATGGCTTTACGGGCTTTGTCGCCCAGGGTTCTGCGGATGGCAACGACCTGTTTGTCGGCCAGCAATGGGTTAGCCAGTAGGGCGGCATCCAGTTGTTGCAACAGTTTGGTGGCTTGTTTTTCCGCTTTTGTATCTTTGGCTTTCAGGCCGCTGATCAACGTCTCCTTATTGGTCTCCAGTTCGCTGACAGCCTTCTCCCAACCGGTATCCGGCCGATAGCTGTCAGGATATTTCTTTTTCAGGTTATTAACGGCCGATTTATATTTTTCGGGCGAGTAATAGGTCAGCCGGTTTATCAGGCTTTGCCAGGAGTCCTGTGCAGAGAGCATCGACGAGCTGAGAAGCCCGGACAGAATAAGTAACACTGTGAAAAGGCGAGTCATGATGAATTTAGATTAGAAAGTTATACTGATACAAAAGTAAAGTATCTCTTTCTATATACTTTGACAAAATAAGACGGATACTTTGCATAATCCGATATTGTGAATTGGAAAATTATTTCTACATTTACGGCGGTTAACCCATAATTGTCTGATATGCTTGTATCTTATTCACCTTATGATTTGTCGTTACCTTTGCTTTATGCCGACTATTCCCGGGTTGAAACCTGGTGGAATTATCAGGATGTGATCAGTCCGTTCTACCGCCTTTATCTGATTACAAAAGGGCGGGGAGTCGTTTATATTAATCAGAAAGGGTATGAGTTATTGCCCGGACAGCTTTTCCTTATTCCTAAGTTTGCCTTCCATAGTTATGAGTGCGACGATTTCATGGAACACTACTATATCTGTTTCTTTGACGAGACGACAGGCGGTAAAGGCATCAGCAGCCCGATGAAGATGAACCTGCAGGTCGCAGCCACTCCGATGGACTATTCGCTGATGGAGCGTTTTCTGGCTTTGAACCCGGATAAGTCGCTTCCTACATCCGACCCGAAGCATTACGATAACGACCGGAATATCTATACGAAAGAGAATGAAATCCCGGTCTCTTCTTTTTCAACGACAGTGGAGAGCAGCGGTATCTTGTTGCAGCTTTTCTCCCGCTTCATCACCGAGGACTGCCTGCGTGTGCCGGAAGTGAACAGCTCGTACGAAAAGCTGGATGTGGCGCTTCAATATATCAACAAGCATCTGGATCAACGGATATCCGTCACGACACTGGCCGACCGGATGTGTATCACTTCCGATCATTTCTCAAAGATATTCAAACGGATCATCGGTATGCCCCCCTGCGAATACATCCAGATGAAACGGATCGAACGGGCACAGACCTTATTGCTTACTTCACATATGTCGATCGTCGAGGTCGCTGAAAAGGTAGGGATCGGTAATCTGTCACAGTTCTCCCGCTTGTTCTCAAAGCTGGTGCGTTGTTCTCCGAGAGAGTACCGGATGAAGCAGTTCAATGAAATGAAACCGGAGAATCCTGTATGACCTGATGTAGCACAATAGTTATACAGCTTCAGGACTATTGTGTCAGTCATAGATAGGACTATAGTGTTGGTATTGGTAGGACTATAGTGCTGCCGGTATCATGAGATGCAGCAGCACTATAGGTTCCAAGTTTTGTTTTATTTATTCAGCTTAATCACCTCTGGTGTCCCTTTGGTAATATAGCGGATAATCACTTCCGGTGCGTCCTCGCTGATTTGTTCGCAGGAGAAGGCTACGGCTGAAGAGCCTGCGGGAAGCAGGGCGTTGCCTTGCGGGGTGACTTCGTTGATCACGTTATAGTTCTTGTCGGTAACGACTGCTTTGCCGTCGAAGGTATAGAGCAGGTACTGGCGATCCGATATCTCACAAGGAAATTTGATAACGCCTTTCGGAGTGGTGAACGACGGGTCTTTGATCGTTCCGTCGCCATCTACTTTCAGACGGATGGCATAGACGCTTTCGTACGGGCTGCTCCATGACCAGTCGGCACCACCCGGTTGTCCCGGTTGCATTTCAGCCATGTTGCAGCGGAAATGTTTAGAGATAGAAAGCGGATACAGGTTATAAGTCTGTTCGTCTGTCTTTTCCAGGTGCCATTCTGTTTGCGGATCTTTCAGGCGAGCTTTCTGTTCGTCGCTGAAAGCCTGTGCTTCGCGCAGTTTATCCCAGTTCTTGATGGCTTCGAGCAACTTGTCTATCTGTCCGTGACGGCGCAGGGTGTTGCTGTTGATCGTCATCGCATAACCGGAGTCGAAACCGGCCGATTCGGATAAGGCCCATTCGAGGTCTTCCAGGGTCGAGCATTCAAAATTACGGTCGGCCAGACGGATCAGGAACCATCCCAGCATACGCGGGAAAAGGTTGCGCTGGAAGAAATGCTGGTTCTTGATACGGTTCTCAACCTGACCCGTGCGCATCGCTTCCCCCCAAGGCTCTCCCCAGTTCATGCGGGTATGGATGTGCCAGAGGTTATGGCTCAGGCGGCTGGCATCGTTCAGCACGTTATGGTTCAGCTGGTTGTAGAAGCGGGTAACGAAACGGGAGTTGGCGTATTCGTCCTGCCCGGTATAGGAGCAACCTTCCAGGCCGTCGAATGAGATCTGGCGCAGGCCTGTCTTGTTCATGATCTCGGCCAGGCGGTCGGCAAACTTATCCTGTAGAACCAGATCCGGGAATAACGTTTTATAAGGGTAATCCCACAATTTGTAAAGCGGAGTCTTTTGTGCGTGGGCAGAAGCTGTCGTGCCGTAAGCGCCCCGTTTACAGTCTTTCAACAGGTAAGTGTCTCCCTGGTCTTCCATACTGCCGTAGGTGATCAGTTCCTTGTCTATCTGCATGGCGTTAAGGCTCATAGGCATGGAGAACAAGTCTGACTTCTTGATCTTGATGGCTGTCTGCTCTTTATCCAGATCCGAGGTGAGCGTCAGTACGCCTTGTTTCAGCAGATGCTCGGAAGGAACCGGAGTGACATAGGCATCGTTGGTGGTCGTGAAGTTGCTGAGGGTATGCACACCAACGGCAATACCCTGCGCTTTGGCCTTGTCGACCATCTTCTTTACGCCCTCATCACCGTCTTTGGTGAATTTCGGATCCCAGTTGAAATGCCCCCAGTCGAGGAACGGGCCGCTGTGGTAGACATATTCGAAGCCGGCTATTTTTGCCTTGTCCAGGATCATGTCGAAGTTATCTTCCGAGAAGTCGGAGATCAGGTAGGACTTCATGGCAGCGCGGGAAGTCTTGCCCCATTCGCCGTTGAACAACGGGTGGGGAAGTCCCTGTTCCACTTCGATCTCGCCGATACGTGCCAAGGCATCTGTGTTCTTACTGCCGAAGAAAGCGATCTTAGCCCCTTTGATCGGGCCGTCCTCGCCTTCTACGGGGAGAACCAGCGATTTCTCGATCTGTTGTACCTGGCGGTATTCCTGTTTATTTCTTCTGCGGGCGGAGAAATGGAATACGGTACCGTCTGAAATGTCGGCGGCGGCCAGTTTGTAAGCAGGGATGCTGGCAACCGACAATTCGGCTGATTTACCTGAATAACCGTATGTCTCGGTAACCAGTTTGCCGTATTCGTCGGGAATGCCGGCATTCGTTTTGATGTTCAGGGCTTGTATGCCGAAGGCAAGGCCGTCGCCCTGCGCTACGCCGACAACGTCACCTACGACCTCATGGATGTTTACGGCTAGCGGGCCGAACAGCAATACTTCATATTTATCCGGAACATTGGTTGCTTCCAGTGTGATGCATACGTCGCTTTCCTTCTGTTTCAGGGTGATTGTTCCGCCGTCGGACATGGTTAGTTTCAATTGGTTGCCACTGGCAGTCATTTTGGTTGGTGTGATCAGTTTATTGTCTGCACAGACGGTTACAAGCGGATATTTGCCGGCATGCAAGATGTCTTTGCCTTCCACCCGGATGGAGGAGAAGTGACCGGTGTTGTCTATTCCAATCTGGGTGGAACGGGTTTTTAGATTAACATTCTGTGCTCCGGCATGGAAAGCCAGCGTAAAGGCAAATAGCAAGACTATTTTGCCGATTAAAGAGAGTCGTTTCATGTGTGTTTGTTTATGAATTTAATATGTAAGTCTTTTAATCGTTATCTCTCCGATGGAGGATGCACCTTTGTTCTTCACTTTCATCTTCAGCGTGGTAGGGAACTCATCCAATGTCTGCTGGGAACGGGTAATCCTGCATGTATGTGTCTTCGGTAAAAGAATGAGCGAAGATACTTGTTTTTCTCCATACATGAACAGTTCGTGATCTTTAAACTCCAGATCGGACGGTTTGTTGCTCAGGTAATCGGTGGCCAGGCGGGAGAAGACGAGCTCGTATTCGCCGATCCGGTTGACGAAAGGAGTCAGGTCGAGGGTTATTTCCGTCCAGTTGTCCGCATTGAATGTATGGGCATCCCAGGTATCTACTACCTGTGGTTTGTCTTGTTGCCGCTCATCCTGCAGGTCGCTGAGGGGACTGGACACCTGGAAGGCCGAGAAGTTCTTCAGCAACGGTGTATCTTTTGACCGGGTGATGCGGACACGTAATTTATTCAACTGGAGAGTCGGGAAATGATCTATCTTCTTGTTTCCGACCGAGCTTCCTTTATAGATGGAGATCCATTTGCCTTCCCCGGTATATCCTTCCAGTTCGTAGGCCAGTACCCGTTGTCCCCCTTTCAGGTCTTCCTGCAGGATACAATGGTTGATTTCGGTAGGAGTGGCAAAGTCAAGTTCGAAGGTATTCCCTTTACCGGCCGTTTGCTGTACCGGATGGCCGAACCTGTTTTCGATCTCCCTGCCGAAAGCCTGATAGACGGCGGCATGTGAGCGGGGGATCAGTCCGGTTGTGTCGGGAGTGGAGTTGAGGAGGAGCACGGAACCACGTCCGACGGATTTGTAATACAGGTTCATCAACTGCTCCTGCGTCATCAGCAAGCTGTCGCATCCGGGAGCCCAGAACCATTTATGGCCTTTGTTCTTCAGCAGCGGGACATCCACCTCTACCGGGGCATACCGATCGCCGTCCACATCCGAGTGAAGGGCGGTGGAGACACCGGTTGTCAGGTCTTCCTCCTTTATTGTGTACCAGTTGGGGTAGGGAGCATAACCGTCCTCGTTGCCTACCCATCTCAGGTTGGCCTGCTCGCCCTGAAAGATCACTGAATTGGCGGCATACCGGTCGAGAATATCTTTGATCGGGATGCGGCAGTTACCGTCGAACCATACTTCGCTGATCGGGCCATAGAGGGAAAGTACTTCCGTCAGTTGCGTGCGGAACACCTGGTTGTACGCCTCTTGTTTGGAAGGATCTTGTGTGATACCCCCGCTACCGATACCGGCGCCCCAGCGGTCGTCGCCCGGATAGATATACACTCCCAGGTCGAGTCCGTATTTCCTGCACGACTCCGAGAGGTCTTTCAATACATCCCCTTTGCCGTTGCGCCAGGGTATTTCCTTCACGCCGTAGTCGGACGTTTCGGTCTGCCACCAGCAGAAGCCGCCGCAGTGTTTGGCCACGAACAATACCATCTTTGCTCCCCATGATTGGGCTACTTCGCACCATTGGTCGGTGTCGAGGTCGGCTACTTTGAGACGGTCGAGCGGGGTGGTGAAGTTATCGTATTCCCGGTTCTGCCAGGCGGCAGGGCCGTAGTGCACGAACATAACCCGTTCATAGTTGTGCCAGCGTAGTTGTGCTTCCGTAGGCAGCGGGATCTTTTTCTCCTGTCCCTGTACAGGCGGGCCGGACAGAAACAGGAGGAAGATCAGTATAGGAATTAGTTGTTTCATGTAAGTTTACTTTTTGTATAAGCCCCGGATCAAAGCCGGATCGATTGGCGCCGACGGGTTGAAGCGGTCGGATGCCATGTATTGCAGGATGCTCTGTTTGAACTGCCGGGCGGCTGGACGTTTGTCGAGGTCGCGTTGCAGGTCGGCACTGCACACCATTAGTTTACCGTTACCCACTTTCCCTTCGAGGAGGATACCCAGTTTGCGGTTCGTGAACCAGTCGTCGATCAGGTGTACGACCGGGCGGTAGTCTGCCGGGAAATCATCCAGTACCATTGCGTTGCAATTGCTGACCAGATCCCACCATTGGAAATCGCTGTATCCTTCGGTCGGGAAAGCGGCCAGTGCCGGATGTTTCGGATCGCAAAGGATACCGAGGGTATGGGGAGGTTGCTTGTTTGTCCAGGCAGTGTTCCAGAAGATGGAAGAGAAGCCGACACGGATGTCGCCGCCTTTATCCGGTGCGATGCGTCCGGGAGCCAACAGCAGGAGGACGTTTTCCCCTTTTTCCAGCCGGGTCATTGCCTGGTCGTCGAGGGTGGAGGCAATGTAAGGCAGTTGTTCGATCGGTTCCTGTTTGGCCGGATAGACCCAGATGTTCCATTCGTTTCTGCTGTTCGTCTCTTTCACTTCCACGCTGACGGTAAGCTGTGTCGGTGCAGTGATGTCGGCCAACGGGTATTCGATAGTGCCGGCCGGGATGCAGTTGGTCAGCGGAAGGTCTTTTACGAAACTTCCCTGTGCCAGGTTTTCGCCCGCTCGGTTGCTGATCTGCCAGCGGATGTTTGCCCCCTGTAAAGGCTTCTCACCGAAATGAGCCAGTTCGACCGGCGCTTTCAGTGTCTCGTTATTCAGCCAGACCATTTTCGGGAAGCGGACAAGCGGAACGGTGTTGTTACAGAAGGTGCTGTATTCTTTCCCCGTTACATACCCTTTTTCACCCCAGAAGGCGTCGAGTACTCCGACCAGTGCGGAACCCTGTCCCGGGAAGTCGTGCAGGTCGAGCAATTGGAAGCCAGCGAAGCCGGGCGTGCGGAGGGCAGCTTCTATATCGGCTTTATAACAAAGCGTCTGCAAGCGGCCGGAAGCATACAGGAAAGCATCGGCCAGGTCGGCCATCTGATGGTCTTTCAGTGTTTCCTGGAATATCTCAAAGTTCTTCGCTTTCAGTACGCCAGTATATTTCTCTATTTCCTTGAAGTTGGGATAGACGCACCATTGACCGATCTCATGGCTGACAGTCGGCATGTTCGGACGGATAATATGGGCGAAGTCGTAGTCAGTACGCGGCGGTTGTGCGTTGATGATGCTGCGCAATCCTTCTCCCCATCCCTGGATACGCGGATCGGGAGCATTCCAGTAGTCCGCATTCTCTACATAAGGCCATCCGCCGGAGCTGGTATAGGCACGGCGCAGGTCTTTCGATTTCCAGTGCTCGATCAGTTCGGACAGGTATTTTACCTGGTTGGCTCCACCCGGTTCATTTCCGTAGGCCATCAGGCAGAAAGAGGGATGGTTGCCATACTCTTTCAGGATACGGTCTCCCTCGTCGTAGAACCATTGGTCGGAATAACTGCCGTCGCCCACCGTTGCCCATCCGGCACATTCAACTTGCAGATAGACGCCCATGCTGTCGGCCACCTCGAAGGCGGCACGGGGTGGACACCAGGAGTGGAAACGGACATGGTTCAGGCCGTAGGCCTTGCACTGGCTGTATATCTTCTCCCAATAGCCGTTCTCCATAGCCGGATAGCCTGTCAATGGGAAGATACAGCATTCGAGCGTACCCCGGAGGAATACCGGATGACCATTTACTTCGAAACGTGTGCCGTTGGCTTTGAACTCGCGGAGTCCGAAGGTGCGGCATTGTTCTTCTTTATTACCATCGGTTTCAACGGTTGCACGCAGGTTATACAGGTTAGGGCTGTATTCCGACCAGAGCAAGGCGTCGTTGCCCAGCGATAAAGTCGCTTCCTGTTGCAGGGAGGTGCCTGGGGCAATAGTGATCTCCTGCGGTTGTCCAACAGGACTTCCGTCTTTCTTTTCTACTTGGAGAAGCAGGGTGGAGGCTTCTTTCCCGGCTGTACCGTCCAGCGTAACTGCGACTTTGACTGTCTTATCCGCGATATTCGGATAAAGCTGTATATCATTAATATATAGAGAGGGTTTAGCCGTCAGGCTGATGATCCCGATAACGCCGTTCCAGTTGGACTGCGTATGGTCGGAGACGCTATGGGCGTTGATTCCCACCTCTATGTTGACCCGGTTATCCACACGGAGTGTCAGGGTGTGTTTTCCGGGCTTCAATTCATTAAAGACATACCGGAAAGGGGTGGAGAGCGATTCATGCTTACCCATCTCATTCCCGTCGAGGAAGAGCGTCGTCTCCCAGTGCGTACGTTCCAGTTCGAGCTCTACCGGTTGGTTGGCCCACGACTGCGGTATATCTATTTCTTTCTGATACCAGGCCACTCCCACATAGTGTTTCTCTGGGTTCAACCAGAAAGGGACTTTCATATTTCCCGGCTGGCGGAATTTCTCATATTGGGGAGCATCGTACCATGATTTGTCGACAACCTGCCCCGTCCAGGCTGTTTCTATCCCGACATCATTGCCGTATCCTTGTTCCTGAAGCGAACCGGGCAGCTGGATGGTTTCGTTCAGGTATCTGTTGTACCATTGTTCTGTCAGTCCCCGGTCGTCAGGATCGAGGGCAAAGAGCCATTCACCTTGCAGGGATTGTGTGTTATCTGCCTGCCGGCAGGCGACAAGGGTTAAAAAAGAGAGTAAGACGAATAAGTACTTTTTCATGCGTATTTAATTGTAAATGATGAATAAGAGTAGCGTTCTGCAAAGAAACGCTTTTATTCATAGAAAATAAATAGATAATACTACCGTATAGATGGATTATCTTTTGATGAGTTTAGTGCGGTCACCGCACGTGGGAGGGTGCGGTCTGTGCGCATGGGCGAGTGTGGTGGTTGTGCACGGTAAGGTGCGGTGTCCGTAACCCCTAAGGTACGATAGCCGTAACAACATGGTTACGGCCATCGTAGAAAAGAGTGATAACCTTACAAACTTTCCGCCCCCAGATTAGGCATCGTCGGCCATCCCGGATTCTGATAGATCGGGGAGGTTTCCACACTGCTGCCATCGGCAGATGTGTTCAGGAAATTCTGTATCGCGATCGGCGACAGGTAGTGTGCCATAGCCCACTTGAACCCGCCTTGCCGCATGATCAATGAGTTGGCCGCTACTTCCTGCGGACGCAGGTACATGCTCAGCGCCGGATCGGATACATTCGACTTGGAGTCGTTGGCGCCGTACGCCAGGATGCTCGCTCCACTTTCATCTTTATACCAGTCCTGCATCGGCCCCCACAGTTTGAACCCTTCGATATGGTAAGGGGAGGAGATCAGCTGATCCATGGCACGCCACCGTTTGAGATCCATCTTGCGCAAGCCTTCACCCATCAGTTCGCAGTTGCGTTCCCGGCGGATGTTGTACAAGGTGGTATTGACCAGCTGTCCCGCAGAATAGGCTCCCCAGTTGTATTTCGCTTCTTCACTCATGTTCGTTGCAGAAATACTCTTGTTGTAATCCGTATCCAGATGGGCGCGGGTACGGATCGCACGCCAGTAGGAAGCAGCGGTTCCGTCTATGGCTCCGGTACGTTCGTAGCAGGCTTCGAGATAATTCAGGTAAGCTTCGGCGGCACGGAAAGTGATGCTTCCGGTGAAGGAGCCGAAGTTTGCACAATGCTTGGCATCGAAATTGCCCCCTTTACGCATGGCGTATCCGGTGGAGTAATAGACATCGGAGTTACCGCTGGTGATGTCGGGAACTGTTTCGACCGGCGTGGCGTGTGTACCGTCGGATGAAGGGTATAAGACGTTGATCTGTCCCGGTTCCTTGAGGAACAGCCACAGGCGGCCGTCGCGGTTCTTGCGTACGTCGGCTACATAATCGTCGCCGGCATAACCCGAGCCGGATGCATAGATCGGCAGTCCGTTCGCCATCAGGAAGGTACTTACCATGCCGCGCGTCAGCCCGTAACCGGCATTTCCTTTCTGTGCGAACTGAACGGCACCGTGGGTCAGCTGCAAGCCTTTGTCGTATTGGCGCCACATAAGCACTTCGTCGTAACCGGCCATGTTCTCATCCGCATACATGTTGTAGTATGGGTTGGCGGGTTCTTCGGTGCTCTGTTGCAACAGGCCGGTGTTTTCCGTCAGTGGAACAGCGTCGGCCACCGCTTTGGCTGCTTCCATTGCTTGTCCGAGGAAGAAATCGATTTCATTGTCGATACTGCCCGATGGATATTGGTAGCTTGCATTGTAATCCTTCTGTTTGCCCGGCCAGCCATTGCCGTCCGGTACGAAAGGTGTGTTGCGGAAATACTTCAGCCAGGTTCCTTCGAACAGGGCGACTCTCGATTTGACCAGGTTGGCGCAGTTGCGGGAGAGACGGTTCTTTTTCCCATCGGGTGATATTTCCTTCAGCATCACAATGGCTGAGTCGAGGTCTGCCAGGATGAAACGGGCTACCTCGTTGCGCGGGGCTCGTTTGCTGGCTTCGGTCAGCGCTTCCTGTTCGTCGGGGAGCGGACGGTAGAGGATGGGGAAGTCGCCGAATGCTTGCAACTTCTTGAAGTATTCGTAGGCACGCAGGAAGTAGACTTCGCCGATATAATGTTTCACATTCTCATCGTTTCCGCTGATCTCTCCGCTTTTCCATTTGTCTACCACGCGTTGCAGGAAGTAGTTGCACTGGTATATCTTCGTGAATTCCCAGTCGCCCCCGGTCTGTGCCGTTTTCAGTTCGCCGGGCACGTAGTCCGTGTAATCTCCCTTGGCGATCATATTGTCCGTACCGTTGTCCCATCCGAAGGTTCCGTACCAGTTGACACTCGATTCGTGGGAGGGCAGGATGCCGGGGTATATGTTGTTGATGTAAGAGGCCAGCTGGCTTTCTTCCGTCAGATAGTAGTCCGGTGTGATCTGCGACAGAGGTTCTCTGTCGAGGTAATCGTTGCAGGAGAACAATACCGGAACCAGGACGATACCTGCGATCTGTTTTAATAGGCTGTTTATGCGATTCATGATTCTTCTGTTTTATAAGGTTATACTTAGTCCGAACGACAGGGTTTTAGATAATGGATAGTCACCGTTTGCGGCGTCTACCTGTTCCGGGTCTAATGTCTTGAACAGGTTGGTGCCCGTCCAGAGGTTTTCACCGGATACGAATACCCGTAGTTTGTTAACATAGAATTTATTGGTGAGCGACGACGGGAGGGTATAACCCAACTGTACGTTCTTCAGACGGATATAAGCCGCATTCTGTAAATAACGTGTCTGCACGTTGTGATTCATGTTCGTGCGGAAACTCGGACGCGGGAAATAGGCATCGAGGTTTACATCGGCTTCTCCGGCTTGCACCATAACGGAGTTCTCGTCACGGAAATAATCCAGGTGGGGCGTGTAGCAGGTAGACCACCAGATACCGCCGTGGCTTCCCCAGAAGGTCGAGCTGTTCTGGAAGTAATCGCGTTTCATTACGCCCTGGAAGAAGGCACGGAAGTCGAAGCCCTTGTAATCGGCCGTCAGGTCGATACCGAAATGATAACGCGGGGTCGAGTTACCGATGATGGAGAGGTCGCCATGATCGCCGGCCGTGTTGGCTCCGGCATCTACTTTACCGTCACCGTTGAGGTCGGCATACATGATATCGCCGGCTGCCCATAAAGAACCCAGGGCACTTTGTCCGCCGTTGGGCAGGCTTGCCAGGTGCTTATCCATTTCGTCCTGGGTCTTGGCGATACCGACTGTCGTGTATCCCCATATTTCGCCCATCTTCATGCCTTTGCGGTAGGTGTCGCTGGCAATCACTCCTGTTTTGTTGGGGTAGCGGGTGATCTCTGTCTGCGAGTCGGACAGCATCAGTTTCACACCATAGCCCAGGCCGTTTCTGAGTCGGTCGTTCCAACCGACCGACAGTTCCCATCCATAGGTCTTTAAGTCGGTATTGTTTGTGCGGGGTACGTTCGTGCCGAGCGTGATCGGGAGTTCGGGAGCCGGGCCGATCATATCGAGCGTATTTCTGACGAAGTAGTCGAACGATCCGGTAAGGCGGTTGTCCAGTGCGCCGAAGTCTGCCCCTATATTCCATGTCTTAACCCTTTCCCATGTCAGGGAGGATGCAATCAGTTCGGGGGTGACGGCGATGTTGGGTTTCGTGCCGTTTATAAGCCATCCGCCGCTGGATGCCTGGAATTTCATTTGCGCATAGGTCGGGTACCAGCTTTGGGTGTTCTGGTTACCCAGTTCGCCGTAAGAGCCTCTGAACTTGAAGGTACCTACATAGTCTGCGATAGGTTCCCAGAAGCTTTCGCGGGCTATATTCCAGCCTACGGAGAAGGAGGGGAACAGGTTCCATCGTTCCGATGAACGGAAACGGGATGTGCCGTCGTAACGCAGGTTCACTTCCGCCAGGTATTTGCCCTGGTAGTCGTAGTTGATACGTCCGAAGAAACCGGCGGTTGCCCAATGGTCGGAGGAACCGTTTACGGTCGGTGTGATCGGGTTCCCGTTGATGTCGACTCCGGAGGTGATATCTCCTTCGGGAAGACCGGGGACGATGATCCCGTTACGTTGCAGGAATGTATATTTCTTTTTCATTAGCTCCGACTGGAAACCGAACATTCCCTTGAAGTTATGGCCGGATTCGAGTTGCTGGCTGTACTCGGTGTAGACGTTGAAGTTCAGATAATTCTCTTTCGTCATATCTTCCGATACGTAGCTGGTGGAGTTGTATATATAGGGCTCGCCGGCCACATTATGGTTGTAAGTGAGCTGACGGTCTGCATGTACGGTCGTGTTGTAGATGCGGTAGTTCACATCTACGTGCGTCTTCCAGTCCTTGATCGGTTCCAGTACCAATTGGGCTTGCTGATACAGATAATCAGCCTGCTTTTTGGTTCTGCCGCCTTCCACCAGGTCGAGTGCCGGGGTAGGGGCGCTGTACAGGTAGCCGTTCGGGTCGTAGGCCGGCATGAAAGGCCATGCCTGACGGGTCAGTCCTTCATAAACACCATCCAGTACTGTCGGTTTGGAGATATCTTCGCGGATGAAGCGGCTGCTGTAATTCAGCTGCGCCCAGTCTGTCATTTTCACGTTGATCTTGCCGGTAGCCGTGTAGCGGCTGAAGCTGTCGTCGGAGATCTTTAGCAAGCCGCTTTGATCCAGGTAGTTCATGGAGAGGTAGTAGGTTACTTTCTCGTTTCCACCGTTCAGGCTGAAGTTATGTTCCTGCGAGAAAGCCCAATGTCCGAACACCGTGTTATACCAGTCCTGATTGGCACTGCCGGAACTATATGGATCCATCCAGTAAGCCGGGTTGGACGGATTCGGTATCATCGTTACATCCGACTTCCCGTCGCGATAATCCTTGATACGCTGCAACCAGGCATTGTCGAAATAAGGAGACTGGTTGGCATTGGCCCGTGAGTCGTTGAAGTAAAGGGCAAAACGGTAAGAGTCTACCTGATCCTGCAACAAAACGGGATCGTTCCAACGGAAACTATTGTTATAATTGATTACAGGTTTACCGCTGACACCGGTCTTGGTGGTGATCAGTATCACACCGAAAGGCGCACGCGAACCATAGATGGAGGAGGCTGCGGCATCTTTCAAGACTGAGATATTTTCTATATCCTGCGGATTCAACGCATTGATATCCCCTTCCATGCCGTCGATCAGGATAAGCGGGCTGCCGCTAGAACCTTGTCCGATGGTGGCAATACCACGGATGTTAATATCGGCCGTCTTACTCAAATCGCCCGAACGCTGTGTGATCTGCAAGCCGGGAACCAATCCCTGTAAAGCCTGTGTTGCGGTGGTTACCGGACGGGCTTCCAGGTCTTTGGCATTCGCAATACCGACCGAACCGGTCAGGTTTATCTTCTTTTGCGTACCGAAACCGACTACTACGACTTCATCCAGACTTTGTGTGTCTTCCATAAGTGTGATTGCCAGCGCTTTGGTATCATCTGCTTTCATCTCTCTGGCCAGATAGCCGATATAGGATATAAGAAGGATTGAGTTGTCGGGAACATCCAGGCTGAAATGTCCGTCTACATCGGTGATCGTTCCGATCGTAGTCCCTTTAACGGAAACGTTGGCACCGATGACCGGAGTGCCTGTTTCGTCCCTGACCGTTCCCTGCACCCTTTTGTTTTGCTGGCCGACAGAGAAAACTCCTTTCCTCGATAAGATGATTTGACGGTCGACGATCTTGTATTGTACGTCGGTGTTTTTGAAAAGTTGGTTCAGAACTTTATCGATGTTCTGATTCTTTACTTGTATGTTCACAGGTTTGCTTACATCAAGCGTATTGTCGGTAAACAGGAATGAGAACTCAGTCTCCTTTTCTATTTGTTCCAATACCTGTCCGACCGTTGCATTGGAGAATGCGAGGGACAGCGACACAGACTGTGAATAGGACTCTTCTGCTCGTATCTGGAAGATGGTGATTAACAATAAAAATATACCTATTCTCATTTTTCGACAAGTTTTAAAGAAATATAGGGAACCTATATCCCCGAATAATTTCTGGATTTTCATAACTTTGTTGCTGATTTAGTGATTAATGATGTCTTTGGGTCTTATGCCAAAGATGTTATTTTCGCGAACAAGAGTGAGTTGCAGCTCGCTCTTGTTTTTACCATATCTGTTTCTTCAATCTCTCTCCATAGGCTTATTCATTTAGGTGTAACAATTTATTCTGCTTTATTTTAACCAGACGTCTATTTGCTGTTTGGCAAATGTCGAGTCGTTATTTTGCTTCATTGTATTTACTTTCCATCTGATCGGTGTGGCTTCTTCCAGATAACTGAATATCTGATAGATCGTCTCGTTGGTAAATGTGGCCCAGCAATTATATTCATTCTCTTTCTTCTGGTTGTGGAGCACGATCTCTACATTGAAGCGATGACCTAATATACGGAACACTTCATCGAGGGAGGTATTTCTGAATACAAGCTTCCCGTCTTTCCATGCCGTGTTTTCATAGAGGTTGACTTGCCGGATGGTGTACTTTTTCGTTTGCTTGTTGTAAGACAGTTTCTCTCCGGGTTTCAGTCCGGCTATGAATTTGTCGGAGGAATGAATATCCACTTTCCCCTCTACAAGAATGGCCTCTACTTCTTCCCGTTCTTCATATGTGTTTACATTGAACTGGGTTCCGTGCGCCATCACTTTAAGACCTGACTTTGTTGTTACGAAAAAGGGATGTTCCTTATCCGATTGTACCTCGAAATACCCTTCTCCGGTCAGTTCCACTTCTCGTGTGTTTCCAGCGAAGAGGGTCGGATAGCGTAGTGTACTGCCCGCATTCAGGCATACTTTCGAGTTGTCCGGCAGTTCCAGCCGTGTGACCATTCCCGGTGCGGATGTTACTTCCATAAACTTTATCCGGCTTTCGATATCCGTGGCATTCCGTTCGAAGAACAAATAGCCGAAAGTCAGTGTCGAGATCAGAAGAGGAATACTAATGATGGCTGCCACGCGTGATAGATGGCTTATCCACAGTCTTTTTCTGCTTCTTTTGTCCAGTTTCCTGTTCACTTCAACGAATGCTTCCGGCAATCCGAACGACTTGTGTTCGTCTATCCGGGATTTTAGTTTCAGTACCTGGCGGACTGCCTGTGACTCCTGCCGGTATTCCTCAGATCCATTCAACCAGGATTCCACCAGCTCGGCTTCTTCCGGTGTGGTTTGCTTCTGTGTATATTTTAATAGTAATGTCTCTTTTTCAAGATCCAAAAGTTCTTTATTCTCCATTTCTGATATAATATCTTTTATTGTTGAAAATGATGCCTTTTATATATAGGATAATCGTACCTGAAAAGACCGCCAGTTATTTCCCTGTTTTTTTTCAGAAAATTTTCAATACATTTGTATCTGTATGAAAATGACTTCTCAAATACTGAACCCGGATGAGTTGTTATGGAAAATAGCCATAAACGACGATAAAGAAGCTTATCGGACATTGTTCGATCTTTTTTATCCGGGGCTGTGTCTTTATGCCAAACGGTATGTAGATGAACGTATGGTAGCCGAAGATCTGGTTCAGGATGTATTCGTCACTTTGTGGGAAAGCAGGAAAAAGATAAAGATAGAATCGTCGGTCAGGAACTACCTGGTGGTCAGCGTAAAGAACCAGAGCCTGAATTATCTGAAGCGGGAAGGATATAAACAGAGTTATATAGAGACCTGTTTATCAAATAGTACCGACCCATCGGACTACAATGAATTTTATCTGCTGACCGAACTTCAGAAACTATTGGATGAAGCACTGGCCAAACTCCCGGAGACGTATCGTCTTATCTTTGAAATGAGTCGGTTAGAGAACAAAAGTAATGTGGAAATAGCTGAAACGCTGAATATTCCCTTACGCACGGTAGAGCGTTATAAAGCGAAAGCTATCGAAATATTGAAAAAGGATCTAAAGGATTATCTGCCCTTGCTCCTTTATTTCCATTTATTGAATTAGTATCTGAGATTATATTGAAAGAGAGTAACTTTTCCTCATAAGGAGAAAGGTTACTCTCTTTATTAATTATATTATAACCATTCTTTCATAAAGCTGTCCATCTCTTCCGCATGTTCTTCGAGGCTTTGCAGCAGCTTGAACTGGGCTTTTGTACGGATCAGGTTATGTTTCGGGCTATGGATCTTATAATAAGTATCGCCGTTGATGTAGTCTGTCAGGAAGCGTACGGTCTGCATGTAAGTCAGCAGACGGCCGCCATAAGGAAGCAGACTGATTTCAAGCGGACTGAGGAAAGCCTTTGCTGTTTCCATGTAACCACGGGTATAGGCTTTGAAGATATCCATGTTTACATTTACGTTGTCCAGGTTTTCATCATCTTCCGCACCTGTATTTGCTCCTGTACGGATAAAATCGCCGATATCAGAAAGTACGAATCCCGGCATAACGGTGTCGAGGTCGATCACACAAAGCACTTTATCAGTGTCAGCATCGAACATCATGTTGTTTACCTTTGTGTCACAATGGTTTGTGCGTTTCTGAAGTTTACCTTCACGGTACAAACGTTCCTGGATACACATCGCTTCCGCACGTTTTTCAACTTCGTTGATCAGCTCTTTCACTTCTTCCAGGCGTCCGGCTGCATTCGCCTTGACAGCATCATGGAATTGTTGCAGACGGAATTCCATGTTGTGGAAGTTAGGTATTGTTTCACCCAACGATCCTTCCGGCAGGTCTGCCAGCATGGATTGGAAATCACCGAAAGCTTTACCGGCTTCGTATGAAAGTTCCGGAGTTACTTCTTCGTAGCTTTTGCTGTTCGGAATGAACAAGCATACACGCCAATAGCTGTCACCGTCGAAGTAATATGGTTTACCATCTTTCGTCGGAAGGAATGTCAGCACTTTACGGTCGATATCGCTTTCACCTTTGGCTTCCAGTTTCTTACGGATATGTGTCGTTACAGTGTTGATGTTGTTCTGTAACATGTCTACATTTGTAAAGATCAGATGGTTGATACGTTGTAATACATATTTGATTTCACCTTTTTCGTTAGTTACTTTCAGCGTATCGTTAATGTGTCCGTTTCCAAAAGGTTCGGCGGAAACTACTTTTTCTGCCAGCGTGAACTGGTCGAGAATGTTTAATAATTCTTCTTTTGTTTTTGCCATGGTATTTTATTCGATTTAATATAGCTTTTAACAAGCTACAAATATAGGAATATTTTTGATTTTCCCTCTTTCTTATTCCTAAAATGGGAGAGCATAAAAAAAGGCTGCGAACCGAATCGCAGCCTTTTTTCATATCCTTTTCGGGAAATGATTATTTCTTATTACGGTTACCGTAACGGCTCATGAACTTATCAACACGACCTGCAGTATCCACCAGTTTAGATTTACCTGTGTAGAACGGGTGTGAAGTGTTAGAGATTTCGACCTTTACCAATGGATATTCAACACCGTCGATTTCGATAGTCTCTTTTGCATTGATAGTAGAACGAGTGATAAATACATCGTCGTTTGACATGTCCTTGAATACTACAGGACGATAGTTTTCAGGATGAATTCCTTTTTTCATTGCTTTATTATCTATTTAATTTAAACTCTTATTATTATGGTAACCGGTAAATTGGCTTGCAAAGGTATGGATTTGCTGTAAACAAACAAAGAATTTCCGATTATTTTTTCCGAAACCCTGACTTTTGTGTTATTTTATATGCTTAATAGCATAATATATATTGGATAGTTCTTATCTTTGTGGAAGATTTTCAATCATTAACGTAATAATATATACTACAATGGTAAATTACAAAGATTTAGGATTGGTGAACACTAAGGAAATGTTCGCTAAAGCTATCAAAGGCGGATATGCAATTCCGGCTTTCAACTTCAATAACATGGAACAGATGCAGGCTATCATCAAGGCTGCTGTTGAAACAAAATCTCCGGTTATCCTTCAGGTTTCTAAAGGTGCTCGTCAGTATGCTAATGCAACATTGTTGCGTTACATGGCTCAGGGTGCAGTTGAATATGCAAAGGAATTGGGTTGCGAAAATCCGCAGATCGTTCTTCACCTGGATCATGGTGATACATTCGAAACTTGCAAGAGCTGTATCGACTCAGGTTTCTCTTCTGTAATGATTGACGGTTCTCACCTTCCTTACGAAGAAAACGTTGCTTTGACTAAGAAAGTTGTTGACTATGCTCATCAGTTCGACGTAACAGTAGAAGGTGAACTTGGTGTATTGGCTGGTGTTGAAGACGAAGTTTCTTCAGATCATCACACATATACTGACCCTGAAGAAGTAATCGATTTCGCTACTCGCACAGGTTGCGATTCTTTGGCTATCTCAATCGGTACTTCTCACGGTGCTTATAAATTTACTCCGGAACAGTGCCACATCGATCCGAAGACAGGCAAAATGGTTCCTCCTCCATTGGCATTCGAAGTATTGGATGCAGTAATGGAAAAACTTCCGGGATTCCCTATCGTACTTCACGGTTCTTCTTCTGTTCCTGAAGAAGAAGTTGAAACTATCAATAAATTCGGTGGTGCTTTGAAAGCTGCTATCGGTATTCCTGAAGAAGAATTGCGTAAGGCTGCTAAGTCTGCTGTTTGCAAGATCAACATCGACTCAGACTCTCGTTTGGCTATGACTGCTGCAATCCGTAAGACTTTCGCTGAAAAGCCGGCAGAATTCGACCCACGTAAATATCTGGGCCCGGCTCGCGATAACATGGAAAAACTGTACAAGCACAAAATTCTTAACGTACTTGGTTCAGACAACAAACTTTAATCAGATAACAGATTAAATATAGGAAAGCCATCCCGCATCAGCGGAATGGCTTTTTTTTTATTGAGTGGAATTTAACGGACTGTGAAAGGTAGTTTATAAGAAAAAGTTTCATTCCTTTCTGTAACCATATCTACCAGTAACTCATAAGATCCGGGAGAAGAGGGAGCTATAATATTGTCTTTCTGCTTTCTGTTACCCTGTGTCAGTCCGATGGGATAATAGTAAAATCCTTTGCTGATAACGTTTTCTGCACCCCTGTTTCTTTTGGTGGTGATGGAGAATGCGCCGCCAATAGCACCGAAAGTCATTGCGTTGGTTTGCCAGGGACGGAGTAATTCAACTGTCGCAATTTGCTGAGGTGATACTATATTCAGGGCTTCTTCTAATGTCATTCTTTTTCCGTCGACTAATATTACAATAGCCCCTCCTTTTAAAGTACTGATTCCTCGTGTACTTACTAGTATAGGTTCCGGGGGATTGCTGTCATCATTCCAGGCTATATGAATATAGGGCATGTCTGCGATAATATCCTCTAATTTGGTATAATTGTGTTTCTCCATTTCTTCTTCATCTATGTAGTTTGTTTTGTAAAACTTTTCGGTTGAGATATATTTATCACGTTTGGTTCTCGCCTTTACTGTTATTTCAGGTATCAAATAATCACGGTTACCTAAATTGTCAACCTGATAAAAAAATCCACTACTGTCCTGATAGCTTACATTTGTTTCCGCATATTTCCGGTTGAATAGATTTGTTCGTAAACGATTGATTACCGGCGGGAAGGTGTCATTGTCCGGTGTATAATCGTAAAAGTCGGCTGTCCCTTTTGGTGGATGTGCCTGTAGGAAAAAACGATCGCCCTCTTCAAAGTCATCTACAGTTAATGTATATCGGCCGTTATTGTCTATTATGCCTTCGTTAACCAGGTTGGTCATTGTGTTGTAGGCAACGATCGTTCCGTTTCGTAGTGGTTTGCTGCTTTTTCTTGTCACCAGCCCTCTGAATACGGTTTGTATTTCCGGCTGGTATTTATACTGAAAATCTTTATTTAGAACTTTGGGTAGATCAAACCGGATAAACCGGGCGGTACGAAGCCAGGCCTCCAGATCTTGCTCTGTCTCCCCTTTGTTGTAAGTGAAACAACTTTTGGGAAAGGGCACAGGCGATAGCAATTCGCAATCAAACTCAGACTGCATACCTCCGGGAGCCATCATCTGACCTTTCTTCAAAACACGGTAATGTACTTTGGCTGCCGGATAATCTGTCTTTAAAAGTATTCTTTCTCCGGGTAGATATTCATTTTGCGCCAAGGCAATGTCGGGGATATCCCTCTTTTTCCATAAAGCGCATTGTGCTATTGGATTTGCATTTTCGTCGGTAAGGAATAATATATATAATCCTGATTCTTTCTGTGGTATATTCAGGATCCCGGCACGCTGTTTTTCCGTCAATACCATTTCTTCCAGTCCTGTTGCGGGGTGGAAAATGAAAAGCCGTTCTTTGTTTATCCGCTTGTTTTCCGGAAGTATTTTGTATCTTATCTCTTCTCTACTCAATATGGCTTGGAGTGTATGGTTTTCAGTTCTATCCGGAATGGAGAATGAGAAATCCTCTCCTTTGTAGTTGACGGATAAGCTGTATTCTTTATCTTTTGATGGATAGAAGCGAATGGTTTGCAGTCCGGAGAGAGAAGAGGCGGCACGGAAAAGCGTATCTGTTTTACTCAATAGAATGAATGGGATTTGTAATGGCATTCCGTTACCGTCAGTGAAATAGACGGTCATGTTCTGTGCTCCTCCATCATCCACTAATTGTCCACCTTCCGGATAAAAGAAACATTTTACTCCCGGAACGTTTTCTTCAGAAATAAAGGGTTTCAGTCCGAGTGGCAATTCTGTTACCGGATAACTTTCAGGGTGGAAATTTTGCATTAACCGGGTATAGGCCCGTAAATAATAGATGTCTTTAGGCCAGTCGAAGTCTGTAATGACCGGTAGGCTAAAAGAGCCGTCATTATCACATCTTATTTTGTTGCGGATGAGCACGGAGTCTTTGGGATTGAATAGTTCAACGTATACATATTGGCTGTAAAATGGTTGCTGTCTGCTTGAAGCAAATAGCTGACCATAAACTCGTACTGTATCTCCCGGGTCATAAGAGGACTGTTCAGGATATATAAAGATCCGCTCACTTGGTAATTTTGTTTGTTGTGCTTTCACTTGGCATAAAGCTAATAGCATAAATAGGCATGTAATGTGATTCCTCATATTCTTGACCGATTAAGTAATAAAAATAAAGTTGCGTTCTGTAAAGCAAATATAATAATTTGCTTTACAAAAACAAGTAAGATCGCTACTGAATATTCAGGTCATTGTGTATGTTCGTTACTTAAAACCTTTCAGCGGCCTTGGTTGTGAAACTCTTAAACTGCTGACGATCGCTGCGGCAACAGCAAATCCGGTAGCCAGGTATAAACAGGTTTGCGTACTGTTATTGGGTACCAGGTTGAATATCATGGCAACTAAGGTCGCTCCCAATGTTTGTCCCAATAAACGGGCAGTCCCCAGCATTCCACTTGCACCGCCACTCCGGTTGGCCGGGGCAGACGAGATGATCGTACTGTTGTTCGGAGTCTGGAATAAACCGAAGCCGGCGCCACAAATGAAGAGACGCCATATAATATCCATATTGGTAGGGTCGGTGGGGAGAACGGCAAGCAGGAAAAGCCCTGTGGCGAATATCGTCATGCCGATGCCCCCTAATATTCCGGCATGGATACGTTCTACCAGCCGTCCGGCAAGTGGTGCCATAATCATTGTGGCAAGCGGCCAGGGAGTAAGAAGTAATCCGGTAGTAACATCACTGCGTCCAAGCGAACCTTGCAGGAAGAAGGGGAGAGAAATCATGGCCAGCATTTGTCCGGTAAAAGAACAGATAGAGGTGCCGATCGACATGGAAAAGATCGGAATGCGCATCAGATCGACCGGAAGTAATGGAAATTGTTGTTTCAGCTGGCGACGAACAAAGAAATATCCAAGTATGAATAAAGCTGCGATCCCTCCTATGATTAATGTGAGATTCTCCCTGTGGGCAATACCTTCAAGCGAGAAGATCAACAAGCCGAAAGTAAACGCATTCATCACGCAACTGAGTTTGTCAAAGCGTCTGCCTGTTACTTTTACCGGATTAGCCGGCAAGTGCATCA
Source organism: Parabacteroides sp. HGS0025 (assembly GCF_000969845.1). Taxonomy (NCBI): domain Bacteria; kingdom Pseudomonadati; phylum Bacteroidota; class Bacteroidia; order Bacteroidales; family Tannerellaceae; genus Parabacteroides; species Parabacteroides sp. HGS0025. The sequence goes on from NZ_KQ033902.1 coordinate 1,183,587, forward strand.
GGCCGATCGCCAAAGCTGCCATGCCGATCGGGATATTGATGGCAAAAAGCCAGTGCCAGGAACCTAAAGACAAGATGATGGAAGCAATAGTCGGCCCGGCTGCTATCGACACCGCGACGACCAGGGCATTGATTCCCATACCCCGCCCGAGGAAACGTTTGGGATAAATGATCCGAAGCAACGCTGTGTTTACACTTGTAATGGCAGCAGCTCCGAACCCTTGTAAGATACGGGCGGCTGTCAGCATCCAGAACGAGTCGGCAAGAGCACAGATCGCTGAAGTGATGCTGAACAGCAAGATCCCTGATAAGTAAATCCTCCGGTAACCGTAAATATCCCCCAACGAAGAGAAGGAGAGGAGCGAAATGGTGATAGCCAACTGATAAGCGTTGACTACCCAGATCGTGACAGACGGAGATGTCCCCAGGTCGCGGGCGATGGTCGGCAGGGCCACATTGGCGATGGTTCCGTCGATGACGGACATCCCGACACCTAATGCGGTGGCTAATATGGCCCAGTAACGCTTGGGTAACGGTAGTCCGTCGTTCTCATTTACAGTTATGGCGCGATTCTGCAATATCATTTTATATCATTTACTTAATAACCTGCCTGACAGCTTCCAGCATCGGTTCTACGGTTAGCGGACTGCCTGTTGCCAGTATCATCCATTGGTTAGGGGTTAAACGTCCCTGGCGGAAAATCCGTTCTACTTCGTTTGCGAAGTTCTTGCCTTCCAGATACTGGTCAAGTTGGAATTCTATGATTTGTCCGAATGCGTAGGCCGACAAATACAACGGATAACTGATCATGTGCGAATAAACGGCCAGCACCGTCTCGTCCTTCACACCGAAAACAGGGGCATAATATTTGTTCCAGATTTCTTTCGATAATGCGATCGTTGCTTCTTTCAGCTGTCCGGCAGTTGCATCCGGATGTGCATACATCCATTTCCATACAGAAATATCCAGCATGGATACACCGCATATTTCATACATCGACCATATCTTATCCAGCACGTCCATCGCTTTCTTTTCTGGATTCGGGTCGGTGATGCCTAATATTTCGAGATCACGTTTCTGGAATACGAAAGCCAGGGCTTCGGTGAAGGCCGTGTTCGGAACGCCACTCAACATATAATAGTCTACATCATAAAGCGATAAGGTTTGCTCCACATTGTGACCGAATTCATGGATGGCTATGTTGTATCCCTTATAATTCATTCCTGCTTCAGGAATACGTGTGCGGAGACGTGACTGTTGTCCTTTCATGGCAGCTCCCCAGGCATGGCCTGAACCACGAGCGGCATCGACTGTGATCTTGTCGGCCAGATAGTTGGCCCGTTCGGCGCTGAATCCCAGTTTCATAAGAATATCCGGTAACTTCTTGTCCAAAGCTGCCGCATCCGGGTAAAGGGCCTGCGTTTGTGCGTCCAGTTTAGTCTCGTCGAGGTTACTGCGGGCTTTGAAGCCATCGTACCAGATATCGTAAGCTTCCAGTTTACGTCCCAGACGTTTGGAGATCATTTTGCCGACTTCTTTCAATTCGGGAGCGGACAGGAATTCATCGAACAGTTTTTCAACATCCTGCAAGGCGACTTCCATATCGTCGTTGAATTTACGGTCGATATAGGTATTCCCCGTATATTTGTCAATGCCTTGCATAGCTTTAAAGTTGTTCAGCATCTTCTGATAACGGACTGTCGATTCGGGACTCGTTTTTACTTCCTTATTGTCCAACTGTACCATGTTTGTATATGGGTTCCATTCATACGTCCCTGAGTTGATTACTTCGACAGGAATATCCTGTGAAATGATCCGTTTCATCACTTCGTAAACGGTGCGTTGCTTGTCGAGTCCTTCTTTCCCCTTGTTGTAGTTTGCCTTGATTTCATCACGCAGGTTCCAGTGCGACAACAGGATCATGTCTTTAGGGAACAGGTGCTGACCTTTTTTGTTCATTACATGACCCATGTAAATGTTATACTGGGAGATATAAATGTCGGCATCGCTTTCTGCGTTGGAAGCTGCCTGCAACAATGCGGCGGGGATCCGTTCCGTGAACATGTCGCCCAGACGTGCATAGGCCCAGGCTTTGCGATCGGTGCCTAGTGCTTCTTTTTCTTCAAGGGTAAGGTGAGGAAAGTTTAGTGCGATGATAAAAGCTATTTTGTTATTGTACAGGTCATCGCTCAAATGGCTGGAAGGACTATATGAACCGAACTTCTCATCGATGGGGAGCAACGGACCGTTATCCAGATGTAGATTTTTCTGTAAGCGTAGCGACATCTCATTGAAATGACCGCTGATACCCTCGATATAGTCGCTGATTTTGAGGAAAACCTGATACTTTTCGTCCGGGTCGGCAATATAATTTTCTTCACAAAAAGAGCGGAAGGCTTTTTCGTCGCCATCTGTTTCCTGCCAGAGACGGGCTACCTGGTTGACTCCTTTTTCGATACCGGCTTTGTTTTCGTTGTCTTTGGCGGTCAATACGCTGATGGCCGATTGCACGGTGGCCGGATCGACAGCCGCCTGTCCGTTTAGATAGGCTAATGAGCAAATAAGCATGATGCAAATGCGTTTAGTTAGATTTCTCATAAGACTTATATTGTTAAGTTTAAGATGCTTCCCGATGTAAATAAATGCGAGAAGCAAATGTAGGGATAATATTTGTATCTTTGTACGTTTTTAAAAAGAGTAAAACTAGAGAAATGAAAAAAGTGTGGATTATAATGGTTGCCGTGTGCAGCCTGCTGTCTGTATCCGGTCAGGCTTACGGACAATCGTTGAAAGACCTGTTGAACTCGTCGACTGTGAAGGATGCTGTTACTTCTGTGACAGGTGGAAAGAAACTGACCGTTCAGAATTTGGAAGGAACGTGGACGTATGTAAATCCGGCTGTCCAGCTGGAAGGAGATAACGCCTTGAAGAATGTGGCCGGAAGTGTAGCTGCCGGGGAATTGGAAAAGAAACTGAAAACGTATTGTGCCAAAGTCGGTATAATCGAAGGTATGTTCAATTATGTATTCAATAGCGACAGTACATTTACCAATGCATTGAAGAAAAAGACCCTGAAAGGAACTTACTCCATTAATCAGGATGAAAAGACGGTTGAATTAAAATACGCTTTAGGCGGAAAACTGAAAGTGATGACTTTAACGGCTCATGTCGTTATCTCCGGCGATGAGTTGTCGTTACTCTTTAATGCTGATAAGTTATTGGATTTTCTGACAAAAGTATCTTCCATCTCTGATAATTCCACGTTGAAGTTAGTGAATAAACTGGCCAGCGAGTATGACGGGATGCTGTTAGGCTTTGAGCTGAAAAAGTAGCATGCCTATGTCACTATATCCGGCACTACTGTGTTGGTATATTTAGCACTATAGTGTCGGGTAAACCGACACTATAGTGCTACCTTTGAGTTTCCTGCCTTATCACTCCAATTGCTTTTTATACTCCTCCACAAGCCCCAGCAGTATGCTCCCATAATTCTCTATGACCTTTTTTCCGATCCCGGGGATTGCCAGTAGCTCCCTCGAATTGGTTGGTAGTGTGTTGACAATACCCAGCAATGCCTTTTGTTGCAGAATGGTATACGGTGGCAGTTCTTTTTCTGTAGCCAGTTCATACCGCCATCGTTTGATACTGTTATAGAGTTCCGGATGTAATATATCGCTCGATATGGTTGCTTTGGCCGGTTGCGATGAACGTTCCGAACGTTTCTTTGCAGCGGCAGGCGGTTCGATTGACGCTTTCGACTTGGCTGAGAGATAACGGGCAATGCTGAAGCCCTCTTTACAGGCTTTCAATGTCTCCTGCTTCAAATGAAGTTCTTCCGTAAACTTGCCGATGGCATTATTCACTGCTTTCCGGCTTTCTTTGTTGTCTATCTCGACTGCCGAATTTTCTTCGAGAGAAGAACACAGGCTGTCGATATGCTCTATGAAATAAGCAACCCCTTTCCTGACGCGTTCCTGGATCATTTCATCCTGCAGGTAGTTCGGGTTCTCCGAGATCATGCGGCTCAGTTGTTGTTGGAAACGTCCGCCTACTTCTGTTATTACCGAACGGAATGCATCCCGTGTATTGGCATATTGTGTGTTGAGTTCCGGATATAGTTTCTGCAAATGGGTGTAAACCATGTAAGCGGCATATTGCAGACGTTGCTGGATGGAGCCGAAGTTAAAAAGCTCCGTCACCAATTCTTCGAAATAATGCTGTTGCGCTTTCTCCAACTGCTCCTTCCCCGGCTGTTTTTCGGCTACGGAAGAAGAAAACTCCTGTATCCGCAAGTCCTTGATCATGGCATTACGGGTGATCGGGCTGCTAAGAACCAATCCTTCCAGTGTTTTGCAACGGCTGAGTGCTACATATACCTGTCCGTGTGAAAAGGCGGCCGATGCATCGATAATAGCATGTTCGAAAGTAAGCCCCTGGCTTTTATGAATCGTTATGGCCCAGGCCGTTTTCAGCGGGTATTGGCTGAATGTCCCCGCAATCGTTTCGGTAATTTCTTTTGTCTCCTGGTTGATGGTGTATTTGACGTTGCTCCACGTCTCTTTTTCCACCTGTATCTCATTCCCGTCTTCCCCGACTACCGTGATTTTGTTCGGGTTGATAAAGACGATCTTTCCGATCTTTCCATTGTAGTAACGATGATCTCCCGAAGAATCGTTTTTAACGAACATCACCTGGGCACCGCATTTTAGTTCCAGGTTATCATCGGTCGGGTAGGAGTATTCCGGAAAGTCGTTGTTTATCTCCGCGGTAAACCGGTAGGATTTGCCGGGCAGTTCGGCCAGTTTCCGGTTGTTGATCTGCTGAGCCTGATAGTTATGTGTCGTAAGCGTGATATATCCTTGTTTATCGTCGGGATTGAAGTCGGGGATATATCGCCGGTTGAGCTGTTGCAATGTTTCATCATCGAAACAGTTTTCACGTATATTGTTCAGCAGGTTGATGAATACACTGTCGCTCTGACGGTAGACATGCGTGAGCTCGATGCTGAAATAAGTACTTTCCGAAAGCGCTTTACTATCGAAAAAGAAGGTCGAAGCATAATGGTCTTTTAGCAGGTTCCAATCTTCATCCTTGGCCACGGGAGCAAGTTGTTGCAGGTCGCCGATAAGCAGCAATTGCACACCGCCAAAAGGTTTCGTACGATCTTTATAGCGGCAGAGTACGTCGCTGATCGCATCCAGCAGGTCGGCACGTACCATACTGACTTCGTCTATCACCAGCAAGTCCAGGCTCCGGATGATATTTATTTTATCCCGGCTGAATTTGTTGGAGTAGTTATTCGACTGGTTCCCGGCTGCACTGACCGAAGGAATGTAAGGCCCGAAAGGCAGCTGAAAGAATGAATGGATCGTAACGCCGCCTGCATTAATGGCGGCAACCCCTGTAGGCGCAACAACGATCATACGTTTAGGGGAGACTTCTTTTAATCTTTTCAGAAACGTAGTTTTGCCGGTTCCGGCTTTTCCTGTCAGAAAGAGGTGCGTACCGGTGTTCTGTAAGAAGTTGAAGGCAAGGTCAAATTGTTCGTTCATTTGCATAGTCATAGATGTATTGTTTATGGTATCTGCAAATATAAGATAAAAAATACAAAACAAAGGCTCATAAGCTAAAAATCAAGCTTACAAGCCTTTGTTTTTATATAGAATGCCGGTTAGACGACCAAACTGGCGATTAATTGGATAAACAGGATGAGGAAAACCATGGCGATCGGATACACCGTAGCATAAGCAATGCTGGGTGCCGAGCTGTCGGACATAGAGTCGGCGGCAGCAAGTCCGGGCGTACTGGTCATACCACCGGCAATGGTTCCGATCAGGTCGAGTATATTGATTTTGAATACCCAATAACCGAATCCCACGGCAACAATCATCGGTACCATAGTGATAGCCATTCCGACACCGAATAAAGTCCATCCACTTTCCTGGAAGGTGGAAACCAGGTTGACACCTGCCGATGTTCCTACTTCTGCCAGGAATAACAATAATCCTAACTGGCGAAGCAACTGGTTGGCAGATCCGGACATAGACCAGATGATCGGCCCTGTTTTACCGATTGCACTCAATACAAGTGCTACCATCAGAATACCGCCCGTCAGACCCGGAGAGAAAGAAAATGAATCGGAGAACGACAAGTTCAGTTTGCCGAACAAGACTCCTAATACGATACCGGCTGCAATCGGGAAGAAGTCTGTATCGGACAGTCTTTTTTCATTATTTCCAAGCAGTTGACCCAGCTCTTTCAGATCTTCCTTTTCACCGGCAATCATCAGTTTGTCACCGAACTTCAAAGCCAGATCCGGTTCGGGAGGAAGATCGATACCGCTTCGGCGGATGCGGGTAACGGTACAACTGAATGTACCTTGTATATTTAGGTAACCCAATGTCTTGTTTATTACGTTTTTATTGGTAATAAGCATGGATTGAAGTTCCTGTGTGCTTTCGAACGGCAGGTCGCCTTTGATGCGTTCGCCTACCAGTATTTCCAGTTGATCAAGCGATTTGTCGTTGCCAACAGCTTTGATCAGGTCACCTTCTTTCAGTTCGCTCTGGGCTGTTGGTATAATTGTCTTATCGTCATGTTTGATGCGGGAAACGACCGCTCCGGTCATGCTGCGGATTTGCAACTGTGCCAGCGTCTTGCCACAAATATTACTGTTCACGATACGAAACGCGGCAGTATGTAAAGGGGGATATTTCCCTTTTCTTTTGGCTTCTAATGCTTTGGCTTCTGCTACCAGATCGATACGCAGTATCTTAGGTAACAGTTTGATAAATAGAATAACCCCGATCACCCCGAACGGATAAGCGATACCGTAGGCAATAGAGGCTGAAGATGATTGAGTTGAATCGATGGCAACTGCCAGACCAGGTGTACTGGTCAGTGAACCGGCTATCAACCCGACCAGGCTTGCTGTGTCGATATCTAAAGCATATTTGAATATCAATCCTGTCAGACAGGCCGAGCCTACGACTAGTAAAGTCAGTATGATCAGTGTTTTCCCTTTCGACCGGAACGAATCGAAGAATCCGGGGCCGGCCTGTATGCCGATGGTAAAGATGAATAACACGAGTCCGAAGTTCCCCAGTTCTTTAGGAATAATCACTCCGAAATGACCGAACAAAAGTGCAATGAAAATGACGGCTGATACGTCAAGTGAAAGACCCTTAATCTGTATCCTGCCTAAAACAAATCCCAATGCAACGATCAGGAACAGGGAAAAATAGGAGGACTGAAGCAATGTTTCAAACATGTCAGATAGTTTTGTTTTAACGATTTGAGAGCGCAAAAGTACACTTTTTTGGGCGTACAGGCAATCTCCTGGCAAGAATTCTGTTACCTTTGCGCCGAATAATAAAAGCAAATACATCCGGACGTGAATCGGTACTTTATATATTTAGGTTATAACGGCAAGAATTTCAGCGGTTGGCAGGTGCAACCCAATGGTATCACGGTACAACAATGTATAGAAGAGGCACTGGCCACCTTGTTGCGTCAGCCGGTTCCCATCGTCGGGGCGGGACGTACGGATGCGGGAGTGCATGCCCGTACGATGATCGCCCATTTCGATTGGGAGGAACCGATAGCCGACTTGCCTTTCCTGGCGGAGAAGTTGAACCGTCTGCTTCCGAAGGATATTGCCATTTACCGGATCGTCCCGGTACGCCCCGAAGCACATGCCCGTTTCGATGCCACTTCCCGCACTTATAAGTATTATGTGACTACGAGGAAAGACCCGTTCAATTATGAGCTGGTGTATCGAATGACCGGGAAGCTGGATTTCGATGCGATGAATGAAGCGTGTAAGGTATTGTTCGACTTTGTCGATTTTACCAGTTTCAGCAAGTTGCATACGGATGTGAAAACAAACAACTGCCGTATTTACCAGGCAGGATGGGAACAGGAGGGGGATGTCTGGGTATTCACAGTACAGGCCGACCGTTTCCTGCGTAATATGGTACGTGCCATTGTCGGTACGTTGCTCGAAGTAGGGCGGGGCAAATTGACGATAGAAGGTTTTCGTAAAGTAATAGAGGCAAAAGACAGATGTAAAGCCGGTACATCCGTACCCGGTCATGCACTTTTTCTCGTGGATGTAACTTATCCCGAAGAATTGTTTAATAGTTAATATATGTGGGTAGCATTAGCATTCGCCTCTGCATTCCTGTTGGGATGTTATGAGGTGAATAAGAAGATTTCCCTGAACGGGAATGCCGTAATTCCGGTATTGTTTCTGAATACGTTGATAAGCAGCCTTATCTTCGTTCCTTTTATATTTTTGTCGTTCTGCACGTCGGTGCTGGACGATACGATGTTTTATGTGCCGCGCGTCTCCTTCGAGACACATGTAGCCGTATTTATCAAGGCTGTCATTGTTTTGTCGTCGTGGATATCCGGCTATTTTGCACTGAAGCATCTGCCGTTGACTATCACGGGGCCTATCAAGGCAACGCAACCTGTCCTGACACTGGTCGGGGCAATGGTGATATTCGGTGAACGACTGAATGTGTATCAATGGATCGGGGTCTTGTTGTCGATCGCTTCTTTCTATATGCTTTCTTCATCGGGAAGAAAGGAAGGGATTCACTTTACCCATAACAAATGGATCTTTTTCACGGTGATATCCATCCTGACCGGGGCAATGAGCGGCTTGTACGACAAACATCTGATGGCAAGTATGGATGTGATGACGGTGCAAGTCTGGTTTAATGTCTATCAATGTCTTATCATGTTGCCGATCCTGCTGTTGCTGTGGTATCCGCAACGTAAAAAGAGTACACCTTTCGTTTGGCACTGGAACATTGTATTCATCTCGGTCTTCCTGATCATTGCCGACTGGATCTACTTCTATGCCTTAAGTTTCCCCGACTCGATGATCTCGATCGTATCCATGATACGCCGAAGTAACGTACTCGTCACTTTCATTGCCGGTGCCCTCTTCTTCCATGAAAAAAACTTAAAGAGCAAGGCGATAGACCTATTCCTTGTGTTGTTAGGAATGATATTCTTATATTTGGGGACGAAATAGATAATAGATATGAAACGACTTATTTTTTCTATATTGATTTGTGTGTTTGCCTTGGGTGCGAAGGCACAGGATATGGCTGCTGTATTTATCTCAATGCCTGACCAGAACATTCCTCAATTGGAGAATGCCTGGCGTAAGGATCTGGTTGATCTGTACAAATCCGGTAAGGAAGCCCGTCTGAAGAATACGATGAACGGCTTTTCTTCCCTTGACAGTCTGACTTCAGACTATTTGTCTTTAAAGGCTACCGAGCGGAGTACAATAGAAATGAAGCTATTGCCTTTGGTGAATAATACGAATGTCATTTGTATGGTAAGAACGGTGAATGGCCCGGTTGCGGATAGCCAGGTAGAGTTTTTTACAACAGACTGGGAACCTCTGGCTGTTTCCGATCTGTTTACTCCTGTCGATGCAGACTGGTTTATCAAAGAGGATACCGACAAAAACAGCAATGCTTTTCAGGATGCGGCATCCCGTCTGGATATGAATCTGATACAGTATAACCTGAGCCCGGATAACCTGACACTGACGGCTACTTATACGACGCCTCTGTATCTGAGTAAGGAAGACCGGAAAAAGGTTACTCCTTTTATAAAAGACTCTCCAAAGGTTTATACCTGGGAGAAGTTCCACTTTAAGTAAAACAGTTATAACGTATAAAAACAGCCTGTCCGGTATGGCACTTTGCCTTATCGGACAGGCTGTTTTGTTTAGGTTGGTTTTTGTGCCATGCCTGTTGCACAAAAGTGCATTACCTAGTGCACAAATGTGCCACGCCTATGGCATTATTGTGCATTCGTTGTGGCAAAGTGAGGATTTGCCTATTCTATCAGTTGTCCTTTTGCATCGAAAGTCAGCTTGACTTCGTTGTTATCCATCTTCAGCTCGAATACATAGAACATACCGGCTGGCTTCTCTACGGCATCGACTTCTTCCACCTTATACTGGTTGTAGGCAGAACTTGCCAGCTCATCCATAACAACTACCGGGACATCTTCGGGACGAATATCCCATTGGGTGTATACCCATTCATTATTTGCATTGAATAAAACCTCTTTGCGAATGCCTTTATCCTTTATATCTACCTCAGGGCCATTCTTTTCCTTGTCGAACTCCAGGACGGTGGCATTCGGATACTTTTGGTTGAGGAAACTTTGGATAGCTTTGGGTACTTCAACGGTATTCGTTACTTTCTTTTGATTATTGCTGCAACCGATAAACAATGAAATGCAACATACGAGAATAGCTAAAACGGACAGTTTTTCTTTCATGACTACTTTTTCTTTACTTGTTATTTAAAAGAAAGCACGAATACAATAGAGGTTCAGCCATTGTATTCGCGCAGTTTATTCTCGTAAGAAACAAATTCACGCTATGCAAAGTTCTCTTTTACATTGTTAATCTTTGCGGACATCTTCGATCTTACCTTCGGAGCTGATAGTCATTTTAACTTCGTCGTTGCCTTTTTCGAGTTCGAGCACGTACGAAATACTTGCCGGGTTCTCAATCACGTCGATATCATCGATCCTGTAATCTTTATAATCCGATGCCTTGTAAGCATTCATGATGATGGCCGGAAGGTTTACTTCTTTTATATCCCATTCGGTATACAGCCATTCGTTGCCGGTGTTGAAGTAAACATCTTTATAGATGTTGTTGTGAAGAATGTCCACTTCGAAACCGGTCTTTTCAGAGTCGAACTCTAATACGGTAGCGCCCGGGTACATTTCGTTGATCGCGTCTGTTATGGCCTGCGGGACAACAGTGGGGTGGAAGTTATCGTTATCATCATCGGGGACAGCCTTTAAAAGGATGCCGTCTTCGGTGTAATATAAGTCGAATTCCTGTTCGCCCTGTTCTACTTCTATCACATAGACGGTGGCGGCGTTAGAACGTTCCAGTTTGTCGAAGTCCGTAGACTTCCAGTCCTTATATTCACTGCCTTTCAGGCTTGTGCGTACTGCTTCGGGGAGCAGGCCGAAGTTGATCTCGGTCTTTGTCATCACCCAGTTTCCTTTATTGTCGAACCAGGCTTCCGTCTCATTTCCGCTTACATGGAATTCGGCGACCTCGTAACCGCCCTTGGTTTCCCATTCCACTTTGCCGGCATCAGGATATTTTTCATCGAATGCTTTTGTAATGGTCTGGTCGGGGAGATAGTTGTTATCGTCGTCATCGCAACTTGTAAACGCAAGCATACCACACATTGCTAAAGCTAATACAGATAATTTTGTCTTCATACTTATTTCTTTTGTTAGTTAATTAATCAAACTTCTTGAAGTTACCTTTACGGTCGAATTTGAGTTCAAGGTCGTTGTTGAGCTTGATCTCATATTCGCGTGTATCTTTGTCGATAGAGATAATCGTGTTGCCGGCAAAATGCGTTTTGATGTAGGCCGCTATTTTATCCGGCAGGATCTCCATCGGGATAGAAGCGTGGCGGGCTTCGATCTCTTTCCACTCTCCGGACTTATCGAATTCCACGTTCACTCCGTTCGTCAGGATCACATCGTACCCTTTTGTTCCCAACAGGTTACTTTCTATTTTAATATGTGAGATATCCGCCTGGCTGAAATTAGAGGAAAGGAAATTACGGCACACAGCAGGTAAGACTGATTGGTCTCTCGTTATCTTTTCATTGTCTGCAAAAATAGCCATTGTCGACAGTAGCAGGCTGACCAGTATTAATCCAAACTTCTTCATACGCTTTCTTCTTTTAATTTATACTGCAAAGGAAAGGCAACATTTGGGAAAGATTTGGGAAAAGAGCTTCATTTGAATGTTAAAATGAATTGATGCAAGCCCTTATATTCATATTTTACCTTTATACCATAGATTGTCGCGATCGATCTGACGATGGCCAGGCCCAGTCCGGTCGAATCCTTCCGGTGCGTTTGCTTTTCGAAACGGTTGAACAGGGTCGCTTCATTCAGGCCGGGGCTTTCGCTACTGTTCGCGATGGTCAGTGTCCGGGCGGTTACTGTGAGGACGATCGTTCCGTTCTCTTTGTTATGTACAAACGCATTCTTCAGTAAGTTGCTGACCAGGTTGGAAGCCAGGGATTCATTCATGGTGAAGAGCAATGAACCGCTTTCCTCGTAAGAGACCTGTATGTGCTTGTATTCATACATCTCCTCGAAGTCCGGCAGGAACTTGCCGATCAGTTTATTGAAGTCTATTTCGACGGTATCGGGAAACTGCTTGTTATCGATACGCGAAAGGAGCAGCAAAGACTTGTTCATCTTGATGATGCCTCGCAAGGTATGGTTGATACCGGCTATTTCGAAGAGCTGTTCTTCCGTGCAATCGGGGTTCTCGCTGAGGAGTTCCAGTTTGTTCATACAGATAGCCAACGGCGTTTGCAGTTCATGGGAAGCATTCTCGACGAACTGTTTCTGCTGGTCGTACATCTCCGAACTGCGCTGGATGGTTGTCTGGATGGCTTTGTTGAGGATTCTGAACTCATCGACTTTCGTCTCGTTCACCAGGGGCGTATGCTGTTTCCCTAACCGGTATTCCTTCAGCCAGTTGACCAGCGTGTACAGCGGGCGGAAGCTCGACTTGAACACAAAGTGCGACACCAGCAAGATGCAGCAAAGCAGACTGATATAAAGAATAAAGATACTCCAGAAGATCGCTTCCGCCATATCCTCTTTCTCTAGGGTGGAAGTCATGATCGTGAGCTCGTAATACTTCCGGTCGGCCGTCATGAACCAGGTGCGGAGAACGCGTACGGGCTCATCCTCCATCTCGATCTCTATGTAGATGGTGGAGTCGAAGAACTCGTCCTTGTCCAGCTTGGCTTCCGATTCCGGCACTTCGCGGATATAATATTTGGTCATGATGTCCACATGGTCGTGCAGCAACGTAGTGTCGGCCAGGACAGTCTTGATAATAATCTCTTTGTAGTTCTCCAGGCTATCGTTCGTCTCGTCGTCGACCTCGTGCATGATGGCAAAATAGAAACAACAAGCCCAGGCCGTCAGGATAACCAGTAACGGAAACAAGAGGTTGCGGAAGGTATAATGGATCAGCTTCATTCTTCATTCACCATTTTATAACCGAAACCATACACAGCCTTAATCTCGGGGACAGCCCCGGCCGACTTCAGCTTCTTACGCAAGTTCTTGACCTGGCTGTAGATAAAGTCGAAGCTGTCCGCCTGGTCGATATAGTCTCCCCAGACAGACTCCGCCAGTGCACCTTTGCTGATCAGGCGGTCGGGGTTCGTGACGAAGTAATAGAGCAGGTCGAACTCCTTCCGGTTCAAGGCCAGCTCCTCATCGCCGATGTAGACCGCATGGCGATCCGGATAAACGGTGACGTTGGCCAGTGAGATATGCATCTCCCCATCCTGCTGTTTGCGGCGGATGATACATTTGATGCGTGCATTCAATTCCGCCAGATGGAAAGGCTTCGTCAGGTAATCGTCGGCACCCAGATCGAGCCCGGTAACCTTGTCCTCGATCGAGTCTTTGGCGGAAACGATGATGACACTGTCTTTCTTCCGCATCTTCTTCAGTTCCTCGAGCACATCGAGCCCGCTGCCGCCCGGCAACATGATATCCAGCACGATACAATCGTAATCATAGTCGTTGATCTTCTGTAACGCTTCGTTATAGTTGGCTGCACTTTCCACGACATAACGCTCCTTCTCCAGCGAGCGGATCATTACTTCACGTAGGGCGTCTTCATCTTCTACAATCAGAATTTTCATGAGCTATCTTGTTTGTTTACAAAGTTATGCAAATATTCTGGCAAAAATCTGGAATTTTCGTGTTATGTTTTCCTTCCTTTGTCGTCATAATAACAGAATGGAACTTGAAACGTTTAAAATAGCCGTACTACCACTCCGGGAGAAGCTGATCAACTTTTCCTTACGAATGATGCAGGAGCGGGCAGATGCCGAGGATATCGTGCAGGAAGCCTTGCTGAAGCTCTGGTATATCCGTGAGAAGCTGGACGGCTATCATAGTGTGGAAGCCCTGGCGATGCAAGTCACCAAGAACCTGACACTCGACAAGCTGCGGGCACGCCGTCCGGAAGGCATTGATATCGATACGTTGTCGATCGACTCGGGAGCCCGTACCCCGGCCGAGCAACTCGAGCAGAAGGATGCCGCCGCCCGTATCCGCTGGCTGATCTCCCAGCTACCCACGGTGCAGCAGACCATCATCCGGATGAAAGACGTGGAAGGCTACGAGATAGCCGAGATCGCCGAAATCACAGGCTCGCAGGTAGAAGCCGTCCGCAGTAACCTTTCAAGAGCCAGGAAACGTATACGGGAACAATTTTTACAGTTAAACAAACAGGAACAGTTATGAATATAGAAGAATTATTGAACCGGTATTTTGAAGGCGAAACCTCGGCAGCCGAGGAGCAGGAGCTACGCCGTTTCTTTGCTTCGGGGGATGTTCCGGCTCACCTGTCCGCCTACCAACCGTTGTTCGCATACTTTGACGAGGAGCGGGCGGAAAAGAAAGACTGGGCGGAAGAAATCTGGTCGGAAGTGACGGCCGAACCACTTCCGGCGGGGCGGTTCGCAGCGCATCGGCGGAAGGTCGTCTACCTGCTCTCTACGGTGGCCGCCTGTGTGCTGGCGCTGTTGGCGGTCAGCCAGTTACTGTACCCCACCGACCCCTGTTTCTGTTCGGAGAATTATGTCGTGATAAACGGCCGGTGTTACACCGATATCCATAAGGTACGCCTGTCGGCTTTCGAGGCACTGCAAGAGGTGGCCACTCCTGCGGATGAATACTTCCCCGAAGAAGACAGCAACGAAGCCGACCGCCGGATTATAGATAACCAGTTAAAGGAACTCGGTTCCATATTTAGTGATGACGAATAAAAACATGTAGCGATGAAACAGATAAGATACACTTTATTAGTATTGTTGGCAGCCCTTCTGCTGTTCCCTTCGGGAGCCGGGGCGACAGATGCCGAAGTCCTGCAAAAGGATCTGAAGATACAGGATGTCTTCCAGCGTTACGGACGGAAGAAGAATGTAACTATGGTCGAGCTATCCAACGAAATGCTTGAAACCTACGGCATGACCCGGTATAAGAGCATCACCATCAAGAACGATCCCGATGCCCTGCGCTTCACCCGCCAATGCCTGGAAGCCGACCAGAAAGGCGCCCGCAAGATCAAGGAAGTGACCGACGACGGCGGCGTTATCTCCGCCTACTACCAGTTGCCCGGCAAGGAAGCCGACATCAACCGCTTCGTCCTCTTCAAGGTAAGCTCGAAAGGCGTGATCACCCTGGTCTACATCGAGGGAGACCTCGACAGTGAAGACCTGATCACCATCCTGTTCACTAAAAAAGATTTATAAACAACTAAACAAATACGAAGATGAAAAGATTGTTACTGATCATGGCCTTTTGCCTTCCCCTCATGGGATTGCCGGCCGCCGGAGTTGAACCGATACCCGCAGATACCATTATCACCCTGGATAAGAAACGCATTGAAGTGAAAGATAACGGCGACCGTATGAAAGTCCGCGTCTATGAGCTGACGGAAGAGGGCGACTCCATCGACGATGAGATGGTGTTCGAAGGTCACTACCGCGACGGCCAGAGTTATGAGCGACGCAAACATATCCGCACGCTCTCGATCCCCGTGCCTACCTGGGATCGCGACTTCTCCGCCCACTGGGCAGGTATCGGCCTGGGCTTCAATAGCTTCATCGGCGACAACCTGACGCTGCGCAAAGGCAACTCCTGGGAGCTCAACCTCAACTTTATGGAATTCAGCCTGCCGTTCTCCCGCTATAACTGGGCGGTAGTCACCGGAGCCGGCCTGCGCTGGAACCGTTACCGGCTGGATACGAACGGGTATCTGAAAGAGATCGACGGCGTTACGGTACTCGTTCCCGCCCCGGAAGATATGGTATATAAGAAAAGCAGGTTGAATATCACCAGTATTACCATTCCGGTATTGCTGGAATGGCAGACCAAGAAGGTACGCCACCGTCCGCGTTTCTTCGTCTCAGCCGGCGTGGTGGGAGTGGTCAAAACCATGTCTTCCTCGAAGGTGACGTACCGCGACGAGCGCGACAAGAGCCGCACCGAAAAGATGGACGGCGGCATGAATATCCACCCTGTGACAATGGATCTGCTTTTCCAGGTCGGCACCGGCTGCATGGGGGCTTACTTCAAGTATTCGCCCATCGAACTGTTCGAGAACAACCGGGGGCCTGCGGTTAATCCGATCTCGTTCGGGTTGCATCTTCATATATAGAAAGACATAAGCTATTGAAGGATAGTGGCGGAGTTTATTTTCCGCATAATTTTCCTATCTTTGTAACCGGGTGGTCTACGGACTGCCCGGACAGATATAAAAAGAACGGCTATGAATACGAATAGAATTGAAGATGTGCCTTTCGAAGAGGTACACGAGATAGAGAAATACGGTACTTATTACTCCGACAACCGTCTGTGGAAGAAGATAGAGCGGGTGGCGAAGAAGGTCGGGGCGACTGTCCTGCTGCCTGTATTCACCCTTTATTATATGTTGCAGGACGATAAAGTCTCCCTTCAGCATAAAGCATATATCGTGGGTGCACTCGGTTACTTCATCCTGCCGATCGACCTGATCCCCGACGGCATCCTCCCTGTGATCGGCTTTACCGACGATATCGCGGTAATGACCCTCGTCCTTAAGCTCGTCAAAGACAGCATCACCCCGGAAATCAAGGCACGTGCCAACCAGCGCGTGGCAGAGGTGATGGGGACGGATAATCTTTGAAAAAGAGGAATCATAAAAGAAATAAAACCAAAGAAAGGGATGCATAATCCCTGCATCCCTTTCCTTCCTAGAACCATAAATTCGTAAAAACCGCTTTCCCTTCCGCGTCCTCTTCGGGTAGGGTGAGCAGTTGCGTGCCGGGGTAGTTGTGCGAGATATAGCGCTCGAGATATTGGTAGGTATTCTCTTCTATCTTGGCATCGATCTTGGGGTATTGATTGTAGATCACGGCCAGTATCTTTATGCCGTACTGTGCACAGGCAAAGAGACTTAGCAACGTGTGGTTGATGCTTCCCAGTTTACCGCTGGTGACGAGCACGACAGGGTAATGACGCTCCCTGATGTATTCGATCGTCAGCATATCGAAGTTTAATGGCACCATCAATCCACCGGCCGCTTCGATCAGGATTTGGTTATAATGTTGTTGCATTTGCTCGATATTCATGCTAATTGTAAACGGAATAATTTCATTTTTTTCCATCGCAGCAGCCATGTGGGGCGAGCAAGGATATTTGAAAAGGTAGGGACAAGTCAAGCCCATGCGGTCTTCGTCGGTGAGCGGAATACCCATCAGCCGGCGGTGCATTTCGATGTCTTCGGATATTCCTTCGCATCCGGTCTGCACCATCTTCATGGTGCAGACCGATCGGCCGAGGGCTTTCATTGAACGGGCAAGGACGCCTGTAGCATAGGTTTTGCCTACGCTTGTGTCGATGCCGGTGATAAAGATTACTTTATTTTCCATATTCGTTTATTATTTTTTTACCGCGAGCACATACAGCGGGCGATATGTTAGTCTGACTTTGTTTGTATCGGTGCTGTAGAGCCGGGTGTATTCACGGCAGAACTCCTGCTGCCGCCCCCGTGTCCATGCGCCGTTGCTTGTCGCCGTCACCCCGGTGTGCTTCAGATGGCGGAGTACATCGAGAGGTGTGTCGAAGGTAAGTATTATTTCTTCTTCACGTATATGCAACACCTGGAAATCTTTGGCCAGCCATTCATTTAATTGCCCGGCGGAGGGATAGGGGAGGCCGCAGCCGGTCAGTTGGCGTATCTCTTCCAGGTTGCCGGGGGCGAAGGTATTGAACAGCAGGTTGCCACCCGGCGATAGCATTCCGGCCAGCTTATGCAGGAATGTCGCGGGCTCGCCAATCCATTGGAAGGCGGAAGCGGAGGCGATCAGGTCGAAGCGGCCGGGAAACTCGATACCTTCTGCATCACCGGCAATAAAGAATGGCGTCTGGCCGGGGAAGAGGGTGGCGACCTTCGTCCGGCAGGCTTCGCAGAGGTCGTTGAGGTACCATTCATCGATCACGCTGCATTCTTTCAGCAGGCGGGTGAGGCAGCCTGTGCCGCAACCGATTTCGAGGACGCGCCGGAAATGCATGCCGGTGTGACGGGCAAGAAGTCCGGTTAGTCGTCGGCAGATTTGTTGTTGCGCGTCGGCATGCCGGTCGTATGTGTCGAGGGCACGGGTGAAGCGGGTTATAATTCGTTCCATCGGTTCCATAAGTAGAAGGGGTAATGTGGTGATTTGATTTCCAGTACTTCGGGGCAGCGGGTGTCCCAGTATTCGTGTTGGTTGGCAGCGGGGAAGATGCGGTCGTCCGAGCTGATGAGGGCACGTGTCCAACGGATAGGGGTGACGTGGGGAGCGGTGTCCGGTTGCGGCTGGACGCGGCAGAGGTCGTAGATGTGTTGCAGTTCATCGCGCACTTCTTCGAGGGGGCGGGGGCGGATGGCTTCGTATCGGGCGAGGGTGTCGCGGCTACCGCACATGCGGCGGTTGAAGCGGCTGAGTCCTTCGGCCGTCAGGTTGTCGAGCGTGCCGCGGAAGATGTCTACGGGGATGCCGTAACGGTCGTCGATCGGGCGGGGGGTACCGTTGATGGCGGTTGCCGTCCGCAGCCTGTATTTCCCGCCGATGGCGAGCTCGGCCATCCGGACGCCCATCGACCAGGCGATGAGGTGGATCTCTTTATAACGGGTGAGGTCTTCCGCGAAACCAATCTCCCGGTAGTCGTAGCAAATCATGACGTCCGTCCCTTCGTCCGCTTTCAGCCGGGTGAAAAGTTCCGGCGCGGCCGACCAGCCTGCAAAAAAGAGGAGAAGCGAAGAGGGATGGGCGGTTTGTTGTTTTATTATTTTCATGTTTCAACTGTTCTTTATTAATTGGGTGATCTGATCCTGTGTCACATCCGCCGTCAACGAGAAGCGTATCCGTGCCGTTCCTTTCGGTACCGTCGGGGGACGGACGGGAAGGCAGTAGAAGCCTTTCCTTTGCAGCTCTTCCGCACGAAGGATGCAAGCTTCATTCTCCCCGATAATATAGGGGATGATATGGCTGCCGCTGATCTCTCCCCCTTTTCCCCGCAGGGCATCGGCCAGCAGGCTGCTTGTCAGGGTCAGCCGCTTGCGTTCTTCTGCGAAGTCGGGAAGCCGTTCAAAAAGGAACTGCGTCCAGGCAATTTGTGCCGGGGGAAGTGCGGTGCTGAATATCAGCGGACGCATACAGTTGATCAGGTACTCGCGGATCACCCGGCTACAGACCACATAAGCCCCCATAGAGGCCAGCGCCTTGCCGAAAGTGCCGACCAGAAGGTCTATTTCGGAGATGCAATCCTGTTCTTCCGCGATGCCCAGCCCGTTACGGCCGCGTACGCCGATGGCATGTGCTTCGTCCACGTACAGGCAGACGTTGGGGTAGCTCTTTTTCAGTTCCACCAGCCGACGAAGGTCTGCCACGTCGCCATCCATGCTGAAGATGCTTTCGGTGACGATAAAGACTTGTTCGAACCGGGCGGCATTCTTCTTCAGCAGCGTCTCCAGTTGCTCGTAATCGTTGTGGCGATACCGTTGGAAGGGTGCCCCACTAAGCAGTATGCCGTCGATAATGCTGGCGTGAACCAGTTTGTCGGCAAGGATCAGTGTCTGTTTGTCGGCCAGTGCAGGGAGTATGCCCGTATTGGCATGGTAACCGCTGTTGAAAAGCAGGGCTGATTCGCGGCCGAAGCGTTCGGACATAAGCTGTTCCAGTGCGGTGTAGGCCGTAAAGTTACCGGTCAGCAGGCGGGAAGAGGAAGAGGAGAGGGGGAGTTCCCCGTCTTTCAGCTCTTCCAGAAACGCATTCCGCAGGTCGGCTCGTGAAGCCAGTCCCAGATAATCATTTGAAGACAAATTGAGCATCCATTGCCCGTCCCTTTCTACCATGCACCCCTTATGCACGATTTCCGGCAGACGGCGCAGATTGCCGGCTGCCTTCAATTCATTCAGTTTCGTTGTATAATCTTTCATTGTTTGTCTGTTTAAAATAATTTAGTGTCCGGATTCTGGCAACTGATGGTGACTCCTTCCCCTCTTGAGAGGGGGTAGGGGGGGGTGTTACCGCTTTACCTTATGCACTTTAATACCCCTTCCGTCAGCCTGCTCAACTGCTCCGGCCGGATGATAAACGGCGGCATCAGATAAACGAGCTTGCCGAAAGGCCTTACCCAGATACCTGCTTCTACGAAACGCCGTTGCAGTACTGCCATATTGACCGGCTCTTTCATTTCGATAACCCCGATCGCCCCGAGTACGCGCATCTCCTGTACGTTTCCGAACGACCGCGCAGGCTCTAGTTCCCGCCGGAGTTGTGCCTCGATAGCATCCACCTTCCCTTTCCAATCGCTTTCCAGCAACAGTGTGACGGAAGCCGAAGCAATCGCACAGGCCAGCGGATTCCCCATAAAGGTCGGCCCGTGCATGAAGCATCCCGCTTCACCGGAGCAGATCGTATCGGCCACCTGCTTTGTCGTCAATGTTGCCGACAACGTCAGATACCCGCCTGTCAATGCCTTGCCGATGCACATGATGTCCGGTACCACGCCCGCATGTTCCCAGGCAAACAACTTACCCGTACGTCCGAAGCCTGTTGCAATCTCATCAAAGATCAGCAGCACCCCGTACGCTTCGCATAACTCCTTAGCCCTGACAAGAAAGGTGGGTGAGTAGAAATACATGCCTCCCGCCCCTTGTACAACCGGCTCCAGGATCAGGGCGGCGATATCGTCTGCATGCTCCTCCAGCAAATCCTTCAACGGTGTCATCGCTTCCTCATCCCATTCCTCCCCGAACTTCACCGACGGTTGAGGAATGAAATACTGCACTTGAAGGCTGCCCGCAAATATCCCATGCATCCCCGTCACCGGATCGCAGACCGACATCGCATGCCACGTATCCCCGTGATACCCGCTACGGATAGTCGCAAACCGATACTTGCCGCTTTTCCCTTGCGACTGCCAGTATTGGATCGCCATTTTCATAGCCACCTCTACGGCCACGGAGCCACTGTCAGCAAAGAATATCTTCTCCAGTTCCATCGGCAGAATACCCAGCAGTTTCTCCGCCAACTCCACCGCCGGCTGATGCGTGATACCGCCGAACATGACGTGGCTCATCTTCTCCAACTGCTTTCCGGCCGCCTCATTCAGTACCGGATGATTATACCCGTGTACGGCCGCCCACCACGAAGACATCCCGTCAACCAAACGTCTGCCGTCCTGTAAAATCAGTTCCACCCCTTCCGCACCTGCCACCGGATAGACCGGCAGCGGATCGATCGTCGATGTGTAAGGATGCCAGATATGTTCCCTGTCATATTGTATCAGTTCCTCTGTTGTCATTTTATCTGTATTATCGTTGTTATTTTATTTATATTGTCGTTGTTATTGTTTCTGTCTCATTCGTATGATCCTCTCTCTATTCTCTTTATTCCCTTCTCTGTTTCATCCGACCCAATCGGTATCTCTGGTTAACGAATACCCGGCTTCCGTGAAGAGCACCTTATCTTCTTCCACCCGGCTTCCGATCGTCGTAAGCAAATCTCCAATGATAGCCGCATTGATCCCGATATACAATGCCTTCTGTTGTGCTTTCCTGCTCATTAGCGCCCTTCCTCCCGAAAAGCGTAAATAAGCCTGGGGATTAATGAACCTGAATAGCGCAATGGTAGTCAGGAACTCCTCCTCTGATAATAAAGGAGTATCTCCCAACGGAGTCCCCGGAATAGGTTGCAGCATATTAAGGGGAATGGAGTAGACTTGTTCCCGCTGAAGGAACAGCGCCATCTCGATCCGTTGCTCCATCGTCTCTCCCATACCGATGATGCCGCCCGAGCAGATACGGAAACCTAATTCCCTGGCCTGGTTGATCGTCTCCATCTTCTCCTCGATCGTATGTGTCGTACACAATGTGCGGAAATAAGAAGGTGCAGTTTCTATATTACAATGATAATTTTCCACTCCGCTGTCCCTCAATGTCTTCAGTTGTTCCTTATCCAGTAATCCCAGGGAAGCACAACACTTAATATCGCAGGCCTCTTTAATATTACCCACTATCCCGCTCAACAGCTGTATCTCTTTGCCCGATAAACGTTTCCCGCTTGTAACCAATGCGAAACGTCCGATCCCTTGTTTCCTGTTGTGCACCGCATGACGTACACATTCTTCCGCCGGAAGCAAAGGATATAAAGTAACTTTGGTGTTATAGTGACCGGACTGTGCACACCACTTACAGTTCTCACTGCAATTCCCGCTCTTAGCATTTATAATAGAGCAGGTATCGAATTTGTCTCCCATAAAATGGCGTGTGATCTGATGGGCCGCCTCATACAAAGCCTCCTTGTCATTACATTGTGATAAGGCAATAGCTTGTTTTTCATTGATCTTTCCCCCTTCAATAACTAACTGTTTAAGTGTTTCAATCATCTTGTTTTATCATTAGGAAATAAAAAAGCGGAAAGTCCCAGTGTAAACTGATACTTCCCGCTTTAGGATATAAATATATGTATAGGCAGACGAAGCTGCTGCTACAGTCTGTTTAGTAGTCTGTATAGTGAATAACAAAAGTAATACCAGTGATAAACGCGGTAAGGTTTCTGCATACGATTCCCCTTGCAGGAGCTCTGTATTCCTTTCCTTATCTTCCGGATTACTCTGATCCGTAAACAGTACCGACGAGTGAACCGTACCGTTCTTGATCTGGAACCTTTCTGATACATTCGAAGAAAGCTGTCCGATCGTAACCGCCCGGCTAAGACTGAAGAATGCAGCATATCCTTTCCGGCTCCATCTTCTGAACCGGAAAGAATTCTGAATGAAATGTCTTCGCTGCAACTTCATCTCTGTACGTTCTTTTATTTAGCAACCTTTTCCAGACGCTTCATAATAGAGAAGATAAACAGTGCCGACAGCAAACAGCATACGATCAATACGCTCCATACCATCCACAACTGCATTCCACCCCACAGATAACCGATGATAGCCACCAGATAGTTACCGATAGCAGTCGCTACGAACCATCCGCCCATCATCATACCTTTATATTTTGGAGGTGCCACTTTGGATACGAATGAAATACCCATCGGTGAAAGCAACAACTCTGCGAAAGTCAATACCAGATAAGTCGATATCAGCCAGTTCGGGGATACCAGTACATCTGGAGAAATACCATTCGCTTCTACTGCTGCCGGAGTAGGCAGTCCTAAAGAACCCAGTGCCATGATAAGGAAACCGCAGGCTGCGATCACCATACCGATACCGATCTTACGTGGTGCGGAAGGTTCTTTCTTTTTCTTAGCCAAATATCCGAATACCGCCAGCGATACCGGAGTCAATACGATTACGAAGAACGGGTTGAACTGCTGGAAGATCTGCGGAAGAATACTTACTGTAGAATCCATCGAGCTGTAGCTCCATCCCAGTAATCCGAGCATGATCAGCAATACGCCTGCCGAGATACCTTTCGCTTTGCCTGTTTTCGACTGGAACAAAGAGAAAGCCGCGTAAACAATAACCAGCAGGAAAGTCAGGTTTACAATATTGAATCCGAGACGATCCAGGCCTGTAACTGCCTGTGCTGTATAGTCGCGGGCAAAGAATGTCAGTGTCAAACCGTTCTGGTGGAATGCCATCCAGAAGAAGATAACTACGGCAAATACCAGCAACAAGGCCTGGATACGAGCTTTCGTCTGTTCCGGTGTCAATTCTTCTTCCTGTACGTTAGCCGGTTTAGCTTGTTTGGAATTATAATCGGCATGTTTGAATGTCGGACGGAATACCACATAAATCAACATGGATACAACCAGAGAAATACAAGCAATAGCAAATCCGTAGTTGTAAGCTTCCGATAGTTTGTCTATATAAGTTGTACAGAATGCGGCAGTATCTCCCACGAAGTTTTGGGCAGCCTGTAATCCGCTCAGCGTAGCGGCACCTTCTTCTGTGATAGTTCCGTTCAGGAATTGATGAGCTAGTGAAGGTATCTGTGGAACATATGTAAATCCGGCTTTACCCAGCATTTTGTTCGTGATGATCGTAGCAGCCGTCGGTGCATACATGGCACCGATGTTGATAGCCATATAGAAAATACTGAATGCCGTATCACGTTTGGCTTTATATTCAGGTGCATCATACAGGTTTCCAACCATTACCTGGAGGTTACCTTTGAACAGACCTGTACCACAGGCGATCAGGGCTAAGGCACCGAACATTAATATTTTTCCGGTAGAGGAAGGTGTGGGAATAGATAATAACACATATCCGATAAACATGACAACAATACCTGTAGTCACCATTTTACCGTAACCGAACTTATCGGCCAGGATACCACCAATAAGCGGCATGAAATAAACAGCAGCCAGAAACGATCCGAAGATAGTTGAAGTCTCGGCAGCTGTGAAACCAAACTTCGCTTGTAAGAATAAAGTAAAAATCGCGAGCATTGTGTAATACCCAAAACGCTCGCCTGTATTCGCTAAGGCTAACGCGTATAAACCTTTAGGTTGTCCTTCAAACATAGAATTTAAAATTAGATTATTATTGGATTATTTGTTTTATGGCGCCTGTTTCCGGGTAAAAATATACTTTTACCGGAGCTTTTTTATCTTCGAACATAACAGGTGCGAGACCTTCACGTGACCCAAACTGAGTGATCTGGGCTTCTCCTTTATATAGTGTTTTCTTGTTCATGCTGATCTCGATGCTGGCTTTTCCCGGTACGTTATAGATAATACCTTTCATGGATTTTTCTTTCTTCTCGGCTTCTTTGGGGTCTAAGATCGGAGCTCTATCGGTTGCTTTCAGGTTCATATAGACCGGAACTCCGCCTAAATCGTCGGCGTCGACAATACCCATCAGGTTAGAAAAACGGAATAAAACTTCTTTATCCAGATTATCGTAAGGCGTGATATTTACCTCGTAATGGGTGGTCTCTTTGGAAAGAATACCGGTGAACAGGTTGGTCAACGCTTTTTCCTGCTCTTCCAACTGTTGGATAACCAGCTTCATTGCTTCACCATCGGGAGGAAGATTATCTGCTTCTCCGGTCAGGATATTCAAGCGGCTTTCGCGTATACGGTAGATTTGTTTGGCGGCAACTTCTGCCTGTCTGGCAGTCGATCCGGCCATTAGTAATTCTTCAGAGAAAACGGATGCGTCGGTTACTTTTACCGGAGCCTGTCCGCTTTTCTTGATTGTTTCAAGTTCAGACTCTTCCGGAGTATATTCTGCATTGATGGAACATAGTAATCCGTCCTCTGTCAGATAAGCGTAAGGAGCGACTGTTCCACTCTTAAATTCAACGATATACGTATTGTCCGGATCGGGTATTCCTTTATTGACCAGGGACACTTTTCCTAGTTCATAATATACTTTATCTTCTGTGACAGCATCTTTAACTCCCAGATACTTTTCTGCATATTTGTAGTAAGGGCCGGCCTTGCAGGTAACCTTTGTAACTTCGGCGTCTACGATTAGTTGCGTTTTAGGTAATGAGTAGGTAATACCGAAGTTATTTGCTTTGACGGCATTTTTCTTTACCACTTTAGTTTGGGCCATTAGCGGTAAGCTAAACAAAATACATGCTATTGTGATCAGATTTTTCATATCCAAACAAATTATTTATCTCAATTATGATTGTACAAAACTAGGAAATATTTTGTTAGAAACCAACCGTAAAGCTTTCTTTTAGTCTTTTGTAATGCAGATGATATGTTTGATTTGTAATATCTGGATCAGTCAAGAAGGGGTTACAAAGCATAGTTAAAGTTTTGATTAAGAAGAATAACTCATGAAAGGAAAAGGAGATCGAGATATGAAGGTTGGTTAATT
The DNA here is from genome assembly GCF_000969845.1 of Parabacteroides sp. HGS0025. NCBI lineage: Bacteria > Pseudomonadati > Bacteroidota > Bacteroidia > Bacteroidales > Tannerellaceae > Parabacteroides > Parabacteroides sp. HGS0025. The sequence goes on from NZ_KQ033902.1 coordinate 1,209,530, forward strand.
ATCCTCACAAGTTATTCTAAAAACATAAATTTCAGTACGATGCAAAATTATTCAATAACAAATGAGCCCGTTAAGAATCCATAACTATGAATTAAGCTCAATGTATATTCACCACTCTGAACACTCAATGGTATTGTATAACTTTGCGGGGTCGATACAGATATATTTTCTTCATAGACTACCACGCCTGTATTGTCTGTTACTTTAACTGTTAGATTACTTAGTGGATGAACAAATTCGATTCTCAAATCACTTCCTTCAATAAATGCTACTGGTGGTGCAGGAATAATAGAACGAACGTCTTCTTGTCCCCATTTACCTTTTGAAGGAATTCGGTCAGCATATATTGACTGAACACAGAACATTCCACAAATCACTAAAAATAAAGCTGCGATTAACCGTTTCATAATCCTATTAATTTAATTGTCAGTTGATAAAATTGATAATGCTTCCGCAAAATTATAATTCGTATCTTAATACCCGCTATTTTTTTGTTGACAAAATGGTGACAATGTTTAAACTGTTATAAATCAGCAATAAAAGAATCGAATTTCTCTGCGTTTTCAGCTTCTTTGGTTAGTTTTTTGTATAATCTTCTGCGACATTGGGACACTCCGGAGCTGGTAATGTTCATAAGTATGGCTATTCTTTTTACAGGAATATCAATTTTGACAAGGTAACAAATGCGTAGCTCTTCGAGGGATATTCGTGAACAAAGTTCTAAGAGCCCTTTCTTGAAATTAGGATAGGTGGCATCTACTAATAGAAAAAGTTCAGACCATTCGCTGTCACTCATTTTTTCCTCAGTTTGGTGAAGCTTTGTGTATAAAGTCGATTTCCTAAGATCCTGTTCTACCAGATGCATCGTGTCATGCTTTAATGAAATTTGTCTGTTCTCCATTTCAAGCATCAATTTTTTGGTTTCAAACAGTTGTCTTTTTACATCACCGATTGTCTCCTGACCAGACGATAGTTCTTGTTCCAACAATGCTATTTTCTTTTTGTTCTCTTCAAGATATTCTAAGCTTTGTTTATATAGCTTTTCCTTCAAATCCAATAATCTTTTCTTTTTCTGTTGTTCTCTTTTGATAAAGAAGAAGGATATGATTGATAGAGCAGTAATAATGATTAGTATCTGATATATTATGATCATTCTTCGTGATGCTTCTTGTTCATATTTGTTCTTCTCTTCGGCTATGCGTTGATAATTAAACATGCTTTGTGCTATCCGAATGTTTTCAAAATGCGAATCGTGGTCAATAGAATCTCTTAGTTGTTCATATTTATCCCAGTACTTTAGATAGTTTTTAAAATCAAGTTTTTGTTTCTCTATTTGGGCAAGAAAATATAAACTTCCTGCTTGTGTGTATAATATAGGACTTTGCAAACTATAATTCAAATAATATTGTGCAGAGTCGTATTGTGCTGTCTTATAGTAGTACTCACCTAAATTGAGATAAAATGGGTATAATAATTTAGGGTTGTTACAAGAATGAATTGCTTTTTGGATACAATCATAAGCTTCACTGTATTTTCCTGTTTGAAGATATAAGCTGCCCAAGCCATTTTGGAGAGCAGATATGCTTTGGGAGGTTGCCATTTTTATTGCTTGCTGATAGTAATAAATAGCACTGTCTTGTTGTTGGGTTTCTGTAAATACACGTGCAATATTGCGTAGGACAAAAGACATATTTGTTGAATCATTTGTATTCTCAAAAAGAGGCAATGTCTTTTTGTAAAGAGGCAAAGCCATTTCATAAATGTCCTGATAACTATAAAGAGTTCCAAGGTTACTATTGATCTTTATCAGTAACTCCGGTAGATTCAGACTTTCTCCTAGAGCAAGAGCCTTTAAGTAATACTGTTGGGCTTGTAGAGCATCCTGCATATCAGAATATACACGTCCTGCATAGTAGTAGGATAAAGCCAAAGGTAATAAATCATTATGTTTTTCATAATAATTTGTAGCTATCATGATTAATGAATCCGAATCATGTATATAGTAATTCTTATCCAGTGCTTGAGTAAGCAGCAGGCAATAGGCAGCATATTCTTTTTCAGATAGTTTTTCGGGAGAGGTTATATTATCGAGTATGGCTAGTGAACTGTCGGAAGCTGTTTCCATTAACGATCTGGCCTTATCAAGCTCAGTTGAAACAGATGTTCTGTTTGAACATGAAACTAAGCATAATAAGCTGATTACAAATGATATTTGTAAAATAATATTTCCAGGTTTATTTCTCATCTCTCCTTCTCTAATAGATGTCGAATATACAGCTTTTTTTGAAAAAGAAGGTTAGTGGGATTTATTATAATTTGCTAAAAATGTGATGGGAGAAGCAAATGTGTTGATTTTTATAGTGGGTATGGTTTGTTCCATGAGATAAAATCACCTGCTTGTTTCTGTTCAATGGAAGCAAGCAGGTGACATAAATAATCTGATTATCTGTAGATTAATTTATTTTATCTGTTTGAATGCTTTTCCCAGCATATCTGTGATATCTCCGGCAATCATACTTTCTTCCGAGCGGTAGACTGCGGCCAGGTCTCCGGCTGTACCATGCAGGAATACACCGGCAACGGATGCTGTTTCGGGTTCGGCGCCCTGAGCCAGTAAACCGAGGATTATGCCGGTCAGCACATCACCGCTGCCGGCTGTTGCCATACCCGGGTTGCCGCAACTGTTGAAGTATACGTTTCCGGTAGCCGTACAGATAGCGGTATAAGTCCCTTTGAGGATAACACAAAGCTTGTGCTCAGTGGCAAATGCCTGCGTTTTCTTCAGACGTTCGTACATGGTGTTGCTTTCTCCGGCGATACGATCGAATTCTTTGGGATGCGGTGTCAGGATGCTTCTCGGCGGAATACGGTTCAACAGGTCTTTATTGGATGCAAGCAGGTTGAGAGCATCTGCATCGAGAACGACCGGTTTCTCGGTTGTTTGGAGCAAACGTTCCAGTGCCGCAGCCGATTCAAGGTGTTGTCCCAGGCCGGGGCCGATACCGACTGCTGAATAAGAGGCTATTTCCGGTACTGTCGTGAAGTAGTCGGGATGCGGGTCGAAGCTGATCATCGCTTCCGGGAAAGCAGCCTGCATAATCACTTCCCCCCGTTGCGGGATATGCACGGTCAGCAAGCCGGTTCCGCTTCGCAGGCAGGAACGGGCGGCGAGTAGGGCAGCACCCATTTTGCCTTTGCTTCCGGCAATCAGTAAAGCGTGGCCGTATGTCCCTTTATGAGAGAACTTTTCGCGGGGCTGAAGCACTTCGGCAATATCTTCTTCTTCCACCATCATATAAGGAGTAGATGTATTATCTACGATATCCGGATGGATGCCGATGTCGAGTACTTTCCATTCGCCGACATACTGTGCATTCTCCGGGAAGAAGAACGCCAGCTTCGGGAAACCGAACGTAAGCGTCAGGCTGGCCTTTATAATCGAGTCGGGATCATTCGTCTGGTTGTTTTCACCGAACAATCCGGAAGGAATGTCGATCGACACAACGGTAGCGTCCGATTGGTTGATGTATTTCACCATCGCTGCAAATCCCCCGGTGATCGGACGATTGAGGCCGGAACCGAACAAACCGTCTATCACGACGTCGCGATCCGTCAGTACCGGCGGAACGAAATCGGCTATCACTTCCGTGAATTCTACTTTTTCTAATCCGAGTATCCGTTGCTTGTTCATTTCGCAATCGAAAGAAAGATGCTCGGTCGGGTTGAACAGGTAAGTTTCTACTTTGTAGCACTCATCTTTCAGCAGGCGTGCGATGGCAAGTGCATCCGCCCCGTTGTTGCCTTGTCCGGCAAAGACGATGATACGCGTTTGCTTGGAGTAACGGCGGCAAAATTCATGTACAAATACGGTTGAGGCACGTTCAACGAGATCGATAGAACTGATCGGTTCGTTTTGAATGGTGTACTGATCGAGTTCCTTTACTTTGTCTGTTGGAAATATCTTTATCATAATTGTCGGATATCTAATATTTATTCTGCTTACAAATGTATAACAAACTTTGCTATGTTGTAGCTACTTATTCCAAAAAGGGCGGAAGGCTTTTGTTGCGGTCAGGGAAAAGTAAGTAAAAACCGGCTTCCCTGTCCGGCTTCGGAGATAACGGTCAGGCTGCCTTTGTGCATGTGCATGATCTGTCGGGAGATGCTGAGTCCGATACCGGAACCGGCCGGTTTGGTGGTGAAGAAGGGAATGAAGATACGCTCCTGCACATCCGCCGGAATGCCTGTCCCGTTGTCGCTGACCTGTATGTACGTCTTTCCTTCCGTATTGATTCCGGCCGACAGTTCTATCCTCGGTTCCCTGCAATCCTGGGTGGCATCGAGGGCATTCCGGATCAGGTTGATCAGTATTTGCTCGATCATCGCTTTGTCGGCAATGATCTGTAAATGGCTGGTTATCGGAAGGATATTTACTATATCCGATTGCTCCTTGAATAACATGCCGGCACTGTTCAGTAAACTGTTTACGGAGATAATTTCAACGGCAGGCGTAGGAATACCCGTCACTTTCCTGTAATTCTCCACGAAGCGAACCAACCCGCTGCTGCGCCGGAAGATCGTATCGACAGCTTGGTTTATCTCTTCCCGGTCTTCATCGTTGTTATCTCCGGAAGTCTGTTTACTCTTTAACAGTTCGGCCAGGGAGACGATGGGCGTCATTGAATTCATGATCTCGTGCGTAAGAACGCGGATTAGCTTCTGCCAGGCTTCCGTCTCCTTATTCTCCAATACCGAACGGATATTCTTTATGCTTACGACAGTCAACGTTTTGCCCAGTACGACAAACGACATGGCCGACAGGATCAATTGCGAATATTCCTCTTTCCGGCGCACTTGCAGGATGGAGAGTTCACCGGGATGCAGGATACGCAGGCGGGTAGGAAGTTCCGGATGATAGACAGCCAGGTCGTCTACCGTTTCGGCAAAGTTCAGCCCCGTTTGTATCTTGGCGGCCTGGTTCATCCATTCTATCCGGCCTGTTTCGGAGGAGTAGACCAATACCGAAAGGTCGATGTGGTTGGCCAACGCCTGGAAATATTGCAGTTGGCTTTCTTTCTGTTGAAGATCCTTTTTATAGTGTTGCAAGGCATCCGCCAGTGCATCCGTCAGTTCCTGCGGTAAGGCGTCCGGTGTATTGGAAGAAGTGATGCCGGAAGACAGGAAGTCGGAATAACGGATCGACCAGACGAACTGCCGGAACAGCCGTTCGCTCTTCCCCATCAGATGGAAAAGAGAATACGCTTCGATCAGTAAAACCACTCCGACAACCAGCGCGGATATATAAAACTTTCCGGCCACCAGAAAGGCGAACACCAGACAGGTGATCAGCAACAGAAGGATCAGGGCAGCCGCCTTTTTCGAGGATTGTCTCATAGTCCGTATTTCTCTAGTCGTCTATATAAAGATGTACGCGTGATACCTAATAAGTCGGCTGCCTGTGTCAGATTGCCCGAACAATGACGCAGTACTTCCTGTATCGTATTCTTTTCGAGTTCTTCGAGATTGAACTTCTCTTCTTTCTCGCGGGAGACAGAAGCCGGAATACGAAGCATGAAGTCGTCGTATTGCAACCGTTTCTGGTCGGACAATATGACAGCCCGTTCAATGACATGTTGCAGTTCGCGTACGTTGCCCGGCCAGTGATACTGTTTCAGCAGTTGGCGAGCTTCCCGCGAGAAACCCTCTATATCTTTTTTATATTTATGGCTGTAACGTTTCAGGAAATGATCGGCCAGTAGGGACACATCGTTTCCCCGGTCGCGTAACGGCGGGATGGCGATCTCGATCGTATTGATACGGTAAAGCAGGTCTTGCCGGAAACTACCGTCTTCTACGGCGGCGTGCAGATCGGTGTTCGTCGCACAAATCAGCCGGACATCTATCGGAGTTTCCCGGGTGGAGCCGAGGCGGTTTATCTTCTGTTGCTCGATTACGGTGAGCAGCTTCGATTGAAGCATCAGCGGCAGGTTACCGATCTCGTTGAGGAAAAGCGTGCCACCGGAAGCAATTTCAAAACGTCCGGACTTGCTTTTTCCCGCGTCGGTAAAGGCCCCTTTCTCGTAACCGAACAGTTCGCTTTCAAAGAGGTTGTGCGGGATGCTTCCCAGGTCGATCGGGACGAAAGGCTCCTGGTTACGCGGCGATTGCTTATGAAGCGTATAGGCAATCAGGTCTTTCCCCGTTCCGTTCTCACCCTGCAAGAGGATGTTGGCATCCGCATTCTTTAGCTTCTCCAGTGTTTTGAATACCGTTTGCATGGCAGGTGAGTCGCCGATCACCTCTATTTCCGGTTCCGTGGTGGTGAGCACCGACTTTTGTTCTTTCAGGGTCTGCACTTCCGTCCGCCGCCGGCTGAGTTCGAGCGCCGACGAGATAGTTGCCAGCATCTTCTCATTCTGCCAGGGTTTGGGAATAAAGTCGGTCGCCCCCGCTTTGATAGCCCTGACTGCCTTTTCCGTATCCGAGTAAGCCGTGATCAGTATGACGACCGTTTCGGGCGATATCTCCCGGATGCGTTCGAGCCAGTAGAAACCTTCTTTCCCGCTGACGGCATCTGCCGTGAAATTCATATCGAGCAGGATCACGTCATATTTCGTTCGCGACACCAGGCGGTTGATCTCTTTCGGGTCGGCACAGGTCGTAATGCTTTCCACCTGCGGGCGGAGCAACATCTTCAATGTGAAGAGAATATCTTCGTTATCGTCTATTACCAGTATTTTTCCTTGTCGTACAGCCATGCGTTATCGTTTATATCATTTTTTTGAGCTCTTCCATATCGGGCAAAGCCTTCCTCAACTTCTCAGGCATATCATTTAATGTTCTATAAGTTGCCACTCCCATAGGCTTCTCATAATCTTGAATGACATATTCTACATATTCTTTGTTTGCACTTTTGCAAAGAATAATACCAATAGAGGGGTTCTCATGCGGTTTTCGTACCTGGTCGTCAAGTAAGCGTAGATAAGTGGTCAGTTGTCCTAAATAAGAGGGCTTGAACTCACCCCGTTTCAATTCCACACAGACGAGAGCATTCAATTCTCTATTGAAAAACAATAAATCGGAGAAATGGTCTATACCGAAGGCTTCGAGGTGATATTGATTACCCACAAAGGTGAAATCACGCCCAAAAGTCATGATGAACTTCTTGATATTATGGATGATGGCTTGTTCAATAACCCGCTCATCAATATCTTCTTTATCTCGTTCCCCTAATTCTTCCACATTGATATAGTCTAACAGATATTCATCTTTGAACATATCTATAGCTTTTAAGGCGGAACGGGCATCGCTTATTGTTTTCGTGAAATTATTGGGCAACGTGCCTTGGCGGTGATACACGTCCGCTTCTAACTGAGTTCTTAGTGTATATTTACTCCAACTATTCTGAACCGCTTGATGTATGTAGTAAATTCGTTCCGCAGGACTTGTAGTTTTATTGATAATCTCAATATGATGGGAAAATCCAAGCGACAGGAAATCGTTCAGATTAAAATTGACCGCCGTGGCGGTCGGATTGTCTACGAACAAGGCTTTTGTGTCTATTTCGCTATCTACTGTTGGTGATTTGTTTGTTGTTTCCAAATTGACCGCCGCGGCGGTCGATTTACTAAGCACATCATGCCATTCTTCGTAAAAGTTTCGCATTTTCTTTATGCTTGTTGCTGAAAAACCACGAAGTCCCGGCAATTCTTTTTGTAGTTGTTCGCTGATAGTTTCTATTGCTCCGGTTCCCCAAAATCCCTTGCGAGAATTAGCCGATACATATTGACCTATACCATAGTAAAGTGATAACTGTTCTGCATTAACAGCTTTGACAGCCCGCAACTGGCTTTGAAGAATAGCGTTTTTAATGGTGCAGACTACATTATGAAGATTTTCCGATAACATCTCTTTGGGATTCATACGTAAAATTATGCATTAAACTACAACACAAACTTAGCTAAAATTTCCGTATTGCCGACAGACTATCCCGTAACAAGTGAACTTTTAATCTTTTTCTGCTTACCTATTAGTTCACGGATGCCTTATTTTTTTGCTTTTGCCCATGCTAAAAATCAATTTTGAGCTAGCTCAAAATTAAATTCATGCATGCTCAAAATTAATTTCGGGCTTGCTCAAAAGCAAAAAAATAAGGCATCCGGACATTAGTATATAAGCAGAAAAAGATTAGTTTCTCCTTTGCTGGGAGTTAGTTAGTAGGCGGAAGCGTGCGGCTAGACTGGCAAACTGTACGAAATCGTACACTTGGTTATGACGGTGATCTGCTTATGTGGTTGATTTTTATCTGGTTATGAAAATGGCATAGATATTGAATGCTTATCCGTATCAGTAGGATATATTCATGCTAACGATAAAATAAGAATATTATGTTGAAACACTATGTGAAAGTAGCCCTTCGGCTGATCAAAAGGAGCTTTCTGTTCTCTTCGATCAATATGCTGGGGTTTGTGCTGGGCATGACGGCCGCTTTTCTGATCTATCTCTGGATCGTAGACGAGCTGACGTTTGAAGATTTTAATAAGAACGGGGATTCTATTTACCGGGTGATACGGGAAGATGCGACTGTCGGGGGGCAGGTTCCTTCAACGGTAGTCGCCCTTAGTGAAACGTTCCGTAAGGAATATCCCAAGGTGGAGAATGCGACTTTTATAAAGTATGGTGGTAAATACGATATTTATGCCGGGAATGTAGGCTTTGAGGTTAACTATGGATATGTCGATACGACTTTCTTCGATGTATTCAGCTTTCCGGTTGTGGCGGGTGATCCGTCCCTGATAAAGAAAGATCCGCAGATGATCGTGTTATCGGAAGCACTTGCGGAGAAGTTGTTCGGTAAGACTTCGGCCATAGGAAAAGAAGTTGCCTGTAGATTTTTTAAGAAGTATTATAAGGTGGCGGCGGTGTTGAAAGTGCCGCGCAAGAGCCATATACAGTTTGATGTACTGGCTGGTTGGGATGCTTATAAATGGGATGGATTAGATAGTGAAGCCTGGACTTTCTCGGAGCGTATGCACGTCTTTATCCAACTGCAGAAAGGAACGACTTTGACGGATGCCGATCGGCTGGCCATGCGTGACCTTTGGATGAAACATTCTCAACGGGGTAAGCCTTTGGCGTTTCAGCCTTTGAAAGATATCCATCTGCGTACGAACTTCAAAGAACTGGGCGATGTGAATAATCACGGCAGTATGCAACAGATCTATCTGTTTACGATACTGGCTGCTTTGATCATCTTCATGGGAGCGTTTAACTTTATGACGTTGTCGACGGCCCGTGCTTCCCAGCGCTTTAAGGAGGTAGGTGTCAGGAAGGTGACCGGAGCGAAGCGGAAAACACTGATCGTGCAGTTTCTGGCGGAGAGTCTGGTGCAGGCCTTTATCTCGTTGCTGCTGGCATTGGCGCTGACGGAATTATTACTACCGTTGTTCAACCTGTTTGTCGGGAAAGATATTGCCCTTCAGTTTAACTGGCAGACCTTGTTGTTTATCCTGTTCGGTATTGTGGGAGTAGGTTGTCTGGCCGGGAGCTTTCCGGCATTCTATATGTCGTCGTTCAATCCGCTGCTGGCCTTCAAAGGCGGGAGGGCGACAGGAAAGAAAGGAACTTTTATTAAAGCCTTGGTTTGTGTTCAGTTCGTGATCGCGATAACCATGATTATTAGTACGACAGTGATATTCAAACAACTCCGTTACCTGCAAAATGCGGATCTGGGACTGAATAAGGAGAACTTGATCGAAGTGGATGTGCAGGACTGGCGGCGTGAGTCGGAAGGGTTTCAGCAGGAAGTGCTGAAGAATCCGCATGTAAAGAGTCTGACATTAGGGGTGGAGATTACGGATTATATGAAGGGGTCTCGCTGGGAAGAGTGCCTTTTCAGTTGGGAAGACGAGACGGGAAAGACCGACTCGCTGAAGATGGTCGGGATGGTTGGCGACGGTAATTTTATCAATGCCTTGGGGCTGACGTTGTTGAAGGGAGAGATGTTTGGTACGAATCCCGATCATTACTGGGATGGTTCCTATTCGAAAGAGTCGCCGATCGTTATCAATGAGACTGCCTGGAAGATGCTGAAAGTGGAAAATCCAATCGGCATGTTGCTGAGGGGCGGTACTTTCGGTATCAGGAATTCACGGGTGGTAGGAGTCGTGAAAGACTTTAACTTCCAACCGATGCGCGAGAAGATAAAACCGGCTTATCTGTATTATACCGTTCAAATGTTCAGTCACCTGTATGTCCGTATCTCACCGGAAGACCAGGCGGCGACCCTGAAGTTCCTGAAAGAGAAATATGAGGAAGCTCGCCCGAATATGCTGTTCAACTACCGTTTCCTGACCGATGTGCTGAACCAAAATTATGCCCGTGAGCATCAGCAGAGCCAGATGTTTCTGATCTTTACGGTGTTGGCAGTTATTGTTGCTATGATGGGGGTATTTGGTCTGGTGGCGCTTTCGACGGTGCAACGGACGAAGGAAATAGGTGTCCGCAAGGTGAACGGTGCACATTCCGACCGGATCGTCAGGATGTTTTGCCGGGAATATATGAGTTGGGTAGGGTTGGCTTTCCTGATAGCCTGTCCGCTCGGTTACCTGTTTATGTTGAACTGGTTAAGCAATTTTGCCTACCAGACAACGATCAGCTGGTGGCTGTTTCCGCTGGCCGGTGGTATTATCCTGCTGATAACGATGCTGACCGTTATAGCACAAACCTGGCGGGCTGCTTCGCGCAATCCGGTGGAATCATTAAGGTATGAATAAAACATTATAAGAATAAAGATATGTTGAAACACTATTTTAAAGTAGCGATCCGGTTGATCAAACGGAGCTTCCTGTTTTCCTCTATTAATATGTTGGGGTTTGTGCTGGGAATGACAGCCGCTTTCCTTATCTATCTCTGGGTGGTAGACGAACTGACCTTCGAGGATTTCCATAAGAACCGTCACTCCATTTACCGCGTAACCGCTGTCGAACGGGAACCGGGAGGAGAGATAAAAGAGTCGGCTTATACGGTAGCCCCGCTGAGTAAAACGCTCAGGGAGGAGTTTCCGCAGGTGGAGGATGCAACCTTTTTACTAAACTTCGGTACGCTGAATCTTCATTCGGGGGAGAACCTGATTGAAGCGAAATATACGTATGTCGATACGACTTTCTTCGATGTGTTCAGCTTTCCGGTAGTTTCCGGCGATCCGTCCCTGCTGAAGAAAGACCCGCAACAGATCGTGCTGGCCGAGTCTGCGGCACGGAAATTGTTCGGGGGAGCTTCTGCTGTCGGCAAGGAAGTGACTTGCCAGTTCCTCGGACAGACGTTTCGTTATAAGGTGGCGGCAGTCCTGAAGGTACCGCGTAAGAGTCATATTAAGTTTGAAGTCCTGCTGAGCGAGCAAGCTTATTTCGAGCCGGCAAGCTGGGACTATGTGGAAGGAACAAATGTATATATCCGGTTGAGAAAGGGAGCGGACTTATCGGCTACCGACCGGCAGGCCATGAGCCGTGCCTGGACAAACCATCGGGAAGACGGAATGGCTTTAGAGTTCCAACCGTTGGAGGATATTCATCTGCATACAGGCTTTAAAGACCCGTCGGTCGAAAACTACGGGAATATGTCGCAAATCCGTTTGTTTATGGCCTTAGCCCTGCTGATTATCTTTATGGGAGCTTTCAACTTTACGACCTTGTCGACTGCCCGCGCTTCCCTGCGGTATAAAGAGATCGGTGTCCGGAAGGTGACGGGGGCGAAACGTAAAATGCTGGTCGCACAGTTCCTGTCGGAGAGTCTGGTGCAGGCTTTCCTTTCGCTGGTATTGGCTTTGGCGCTGACGGAGTTGTTGTTGCCGGCCTTCAATCAGTTTGTAGAAAAAGATATAGCCTTGCAGTTTAACTGGCAGACCTTGTTGTTTATCCTGTTCGGTATTATAGGGGTCGGCAGCCTGGCCGGGGCGTTCCCTGCTTTTTATATGTCGTCGTTCAATCCGTTGCTGGCTTTCAAAGGCGGAAAGGCTACGGGTAAGAAAGGGACGCTGCTTAAAGGCCTTGTCTGCGTGCAGTTTGTCATTGCCATAACGATGCTTTTCTGTACTTCGGTGGTGTTCCGTCAACTTCATTACTTGCAACAGGCAGATCTGGGACTGGACAAAGAAGATATGGTGGTTGTCGATTGCGGGGAGTTCGAACTGATGGCTTATTTCGGTAACCAGGGAATAGACGATTACCGACGCGAAGTGATGAAGAATCCGCATGTGAAAAGCGTGGCCGGAGGAGTGGAAATAGCCAATTATCTTCAGGGACGCAAGACGGAGGAAAGTGTTTTTAGCTGGATGAATGAAAAGGGACAAGTCGACTCCCTGACCGTAGTCGGTGTGGTAGGCGACGGAAGTTTCATGAATACATTAGGGCTGACACTGCTGAAAGGGGAATCGTTCGGAGCGGATAAGGATGCGTATATGGATGGGACTTATAAGAAAGAACTACCTGTCGTCATCAATGAAACCGCCTGGAAGATGATGCAGGTGAAAGATCCGGTAGGCATGGTTGTCCAAAACAAAGGCTGGTTCGGTGAGACGTCGAAGATCGTCGGCGTAGTAAAAGATTTCCATTTCCAGCCGTTGCGCGAGGAGGTGAAGCCGGCTTATCTGTATTATTCCCGTCAGTTGCTGAACACGATGTATATAAAGATATCCCCGGAGAATAAGGCGGAGACGCTGAAATTCCTGAAAGATAAATATGAAGAGATGCGCCCGGACAATGTGTTCTCTTACCGCTTCTTCTCCGATACCCTGAACGGGAACTATGCCCGTGAGCAACAGCTCAGCCGGATGTTCCTGATCTTTACGGTGCTGGCTATTCTTGTGGCGATGATGGGCGTGTTCGGCCTGGTTGCCCTTTCGACGGCACAACGTACGAAGGAAATAGGGATCAGGAAGGTGAACGGTGCCCATTCGGATCGGATCGTGCGGATGTTCTGCCGTGAATATATGGTTTGGGTAGGGATCGCATTTGTGGTGGCTTGTCCGGTGGGTTACCTTTTCATGGCTCGCTGGTTGAGTAACTTCGCTTACCAGACCACGATCGGTTGGTGGCTGTTCCCGCTCTCGGGCCTGGTCATTCTGCTGATCACCTTCCTGACGGTGGCGGCACAGACCTGGCGGGCTGCATCGCGTAACCCCGTGAAATCATTACGGTATGAATAAAGTAACAAGCATAAAATAAAAATAGAAGATCATGATAAAAGCAGTAAATTTAACGAAGGTGTTTCGTACGGAAAGTGTGGAGACTACGGCTCTGAACGGTGTTAATCTGGAAATCAACAAAGGGGAGTTCCTGGCAATCATGGGGCCTTCGGGCTGTGGTAAGTCTACCTTGCTGAACTTGTTGGGATTGCTGGATAATCCGACTTCCGGTGAATTATGGTTTCTGGATGAGGAAGTTTCCCGCTATACGGAGAACAACCGCACGGACTTGCGGAATGGCAACCTGGGGTTTGTCTTTCAGAGTTTCAACCTGATAGATGAACTGACGGTCTTTGAGAATGTGGAATTGCCGCTTTTATATGCCGGAGTCCCGATGAAAGAGCGGGTGACGCGAGTGAATGCCGCCCTCGACCGGATGCAGATCGCCCATCGTACGGAACATTACCCGCAACAACTTTCCGGCGGACAGCAACAGCGTGTAGCCATTGCCCGTGCCATCGTTACGAATCCCCAGATCATCCTGGCGGACGAACCGACCGGAAACCTGGATTCGGTGAACGGCAACGAAGTCATGAATCTCCTGCTCGAACTCAACAAAGAAGGATCGACCGTCGTTATGGTGACCCACTCGGAAGAGAATGCCCGGATGGCAAGCCGCCTGATCCGTATGATGGACGGCAATATCCTGACCGAAAGCCGTAAATAATGAACCCGCCTTGAAGCCCGAATGAACCCGGAAGCCCAAGCCGGGTTCATGCGGTAAGAACCGAGAATCAATGAGAAAAGCCTTGTTATGAATGCATGAACCCTAAAACGTAAAACAATGTTTGTGCTTCGCTGAAAATATTGTACCTTTGTTCCCTCGAAAAATAAACGGTATATGGATAAGATCCGATTAAAAGATAAAGAATTTGAACTGTTTATCCCGGAGAAGGAGATCAAGGCGGCTATTGCGAAGGTAGCCGGACAGATCAAGGCAGATGTAGGAGATACTAACCCGCTGTTTGTCGGCATACTGAACGGAGCGTTCATGTTTACCGCCGAACTGATGCGTCAGATGGATACGCACTACGAGATCACTTTTGCCCGGTATTCATCCTACCGTGGCCTTAATACGACCGGAGTTGTTCGCGAGATCATGCCGGTACAGGCCGATGTGAAGGGACGTACCCTGATCCTGCTGGAAGACATTATCGACACCGGTTATACCATGCAGTTCGTGATGGATAAGCTAAAGAATGACGGGGCGGCCGATGTCAGGCTGGCTACCATGCTGTTCAAGCCGGATTCGCTGAAGTGTGATTTGAAACCGGATTATGTCGGTTTGCAGATCCCCAGTGACTTTATCGTCGGCTACGGTCTGGACTATGACGAGATGGGACGTGCTTACAGGGATATATATAAGGTTATTGGTTAAAAGGATATACATTTATATAAATAAGAAACAATATTATGTTGAACGTTGTTATTTTTGGAGCTCCGGGTTCAGGAAAAGGAACACAGAGCGAGTTGATTATTAAAGAATACGGTTTGAATCACATCTCTACAGGCGATGTATTGCGTGCAGAAATGAAAGAAGAAACCGAACTGGGTAAGATCGCAAAAGATTACATCGAAAAAGGTCAGCTTGTACCGGATGAACTGATCGTAGACATGCTGGCAAAGGTACTCGACAGCAAAGCAGGTTCTAAAGGCGTTATCTTTGACGGTTTCCCCCGCACAATCCCGCAGGCAAAGGCTTTGAAAGAAATGTTGAACAAACGTGGTACGGATGTATCTGTTATGTTGAACCTGCAGGTGGAAGAAGAAGAACTGATCAACCGTCTGTTGGAACGCGGTAAAGTTTCAGGCCGTTCTGACGATAACCTGGAAACAATCAAATCCAGACTGGATGTTTACCACAAGCAAACAGCTCCTTTGGCTGACTATTATGTAGGCGAAGGCAAACACGTGGGTATTCACGGTATGGGTACAGTCGAAGAAATCTTCGATCGTATTAAAGAAGCAGTAAATAAAGTAAAATAAGAAAGAATAGTAAAATGGCTGAATCAAACTTTGTAGATTACGTAAAGATCTATTGCCGCTCGGGGAAGGGCGGAAGAGGGTCTTCTCACTTTCGTCGTGAGAAATATATTCCGAAAGGAGGCCCCGACGGAGGCGACGGAGGGCGAGGAGGCCATGTGTTTCTTCGTGGTAACCGAAATTACTGGACGTTGCTCCACCTGAAGTTCGAGCGTCATATCATGGCGACAAGCGGTGAAGGCGGCAGTGCCAAACGTAGTTTCGGGAAAGATGGTGAAGACCGTGTTATCGAAGTTCCGTGCGGAACCGTTGTGTATGATGCCGAAACCGGCGAATACATTTGCGACGTGACCGAAGACGGCCAGGAAGTCATGCTGCTGAAAGGCGGTCGTGGCGGACTGGGTAACTGGCACTTCAAGACATCTACCAATCAGGCTCCCCGTTATGCTCAACCGGGCGAACCGGCACAGGAACGTAAAGTGATCCTTCAGTTGAAGTTGCTTGCCGACGTCGGTCTGGTAGGTTTTCCGAATGCGGGTAAGTCTACTTTGCTGTCTGTCGTATCGGCTGCCAAACCGAAGATCGCCAATTATCCGTTTACTACACTCGAACCGAATCTGGGTATCGTGAGCTATCGCGACCATCGTTCGTTTGTAATGGCTGATATCCCCGGTATCATCGAAGGGGCCAGTGAAGGGAAAGGTCTCGGACTTCGTTTCCTGCGTCATATCGAACGAAACTCGCTGCTTCTGTTTATGATCCCGGCAGATTCCGACGATATAAAGAAAGAATATGAGATCCTTCATAACGAACTGGTAAAGTACAATCCGGAGTTGCTGACCAAGAGCCGCGTGCTGGCAATCACCAAAAGCGATATGCTGGACGACGAACTGATGGAAGCGCTCGCTGAGGATCTGCCGGAAGGTGTTCCTCATGTATTTATCTCTTCAATTACCCAGCAGGGCATTACGGAACTGAAAGACTTGCTCTGGAAGGAACTGAACAAGGAAACCTTCCACGAAGTCGAACGTATCGTTCATAAGGATATCGACGTCAGTTCGATCCAGTTCGATGACGACGACGACGATTACGTCTTCCCTGTCGAAGAGGATGATCCGGATGAAGAGTATGAAGAATACGAATGGGATGAAGATGATGAAGAAACTGAAAAGTAATAAAGTTGAAATGTTGCAATTCTCCGGATTAAGCGGAGAATGCAACATTTCTCATTTTATAACGACCCGTCACGGTGGTGTCAGCCTGGGTAACTATGCTTCGATGAATCCGGGTGAGTATAGCGGTGATGATCCGGAATCCGTTCGGATGAACCGACAACTTCTTTCGGATGCAATCGGAATTTCTTCCGAAAGGATTTTTGCCCCCTTCCAGATACACGAAGCGGAAATAGCTTGTATCGATGCCCGTTTCCTTTCTCTTACTCCCGACCGGCAGAAAGAGGAACTGAACGGGAAAGATGCTCTGGTGACGGCTGTCCCCGGGATATGCATAGCTGTTTCCACGGCCGATTGTGTCCCTGTGCTGGTATATGCCCCGGATAAGAAAGTCGTAGCAGCGATCCATGCCGGCTGGCGTGGTACGGTAAAGCAGATTGTAGCAAAGACTGTTGAATATATGATTGCCCGTTACGGTTGCGATCCTTCGCTGATGCTGGCAGGTATTGCTCCTTCTATCTGCAAAGAATCCTTTGAGGTGGGCGATGAGGTGGCAGAAGCTTTCCGGGCGACCGGAGTCGATATGAATCGCATTATGGAACGGAATGCCCGGACAGGCAAAGCACATATCGACCTATGGGAAGCCAACCGTATGCAACTGCTTCAATCCGGTCTTCAACCTGAACGGATAGAAGTATCCGGCATCTGCACATATCAGCATCCTGACGACTTTTTCTCTGCCCGCCGGTTGGGAATAAAAAGCGGGCGTATCCTGTCCGGAATAATGATTAAAGACTAATTGTATATATGATACACGTTTCTATCTCAGAAGAAATAGCAAAGGCATGTCCGGACTTGCATGTGGCAGTCGTGGCATGTGATGTAAAGAATACGGTATACGACGAACAACTGTGGAAGGAAATTACCGAAATGGAGAATACGATCCGTTCATCCGGTAAGCTGGAAGACATAAATAAATTTCTTCCCATACAAGCCACCCGGCAGGCGTATAAGCGGTTGGGTAAAGATCCGAACCGGTATCGTCCTTCTGCTGAGGCGCTTCGCAGGCGTATCTTTCGTGACCTACCTTTATATAAGATAGATACCTTGGTCGATATAATCAATCTGTTATCTATTCAAAGCGGTTATTCTATCGGTGGCTTCGATGCCGCAAAGATAGATGGCAACCTCGTGTTGGGAGTAGGAAAGGAGGGGGAAGTCTATCATGGAATAGGCCGGGGTGAGTTGAATATCGCCGGGCTTCCGGTTTATCGCGATAACCTGGGAGGCGTCGGCACACCGACCAGCGACGAGGAACGAACCAAGATCGATATCAATACGGAAAAGCTGTTAATGATTATAAATGGCTATTCGGGGAAAGATGGTTTACAAGAGGCGGTTGCCTATGGAGTGTCCCTTTTAACACGATATGTATCAATCACTAATTTGGAAATGGAACTGATAACACCCGAAAGTAGAGTGAAAATTATGTTATAAACGCGTTAATTATGTTTATAAACCTCAAAAGTGGGCGTTTTTATGCTAAAAAACATCTATTTCCTTTTGTTTTAATCGATTAATCTATAAATTTGCCCCCGTTAAGAATTAACAAAACGAAAAGAAAATGATCGAATTGATTGGAACAAACGCCGGCCTCGTTTGGACAGTATTGAACGAAGGCGGAAAAATGAGTGTTAAGGCAGTAAAGAAAGCAACTAAAATCAAAGCAGAAAAAGACATGTATGCTGCATTTGGTTGGTTAGCTAAAGAAGGCAAGCTTGCTTTCGAAGAGATTGAAGGTGAATTATTTGTTGCGCTGATCTAATAGCGTAGCCGATACTAGATTAAGGAGGGCTGTTCGGATGATATTTGGACGGCCTTTTGTGTGTCTGGACGTTTTCAGTTCAAAAAAACGGACTGACTGTTGCTTTATTCAATTCTAAATTTTACTTTTGTATAGAATTTGGTGTGAAATGACCGAAGATCAAAAGAGATTGTTGGCTGTATTTGAGGTGAGAGTTCGCGATTTGATGGAGTTATGTAACAAGCAAAACCATACGATTGACGAGCTCAAAACTACTTTGTTCCGTAAAGAAGCGGAGTTGAAGCAGGCAATAAATACGATTGAAGAGTTGAATACCAAGTGCGATAAGTTGCTGACCGCAAGAGTCGTTTCTGTAAACGAAGGAGAAATGAAAAGTGCGAGGATGCGATTATCGAAGTTAGTGCGGGAAGTAGACAAGTGCATTGCACTATTAAACGAATAGAAGCGATGGACGATAAATTTCTTATACATTTAGAAATAGCCGAAAAGAGCTATGGTCTCTGGATCGATCGGAAGGACGAGCAACTTGCGCGGGATGCCGCCAAGCAGATTCGTAATAAGATTAATCAGTATCGGCAGAATTTTGCTCAATCCGATGTGGATGTAAAAGATTTGTTAGCCATGGTTGCTTTTCAGTTGTCTATGAGTAATTTGCAATTGGAAGATAAAAACGATACAAGTCCTATTACAGATAAGGTACAGGAACTCACGAGTGAGTTGGAAAAGTATTTGAAGGATAAGTAATTATAATATAATTGTAAGAAGAGTTTCCGCACTGCTCTGCACGGTGAACCGTGTATTGTAGTGCTTTTTTTGTTTTATATATAAATGAATTTAAACTATAAGTAAAATGACAGTGTATATAATCATATCATCAATTGTAGCTCTCCTGATAGGAGGGTTGTTGACATGGTTGAGCATGCGTTTTCTTCTGAAGTCGAGGTACGATTCCGTGCTTAGGGAGGCTGAAAAGGAAGCGGAAGTGATCAAGAAAAATAAGTTGCTGGAAGTAAAGGAAAAGTTTTTGCACCTGAAAGCTGACCTGGAAAAACAAGTATCGGCAAGGAATGCCAAGATCCAGTCGGTGGAAGGTAAACTGAAACAGCGTGAATTGACACTCAACCAGCGTCAGGAAGATTTGCAGCGTAAGAACAGTGAAATCGATGCAGTAAAAGAAAATCTGGCCGCCCAGTTGGAGCTGGTGGATAAGAAAAAGAATGATCTGGAAAAACTTCATCAGCGGGAAATCGAACAACTGGAAGCTCTTTCTGGTCTGTCTGCCGATGAAGCAAAAGAACGACTGATCGAATCGTTGAAGGATGAAGCGAAATCGGAAGCTACTTCTTATATTAATGAGATCATGGAAGAAGCGAAGATGACGGCTAATAAGGAAGCGAAGAAAATCGTTATCCAGTCTATCCAGCGTGTTGCTACTGAAACAGCTATTGAAAACTCTATTACCGTATTCCATATCGAATCGGACGAGATCAAAGGACGTATCATCGGTCGTGAAGGCCGTAACATCCGTGCTTTGGAAGCTGCGACCGGTATTGAGATCGTTGTGGACGATACGCCTGAAGCAATTGTTCTTTCCGGATTTGACCCGGTTCGCCGTGAGATTGCCCGTCTGGCATTGCACCAGCTGGTTCAGGACGGACGTATCCATCCGGCACGTATTGAGGAAGTGGTTACTAAGGTGAAGAAACAGGTTGAGGACGAAGTGGTGGAAACCGGTAAACGTACCGTGATCGACCTGGGTGTTCATGGATTGCATCCGGAGTTGATCCGTATGATCGGTAAGATGAAATACCGTTCTTCTTATGGTCAGAACCTGTTGCAGCATGCCCGTGAAACAGCCAACCTTTGTGCTGTGATGGCTTCTGAGCTGGGACTGAACCCGAAGAAAGCAAAACGCGCAGGTCTGTTGCACGATATAGGTAAAGTGCCTGATGATGAACCGGAATTGCCACACGCTATCTTGGGTATGAAGCTTTGCGAAAAATATAAAGAGAAACCGGATATCTGTAATGCGGTAGGTGCTCACCACGATGAGATCGAAATGCAGACGCTGTTGGCTCCGATCGTTCAGGTTTGTGATGCTATTTCAGGTGCTCGTCCGGGTGCCCGTCGTGAAATCGTAGAAGCTTATATCAAGCGTTTGAACGATCTGGAACAGTTGGCTCTTTCTTATCCGGGTGTTGTTAAGACGTATGCTATCCAGGCAGGCCGCGAACTTCGCGTCATTGTTGGGGCAGACAAGATCGACGACAAGGATACAGAAAACCTGTCGAACGAGATTGCAAAGAAGATACAGGATGAAATGACTTATCCGGGACAGGTGAAGATCACGGTTATCCGTGAAACCCGTGCTGTAAGTTATGCAAAATAAAGTCGTTAAGTATATTTTGTATACATAATAATAAGGTGGCCGATCGGTAAAGATCGGCCATTTTTATTTTGTGCAGCTGTTCATTCTTAAACGATACTGTTTACAGCTTCCATCGGTGATAATACTCTATTTTACACAATAACAGTGAGTTCTCCTTGACTATGGCTTTGTGTTTTATTGGTTTAATTAATATATTTGTTGCGATAGATCTAAAATCACTAATATTCTATATCTAATAACTCATTTAAATCTTTTACCACATGACACTAAAAAAGTTTGTTTTAATTCCCGTAATTATCGGTGTTTTAGCGTGCCTGATCCAGGCTTTAGACCAGTTGTTGTACTCTTCTGTTCCCCCCGAAGGAAATGTCGGTTTCAGTTGGATTTCTTTTCAGTCGTGGGCTGTTTATTTCCTGGCCGGTTGTACGGTGAGGGGAGGGATAAAAGCCTTTATTGCGTATGCGATCGGTATTGCAGCTTCTATCGTTATTATGGTGCTAGGTGGTGCATTGACTCCGGCTTTAGGCTTCTTCGCCGTCCCTGTGGCAGTGGGCGTGATTGCTTTCTGTGCGATCTTCTGTGAGCGTAATGAGTGGCTTTCTCTGGTGCCAGCCCTGTTCATCGGAGCCGGAGCGTTTTTCGCCTTTATGAATTATGTGCCGAATGCGACTTTCTGTACAGCCGCTTTGACAGAAATGATCTATTGTACGATCGGTTTGTTGTTCGGTTATATTACGATCTGTCTGCGTACTGCTTATGAGAAGAAGGTGAATGCAGAAAAAGAAGAAGGGAAGGAATAGAAATACCTGATGTGGATAGTAAAGAAAAGAGGTTGCAGTCAGAAAGCTGCAACCTCTTTTTTTATTGTCACCGATTTCCTAAATCGTCATATAATGTCTGTAACAGTACCTTTCCTTTATCCAGGCGGGTTTCGCTGCCTGTGGAAGGTTCTTCGAGCAATGGTCTGTTGCTTTCGTTGTCATAAACTGAAACACCTGTGCTGTCGATAATCCCGAAGCCGTTAGAGAACGTATAGAAGGAATATTTTGGATATCCCGGATCAAGTATATCCCGGCTAAAGGTGAATTGATCGTGCGGTAATCCTAATTGACTTAGTAAGGTGGCCGCCAAATCTGTCTGATTAGCATACGTGTCGATGGCAACCGGTTCTTTGATTGCACCGCCCAGCCATATCATCGGTATGTGGAAACGAAGTGGCCCGTGTTCTTGGATGGAAGAAGGATAACGGTAACCGTGGTCGGATATCAGCACGATCAATGTGTTTTTCCAGACGGGTAGTTCCTTTAGCTTGTCTACAAAGCTACCGATACAGCTGTCGGTAAAAGCCACCGAGTTGAGATAAGGATTTTCCAGATGATGGAAAGGAACCTCGAACGGCTCGTGACTGCTTAATGTCAGGAATGTACTCAGCCAGGGAGTATTTTCGTCTCTCTCTTTGATCGACTCATATAGATGTGAGAAAGTGATATCATCGTTGGCTCCCCATTTACTGAGACGACTGGTCAGCGGGAAATCCCGGTCGGCTGTGATTTTACTGTATCCGGAGCCGAAGAAATAACTCTGCATATTGGTAAAGTTGATGTCTCCACCATAAAGCATATCGGCTGTATATCCCTGTTCGTTCAGGCTTTTGGCAATGGAAGGAAGTGTCTGGCTTTTGGCCGGATACTTCATGATGGATGTTGTAGGTTGTGCCAGATAACCGTTCAGTACGGCGACTATCCCACGGTCGGTACGGAAGGAGTTGGCATACATATTAGTAAATGTAACTCCTTCTTTGCTTAGCCTGTTCAGGTTGGGCGTGATCCCTGCTTCTCCACCGACGGCTTCAATGGCATTAGCCGAGAAACTTTCCAGCAGAATGATCAGGATATTAGGTCGGTCGGTAGTCAATAGCTCGACCTTTTCCGTATTGTTTGTCAGGCTGTCGTTGTGATGGGTGAGTGCTGTATAGCGTTCCCGTCTTTCTTTTTCCGGAAAGAAATTGAACTGTGCCGCAAAATCCTGCTGTTTGCTTAATGAAGCCAGCAGGCTGAAGGCCGGGTTGATTGCCGAGTGATTCAGGAATTGATTTTTACTGAAATAAACCATTCCCACATTGGCTGTAGAAGTCGTTACCCCACCCCGGATAGGAATAAACAAAATACCTCCGAGAAGCAAGACTGCGACCGATCCACCCACCCGGTTGTGTGCAGATGTGACCGGGAATAAAGGAATGATCAGTTTCTGGAAAGCCTGAAAGATTCCGTATGCATATAATAGGAATAACCCAAACTGCAAAAAGAATGTTCCGACAGGCACGCTAGCCATCGCATCTGCCGGCGATTGCAGATAAAAGAACAGGGTGGCATCCAGCCTGAACCCCCAATATCCGTATAAAGCAACATCGACCGCAAAGATAGCCGCAATGACCAGTCCCATCACCAGGAAGTATCCTTTCAGGACTTTTTTGTAAAAAGCTCCCGGCAACCAGATAGAAACCAGTACGCAGAGAAACGGTATCACCGTCAGGTATCCTGAAACCGTACAGTCCAGTAATAGTCCATGAGTAATTACCTTAAGGTAATCGATTAGCGAACATCCGTTCGCTAAGGCATGGTGATATAACATAAAGACCGGCTTTTGAATAGCAAGAAGCGGAAGCCAGGTGATAAATACTGCCAGAAGAAACAAAATACGTTTTTTCATCTTTACGGGTATTTAGATGTTACTTAAAATAAAGAAGGGCGACTGTTACAGCCGCCCTTGTCTTGATTATTTATATAACTTTTCGCGTAGTTCGGCTACAGTCGGATCGGTGATATAATCATCATAATCCATCATCTTGTCGATGATACCGTTCGGGGTCAATTCAATAATACGGTTAGCCACGGTTTGAATGAATTCGTGGTCATGGCTGGAGAAAATTATGTTACCTTTGAATGTTTGTAAAGTATTGTTGAATGCCTGGATAGATTCCAAATCCAGATGGTTGGTCGGTGTATCCAGGATCAGGCAGTTGGCATCAGTCAACATCATGCGGGATATCATACAACGCATCTTTTCACCACCGGACAGTACGCTTACTTTCTTTAGCAGTTCTTCGCCCGAGAATAACATACGTCCCAGGAAACCTTTCAGGAACACATCGTTCGTATCAGGAGAGAACTGGCTTAACCATTCGATCAGGTTATAGTCCGATTCGAAATATTTGGCATTATCTAACGGCAGATAGGCTGTTGTGATGGTCTGTCCCCATTGATAAGTACCTTCGTCGGCTTTCTCTTCCCCGTTGATGATCTGGAACAAGGCAGTCATGGCACGCGGGTCGCGGCTAATAAATACAACTTTATCCTCCTTCTCGACATTGAAGTTCAGGTCTTTGAATAAAGTCTTTCCTTCGATCCTCTTTGTCAGCCCTTTCACCTCCAGGATCTGATTACCCGGTTCGCGGTTAGGTGTAAAGATAATACCCGGATAACGGCGCGAAGACGGCTTAATCTCTTCGATATTCAGCTTTTCGATCATCTTCTTGCGGCTGGTAGTCTGTTTTGACTTTGCTACGTTGGCACTGAAACGGCGAATGAACTCTTCCAGTTCCTTTTTCTTTTCTTCAGCCTTTTTGTTCTGGTTCTGCTGCTGGCGGAGAGCCAACTGGCTTGATTCGTACCAGAAGCTATAGTTACCGGCAAACATCTGCAACTTATTGAAGTCGATGTCGACCGTATGTGTACAAACAGAGTCGAGGAAGTGACGGTCATGGCTCACTACCAGGATTGTATGGTCGGAGTTAGACAGATAGTTTTCCAGCCAGCCCACCGTTTCAAGGTCGAGGTCGTTGGTCGGCTCATCTAAAAGCAGGTTGTCCGGCTGTCCGAAAAGGGCGCGGGCAAGTAATATACGAACCTTTTGCTTACCGCTAAGGTCTTTCATCATGCTGTAATGATACTCTTCGGCGATACCCAGACCGCTCAAAAGGTTGGCTGCATCACTTTCGGCATTCCATCCTTCCATCTCGGCGAACTTTTCTTCCAGTTCCGATACACGGATACCGTCGGCATCGCTGAAATCAGGTTTTTCGTAGAGCGCATTCTTTTCGCTCATCACTTCCCACAGCGTGGTGTGTCCCATCAGGACAGTATCCATTACTGTATGCTCATCGAAAGCAAAGTGGTCCTGGCTTAATACCGAGAGGCGTTCCCCCGGGCCTAAAGTTACCGTGCCGCGTGTCGGATCCAGTTGTTTGCTGATCACACGCAGGAAAGTTGATTTCCCGGCACCATTGGCACCGATAATGCCGTAGCAGTTGCCCGGCGTAAACTTCATGTTTACATCCTGAAAGAGGATACGTTTACCGAACTGTACGTCCAGATTGTTAACCGTTATCATATCTTGTATACCTATTAAATTTCGAATGAGAGCGCAAAGATACTAAAAAATATCCGTATATGGCTTTGTGGCTCTTATATATATGTAGAGGACTATTGCCCCACAGTTTTCAACAGATTCTAAGTTTTATTAAATAATTAGCTCTGGAATAAAATACTTACATTAATGTACATATTGAAAATAATTGTCTATTTTTGTGCTCTAAAACATTAAAATAAACTCAACAAAGATGGCTGCAACAAAACGTATTAAGCGTGCATTAGTCTCTGTATTCCATAAAGAGGGACTGGATGAAATTTTAAAAAAGCTTCATAACGAAGGTGTTAGCTTCGTTTCAACAGGGGGAACTCAAACATTTATCGAATCATTAGGCATCCCTTGTGATGCTGTGGAAGACCTGACAGGTTATCCTTCTATCCTGGGAGGACGTGTTAAGACGCTTCACCCGAAAGTATTCGGTGGTATCCTTACCCGTAGAGACAACGAAGGTGACAAAGGCCAGATTGAACAATACGAAATTCCTGAAATTGATTTAGTGATTGTAGACTTATATCCGTTCGAAGAAACAGTTGCTTCGGGTGCGGAAGAACAAGCAATCATCGAAAAGATAGATATAGGCGGTATCTCATTGATCCGTGCCGCTGCAAAGAATTTCAAAGATGTAGTAATCGTAGCTTCCAAAGCACAGTATCAGCCCTTGATGCAGTTGCTGAATGAAAAAGGGGCGGAAACTTCCCTGGAAGACCGTAAATGGTTCGCCAAAGAAGCTTTTGCCGTTTCATCCGGTTATGATTCCGCTATTTTCAATTATTTTGACGGACGCGAAGGTTCACATTTCCGTGCTACTGTAGACCAGCCGATGAGCCTACGTTATGGCGAAAACCCTCATCAGGCAGCTAAGTTCTATGGTAAGTTCAGCGATATGTTCGACCAGATCCACGGCAAAGAGATCTCCTACAATAACTTGCTGGATATCGATGCCGCTGTCAATCTGATCGACGAATTCGATGAACTGACATTCGCTATCCTCAAACATAATAATGCTTGTGGTATCGCATCCCGTCCGACTGTGCTCGAAGCATGGAAAGATGCACTGGCTGGTGACCCGGTTTCTGCATTCGGCGGTATCCTGATTACCAACACGCCGATCGATAAAGAAGTAGCTGAAGAGATCAACAAGATCTTCTTCGAAGTGATCATCGCCCCGGAATATACAAAAGACGCTTTGGAAGTGTTGATGCAGAAGAAAAACCGCATCATCCTGATCCGTAAGGAAGCAAAGACTTGTCCGATGCAGTTCCGTTCACTGTTGAATGGTGCCCTGATGCAGGAAAAAGACCTCAGTATCCAGACTGCTGCAGATCTGGAACCGATGACTGACAAACAACCTACTTCTCAGGAAGTAGAAGACCTGTTGTTCGCTAATAAATTGGTGAAACACAGTAAGTCAAACGCTATCACCCTGGTAAAGAACAAACAGCTTTGCGCAAGTGGTATCGGTCAGACATCGCGTGTAGACTCTTTAAAGCAAGCTATTGAAAAGGCAAACGCTTTCGAATTCGATTTGAAAGGTGCTGTTATGGCTTCTGATGCATTCTTCCCATTCCCTGACTGTGTTGAAATAGCTGATAAGGCAGGTATTACTGCAGTTATTCAGCCGGGTGGTTCTGTAAATGACAAGTTGTCCGTTGAATATTGCAACGCGCATGGCTTGGCTATGGTTAAGACGGGAGTCCGTCATTTCAAACATTAAAAAAACACCTTATTAAAAAATGGGATTATTTTCTTTCACACAAGAAATAGCGATGGACCTGGGTACTGCTAATACTATCATCATCAGTGGTGGTAAAGTAGTAGTGGATCAGCCATCGGTAGTAGCCCTCGACAGACGTACCGACAAAGTGCTGGCTGTCGGTGAAAAGGCACGCCAGATGCACGGAAAGACGCACGAGAATATTCGTACGATCCGTCCGCTTCGTGACGGTGTGATTGCCGACTTCTTTGCTGCAGAGCAAATGATACGCGGTCTGATCAAAATGATAAATCCGAAACACCGTTGGTTTTCTCCTTCGCTCCGGGTGGTAGTATGTATTCCTTCCGGCAGCACTGAAGTCGAGATCCGTGCCGTACGCGACTCTGCCGAACATGCCGGAGGCCGTGATGTATATATGATTTATGAACCTATGGCTGCTGCGATCGGTATCGGTATCGATGTGGAAGCACCCGAAGGCAACATGATCGTAGATATAGGCGGTGGTACAACCGAGATCGCTGTTATCTCGCTGGGAGGTATCGTTTCCAATAAATCGATCCGTATAGCAGGAGACGACCTGACGGCTGATATTATGGAATATATGCGTCGCCAGCACAATGTGAAGGTGGGTGAACGTACTGCCGAGTTGATCAAGATCAATGTCGGTTCTGCATTGACATTCCTGGATAATCCACCCGAAGATTACATCGTACACGGTCCGAACCAGATGACAGCTCTTCCGATGGAAGTACCTGTTTCTTATCAGGAAATTGCACACTGTCTGGAGAAATCGATCTCGAAGATGGAAGCGGCTATCCTGAGCGCATTGGAACAGACTCCGCCTGAACTGTATGCTGATATCGTTCGTAACGGTATCTATCTGGCCGGTGGCGGTGCCCTGATGCGCGGACTCGATAAACGTTTGACTGATAAGATCAATATTCCGTTCCATATTGCCGAAGATCCGTTGCATGCGGTAGCGAAAGGTACGGGCGTAGCATTGAAGAATATAGATAAATTTAATTTCCTTATTCGATAAGGGAAATAATGTGCCAGTTAATCAATATGCCAATGTGCCAATAATAGGCGCATTCGTTGGTGTATTGATTAATTGGCATATTGGCACATTATCAAATTGGCACATTATTATTTATGCGTAAACTGCTGGACTTCCTGGTAAGAAAGAGGCATTGGTTTCTGTTTGTTTTGCTTGAGATTCTTTCGCTGATGTTGATTTATCGCAATAATGCGTACCAGCGGAATATTATCTTCAGTTCGGCAAATGTATTGACAGGACATGTCTCTTCTGTCTCCGGTTATGTGACTTCCTATCTCGACCTTCGTGAAATAAACAAGGAGTTGTTGGAAAGGAACGGGCAGTTGGAAATGGATTTACTGGAGTTGCAGGATCGTTTGGATATGATGATGGCTGATACGGTACATTTTGCCGGATTTGCTCCTGACTCGGTCGAGCAGTTTCCGTATAGTTTTGTTTTAGCGGAGGTGACGAATAACAGTGTGACCCACCTCTCGAATTATATCACTGTGAATAAAGGGCGTAAAGATGGGATTGCTCCGGATATGGGTGTTGTTTCCGTACAGGGAGTCGTAGGGATTGTTTCGACTGTGGCAGATCATTTTTCCGTTATTATTCCGTTACTTAATCCTAAATCGAAGCTTAGCTGCAAGGTATTGGGAAGTAGTTATTTCGGTTCATTGAGTTGGAACGGACGTAGCACACGATATGCCAATCTGGAAGAATTGCCCCGGCATGTGGAATTTCAGAAAGGCGATACGATCGTTACCAGCGGTTATTCGAGTGTATTCCCTGCTGGAATTGTTGTGGGGACGGTCGCTGATTTCGAGAAACAGCATGACGATAACTTCTTTACGCTGAAAGTAGAACTGGCAACAGATTTTCAGTCATTGAAGAACGTTCGTATCATAAAGAATTATAATCAGGAAGAACAGATAAGGGTAGAACAAGAAGCAAGAAGAAATGATTAATAATTTAATAAGAGGATTGCTTTATTTTGTTGTATTGGTGTTGATTCAAGTGTTGATCCTGAACAATATCCATTTTCTGCGGATCGCAACACCGTTCCTGTATCTTTATTTTATCGTAAAGATGCCGGTCGGTTCACCACGTGATCTGGTTGTTCTTTTCTCGTTCCTTATCGGTCTGGTGATCGATGTATTTTCAAATACCTCGGGAATGCATGCCGCAGCATGTACCCTGACCGGATTTATCCGTGAGCCGTTGATACGTTTTTATATGGGTAAGGATCTTCCCGACGGGATATATCCTTCTTATAAGACATTCGGATATGGTGGTTTCTTCCGGTATGTACTGTCATTAGTGGTGATTCATCATGTAACCTTGTTCCTGATCGAGTCGCTGACCTTATTCGACCCGTTGTTCCTTGCCCTCCGTATCGGAGCGAGTGTGATAACGACTACATTATTAATTTGTACAATAGAAGCATTCAATATAGAGACACAGAAGAGTGGAGACTAATGCAAAGTATACACTTGAGAACAGGCGTTATGTTATAATAGGCGCCGTGGTTCTGTTGGTTCTCATTTTTATTGCTCGTTTGTTCTACCTTCAGGTGGTGGAGAACGACTATAAAGCATGGGCAGACAGTAATGCATTCCTGAAAAAGACGTTGTATCCTTCCCGTGGGATAATTTATGACCGCAATGGTAAACTTCTTGTATATAACCAGCCTGCTTATGACGTTATGCTCATTATGCGTGAAGTACAGCCTTTCGATACACTGGACTTCTGTAAGATCTTGAGTATATCGAGAGAACAATTCGATAAACGTATTGCCGATATAAAGAATCGGCGGTTGAATCCCGGTTATTCTTCTTATGTACCGCAGGTCTTTATGAATCACCTGTCGGCACAGGAGTGTGGCGTTTTGCAGGAAAAGCTTTATAAATTCCCCGGCTTTTATATCCAGAACCGTACGATCCGGCAGTATGAATATCCGAATGCAGCCCATGTACTGGGGAATATCGGTGAAGTGAACCGGAAAGATATTCAAAGCGATGACTATTATGTGCAGGGGGATAACTCCGGACGTTCAGGAGTGGAACGATCGTATGAAAAGGAGCTGCGTGGTGTAAAAGGGGTGGAGATCCTTCTCCGGGATGTACACGGGCGTATCAAAGGTAAATATGATGAAGGAAACAGTGACGTCGCACCTGTATCCGGAAAGAACCTGACGCTTTCTATCGATATGGATTTGCAGGCCTATGGCGAGAAGCTTATGAGAAATAAGGTTGGAAGTATCGTGATGATAGAACCGGCGACAGGCGAAGTGCTTTGCCTGGTCTCTTCGCCGAACTATGATCCTGGCTTGCTGGTAGGACGTCAGAGAGGAAAGAATCATCACCTTTTGAGTGAAGATCCTCAAAAGCCTCTTATCGACCGTGCGATCACTGGATTTTATCCTCCCGGGTCAACATTCAAACCTACACAGGGACTGATCTTTTTACAGGAAGGGGTTATTACTCCTGAAACGATGTATACCTGTGCACATGGTTACACCTATCGCGGAGGAAAACCTGCCTGTCACGGACATCCTTCTCCTTTGAGCTTGGTTCCCGCTTTGGCTACTTCGTGTAACTCTTATTTTTGCTGGGGCTTACATGATATGTTGGATAGCCGGCGTCGGTATCCGAGTGTTCAGGAAGCTTTTGAAATTTGGAAAAATCATCTTGTATCGATGGGATATGGTTATCCGTTAGGTATAGACCTACCCGGAGAGAAAAGGGGATATATACCCAACAGTAAGGTGTATGATAAAGTATACGGAGGACGTTGGAATTCCAGCACCGTTATTTCCATTGCGATCGGACAGGGAGAAGTTTCCGCTACGCCGTTACAGATATGTAATCTGGCCGCAACGATTGCCAACCGAGGGTATTTTATAACCCCGCACGTGGTAAAGGAAGTACAGGACACACCTTTGGATACGCTATATACGAATAAACGTTATCCGACGATTGACTCGAAATATTATGATATTGTAGCCGAGGGGATGCGCAATGCTGTATTGGGCGGTACTTGCTGGAGAGCGGCTATTCCCGGTATCGAAGTATGCGGTAAGACCGGAACAGCGGAGAATCCTCATGGAAAGGATCATTCGGCCTTTATTGGTTTTGCTCCTTATAAAGATCCTAAGGTCGCGATTTGCGTGTATGTGCAGAACGGAGGTTTCGGGGCGGCATTCGGTGTACCGATCGGTAAGCTGATGATGGAACTTTATTTGAAAGGAGAAATCGCTCCGGAAGATAAGGTGCTGGAAGAACAGATAAGTAATACGGTAGTGGATTCTGACAGAATATATTCTTTAGTAGATCGTGGGTTATAGAAAGACGGAAATATGGAAAACGGTCGACTGGTTCACCATCATACTTTACTTGTTGATGATAGTGGCCGGTTGGTTTACGATTTGTGGTGCGAGCTTCGAATTCGACAGTATGGGATTGTTCGATATAAACGGCCGGCCGGGATCACAGTTGATGTGGGTCGGTATATCGATGGTGGTTATATTCGTTATATTGATGCTCGAAAGCGACTTTTTTGATGTATTCGCCTACCTGATCTATGCCGCCGTCATTGTCTTGTTGATAGCTACAATCTTTCTGGCTCCTAATGTCAAAGGATCACATTCCTGGTTGCAGTTGGGTTCTTTCCGCATTCAACCGGCTGAGTTCGCGAAGTTTGCCACGGCGTTGGCTGTCGCGAAGTTTATGAACTCCTATGGATTTAAACTGACTACCGTAAAGAATTTCTCCATAACGCTAATGCTTATTTTCCTGCCGATGATTTGTATTATCCTGCAAAAGGAGACAGGATCAGCACTGGTTTATTTTGCTTTCTTTCTGATGCTCTACCGGGAAGGTATGTCCGGATATATTTTGTTGGCAGGAGTTTGTGCCGTGGCTTTCTTTGTGACGACCATGAAATTTTCGGATGTCATGGTTGGGGCGACCGCGATGGGAGAGCTGATCGTTTCGACGATGATACTTGTTATATCTTTTATTCTTGTCGTAGTGGTACGTAAGGACAGGATGGCGTTGCAGGTAATGTTGGGAGGAACAGGAGTTGTTTATCTGGCTGCTTACATCGTTTCTTTGTTCATGCCCGTTAATTTTGCCTGGGTATCGATGGGACTGGTCGGGCTGGCTGTCGTTTACCTGGTTTATCTTTCCGTACGGAACTGGGTATGGCATTATGCATTGATCGCCGCTTTCGCTTTGGGATCTATGGCATTTATGTATTCGGTGGATTATGTGTTTGATGAGATACTGGAACCTCACCAGCAAATCCGTATCAAAGTATCATTGGGGTTGGAAGACGATCCGAGTGGTGCCGGATATAACGTGAACCAGTCGAAGATCGCCATCGGATCGGGAGGACTCACCGGAAAAGGCTTTTTAAACGGGACACAGACCAAGCTGAAATATGTGCCGGAGCAGGAAACAGACTTTATCTTTTGCACGGTCGGAGAGGAGCACGGATTTATCGGTTCCACCCTGGTGCTTTTTCTGTTCGGAGTATTTATAGTCAGGTTAGTTATCCTTTCCGAACGGCAGAATACGGCATTCGGTCGGGTCTACGGATACAGTGTCGCATCTATTTTCTTTTTCCATCTGGCCATTAATGTGGGTATGGTGACCGGATTGACTCCGGTGATCGGTATTCCGTTGCCTTTTTTCAGTTATGGAGGCTCTTCTTTGCTCGGGTTTACGATCCTGTTGTTTATCTTTCTGCGGCTGGATGCTTCCCGGAGAGAACGGTAATCACTTCGCCTTCTCCACCCGGAAACCTATCTCCTGAATCCCTCTTAAAGTGCTGTCGCGCATTCCCTGGCGGAAACTGAATGTGTACATGCCTGTATGTTCGAATCTGTATTTCTCCCGTATCGGAAAACTGGATTGGAATAACGAAATGCCATGTCCGTACCACTTACCGAACTCATCGGCCAATACGCACTCTACGGTATCTCTTTTCAGCGGGCCTATCGGCTGTTCTTCATTGCAGAATAACCAGAGGTTCTGATAAGGGTACATATTATTGTTACGTACTTCGAGTATCAGATCATAAGGAACGGAGATGTCGTCTACCTGAAAAGAGAAGTAATATTCCTTATCCTTCCCCCACGCTGTATTATCAATGGCCTGGTACTGGTCGTACAAGGCCTGTTGATCGCAGGAGAAGCATAAGGATATAAATAGAACGACAATGAGTCCCTTAAGCTTCGGGCTTGTTCTCCGGCTTATTCCCCGGTTTAGCTTGTTGCTGAGGTTTGTCATTATTCGCAGGCTTGTCATTATTACCTTTAGGCTTTTGTTTGTTTCTGTTATTCCGGTTGTTATTGTTGTTGCGGTTGTTGTTACCACCGCCTCTGTTTCCGTTGTTGTTATTATTGTTGTTTCCGGAATTCCTGTTGTTTTCGTTGCCGGATGGCTTTTCGCCGTTAGCCGGAGCCGGTCGGTTGTTTGCCGGACGATTATTGGCCGGTTTGCTGTTGCCATTTTCTCCGTTGGCAGGAGCATTGTTGTTTGTCGGGGTACCGTTATTGCCACCTCCGTTATTTCCGGCCGGACGTTTTTTCTTCTTTTTCTTAACAGAGTCGAAGCGGGTAACGCTGTCCTGGCCGAGGATGTCTTGTGCATCGCGTTTAGGCGGTTGCGGTTTCGTATCGGCTTCCAGTGTGACCGGCTTACTTCCTTTCTTATTCATATTGATCACATCGAAAGCGCGATCGACTGATATTGTGATCAGGTTCGCCGCAAATGACTTATCTGTTGAATAAGTGATCTCGCGTTTGAAAATATCTGTCTTGAAATGATAGTAGTTGTTGTCCTTTGTCTCCAGTACGATCTCCCGCGACGGCAAACGTTTCTGTGCTTCGACATATGCATCGACTTCGTAGTTGATACAGCATTTCAGCTTGGCGCATTGTCCGGCCAGCTTTTGCGGATTCATAGAAATATCCTGGTAACGAGCAGCTCCGGTTGCAACAGATACGAAACTTGTCATCCAGCTCGAGCAACATAGTTCGCGACCGCATGGCCCGATACCACCGATACGTCCGGCCTCCTGGCGGGCACCGATCTGCTTCATTTCGATACGGACACGGAAAGCTTCAGCCAGAACCTTAATCAGTTGGCGAAAGTCGACACGCTCGTCGGCAATATAGTAAAAGATGGCCTTGTTGCCGTCTCCCTGATACTCCACGTCGCCGATCTTCATGTTCAGTCCCAGATCAGCCGCGATCTGGCGCGAACGGATCATGGTTGCATGTTCTTTGCCCTTAGCCTCTTCGTATTTTTCGATGTCGGTCGGTTTAGCCTTGCGGTAGACCTTTTTAGGTTCATACCCTTCTCCGGTACGTACATTATTCTTTTTCATCTGAAGAAGAACGAGTTTCCCGGTAAGCGTGACGGTACCTATATCGTGTCCGGGACTGGCCTCTACGGCTACCATGTCCCCTTTTTCGAGAGGTATTTTGGAACTGTTCAGAAAATACCCTTTGCGGGTATTCTTAAATTGTACTTCTACGTAGTCGGTTGCATTTTCCGCATCGGGAACGTCGCAGAGCCAATCGTAGGTATTTAGTTTATTATTTTGTATTTTGCTGCATCCTTTTTTCCCCATGCAGCAACCACCTGTATTTAGTTTGAAATCCATTGTCTGGTAATATATATGTATTTATAGTGTCTACAATTACGCAAAAATAGTCAAATATTCTCAGAGAATGAGCAAGGTATAGTGAAAAAACAAGAATGGCGGAAATGTGAAAGGCCCCCAAACCAGTATAACTACCGTTTGAAGGCCTTTAATTATAAATATAGTAACAGTTTATTTTACTAAGCCGTGACTTTTAAATACTTTGTGTATCGCTTCAAGCGCCTTGTCCAGCTGCTCTTTCGTATGAGTAGCCATCAGGGAGAAGCGGATCAGTGTATCTTCGGGAGCAACGGCAGGTGAAACCACCGGATTAACGAAAATTCCTTCTTCGAATAATTCTTTAACGATGAGGAATGTCAGGTCGTTATCGCGAATGAATAACGGGATGATCGGTGTTGAAGTATGTCCGATTTCGCAACCCATATTACGGAAACCGTCTAAGGCATAATGGGTCAGATCCCAAAGATGCTTGATACGTTCCGGTTCGCTCAGCATTATATCGAGAGCGGCACCGGCAGCTGCGGTAGCAGACGGTGTATTACTTGCGCTGAATATATACGAACGTGAATTGTGACGAAGGTAGTTGATCGTCTCTTTATCCGATGCGATAAATCCGCCGATAGAGGCCAGTGATTTACTGAACGTACCCATGATAAGGTCTACATCGTCCGTAACGCCGAAGTGGTTACAGGTTCCACGTCCGTGATCTCCCAGAACGCCTAAGCCGTGTGCTTCGTCGACCATGATGCTGGCATTGTATTTTTTAGCCAGGGCAACGATCTCCGGTAGTTTGGCTACATCGCCTTCCATACTGAATACACCATCGATAACGATCAACTTTACTTTGTCGGGTTCGCATTTCTGGAGTTGTTTTTCCAGCGAATCCATATCGTTATGCTTGTATTTCAGCTTGGTGGAGAAGGAAAGACGATGACCTTCGATAATAGAGGCATGGTCTAATTCATCCCATAGGATATAATCTTCACGTCCTGTCAGGCAGGATACTACTCCCAGATTAACCTGGAAACCCGTAGAGTATACGATTGCGTCTTCTTTGCCGACAAATTCAGCCAGACGTTTCTCCAATTGGATATGGATATCAAGCGTACCATTCAGGAAGCGCGAACCTGCGCAGCCTGTACCATATTTCTTGATCGCTTCGATTGCCGCTTCTTTTACTTTAGGATGGTTAGTCAATCCTAAATAAGCGTTAGAACCAAACATCAAGACTTTCTTACCGCTGATCATTACCTCAGTGTCCTGATCGCTTTCGATCATTCTGAAATAAGGGTAAATTCCTGCAGCCATTGCTTTTTGAGGAGCATCGTACTTTGCTAGTTTCTCTTGTAAAAGTTTCATATTATTATTGAAGAGAATGATTTTCTCGCTTTTTAAAATTCTATTAGAGAACTGTAGGTTTGTCGCATACATATTCACCTATGTTTCGGCAAATCCAGCCGCAAAAGTAGTAAAAAAATAACTTATAGTTGCCTTAAAGCTTTAAAAGTTTTACAAAAGCATTATTTTTGTCCCTTCAATCTTTATAAACAGTTAGGATGGACGGGAAAATAATAAAGGTGCAGGCTATAATAAATCCTATATCCGGAGTAGGTTCAAAAAGAAAGATACCCAAAATGATAGAACAGATGTGCGAAAAGGGCAACTGTCTGCTGGATATCTCTTTTACCGAATACCGGGGGCATGCAAGTGAGTTGACGAAAAAAGCGATTGATGAGGGCGCCAACTGCATTATAGCAGTAGGGGGGGATGGTACGGTTAATGAAATAGCCCGTGCCATGCTTCATTCGGATGCTGTATTAGGGATTGTTCCGAAAGGATCGGGTAACGGACTGGCGCGTGAGCTGCATATTCCGATGGACGCCAAACGGGCACTGGATCTGATTGCGAAAGGGCATATTTCGACAATCGATTGCTGTAGGGCAAACGGCCAGGTGTTTTTCTGTACTTGCGGAGTGGGCTTTGATGCTGCCGTCAGCCAGAAGTTTGCCGAAGAAAGGCGTCGCGGCTCTCTTACCTATATAAAGAACACGGTGGAGGAATATCTGAGTTACAAACCGGAACCTTATGAGTTATTGGTGGATAACCAGACGATCAAGGAAAAGGCTTTCCTGGTGGCATGTGCCAATGCATCGCAGTACGGGAATAATGCGTTTATCGCTCCCCATGCCAATATCCAGGACGGAAGAATGGATCTGACCATTCTGTCTCCTTTCACTCCCCTGGACATTGCACCGCTGGCAATCCAGCTTTTCACGAAGCAGATCGACCGCAACAGTAAGATCAAGACACTGAAAGCCCAGCAGGTTACAATTATCCGTCAGGAACCGGGTGTGATGCACCTGGACGGTGAACCTATCATGGCCGATAGTAGGATTGACATTTCTGTTATTCCGCAGTCCCTGCATGTTATCACTCCCGAGGTTGTCTCTTTTACGAAAGAAGTACATAACCTGTTCGGGGAAGTGACCCGTTTCTTCGATAAAAGATTACCTTACATTTTCAGATAAAACTCTTTGGTGAGGGCAATATATTCCGGGGTGTACTGATGACGAGCTTCTTCGATAGTCAGTGTATCCCGGTTTTTTATGTTTTCTTCTGTGGTGGATAGTTCCACCAGCAACCGCTTGGGGGCTGCTCCGGGAGTAGGGATCACATCCGTCTGCCTGCAGATATATAAATGGTTTGCCGAAGCAAGCGCCTTCACCTCTTCCAGCCGTTCGTAAGGTAAAACCAATGCAATCCGTCCGCTGGGTGATAACAGGGTCTGGGCTTCCCTGATCAGATCGGAAAGTAACAAGGTGTCAGTATGGCGGGCCACTGTACGTTTATTGTCCGGGCATTTCAATGAATTGATAAAATAAGGAGGATTGGATACAATCAGATCATATCTTTTCTGTTGGTTTGAAGCTGCGAAGTCCGCACAGGAAGCATGTACGACCTTTATTCTTTCTGTGTAAGGGGAGGCCGCTGCATTTTCCGTGGCCTGTACGCATGCCTCTTTATCTATATCGATCGCTTCGACTGTTGCCTGGCTCCGCTGTGCCAGCATCAAAGCGATAATACCGGTGCCGGTTCCTATATCCAGTATGTTCCTGCAAAAGCTCGTGTCTGCCCAAGCGCCGAGCAATACCGCGTCCGTGCCGACTTTCATCGCACATTTATCATGATAGACTGTAAACTTTTTGAACCGGAAATAAGGATTTGCCATACTATTTTATAATGTGAAGCGCAAAAGTAGTTAGAATTGATTGAAAAAACTGTAACTTTGGCACGTTTATTGTATCTGTACATACAATTGATAGGGAACAAAATATGATGAAAGAAAGAATGAAGAGGTTTGCCGAAGAGTCGTACGACGATTTGGATGATAATATTGGGATTGTAATGCCTATCCTTACCGAGTGTGATGTGGATGAGGATTTTACAGAAGGTATAGAAAAAGTGGGTAGCGAAATACCTATTCTCCCGTTGAGGAACATGGTTCTTTTTCCGGGCGTGGCGATGCCGGTAATAGTGGGTCGCCCGAAATCTATGCGTCTGATTAAAGAAGCTGTCCATAAAAAAGCGCTGATCGGTGTTGTTTGCCAGAAAGAAATGAATACGGAAGATCCGGGTTTCGACGATCTGTATACTACCGGTGTGATTGCTGATATCGTGCGTGTCCTGGAAATGCCGGATGGTACGACGACTGTGATCCTGCAGGGAAAGAAACGTTTTGCCTTGGACTCTCTGAAAGATACAGAGCCTTATCTGAAAGGTAAGATCTCATTGCTGGAAGATAAAATGCCGAAAAAGTCCGACCGTGAGTTTGAAGCACTGATCTCCACTATCAAAGATCTGACGATTAAAATGCTGGGCGCTTTGAACGAACCGCCCCGTGATCTGATCTTTTCAATAAAGAATAATAAGAATGTTCTTTACCTGATCAATTTCTCTTGTAGCAATATTCCCAGCGGATCGGCTGAGAAGCAGGAACTTTTGTTGATCGGTGACCTGAAAGACCGTGCTTACCGCTTGTTGTTTATCCTGAACCGTGAATACCAGCTGGTGGAACTCAAAGCTTCCATCCAGATGAAGACGCATGAGGATATCAACCAGCAACAGAAAGAATATTTCCTGCAACAGCAGATCAAAACGATCCAGGAAGAACTGGGTGGTAATATAAATGATCTGGAGATAAGGGAATTGCGTGAAAAGGCTTCCCGTAAAAAATGGCCGGCTGCTGTCGCTGAAATATTTGAAAAAGAAGTTCGTAAGTTGGAACGTCTGCATCCGCAGTCGCCCGATTTTTCTATACAGACACAATATGTGCAGGCCATAATCAACCTGCCGTGGAATGAATACAGTAAAGATAACTTTAACCTGATTCATGCTCAGAAAGTGCTCGACCGCGATCATTACGGACTGGAAAAAGTGAAGGAACGTATTATCGAGCATCTGGCCGTATTGAAGTTGAAAGGGGATATGAAATCGCCTATTATCTGTCTGTATGGCCCTCCGGGTGTCGGTAAAACTTCCTTAGGAAAGTCGGTTGCCGAAGCATTGCATCGTAAGTATGTCCGTATCTCTCTGGGCGGATTGCATGATGAAGCGGAGATACGCGGTCACCGTCGTACGTATATCGGTGCGATGGCAGGTCGTATCATCCAGAATATTCAGAAGGCAGGAAGTTCGAACCCTGTATTTATCCTGGATGAAATAGATAAAGTGACGAATGACTTTAAAGGCGATCCTGCTTCTGCTTTGCTGGAAGTGCTCGACCCGGAACAGAATTCGACATTCCATGACAACTATCTGGATATTGATTATGATCTGAGCAAGGTTATGTTCATCGCTACTGCCAATAACCTGAATACGATCTCCCAGCCGTTGCTAGATCGTATGGAGTTGATCGAGGTAAGCGGTTATATTCTGGAAGAGAAAGTGGAAATCGCCGCCCGTCACCTGGTGCCGAAGCAGCTGGAAGCACATGGCCTCAGTAAAGGAAAGGTGAAACTGCCTAAAAAGACTTTGCAGGTTATTATCGAGTCATATACCCGCGAGAGTGGTGTTCGTGAACTGGACAAGAAGATTGCCAAAATCATGCGTAAGCTGGCCCGTAAGGTAGCTTCTGATGAAGCGATCCCCTCACAGATCAAGCCGGAAGATCTTCATGAATATCTGGGACAGATAGAATATAGCCGTGACAAATATCAGGGCAACGAATACGCCGGTGTGGTTACAGGATTAGCCTGGACTGCAGTAGGAGGTGAGATCCTTTTCGTGGAGTCGAGCCTGAGTCGGGGGAAAGGTTCCAAGTTAACTCTGACAGGAAATCTGGGAGAGGTAATGAAAGAATCTGCCATGTTGGCATTGGAGTTTATTCATGCCCATGCTTCTTTATTCGGTATCAACGAAGAGTTATTCGAAAATTGGAATGTACATATCCATGTTCCCGAAGGAGCTATTCCGAAGGATGGCCCCAGTGCCGGTGTAACTATGGTTACATCCTTGGTGTCTGCTTTTACGCAGCGTAAAGTGAAAAAGAACCTGGCAATGACAGGCGAAATAACGCTTCGTGGTAAAGTCCTTCCGGTGGGTGGTATCAAGGAAAAGATCCTGGCTGCTAAACGGGCGGGGATCAAAGAATTGATATTGTGCAAAGAAAATCAGAAAGATATCGAAGAGATCAAAGCCGAATATGTAAAAGGACTTACTTTCCATTATGTGGAAGATATTCGTCAGGTAATAGATATTGCTTTACTGAAAGAAAAAGTGGATAATCCGTTGTTCTAACAAATGGGATAGCGGGTTTATCCCGCCATTTATTAAGAATAAAAAAACCGGCACATCGATTAATGTGTCGGTTTTTTTGTGCTGATAGGCTTATATTAAGCTTTTTCTTCTGTACTTGTTTCTTCTGCTTCCACTTCTTCAGTAGTTGCAGCCGGTGCTTCTTCCGGAGTGAAATCTGTGATTTCTGCGCCGATCAGGATGTTGTACCAGCTTAAAAGCTTTTTGATATCGCTGGGATATACTCTTTCGCGATCAAAATCTGGCAATACTTCTGCAAAGTAAGTACGCAGTTCTTTCGAATCGGAAGGTACGGTTACCTTTGCTCCGTTCTCTTTATTTTTTACGCTGGTAAGTACTTCGTGCAAAGGTACTTCTGTCTCAGTTGTATAGATAGCAATATCACCTAATGAGATCACTTTATCTTTTGCATACGCAGGTACTCTTTTCTTATCTGTCAGCGATTCGACAATCAGCATGTTCTTTCCGTGGGAAACCAATTTAAATAATCCCGGTTTTCCCGAAATAGACAAAATAGTCTTCAACATAATACTTCGTTTTCTAATAGTGTTAAACTTTAAAGCTGCAAATGTAGCATAACTATACGATTTAACCGATACAATCGGAAAGAAAAATATGAAATAGGGAGTGATTTAAATTGCTTGTTCGCTCGGATTATTTCGAAGCGAAGCCAAAAAATTCTCAACCTGAGGGAGTAATGCCTGTTTGTCGTCGTTATGGATCACATAATCAGACCGATCTTTTTTAGTCTCATCCGGCAGTTGGCTGTTGATGCGGCTTACGATTTCTTCCCTGGATACATTGTCGCGCAATAAAGCCCGTTGGATGCGAAGCTCCAGCGGTGCATATATCATCAGGCTTTTATCTACTGCATTATTAAAGCCGGACTCAAAAAGAATGGCCGACTCGATGGCGCAGAACTCCGACGACTGCCTTTTTGTCCATTCGGTAAAATGGCGGTCGACTTCCGGATGTATGATGGCATTAACCTGCTTCAGGTATTCCGGATTACCGAATATATACGATGCTAATAGTCTTTTGTCCAGTCCTCCATCCGTGTAGAGCTCCTTGCCGAATAAAGCGGTCAGCTTTTCTTTGATCACGGGGGAGGTGGCTGTGAGTTGTTTACTTTCGGTATCTGCCACGTAGACAGGTATGCCGTATAAGTTTAATAAGGAAGCAACAACAGATTTGCCGCTTCCGATACCGCCGGTTATGCCTATTTTAATCATGCTGGTTGTTTTGTTCCAGTATGAATTCTATTTTATCCGGAACAAGAGTTGCAGAAGTTACCCAATCCGGCTTTTTAGTCAGATGAATAGGTAAGGTGCCCGATACGTTTTGTTCCAGGTCTTTAAAAGAAAACTTAATTTCAAAAGCATCTTCCGACAAGTCTTTGAAGCGGGATAGCGGAACGCTGCATGTCACCTTTGCGATTGAAGGGAAAGTACGCAAGGTATAATGAGGAGGCAGATCTGTACAGAGCACAGGTATCTCCAATGTCTTTTCCGTAAATTCTTCGATAGGAATTGTTATGGTGACGCTTGTCGGATCATAAGTTGCTTCGTCTACCTTTTGCAGCTGGATCGTTTTGGTCACCGTTTTATTGCCTTTCTTTATCTCCGTGAATACGGTTTTTGCCTGATTCAGCGTGTCGAGTACCACATCACTGGCGTATACGCTGATACTGGCAGGAGAGATTGTGATATTTCCGGACACATGAAAGCCCGGGTTCGTTTGTATTGTTCCGTTGAAAACGACCGGTATATCTTTCTTGATGCGTTTGCTGTAGGCCGCTTCGATAAGTTGAGGTTCGAACCCCATTAAAGTAGTGGTAGCCAACAACTGCTTTTGGATGTCGCTTTGTATAGTCTTTTTGGCGATTGATAAAGAACCGCTTTTCTCCGCCTGATTTTTCATATTTGCTTCGATAGGGGCAAACGAACGCCCGAAGGAATAGTTCAGCAAAACACTTCCTTTGTCTTTTACTCTTGCAACGACCTCTTGAGGTGGTGTTTCCGTAAAAGAAATATCCGGTGGAATGTTCTTGTATCTGACCGGAATGTTGATCTCTATTTCATATTCTTGCTGCAAGCTCTGTAATAGCCAAAAGCCGAAAGACAATAGTACGAAAGAGAAAAAGATTAATGCTTCTTTCCATCTTTGACGACGCAGAAAAGCATTAATCTTTATCCGGGCAGACTTGAACGATTGATTTATTCTATCAAGCTGCGACATATTTGTTGTTTCTTATTTTTGCTGTGCGTCTTCTGAAGAAGCAAAGATAGAAGTTTTATCTACACGGATACGAACGCCGTCTGAGATTTCTATCAGCATATAAGTGTCACCAATTTCTTTGATCTTACCATAGATGCCGCCGGCTGTGATTACTTTGTCACCCGTTTTCAATGCTTCGCGGGATTTCTGGATCTCTTTCTGCTTTTTCTGCTGCGGACGGATCATGAAGAAATAGAAGATCGCAACAATAACTACCATCATAAGGATGCCTGACCACTGTGACTGGCCTCCGGCAGCCTGGAGTAAAATACTAACTAAGCTCATATTCACTATATTCGTTTATAAATTTGTACCTATTTGACTAGGTACAAATGTAAGTATAATAATTAATCTTTGAGCAATACCTTTTCTTTTTTTAACTCCGAAACAATAGAATCTAATATTCCATTAATGAAGTTTCCGCTTTTAGGCGTGCTGTAGTATTTTGCCGTATCGATGTATTCGTTCAGTGTTACGTTGATGGGGATCGACGGGAAAGTCATGATTTCAGCCAGTGCAACCTGCATGATGATCAAGTCCATATTGGCGATACGCTCCGTTTCCCAGTTTTTCATATGATTGTTGATGCGTTCGCGGTATTCGGCGCCTTTCAGTAAGGTCTGGCGGAACAGTTTGATCGCAAACGAATGATCTTCCAAGTCTTTGAACATCGGCAACAATTCCTGCTTGCTTCCGTTCTTTTCCTCGAACTTCTTGATTGTCTTTAATGTGAATGTTTCAACGATTTCGATATCGTCGTTCCAATAGATACTTTTATCTTCCAGGAAATCTTCGATAACTTCGTTGCCGCAGATCAGCTTTTTGAATACGCAACGCCAGAACTCTTTATCTGTTTCATAAGAATCGTTCTCGTTGTCCAGATATTCGTTGTACAGGTCTGAAGCCAGAATGATGTCAAGAACGCTCTTTACGAACTCTTCATCGTTCGCCCATGACAGACCTTGCTCGGCCACATACTTCTGAAGTGCCGCGTTTTCAGCCACCTGGGCGGCGAAACGGTTGTCTATCAGACGAGTGTTCGGGTTTAACTCCGCATGAGTCGGCATGTACTTGTTCTTTTTGACGTCAAGTGTCCGTTTTTGTAGGTTGGTGACTTCGATAATTAGAAGAAGAAAATAATGATATAAATCATACGACTTCCGTAAGCTGAAAAGCAATTCATTTTCCGCTACTTTGAGGTCATTGTTTCCATTTTGATAGAATGAGTATACTATCTGTAAAACTTTAATGCGGATTAAAATTCTGTTGATCATCGTTTGAAGGAACTACTTGTTATAAATTTAGGCTGCAAAGTTAGTCATTCTTTTGATAAAAGGGTTCGGGTTTACTTAATTTTATGTGCGTTAGTTGTTATTTTACACTTTGAAACGTAAAATCATACATTTTGATGAGTTAAAATAGTTGTTGTTTAAAAAAAAATGCACATATTTGAAGCAAGTTATGATAAACGGGTCGGTATTTAACAAAAGTTGGCTATATGGATGAGTCGGTGAAGAAAACACAGGTTGAAGGTGGCGATAAAGAGATTCTGTACTCTAAAGCTATAAAGGCAGGTAAACGAATATATTACCTGGATGTGAAGAAGAACTTAAAAGACGATTTGTTCCTGGCTGTAACCGAAAGTAAGAAGGTGCAGCCTAAAAACGGAACACAGGTATCTTTTGAGAAGCATAAGATTTTCCTTTATAAGGAGGATTTTGAAAAGTTTATGGAGGGAATGAATGATGTAATCAATTACATCAAACAGCATAACTCTGAAGATTTAAACGTAAAAGCCCCGGGTACGGAGACAAAGACAGACGATGGTTCGGATGAGATAAAGCTGAACATCGATTTTTAAGAAGGGGTGAAAATAATAACGAGCAGTTTTTCTTTATAAAGAACAAACTGCTCGTTATCTTTTATAGGTATCCTTTTCGGTTGCCTATTTTACTGCGGTTTATGCAACCGGGTGAATTGCTTCGGTCGGACATGCATCTGCGCAAGTTCCGCAATCAGTACACATTTCAGGATCGATATGATAGATATCACCTTCTGAGATAGCTCCTACCGGACACTCGTCAATACAAGTACCGCAAGCAATACAATCTTCACTAATTAAATAAGCCATTTTCTTAAACGTTTAAATTGATAACTATTAGTTGGTGCAAAAATAGAGTTTTATTTGTATTTCTGCAATAAGTTCCTATCTTTTTCGTTATAATTCAAAATTGATTGAGAGTTGAGACGTCTATTATTTCTATTATTGGTATGTAGCCTTGCCGTACCGGGTGTACTGGCGCAAAAAGAGAAGGTGAAGAATCAGCCGTATGCCGATTTGAAATGGCTCCATTTAGGATTCCATGTCGGACTGCATGCGCAGGATATGTTGTTGACAAAT
Source organism: Parabacteroides sp. HGS0025 (assembly GCF_000969845.1). Taxonomy (NCBI): domain Bacteria; kingdom Pseudomonadati; phylum Bacteroidota; class Bacteroidia; order Bacteroidales; family Tannerellaceae; genus Parabacteroides; species Parabacteroides sp. HGS0025. The sequence goes on from NZ_KQ033902.1 coordinate 1,254,490, forward strand.
TCGGGTGTTACTACCGATGGCCAAATATGGTTTGCCGAAATACCCAGTTACTCGCCGGGTTTCAGTGTCGGAGTGATCGGGGATATGTATTTGAATCCTTATTTTAACCTGCGTTTCATACCGACTGTCCATTTCGGGGATAAAAAGTTTATGTTTCGTGAACAGGAGACAGGGGAGGAGTTCACTACTTCTGTGCGCTCTACTATTCTCAGTTTCCCGCTGGATGTGAAATATTCCGCTCTCCGGTTAAACAACTACCGCCCTTACCTGATCGGCGGGATTTACGGAGCTATGGATCTCGGACGTAAAAAGGGAATGCCCGTTCTGCTTAAAGGGGCTGATTTCGGAGTGGAGTTCGGTATCGGATGCGATATCTACCTGCCGTTCTTTAAACTGTGTCCGGAGTTGAAATTCTGTTTCGGCCTGGTAGACCTGTTGCAGAAAGACCGCAGCGACCTGACGGATAAAGAATTGATCAAATATCCGAATGCATTATCGAAAGCTACTTCCCGTATGGTCGTGCTGACGTTTAATTTCGAATAAAGAGTTCTATATAGATATAGGCGGCAGGAGCTGCCAGCATCAGGCTGTCGAAGCGGTCGAGCATACCACCGTGACCGGGAAGAAGATGGCCGGAGTCTTTTACGCCTAATGTACGTTTCAATAAAGACTCAACCAGATCGCCCCAAGTTCCGAATACGACTACTGTTGCCGATAATCCCAACCAATTATACCAGCTGATTTCGGGTGCATACCAGGCCAATGCCTGCGAGGCGCCTAAGGCAACTGCCAGTCCGCCGAAGAATCCTTCCCATGACTTCTTGGGCGATATGCGTTCGAATAATCTTCTTTTGCCGATCATGGAACCAACCAGATAAGCGCCTGTGTCATTCAACCAGATGAAAATGAAAATAGCCATAATGAATAGCGGCGAATAGGCGATCGTTCCCGGAGTGTCGGGAATGGCGGCAATGAAGTTCAGCATCGAGAATGTTCCAGCACAGTACGCCTGGGCGAAAAAAGTAAAAGCCCAGTCGTTGATCGGATTCGGGGCTTTGTAATATAGTTCGGCAACTAACGTATATATAAGGAATAGCAAATAGGGGAGAAAGATCATTCCGTTTGTCAGTTGATTGGTATAGGCAAATGTGGCAGCAAACAGGTAGGCTCCTCCCAGCGAACTGATAAATCGTTTGATGGAAGCGTCTTCGTAATGTTTTACAAGACCGCAAAACTCCCATACCGTCAATCCGGTGATCAAACTGAATATAACAAGGAAAGATATCGGGTGGTAGCAGATCGCTCCGACCAGAACTGCAACGAAGATTATACCGGTAAGTGCTCGTATTATCAGATTTTTCAAAGCCGTATTGTTTAGTTCGTTTGTTGATTTATTTTTCGTGCAAAGATAAAGAATAAATCCAAATATAAACAGGGAGGCCGGATAGTATCTTCAATAAAGAACTATCCGGCCTCATTTTATTTTTCAGAGATGAACGGGTCAGGCAATTTTATCTGCCGTATTGTCACCTGCAGGTGAAACCTGGGTGTCATTTTCGTTGGCAGCAGCCTGTTCCTGTTTGCTGTTGTTTGCTTTTTCCTGTAACTCCAGAATTTCCTGCGAACGGGAAACCCAGGCACGTTTACCGAAGATATGTTCTACATCTTCTGTGTAGATCACTTCCCGTTCAAGTAAAACCTGTGCCAATGCGTGATGTCCTTCCTTGTTTTCAAACAGGATTTTCTTGGCACGTTCATACTGTTCGCTGATGATCTTTTGTACTTCCTGGTCGATCATGCGGGATGTTTCCTCGCTGTACGGTTTGGTGAATCCCCAGTCCTGACCGGTTGAATCGTAATAATTCAGGTTAGGCAGTTTTTCGCTCATACCGAAATAAACAACCATTGCATAAGCTTGCTTGGTTACACGTTCCAGGTCGTTGGATGCTCCGGTTGTTATTTTGCCAAGGAAAAATTCATCTGCCGCACGTCCGCCTAAAGTTGCGCACATTTCATCCAGCATCTGTTCGCGGGTGGTGATCTGACGTTCTTCCGGCATATACCAGGCAGCTCCCAGCGCTTTACCTCTGGGGACGATGGTTACTTTTACCAACGGATTGGCATGTTCGAGGAACCAGCTTAATGTAGCATGGCCGGCTTCGTGGAAAGCAATGCTCTTTCGTTCATCCGCCGTCGTTATCATAGAGCGTTTTTCCAAACCGCCGACGATACGGTCGATAGCGTTCATGAAGTCCTCTTTTTGAACGAACTTCTTATCGCTACGGGCGGCGATCAATGCGGCTTCATTACACACATTGGCGATGTCAGCACCAGAGAATCCCGGAGTCTGACGGGCCATGAATTCCGCATCCACGCTCTCGTCTATCTTGATCGGGCGTAAATGTACGCCGAATATTTCCTTACGCTCGTTCAGGTCGGGCAATTCCACGCTGATCTGACGGTCGAAACGTCCGGCACGAAGTAAGGCCTTATCCAGAATATCGGCACGGTTGGTTGCAGCCAGGATGATTACTCCACTGTTGGAACCGAAGCCGTCCATTTCTGTCAGCAACTGGTTCAATGTGTTTTCGCGTTCATCATTACTGTTCATATTGGCATTTTTGCCACGGGCACGGCCAACAGCATCAATCTCGTCGATAAATACGATACACGGAGATTTCTCTTTTGCCTGGCGGAATAGGTCACGAACACGTGATGCACCCACACCGACAAACATCTCAACGAAGTCGGAACCTGAAAGGGAGAAGAACGGAACATCCGCTTCGCCTGCCACCGCTTTGGCCAGCAATGTCTTACCTGTTCCCGGAGGGCCTACCAATAAGGCGCCCTTAGGTATTTTACCTCCCAGTTCCGTATATCTTTCCGGGCTCTTAAGGAAGGAAACGATTTCTTCCACCTCTTGCTTGGCTTCCGACAATCCTGCCACATCCTTAAATGTTACTTTCCGGTCATTATCTTTGTCGAATAGTTGCGCTTTAGCCTTACCGACACTGAAAACGCCACCCGGGCCACCTCCGGCACCTCCTGACATTCTTCTCATCAGGAAAATCCATACAACGATGATCAGGATGATGGGGCCGAATGAAACCAGGAAGTTCCATATGGCATCGTCTCCCTCTTCAAAGCGCACCTGGGTGTCGATATGGTTATCGGTAACCGCTTTATCGTAGAAATCGGAAAATTTGTCCGCCGACGGTATTTTTACGTACACCTTCGGGTTTGTCCCCAAAGCGGCACTGTCACTTTTAAATACTAATCCTTTTTGACCGCTTTTAACGCTGGCTTCAACCAGGTTTTTCTTGTTGTAGACAACCATCTTGTCGAATACATTTTCCTGTGCCAGCTTCTGGAATTCAGTCCATCCCAGTTCTTTTGACGCCGAAGAGTCGTTAGTCAGATACAAAGCAATAAGCATCATGAAAATTAGCCCATACATCCAATACAGGTTGAACCGGAACATCTTAGGCTTATTGTTCTTCGGTGCTTTGTTGAACATGTCGTTTTTATTTTCCATACTTTGAATTCGATAATATTAATCCGGTCTTAGTCGAGATCCGGAATCTGGGTGACTTTAGCGTCAGACCATAGATTATCCAGATTGTAGAACTCACGTTGTTCCGGGGTAAATATATGTACAAGAACCGTGCCATAATCCATACCTATCCACAAGGAACTTTGATTGCCGTCGATAGACAGTGGTTTTTCACCTGCATTTCTACGCGCAAAATCCCATACAGAATCAGACAGGGCTGATACCTGGGTGGGAGTATTTCCTTCGCAGATTACCATGTACTGGCATACTGCCCCTGATAACTGGGTTAAATCTACGGTTACAATATTTTTGCCTTTTTTTTCTTGTAGACCTTCTACAATTGTTTTTACTAATTCTTTTGTTTGATCCATCTATTTTTTATTGAATAATATTTCGAAGTTGCAAATATACTTCTTATATTTATTATTACATGCTTTCTCTATTTAATATATGTATAAACCCTGTATTTTCAAAACAGGGAAAAGATGAAAATGTTTATTTTGACAAAATTTTTTCGCAGAATATTTGCAGATATAAAAAATGTCTGTATCTTTGCACCCGTAATCGAGAAACATACTACTCGAGACAACAAAAACTGTTCTATGGTGTAATGGTAACACGTCAGATTCTGGTCCTGAAATTCCAGGTTCGAGCCCTGGTAGAACAACATAAAAAAGGTTTGAAATTTATTTTCAAACCTTTTTTTATTTCCTTTATATCCTTCCCTTTTTTCCCCATCTGAATCCGATACTGTCGAGCAGTTGAATGCGGTCATTGTTCAATTTTCCTTTTCTTTTCAGATAGGCCATCCTCATCCACCAGGAATAAAGGGCTTTTTCCTTTTCCTCGCGGGCTGTGACGGAAGGGTATCGCTTGTTCGTGGCGATAAAATCACAAAACTCGGTATATCTTCCAATCCATATCCGGTTCAGCTGTTCTTCCGAGCGGCCATTGCTTGTTGCGCTGATTTCCCATTCAAAACCTATGTCTGTGAGTTTTTTGATCTGCGCGGAAGTCAGTTTGCCTGAAGGGTCTGTTCCATATCTGTAAGCCCTCATTTTGCTGCACCATTTAGCCAGCCTGGTTTCTTCTGAATTGGTGGCATGAGCCGGCCATCTTCCGTAGTGTGCGTGGTATTTTTTTACTAGGGCAAACGATTCATTCCAGCTTCTTTTCTTCCTGTTTTTCTGCCATGTAAATCCGATTGCATCTAACATCATGATACGTTCTTGGCTCAAACGTCCCTGCAATATGCCGTTTCTTACGCTTTTCTGAGTGGTACACCAATTGTATAGCCGGGTTTCTTCCGGGTTAGATTCATTGGGTACCGGCCAACGTTTTTCGTTGGTCACAAAATCTTTAAGTTTATAATAATTACCTTCCCATTGATCGATGCTTTTTTGCAACTTGGCAGCATCGATCTTGTCGATTAACCGGATCACTTTTTCAGGTAATCTTTCAGGATGATGGTTTCGGACGTATCTGACCCGAACGACCCATTGCCCCAATTCTAATTCTTTTTCGTCTTTAGCCGTAGGAGAAGGCCATCTTTCGTGTTTCTTAAAGAAAGCAATCGTAGAGCGATATTTAATATCTCTTTTTATGCGGATCTTGCTGGGTTTACGTGCTTTACTTTTTTTCTTTGTCCTATTTCTTTGTTCCATCTAACCTTACTTTATTCGATTTTTGGATATTAATAATCTTGGATACTATAATCAGTTTCCAAAGATATTCAAATATTTGATTTTTAGAGATATATACTTCGTGTTATTTTGTTATTTTGACAAAATGATATTTTTGCAGGTTTGTATGTGCTCTGTACGATTCTGTGTCGTGTTCGTATCTAAATATTTGATTGTACGGAAGTTCTGGAATGTCTTAATGATGTGGTTTCTCTGATATTTGTGTATAATGGTTGATATATGGGTTATGGATGATTAATTTGTTTTGTGTTTTATTTAATAGGTGTGATTGTGGTATATTAAAAGGGAGTGGATTTTGCTCTGTTCTGGAGAAGAAATATGCTGTTTAGCATAGGTTTTGAAGCGTAAAAGTATACTTTCTGATTTTTATTTATCATCCTTTAACATGAAATTCGACTTAACTAGAACCATATCTCGTTTAAAAGGAATTTTTTTTTCGTTTAAAACGAGTTGTAATTTCTTTTAAACGGATTTTAAAATGAGCTGTCGATGGCTTATTTGTTAATATATGTATATATGGTTTCTTTGGAAGGAGTGGTTTGTGTGCGTGTCGTGTTTTTGAAATAGGTTTATTTGTAGCATATTGATTGATTTGGATAGTGTCTTGGTAGCAATGTGTAAATATAAAGCATCCGCAAAATCTCAGATCATGAGATATTTGCGGATGCTTTATTAAATATCAACTATAATTAGTTCTGTTCTTTCAGAATTACGTCGTGTGCACCACCTTCAACGATACTTGTAGAAGATACCAATGTGATCTTGGCATCCTTTTGCAGTGCGGGGATTGTCGTAGCACCACAGCTGCACATGGTTGCTTTAATCTTACCCAGTGTGAGGTTGAGGTTGTCCTTCATCTTGCCGGCATAAGGAACGTAGCTGTCTACGCCTTCTTCAAATTTGAGCGATTCCGTTCCGCCCATGTCGTAACGCTGCCAGTTCTGGGCACGGTTTGAACCTTCACCCCAATATTCCTTTACATAATTGTTGCCAATGCGCAGTTTCTTTGTAGGAGACTCGTCGAAACGGGCAAAATAACGACCCATCATCAGGAAGTCTGCGCCCATTGCAAGAGCCAGCACCATGTGGTAATCGTGAACCAGACCACCGTCGCTGCAAATAGGAACATAAATGCCTGTTTTTTCTTTATATTCATCGCGAGCCTGGGCTACATCGATCAGGGCAGTTGCCTGTCCTCGGCCGATACCTTTCTGTTCGCGCGTGATGCAGATCGAACCGCCACCGATACCGACTTTGATAAAATCGGCTCCGGCTTCCACCAGATACATAAAGCCTTCCCGGTCTACTACGTTTCCGGCTCCGACCTTTACTTTGTCTCCGTATTCTTTCTTGATCCACTGCAATGTTTCGTACTGCCATTCCGAATAACCGTCGGAAGAGTCGATACATAATACGTCTACTCCGGCTTCTACAAGGGCGGGAACGCGTTCCATATAGTCGCGGGTGTTGATGCCTGCGCCAACCAATAGTTTTTTGTCGGCCCCTGACATTTCGTTCGGATTGTCACGATGGCTGTCATAATCCTTACGGAATACGAAGTAAGCCAGGTTCTGATCCTTATCTATGATAGGCAGGGTATTCAGTTTGTGATCCCAGATAATCTGGTTTGCTTCTTTTAATGTAATGCCCACTTCACCGACGATCAGTTTGGAGAAAGGAGTCATAAACTCTTTTACTTTTGTGGCAGGATCGTCTTTCTCAGCGCGATAGTCGCGGCTGGTAACTAATCCCAGCAGTTTACCGTTAGGCGTTCCGTCGTCGGTAATACCGATGGTGGAATGTTCTGTCTGGCTGACCAGGGCAATTACGTCGGCCAGAGTGTTTTCCGGAGTCAGGTTGGAGTCGCTGGTTACAAAACCGGCTTTAAATTTCTTTACCTTTCTTACCATCTCTGCCTGGCTGGCGATAGGTTGTGAACCGAAAATGAATGAAAGTCCTCCGTTGCGAGCCAGTTCAATTGCCAGTTCCGGGCCGGATACTGATTGCATGATAGCTGAAACGAACGGGATATTTAATTCGATAGGAGACTTTTCGCTGACATTGTGCTTCACAAGTGCCGTTTTCAGTACAACATTGGAGGGTACACACTGTTTAGTGGTCAGGCCGGGAATAAGCAGGTATTCTCCGAAGGTTCTTGAAACATCGTTTAAGTAAACTGCCATAGTGATTAATATTTACTGGATGAATTTTTGTGCAAAAGTACTGAATTCTCCTCAGATATGTTTTCATTTCATCGCATTTTTCATACTAATTAAAGGGGAATATTTCGGTATAGGCCGGAGCCGGAACTTTTTCAATGAGTAAAATGTTATATAAGTGAATTTAAAGAGGAGGAATATTTTATGAAAATGGTAGTAGATAAGGCAAATTCACGCGGATATGCAAACCACGGATGGCTTAAAACTCATCATACATTTAGTTTTGCTAATTATTATAACCCGAAAAGGGTACATTTCGGCAAGTTGCGTGTTTTGAATGACGACACGGTAGCTCCGAGCGAAGGTTTTGATACGCATCCACATAAGAATATGGAAGTGATTTCTATTCCGCTGAACGGTTATCTGCGACATGGCGACAGTATAAAGAACAGTAAAACGATTACCCCGGGCGATATTCAGGTAATGAGTGCCGGAACAGGTATTTTCCATAGCGAATTCAATGACAGTGCCGAACAGCAGCTTGAATTCTTGCAGATATGGGTTTTCCCGCGTGAGGAAAATACGGCTCCGAAGTACAACAACTACGATATACGTCCGCTGTTGAAGAAGAACGAGTTGTCGTTAGTCCTTTCGCCGGACGGTGAAACGCCCGCTGCGATCAATCAGGACGCCTGGTTCTCGATCGGTGAGTTGGATGCCGGACAGATCAAAGAGTATAAGTTCCATCGCGAAGGCATGGGAGTCTATCTTTTTGTTATCGAAGGAGAGGTGGAAGTGAGCAATACGGTTCTTTCCAAACGGGATGGTGCCGGCTTTTATGATACGGACAGTATTACTGTCGAAGTGCTGAAAGATGCGAAGATTTTGCTGATGGAAGTTCCGATGCAGTAAGTGTATCGATTCTTATAAAAAGGGTTCCGGGGATTTAGCTGGAACCCTTTTCTTTGTTATGGAGATCCTTAATAATCTCTATCGGACAGGAAATCGATCATTCGTAGGATAGCACGGCTGCATGCCGGACAGAAAGGCGCATAATCGCGCATCATACAATGATCCATCGGGCGGTAAATCCCTTTCGAAATATAGCCGCCACCTTCAAATACGCCGGCTTTGTCTTTATGAGCGTCATCCAGTGGTGTAGGGATCGGTGTATTGGCTGGCAGAAGGTCTTTCCATTTGCTGTCGAAGTCGACCAATGTCGTGATATTCGGTTCCCACGGTTCATATTTCAAATTGTAAAAGTCCTGGTAAGCCACTTCGGAAGAAAAGTATTCATCCGCCAGTCCGGCAAAACTGTGTCCGAACTCGTGAACGAATACATGTTGTGTCCGTTCGTTGTCGGCTGTGCCGATAGCATAGAAATTATACATGCCGCCACCGCCGTATGTGTCGGTATTTACCAGGATAAATACAGCGTCGCACGGGACATTCCATACGGCATCGCGAATCGATTTCATATCGGGAGTAGTCAGGTAACGATCGACGCCGAATGTGTAGTAGCCCGAATTCAATGCGGTATTCTTGTAGATACCTTTTCCGGAAATATCGGTTCCGGCATCTTCGGAAACCAGGTCGACCGCCCAGATGTTGAAATCTTCCCGGCGGGTTGTGTAGGGAGGAGTGTTAAACAGGGACTCCGCAAACTTCTTGGCATCGGCTACAAATTTATCCTGATCAGCGGCTGTATAACCTTCTGCTATAAATACCAGGTCTACTTTTTCGCTTGGGTCGCCTTTGTATTGGATTTGGGTAATTTTATTGTCTTTCAGCTTGCCCCGGTCAATGAAAATACTGGTCGGGTCGATATCCATTTTAAGCAGTGAGTGGAATTGCATATCAGCTTTGTCGCGGGCTGCTATTTCCACAACGACCGTTGTTTTAGGATAGGGGACGGAGATGCTGTTGGTCCATGCCTGGGTTTCGGTTTTGGCCTGCTCGGTAGAACGCCATTCCTCGAACAGCGTATTGAAGCCGCGTGAGTAGATCAAGTCGTTGCTACCTTTATCATATATATTTACATAATAACCACCATAATTAAATTTGTCGATCAAGTTCTTGACAGGGCCTCCCCATACCGGTTCCTGGCGCAGTTGCTGTATGGCGGCTGACTGGAATTGGGAATTCCCGCTTAAGGCAAAGTCTATCCGCAGGCTTTTTTTCTCGAAATGTTTACTAAATTCGCCCTGTGCAAAGCTATTAAGGCTGCAAAGGACGGCGATTAGAAATAAGGAAATCTTTGTTCTCATATTTTCATGTTTTTATTAGGTGTTCTTTGTACGCACAAATATAATGTATTTTGTAGATTTGTGGTTCTAAAATGTTGTGATATGTTTACAGAAATAAGAAGAAAAGACAGAATATTGGATAATGAGTCGGCTGTCCGGCTGTTGGAAACCGGGGAGTATGGTTTTCTTGCTATGTCCGGGGCGAACGGTTTTGGTTATGGAATACCTATCAGCTATGTGATGGACGACGAAAGCCATATCTATTATCACTGTGCCCCGAAAGGATACAAACTGGAATGTATCACACAGAATCCGAAAGTAAGTTTCTGTGTAGTAGGGGCTACCCGGTTGATTCCGGGAGATTTCACTACAGCTTATGAGTCGGCCATTGCCTTTGGAACGATCCATACCGATCTACCTGATGAAGAGCGGTTGCACGCTTTGCGGCTGCTGGCAAAGAAATATTCGCCGGAATACGAGGAGCGGGGTGAAAAGTATATAGCCAAATCGTTTCACCGGACGAATATTTTACGGTTGGACATTGAACATATCTCCGGTAAATGTAAACGGATTAAAGGATAGAAGTGTGTATAAATAATTAATCCCGGGAAATATTCCCGGGATTAACCCTCTCTTAGTTATGATCGAGGTACCTTGAATTCATCTCATTAGGTAGCTCTTATCGCCTTTTGCCTTTTATCTAACCTATCTCTTTTTCCTAAATCTTTATTCAAAGTTCGCCTATTCCTTCTGTTTGGCCAAACTTATTTGATGGATAGAATTTATAACGAGATAGACAGAATCTATTTTGTTGTTAATTTCGAGTGGAAAGTGAAAGTTTTTTGTATAAGTAGTCTTTGAATTATAAAGTTTGACTTACTTTGCAGATGCATATAAAAATGGCGGTGATGGAAAATACATTAGTTAAACTACAATTGCTGACAAATTTTTTCACTTACTATCCCAAAGGAGGGGCTTTGTACGATAGTAACGGACAACTGGTCGCTCTAAATAAAGCAATGAGCGAGAAGTTTCCTGTGACGGCTGTGTCTGATTTTCTTTTGAATAATTTATTTGAAACGAATTACCTGTCGGATATACAAAAGACTTATTTGCGAAAAGGCAGTGTTGTAAGTCATACTTTACCTATGGGATTTTCTATTATCCCAGGGTTTAACGAAGATGATGAAATTATAGGATACACCTTGCTATTAACGGATTCAGATCCGGAAGAACAAGATATCGCACGTTATGACCAGAAGTTGCAGGAACTAACGGACATTTCAAAAAAAGTGGCCGAATCTGTTCCTGACACGATTTTGCTGGTGAATAGCCAACTGGTTGTGGAACGTATTATTGCCTATGCCACGGAAACCTGTATTACTCCCGAAGCTGTAAACCGGCGTATAGACGATTTGCCCGGATTTATTTATCCGGAGGAGACGAAGAGAAATATGTCTGTGATCGTAAGAAAATGTCTGGATACCTCGGAGGTTATTAATCTGGACTTGTCTATTCCGGGACATAATGTGCCTGTCGTTTACTTTAAAATAAGAATGGTTCCGCTGCATCATAAGTATGTTGTGATATATATCCGTAATATTTCCGAGCAGGTTGAAAAAGAGAAAGAGAATAAGATGCTGGCCGGTAAGCTGACGGAAAGCCGTACGATGATGGAACTGGCTTTGAAAAATAGCCATATCACCACTTATTCTTTTAATTTTCAGCGTTTCAAAGCATGCGATAAGGAGCATTGCAACCATTGTTTCCAGTTTTACGGAGCCAATAATTATCTGCTCGACAGGAATAAATATATCTGCCGCGCTCTGTCTAATTTGCGCCATCCGGATGATCGGGCTGACTTTTTCCTGTTGTTCAATGAGATCAGAAATAAAAAACTGCCGGAGTTTGCTGTGAACTTCCGCTTGAAGAACGACGAGGGAGAATTCAGGCATTATGAAGTGATAGGCAAGCCGTTGGAATATGACCCGGATGGTTTTGCCAACCTGATCGTTGGATGTATGGTCGATAACCAGAAGTATGTCGAATATGAACAATCATTGATAGAGGCAAAAGAAAAGGCGGAGAATGCCGACCTGCTGAAATCCACTTTCCTGGCCAATATGACCCACGAAATCCGTACTCCGCTGAATGCGATAGTCGGTTTCTCCGATCTGCTTTCCATTGAGACAGATCCGGAATTGCGGGATACCTATGTCAGTCTGATAAAGACAAATAATGAATTATTGCTTCGTCTGATAAATGATGTGTTGGATATATCCAAAATAGAGTCGGGGATGGTGGCTTTTGCCTATACCGACGTCTATCTCCCTTCCGCGATGCAAGATATGCATAGTGTGATGCAGTTGCGGATGCCTGAAAATGTAGAGCTTATACTGGATCCTTGTCCGGATATTACGTTCAGGACAGATAGAAGCCGTTGGATGCAAGTGTTGAGCAATCTGCTTACCAATGCCATGAAACATACCAGGCAGGGCTCTATCCGTTTCGGATATAAACTGGTAGGCGATTTCCTGCATTTCTATGTGTCCGACACCGGCGAGGGAATACCCGAGACAGATCTGGAACATATTTTCGGCCGTTTTGTCCAACTGAAAGGCGCCAATAACGGTATCGGCCTGGGGCTGGCAATCTGCAAAGGGTTGGTGAACCGGATGGGAGGAGAAATGTCCGTCTCTTCCAAAGTAGGTGAAGGCTCGACGTTCCGTTTTACCTTGCCATTGGCTAACGTTCTTTCATAAAATCAGTCGGAGACTTGCCGTATTGCTTCTGGAAACAGGTAGAGAAATAGGCCGGAGAGGAGAAACCTGTCCGGAAGGCTATTTCATTGATGCGGTTTTCTCCCGTTTGCATCAGCTCGGCGGCTTTCTTCAACCGGGTTATCCTGATAAATTCGACGGGCGTTAAACCGGACAGGCCTTTTACTTTCCGGTAAAGGCTGGATGTGCTCATACCCATTTCCGACGCCAGCATTTCGACACTCAGGGCTTCGTTAGAAATATTTTCTTCCAGATAAGTATTGAACTTTCGTAGGAAAAGATCGTCGACAGTAGAGACTGCCAGTGTGGCGGCCGGTACGGAAGGCATTTCACGATAGGTTTTGGTGAGCATTTCCCGGCTTTTGAGCAGATTGAGCACCTGGGCTGTCAGCAATTCTATGGAGAATGGTTTTTCCATATAGGCGTCAGCTCCGTTATTCAACCCTTTCAAACGCGACTGGAGGTTATGTTGCGCCGTCAGCAGGATGAACGGGATATGGCTGAAATTGACGTCGTTTTTCACCACGTTGCAAAGCTCGAAGCCGTCCATGACAGGCATCATGACATCGCTGATGATTAGGTTCACCGTATTTCCTTTTAATAAGCTGACCGCTTCTTTACCGTTGGCGGCTTCGAGCACGCGGTATGTTTCGGATAATTCTTTTGCGATAAACTGGCGCATATCCGTTTGATCCTCCACTATCAGCACGGCCGGCTTTTCGGTGTTTTCTTCCTTTATATCCGGATTGGCAGCATCTTCCGTGCCTTTTTCGGGCATCAGCTGGTAACAATCTTCCTGCTCTTCGGGTAAGACGAGCTGGAATTGATTCTTTCCATCCGTCGTTTGCTGGTAGGAGAGGGTTCCTTTGTGGAACTCGGTCAGCGAGCGGGCCAGGGACAATCCGATGCCGCTGCCCTGCTGGTTTTCCGTCTCTTTCAGGCGGTAGAAAGGATTGAAGATATTTTCCTTTTCGCTTTCCGGGATCAGCAGCCCGTCGTTGATTACGGTGATGGAAAATTCTTTTTTATCTTCCTGTATCTGCATGTGCAGGAAGATATACCGATCCGAATATTTGATGGCATTTGTTAGCAGATTATTTACGATCTTGGAGAAAGCCTCCCGGTCGATGTAGGCAAAATAGGGGCCTTCCGGTATATCGCAGGTGAAGGATTTTTTCTCCTTTTCCATCACCGGAAGGAAAGGTTGCAGGAGGGTGTTCAGCCAAAGCGTGACATCCGTTTTTACATAATTCAGTTTGAAGCCCCGGCTTTCTGTCTTCCGGAAATCAAGCAACTGGTTGCTCAGGTTGAGCAGTTGCTGGGTATTTTTTTCTATGATCCGCAGATTCTCCTTGGTGGAGACTGTGCCGTCGCCGGAACGGAGTATTTTCTCCAAAGGCGCTTTTATCAGTGTCAATGGCGTACGTATCTCGTGGGTGATGAAGGTGAAGAACTGGATTTTTGCATTGTATAGTTCCTTTTCTTTCCGGCTCTCGAATAAATCTTGGTTGATGCGGTGTTTCTCTTCCAGTTTCGCTTTCTTATAATTGTAGAAAAGTACAATCAGGATGCAGATGAGCACGGCATACAGGAAGAACGCCCAGCCCGTTGCCCAGAACGGGGGAGTGACAATGATATGCAGTGCCTGCTCGTTCTCCTGCCAGATCCCGCTGCTGTTGGTGGATCTCACCTTAAAAGTATATTTGCCGGGGGAGAGGTTGGCGAAAGTGACATCTTTATTCTGGTTCATGTAATTCCAGTCTTTGTCTACCCCCTCCAACTTGTAAGAATAGCGGATGGCATCCGGCGAGGTGTAGCTGAGGGCGATATACGACAAGGTGAACGTAGAAGCGTCGTAAGGCAACTTGAGCGTTTCCGTATTCTCGATAGAAGGGGAGGCAAGGCTGTGACGGTTTTCTTCATTGTTGGGAACATGGATGGCCGTGATATATACCGGGGGAGAGAAGGTATCTTCCCTGAACAACGACGGGTTGAACGACAACATGCCGTTTATCGTCCCCATATAAATCGTCCCGTCGGGAGCCTGGTAAGAAGAACTGTAATTGAATTGTGTTTCATGCAGCCCATCCGTATAAGTAAAGGTGCGCATGGCATAGGTATCGGGATTGAACCGCACCAGCCCGTTGGCGGTGGACAGCCAGAAAAAATGATCCTTGTCTTCCACGATCCGGTAAATGATATTGCTGGGCAGCCCGTTCTCGGTGGTGATCCGGTTGAAAGACTGCGTTTCCCGGTTGAACAGGGAAAGGCCGTTCACCGTAGTCACCCAGATCCGCTTTTTGGAATCTTCAAAGACGGAGGTGGTATTGTTGCTTCCGATACTTTGCGATTTGTTCGGGTCGGCGGTGTAATGTTCCACTTCATTCTTATCACGCAGGTAATGGTAGATGCCGCTGGCCGTTGCCGCCCAGATATCCCCTTCGCTGTCTTCGTAGATTTGCCGGATCAGGGCATAGATGTTATTCCAGCGGCTGAACGATTCCGTCTGCTTATTATAAAGCATGATCCCGCTGCCGGTTCCGATCAGGAATTCGTTATTGCGGGTCTTGTAGAAACAGAGGACAAAGTTATCGTTGAGCGGATTGCCGGGCGTTTCGCGCGAGTAACGTTTGACGATTTTCCCGGAAGGAATGTCGAGTACGTCTATACCTTTATTATATGTACCCACCCAGAGACGGTTGCCGTCGGCCAGCAATCCGTGGATGTTGGTTGCCGACAGCGGGTGTTGCGGGTTGTTGTAAGAGTAGTTGGTGATCTGCCCGGTTGCCGGGTTGTAGCAGTTGATGCCGTTATCCTCTGTTCCCAGCCACAGGTTGCCGTATTGGTCGGGCACGATTTCGCGGATCGCGTTGCCCGGCAGTTGGGGGTGCGTCTTTCCGCCGATGAAATGGTTGAACCGCGTGTACTCTTTCGGCAGGTAGCTGATACCGCCGAAGAACGAGCCTGCCCACATGCCCCCTTCGCGGTCTTTGGTGAGGGAATAGATGGCGTTGTCGGCAATGGTATATTCGTTGGTCAGCGATTTGCGGAGGTTGACGACCGTCTGGTTGAGTATATTATATATGTATATACCCGATTCGGAAGCGATCCAGTAAGTATTGTTGTTGTAAGGGGTGATGGCACGAACCTGTATGTCCGGAATGATGGTCGTGACGGATTGATCCTGATATTTGTAAAGCATCAATCCCGCAAGGTTGGTTCCGGCCAGTATGCCCAGTTCGGGAACCTGCCGGATGGCCTGTATGCTGATTTGTTTTTTTACCTGTTGCTCGGTCAGGAGGTCGATCTTCTGGAAATTATCCGATTCCGCTTTGTAGAGGTATAAGGCTCTCTGGTCGGAGAAGAGGGGAGTCCCTTCGTCTGTCAACGTGATCTGGTTCGGATAGAAATTCTTTTCCGCCGGATAAACGCGGGAACTGCTGTCGGCCGGATTGTAACGGACGATGCGGTTATGCCTGATAAACCATAGCTGGTGGTCTTTATCTTCGGTGACGGCTGAAAACGACTCCGGCTCGCTTTGGGCGGTCGACAGGCGGAAAGGATGGAACGTGTCTGTCTGGTAATCATAGTAACAGGTTCCCCCGGAGGTGCAGATCCATATTTTGTCGTCGGAACTTTCGAAGAGGTGGCCGATATGGTCGTTCGGCAGGCTGTTGGAGTTGTAGGAATTATGCCGGTAAATCTTAAAGGTATGGCCATCGAAGCGGTTTAACCCGTCCTCCGTCCCGAACCACATGAAACCTCTCCGGTCTTGCAGCGAACTGTAGATCGTATTATGCGATAATCCTTGCTTATTGTTGTAATGCCTGAAATGTAGTTCTTCCGCCGACCCACCGACAGAGCGAAGCAGCAAAAGCAGGCATGTGATAAGATAAAGATGTATTTGTTTCATGCAGGCAAATATAAGGACAAAACGATTAAATCTTTATCTGTAAAATGGGAAATATGCGCCAAATAGCGGCCTTTTCATGCCTTTGAATGATTATTGAAAGATTCTGCACGATAATTGAAAGCCTCTCTGTCAGGAATATAATTACTTTGCCACCAGAAAAACAAACGAATTTTCAATGTAATAACTTTAAATATCAAGTAGCATGAAAAAGACCTTTTTAGTATGCTGTGCGTTGGCACTTACGCTGGGTGCACAGGCGCAATGGAAGCCCGTCGGTGATAAGATCAAGACAAAATGGGCGGAACAAATCAATCCGAAAAATGTATTACCCGAATACCCGCGTCCGCAATTGGAGCGTACCGACTGGGTGAACCTGAACGGTGAATGGGAATATGCCATCAAGCCGAAAGGACAGGCCGAACCGGCTTCGTTCGACGGAAATATCCTGGTGCCTTTTGCTGTGGAATCTTCCTTGTCGGGTGTCCAGAAAGAAGTAGGTGAAAATAATGAATTATGGTATAAACGGACGTTCTCTGTTCCGGCTAACTGGAAAAGCAAAGATATCGTCCTCAACTTCGGTGCAGTAGACTGGAAAGCGGATGTATTCGTGAATGACATCCTGATTGGTTCACACCAGGGCGGTTTCACTCCGTTCTCTTTCAATATCACTCCTTATCTGACAGGCAAGAGCAACCAGAAACTGGTGGTTCGCGTATGGGATCCGAGTGATAAAGGATATCAGCCGCGCGGTAAGCAGACTTCCAATCCGGAAGGTATCTGGTACACTCCGGTAACAGGTATCTGGCAGACAGTATGGCTGGAACCGGTTGCAACCAATCATATCACTTCCGTTAAATCTATTCCGGATATCGATAACGGAACAATGAACGTGACAGTCGGAACTTCAGCTCCTTGTTGCAATACTTCCGTAGTAGAAGTAAAATTGCTGGACAAAGGACAGGTGGTGGCATCTGCCAAAGGTCTGCAAGGAAAAGAACTTCGTCTGGCTGTGCAGAACCCGACTCTTTGGGATACTTCCAATCCTTATCTGTATGATATGAAAGTATCGTTGATTAAGGACGGTAAAGTGCTCGACGATGTTAAATCGTACACTGCTTTCCGTAAAATTTCAAGCAAAAGAGATGCAAACGGCGTTATGCGTATGCAGTTGAACAATAAGAACCTGTTCCAGTATGGCCCGCTCGACCAGGGTTGGTGGCCCGACGGATTATATACGGCTCCGACCGACGAAGCGCTGTTGTATGATATCGTTAAAACAAAAGACTGGGGATTCAATATGATCCGTAAGCATGTGAAGGTAGAACCTGCCCGCTGGTATTATCATTGTGATAAGGAAGGTATCCTCGTTTGGCAGGATATGCCGAGCGGCGACATGGGTAACCAATGGGCTCCTCATACTTACAACGGCGGTACGGATAAAGACCGTTCGGCTGCATCTGTTGCCAACTATTACCAGGAATGGAAAGAGATCATGGACATGTGTATTTCATATCCTTCTATCGTTGTCTGGGTTCCTTTCAACGAGGCATGGGGACAGTTTGACACCGAAAAAGTGGCTGAATGGACAAAGAATTACGATCCTTCCCGTCTGGTGAACCCGGCCAGTGGTGGTAACCACCGTGCTTGCGGCGATATCCTCGACCTGCATAACTATCCGGGCCCGAACATGTTCCTGTATGATCCGCAGCGTGTAACGGTATTGGGCGAATACGGCGGTATCGGTCTTCCGTTGGAAAACCATCTGTGGTGGAACAAGCGTAACTGGGGATATGTACAGTTCAAGAACAGCGACGAGGTGACTGCCGAGTACGTGAAATATGCCGACGACCTGAAAGGCATGGTCGACCGTGGTTTCTCTGCCGCAGTTTATACCCAGACTACCGACGTAGAAGGTGAAGTAAACGGTCTGATGACTTACGACCGTAAAGAAATAAAGATCAATGAAGCTGCTGTAAAGAAAGCAAATCAAGCAGTAATTAACCAATTATCAAAATAAGCAGAAGGTGTAAGTAATCACCGATCAAGGGAGTTGTGTTATTTCCCGGGGAGAAAGAGTTATTTCTCTCCGGGAAATTTTTTTTGTTTTATGTGAGGAAACAATAATTGTATGCTCGTTGTTCACTTATTGCCTATCTTGTGTAAATCAATTATAATCTGTACATTTGCCGGATAAAAGAATATGATAATGAAATATAATACAGAAGAAAAGAAATTGGTTATGCCCGAATACGGACGCAATATCCAGAACATGGTTGATTATTGTGTTGCTATTGAGGACAGAGAAGAGCGGAAGCGCTGCGCCAATACGATAATCAACATCATGGGAAACATGTTTCCCCACTTGCGTGATGTAAACGATTTCAAACACATTTTGTGGGATCACCTGGCTATTATGGCCGACTTTAAACTGGATATCGATTACCCGTACGAGATCGTGAAGAAAGAAAATCTTTACGCCCGTCCGCCGCGTATTCCTTACAATAATAACCGTATCCGCTACCGTCATTACGGAAAGACATTGGAGTTGATGATCCGTAAAGCGACCGAACTGAATCCGGGTGTTGAAAAAGACCAGCTTATCAAACTGCTGGCTACCCAGATGAAGAAATCGTTCCTTACCTGGAACAAAGAATCCGTTGACGACCGTAAGATATTTAAAGATCTCGACGAACTGTCGGGCGGAGCTATCGTATTGAGTGAAGAAGTGCATAAGCTGACTGAAAGCCGCGATATCCTCGCGCGTAATAATACTAACAAAAAGAATTATCCCCGTAAAAGCCGATGAGTTCATTTGTTATAGAAGGTGGATATAAATTATCGGGAGAGATCACTCCGCAAGGCGCTAAGAACGAAGCCCTCGAAGTGATCTGTGCCGTTTTATTGACCCCGGAGAAAGTAACTATCCATAATGTGCCGGATATCCTCGATGTAAACAACCTCATACAGCTACTTCGCGATATGCAGGTGAAAGTCGACCATCCGGCAACCGATACCTATACTTTCCAGGCGGATGCCATCGATCTGGATTATCTGAATACAGATGAATTCATTCGTAAAAGTGGCTCCCTGCGCGGTTCGGTGATGATTGTCGGCCCGTTGGTTGCCCGCTTCGGAAAGGCATTGATTCCGAAACCGGGAGGTGATAAGATCGGTCGTCGTCGGCTGGACACCCACTTTGTCGGTATCCAGAAGCTGGGTGCCTGCTTTAGCTACGATGCCGAACGCCAGCTCTACGAGATCGAAGCCAAACGTCTGAAAGGCGCCTATATGCTTTTGGATGAGGCCTCGGTGACCGGTACCGCCAATATCCTGATGGCCGCTGTGCTGGCAGAAGGAACCACCACCATCTATAATGCCGCCTGCGAACCCTACCTGCAACAACTCTCTTCCATGCTAAATCGGATGGGAGCACGCATCTCGGGCGTAGGTTCCAACTTATTGACAATCGAAGGTGTCGACTCGCTCGGCGGAACGACCCATACCATCCTTCCCGACATGATCGAAGTCGGCAGCTTCATCGGTATGGCCGCCATGACCGCTTCCGACATCACTATAAAGAATACCGGATATGATAAATTGGGAATTATCCCCGAATCATTCCGCCGTCTGGGTATTACCGTCGAACAGATCGGCGACGATATCCATATCCCTACTCACGAATCGTATGAAATAGATACCTTTATCGACGGCTCTATCATGACCATCGCCGATGCGCCCTGGCCGGGACTGACTCCCGACTTGCTGAGTGTCTTCCTGGTTGTGGCTACACAGGCCGTAGGTAGTGTGCTGATCCATCAGAAGATGTTCGAAAGCCGCCTGTTCTTTGTCGACAAGCTGATCGACATGGGGGCACAGATCATCCTTTGCGACCCTCACCGGGCAACGGTGATCGGGCTCGGTAACCGTTTCAAATTGCGTGGTTCCAATATGGTGTCGCCGGATATCCGTGCAGGTATCGCCCTGCTGATCGCTGCGATGAGTGCTGAAGGAACCAGCCATATCCACAATATCGACCAGATAGACCGTGGATATCAGAATATCGATAAACGTTTGAATAGCATAGGAGCCCGTATCACACGGCTCTGATATTCCCTGTTATGATAAAAAAAGAAGAAGTATTTAAGATCGGTATGTTTGCCAAGCCCCACGGAATAAAAGGGGAGATCTCGCTGGTGACGAACAGTGACGTGTTCGACGATGCGGAAGATCCCTGCGTGATCTGTGAAATAGACGGCATCCTGGTACCGTTCTTTGTGGAAGAATACCGTTATAAGACCGATACGGTCATCCTGTTAAAACTCGAAAATGTGAACGACGAGAAAGCTGCCCGCGAGTTTACGAACCGCGAAGCATTCTTTTTGCTGGATGCAGTCGATGAGGATGACCTGGTAGGCGATATGACCTGGGACAGCTTTATCGGCTATACCGTTATCGACGAGCATCACGGTGAACTTGGAAAAATAACCGATGTGGACGAAACAACGATCAACGTTCTTTTACAGATCGACCATAACGGAGAAGAACTGCTTCTTCCGGCCGCAGAAGAACTGATAACCTCTGCAGATCATGATAACAAAACGCTTCAGGTTTCTGTGCCCGAAGGTTTGCTTGATTTATAAAAACGTTAATTAGAGTAAACAATGCCCGTGTAGATACGGTTTTTGCTACTTTTGCGTTTTAACATAAAAGCATGGCACGAAAACAACGAAAGAACAATAAGAAATCATTCTGGCACCGGATCCGGTTTAAATACAAGCTGTCCTTCTTTAATGAAACGACGCTTGAAGAAGTGTGGTCTTTCCGGTTGTCGCAATTATCTGCCTTTCTGTCGCTTGCCTTGTTTGCCTTCTTCCTGATCGCAGTCACCGCCCTGATCATTATCAAGACACCGATACGCAACTACCTGCCGGGTTATCTGGATGTGGAAATTCGTAAAGAGATCATGCAAAACGCTTTGCGGGCGGACTCGTTGGAACGGATGATCTCTATCCAGTCGCTGTACCTGGAAAATGTGGCCGGCATCCTGTCGGGAACGATCGAACTAGACTCTATCCGCCAGATAGACTCGCTGGCTCATGTGGATGCCAACTACGAGATACCCCGTACAAAGTCGGAAGAGAAATTCGTAAAGAATTTCGAGGAAGAAGAGAAATATAACCTGACGGTACTGAACCCTAATCCCGTTCCTACCGATGGCATCTTTTTCTATAAGCCGGTGAATGGTGTCGTTTCTTCTCATTACGAAGCGGACGCCCGCCATTTCGGGGTAGACCTGGTGGCCGCGCCGAAAGAAAGCGTACTGGCTACGCTCGACGGAACAGTGGTATTTACCGGTTTCGACCCGAATTTTGGAAATGTGAT
The DNA here is from genome assembly GCF_000969845.1 of Parabacteroides sp. HGS0025. Lineage (NCBI taxonomy): Bacteria > Pseudomonadati > Bacteroidota > Bacteroidia > Bacteroidales > Tannerellaceae > Parabacteroides > Parabacteroides sp. HGS0025. Next base: position 1,276,226 of record NZ_KQ033902.1, read on the forward strand.
CCAGTTGCAGCACAAGAATGGTTTTCTTTCCGTTTATAAACATAATGAATTATTACTGAAGGAGATTGGCGACCATGTAGTGGCCGGTGAAGCGATTGCTTTGGTCGGAAACACAGGGAAACTTTCTACCGGGCCGCATCTTCATTTCGAGTTGTGGTATAAAGGTAATCCGGTCAATCCCGAAGAATACATAGCTTTTTAAGTATCCATGAAAAGAAGTTTAGCCATATTAGGTTCTACCGGTTCTATCGGCACACAGGCGCTGGAAGTTGTCAGCGAACATGCCGACCTGTTTGAGGTGTATGCCTTGACAGCTAATAACCAGGTGGATTTACTGATCAACCAGGCACGTAAATATATGCCCGAAGTGGTAGTCATTGCCAACGAACAGAAATATCCCGAATTGAAGGAGGCGCTCGAAGACCTGCCTATCAAGGTTTGGGCAGGTTCGGATGCAATCGCGCAGGTGGTGCAGTCGGAGCCGATCGATATGGTGCTGACGGCAATGGTCGGCTATTCCGGCCTGAAACCGACGATCGCGGCCATTAAGGCTGGTAAGGCGATTGCCCTTGCCAATAAAGAAACACTAGTGGTGGCCGGTGAACTGATCACCTCGCTTGCCGCAGAATATAAAGTTCCGGTTTTGCCCGTCGACTCTGAACATTCAGCTATTTTCCAGTGTTTAGCCGGAGAGTGGGAGAATCAGGTAGAAAAGATATTGCTTACTGCATCCGGCGGCCCTTTCCGTACAAAGACGATGGAAGAGTTGGCCGTGGTGACCAAAGCTCAGGCACTGAAACATCCGAACTGGACGATGGGAGCGAAGGTGACGATCGACTCGGCTTCTATGATGAATAAAGGTTTCGAGATGATCGAAGCGAAATGGTTGTTCGGTGTGACTCCCGAACAGATACAGGTCGTGGTGCATCCGCAGTCTGTTATCCATTCGATGGTACAATTCGAGGATGGCGCTGTGATGGCACAGCTGGGCATCCCGGATATGAAGTTGCCTATCAGTTACGCTTTTTCTTATCCGAAGCGGTTGACGAGTAAAGCGCCCCGCCTGGATTTCAACCAATATTCCACCCTGACCTTCGAAGAGCCCGATATGACACGTTTCCGCAATCTTGCTTTTGCATTCGATGCAATCCGCAAAGGAGGAAATATGCCTTGTATCCTGAATGCGGCGAACGAGATAGTGGTAGCCGCTTTCCTGCGTGATGCAATCGGCTTCCTGCAAATGAGCGATGTGATTGAAAAGACAATGGAAAAGGTTTCCTTCATTACAGCTCCCACGTATGAAGATTATGTGGCAACCGATGCGGAAGCGCGCCGGATCGCGACAGCCGTCATGGAAACGACCGGCAGATAGGATATGGAACAAATATATGAGTAAAAAGAAATAAATTAATACAGACAAACAATAGATGGAGACATTTTTAATTAAGGCGTTACAACTCATTTTGAGTTTATCGATATTAGTCCTTGTCCACGAGTTCGGGCACTTTATCTTTGCCCGTATCTTCAAGGTTCGGGTAGAGAAATTCTACCTTTTCTTCGATGCTTGGTTTGCAATCTTCAAATTCAAACCGAAGAACAGTGAAACGGAGTATGGTCTGGGTTGGCTGCCGTTGGGAGGTTATTGCAAGATCTCCGGGATGATCGACGAGAGCATGGATAAAGAAGCAATGGCCCAGCCTGCCAAACCGTATGAATTCCGTTCCAAGCCTGCCGGACAGCGTCTGATGATCATGATCGCAGGAGTGTTGTTCAACTTCCTGCTGGCTTTGTTCATCTACTCGATGGTACTTTATACCTGGGGCGAAACATATCTGCCGCTGAAGAACATTTCACATGGTATGTTTTACAGCGAGACAATGAAAGAAGTCGGCTTCAAGGACGGGGATATTCTCCGTTATGCCGATGCGCAGGAACTGGATCGTTTGGATGAGTTTGCTTTACGCCAGGTGGTAGAAGCTAAGAATGTAACCGTACTACGTGATGGCATAGAAACAGTGATCCCGATGCCCGACGATATGATGCAGCGCATGATGCGTAACAAAGACGGTTTTGTCGATGCAAGCAATTTCCCGATCCCGATGGTCGTAAAAGAGCTTCCCGATAAAGACTCGCCTGCCCGTGATGCCGGCTTGCAGCCGAACGATAGTATCGTTTCAATCAATGGAAAGGAAACCCCTACTTATTATGATGCAGCCGAAATGCTGGCTGATAATAAAGGAAAAGAAGTAGAGGTCGGTTTCTATCGTAACGGTCAGGAAATGTCGTTGCCGGTTTCTACAAATGCAGAGGGAAAACTGGGTATTTATGCCAAGACTCCTCTGGATTTCTACCAGACAAAGACTATTAAATACGGTTTCTTCGAGTCGTTCCCTGCCGGTATCCGTTTAGGTGTGAATACGCTGAAAGGATATGTAAACGACATGAAGTATGTCTTTACGAAGGAAGGAGCTTCAAGCCTGGGTGGTTTCGGTACGATCGGTGGTCTGTTCCCTGCCACATGGGATTGGAAGGTGTTTTGGACACGTACGGCATTCCTGTCGATCATCCTTGCCTTTATGAATATATTGCCTATTCCGGCATTGGACGGTGGTCATGTGATGTTCCTGCTCTATGAAGTGATCGCCCGCCGTAAGCCGAGTGATAAGTTCCTGGAATATGCACAGATTACGGGTATGTTCCTGCTCTTTGCCCTGCTTATCTACGCAAATGGTAACGACCTGTTCCGCTTCTTCTTCAAGTAAGTAATATAGCGGTTAAAATATAAAAACTCTCTCTATTGAAAAGCCTCCAAATGTTGGAAAAACATTTGGAGGCTTTTTTTATATATAGGTTGGATAGAGTGTTGTAACAATGAAAGAGTTAAAAAAATAAAGAGTCCGGTACAATACCGAACTCTTTATCAAAATATAGCGTAAAGAACCTGTCTTACTTTCAGGGGGTGCTTCTTTTGCGATACTGCGGGTTATATTTTAACCGTATATCTGTTATTCCCACTCAATAGTTGCATTGGGCTTCGGGGACATATCGTAGCAAACGCGGTTTACGTTCTTTACTTCTTTCAGGATACGGTCGGTGATCTTCATCAGGATAGGCCAGTCAACCGGTTCGATGGTGGCTGTCATGGCATCTACTGTGTTGACGGCGCGGATGATAACAGGCCAGTCGAAAGAACGGGCATTGTCACGTACACCTACTGATTTGAAATCAGGAACAACAGTAAAGTATTGCCATACTTTCTTGTCTAATCCGGCAAGCTGGAATTCTTCGCGCAGGATAGCGTCGGCTTCACGAACTGCTTCCAGTCTGTCACGGGTGATAGCACCCAGACAACGTACACCCAGACCTGGGCCAGGGAACGGCTGGCGGTAAACCATTTCGTAAGGTAAGCCCAATTCCAGGCCACATGCACGAACTTCATCCTTGAACAACTGACGCAGAGGTTCAACCAACTCGAATTTCAGGTCGTCGGGCAGACCGCCGACGTTATGGTGAGATTTTACCATCTTGGCTGTCTTTGTACCGCTTTCCACTATATCCGGATAGATCGTACCTTGTGCTAAGAAATCGATACCATCCAGTTTACGGGCTTCCTCTTCGAATACACGGATAAATTCGCCACCGATAATCTTGCGTTTTTCTTCCGGATCGGCCACGTTAGCCAGTTTGCCTAGGAAACGATCCGTAACGTCAACGTAAACCAGGTTAGCCTGAAGTTGGTTTTTGAATACCTCAACAACATCTTCCGATTCACCTTTACGCATCAGACCGTGGTTTACATGTACGCAAACCAGTTTATCGCCGATCGCTTTCAGAAGCAAGGCAGCCACAACGGAACTGTCAACTCCGCCTGACAGGGCCAACAGGACTTTTCTATCGCCAACCTGACGTCTGACAAGTTCGATCTGGTCGTTGACAAAGTTTGTCATGTTCCAGTTTGCTTCCGCTTTGCACGTATCGAAAACGAAAGACTTCACAGCTGCTTTGATGGCCTCTATATCGTCGGTAAATTCACCGAGTTTTACTTCACATAATGCTTTGTCGTGGCCGGCAGCCATCACAGGAATCCCCAGGGAATAAATGTCCGGATTTACATCGATAGCAACACCGTCGATCACATTGTTCGGGCCACCGTTGATGATGATACCTTTTACATTCGGTAATGCCTTCAGTTCCTCTACTGTGATATCGTGAGGATAAATTTCACTATAAACACCCAATGCACGGATAGCTCTAGCTAATACCGTATTTTCATGACTTCCCAGGTCTAAAATAACGATCATATCTTGTTTCATCGTATTCCTCCTAAAATTATTAAGTTAATTAGATTATCCTTCTTATATGCTTATTCCCACTCGATCGTTGCGGGCGGTTTGGAGCTGATATCGTACACGACGCGGTTTACGCCCTTAACCTTATTGATGATCTCGTTGGAAACTTTAGCCAGGAATTCGTAAGGCAGTTGCGCCCAGTCGGCAGTCATGGCATCGGTAGATGTTACGGCACGTAAAGCGACCGTGTTTTCGTAAGTACGTTCATCACCCATTACTCCGACAGACTGGATCGGAAGCAGGATCACTCCGGCCTGCCAGATCTTGTCGTATAATCCCCATTCACGCATCAGCGACATATAGATCTCGTCGGCATCCTGCAGGATACGAACTTTCTCCGGTGTGATATCGCCCAGGATGCGGATGCCCAGACCCGGGCCGGGGAACGGATGGCGTTTGATCAGGTGCGGTTGCATACCCATCTCCATACCTACGCGGCGAACCTCGTCTTTGAAAAGAAGGCGAAGAGGTTCTACCAGTTTCAACTTCATTGTGTCGGGAAGTCCGCCTACGTTATGATGGCTCTTAATGACAGTCCCCGTAATAGACAGAGACTCGATAACGTCCGGATAGATCGTACCTTGTCCCAGCCATTTAATATCTTTCAGCTTGTGGGCTTCCTCATCAAATACATCGATAAAGCCTTTGCCGATGATCTTTCTTTTCTTTTCAGGATCGGAAACACCCGCCAGTTCTTTATAAAACCGGTCTTTTGCGTTTACTCCGATCACATTCAGTCCCAGATGTTCGTAATCTCTCATTACGTTTTCGAACTCATTCTTACGTAATAAACCATGATCGACAAAGATGCAGGTCAGGTTCTTACCGATTGCCTTATTCAGCAGTACGGCTGTAACGGAAGAGTCAACGCCTCCGGATAATGCCAGGATCACTTTATCGTCTCCCAACTGCTCTTTCAGTTCGGCTACCGTTGATTCGATAAAAGAAGCAGGTGTCCAGTCTTTGGCGCATCCGCAGATATTCAGGAAATTATCTAACAGTTTGGTTCCGTCGGTAGAGTGGAATACCTCCGGGTGAAATTGTACACCCCAGGTCGATTCGCCTTCAACATGATAAGCAGCAGCTTTCACATCGTCTGTGCTGGCAATAACTTTGAAGTTTTCAGGTAATACCGTGATTGTATCTCCATGCGACATCCAGATCTGGGAACCTGTATCGATACCTTTCAGTAAAGGATCATCATTATTAATGTATGAAAGATTGGCACGTCCATACTCACGTGAGTTGGCTGGTTCAACATTGCCTCCGGATGTATAAGCCAGAAACTGAGCTCCGTAACAGATTCCTAATACCGGGTACTTGCCACGAATTTCACTCAAGTCAGTCTTGAATGCATTTTCGTCGTATACGGAGTAGGGGCTTCCTGAAAGGATTACACCTTTCACATCGGTAGCATCATGAGGGAATTTGTTATAAGGAACAATCTCGCAATACATGTTTAACTCTCTGACCCTGCGGCCAATCAATTGAGTTGTTTGCGAGCCGAAATCAAGAATAATAAGTTTCTCGTGCATGCAGTGTTATTATTTAATTGAGTGGGGCAAAGGTAGTAATTTTATTTCTAAAAACTTGTAAACCATCTTCCATATCTGACAATACAAATGTTGAATGATCTCCCTCTTTCTTAAAAAATGTATAAACAGGCCGGATGTGTTTTTATACATCCGATTAAACATTACCTTTGTACGTTCATTTTATCAGGAACCGTATGGATACAGAAAAGAAAGAAACAAAGGAAATAAATAAGCTCTCATTATTAATCATGGCGGTAGTGATATTAGTCTTGATTATCGCTGGTGCAGGTTACTATATTTATCAGCAGAAACAACAGATGAGCGACCTGGTTCAGGCGTATGATCTGGATAAGGAATCGCTCGAAGATGAGTTCAACGAGTTGTCCATGCAATATGAAGGTTATAAATTCCAGGTGGGGAATGACTCGCTGATGAGTTTGTTGTCTACTGAACAGGCCAAAGTGCAACGTTTGATGGAGGAATTGCGTACCGTAAAAGCAACCAATACCAAAGAAATAGCCCGTTTGAAGAAAGAGCTTGAGACCATGCGTAAGATTATGCGTAACTATGTGGCTCAGATCGATTCATTAAATAGGGAAAACGAACAGCTGAAAGTAGAAAAGAAAGAGGTGGTTCAGAAATACCAGCGCGCTACTTCCCAGGCTGCTACTCTGAAGAAAGAAAAAGAAAAATTGTCGGAACGTGTTACTCTGGCCAGCCGCCTGGACGCAACGGGAATCACTGTCACTCCGGTAAACTCACGCGGAAAGTTGGCTAAGAAGATTAAGAGAATGGAACGTTTCGTAGTTGACTTTCGCATTGCCAAGAATATTACCGCTCCTGTCGGGGAAAAAACAGTATATGTACGGATTATGAAGCCGGACGATGACGTGCTGGTAAAAAGCCGTGCCGATGTATTCCCCTTTGAAGGGAAAGATATCAACTATTCGATGAAGAAGTTGATCGAATACGATGGGGAAGAATATCCGGTTACAATGTATTGGGACATTGAAGAGTTCCTTTCTCCGGGTACTTACCGGGTGGATATATTTGTAGACGGCAACTTGATCGGAAAGAAAAACTTCGTTCTGGAAGATTAACAATGGAAACAGATAGCCACTTTGCAAGACTTTTAGCGGATCTTCCGGAATCCCTGGCCCGTGATGAAGCTTTTGTGAGTGAACTGAAAAGTATAGCCAAAGTGGTATCTGTCAATAAAGGTGATTATCTTCTCCGTACCGGCGAACTATGCCAGGATGCCTATTTCATAAATAAAGGTCTCTTCATTAATTTATATGTAAGTGAAAAAGGGGACGAATGCGTAACCGGCTTTTCGTCCGACTATATGTACCCTTTTCTTTCCGCTATCGGATATTTTACACAAGCACCTTCTGAATTCGAGATTAAAGCACTGGAATCCGGCGAACTGCTTCAATTCTCCCGTACGCATATCGAGGATCTGTCTTTGCGCTATCCCTTATTTGCCTCGTATTACCAAAATGCGATGCTGACCATCATATCGAAACTTTATTCCATGTTCGCTATCCGGCAGTCATGTACCGCCGAAGAGTTTATCGAATATCTTTATAACCACTACATGTGGATCATGCAGCGTGTTCCCGATAAATATATTGCTCAATATATGGGGATCAGCAATGCATGGTATTGTAAGCTGAAAAAGCGCATCTTTAATTGAATTAATTCAATTTTATATTTAAAGTAAACCAGTACTTTTGCATCGATTATCGTACATTTGTCTGAAAGCGACGGATGTATCCTGGTCGTGTATAAACAATCGGAGATCGCCAGTTGTTTTTTATTAAGAATAAGGTGATAAGATGTATTAGTGATTATATAAGTCTCCGGATGAAAAAACAATAAGAAAGATGAAACGCATTATCGTATTAGTAGGATTGTTGGTCTGGTCTGGTTATGCTAATTCCCAACAAACTTTGACATTGGAAGAATGTCGAAACTTAGCTATTCAGAATAATAAGGAGTTACAAATGTCCGGCGAAAAGGTGAAGGCGGCTAACGAAGAGAGAAAGGCGGCTTTTACCAAATACTTTCCACAGCTCTCCGCTATGGGAGGATATATGTGGAATCAGAAAGATATCAATTTGCTGGATATGGATGCTTTGAGCGCCAAGCTCGGTTCCGCTCTGGGGCCGATTGCCCAGCTTCCTGTTTTCGGACAACTGATGGGAGGAATCGATGAGATGCAGCATCTGGATGTGCAGAATATCTGGGTGGGAGGTGTCTCGCTGGTTCAGCCGGTCTTTATGGGAGGGAAGATCGTTTCCTATAACCAGATAACCAAATATGCCCGTGAACTGGCTGAGTCGATGAACGACCTTCAGTTGCAGGAAGTCATTTATAAAACGGATGAAACTTACTGGCAGGTAATTTCGCTTATCAATAAGAAAAAGTTAGCGGATGCCTATGTCAGCCTTCTCCGGAAGATGGATAGCGATGTGACTGCCATGATCTCAGAAGGTGTCGCTACCCAGGCGGATGGCTTGTCTGTGAAGGTGAAACTGAACGAGGCGGAAATGGCGCAGACCAAAGTGGAAAACGGACTGGCGCTGACCCGTATGCTGCTTGCCCAGATCTGCGGATTGCCGCTGGATGAACCGTTGGCGCTGGCTGACGAAAACATAGAGAGCTTCCCTGTCCACTCCAACGATGCCACGGCGAATGTAAACGAAGCCTTTGCGAACCGTGACGAGTTAAAGAGTCTCGAACTGGCGGCAAAGATTTACCAGAAGAAAGAACGTATCGTTCTGGCGGATATGCTACCGAATGTAGCCCTGTCAGCCAACTACTTGGTGACGAATCCCAATGCATTCAACGGATTTAAGAATGAATTTGCCGGCATGTTCAATGTCGGGGTGATGGTGAAAGTACCCCTGTCCGGTTGGTGGGAAGGTACATATAAAAGAAATGCCGCCCGTGCGGAAACCCGTATCCAGACCCTTCAGCTGATGGAAGCCCGTGAAAAGGTGGAGTTGCAGGTGAACCAGTCTGTCTACAAAGTGAACGAGGCCAATAAGAAGCTGACCGCCTCGAACCGTAACATGGAAAATGCGGAAGAAAACCTGCGTCATGCCAATCTGGGTTTTGAAGAAGGCGTGATCCCTGCACTGAACCTGATGGAGGCACAAACCGCCTGGGTATCGGCGCGTTCCAGTCTGATCGACGCCCAGATTGAAGTCAAACTAACGGAAGTTTACCTGACGAAGTCGATGGGTAAGCTCTCGGTCAATGAACAGAAGTAATAACAATAAAAATATACAAAGATGAACGAGAATAAAAAGTTTTCGATCAGCAACATGATGTTGGCATTTATCACGGTATTGGTCGTGATCGGATTAGTCGCACTGACCGGTTTCTTTTTGCTGACTCCGCCCGATGATATTATTATGGGACAAGCCGAAGCAAACCAGGTTAGAATTTCGGGAAAGGTACCCGGACGTGTCGAGTCGTATCGTTTCGATGAGGGTGACCGGGTGAAAGCCGGCGATACGCTGGTTTACCTGAATACCCCGGAAGTCCTGGCGAAGTTGCAACAGGCCGAAGCCGCGCAGAAAGCTGCCGAAGCCCAGAGTGCCAAAGCTATCAAGGGAGCCCGCGTACAGGAAATAGCCGGAGCCTACGAAATGTGGCAAAAGGCGCAGGCCGGCCTTGAAATAGCTAAGAAATCGTATACCCGTGTGCAGAACTTATATGAAAAAGGGGTAATGTCTGCTCAGAAAAGGGATGAAGCGGAAGCAAATTATAAGGCGATGGTTGCCACGGAGAAAGCAGCCAAGTCACAGTATGACATGGCTATGGACGGTGCCCGTTCGGAAGATAAGGCCGCAGCTGCAGCCCTGGTTCAACAGGCAGGAGGTGCAGTAGCTGAAGTGGAATCGTATCTGAAAGAGTCGGCGTTGGTATCGCCGATCGACGGGGAAGTATCGGAACGTTTTCCGCAGGTAGGCGAGTTGGTGGGAACCGGTGCCCCGATCATGAATATTATTGACCTGAACGATATGTGGGTTTCTTTCAGCATCCGTGAAGACCTGCTGAAAGATATCAAGATCGGTTCCGAGTTGAATGCGTTCATCCCTGCACTCGACAATAAACCGATCAAGCTGAAAGTATATTATATGAAGGATATGGGCTCGTATGCAGCCTGGAAAGCGACTAAGACAACCGGCCAGTTCGACTCGAAGACCTTTGAGGTACGTGCCCGTCCGCAGGAGAAGATTGCTGACCTGCGTCCCGGAATGTCTGTTGTGATGAAGAAAAAAGGAAACGAAATATTATGACCCTGAAGCAGAGTTTACATAGTATCTGGAATGTGGCGAAGCGGGAAATGCACCGGTTGACATCGAAGCCGATCTATTTCTTCTGTATGCTGGTCGCTCCGGCTCTCTGTGTTGTCTTTTTCCTGTCGCTGATGCAGGACGGGTTGCCGACCAATCTGCCGATCGCAGTGGTCGACATGGACGGCTCTGCCACATCCCGCAACCTGATCCGCCAGCTGGATGCTTTCGAACAGACGGAAGTTGTCTACAAGACAGCTACCTTCGATGAGGCACGCCGGGAGATGCAAAAGGGAAATGTATACGGTATTTTCTATATACCGAAAGACTTTGCCGTCGAAGCTACTACGGGAAAGCAACCGACTTTGTCTTTCTATACCAACGGCACCTACCTGATCGCCGCATCCCTGCTTTTCAGGGATATGAAGACGATGTCTGTTCTGGCAGGCGCTTCGGTCGGTTTGCAGACCGGGTTGGCTAAAGGCTATACGACCGACCAGATCATGGGACAGCTCCAGCCGGTTGTGGTCGACACGCATGCGCTCGGTAACCCCTGGCTGAACTATTCCGTTTACCTGAACAATACGATCCTGCCGGGAGTACTTCAATTGATGATCTTCCTGGTGACGGTATTCAGTATCGGTACGGAGATAAAATACTCGACAGCCCGCCAGTGGATACAGACGGGAGGCAACTCGTTTACCTTGAGCTTGCTGGGAAAACTTCTTCCGCAAACCGTTATTTTCACGGTCGTGGCAATGTTGTGCTGTTCCGCGTTGTATGGTTTCAATGCATTCCCGCTGAACAGCGGCTGGATGCCCATGGTCGCCGCCCTGTTCCTGCTGGTGGTCGCTTCACAGGCGGTGGGTGTCTTTATGATCGGGACACTGCCCACTTTGCGTCTGGGATTGAGCTTTGCCAGCCTGTTCGGGATGATCGCTTTCTCGATTGTCGGTTTCTCCTTCCCGGTTCTGGGTATGGATCCAACGTTACAGGCTCTGAGTACTTTGTTCCCTCTGCGGCATTATTTCCTGATCTATGTGGATCAGGCGTTAAACGGGAGAGACTTGTTCTATTCATGGACTGAATATGCCTGGCTGGCCGGTTTCCTGATCCTGCCTTTCTTGATCGGGAAACATCTTAAAAATGCATTGCTGTACTTTAAATATATTCCGTAAAACTGAAAGTAATGAAAAGAGAACATCGTTTACGATATATAATCAAAGAAGGCATTCAGGATACCTTTTTTATCTGGAAAGATGAACTGAAGAATGTATTCAAAGACTCAGGGGTTATGATCTTTTTCTTCCTGGTTCCGTTCGTCTACCCGCTTTTGTATGCGTTCATCTATAACAATGAGGTGGTGCACAATGCCAAAATGGTGGTGGTTGACCAGTCGGACTCCTACCTGAGCCGCGAATATATCCGTAAGGTGGATGCTACAGCCGATGTGAAGGTGGTCGCTGTCTGTGCGGATATGGAAGAGGCGAAGCGGATGCTGAATGAGAAAAAGGCGTATGGTATCCTCTATTTTCCGAGCGAGTTCAGTAAAAATATACACAAAGGAAAACAGGCCACAGTCTCTCTTTATTGCGATATGAGCGCCCTTTTGTTTTATAAAGCGTTCCTGCTGGCAACTACCGAAGTGTCTCTGGAAATAGGTAGAGAGATACGGGCGCAGAACAACCCGTCGTCGACGATCGAGCAGGAACAGATCACGATCAATCCCATCCCGTATGAGTCGGTCGCCCTGTTTAACTCGCAGAACGGCTTTGCCAGCTTTCTGGTGCCGGCTATCCTGATACTGGTTATTCAGCAGACACTGATCCTGGGGATCGGTATGCTGGGAGGGACGGCGCGCGAGAAGAACCGTTTCCACAGCCTGGTGCCGGTCAGCCGCCATTTTAACGGAACGTTGCGTATCGTATTCGGGAAATCGCTTACTTACCTTTTATTATATGTTGTCGTATGTATCTGGGCTTTGGCGGTAGTTCCGAAGTTGTTCTCTTTGCCGCAGGTGGGAGAGCCGTGGACAGTCATGTTGTTTGTGCTGCCTTATCTGTTTGCATCCATCTTCCTGTCGATGACACTGTCCGGCTTTATGACGAGCCGCGAATCGCCGATGCTGGTGTTTGTTTTCACTTCGGTTATCTTGCTGTTCATTTCCGGGGTATCCTGGCCGAAAGAAGCGATCCCGCCGTTCTGGAAAGCGGTTGGGTATCTGTTCCCTTCCACGCCGGGGATACAAGGTTTTATCCGGATCAATACGGCAGGTGCCAGCCTGAATGAGGTCGCCCATGAGTACCGAACGCTCTGGATACAGGCCGGTGCTTATTTCATTACAGCTTGCGTTATCTACAGGTACCAGATCATGCGCAGCCGCAAACTGATCATTAAGCAATACCGGCATATGAAGATGAAGCAGGTATTGCATCAAAAGTAATTCATCGTATCTGTATTTTAGAGGTTTGTTGTTGATGTTCGCTGGTTGCACGGACAATGTAGTTGCCTTTGTCGAGATGCGTCGTGAAGAGACAGCCCGACGGGGTATCTGAGTAACGAAGCAACCGGCCGGCAAAATCATAGATGGCGACGGTTTGAAGGTTCTCCGTGGCGGTGACGATCAGTTGCCCGCGGGCAATCGTGTAGATACGGATCGTTTCTGTTTCGATCTTCTCATTACCGGTGGGGGTACCTGCACGCAGGAAGTAGCGGCCGTATGTGTTGGCGGCTATTGTGATACTGCTGTTGTGGTGCAGGGCTGTCTCTGTTTTCTTTTCGACGTCATAGAGGGTGGTGCTGGTGAAGCGGTCGAGACCTTCGAAAGTGAGGGTGACTGTTTCCGGGTTATTTCCATTGTTTCCACTGCGATTGCTGTACGTGCCGACCGGGATGTTCCACAGGACGGAGGTACGGTTGATGCTGGCGGCCATTGTTCCGGCTACGGTGTAGATGGACGGGAGGTCGCCCAGATTGGAGTCGAGGAAGAGTTCGGCATCCTCATTCGCTGTGTACTCTTCGGAGGCTGTCCGGTCGTAGGCAATGACGGCGCGGCTTTGGCGTCCGTCGGCGGTGGTGGCAACAAGCGTGAGGAGTGGGAGCGGGGAGGATGATTTTAAGGCGGCGGAACTTGCGGAGGTGCCGGTGGGGGCTAATGCCTGCATGTTGGCACTGAAGGTTACCGTATTATTATCTGCATACGTTGATGTCTCTGCTTTTTTTACGAAGAACGATTGGAGCGGGGCGATCGGTGCTGCTTCCTTTGTGTTCGTCGTTATCCAGTCGCTGTCGTCAGTACCACCAACGGCGGCGGTTTGGTTATCGCCTGTTACCAGCCAGTACTTCGATTCTAGATTTTTGTTTGCTTTAAAGAACTCCTTTGTACTCAGGTATGCCATGAAGGGGTTGCCGATCAAATGATAGTCGGCATCCTTACTGGCTGTGTTTTCCCCAAGTGTGATGTTGATTGTTGGGGTATCGGGTGTTGATCCTGTAGGCTTTAGTTCGTTGGATATCAGCTTGCCGGCTTTCTTTTGCTCTTCATCTGTGCGTACATTAACCTGATTGCCGGTAATGGTAGTACCGGAGTCGTAATAACTATACTGTGTATCTGCTTTCGGGAAGCGGAATAAAGCTATTGCCGGATCGGTTGCCGGGGTTGTTGTTGTCGACAGGTTGAGAACTTTGACGGAGAAGCCCAATCCTGGCGTGTAGGGTACAGCCACATCATTGTATACTCCGCTCCAATTACCGGCTACGGCGACTGTTTTGCCACTGCTGCTACCTATTGTTATCATATTGGCTTGTTGTTTCCATCCACGTTGATAAACGGATGGTTGGAAGCGGTTGTATTCGGTCGTGTTAAATTTAATATCTTTGAAGTACTCCGTTGCCTGGCTGCCTGTTTTTGGGGTATACCAATCGCCGGCCACTACGGATTGTAGTGGAGAGGCTAGTGTGTACCAACGGCTACCTGCCAGTTTGTAATCGATCCAGGCTTTATTGTAGGTCAGGAGTTCAGTGTGCGGCATGGCGGTCGACGGTTCAAAATGGATCTGGTCGACGGTGTTGGTATAATAAGTTTCGCAGTTGTATGCGACATTGTTACTTGATGGGGTAGTAGCTTCCTTTACCATCAGATCGTATTCGATATGCGTTGTTGCCGGATTCGTTATGGTGGCGGACTTAGCTAGATCGAGGATCGGATGGTCAGAACTTCCAATAGAAGTCGTGTTTGGAGTAGCCTCGTATAATTGTACCTGCTTTCCTTCGGGAATGGTAACCTTTGTGAATCTCATCGGGACAAAGCCGTAATAAGTTTCGCCGGACGTATTATAGCCGTTGTTGTAACTGTTGGCATTGGAGCCGGTCATATGCAGTTCGTCGGCAGTGGAGCGGAGCCAGTTGTTGTCGTTGTTCCAGTTGCCGGAGCCGTCGGCGGGGCCTGACCATTTCTGGTATTCGGGGACGACCTTCAGGTTGAAGGTGAGGTTGCCTTCGCAGGTGGCGGTGGTTGAAAGGGACGAAGTACCGCTTTCTTCGAAATAGGCCATTAATGTGTACCAGTAACCTTCGCGGAACTTGGGAGCTGACATTCCTTCCAATGTAGCTGTGGTGGGAGTCTCGAAATAGACACGGATATACTGGTCGGCAGTTTTGGATATATCGCTGGTGCTGTTTGGTACAGCATTTATAGCCTTTATGGTAGCGACCGGCCATGTGTGGCTATCAAAGGTTCCTGTTTCGTTTATCTTAGCTATTTTGTTTGCTACAACTGGATCGTTAGAGTCTATCAGGTACAGGTAAGGATGGGCGGTGTTTATTGTGAATGATGGAGCTGTTGTAGAACTGGTCGTCGACGTACCTGCTGAATTGAGTTTGATGTTTCTCAAAGGAATCTCCAACAAAGCGTTCTCTGAGTTGCAGGCTTCCTGTATCCCTTTGCTTGCCCGGATGGTTGGGAAGTAAGTCTTATCGGGATTGTCAGTTCTTTCGTCGGGATAAACCACATCCTCGAAGCCGACGTGGGCTACCGGGGCATTTCCGTTGATATCCAGTTGTATTTCCATCGGGTCTGTGCAGATGATGGTCTTTTTATCGGTCTCTCCCAGTTCGAGCGGAATAGGGACGACTACGAGCTTGAACTTATTATCGCCATTGTCTGTGGCATGGGTATTCAGGGTAGCTTGTCTTAGGATCAGCTTATTTTCCTTTACCAGGGTGGCCAATAAGTCTTTATCTGATTGGCTAGCCGTTGTCCATTCATCCGGGGTGGTGGCATCGGGACAACTTTCGCGGAAGTTTATCAGGGCCTGATGGACACTATTGCTGCCGGTGGTAGTTGTTGTACCGACACTGCCCGGTTCTTTCTGAAATTCTTCCAGCGAATTCAGATACCAGTCGTAATAAACGTTTTCTGTGATAGGTTTTACCTCCCCCGAACCATCGGTGTCGGCTTTGAGCTGTACGCCGAAGTTGACGATCTGGCCGTTACAGAACGTATGATCTGAGTTTTCCGAAAGCATGCCGTTCACCTTGATACTGTTCTGCGCTTCCAGTTGGAAGCTCGTTTTGGCTACGCATGAATTTGCTGCCAGCGGTGCATTATAGTAGTATTTGAATCGTTCTATGTCCGGTACTAAATTATCTCCATCATGAACTTCCCCGTGATTTTCTTCCAATACCAGGAAATAGGTACGGAAAGGCTCCAGTGCACAATGAATATCGGCAACAAGCGCCTTTCCCAGACCATCACCCAGGCGATAGAAATGCCCGGCATCTTTAGCATCCGTAATATCTTGTATATTGGTCTCCTTATCATTATACTCATTGTTATCACTATAATAAGGATTGAAAAGCAATTTTCCGAACTCATAAGAACTAGTTTGGAGAGTACTGCCTTTTTGGGTGGGGTAGGCCAGTTTTATAATTGATTCCTTAAATGCTGTCTTGCATGCTTCCTCATTATTGATTGGATTGGAAATCTTATTGTATGCGGAGATAAACTTTGCGGAGTCGACGAAGCAGAAGCTGACGTGTGCTTTTGCTATATCCCCTGTTGGTTCTGTTGTTAGTTCTTCCACCCCTAGCCGCGACAACAGGCGATCCCAATCGAGAGTCATTTGTAATAAGGCATCGACATTGTTGGCATGGCAAGTCGGTGATTTTTGCTTTACCTCGACTTTGGGAGAGGCTATATAGACACGGATATCGTCTATATACATGTCGCCGCCTTTGGTCGAGGCACTGTTGTTGTCTATCTGCAAGACGTAAGAATCGTAAGCGGTTTGCAATGCACTTTTGTTGGTAAAGGAGAAATGGACGTGTAGCCATTGGTTACAATCATCTTCACCACCAAAGCCGGGGATGTTGGGGTGAGTCTTGGCGGTATAAGTACCCGGTATCTGTCCGGTCTGGTAGCGGTAGATCGGAGTGTAGCTTCTGTCTCTCTCTTTACCAGTTTCACCTTCTGTAACTCCCATAATCGTAAACAGCATGGCGGCATTATCTGACTTAGCAAACATTCCAGTGTTATATGGCTGTGCCACTTTCACCCAGGCGCTCACGAACAGCTGGGAACCCGGACAAAGAGGATGATCGAATGTTAGGCGGGCAATCATTCCCGGTTGGTCGGATGCATCGACATACAGGTGGTAGGAACTGTCTTTCCCTTTTCTGTTTTCTTTTGATAATGTAGGGGCTGTTGGTACAGAGGAGTTCAGCCCCCAAGTTGTATTTCCATTTTCGACATAGTCGTTTAGAATAGCATAATATCCCCATTGAGGGAGTTCTCGGCCACCACCTTGCCCCATGAAATTTACATTATCACCGGATCCTTCACGTTTTTGGGCACTACCGTCGTAGAAGCCGTAGCTGCTTTCAGACCATCCGAGGGGATAAGGGTAGACCTGTGGTTGCCCGTATTTACCGGCAATTTCAGAGGGAAAATCGAAGTCCAGATCTGTGACGCAGGTATAATGTTCTTCCAGGTATTTTGGCGTGCGGTATGTATATTCTGTTAACGATGCATCAGCCTTTGCTCCTGAGGTACTGGTTGGATTATCGATCAGGTTGATCTGGCTTTGTGTCAGTAAGACGGAACTTTTATTAAAGGTGAGCTTGAAACGGGCGATACGGAAAGTCTTGCCACCAACTTTTTTGGTTACTAGGATAGTGGCGGTAGAGCCGTCCGTGACGGATAGCGTGCCATTGGTGTCTGGATTGCCGGGGTATTTGAAATGGATGATGCGGTTGGTTCCGCTTAATGTCGATGAGGTTAAAGTATTTCCATCGGCATCACATAATTGTATATCGGATTTATTACTTCCAGCACCGTCTCCATCTATTAGATTAACAGTAAGTGTTTCTGTATCATTCGTGTTTGTCGGCACGGCATACGCATTGGCTGCGGTAGCGATACATACCATTTCCTGTGTTTTGTCGGGAATGCGTATGGCCGGCATGTTGATTTCGTATTCTTCCAGGTACTTATCTTCGTTCTTGTTGTCAGTAAAAAACTTATAACGCCAATCCTTCTCATTCTCAATGGCTCGTATGCAGTAGATGATGCGGTGTGAAAGGGTGGGTTCGGTGTATGTTTTCCAGTCGGAGCCTCCAAAATGCATCTCAGAATCTATCTCAAAGCCATCCTTATAGTCGGTATACCCAGACACATCGCAGGCTATCAGGTATTCATTATTATCAGGGTTGACCAGGGTTTTTTCGTTTTCTTTTGGGAATTTATTATATTGCTCCTCCTTAGGATAATAGAAATACATATCGAGGGCCGGTATAGATGCCATTGCAGAGGTTAAAGCCAAAGGATCTCCTACATACCCGTTAGTAAAGCGAGCGGGTTTTTCTATATCTTGGGTTTTATAATCTTTAGGGTACAATAAATCCTTTACTAACTCATTTGTGTCGACGGTAACGCCATCACTCCCCACCTCAAAAGTCTTACCCGTCTTTAAATTATACCATCGCTGATAACTTCTTATGCTGTAACTATTTTCCGATCGGTCAGGCAACGAAAGCAGGTATTTTGATCCTTTATGAACATAGATCGTGTCGATAAGTACATGCGAAGGCTGTATGTTTTGATAGCTTCCGTCTACTGTGACTGTGAAGGTCTCGTTTTCATCGAACTTGTCTTTTACATCAGTGTCATCTTTTATTGTGCGTAAGTCGTGCCACTTGGTCTTTGTTTTGTATTGGATTGAATATGAGGAGTAATCGTTTTTATAATAATTTTTAACCGTCTGTCCCCAAGCCAACGAGGAAAGGGCGAAGGTTATCGACAAGGCTATCAGGCGGATGTATATGTTCTTTCTGCTTCTCATATCCGGTTTTTGTTTTATAGTTCTATATGGATGGGTTGGGAGCCGGGGGCGGCTTTCGTCAGGTCGTCGGTCAGCGGGCTGACTTGGATAGTCAGGGGGAACGAACGGGTTATCCGGTTGCCGCTTTTCGTGAACTCGGCACTGACGGTAATATTTTGAGCTGCAACGACTGTTGCCGGGATGGCCTCGCTCGAAAGTACGAGGGTGGCATTCTCTCCTGACAGGTTGCAGGTGAAATATTCGGGAGTCGGGTTGCAAGACCATGTTACGCCACTCTTCTTTTCCATCCCGTTTTCTTTCAGTTGGATGTCGATCTTGACGTTGCTGCATCCTTCCGGAAGTTCGATCGTGTAGCCGTTGCCTATATTCTTACTTACCGCTATCGTGCCGATCGCAGCCAGTTCGTACGTGCCCGTTATATTCAGTGAATAGTCGGTCAGGTGGATGGTCAGCGGATAGACACGGTTGCGGGGGATGGCCTGATGAAATGTCGTTGTGCGCGGGTTTGTTTCGCCATCGATCTGCATCGATACGCCGAATGCGGACGTTGTTTCAATTATTTCATGCAGGTAGAAAGGGGCGATCGACGGGGCATCCGTGCTACCGGAAGGCTGTACCCATTCCCAGTCGGCCGGGGTCGATGTGCCGGCTGTGGGGTTGTCTTTTCCGATAGCAGTCCGGAAAAGGGAGGTGTTTGCTCGTAAGAAATCTTTGATCGTCAGGGAGGTGATCTTATTGGTTGTGCTCTCTCTCTCATCTTCAATCGTTATCTCCATTCTTGCAGCCATGCGAACGAGTAGGACGGTGTAGGGCGCTTCGGAACTCTCGGTTACTTCCCAGGAGGTAAAGGCGGACATGGGGAAACCGTTGGCGTCGGTTATCTCCGGGATAACGTTGAATGCGGTGTTGTTAGTGACGGCATCCGGCACGTCTGTCCAGTCACCGGAGCCGCTAGCCAGCTTCAGGGCGGAGAAGCCGCTGCCCCTGCAATTGGCAAAGGCATAGACTGTTTTTGCACCGGGAAGCAGTTCGATGGACGACGAGGTGGTCGCTTGGTCGCCGTTACCATCGCCGCTACCGGAGATCGTGAAATCCGTCTCGGTTACATGCTTCTCGACATTTCCTTTATCATTTATAATATAGATGTCGAGTGCATCGATCTTGCCGTCTGCGGAAATTTCCGGGGCGGTGGCGAGTGATGTGTCGCCGGCCTTTGTGGCGGTAGCAGTCTCCGTCTTTTCGGGGGCGACCCTGATGGTGACGGGCACGGGTTTATCTGCGGGGATTCCGGATGCCCCTGCTGTCTCAGCGGAGCATCCGGACAGGGCGGCTACAAGCAAAAAGCCTGCCAGCCCCGCAATAAACAGTATGTATAGGGCCTGTTTATTGCTCATAGTGTGTCTCCTTTCCCAGATTTATATCGTCGAGCCGGATCGTCCAGTCGTTGACGATGATTTCAAGATAATGTGCTTTGCCGCTCCGCATGTCGAGGTAGACCAGGATGGTGTATTCGTCCTGGCGGTCGAGATATTCCTGTGCGCTGATGTCGTGGCTTTCCATGCGGGTGAGGAGCAGGAAGCCGGTCAGGTCGACGCTGAGGAAAGGAGCCGTTTCGCCCTGTTGGATGATGCGGAGCGAGGTAGCCGTGCCGTCGAGCAGGCGGAGTGTGTTGAGTTCGTAGATGGCGGCGGAGTAGGCCGGTTTGCCATCGGAGGCGTTCACCCGGCCGGTGCCTGTATAGTAGGGCAGCCAGGTGAAGGTATCGGAGGAGAGCGGGGCGTTCGATGCGTCGAGATTGCCGACCACTGTCGTGGCTGCGACCTTGAAGCCGGCGGGATCGATGGCGGTTCCGCTGTTGGTGTCGATCAGGACGAGACGGAGTTTGTTGGTGTTCTTGACGAGCGGGAAGAGGATGTCGGTGCCATCCTCCGTATCTTTTACCGTGAGTTCCTGCTGTCCGTGGAACAGTCCCGAGAGTTCGCGGCCGACGATGTTGGCGGAGTCGGGTTTGACGGCCATCTTCCAGTCGCCGATCGGGTCGCGCGGTTGGGGCGTGCTCCAGGTGTAGTCCGCCTCGTTCAGTCCGCCCCATGCCATCAGCCGGTAGGTGCCGGGGGCGAGGTCGAGTTCTACGCGGTTGGCCGTCAGTTCCTCTCCGGCTACGGTGTGCGAGGAGAGGAAACGGCCTTCCTTGTCGTAGATATAGAGTTCCATCTGTTTGGCTTTCTGCTGGTTGGTCATCTCGTGGGCGAAGGCGTCGGCGAACTTCATATTATAGGTATAGGAGAATTGCAGGTGGCGTCGGCAGGGGGGCAGGTCTTCGCGGATCGAGTCGCACGAAAAGAGGCCTGCACCGAGGAGCGCCAGGAGCGGTAATAGCCGGAATATCGTCGTGTTGAGTTTCATCTTTATTCTGTTTATAAGTAAATATTGTCTCCATCCATCTTAGTCCATGTTTCGACGGAGGCTTCTATGTTTATTCCGTTGTTTCCGGGTTCGGGGCCGGGACCAGGATCAGGACCGGGATCAGGACCCGGGTCAGGTTCAGGGCCGGGCCCCGGTTCGTCGGGCGGTGTGGGCTCGGGGTCGGGAGCCGGGAAGGGGACTTCGCCGCCCAGGCGGTCTATACCGGAGATTTTCAGCCGGTAAATATTGTTGCGCACGATGGCATATTCCATGATGCCTTGCCGGGTGTCGTCGCCGTCGTTGGAGTGACGCACGCGCCAGGTGTAGTAGCAGATGCCGCCGGGATATTCGTGGACGGGCATCCGGTAGGTCGCGCCTTCTTTCGCGGCTTCTTCGTGCGAAGCGTAGAGCCGGCCGTTGCAGACGTAGAAGGTCTGTCCTTCGCTGAACCCTTGCGGGATGTAGCGGGCGCGGAAGACGACGGTGGTACAGTAGGCATCGGTCTGGTGTTCGCGGCTGATGGTGTTTTCCATCGTGTAGCCCAGCCGTAGCCAGTCGCCTGCGGGTGTGCCGGAGGTGGCGACGTTTTCCCAGTCTGCGGGGGTGTTGCCAAAGGAGGTATAGTAATTCGCGTAGAGCGCGGAAACATCGATGTTTGTTTTGCGAAGGCTCCAGGGGTCGACCACGTAGTTTTGCTGCGGGCCGCCGGTTGCGGGGAGTTCGTCGCCCAAGTATTCGACGGGGGATGCTGCGGTGAGACGGCCGTCGGTATCGGCGTCGGTTACCCGTTTGAGGAAGTAGCTGCCCGCCTGCATTTTGTTGAGGATGGCTGCGCCGAGGATGGAAACCCGGGCGTTGCCGTAGTCGGGGTCGGCTACCGGATAGGCGGTTTGCGTGGTGCGGTAGTCGATGCGTGCCGCCAGGCGCTCCACTTCGACGGTTGCGTCGGCGGGATTGTTTTCGGGGTTGCCGCATAGGGTGACGCGGTCGGCGGTATGTCCGTCGGAGGTCATGACGAAACGGGAGCAGGTGCCTTTGTCCTCTGTCCAGGCGGAGGTGAGGAGGTAGTCGCGGATGTCGCCGAGCGTCTTGCCGCTGAAGGAAGGGCGTAGGTCGCCCGTGTTGGATGCTACCAGCAGGTCGTATTCTCCTTCGGGGAGGTCGACGGCGATCAGGGTCGTGGTGTCTTTTTCGTTCGCCGCGCGGTCGAAATACAGTATCTTGTCGATCGGCGTGCCTGCCGGGGCGTTGCTGCGTGCTGCGGCCCGGTAGAAGAGGAGGAGGAAGTTGTCGATGCGGTTCTCGTTGTCGAGTCCGGTCTCGCTTCCGTTGCCCGTTTCGCCCCCGGCGGGGTTCGAGCGGGTGCCGTTGCCTGTGGAGGAGGGCGGACAGCGGAGGGATACCCGCAGGTAAGACAGGGTGGCGACTGCCGGGTCGTCGCCGTCTCCTCCTACGCGAATTTCGTTGGAGCAGGCGGAAAGAAGGAGCAACAGGGCGGTTACCAGATATGTCAGTTTACGTTGGGTCATTTGTTTAAATAATTGTAATACAATGTGTTTTCAGACGCGGATGACGCGGATCGGGGGACTGATGAAAAAGGGTGCCGTAGGGAGTTGCCGAGAGGTGCCGCAGCCTTCCTCCCAGGGGTGCCGCAGCCCTCTTAGTAAGGGTGCCGCACCTCTCCGGTGATGGGTGCCGCACCCTTCGGAACAAAGGTGCCGCACCCTCCGGAAGCCGGTTGCCGCGACTCTCGGACGATGGGTGCCGCAGAGGTCGGTAAGGGGCTTCCGGTGCTTCCGGAGCGGGGTTATTCGATTACCGGACGGTCGTCTTCACCACCTCCGCCGGGTGTCTTTTCTGTTTTTTCCTTTACGCGTTCAAAGTTTACTTTTCCACGTATATCCTGGAGAAGCTTTCCGGGGATATATTGAACCTTCGGCTTCTTCATCATCGTGGCAGCATCGAACGTGTCCGGGGTAGCGGAGCCTTTGCTTCCTCCTGAGAGCAGAAAGCTGCCCAGTTCACCCATCTGGACCAGGCGGCCTTCTTTTACATTTTTAGCAATATGATGAGCGGCACGGTCAATGCAGCTCTTTACATCAGCGCTGGTCAAGGCTGTTTCCTCGGCCACATCGCCACATATTTCCTCGAAACCGACGGTTCCGTTGTTCACTAACTGCGCAAAATATTTTATTGCGTCCTCGGGTGCATCCTTGGAAAAATCTTTCCGCTTGACTAATTTGTATTTAGCACTCATGATTTTAAATTTTAAGATTATTATTCATCGCGCACCGGTTCCGCAGTGCAGCGTGTTATTTTATATTTATGTAATCGATCAGGCCTTTCCCGGGAGTGAATTTGACCGACAGGGTCGGTTTAAGCATACAGGGGACACCGTTTTTGGGGTTACGTACCAGGCGTTCTTTCCGGCGGTTGGGATAGAGTTTTCCGAAATTGCGTAAATTGATTTCTTCGTTTGCTGCCAGCGCTTCTGCGATGGATTCCAACATCGTATTAACAAACAGGTGGGTTTCGCCTACAGGTTTGTCCAGTTTACGGGCTATAATCGATTCGAGTTTACTTTTGTTCATACTAGTGTTTGTTTTACAGTTCAACTTATTTATGAAATAAGTTAAATACCCCCTGCCAAGTAGATTGTAATAGGGTAAAAGAGGTCTGAATAAATGTTTATTTCCCGTATTTCCCCTTCCTAAAGTGTTAAACTCCGGGTGTTTTAAAAACAAATATTAGAATAATGGATGTTAAAGCATGAGAAGGGCGGCTCGTCATACCCCTACATATCCGCAGGAGGGCATAACAAGTAACATATTCACCAAAAACATCTATAAAAAAGTAAAAACCGCTATACGGTGTAAGAGATTGCCGCCTCAGGAAAAAAAATGTTCCCGTTTTACTTCCTTTATTCCGTTTAATCTTCTACATTTGTTGCGCATAAGCAGTGGGTAACAAAAAATATCGTTGGATATTCAACAAACATTTTCTGTACAGCCTTATTTCATAAATAAGCACTCTTCCCGGTACCACCTTTCACATTTTTTACCAATAGTAAGTTTATGGATTTAGTGATTGCCCGGTTGGCCTTGTTCAGCTCGGACTGGTCGAGTTGTCCGAGGTAGTAACGCGTTGTTTTCTCTGACGTGTGCCCCATTCCCTTGCCGATCACCGAGACCGAGACATGCCGCCGTTGCGCTTCTGCCGCCCAACTGCGCCGCATGACATACGAGGTCAGGTTGGGATGTATCTTCAACAGCTTGCCGATCGTTTTCAGCGCTTTGTTGTAGGCGGCCAGCATCCCTTTGTATTGACTGTGGGTGACAGGCTTCGACATCACCGGGAAAAGATATTCGCCGTCGTTGCGGTATTTCCGGATGATATGCCACATGCCGGGGGTGATTTGCATCCGTATCTGTATACCTGTCTTGTGGCGGTTGTAAACGATATCGCGGCCTTGTATGTTGCTTTTCTTCAGGTGGATCATGTCGACGAAAGGCATTCCATAGGCCATGAAACTGAAGAGGGAAAGGTCGGCCCTGAATGCCAGCCGGGGATCGTGGCTGAAGTCGGTTGTGGCGATCTTCTCAATGCCGGCCGATGTGAGTGGTTGCCTGACCGTTACATCCCGTTTCAGTTTCAGATGCAGGAAAGGATGTTTTCCCATCTTGAAGGGGTGGTCGTTCAGCACGGAGTTGAATATGGCCCGCAAGCTGCTGGTATAGCTGTTGATGGTGTTGATCCTCAGGTTTTTTGCTTGCAGATAGCCCTGGAAGTCGCTCACCTGTGTCGGGGTGATCTCGTTGAGATAAATGTCCTTTTCCCCCAGGAACTCGAGGAACCGGTGGCCGGCTGCCTGGTAGAGGTCGGCCGTACTATCTTTCCCCATCGACCGCTTGCTTTCGACTCGCCTGCGGATACATTCGGTGAGGAGAAGGTGTTTACCTTTTCTTGTTTTTACTGTTGTCATTTCGTTCGTGTTTATAGATGTTGTAAAGATAACAGATTTCCCTGTTGACAGTTCAGTCGGTAGTTGACAGATTTTAACGAAATAATGTTAGTATCCTTCGATTATAGTCTTACTTTTGTACAAATTCTCAATCAAACTTAATTTATTTACTACTATGCAAAACAGACGAGACTTTTTAAAGCGCGCCTCTATGATGCTTGCAGGAGGTATGGTTGCTCCTCAGTTATTATCTTCTTGTGCCGGGAAAGGAGCTACTTCAGAATCGACCAAACATATCGGTTTACAGTTGTATTCTTTGAGAGACCTTGTAAAAGAAGAAGGAATTCAGAAGGTACTGGAAGCTGCTTCCAAAATGGGTTATACAAATCTCGAAACAGCAGGCTACGACAACGGTAAGATCTACGGTATGGCTCCTGCCGAGTTCAAGAAAATGTGTAACGACTTGGGTATGAAATGTACCAGCGCCCACCTGGGACAGGAGTTTACAAAAGAAAAAGAAGCTGAAGTAATGAGTTGGTGGGACAAGGCTATTGCTGCCCACAACGAACTGGGGGTTAAATATATGGTTCAGCCCTGGATGCCGGTAAACGACCAGACGACACTCGACGACCTGAAGATGTATTGCGACTATTTCAATACGGTAGGTTATAAGACGGCTGCAGCCAGCATCGCATTCGGTTATCATAATCATGCTTTCGAATTCCGTAAGATCGACGATCAGTTGATCTACGACTTCCTGTTGGATAACGTAAGTCCGAACCATGTGTTCTTCCAGATGGACGTTTATTGGGTGAAAGAAGGAGGTGCCGATCCGGTTGCTTACCTGAAAGCCCGTCCGCGCCAGTTCAAGACGATCCATATCAAGGACGACATGGAGATCGGTGCAAGCGGAAAGATCGATTTCAAACCGATCTTCGACCAGATGTATGCTAACAAGGTAAAAGACTGGTATGTTGAAGTGGAAGAATACACCAACAACGATCCGGTGGAAAGCTGCCAGCAGAGTTTCGACTTCCTGAACAAGGCGGATTATGTGAAATAAAAGTAAATCAAAAGACGATATTTCATAAGGGCGGGTTTCAAACCCGCCTTTTTGCGTTTATCCCATACATTTCATAATATTATCCCAATCCTTTGCCAGGCTCTCCATATCCGGATAGAGCAGATCGGCTCCGGCATCCAATAATACTTTGTCGGGCAGGGGGCCTGTGTTGACGGCGATGGTAAAGATACCAGCGGCAACACCGGCTTCTACACCCATCGGAGCGTTCTCCACGACGAATGCTTCATTCGCACGGACGCCGGCTTTTTCCAGTCCCATCAGGTAAGGTTCGGGATGTGGTTTGCCGTATTTCACATCGAAGGCAGTTACCATCTTCTCGCGGCTGAAACAACCGGGATAGGTATGCTCCAACTTATTGATCAGGCTATGCTGTCCGGAACCGGTAACGACCAGTGTTTGTAGTCCGTGGGTTTGAGCCTGTTTCAGCACATCCCCGGCACCGGTCATCGCCTTGCCGTCGTTGTATTTGTTGAAAAGCATTGCTTTCTCGTCATATAGCTCTTGTTTTTCCTTATCGGTAGCGTCGCGTTGGAACGTGCGCCGGTATAATTCGTTGATCGTACTTTCGCCGGTACGGCCTTCAAACATATAGAAGTCCGCCTGCACAGCCTGAAGATGGTGATTCATGGCCGTTTCGTACCAGGCGCGGGCGTGAAAACGCATTGAGTCGTAGAGTACGCCATCCATATCGAAAAGTACGGCTTTGGGTGAAAGAGAGGTCTGCTTACGCTTTAGCAGATAACGG
Organism: Parabacteroides sp. HGS0025; assembly: GCF_000969845.1. Taxonomy (NCBI): domain Bacteria; kingdom Pseudomonadati; phylum Bacteroidota; class Bacteroidia; order Bacteroidales; family Tannerellaceae; genus Parabacteroides; species Parabacteroides sp. HGS0025. The sequence goes on from NZ_KQ033902.1 coordinate 1,302,955, forward strand.
TTGACAGCTTCTTGTATCATTCTGTTCTTATTCTTAATAATCTTTGCAAAGTTACGAAAAATCTTGTACTTATTTTTTATCTTTGGTGTGAACAACCCGTAAAAGCGGGTGCAGTAATAACGAATAAAAATGGATGAGTATGAAGAAGAGTGTACTATTGTTTACGATGATGCTGTTTGCTCTGTGCTTCCAGAGTAAAGCCCAGGACTGGACTGATATGCAGCATGAGGTTTCTTTGAGTTATGGTGGTCTTCCGGTAGCCGATTTGCTGCACCATTATGAGCGTTATTTCGATCCCTCTGCCGAGTCGGTCGATTTGTATGATGATAAGGGTAAGTTCGGTGCATTAAATATCAGCTATCTCTTCTATCCGGATGAAGACTGGGGTATCGGCCTGGTCTATTCTTATACGAACAGTGACAAGCGTATTCTTGCCGGCGACAAAATAGTCGGCGACTTTTTCAACTCATACCACTCTATTTGTCCTTCCTTCAAATATAACTGGTATAATTATAACTTTATCACGTTGTACTCCCGGGTGAATGCCGGAATCGCTATTGCAACGGCAAAAGCGTCTTTTATCAATGAAGAGAATAAGCCCGACGAAGATACCCGCGTAAAAGCCTTCTTTATGTATCAGGTTTCACCTATCGGTATAGAGCTGGGAAGACAAATGGCCGGCTTTGTAGAGGTCGGTTTCGGACATATGGGAACGGCAATGGCCGGGATACGGTACCGTATGTAAATAAGAAATGACTTTCGTTTAAACAAAAAGAGGGAGAATCCGGAATGAACCGATTCTCCCTCTTTTTATGATTACTGAATATCCGTCTTATAGTTTCTTGCGGATCGCTTCGCTTTCTTTTTCATATCCGGGCTTGTTCAGCAACGCGAACATGTTTTTCTTGTAAGCTTCAACACCCGGCTGGTCGAACGGGTTGACGCCCAACATGTAACCGCTGATACCGCATGCTTTTTCGAAGAAATAGAACAACTGGCCGATGTAATAAGCATTTACTTCCGGCATGGTGATCTTGATGTTGGGAACACCGCCGTCTACGTGTGCCAGCTGAGTACCCAGTTCCGCCATCTTATTTACTTCGTCGACACGTTTGCCTGCCAGGAAGTTCAATCCGTCCAAGTTGGCTTCATCGGTCGGAACGATCACTTTATGGGTCGGTTCTTCAACAGAGATAACCGTTTCGAAGATGATGCGTTCGCCTTCCTGTATCCACTGGCCCATTGAGTGCAGGTCGGTTGTCAGGTCGACAGAAGCCGGGAAAATACCCTTTCCGTCTTTACCTTCGCTTTCGCCGTACAACTGTTTCCACCATTCGCCGATATAATGCAATTTCGGGTGGAAGTTGGCAAGGATCTCGATCTTCTTACCGCTCTTATATAATTCGTTGCGGGTAGCAGCGTAGATAGCCGACAGGTTTTCAGCGAAAGGTACTTCGATACCCGTAGCCTTTTCCAGAGAAACAGCACCGGCCACCAGGTCGCGGATACTGATACCTGCTACTGCGATAGGCAGCAAACCAACCGGAGTCAGTACGGAGAAACGTCCGCCTACATTGTCGGGGATGATAAATGTCTTATAACCTTCCTGATCAGCCAACGTACGAAGAGCACCTCTCTTAGCATCTGTGATAGCAACGATGCGGTGTTTTGCTTCTTCCTTACCTACGGCATCTTCCAGCTGTTTCTTCAGCATACGGAATGCCAGAGCAGGTTCGGTTGTCGTACCGGATTTGGAGATATTGATCAGACCGAACTGTTTGCCTTTCAGCACTTCGCACAATTCGTACAGATAATCTTCGCCGATATTCTGTCCGGCATATAGAACAACCGGGTTCTTACGGTCAGACTGCAACCAGTCGAAACTATTATTCAAGGCTTCAACTACAGCTTTTGTACCCAGGTAGCTACCTCCGATACCGATGGCAACAACCACTTCGCATTTGGAACGAAGTACATTTGCTGTATTTTCGATGTCTGTTAACTCTGCATCGGTGATAGAAGAAGGAAGATGTAACCAACCCAGAAAGTCGTTACCGGCTCCGTTCCCATTATGTAAAGTGGCAATACATTCGTTTGCCTTCGCTTCCTGTGCGTACACCTGTTCCTTTGTAACAGCGCCCAGTGCTTTGTCGATGTTAAGACTGATGTTTTTCATACCTATTTAAATGTTTCTGTCAACTGCCGTATGATGGTAGTCGGCGATTTTCTTTCATATAATATATCGTATAAGGCATCCAGGATCGGCATCTTCACCTTATATCTTTCGTTTATTTCGTGGATACACTTGGTGCCGTAATACCCTTCGGCGATCATTTCCATTTCCAGCTGGGCTATCTTGACCGAATATCCTTTTCCGATCATGGTGCCGAAAGTACGGTTGCGGCTGAAGCGTGAATAAGCAGTCACCAGCAGGTCGCCGAGATATACCGAGTCGGTCACGTCTCGTTCCAGGCTGTGCACCGAGTTCAGGAAGTTACGCATCTCTTCAATGGCGTTACAAATGAAAACAGCCAGGAAGTTATCACCATATTTCATGCCGTGGCAGATACCTGCTACGATCGCATAGACATTCTTCAGAACGGATGCATATTCTATCCCTCTGACATCCTTGCAACAGGAGTTGTTCAGGTATGGATTTTGAAAGACGGATGAAATAGCCTTTGCATGTTCGATATTTGAACAGGCAAGCGTGATATAGGAAAGACGCTCGAGTGCGATCTCTTCTGCATGACACGGGCCGCCTATTACGGCAATGTTCTCCATCGGGACATTGTAATATTCGGCAAAGTAGTCGGCAATCAGCATGTTCTCGTCCGGAACGATCCCTTTGATGGCCGAAATGATGAACTTTTCGTTCAACGGTGTCGTAACCTTCATCAGGTGTTGTTTCAGGAACGGAGAGGGGGTTGCAAAGATCAGTGTATCGGAGTCCTGAATTACCTCGTTAATATCAGTGTAAAAGTTTATTTTGTCGGTATCGAACTTAACGGCAGACAGATAACCGGGGTTATGTCCCATCTTAATGAAATCGTCCACCTGATCCTGCCGGCGCATATACCAATTAATACTATCCTGTGTAGAAAGTACAATCTTGGCTAAGGCGGTAGCCCAGCTACCACCTCCCATTATTGCAATTTTTCCGGGTAAATTCATGGTACCACCTTATTATTTGGCTGCATTTGCAATCCATGCTTCGACCTCTTCGGCCGCAGGATTTTGCAGTTCCAGCTTATACTTCTTGTTCATTTCACAAAGCTCCTGGCGCAGCTTATTGGGGTTGACTTCCTTCAAGGTGTCGACTGTCAGATAACCGGCTTTCTGCAAGGCGGGAACCCAGGCTTCATCGATACCCAATGCCACGTATTTATCGGCTGCATCTTTCTTTACAGTCTTTTCAGGACGCATCTGCGGGAAGAACAATACTTCCTGGATGGTTGTCTGACCGGTCATCAACATCACCAAACGGTCGATGCCGATACCGATACCGGATGTAGGAGGCATACCGAATTGCAGTGCGCGCAGGAAGTCTTGGTCGATGAACATCGCTTCATCATCCCCTTTTTCGCTCAACTTCAACTGATCCTTGAAACGCTCTTCCTGGTCGATCGGGTCGTTCAGCTCGCTATAAGCATTTGCCAACTCTTTACCGTTCACCATCAATTCGAAACGTTCTGTCAGTCCCGGTTTGCTACGGTGTATCTTAGTAAGCGGGCTCATTTCAACCGGATAGTCGATAATGAATGTCGGCTGGATGAATGTACCTTCGCAGAATTCTCCGAAGATTTCATCGATCAGCTTACCTTTACCCATCGTATCGTCGATCTCCATCTTCAATTCTTTACAAATTGCACGGATTTCATCTTCGTTCTTGCCTTCCAGGTCGTAGCCGGTCTTTTCCTTAATGGCTTCCAGGATAGGTAAGCGACGGAAAGGAGCCTTGAAGCTGATGGTCTTGCCGTCGACTACGGTTTCGCATGTGCCGTTGACTGCCATACATATCTTTTCGAGCAATAGTTCCGTGAAACTCATCATCCAGTTGTAATCCTTATATTGGACATACAACTCCATGCAGGTAAATTCCGGGTTGTGCGTCCGGTCCATACCTTCGTTACGGAAGTTTTTCCCGATTTCGTAAACTCCTTCGAAACCACCGACGATCAGTCTTTTCAGGTACAGTTCGGTAGCGATACGCAGATAAAGGTCAATATCCAATGAGTTATGATGCGTGATAAACGGACGTGCACTTGCACCACCGGCGATAGACTGAAGGATCGGAGTCTCTACTTCCGTATATCCGGCTTCGTCGAGCACAGCGCGCATTGTTTTGATCACTTTTGCACGTTTCATGAAAATATCCTTTACGCCATCGTTTACGATCAGGTCGATATAACGCTGACGGTAACGTAGTTCGGGATCGTTAAATCCGTCATAAGCTACACCGTCTTTGTATTTAACGATAGGCAGCGGTCTGAGTGATTTGGATAATACTGTTATCTCTTGTGCATGTACGGAGATTTCACCCATCTGTGTGCGGAATACAAAACCTTTGATTCCTACAATGTCTCCGATATCAAGCAGCTTCTTGAAAACGACGTTATATAAATCTTTGTTTTCGTCCGGGCAGATATCATCACGGGAGATATACACCTGTATTCTGCCTTCCGAATCCTGCAACTCCATGAAGGAAGCCTTGCCCATGATACGGCGGCTCATGATACGGCCTGCAATGGTTACAGGACGGGGTTCTGCATCGTCTTTAAAGGATGCCTTTATTTCATTGGAATATGCGTTTGTTACGTACTCGGCAGCGGGATAAGGTTCTATCCCCATTTGGCGCAATTGCTCCATGCTATTGCGTCTTATGATTTCCTGTTCACTCAGTTCTAATAGATTCATTACGCTATTATTTTGTATAATACGGCGCAAAAGTACAAAACTTTTCTTATTTATCGGCTAAAAGTAGGGAGTAGTTTACTTAATTATATATTTAAAAGGCACTTATGATTACGTATCGCTTCGGGGAGGAAGAAGCGTACATCTTTGCCTGCCTTCAGTGACCGGCGGATGAAAGTGGATGATATTTCCATCAGCGGGGCGTCTACCGCACGGACGGTGGGGAGACTGTCTGGTATATGGATCTCATATCCTTTGCGGGGATAGACCAGGATAGGGTAGCCGGATACCAGTGCTTCCGATTCTTTCCAGCGTCCGATAAAAGCCCAGTTGTCGGCTCCCATGATAAAGTGGAACCGGCGGTCGGGGTAGGCCTGTTCGAGCGCGCGAAGCGTGTCGATCGTGTAAGTCGGCTGGGGCAGGGAGAACTCGAAGTTGCTGGCACGGAATTTCGGATAACCGGCAATGGAGGCTTTCACCAGTTCGTAACGGAGCTGGTCGTCCATCAGTTCCTCTTTTTCTTTCAGTGGGTTATGCGGAGTAATAACGAACCAGACCTCATCCAACCCTGCAAATTCACACAGCCAGTTGGCCAAAGCCAGATGACCGATGTGAACCGGGTTGAAAGAACCGGAGAAGATTCCGGTTTTCAGTATCCTGTTTTCTTTTACCGTTGTTTGAACCACTTGATAAAGTTGAATACTTGTGCACCGAAAACGATCCCGGTAGCAGAAGCGATCAGATATTCTTTATAAATAAGGCCTGCGATGCAGGTACCCAGGGCGGCTATGCCGGTCAGGGCAAAGATGTATCCCCATTTGCGGGATAATTTTCCGTTGGTACTCATGGTTATGACAGGAAGTTTTTTATTACTTCAAAAGCTTCGGCCTGTGCAGTGGCAAGATCGTCGTTCACAATGCAGACATCGAAGTGGGGGATGAATCCCAGTTCGAATTCCGCTTTCGCGATACGGCTTTCGATTACTTCCGGCGCATCGGTGCCGCGTCCTTCCAGTCGTTCGCGCAGATGAGCCACGCTGGGCGGTTGGATAAATACCGACAGGGCACGGTCGCCATAGAATTTCTTGATGTTGCAGCCGCCTACCACGTCGACGTCGAATATGATGTTGTTGCCTTCGTTCAGTTGGCGCTCCACCTCGCTTTTCAGTGTGCCGTAATATTTGTCGGTATATACTTCCTCGTATTCCAGAAACTCATTGGCAGCGATGCGGGCACGGAATTCGTCGGGAGTCAGGAAATAATATTCCACCCCGTCCTTTTCTGTTCCGCGCGGTGCACGGCTTGTCGCCGAGATAGAGAAATGCAGGTTCAGGTTCTGCTTCAGCAGATAGTTGATAATGGTTGATTTACCTGAGCCTGACGGGGCGGAGAATATAATTAGTTTACCAGCCATATTATAAAACGTTTAGTACCTGTTCTTTGATCTGTTCCAGTTCGTCTTTCATCTGAACGACGATCTTCTGCATTTCCGCATGATTGCTTTTCGAACCGAGGGTGTTGATCTCGCGTCCCATTTCCTGAGCGATGAAACCGAGTTTCTTACCCTGTCCGTGTCCGTCCTTCATCGTGCTGATGAAATATTTCAGATGGTTGTCGAGGCGGTTCTTTTCTTCGTTTACATCCAGCTTTTCGATGTAGTAGATCATTTCCTGCTCGAAACGGTTCTTGTCGTAATCCTGGTTGGCAACCTTTGTGAGGTTATCCATGATGCGGGCTTTGATCTTTTCGATACGTTCGCCTTCGTATTCTTCCACTTCGGAAAGCAGGCGGGCGATGTTGCCGATCTTTTCCTCAAACAGCTTTTGCAGCATGGCACCTTCCTGGATACGGAAGTCGCAAAGATGCTTGATGGCCTCTTTTACCGCAGTGAAAACGACTTCCCACTCGCTTTCGTCCACTTCAACGATTTCCGACTTGATGACGTCCGGCATCTTCAGTAATGTCTGGAACCAGTCGGCGGGTACATCTATATTCAGTTTTTCCGCAATCTCTTTGATCTGATTGTAGTAGCTTTCAAAAGCTGTCAGATTGATCTGCGTGGGAGTATCCTTCCCTATATATTCAATGTAAATGCTGAAATCGACCTTACCCCGTTCAAGCGATTGGAGCAACTGGCTGCGGATCTGCATTTCCTTGTCTTTGTAGATAGACGGAATGCGGGTTGATAAATCCAGCTGTTTGCTGTTGAGCGCTTTTACTTCTACGGTTACCTTTTTTGAAGGAAGTTCGGCTGTAACCTTACCGAATCCAGTCATTGATTGTATCATTGTTCTAAAAATTTGTGCAAAGATAGGGTATTCAGTTGATAGTTGACAGTTGACAGTTGACAATTATTTGGTTCTATGTATAAAAAGTTCGTTATTTTCTCATTCGTGTAAAGACGATTTAGTACTTTTGCGACCAATTAATCCGGTTGATAACCGGCAGTGTCCGATCAAAAAATACCTGCCAACTATCAACCGTCAACTATCAACTGTTATGTCTTGTATTTTAAATATTGATACTTCAACATTGGTCTGTTCCCTGGCCCTATCGGCAGACGGGGAGGTGCTTTTTGAAAAGACCTCTTTCGACGGACCTTCGCATGCCGCCTTACTGGGTGTATTTGTAGAAGAAGCTCTTGCTGTACTGAAAGCAAAAGCATTGACGCTGGATGCAGTGGCCGTCAGCAGTGGCCCCGGTTCTTATACTGGCCTGCGTATCGGCGTTTCCGTAGCGAAAGGGTTATGTTTCGGTTTTGGCATTCCGCTGATCGGTATCCATACGCTCGATATTCTGGCTGCTACCGCTATCCGTCAACAACCGCTGGCTGATGGCGGGCTGTATTGCGCCATGCTCGATGCACGCCGTATGGAAGTGTATGCCACTATCTATGATGCCGACCTGAACACTATACGTGCAACATCGGCCGATGTCGTGGATGAGCAGACTTATGCCGCTTACCTGGAAAAAGGAACTGTCTGTTTCTTTGGCAACGGTGCCGCAAAGTGCCGCGAAGTGATCGCTTCGCCGAATGCCGTTTTTATCGATGGTATCCATCCCCTGGCTGTCAATATGATTCCCCTGGCGGAAAAGGCTTTTGCTGCCGGACAGTTTGAAGATGTCGCCTATTTCGAACCGTTCTACCTGAAAGAATTCCAGGCTACGATCGCGAAGAATAAGGTGTTGGGATAACGGCGGCTCGAAAGCGGTCGTTCCTGTCTTTGCTATAAATAAAACAAAAACTGCTTATCGGGCATTTAAGCGAACCCGATAAGCAGTTGTGTCGGAATAATATTTTTTGTTATACTCCCAGTCTGGCCGCACTAGCCTGGCGGGCAACTTTCGATTCCTGTAAATGAGCCTGGATCTGATTATCCATCATCTTGTTCACGATAAACTTGCCGACGAACCAGATGGCGAGGAATACAATACCGGCTGTGATGTTGATGAGGTACATTAATACAAAGCACAGCAACCAAAGCCATTTGACGATTTTCTTGATCTTCTCTTTTCCATTGACAAAATCTACTTCGTCCTGATCTATCGGATAGTTGTAAGAGGTACGCTGTCCGGTTCCGTCCATCATAAAATTATACCGCTGGTTGTTGTAAGTGTAGTACACAAACCAGAACGGAGCCAGGATGTATTCCCCTTTCGTAGCCAGGTTGAAACTGGAAGACGCGCGGAAATTACGGATTTCCTGATCGCCGATTTGGTTGAGTGCAGCATCCTGTGCCGTGTCGTCTACCAAATCTTTCCCGTGTTTCTGCCATACTATATTGGTGTCGGCATTACGGGGAATGGTTATCATGCGTTCATCTTCATCGTTCAGCATATCACCGTCAAACTGTTTTGACATCATCACGTCGTAGGGGAACTGATAGGTGAAATTCCGGAGTTCTACCGGTAAGTCTTCACTGTCTTCATTGGCAAGGCATAAGAATGCAAAATTGCCTGCTGCATTACCGTTTTGCGGACGCCATTTCTTTACGGTCTTTGTCGAAATAGTCTTGCCGCTGTCTGTCCAGTTTCTCGAAATATCTACTTTCTGGTCTTCGTAAGATGATTCGCAGCTCCATGAAGATTGGTAAGTACCTTCAAAAAGATACATCGGCAAATAAGCACGGAACACATTGTCGGTGTTGATGGATTCGAAGATGTTCTTGGGAACGAAATCCTGATTGATCAGGGTATTCACCAAACATTTTTCAAAATCGCCTTCCTGTGTAGTGAACGGGATGATACGTTCAGGGCGAACTTCTTCTTTAGCGGTCGCCAACGGGTTCTTCATCACGGTGCCGCAACGGGGACATGTTGCTGTCGACTTAAAAGCACTGAATGAAGTGAGCGTCTGATTACATGCCGGGCACTTCACGATCTGCAATTGCATAGTTTCTGCCATAATATCAAATATTAAATGAGTTAATAAGTTAATGAGAATATTTTAATATTGTTTTTCTTTCTTCGATCAGGCCTGCCAACTGTCTGGCTAATGACGTGGATTCTTCAACATCGTCTCCCGTTATGGATTGTCGCAGGGAAGCGATCGCCTGTTCTATCTCGATGTCGATCTTTTCAGACTCTTGAGTTTGCCGCGAAGAACTGGCTTCCAACTTATCGGAACAATCGGCGATCAGTCGTTTAAGTTCCGGTTTGTCTGTTTTCGCCATCAGTCTTTTCAGGCTCATCCGCATCGATTGGTAAGCATCTATATCCTGCTTGCGTTTTTCAAGCGATTGCGCGGTGGCCTGATTCGCCCAGGCATTTCCTAAAATGAGGACTACGAAAATCAGCCAGAGAGCGGTCTGTACCACCAGCGACCAAACAGGCGATTCCATCCGGTAGATAATGAAAACCACACCGGCTATCAACTCCAGGATGAAATACGTTATGGCCTGTCCGTAGAGGACGGAAGACAGGTAGTAAGAAGCATCCCCCTTCGTTTTCAATACGGGCAGGAAGAGTATGGTGAAATACGCCACATGGATATACGCATACGAAACCCATACGGAAGTAGGATTGTCTGTGCCACTCAGCAGAAAAAACAAAGTGTTGAAGACCACCAGGAACACCAATGTAAAAACAATACGGATTAATGTTGTTTTCATAAATATGATTAGATATAGGGTATTACAATCTGCTTAATATCTCTGCCACTTTCTGGTCGTAGGCAGCTTGCGGTATCAATCCGGCATCCAGCATTTGCTTCATCTTTTGCAACGACTCCATCGGATCGGGCTGTGCCGGTGCCTGTGCGGGTTGCTGAACCTGGTTGCCGGGAAATACGGATTGGGTGATATTGGCAAACGTTCCACCGGCCGCCATGCCCATTCCCAGGCCGGCACCTGCGCTGGCTATACCGCCGGCTCCCGGATTTTCTGCAATCGTCTGAAGCATATCCATCCCCTTGATGGTGGCGTAGGCATTCCCCATCGTGTGGAGTTCTTCCACTTTGCTATGTGCGCCGATGATACGGGCTTGTGCTTCGCCTTGTGCACTCATGCGTTGCAGGCGGACAGCTTGTTCGTACATCTGGCGTTGTTCTTCGTCCAGTTCGAGACTGACGGTGAAGTCGACCAGCATGATACCGTAAGCTTCCAGTAACTTCTGAATGTCCGGCAGGCTGAGTTGTGCTATCTCCTTTTTCTTTTTCGAGCACTCCATCGAATTGATGCCGTTCTTCTCCAATACCGAAGAAATGATATCGGCAATTTCCTGGTAAACACGTTCGAACAGCTTTTCTTTCAAATGATCTATTGTGTAGCTGTTGTTGTCGCGTAACACCTTCTTAACAAAAGTTTCCGTATCGATAACGCGTATGACATAAATACCGCCGCCTCTCAACTGGGCACCGGCACCCAGCAAAGGGCATGTGTATCCGATGGGATCTATGGTACCCCAGGGAATTTCAAATTCTTCGACGGATACGAAATAAACCCGGCAAGGGAAATAACTCTTTCCGCCGGACAATGCTTCACGGAAAGACCGTATCACTGCAATGTTCTGTGTCTTCAATTCGCATTCCGTCCCACTGGGAAAGACCGCCCACTCGCTGGCGCCGTTTTCAAAAATGGCCTCTTCTCCTTTGCGGACAAGTATTTTTGAATGGGTGTTGAAGTCACTGCTGGGATGTCGCCAGGCGATAAGTCCGCGTCCCGTATTGTTGCCCTCATTTTGAATTACATCAACGAACGAATGCCCGCCGGAAGGCGATGGTACTGTAGGTCTGCTAAAAAGTCCCATTTTATATTCAATTTAGTGGTTCTATACTCCTTTTATTTTTACTAAAGTAGTTCTCTCATATCTGACAAATATACACAGATTTTATAAAAAACAACTATCACACTATCACTTTTTATTATAAATATAAGATTATTACCTATTTATAGCGTGATAGTATGTAAAATAAACTATCACTATCTATCACCATACTATCACTTTTTTATTTGCCGGAACGCCCGGTTTTTACTCCTTTTTATATGAATAATATAATAAGAAAAAATGAAATAAACTATTGAAAAACATTGTTTGTATGCAATATTTTTCTTATATTTGTAAGGAGATAAAGTTGCCGCCATCCGGGTGTCGAGGGGATTGAGACCCGGGTGTGAGCATCGTTCAGATCCGGGTGTAAAATGGGCTGAAATGCCCGTCTTGGTGAAGTTTACTAGTATTATTATTAATAAAAACTCCTTATTTATGGCACATTTCTATGTAGTCCGAGCAAAAACGGATAAGACAGGTCCGGTAGAAAAGAAGCTGTTTTATGGTGTTCCGGTTAGTACGGGACGAGTTACAACCGAAAAGTTGGCTGAAGTGATAGCCGACCGTTGTTCATTGACGCGCGGAGATGTGCTGGCAACCGTCTGCGAGCTGAGCGATGTGATTAGGGAATGCCTTAAAGACGGATATTCCGTAGAACTCAAGGATATGGGTGATTTATATCTTTCGGCTGCCAGTGAAGGATATGAGGACAAAAAGGATTGTACTCCCCATCGGGTGAAAGCGAAACGCGTTTGTTTCAGGATGAGTCCGCGCCTGCGTAAAGAAATGAAGTATTTTAAATTTGAAAGATACCCGTTCGAATGAAAGTTACACAATACCGTTATAAGAAAGAGCAACTAATGGTGCAGATCCGCAACCTGGAAGCGGTTGTGGAAACGTTGCGTTCCGACAGTCTGGCAGAACAGATTGCAGCAGTACGTAACAGGCTCTGTTTTACATTGCCTGGATATCTTAATGAATGGACTGGGAAATTGCCGGTTATCGTTTGGGGCGCCACTTATCGAAAAGAAGAGGGGCAGGTTCGGATAAAGACCTATACGGGATGTATTGTTTTGGAAGTGAACGGCTTGTCGGATATGGCAGAGGCTGCTCGTGTGCGCGAAGAAGCTTCCGCCATGCCGCAGACGTTATTGGCTTTTATCGGGTTGAGCGGCAAGTCGGTGAAGATAATCGTGCCGTTTACCTTGCCGGACGGAAAGTTACCCCGCTCGGAAGAGAAGGCGAAATTATTTCATGCGGCAGCTTACCAGTTGGCAGTCAGGTATTACCAGCCTCAGTTGAGCAGTATGGTCACGTTGAAGGAGCCGGTGCTTTCGCGGGGTACCCGGATCAGTTACGATGCCGGGTTGTATTATAATCCGGATGCGGTGGCTATCCGGATAGAGCAACCTTTGCAGATGCCTTCCGAGGGTGAACTGCGTATCGTGCAGGATGCTCCGGTCGATCCGGTCGACCGCTTGTTGCCGGGGTTGGAGCGTAACTCGCAGGTTGCTACGCTTTTCAGTGTGGCGCTGGTTGAGGTTGTCCGTAAATTTGCCGCTATCGGCGGTAACGATCTTCAGGCATTATTTACAGAGATGGCGCAAAACTGTTGCCGTCTGGGAATACCGGAGGAGGAAGCGGTAGGATGGATGCTGCGGTATGACTTGCTGAAACCTCAGAAGGTACTGATACGCAGTGTATTCCGTTCGGTTTATTTGCTGAAGAAGGTAGGGGAAGGCAAATTACCTTTGCCGGAATGTTTTTCGCTGGTGATGCAGTTGGAAGAGTTTATGTCGCGGCGTTATTATTTCCGTTTGAATGAGATGAACGGGGAGGTGGAATATCTGGATCGATCGGTTATCCAGTTTGTTTATCATCCTTATACACAGAAGGTTCGTAATACTATCTGCCTGGAGGCGCAGAAAGAGGGGCTGAATGTGTGGGATAAGGACATCGACCGGTATGTACATTCCGACCAGATCCCGTCGTATCATCCGATCGAGTCGTTCCTGGCTAACCTTCCGGCCTGGGATGGTAAACCACATATCCGGGCGCTGGCAGACCGGGTACCTAACAGTAATCCGCTGTGGCAGGATTGTTTTTACCGTTGGTTCCTGAGCATGGTAGCCCATTGGATGCAGATGGATAAGGATCACGGGAACAGTACGACGCCTTTGCTGGTGGGTGACCAGGGGTGCGGAAAGTCAACTTTTTGCCTGAACTTATTACCGCCGGCGCTCCGTCCTTTTTATACGGACAGCATCGATTTCGGCAATAAGAAGGAGGCGGAACTGGCTTTGCACCGCTATGCGTTGATCAATATCGACGAGTTCGACTCGGTGAAGGCTTCACACCAGAGTTTTCTGAAGCATGTGTTGCAGAAGGCGGTGGTCAATGCCCGCTTGCCTTATCAGAGTTCGACGCGCAGCCTTCGTCGTTATGCTACTTTTATCGCTACCAGTAATAATTTTGATTTGCTGACCGATCCGACCGGAAGCCGTCGTTTCGTCTGTGTAGAGATCGAAGGCCTGATCGATTATCTTCAGCCGGTCGATTACGGACAGCTTTACGCCGAAGCAAAAGAGATGTTGCGCCGTGGCGAGCGTTTCTGGTTTACGCACGAGGAGGAAGCTGCAATCGTGGAGAACAACCAGCGTTTCCAGCAAGTCCCGGCCGAAGAGCAATTGTTCCTTCGTTATTTCACGATCCCGGAAGATACGGAGGGCTTGAAACCTTTGCTCGCTACCGAAATACTGGATATTATAGCCGAAAAACACCCCGGTTTTATCATCACAAAAACGATGATACTCAACTTCGGCAAGCTTTTAAAGCGAAATAACGTACCGAATAAGCGGACGAATAGAGGGACTTGTTATTTTGTGGAGGTGATAATGAGTTGATTATCCGCTTGGATGATAAGTATCAATGAAAGATATGACTAATGTTTTTGTAGTTGTTAGATACAATGTAGTTTTTAGTATATCCCGGATATTGGGGGTTAAAATAATAGAAAATAACAAAGGGGCTCAAAAGCCCCTTTGTTATTATTGAAGATGATGCCATCAATAATGATGAGCATCAAGTTTAAGTTCATCCGGTGCCAGTGTCTTTCCGTTTTCAGACGACAATAATTTCCAGAATACGGTTTTCTCGCTTTCGTTGTAGACCAGTGAACCTTTGTGTATTCCGCCATCTTTAGTCGAATAGGTGATCATGACCGTGTTTCCTTCCAGTACAGCAGACTCCAGTTTCCCGTTTTCTCCCTTGTTATCTTTCATGGAAATAGAAGCTACTTGTCCTTTTTTTATTTCTCCGTCTTTGACTTTCAGACTGACAGCAAAGGTTTTGCCTGTAGAAGGATCTGGTTCTTTGGCGTACCATGTTCCGTTAAAAGCTGACTTTTGTGCAGAGGCGAAGAACGTGACTAAAAGAAATAAAACAATCAGGGTTTGTTTCATCTTACGGTTATGTTAGAATTTTAAGCTGACACCCAGATTTGCATAAGCAATTCCGTATCCAACTTCGGCAAATGCTCCGAAATTGTCAGTGAAATAGTAGCGGCCACCCACGTGAATGGAGAAACCTATTCCACTTCCGTCTGCACTACCGGTATATTTTTCGTCATATCCTTCAGTTATGGCTTTTGCTTTTACAATTTCATAACCGAGCATTAATCCTGCATAAGTGTCTAACTTTTCAATAAATTGATAATGCAGGTTTCCTCTTACACCGATCATAATGTCGTTGTATTTCCAACCGGCTTTTATCCCTTCATAATTGATTTCGTCTTTATCCGAGTAATATCCCAGATAACCACCAAGTCCGATGGAACCGTTTCCGCCAAACAGATTATCGACAATACCACGTTCGTATGATACGGCAACCGGAATACCGTTACCGACTCCTACACTGGCACTTACCATATTATCTCCTTTTTTGAAAACGTCTTGCGCCTGAATAGTTAAGACTGACATGATAAATGCGAAAAATAATAATACTTTTTTCATACAAGTTTGTTTTTTAAGTGTTTATAATTGAAAGTTATATTTTCCACAAAGGTAAATAGTTGTTTATTTGTAAATCTTGACTTAGATTAAGAAAATCAAAGTAAGAAAGATTTGTTGACGGGTTTATTGTAATGGAACAATCTGTGGTATTTCATTTTTGTAATCAGGCATACATTGCCCGATATCGGCTTTGCGGTAACTGGGATCACATAGCAGATAGCGTTTTTTGTCAAATTGTATATAAGTACCGGGGATATTCCCTTTTAAGGCAACTCCTGTTACAACGTGGTTGCTATACTTTAATAAAATAGTATCGAGTTTCAGTGTCTTGCGAACTATATGGGCAAATAAAACCGCCCGGTCTTCACAATCGGAGAAGGGATAGAAGAATGTTTCTTCGGGAAAGAACGTTTTCTCGTATCCGAATTGTTCTTCGTCTGTCTTATAAGTGAAAGTTGATTGGCAGAAATGGAGCAGATCATTTAATGTCTCCGGTACGTTTTCAAGATCATTGAATTGGTTCAGAAAGGAGAAAAGACTATCCTCGAATATAGGGTCAGCCATGGCATTTGTATAAATGGTTAAATCGGTAGAAGGGATATTTTGAAAGAAGCGGGTACGCTCTCTATTTATTGTTATGTTAAAGCTGGTATCCTGATAAGTATGGGAAATGTCGAATGAATCATTTCCCAGATCCATATTCTCTTTGATTTCCAATGAAAGGACTTTTTCGGTTTTATCTTTAAATAGAGGAAGTGTCCTGACGATCGTAGAAGATTGGAGTGCCTTATCGGTAAATAAGAAATACTTTTTTTTATCTTCATACAGAAAAGGTTGATTATAAACAGTTTCCCGGAAAGGAACAAGTAGTACTATAGTCCGGTCGATGATGCCGAGACGTACGTTATACCCATAACTGAATAATATGAAATGCCTGAACAGAGTACATACATTTTCGTCAGAAAGTTGAGGCAGGTGGTTGCAGACTTCTTTGACAAGTAAAAATAATCCCCAGTCGTTGAGTTTATGCTTTATTTTGAATGAGAAGATATCAGCTATTAGCTGATCGGTTTCTTTGCATCCGAAACTTTTCCACAAATGTCCGATCATATCTTTCCCGGTTCCATTAAGTACGGATGGGGGTGGGATATGAGTTAGAGGAAAAGTGGTACCATAAAAAGGTATGATTGCCTGGTATGTCTGTTTTTCCTGTTGTTGTGAGTTGATTTCTATTGGAGGAATAAATGTGTTACCCGGCGTATCACTTATTTTGTATGAAGTTATTTCATCGGAGTAAATAGATTGGTCCGGTAATGCATCGGGTATTGTATCCGGCTTAGGTTGGTTGAATCGATTCAGCCCTTTGTAAAGCTGGAAATCAATCCATGTTTGTTGAAGATATTTTGCGTATTCCTGTTCTCTTTGTCTTCGGAAGTCTTTGTATTCCTGACGTAGTTGTTCCAATAGCTCTCTGTCGGATTCGGATTGCTGTGCATGGATATAACTCGTACATAATATGAAACAGAGCAGTAGTCGTATTGGTCTCATGGCAATAGAAAGAATAAAAAGGTGTGTTACCTTCGCTATTGCAGGTAGCACACCTTCAGTTGATTATCTGTTTGTTTTTACTGTGCTTTTTCAGAAGTATAAATAGTTTCTACTTCGGCAGCTGTCAGTGGCCGGTCGTAGAGACGTACATTATCTATTTTCATATTCATGGCGTCTGTAGCCTGACCGTCAAGTGTACCGCCTATCTGTATTTTAGTGCTGGAATCATCATTACCGACGTTATATTTGGCGGTTAGGTTGTCCGCCAGGTTCCCGTCTATGTACAATAGTTTTTCCACTTTGTTATCCTTGTTGGCAGAAGCAGTGAAGACAATAGAATACCATTTCCCGTTTTGTAATTGTTTCACCGGGTAAGTAAATGGATCAGGTTCTATAGATCCCATGAGTGGCATACTGAAACCTTCGTGAGAAAATCCGAATTTGTTATCTGCCACGTAAATTCGCGGATAGCATTCTCCGATCCAACTTTTACTGACACCTCCGATGATGTATCCAAGTGATCCGAAATCTTTGATCCAAAAAGAGATAGAGTAGCTGTATTTACCCTTTAGCGGATTGTATGGTATATTTACTAGTTGTTCCTTGGCTGCATTGAGGAAAAGGGCTTTTCCTTTTCCGGATGGTGAGTCGGTTGTAAACTCTGGTTCGTTCAGGGCTACCCCATTCATTTTGTTTCCACTGATATCGCTTGCATCACTGTTGTCGAAAGTGTAATAGGCCAGCAGACCGGCTGTGATATTGATATCTTCGCCGGGAGTTTCCGGATCATCCGGATCGGGAGTCGTACTTTTACTTTCGGCAAGTACATTTATTTCTGCCGTTCCGGAATTGGAGGTAATGATGATTGTCGTTGCATTAGTTTTTCCGGCTTCCAGTTTGCTACGATCTATTGTGATGCTGACCGGACTTTTTTTGTCAGCGGCAGTAGTGCCGGATATAGGGTCTATATCTTTAATCCAACTGCAATCTTTTTTTATGTTCCACTGAATTTCTGTTTTTCCGGTGTTTACTACTTCGAAAGCAAGAATGGTATTGTCTTTTCCGAAGTTGAGTTCTGTCTTATTGGCTGCCAGATTGCCGGTGCCAGGTTTTAATAAGATATCGCATTGTGCCGTTTGTCCAGCGATGATGGTAACTCCGGCCGTATTGGTTTGATAACCGTCTTTAGAAACCTGTAAGGTGTACTGTCCGGCTTCCAGGTCGTTGTATTCAAAACGTCCGTCACTGCCGGTTGCTGTTTTTTTACCTCCCGGATTTAGGGTGACGCTGGCTGTGCGGATTGGTTCGCCGGTAGTTTCATCCGAAACGTATCCATGTACATTACCGTTTACTTCCGCTTCGTCTTCCGTACAGGAAGAGGTCACTCCGCAAAAAAGAATCGCAGAGCAAATCAAAATCAAATACTTAAGTCTGTTCATGTTTATAGTTGTTTATTATGTGAATTAAAAATGATAGGATAAACCGACACCATTACAATCAGGAGAGGCTACCGGATAATAGGTTATTTTGTTTTTCCGGATAATTGTTCGTTTAGCTCCGTTTGCTACCAGAGCGTCGACCAGGTTATAGACATATAGAGCAGCGGCTCCTCCTATACAGATATTCCGGAATGTAGTGCAGTTATTGGCTTTGGTAGAGTAGTTACGAATATGATCGGCATTTTGCGTTTGCCGTATTTTCTTCCTGTAATTGCTTCTCATGCTTTCGAAAGAGATAATACCTCCGGCAAGAGCTACTTCTCCTCCCATGATACATAATCCTTTGGCTGTACTGCCTTTGTATAATTGTCCCCAGCCGGGTATGATCGAACGTGCAACGGCACTGATCCCGTATTTGCGCGTGAAGCGTATCTGGTCGAATGCGGCCCGTTTGTTGCTTTCCTTCGCGATCATATATAAGGTATGTAAACTATATTTACAGGAACCGTCCGGATAACAGATGTATTCCCAGTATTCGTCTACTTTGTTGTAAATGATTTTTTGAGGCTGGCTTTTTATGTCATAATTATATTCGAAGTAAGACTGGATATCTTCTTTGTCGTTTACCATATCTGATGTGGTACGTATCCGTATTTCGCCGGAAATATCCATTTCCTTTTTAATATATTCGGACAAGTCTGTCAAACTGTTATTGCGTGCCTGTTCCAGCGTCGATGATTGATTGACGATGGTGCGATAATAAAAAGTATTGTTTCCAGGGATAGGAGGGTTGTCCATCCATGATGGACGGATATTTTCGGAGTGCCCGGTTGTTTTTTGTGCCTGTATGTTGGTGAATATGGTTAACATGCAGATTAATAAGACTATTCGATAAGTAAAGTTATTCATGCTGTGAGCGTATTAGTTGAGTGCAAATATATTTCTGTTGTTTCAAATAAATCTTAATATAGATTAAGACTCTTATCTTATTATTTTCGCTTCTGTATTTTTTAATGCCGGCATAGCCATCCCTATTCCTGCATTAATATAGCTCGGATCACAGATCATATATCGTTTGCCATCTATATCCAAATGGTCCCCGGGTATATTTTCATCGAAGCAAACAGCTGTAGCTATATGTTGAGGGTAGTCCAGTAGAACTACGTTCAGATTTAAAAGTGTACGTATTAAGAAAGCATATAGTACGGCACGGTCTTCACAGTCGCAGGCCGGATAGTAGAAACATTCATCGATAAAGAATGGTTTTTCGAAACCGAATTGTTGCTGATCTGTTTGGTATTTGAATGCCGTTTGTACGAAATACAATAGAATACCGGCAGCTTCTTTTGTTGTTTTCCCGTGAATAGCTTTCTTTAAGGATGGAAGAACCGAAAGGCTTACTTCCTGACTGGCCGGTGCTTTCAGGTAAACACTAAAATCACATTGGGGATACTCTTTATATAAATCGATCAGAGATTTATTTGTATTTGCATTTATAGTGATCTGCCGGTTTGAATAAACCCGGGAGTAAAGAGTCTCTGCCGACATTGTTTGTCCGGGTAATATATACATACTGACTTTTCGACTGGACAGGTCGAAATCTTTTTGGAAAGTATAAACCGGTTGACGATTATATGTTTCGTAGCCAAATATAAAATATTTCTCATTATCAATGTTCAGGTACATTTTATTATAGAGCATACAATCAGTGGGAATAAGTAACACCAGCTGATCGCCACTGCGTCCGCATCTGACTTTATATTCCGATTGGCATAAAAGAAACATTTGTATGATAATTTTTGAATTGTTGTCGGATTCTCGGCATAACTTGTCGGCTAACTGGCGAATGAACAGGACATAGGC
This sequence comes from Parabacteroides sp. HGS0025, assembly GCF_000969845.1. Classification (NCBI taxonomy): domain Bacteria; kingdom Pseudomonadati; phylum Bacteroidota; class Bacteroidia; order Bacteroidales; family Tannerellaceae; genus Parabacteroides; species Parabacteroides sp. HGS0025. Next base: position 1,322,995 of record NZ_KQ033902.1, read on the forward strand.
CCAATCGCACCAGTGGTTCTCTTTCTTCATTTGAAGAGAATGGCGTATAAAAGGTTCATACGTGGTTTGACTGAGTGACTCCCAGGCATAAGCAATCTCTTTTTCCGATATGCCGGATAGGATGAACGGCTCTTTCAACCATTCGTCTTTCTCTTGTGCGGAACTGGGATTATTAACTGGTCTGTCGACAACTTTCGGAATATCGACCGGTTTATATCCCGGGTGCTTCTGTGTGAATAGAGGTTCTTTAGGACTTGGCTTGGCAGGTCGTTCTACCGGATTTTCCTGATGATAACCAGTCCAGTCTTTCTGTAGAAATTTAGAAAAAGCTTCATTCTCTTTTCTTCTGAAGTCTGCGTATTCCTGTTGCTGTTTCTGTGCAAAGTGTATATACTCCTCTTGAAGGGATTGTCCCTGGAGAATAGAAGTTGTCAACAAACATAAGAAGTATAAAAGAGGATGAAGCCGTTTCATTATTTGTGAATTGTAAGATGGTTATTCTGTTTTGCCCATTTCTTCTTCAAAAAGTTTTTTAAACTTCTCGTATTCAAAATCAGTTCTTAGTGTTTTGTCTTCCTGTATGTTTTTCACAATATCCTTTAATAGCTCATTGTTGGCTAATTCAACGGCAACGTACACCTTATAATTCCCTTCCGGGCTTTTCATGGTTTGTTCGCATATAGTGCGTACTCCGTTTAACTTCCTGTTGACTACTGTGCGTGCCATTTCTTGAAAACGCCTTTTACTTTCATCATTTTCTCCGTTCTGATAAGATGAGATATAATCCTCTGTTAATATTTTAACTTTAGCTTCGATCGCTGTCGCTATTTCCGATCGTGCAGAAGATAATGCTTTTTTCTTGGCGATATTCATATCTGTCGATAATCCCATAGCACTGGCACGTACATATTCGTTGTTCGTCGAATAGTTAGAACCAGAACAAGGTACAATTATTTCTACATCACCTTGAGGGAGTGGTTTGGAGCTACCACAAGCAGTAAAAGTTGCTATGGAAATTGATGTTGCTGCCAGTAAATAATAGATGTTCTTCATATTGTTCTGTATTTAATTAGTATGATTGTTTATTATACTTGTCGTGTTTTGCCGTTTTGTGACAAATGTATAGCTCTTATTTGTGATAAATCTTGATATAGATTAAGATATTCTAGCGATGTGTGTTGTTATATTTGTCTTGAAATTCAGGTGTTGAAACTATTTGCATGTAGATTAAAACAGATAACTATGACTGGCACAATAAAAAAAATTATATCGGAGATAATCAGAAAGGAATGTGAGCGGTATCGGCTTATTGAATGGAAGTTACTTTCATCGGTAGAGGAGGAAACGGATGTTTTGTGTTCTTTGTTGCCGCAACCTCCGGATGATGCCTGGGAAGATCGGGAGAAATTCAGGCAGTGGAGGAGGGGGCTTCTGAATCTTTTTTATTCAAGAATGGATTATGCAGGTTTTATTCGGAAGCAAAAAGATATGGAGCCATTTCTACGCTATCTGTTTTTTATGAGAAAGCGAATAGTTGATCGTTTGTGGCAGGATAATATCTCGCCGACTATTGATGCTGACTTGGCAGTCCCTCCCCATACTTTGGCCTATAAACTTTCAAAAATGATATCGAAGGATGAAAACGTCCTTTTGTTTCGTGCGTGTGACTCCATCAAGTCGCCCTGGGATTTGGAAGATAGGTGCGAAGCAGCTTGTAATAAGCGTTATCCTTTACCTTTGAGGGGAGTATTCCATTATCTGGAAAAGGAGGATGAAGAGTTATGGTCTGTTATTTATTTGTTAGTTAAAAAGATGGCGGAATATATTGTATCCGGCCATCTTTTCTCCCAACAGTATAAAGAGGAGACTATTGCAGATGTGTGGAGTGATGCATCGCTGTTATTACACGATAAGACAGTTGCCGGTTTACTTCCGGTGTTTGAAACGGCTACCCATTTCAGGCATTATATTAGCCGTATTTGTATAAATAAGTGTTATGAAGCGGAGCGTAGGAATACGGCACGAAAAGAAATACTCTCATTGGATGATCCGGCTGTTATGTCTGACGTAATCTTTCAACCGACCGATATAAGTTATTTGTTTGAGGAAGGTATGAATAGGGGTAATCCTCTTTGGGGAGTAGATATACAAAACGAATATGAGGTGAAATGTGCTTTTTTGACAATCTTATGGGATAGGTGCGAACCTTGGTATAGCAGACTGGTTTGTGGTATGGAGAATAAAGTGGAAGCTTTGCAATTATATTATATCGAAAAAAAGACCTATCGGGAGATCGCAGTAATAGTAGCCCCCGAATTATCCGGTGATGAGATCCGAAAAATGGAGGTTAAATTGCGTCAGGATGTGTCGCGGGTACGTAAAATATTGAAAGAGCGTTTTCTGGAAATGCTGTTGAAAGAAGGAAAGGAGGATTTGAATGGATACATGTAAAGAGTATAGAGAGGAAGATTTACTGGCTTATTTGAAAAATAAGATGAGCTGGGGGGAAACGGAAGATTTTCAGTTTCATTTAATCCATTGTAAAGTGTGTCAGGATACTTTGAAACGCATGAGATTGATGATTGAGGAAGAAAGTACTCCTGTTGTAATTCGGTTTGAACGGTATAAACCGTATAAATGGTATGCTGCGGCGATAGGCTTGCTTATAGTTAGTTCAATTGGAAGCTATCTGTTTTTCAATATTCCGGAAGGAATGGATCATCATTTGGATATGGATAAGATGCCGGTATTTCACGCTACCGATTCGATAGGAATAAATTCGGATAGTATACGTCAAAAAGATAGCATACAGGTTTGGGATAGTTTACAGATGAATTCTTCTATCCACCGATAACTTTGGCTTCCCTGGTTTGATCTTATTTTAGATTAAGAAATATTTGTTGACAGTTCTCTAACTTTGTAAATAAACAATGCCCTGGTTTTTATCGGCTTTTGGCTAATAAAGGTTCTTGAGGTGTTTTTGTTAATCTAAACTGTCACAAATAATGGCTTTGTGTCAATTAGAAATAGTAAGTATTATCTAAAGGATTGATGATTGATCCAACAAAAGCCAATAAAGAGGAATATGGAAGACTTATACGATGAAACCTATAATTTGATGTGTCGCTATTTGAGAGAATATTATCCGGTATCTGATAAATTGTGTGATGAATTATTCGACAAGTGTCCTTTTGTTCACTTTAAAAAGGGTGAACTATTTGTCAGTGAAGACTGGGAATGTCATAATATCTATTTTATAATGAGAGGGTTCTGCTCTTGCTTCTATGTAAAGGACGGTAAGGAGTATATACTTCATTTTTTCAAAGAGGGCGATTTTGGAATGTTGTTTCATACTTTCCTTTCTCGTCAAAAGGCATTTTTGAATTTGAAAGCAACAGAAGATACACTTGTTCTTTGCGTTAGCCGTGATAATTTTGATTATTTTTGGCATGAATATCATGATTTTGTATTGCTCTTCTATAAGGTTTTTGAAAATTACGCAATAGAGCGTGAAGAAATGTATTACCTGATGCGTAGCAACTGTGCGGAAGACCGGGTAAAACATTATAGTGAAACACATGAGATTCAGCATTTGATGAAACATGTGCCCCAATATTGTATAGCTTCCTATTTGAATATGACTCCCGAGACTTTTGCCAAGATATTGGCTCGTCGGAATAAAAATATATAAATAACATAAATAGTTTTTTTCTATCGAAACAGGCGTTTCTCTTTTGATTATATCCTTTTTCATGTATCTTTGTATTGAATGCAGTGTCTGATGCAAAGAGTTGCAAGGTCTGCAATATATGAATAAACGAGAAGCGTTTAAAAAATATTATCCTCATTTTGGAAATCTAGACACTTTCTAACGATGGTAAGGATAGTAGGCAGCAAACGCTCACGTTTCTTTTCTTGTTAATTACATACATTGTTTTGTATGATCAAGATAAAGGGCGTGGGCTGTTGTTTATACTTATCATCGTGGGCAGTCTAGAGCCTCCAGAATGAGTGTAGATTACAGTTCCTGCGCCTTCTTTCTTTTTTGATACATCCACTCCGGGAACTGATGGATACCAAACAGTCAGGCTTATGTATGAATATTTGAAACAATATTATCCGGTATCTGACGAGCTTTGTGAGGCTTTGTTAACCTGCTGCGAACAAAAAGAATTTTCTAAAAAGGAATTGTTGATCTCTGCCGGGTCAGCGTGTAATAATTTATATTTTATATCGGAAGGCTTTTGTATATGCTATTTTGAAAAGGATGGGAGAGAGCATGTTGTCCGTTTCTTTAAAGAGGGCGATTTCTGTACCTCGTTTCATGGTTTTCTGGGGCATAAGAAGTCTTTCCTTTGTGTGAGGGCAAGTGAAAAGACAACAGTTCTTTGTGTTAGCCGGAGGAATTTTGAATATTTGTGGAAGAGTTTTGACGATTTTGCCTGTCTAATCTATGCCATTCTGGAAAAACATGCCATAGAGTATGAGGAGAAGTATTTTAGGATGAGGAGTCTGTCTCCGGCTGAGCGCATCCGGTATTATATAGAAAATCATGAGATTCAGATGCTTCTCAAAAGAGTTCCCCAATACCTGATCGCCTCTTATTTACAGATGACGGCAGAGCATTATGCCAAGCTGCAAAGCCAGCTTAATAAAAGATAGATACTTTTCTTTTTAAACTAAATAACATCTTGTGCTGTTTTAACCTAATACAATATAAACAGAAATTGCAGATAAGGTATGAAAAAGAAAAATCTATGGCTGGTCATCGGTGTAATTATTGCTATTGTCCTACTGATGGTATGGTTGTTTGTGGGAACGACGCTGGAAGAAGTCACTAATCCTGAAACAGATCCGATGATGATCGAACAGAATGTTTAATAGAAAGTACGAGTAAATAAAAAGGGACTGTATCGTTGTTGATACAGTCCCTTTTTGAGTATATAATCTGATTGATTATCCGAGGAATCCTAACAAGATACCGGCTGCAACGGCAGAACCGATCACACCTGCTACGTTCGGACCCATAGCGTGCATCAACAGATAGTTGCTTGGGTCATATTCCAAACCTACTACCTGAGAGATACGTGCCGAGTCGGGTACGGCAGATACACCGGCATTACCGATAAGCGGGTTGATCTTGTTACCTTCTTTGAGGAACAGGTTGAAGAATTTAACGAACAGGATACCGGCACAGGTTGCGATCACGAAAGATAATGCACCCAAACCGAAGATCTTAACCGAGTTTAGTGTTAAGAATTGAGTAGCCTGCGTAGAAGCACCGACAGTGATACCCAACAGGATCGTGATCGTATCGATCAGCGGGCCGCGGGCTGTTTCAGCCAGACGACGTGTTACACCACTTTCTTTCAACAGGTTTCCGAAGAACAGCATACCCAGCAAAGGCAGACCGGAAGGTACCAGGAAACAAGTCAGCAACAGACCGATAATTGGGAAAATAATCTTCTCGGTAGAAGATACAGCTCTCGGCGGTTTCATGCGGATCAAACGTTCCTTCTGCGTAGTAAGCAGTCTCATAAATGGTGGCTGGATAATTGGTACCAACGCCATATATGAGTAGGCCGACACCGCAATAGCACCCATCAGGTTCGGAGCCAGTTTTGAAGATAGGAAGATAGCCGTAGGACCGTCAGCACCACCGATAATACCGATAGCACCGGCCTGGTTCGGTTCGAATCCCATCTGAAGAGCAATAATATAAGCTCCGAAGATACCGAACTGGGCAGCAGCACCGATCAACATCAGCTTAGGATTGGATATCAAAGCGGAGAAATCGGTCATGGCCCCGATACCGAGGAAGATCAATGGTGGATACCACCCGGAGGTTACACCCTGGTAGAGGATGTTCAGTACAGACCCTTGTTCGTAGATACCTACCTGAAGTCCTGCATCTTTGAAAGGAATATTACCGATCAGGATACCGAATCCGATAGGGATTAGAAGCATGGGTTCAAACTCGTATTTTATCGCAAGGAATATAAAAAGCAAACCAACCAGTAGCATAACGAGATGCCCCGGAGTTGCATTATATACTCCTGTGTAGGTGAGGAACAACTGTAGGTTGTCACCCAGGAATGACATAAAACTCTCTTGCATACTCTTATCCGATTACAACGAGATCGGCACCTTCCAGTACAGAATCCCCTTTATGTACTTTAATTTCAATAATCTTTCCGTCGCGGTCTGCGTTGATGTTGTTTTCCATCTTCATAGCCTCGAGAATAAGTAGAACCTGTCCTCTCTTGACAGTATCGCCTACATTACATTTCAATTGCAGGATCACGCCGGGAAGCGGAGATTTGATGGCACCCTGTGTGGTAGATGCAGCCGGCCGGGTAATAACTGATTCGCCACTGGGGGTAGTTGGAGCCTGTGCCGGACGTTTCAGAGTTACCATTTGTTTTTTTGCCGGTTTTTCCATCTTTACCTGATAGGGAGTACCGTTTACTTCTACTTCAGCGATATCGTCAACCACTGAATTGATGTGTACTTTATATACGTTACCGTTGATGGTATATTTAAAACTTTTCATTCTTGTTTGTTTTTAGAGATAATTACTTTCTGGGTACATCACGTAAGCTATAGATCTTCGAGCTCCACGGGGAATAAGTACGGGCAACTTTACGAATGGTGAGGACAGTGTTCTCAACATCGTGGTTGTCGTCGCTCATTTCATACAAAGCAGCGGAAATTGCTGCAAAAACTTCTCCTGATACTTCGTCCGGAGCGCTGGCTGAAACCGGAGCACCGGCTTTCTGAGCGTTACGTTTGCTAGCTGCGATAGCTGCTTTACCTACCTGTTTAAAGATAAGGAAGAGTAGGAGTAATCCGAGGAACACAACAGCCATAGCTGTAATGGTCATACCAATACCTAGAGAATCGTTCGTTTTGAAGTTTTCAATCTTTTCGTTAGAGTCTAACGTCAGGTTGTTTGTGCTGGGAGTAACTTTTGGAAGTATAGCCCATTCTTCTCCTCCGTCGATTATTCTACCATAGCTAATGTCACTTTTTTGTGCAGCCGGAATAGTAATTTCATCGATCAGTGTTTTACCGTCAGCATCGTATAGACCGATATAATTCTCTTTGGACGGATCTAATGTGAAGTTGACATGGAAAGTACCACGGCTCGGTTCTCCGTCAGCCCAGAATAATGTATGCTGACGGGGTGGTATTTGAGTAAGTACATCACCCTTTGGAATCGGATATTTTTTCGGATTGTTTTTGTCATCTGTCAAAAAACATCCTGCGATATTAACCGTTCCGGCAGAAGTATTGAATAATTCTATCCAGGGGTGGCGTTTGCCATAGTCGTCAACGAAATTATCGTCGTTGATGACCAGCACTTCATTTATTCGCATGGAGGCTGCACGCTGCGCCTGTGCCCCGAATGAAACGAGCAAAACGAACAGCAGCAATACTCCAAATCTTTTTTTAATCATATTCATTTTCCTGTTTTAAGAATTATAGAGGCAGATTGTCATGTTTCTTAGCAGGATTGCTTAACTTCTTAGTCTGCAATTGTTGTAAAGCACGAATGATACGGAAGCGAGTATTACGCGGTTCGATCACATCGTCGATATAACCGTATTGAGCAGCATTGTAAGGATTTGCAAATGCTTTCTTGTATTCTGCTTCTTTTTCTGCTGTTGCTTTTGCAGGATCTTCGGATGCGGCAACTTCTTTTGCGAAGATAACTTCTACAGCACCGCTTGGGCCCATTACGGCGATTTCAGCGGTTGGCCATGCGTAGTTCATATCACCACGCAGGTGTTTAGAACTCATCACGCAGTAAGCACCACCGTAAGATTTACGCAGGGTAACTGTGATTTTAGGTACAGTTGCTTCACCGTAAGCATAAAGCAATTTGGCTCCGTGAAGGATAACGCCGTTATATTCCTGGCCTGTTCCCGGCAGGAATCCCGGAACGTCTACCAATGTTACCAGAGGAATGTTGAATGCGTCGCAGAAACGAACGAAGCGGCCAGCCTTGCGAGAAGCGTTGCTGTCCAGACATCCTGCCATCACTTTCGGCTGGTTGGCTACGATACCAACTGTCTGACCGTTGAAGCGGGCGAAACCTACGATGATATTTTTAGCGTAATCAGCGTGTACTTCGAGGAATTCACCGTTGTCGATGATTGTACCGATCACTTCATACATGTCGTATGACTGGTTGGTGTTATCAGGGATAATATCATTTAATACGTCGTCCAGGCGATCGATCGGATCTTTACATTCGATCAGCGGAGTTTCTTCCAGGTTGTTCTGCGGCAGGAAGCTGATTAATTTACGGATCAACTGCAGACCGTCTTCTTCTGTGTCGACAGCGAAGTGAGCCACACCCGATTTGGTGGTGTGCACGCTTGCTCCACCCAGTTCTTCCTGAGTTACATCTTCTCCGGTAACTGTTTTTACTACTTTCGGACCTGTCAGGAACATATAGCTTGTTCCGCGTGTCATGATGTTGAAGTCTGTCAAAGCAGGAGAATAAACGGCACCACCGGCACATGGGCCAAAGATACCGGAGATCTGCGGCACAACGCCTGAAGCCAGGATATTACGCTGGAAAATTTCAGCATAACCGGCCAATGCGTTAACACCTTCCTGGATACGTGCTCCACCTGAATCATTCAGACCGATGACAGGGGCACCCATCTTCATGGCCTGATCCATTACTTTACAGATCTTCATAGCTAATGACTCTGACAAAGCACCGCCGAATACTGTGAAATCTTGTGCGTAGACGTAAACCAGGCGGCCGTCGATCGTACCATAACCTGTTACAACGCCATCACCCAGGAATTTTGTTTTTTCGATACCGAAGTTGGTACAACGGTGTTGAACGAACATATCAAACTCCTCGAAACTACCTTCGTCAAGCAGCATGGCGATACGTTCGCGTGCTGTGTACTTGCCTTTTTTGTGTTGAGACTCGATTCTTTTTTCTCCACCACCGAGACGGGCTTGTTCGCGAAGAGCGATAAGCTCTTTTACTTTTTCAAGTTGGTTACTCATTGTATTTCTGATTTGTTGTTAGAAATGAAGTTATTATCTTATTTACCCGGCATGCAAAGCTCTGTCAGTACGCTGCAAGTTGATTTCGGGTGAAGGAATGCAATGTTTAAGCCTTCTGCACCACCGCGGGGAGCTTTGTCGATCAGTTTAACGCCTTTTGCTTCAGCTTCATCCAATGCTGCCTGTACATCAGGTACGGCAAATGCAATGTGGTGAATGCCTTCGCCTTTCTTTTCGATAAACTTAGCGATAGTACTGTCTTCGCTGGTCGGTTCCAGTAATTCGATTTTTGTCTGGCCAACTTTGAAGAATGCTGTTTTTACTTTTTGGTCTGCAACTTCTTCGATGTTGTAGCATTTCATACCTAAAATTTCTTCGTAATACGGCAGACAAGCTTCGATGCTTTTCACTGCAATGCCCAGATGCTCAATATGTGTAATTTCCATGTCAATAATAATTTAATAATTGATAATGCTTTTTGTTTTGCAGGCAAAGGTACATTCTTTTTTGAAGAATCAAGAAAATTTTCACTAATTATTAGAGGTAATAATGTGTCATTTTGCCAATAATTAAAAGAGCCAATGAAAGGGGGAATCTTTTATTGGCTCTTTTACGCTATATGAATAGTATATTCTTAGAAATCAACTATCAGACGGGCATTGAGTTGACGGCCTGTCAGGTAATTCGGTACGGCAAACTGCTGATTGTCGATGTTGGTGATCCAATAATAGGAACTAACATTTTTTATATCGAATAAGTTAAATACGTCGATCCCTACCCAAATGTTCTTCAGATGGCGGAAAAAGCCCCTGTCCATGATCGCATCCGACTCTCCGGCCAGTTGGTAGGAGAATCCCAGGTCGACACGTTTGTAAGCAGGGGTACGGAAAGTGCTTTTTACGTCTTCGTATTTCGTTCGTGGAGCAATAAAGGGTAGTCCGCCTGAAAGAACACCTTTCAGGTTCAGTTTGACCCGTTTGTATCCCGGAAAATAATCCTGGAAGAAAAGTGACACATTATATCCCTGACTGTTAGGCATGGGGACGGTTACCATGTCGCGGATCGTCTGCTCGGCTTTCATCAGTGAGAAGCTGATCCATGAGTCGGTTCCGGGGACGAATTCACCGAAGAACTTGACGTCGATACCCATTGCATGCCCTTTGGCGCAGTTCTCTCCGTAATAACGGATCTTAACGTTGTCGACGGTATAAGGGATCAGGTTGTCCAGTTTCTTATAATACAGGTCGGCACTTACTTTGAAGTTACGGTCTGCGGCACGGAACGTATAGTCACCTCCTACGATGAAGTGGATGGAACGTTGCGATTTGATCTTTTTATTCAGTTCGATCACATCGTTGCCGGCTTCATCCTGTACGGTCGTTCGCAATTCTTTGTAGAATGGCGACTGATAGTAGATACCTGTCGCCGCGCGGAACGTGAGGTTCTGGTCGAAGTTCGGAATAAAGCCGAGAGAAACACGCGGGCTGACGATAAATTCCTTGTTGTAAGTCCAGTAAGCCCCGCGAAGACCGCCAATCAGAGTGAACATCCCCTGTTTTGTACGGAACTTGAAAGCATCCTGCACATAAGCGGATAACCGTGTGCTTGACAGGTCATTGTTTGAGTAGAGGTTGGAGATCACATTGACCCCTGTTCCTGTCTGCGGAAGCGAGTAGCCGGCCGAGTCGCGTTTTTCCCATTCGCTGATACGGTCGTTGATCTTTTCCATCTGAACGGTTGCTCCCCATTTGATCGTATTGTTTTTGATACGGCTGCTACCGTAATGGCCTACATTCATAATGGTTGAGTTCAAACGGTTGCGGGCATGTTCGTGATAGCGGGCTACTTCAAGATTACCTTCGTCTTTTTCGGCAGCCGCTTCTCCCAGCCAGTATTCTCCTGTTATATCGTACGTTTCAATTTCTTTACTGGAGAATGCGGATGCCTGCAGGCCCAGCTCCGTGTTCTCATTCGGATTGTGTTTCAAAGTCAGCGCTCCGAATATCGTTTGGAACTTATCGCGTTCACGGCTGTTGGGAAAAGCAACCTCGAATCTTTGGGCATGTTCTACCGTACCGAATGTTGTCTCACGTTTATGCGGGGTGAATTTGAACGAGTTTAATGCCAAGTTCCCCAGGAAATTAACTTCCCATTTGGGAGCCAGCTGGTAAGTCATATACGACTGAAGATCGACGAAATCCGGCTGATACTCTGCGTCTGTGTCCATTGTTTTCAGCAACGAACGGCCTGTCTTGTAGCGAACACCCGTAACCTGTGTGAATTTACCGATCGAACTGCCTACATAGGCGCTTGCCCCCAGTAAGCTGGCGGAAACCGAACCTTCAAACATGGTTGGTTTCTTATATTTAATATCGAGTACCGAACTCATCTTATCCCCGTAACGGGCTTCAAATCCTCCGGCGGCAAAATTGACAGATTCGGTCAGGTCGGGGTTGATAAAACTCAGTCCTTCCTGTTGCCCGGAACGGATCAGCAGGGGACGGAATACTTCCAGCCCGTTTACATAAACGATATTTTCGTCGTAACTACCGCCACGTACCGAATATTGCGAACTTAATTCATTGCTGGAAGAAACACCGGCAAAAGTCACCACCAGACTTTCGATACTACCCCCGGCCGGGTCGGGCAGGAGTTTCACACGATTGGCATCGAGTGTTTCGAGTGTCGATGTCTGTTTACGGATAGCCGTGGCAACCACTTCCCCTAGGTCGATACTGGTGTAGTTCATCTGTACGTTCAGTCGCATATCTTGTTGTACACTGGGTAAGATACGTTCCGCCTTGTTATATCCCAGGCAGGAAAAAATAACGGAAACGGAATCCCCGGGAGAAGTTGTCAGCGAATAATACCCCTTCTCGTTCGTCATGGCTCCGTTCAAAGTGTTTTTTATCTGAACAAGAACCAGTTCGAGCGGGCTACCGTCGGCATCGCGAACATATCCTGTGATTTTAACATGCTTTTGTCCAAAAGCACTGATAGAAACTAATATAAATAGCAGTGCAGCTATCGCACGAATCTTCATAATTAATAATGTTATAGCTTTACTAACGCGAAAAATAAAGGAAGCGTATATTAAGCATGTAAAAAATCTTTATCTTTGCCCTATGGGGAAATGTCCCCTTCAACAAGATTGATTTAATAAACAGCTACAAAAATAAGATAAAAATGGATAGCTTTGCAACTCTTATCAAGAATAGAAGAAGTACACGTAAGTTTACCGACCAGTTGCTTTCGCCCGAACAGGTGGAGATGATCTTAAAAGCCGCATTGATGGCTCCGGCCTCTAAACGTAAGAATCCCTGGCAGTTCGTTGTAGTGGAAGATCAGGAAATGCTGAAGAAACTGGCTGGCTGTAAACCCGCCGGTTCGTCTTTTCTTGAAGGTTGCGCCCTGGCTGTCGTGGTAATGGCGAATGTAATGGAAAGTGATGTGTGGGTGGAAGACGCCTCGATCGCTTCTATTTATATGCAGCTTCAGGCGGAAGACCTGGGGTTGGGTAGTTGTTGGTGCCAGATACGTAACCGGCAGACGGAAGACGATACGGATGTCAATGTATATGTACGCAACCTGCTGAATATACCTTACCAGCTCGAAGTGCTTTCGATCATAGGCTTCGGGTATAAAGACCAGGAACGTAAGCCGTTTGACGAAACGCATTTGCAATGGGAGAAAATTCATCTGGGCACTTTTAAGATGCCGGAAGAAACTAACGAAGCATGAAAATAGTATTTATAGGAGCCGGAAATCTGGCAACGCGTCTGTCGCTCGCCATGCAGCGGGTAGGCATGCAGATAGGGCAGGTGTACAGTCATACCTCTGAGAATGCCAGGCAACTGGCTGTTAAACTGGGGTGTCCCTGGACAACGGACTTGTCTGCTTTGCAGGCCGATGCGGATATGTATGTCTTTTCTTTGAAAGACACGGTTCTGACGGATGTGATCGCACAGGTGAAACCGAACAACGGTCTGTGGATACATACTGCCGGAAGCATGCCGATGGATGTTTTTGAGGGGTATGCCGCACGTTATGGCGTGCTTTATCCTTTGCAGACATTCAGTAAAGGAAGGGAGGTCAGTTTCGACGTGATTCCTATTTTCTTGGAAGCTAACACAAAGAAGGATGCCGACTATCTGAAAAAGATAGCCAGTGCATTATCGGAAAATGTTCGTTTTATGTCGTCTGAAAAGCGGCGTAGCCTGCATCTGGCCGCTGTCTTTGCTTGCAACTTTACCAATCATATCTATGCCCTGTCCTATAAGTTGCTCGAACAGGAAGAGATCCCTGCCGATGTCCTCTTACCGCTGATCGATGAGACGACGGCAAAGATTCATGCCATGCCGCCGGCTGCCGCTCAAACCGGGCCGGCTATCCGTTACGATGAAAATGTAATAAACAAACATCTGGCTATGCTGGACGATCCTGATATGAAAGAGATCTACCAGCTTTTAAGCCGGAGCATACATAAGGAGGCCCAAAATGAGTAGTATCAATTATGACCTTACGAGAATAAAAGCATTTGTGTTTGATGTCGACGGTGTACTGTCGTGCGATGTCGTTTCGCTTCATCCCAACGGTGATCCGATGCGTACGGTCAACATCAAAGACGGGTATGCCCTGCAGTTGGCTGTAAAGAAAGGCTATCATGTCGGAATTATAACCGGAGGGTATACGGAAGCCGTGCAGATCCGCTTTTCCCGCTTGGGTATCGAACATATTTATATGCGTAGTGCCGTGAAGATACACGACTTCAACGATTTTTTGCAAAAAACCGGATTGACACCGCAAGAGGTCATGTATGCCGGTGATGACATCCCCGATTATGAAGTCATGCAACAAGTCGGTTTGCCTGTAGCTCCTGCCGATGCAGCTCCGGAAATCAAGCAGATAGCAAAATATATCTCTTTACGCAAAGGTGGCGAGGGGGTTGCCCGTGATGTAATCGAACAAACAATGAAAGCACAAGGCCACTGGATGAGCGATGACGCCTTCGGGTGGTAATAATAGGAAAAACAATATGCTGAACAATTTAGAAAAATATCGAATCGTGCTGGGCTCTAACTCTCCCCGCCGAAAAGAATTGCTTGCCGGACTCGACCTTCAGTTTGAAGTGGAGACAATCCCCGGTATTGACGAATCGTATCCTGATACTCTGACCTCTGAAGCTATACCTTTATATATAGCACGCAAAAAAGCCGAAGCCTATCTTGACAAAATGTCCGACAACGAACTGCTTATCACAGCCGATACGATCGTTGCCACTTACGACCGCATTCTGGGTAAGCCCGCCAACCGGGAGGAGGCTATTGAAATGCTTCGTTATCTGTCGGATCATGTACATGAAGTAATAACCGGTGTTTGTCTGACAACCAAGGATAAGACTGTTTCTTTTTCCGTAGCCTCGGCAGTCTGTTTTGGCCGTCTGGAAGAAGAAGACATCATCTATTATGTAGATAAATACCGTCCTTTCGATAAAGCCGGTAGTTACGGGATACAGGAATGGATCGGTTATATCGGTGTAGAAGCCATCAACGGATCATTTTATAATGTGATGGGTTTGCCGGTACAGCGATTATATCAGGAATTGAAGAAATTTTGATCAAAAAATACGGGTTATTCTTGCATAATACATTCGGAAACAGTAATTTTGCGGTCTGAAATTCTGCAGAGGGTAAACAAGTGATACCTAATATGTATCCACCCCCGGGACATAACCTGTTTAAATATAAAAAGACAGATGTACGTAATCGTAGAAATTAACGGACAGCAGTTCAAAGCTGAAGAAGGAAAGAAGTTGTTCGTTCATCACATTCAGAACGCAGAAAGCGGTGCTGTTGTTGAGTTTGACAAAGTGTTGTTGGTTGACAACAATGGAGAAGTTAAAGTAGGTGTTCCTACTGTAGAAGGCGCAAAGGTAGTATGTGAAGTACTGTCTCCGCTGGTAAAAGGTGATAAAGTGCTGATCTTCCACAAGAAGAGAAGAAAAGGTTATCGTAAACTGAACGGTCACCGTCAGCAGTTCACTGAAGTGAGTATTAAAGAAATTGTTGCTTAACGTTTAAAGGAGAAAAAAAGAAATGGCACATAAAAAAGGTGTTGGTAGTTCTAAGAACGGCCGTGAATCACAAAGTAAAAGATTAGGTGTTAAGCTTTTTGGTGGTGAAGTTGCTAAAGCTGGTAACATTCTGGTTCGCCAGAGAGGTACTGCTCATCATCCGGGTGAAAACGTTGGTATCGGTAAAGATCATACGTTGTATGCTTTGAAAGATGGTATTGTAACTTTCCGCAGAGGTAAAGAAAACAGATCTTTTGTTTCTATTCAGGAAGTTGTAGCAGAAGCATAATATAGCTTTACTCGAAAGAATAAGGAAAGCGGAATGTCCGAAAGGATGTTCCGCTTTTTTTATTTGCTTTGAGGGCTGAATAAAACAGTAAAGGCACTTCCTGCCTTTTCCTGGCTTTGTACGTGCAGTTTAGCGTTGTGTAATTTGACGATTTCCCGGGAGATACTCAAACCGATGCCGTTGCCGTTTTTCTTGGTGCTGAAGAATGGGATAAATATCTTGTCGCGTATCGTGTCGGATATACCGCATCCGTTGTCGGCAACGGTGATGTAGGGATGTCCTTCGGCATCGCAGCCGGAGAAGAGATGTATCTCCGGAGTATCCTTTTTGCTTATGGCATAGGTGGCATTGGTTACGAAGTTGATTATTACCTGTTCGATCAGATCCCTGTCCATGCAAGCGGTTACACCCGGATCTTCCGTTTTCAGCGTGAAAGCGATCCCTTTCTGTTGCAGGGATGGATTCATTAAGGAATGGATGGAACACAGCAGGTCGTAGAGGTTGTAGGATTTCATGTCGGGCACTATTTTCTGGCTTAAGTTGCGGTAGGTCTCGGCAAAACGCAGCAGACCTTCGCTTCGCCGGTGGATTGTATCTAACGCCAGTTCCATATCTTCCAGATCCGGTTCAGTCAGTTCGGATGAACTATCTTTTAAGGTATGTATTTTTCTTTTGAGTGTATCCGAAAGAGAGGAGACAGGTACGATCGAGTTCATTATCTCGTGGGTCATCACATTAAGCAACCCTTTCCAGGCACTCGACTCGACCTCTTCCATCGTTGTACTTACGTTATGGAAAGCGATCAGCTTATAAGTATTTCCGCCGGTTTGAAAAATAGAAGCGTTGGTCATTGTTTTGATCGTTTGCTTCCGGGCATGGATGGTTAGCAATGTGCTGTTATTGACCGGGATATTAAGCAATTCATTAAAAAGAGCCTCGTTTTGTTTTTTCAGCCAGTTGATGTTTTTGATATGGGGAATGTTGAGCATCGTCGTAAAGGAGTCGTTCATCCACAGCGTATCGTACGTCTCTACATCATAAGCCAGAATACCGGTGTCGACCAGCTCCAGCATCTCCTTCAGGTAATGTTGCTGGGCTTCTTTCTCGCCGGCCAGGGTCAGGAAAGCATCCGTAATGGATTGGTACCGGGGATGTTTTCT
Source organism: Parabacteroides sp. HGS0025 (assembly GCF_000969845.1). Taxonomy (NCBI): domain Bacteria; kingdom Pseudomonadati; phylum Bacteroidota; class Bacteroidia; order Bacteroidales; family Tannerellaceae; genus Parabacteroides; species Parabacteroides sp. HGS0025. Next base: position 1,339,553 of record NZ_KQ033902.1, read on the forward strand.
TGAGAAGTCTTTGTTTATAATTGACTCGGCGAACTCGTCGATATCCTGTTTCGTCTTTCTTCGTACATATATTATATATACAAGAAGTATAGCAATCAGGATGGATAAGAGAATGATCATAGGCCATGTTTTTCTAACCGGCGGTATAAAGCTCCCCGGGTCAGTCCCAGTTCTTTTGCCGCTTGCGATATGTTTCCGTTATGTTTTTGAATGACTTGTTCAATAGCCACCTTTTCCAGCTCGTCCAGATTATGTGTCGGTATCGGTTGGATATTTTCTTCCTGTTGTTCCAGGGGGGAGAAGGTGATGTCTTCTGCTTTTAACACTTCACAGTCTGCCATGATCACGCCTCTTTCCATCGTATATTGCAGTTCGCGAACATTACCGGGATAATGATATAACATCAGTTTCTTTTTGGCCGAATCGGCTAAACGGAACTTTTGCTTGAAGTACTTTTTCTCATACATTGTCAGGAAATGTTCAGCCAGCAGGATAATATCCTCACCTCGCTCACGGAGGGGCGGCACGGTTATTTCTACCGTATTGATCCGGTATACCAGGTCTTTACGGAAACGGGTTTCATTGGCTAATTCCCGCAATGGGAGGTTGGTTGCCGACAGCAGGCGGATGTCTACGGGGGTCGGCGTATTGGCTCCCAGGCGGGTCACTTCGCGGTTTTGTAATACAGTCAACAACTTCGCCTGTTGCTGTAAAGTGATGTTGCCGATCTCATCCAGGAAAAGCGTACCCTTGTCTGCCGCTTCAATCAGTCCCGTACGGTCTTCGCGCGCATCTGTGAATGCCCCCTTTTTATGACCGAAAAGTTCGCTTTCGAAAAGGGTTTCCGTCAGGGAGCCGACATCTACTTTTACAAAAGGACGATCCCGCCGAAGGGATAACTGGTAGATATAGCGGGCAACCAGGTCTTTTCCTGTTCCGTTTTCTCCCAGTATTAATATATTGGCGTCGGTAGGCGCAATCTTTTGTAATTTGTGGAACAGGAGTTGCATACTTTCCGAAGCCCCTACAATATTTATATCGGTTTTCCTTTCGGTTGTTATCTCCTTTTTATCCGGGGTTGCCTGTTTCCGGAGTGTCTCCGACAAGATATTCAGCAGATGCTCATTATGCCAGGGTTTGACGATAAAGTCGGTCGCCCCTTCTTTCAGGCTTTTGATCGCCAGGTCTATATCCGCATAGGCCGTGATCATAATAACGGATTGGGAAGGTTTCCATTTCTTGATTTCTTTCAACCAGAACAGCCCTTCGTTGCCTGTATTGATGGAGCTTTTGAAGTTCATATCCAGCAAAACGATGTCGATGTCATTTCCCATGATCAGCTTATGGATATTTTCAGGGTTCGTATCTGTCAGTATCGTTTTTACTTCCATCTTCAGCAGGAAACGTACGGCAGTCAGAACGTCTTTATCATCATCAACAATCAGTATATTTGCCTGGTGTAAGTTCATAATTACTTTTGTTAGTAGATTGCAAATATATCAAGAATGAAGTGAATGCCCAAGTTGTTCCTGTTTTTTGTCTGTGAGCAGACATAAGGTGTCCGTTTATGGACACTATTTGGAATTGTTGCTTTTGTTAATTGTTTGGTAATTAATAAATTATATGGTTGGCACATTGCTTGTTTCTGATTTTACGTAACATGCTAAATAATTCATAAGACTATGATTCGAATAAATGATTTGAGGAAGGTTTACAGGACGGACGAGGTAGAGACGGTCGCACTGGATAACATGTCGCTCCATATAAAAGAACATGAATTTGTCGCAATTATGGGGCCTTCGGGATGTGGCAAATCTACTTTGCTGAATATTCTGGGATTGCTTGACGATCCGACGTCCGGTTCTTATCTTCTTAATGGCATCGAAGTGACCGGATTTAATGAAAACAAACGCTGCGATTTACGACGGGAGAATATAGGATTTGTTTTCCAGAATTTCAACCTGATCGAAGAGCTTACTGTATTTGAGAATATTGAATTACCCTTGGAGAATAGTGGAATGAAAGCATCCCTGCGGAAAATGAAAGTGGAAAAGGCATTGAAAAGCGTTTTACTGAGTCATCGCCGTAACTATTTCCCATCCCAGCTTTCCGGTGGTCAGCAGCAACGCGTAGCTATTGCCCGGGCTATTGTGAACGATCCGAAACTTATTCTGGCAGATGAGCCGACCGGTAACCTGGACAGTCGCAATGGTCTGGAGATCATGGATCTGCTAACTGCCCTCAATGATGCAGGTACCACAATCGTTATGGTGACTCATAGCGAACATGATGCACGTTACAGCCACCGGATCGTTCACATGCTGGATGGGAAACCTGTGACAGAAAATTTTCTGAAAGAATTGGCTTACACAACAAACTAAAATATTGCCCCCATGAATATACGTAAATCTCTCCGGATTATTTTCCGGAATAAAATATACAGCCTGCTGAACATTGTCGGACTGGCAATCGGTATCACATCGGCTGCACTTATCTTTCTTTGGGTGGAAAGTAAAGTGAATTTCAATAAGGCGATTCCCAATTCCCGGAATATATATGTCGGTGCACTCCACTATTTTTCCGCTTCGGGAGAATGTGAAACTTATTTTGAAACGAATAATCCGTTGAAGAAAACACTGGATGACGAGTTTCCCGAGGTGAAAAGCTGTGCAAGGTATAATGATGAAACACTGATTTTTATACCTGAAAATACAACCAGTTCTTTCGAGGAAAAAGGAGCATACGCCGATTCCACTCTTTTCGGAATGATCGGTGTGAAGTTTTTAAGAGGTGATATGCATTCGGTCTTTGAACCTCAGCAGGCTGTCGTTCTCAGCCGTTCGATGGCCCGGAAGATATATGGAGAGGAAGATCCCATAGGAAAAGGCTTACTCAATGAGGGAGTCATATATCAGGTGACAGGGGTGTTTGAAGATATGCCGCGTAATACTTCCTTTCAGTTTGAATGGTTGATTCCTTTCCGCGTCGAGGAGCTGGCTCAGAGTAAAAATTTCGATTTGAATGGCTGGGGTTATTCCTGGCTACAAACATATGTCGAACTGCAACCCGGTGTGGATCTGAACCAATTGAATGAGAAGTTGAAAGGGTTGGCTTACCGGAAAGAGGGAGGAGACTATAATTCTTTACACATATTCCTGTATCCGCTCAACAAAAGACTATTGTACGGGCAGTTTGTCAATGGCGTGGAAACCGGTGGCGGATATATTAAAACTGTTTCCCTTTTCTTTCTTATCGGTATACTTATCCTGTGTATCGCCTGTATCAATTTTATGAATCTTTCGACAGCGCGTTCGCAGAAACGGGCACTGGAGGTCGGGGTCAGAAAAACATTCGGGACTAAACGGAAATACCTGATCAGGCAATTTCTGGTTGAGTCGGGAATGATTACTGGAATCGCTCTCCTGCTGTCGATCGGGCTGATCTGGCTGAGCCTGCCTTTCTTTAACGAGTTTATAGGAACCCAATTAACTTTCAGTATTTTCAATCCGACAATTTTGCTTGGGTTGGTGGCGATCGGTTTGTTCTGTACTTTCCTGGCCGGTAGTTATCCGGCATTGTTTTTATCTTCTTTCAATCCGTTGACCACATTGAAAATGCAGAAAGTAACCAAGACGGGGAGTGCTGTCTGGATTCGTCAGGGATTGGTTGTTTTTCAGTTTACGATGGCATTTATTTTGATTTGTACCACTTTGGTTATCTATCTTCAGATACAATTGGCACAAAACCGTGATATTGGAATGAAAAAAGAAAACCTGGTTAGTTTCCCTGTTACGACGGAACTATGTAATTCCTCTTCGTCTGTACGGAATGAACTGATAAATACCGGTTTGGTTGAAAGTTGCGGTTTTTCAAGCAGTCCGCTTTTAAAGGCTTATTTAGGAACAAATCCCTGGTATTGGAATGGGAAAGATCCGGATGACGATACATCTGTTTTTTTCAATTTCGTTTCGGACGGTCTGGTTGATGCTGCCGGGATAAAGCTGATCGATGGAACGGATATTGATCCGGCTAAGAAAAATAGTAGAGGAAGCAGAGGCGTTCTTATCAATGAAACCCTGGCAAAAAGGATGGGGAAAGAAGGTCGTGTGGGAGGAAAACTCGGCCAGTCACCGGATAATAAATGGGAGATAGTCGGCATTATGAAAGATTTTGTATTCGAAGATCTTTATGCCATTCAACCCGGCCCGGTATTATTTAGCTATGCACCCCAGAGAACCAGTTTTTTGTTTATCCGCCTGAAACCGGATATCAATAGGTATGAAGCGATAGGCCGGATACAGACTGTATTACGTTCTTTTACGCCTTATCATGCTTTTGAACCGACCTTTATGACAGACCGTTTCGACCGCATGTTTGAAGAAGAGCATCTGGTGGAAAAACTGTCGGCCTTGTTTGCTGCTTTGGCCATTTTTATTTCCTGTTTAGGGTTATTGGGCTTAAGTGCTTTCTCTGCCGAACAGAGGACTAAAGAAATCGGTGTCCGCAAAGTGTTGGGAGCTAAGATAATCGATATACTGTTCTTATTGGGCAAAGCATATATGGTACTTTTACTGATCTCTTTTGTGATAGGTATTCCTATCTCATTATATGCCGCCAATCATTACCTGAAAGATTATGCTTACCGGATAACGCTTAGCTGGGATATTTTTGCAGGAGTAGCCTTACTGATTACCCTGATTGCCCTGCTGACAGTCAGCTTACAGTCGCTAAAGGCGGCTCTGGCCAATCCGGTGAAGTCGATAAAAACGGAGTAAATAAATCTTCCAACCTCTCTCGTTTGGATAACTGTGAATAGCCATTGACTCATCAATGGCTATTCTTTTGCCTATGTTTTTGGTGTGTTTTCTTTGTTTTTTGCCTATGTTTTTAGACTTAAAAAATGTTTTGTAATTGATAATCAATAATATATATGTGTCTTTCAAATCTTCTCATTCTTCTGTATCATTGTTATCGTTTTGGCAATGCGGTTGGCTTTGGTTTGTTCTGTTTTTGCAGAATAAATCCAATCTATAAATGCCTTTTTTTGACCATGATTATAGTTTTCAAACTTTTCTAAAAGGCCATCCTCATTTTCCATGCACAATAATAGTTCTTCGGGAATTATCAATGGTGTTTTATCTTCGTATAGCGTAATGTGTACTGTATCAGGAGCTTGTTTTTTAATTTTCTTCCTTACTTCCGACTTGACAGCCAGACCCAGATGTCCGTTTCCCATAGGCATCAGATGTACATTGGAAAACTCATGATCATCTATCTTTCCTTTTACTTTCAACATCCCGAAAGGAGTCTTAGGCATAGGTATTTCCGGGATTTCGACAAATGTCCAAGCTCCTTTTCCTTCCGTTTTTTCTAATACATACTCTTTATCTACTAATGGCTTTTCTGTTTTCATCTTGCAATATTACTATTAAATCTACAAATATATACTATCGTTGTGACAACAGTATGTCAGTAGTCATGTGATAAATTGAGATTCGTATATAGAAATAATTGAACTTGTATCAATCTGTCAATTTATCCTTCGTTTCCTGGCTTTATATGGCGGAGGGGATGAAAGAGAGTTGTTATGTATCTCCTATATGGAGTTCAGTATTGACAGAAAGGAAGAGAATATGAGATAAAGGATGTGTTTTGTAAGTCTGAAAAGAAATCATTATAATGATTTAGGGGAAGATGGTAGGTAAGAAATGGGATGGATAATAATTCGTCAGTTTGAAAAAGGTTGTATCAGGAGAGCTTCCAGCAATGTAGAGAGCGCTATTTATTGTTTTTGGGGTGTTAAAAGGATGATTTTTAGTCTTTTTATTTGCTTTTTGCAGTGTGTTAAAAAAATGATTACGATGATTCAGTGGATTTATTGCAATAACTGTCCGGAGTTATTACAATGACTGTAGCAAACCATTGTAATGATTCAAAAAATCATTGTGATGAATCTGGGGAAGGGAAACAAAAAGGAGGGAAAATGGTCATATATTTTTCTGTAATATCCTTTTTAAGGAAAATGACTGTTATTTGCAATCCGAAATATAAGACTTTATGAAAGTAAAAAGGGGTTATCGATATCTTTCTGTATTTGTAGCAGGTAACCTTTATCTCCCGGCAATTGTTGTAACTTTACCCTTCTTAAAAATAGGGAAAAGTTATGAAACACAAGGATTTTAGTAAACAAATGCGCTGGCAGGAACAGGAGAAACGTTCTGCAGGCGATGAAAGTACGGCAGACCTGTATAGGACTGTTCGGAACCATTTTGAATCTTTCATGGGCGGAGGTGAACTTTCGCTAAAGGATGTTACGCCACAGAAGGTACGTGCCTTTCTGAAATGGCTGAAGGAAAAAGGGCTCAGGACAAATAGCGTAAACAGTTATATCAGTAACCTGCGCGCCATGTATAACCGTGCTTGCATGGGATGGAAAGGCCGTCCGGTGGAATCGCCGTTTGCCGGTATTCGTTTGAAGCGGGAGGAGACGGTGAAAAGGGCTGTATCGACCGAAGTGATCAAGAAACTGGCTTTGCTCGATCTGAAAGAGGAGCCCCGTAAACAACTCGCTGTGGATATGGCCCTGTTCTCGTTTTTGGCTTGCGGTATTCCTTTTGTCGATATTGCGCATCTTACGGAGGCTAATCTGGAAGATGGCGGTAAGGTACTGGCCTACCACCGGCAAAAAACGGGTGTGTTGATCCGGATGGAGGTGAATCCCGGGATGCGGTTGCTGATAGACCGGTATAGCTGTACGGATACGCATTATCTTTTTCCTGTCTTGCCGGAGGATGCCACCCACGAACAGTATAAGCATTGTCTGGCTATGGAAAACCAGTACCTTAAACAAATCTGTCTCGACTTGGAACTGCTGGATGTGCTTACCACCTATGTGTTCCGTCATGCCTGGGCCTCGGAGGCCTACCACCGGGGAGTGCCGATCGCCATCATCAGCCAGGCGCTGGGGCATACCTCGGAAAAAACAACCCGTATTTATCTGTCCGCCTTTGATCTTGATAAGATGACGGAAGCAATTCATGTGGTGACGGAAGGAGTGGAGGCTATGATGAGAGCGTAGGGAATATCCTTATTTTATAAATAAGGGAAAAGGCTGTATTTCTATCTCAAACACAGACCGTTATAATCTCTCTGAATGATGAAATGAGGTAGACTACTATGCAAACATAGATAGATTCCTACTAATAAACAAGGCTTTTTCCGCATTTTATTAAAAAATGCACATTGTTTTAATGTATATTTACACACGAGCTTGCTTTATAGTCTTACAACCTGATTTTTTGAGATGTAGGCATAAAGGGGGCTGGGAATGCCATCTCTTTAATATCTGTTAGAAAAAATTGATTACCGAAGTTCTTCATTTTTCCTGAAAAAGTATTTTAAAAAGATTCCAATCCTGTGTTTTTGCCATTTCTAAGGCTAAAATCCTTCTTCTTCGAAGGTGTTTTCTAACGGTTTTCCCTTATTTATAAAATAAGGGAGGCAAAAATTGAAAAAACTGATTATCAAGAGAAGATAGGGTATGTATAGGATGAACCGGCAAATATCTGAAAGGATCAAGGAAGTAAAGCGAACGACACTTTGCCTGTTCCTGCTTTCCGTGCTTTTCTTTCCGGTGGCAAATGCACAGACCACCTCTTATACGAAAGCGGAATCTTTTTTATTCTCCTTTAAGGAAATGAACGATATGTTCCTGGCTGATTACGGCGATAACGCCTACCAGTTGGAACGGATGGGGCTGTTGCTCTCTGCTTTCCGAAACCGGTTGTTGAACGGTAGTTGCCATCTGCTTATCATCTCGCATGTAAACGCTTACGATGCGGGAGAAGATGCCGTAGTCAACGAAGCGTCGCTCCGTGCGAACCGTATCCGTGCCTATCTGAAAACTCGGTTGGATATCTGGGGTGAATGCGTGGCATTTTATATCGACCGTAGCGGCAGTTACCGCGACCGGGTACATGTCTATCTGGTGGAATCACCGTTACCCTGGTTTGCCAATACGTCCATCCGGTATAGCGAAAGCCGCTATCCGAAAGCCGTCAGGGAAGCATTAACCAAATATGGAGCCATCCCTTATGTCGATCTGTTCCGACGAGGCGAGGCGGGAGGTTACGACCGTGTGGTCTATCGTATCGACGATCCTCTGTTCAATCCTTCGGAGCTGGAAGACTACTGCCTGGCTTCGGTTGTGGATACATTGGGAGGAAATATCCCGTCGTCGGTAGTCGTGACGACGCGCGAAACGGTACGGCTGGTCAGAAAGAAGCCGGCTACTGAAGAGAATACAGCGGAAGAGAAGCCGATGAAGGAAATGCCGGTGGTAGAAAACGAGCGCACAGGATCGCCTGTCTATATGTCGATCAAGACCAACCTGCTTCCCTGGTTCGGGGTAGTACCTTCCGTCCTCTTGGGAGCAGGCGAAACGAAGATACACTCCGGCTCGTTTATGCCTAACCTGGAGGTGGAATGGTATTTTGCCGGTCGTTGGTCGTTGGTGGTATCGGGCATGTATTCCGATTTTGCCTACAAGAATAAAACGCGCGACCGCTGGTCGGTGTCCGAATTATCAGTCGAACCCCGCCTTTGGCCGTTGCGCTCCGGCAGGTTTACGTGGCTCACCACCGGACTGTTCGGTGAATACGGTGATTTTGATGTGCGCGGCAGCGCGATTGATCCGGATACAGAAGTGGTCTATGGCCGTACCGGTCGTTTCTGGTCGATGGGTGCTTCCGTGGGTTGCCTGGTTCCTTTGGGCAGAGGCTTTTGTGTTGAAGTGAATGTGAGGGCAGGCTACCGTTCGGTTTCGGACGGAAAGAAATACCGTTACGATAAGATAGACGACAGGAATTATCTGGAGGCCCGTTTTGTCTCGACGGGCTTTATGGCCGGCCTGAAAGTCTGCCTGGTGTATCGTTTTCAGATCAGATAAGAAAGAGAGTAATAATGTAACACTGGTATAATATGAGAACAACTGAGATTTTACAGGCAAGCCTGTTGGCCGCCGCTTTTCTGGCCGGTTGTACCAACTTGGAAGCCCCGGTGGTGGCAGACAGCGGGGAAGCGATCCGTATCACCGCCGGTATCGGACAAACCACCCGCACGGTGATCGATGCCGGTTATGCCGAAAACCTGGATGTGTCGTTCGCCCGCATCGATCATTCGGCTACAGCTTCCGACTGGGAAAGTCCGGCCATCGAAGCCGTTCGCACCGGCGGTGTGGGCAAGACATCCATTACCTTTAATCCGGAACAAAACTATCTGTCGGGGAACGTCCAATCGGCCCTGATCGGTTATTATCCCCGCAAGGCGTTGGGAAGCACTACTTCAAATCCGGTGAGCGTAAACTATACGATAACGGGTGGAGAGGACATTATGGCAACGGAGGTGCAGACGGGTTCACTGGATCAGAAATTTACCTCACTTACTTTTCAGCACCTGCTTACCCAGCTGCAATTCAAATGCATTGGTTCTGCAGACGCTGTCACCCAGTGGACGGGGGTTACTTCTATAAAAGTAACGAATGCGTATACCGCATTGACCCTGTCGCTGGATAAAACGAATGGGGCTAAGTTGACAGCTACCGGTTTACAGAATCAAACACTGGCAGTAAAGAACTGTCCGGAAGCCGTTTCAGTCGCTACCGCAACAAATCCGCTGATCGGTTACCTGATGCTTTTTCCGGTTCCAAATATGGGAACGGAGGCAGCGGCCATCGACCTGGAAATAACAGCGACGTATAAGGGGCGGGAAAGGACGCAGGCTCTTGCTATAAATAACATTAGCAATGGCGTCAAAGCCGGACAATCGCACCTGGTTACACTCACTTTTACGGAAGACGGTAAGATACTGGCGGAAGCCGGCATCGCCGAATGGGTGTCGGGTAACAGGGGCAGTGTGGTTGTGACTCCACAGTAAAAACGAACAGCGATGAATAAATTGATACAAATAGCCTCCGTTTTCCTGTTGCCGGCCCTTGCCGCCTGCTCGGACGGTAATCCTGTGCAGTTGCCTGAACCTGAACCGGCGGTTCGATTGGAAGGGATGATCGGCCTGTCCACCCGCGGGGTGATCGGCTCCGGCTACGAAGGAGAATTGGAAGTTGGCTTTGCCCGGCAGGATGAAACAGCAGCATCTGCGGACAGTTATGGTGCGTGGAGTGTCTGTAAAGCGGTACGTGAGGGAGGTGCCGGTTCCCGGCTGATCGTGTTTGACGAGCCCCAATGGTATCCGCCGGACGGGCGAATGATCCATTTACATGGGTATTACCCGTTAGGAGACGGTATGCTAGATCTGCAAACAGGGAAGGCGACGTTTACCGTAGACGGAAAGACGGATATAATGGCTACAGGCTGCCTTTCGGGCAGCATATATGAGCCGGTACACACCTGTACGTTCCGCCATCTGCTGACGCAGGTCGCATGGGCCTGTTATGGCGACCGGGCGGAGTTGTGGGGAGCGGTCACGAAGATGGAGGTAGTGGGGGTACATACGCGGCAGGAGCTGGATTGCCGGCTCGAATCTCCGTCGCTGGCGGATATTTCTTCCGAAGGCGAAATACAGGATCTCCTCGTGCAGGATGTCGCCGGTTTGACGGTTCCTCAGGTTGCGGAAGGAGAGGAACTTCCCGACCCCCAGGGGTATATCCTGCTTCCGGTTTCTCCGGTGGACGACGGTACGGCGGAACATCCATTGCATTTGCAGATCACGACAACAAAAGACGGCCGGGGAAATGAAGTGGAAACTGTAACCCCTGTATCCGTCACGGTGGAAGGCGGCTTTCAACCCGGCAGGCGTCATGTCGTCTCGCTTTTTTTCAGCGGAAACGGTGTGGTACGGATATCCTCTGTCCGTGTAGAGGCCTGGACAGAACATGATGCCGGCGAATGGCCGATTTAGAATCCATAGAAATTGCGTCAAGATAAAAGTAATAACAATAAAGATCAATCAAAATGAAAACAAAAATGAAAAAGACTGTGACTATGTGGGCCATGCTGATAGCCCTCCTGGCAGCGATAGGCTGTTCGGAAACAGAGACTGCAATAGATCCGGAGCCGGGTGGTAATGACGATCCGGTTGCATTAGGTGTTGCGGCAAATCTGAAGGTGGAGGCCGGAGCCAGATCGGTTAGTAAATCGGTGGTAAGCGGTGAGGTTATTACTTATACCGACTATGCCACTGCGCCTGGTATAGGCGTGCTGATAACCAACAGCGACGTAACCGGCTGGTATACTCCCGACGACGATGGAGAAAAACACCATGTATGGTATATGGGGGATGAAGCGGGAGCCAATTGGATTTCAATCACGGAGAGAGGTGGCACGTATGAGGCAACGAAAGAAGTCCCGTATTATCTGACAAAAGAGATTGGAAAGGTGTATGCTTATTATCCGTATAAAGCGGATGCGGCAAATGGCCTGGCAGGCATCAGCAACGAATCCAGCCTTAAAATCCCTGTAACCGTTCCTGCCACGGGAGAGGCGATCGATGCTGCGACTAACAATGCAAAGAAAAAGTGGAATGGCGCAAACGCATGGGTTGCAGTAAATGTTGACGACTTGGTTAATCTGTCCTCATCTACCGAAAATGATTATCTCTATTTTGCCGGAACGAATGGGCGTAACGTAAATAACGGACGTGCCGACGGCCAGCCGCTTGTTACTCCGGGTCACGGGGATAATGCCAGTATCACCAACCCGGGTTACGAAATTAACCTGGATATGAAACATGCGATGGCGATGGTTTCCTTCCGTGTTTACGACGGCGGAAATCTAAGCGACAGTGATGTGAAATTCACGAAGTTCGAGATTAAGAATCATGCCGGTAGCTCCAATCTGTTCAAAACCGGAGACGGTAAGATGGCCTTGAAAGACGGAGCGATCACAGAAACGACTACCACTACCTCTATGGCTCGTATGATAACCGATTATATACTGATGAGACAGATCAAAGAGGGCGAAGCCGAAGGTGAACATGCTTTTATCCCGACGGGAACCACTCCAACCTCAACAAACGGTAAGACCGTTTCTAAAACAGTCAGTACTGTTGTCTATCCGATCGACGGTTTTGGAGATGATCAGATTGATGTAGTGATTACTTTGCAGAAAGGTGCTGAGCCTGCAGTTGACTATACCATCACTCTGCCGGGTAACACCTGGGCAGCCGGTTTGAATTATATCTATACCTTCTCGGCCAGTCGTACTAAGCTGACGGTTGTGGATGTAAGTGTAAAACAGTGGGAAGACAAGGAGCAACCTGAAATACCTCTTTAATTATTCTCAAAAACAAAGCCCATGAAACAGTTCATCTATACATTTTCGACAGCCGTCTTTCTTCTGCTGGCCAATGCCTGTACGGAAGCAATGATCTCCGTGGGTGGCGGTGGGGACGATGGTAAAGGCGGAGCGGAGGTTCCCCTCGGGGTAAAGAACCTGGGCTTGTCGGTAGAGGTGGAGTCGAGAAGTATTGCCACGGGAGGCCCGGGTGACGATATAGCCGGTACAAATCCTAATCCGCTCACAAAGGTGGGACTTTGTGTTACGAAGAAGGACGGGAGTGGGACAGTCAGTGCCTATGACAGCGGGAATACGACAGTACAGTTTATTTACAATGCGGCGGCTACTCCGGCGGCTTGGGAGCCGGCAGCCGGACAGGAGGCCCTTCTGCTGTCATCTGTGAAAGGAACGGTGTATGCTTATGCTCCGGCGGAAAAGAGTGTGTCGTTATCGGGTATACTAAAGGTGCCTGTAATGGGTAACGTGGAGGTGCTCGACCGGCAGACGTTCAAATTTACTGTACCTGCTGCTGGAGCAGCGGAGGTTACCGGCAGTGTGGAGTGGGATATCGATCAGGCTGATTACCTGTATTGCCAAGTTCCAACAGAGATGGATCGTTGGAATCCGGCCGTGTCGCTCCTGATGAATCATGCGCTGGCGAAGGTCAGTTTCCGTGTGCTGGAAAAAGAAGGCGGAACGGCTTTTGCCGGATGTAAGGTGAAAAAGGTGGTGCTGAAAAGCAGTGGGGGATTGAAAAAGTCCGCCGCCGCTACACTGAACCTCTTTACGGGTGAACTGGGTGATACGGTGGTCGTTGCAGGTGAACTGTCGTTTACGGCCGGTGGCGATATGCGTACCATAGGAACCGGTGTGAGTGAACCGGCCGATGTGGCCGGCATTCCGGTACAGGCATTCGGTCTGGTGATCCCGGCAGTGGCCGACGATGTCACCCTGGAGCTGACGCTCGAAGATGAGCGTATCTTCACCATGTCGCCCACCGGAGATACCGATGCTCCCGGAACCTTTACGGTAAACTGGGAAAAGGGAAATAATTACATCTACAACATCGGCATGTCCCCGCAGGGAATCGAGATAGCCAATGTGGTAGTAGCCGGTTGGAATGAAGGAGGGATTACTGAGGTGCCGATGGAATAATGTGCCAATTAAAGAGCAAAACGAAATAAGATGAAACGGAGTCGAGTAGAAGTGTATCTGTTGGGGGTACTGGCCGGTGGCCTGCTGGCGGGGTGTACGGCGGGGCCGGTGGAGGAGATCGTACCGGAGGAGAGCCGGCCGGTAACCCTCAGCTTCGGCAAACCCGATCTGGGAGTGCCGGAGCTTTTGACCCGTACAGGAGAGACTGCTGTCCCTACGCCGCTTCCCAAAGGTACGACGGTACGGATCGGAGCTTATTTCAGAGGAAGTGTGGAAAGTGTACAAGAACCGGTCTTGTTCTCCGCATCGGCTCCTTCATTTGAGGCTACCTATGTGATCGGAGCCGACGGTTCGTTGTCGCCCTGCCTGGTCGATGCGACAGGCAAAAAGATAGAAGGGAAAGCCAATGGTTTGACAGTGAAGGGAGGTGTGTACGACTTCTATGCCGTTTCACCTGCACGGATATTGGCAAAAGGCATAGACGATACCTATCGGATAACCGATATTCCCCATAAAGAGGATGTGATGACCTCTTTTGTTCGTGGCGTAACCATATCGGCCACTTCCCGGTTGGTGACTTTGGCTACTTTTTGCCGGAAATGTGCGTTGGTAGTGTTCAATGTGGCTCCTTCGCCGGAGAATGCGCTTCCTTTTAATACGTTATACGGGACGAAGCTGGCGGTTAGTGGGATATCTTCTTCGGGAGCGAGCCTGCTGGCCGGAGAAGATACGGGGATAACACCTACCGGCGGCAGCACGGGCAGTGAGGCAACCGTGACGTTTGAAAGTGGAGAATTTGAATCGGTGGAGGCTGCATCCGACCCTGACGGAATGGGGCTGAATAAGACGAAAGGGGTTGTCCTTCCCAAAGACAATAAGGCGTTCGATGTGGAGATAACCGTAGTCAGGAATCAGGAAACGGCTACTTTGCGGGCTACGATCGATCAGCATATTACTTTCGATGCCGGTAAGCGCTATATCTTCACACTTGAGGTAAAGAACAACGAAAGTTCACTGTTGATGAAGGTGCTCAACTGGAATACGATCACTTTTACAGACTCCGGTGTAGGAGGTTCCGACCAGTCCCCTACCGATCCGGATATCAACGAAGGTATAGGAACGACTATAACGGTGGCCCAATGGGATGACATCGATTGGAGTGGGAATGGCAATGTAGGAGCGGAGGAATAAATAAAATGAAATACAATGAGACGGACGAATGAAACGATATGGTTGCTGGTGTGGCTGCTTCTTACTGTTGCTGGTGGCTGCACTGAGACGGAGGTGGAAGAAGAGGATATTCCGCCTCATGCCTTGAAGGAGGTGGAGGCCGGGTTCAACCTGAACGTGCTGGCTAGCCGGACTCCCGTTACCCGTAGCATAATTTTTACCCCCAACGGCACGGTCGAGTCGGATACACTGGCGGTAGCCGGTGTGGCTGATACGCTACAGACACGTGCAACAACGGCACTGGAGGCCGACCGGGAAAACCTGATCGCCAACCTATGGGTCGGGCAGTATAATGCAACAACGGGGGTGCGTCTGTTCAACCAATACTTCGAATCGATGACCGGCACTACGGTTAACCTGAAACTGAAACAGATTCAGGACGAGAGCAATAGCCATGTGTATTTCATATCTAACGCGGGCGACCTGGGTGAAATAGTCGATGAAGCTACATTAAAAATACATGCGTTACCCTATACTTTTACCGATGAAGGCTTACCGAATGATAACTTATGCCGGATGGTAGGCATGTGGGAGGGGAAGGTGGTTGCCACCGGTATGAAAGATATCGAAGTGGAGCTGACCCGTCTCCTGGCCAAGATCACGTTTACTTATTCAATGGGAGAGGGGTTTACGTTTACTCCGATCTCGGTGGCGCTGAGATCCGTCCCTGATAAATCGCAGGTAACAGCTCCGACAACACAATTATCCGGCCTTAGTTATGGCACGTATAGTGGAACGGCCAGTGCCGATGGAGCAACGATCTACTGGTATCTGCCTGAAAACATGGCAGGAACGGTCAGTGGCCCGGATGCTGTCGACTCGGAAAAGAAAAAGACCGGTACCGGTGTAACGAATGCAACCTGTATCGAACTGACCGGAACGGCAGTGCAGGGCGGGGTGAGGTATGAGGAGGTTACCTTCCGGTTCTATCCGGGCAGTAGTATGAATAATTATGATATTATACGCAACTCACATTATACGATGAGTGTCACCCTGGTTGGTATCGATGTTTCCGACGAACGTATCACGGTGGGAAAAATACCTCCCATTATCGTTGACGAGGGAAAGATGCCGGCGGAGAAAGGTGGAACAAAAGAGGTACAGATCACAGCCCGTCCGGGTCAACCGTGGAGTTTCGATATGCCCCAGTGGTTGTCGGCTTTATTAGACGGTACTTCCGTTTCGGCCGGTGCAACGTTTTCTTATCATGGCCCCTATAGGGTGACCTTTCAGGCTGCATCCGCCAATCCGGAGGCGGAAGATAGAAGAGTGACGTTTACATTGAAAGTGAACGGTATAGATCAGGATATCACCCTTACGCAAAGTGGCTCGACCTTGACAAAAGGGGAGGATATATCCCTGGAGGCTGCCTCTGGCTCGGAAGGCTCTTCTTCCTTTACAGCAACGAGTGGCTTGCAATGGTCGGCTGCTTTAAGTGACGGAGAATGGTTGGATTGGGCAACGGCAAATCCGGCTACATCGGGTAATGAAGCTCCGGCAGAGACACAAACGCTGGTTGTCAGGGCGAAAACCAGTAACCCGTCGGCAACGGAGCGTATAGGAAAAATAACGGTAAAAGCCGGGGCATCGGTGGGGAATGTGAGTTATACCGGATTGAAACAAGATATCAATGTTACCCAGGTGGGTTCTACCGTAACGGGTTCTTCAAAAGAGGTAAATGCCGAGGCTGCTAACGGTCTGACCTCTTCCTTTACGGCTACCGCCGGATTGAACTGGGCGGCCAGCGTAACGGATGGCAGTTGGATTACCTTAGCTGAAAGTTCCGGTGGCCCGACAACCGGTTCTGCCGAGAATATAAATTATAATGTGCCGGTAAATCCGAATGCCGAGTCCCGAAGTGATGAAATAACAGTCCGTGCGGGAGACCCATCCACGGGGCCGACTGCGAAAATAACGGTAAGCCAGAAAGCTTCGTCGCTGACTGCTTCAGGCAGTCCTGTTACATTGGCTGCAACGGCTGACGCCAGTGGAATATTGACGTTTAAAGGAACTTCAGGATTACCCTTTTCTATTACCACCCCTGATTGGTTATCCCTGACAGGCTCGATTCCGGGAACAACGAATGGCAGTAGTCAGACTGTAGGATATACAGCGAGTGGAATGAATCTCAATAGTACGGAATTGTCGGGTGATATAACAGTAAAAGCAGGGAATATAGAGAAAACAGTGGCTGTAAAGCGATCGGGGTCTACATTTACCGTGTTCCCAACGGAATTGTCGTTTGAAAAAACAGGCGGTTCTGGCACAGTAGAGGTGGAAGGCACAAACGGTTTGCCTTGGACAGTGAGCCCATCTGTGACGACTGATGGTATTACACCTGATATTATATCATCTGAAATTGGGAATACAAAGCAGACTTTGACGTTTACAGCTACTGCGAATTCGTTTGGTGCCCGTTCTGTTACATTTACTATTGCTGTACCCGGTGGTGATCATTCAAAAACAGTGGAGGTTAATCAGGCGGCTGCTCTGACTGGGTTTATTGTAACAATCGATCAGAATTTATTACAGGATTATTATACTCAAATGAGTGGAGATAAATACACTTGGACAACACATCCTCCGTTTGATGCTGATGGAACAGATACAGCGCCCTCTCATGGTATCACGGATGTCAATTTATCCGAGCCTCCTACAATGACAGGTTCTTATTCTATACAAATACAAAAGGGGCAAAAAACTGGTACTAGTATTTATTCTGTACAGCAAAGTTATTGTTCTGAATTGGATGAGGATGGTACCGGTTGGCGTTTACCTACTTTGATAGAGTTACGTGCTATCTATAATAACAAAGAGGAAATAGAGAGCTCAGAGGGTGCCAGCGGGTTCGAGAGATGGTACTGGAGTAGTTCGGTCTACAAAGGTGATGGTAATAATCGGTGCATACACTACTTTGATGCTAGCAGATTCTTCTTCACCAAGACCTCGAACAACGGTGGCAGTGTTCGCTGCGTCCGTGATCTCCAGAACCGCTTCAGGTAAGAAATTGCTATAATATAAAGGAACAGAAATTATTTATCAAAAATCAAAGAAAATGAATTATGAACAAAATTGAATTAGTAAACGAATTAGCAGTAAAGATGAATGTTTCTCAGAGTCAGTCCCGGCAGTTTGTCAATGCTTTTCAGGATATACTGAAAGAAACATTGGGGCATGAGGCCATCATGCTCCAGGGATTTGGAAGCTTTGAGCCCTGGCTGCAGAAGCGGCGGGGAGGGCGTAATCCCCATACAGGTACTCCCTGTGTGATAGAGGCTCGTACGAGTGTGAAGTTTAAACCCGGAAAGTTCTTACTCAAGGCTCTGAATTCTTAAAATAAGCGGGGTATATGCCGCCGGTGTGAAATATCACTCCGGGTAATTGTCTGATAAAAGGAACTGTAATGGTTACAGTTCCTTTTTAATTAATAAGTGAAACCTGTCTGTTATATATATGAAAAAGAAGAATAAGTTTGAGCTTTTATTCCCTAATGGAAAAGTTCCTGATGTAAACGAGTTTAACCGTAGCCTGGATGCTATGTCGGAAGAAGGACGGAAAAAGTTCCTTGAAAAAATTTATAAGGTTTCTTTTAGTGTCTGGACTGCATTACCCCCATCTCAACAGACTTTTATAGAAGCCGTGATCGCACATGACCGGCAAGCTTACGCCGACTTTGTTCAACAGAAAACCGTGATGGGACATATCCGCTACACCCTTCGCCATCCTGCCTTGTTTATCCGAACGCTTCATCTGATAGAAGCGATAGAACGTACTGCCAAAACTTCATTAAGCCGCCTGGCTATGTCGATTACCATCTGTTTCAACTTTTCCGAAAAAGTCAAAACATTGGCTGAAAATATCAGCAAAGAAAAACCCACTTCCAAAGAACTCCTGATCTTATCCGGCAAAACAGAAATTAAGGACGACTATAATGGTTGATACCGTTTAGTTGATAATAGTTAAATGATCACCAAAAACGCCGCAACGAAGTATCGTGAAAAAAGGGTAATTAAGATTTATTATATCTATAATGGTTTGGTAAATAGTACTTTATTGAATAGGTCGGTTGCGCTTTTAACATATCTGTATCTCCTTACTTTTGTATCGTTCCTCTGAAACAAATATATCAACCATTTAAACTTAAAAGTTATGGCATTGAAATTCAGAAAAGTGCAACGTCGGGTGCTTAGTGGCGACGATAAAGACAAGGTGAAGACCTATGCAGTAGCCAAATCGTCGAGTTATTGTGACATGGAAAAATTGTGTGAATTGATCTCCAGCCGTTCGGCTATGTCGAGTGCCGATGTAAAGGCGATACTCGACTCGCTGAATTGGGTGATGGGTTTGGAGCTTCGCTCGGGAAGTATCGTACAGGTGGGTGAATTCGGAAGTTTTCGTTTCTCTGTCCGTTCGAAGGGTGCGGATACGGAGGAGGCATTTAATGCTTCTATGATTAAAAAGGCACGTATCATCTTTACGCCGGGTGCCAGCTTGCGCTGGACCAGCGAACTCGCGAAGTTTGAAGAAGATGACGTGAAAGTCGTTGAAAAGAAGAACGACAGCGAGGGTGAAGACGATCGTCCTGTTATCGAGTAATTCGATTTTGAAAAATTGACAGTTTAAAAAAAGCAGAGGAACGTATGAAAAAGAAACTGACAGTTCAATTGGTAATGGCAATCCTGCTCGTATTGAGCGGGATTGTCCTTCTTTTCTCCGGTTTCTGGATTGCTCCGAAAGGGGAGATCCATAGTAGTGTGCTGGTGGCTTTCGGGGAGACCTGCACCTTTGCCGGGGCTTTGTTTGGGGTGGATTATTCGTATAAAGTAAAATCAATTCAGGATGAACGAGAAAATAAGTAGGAATTTTACCTGGGAAGAAATGACATATAGCCGGGTGGCTGTGGAGAACGGGTTGCGGAACGATCCGCCTTTTGAGGCTCAGTTAGCTATGAAACAGTTGGTGAAGCGTTTGCTGCAACCGTTGCGAATAGCTTACGCACAGCCCATTGCGATAACGAGCGGTTATCGTAGTCCGGAAGTGAATAAGCTGGTGGGTGGCGTGCCTTCGAGCCAGCATGTGAAAGGGGAGGCGGCCGATTGTTATGTGCCTGATCCGGAGGTGTTGTTGAATGTGCTGCGTTTTTGCAAGTTGCCTTTCGACCAGGCTATTCTGTATAAACGTAAGAAGTTCCTGCATCTTTCACTCAGGGTGAAAGGGGCGAACCGTTATCAGATCATTATTAATAAATGAAAGGGGAGGAGTTGTATGAGTCTATCAGATAAGTTTCTAATGTTTTTTATTGTTTTACTGCTTGTATTGTTGCCCGGTTGTAGTGCCGGGCGGCAAGGCAGCATGCACCGCGAAATGACTACCGAAGCACAGGCTGTACGAAGCGACAGCCTGCTGTTGCAGGATTTATTCCAGGCTTCCCGGAATAAAACGATCGATATAGAACATATCGTGTTCGATACCAGTCGTCCGGATACGCTCCGTCCTGACAGTTGCCGCATAGCTACGCGGGCACCGGTACATTCCGCTACCCATATCACTATCGACGATCAGGGTAAAATAGAAACAAAGACGTCAGTTAAGTCCGGATCAGTGAGCAGCAGCCGTTCAGTTGCTTCTGACTCCTTACAAAAAGAGCATGTTGTGAATTTATCTTCTGCCAGGTGGGTGTTTGTGTTTCTGGTAATCTTATTTCTGGTGATGCTGATTAAACTAAAATAGTCTTTTGGTACGTGATCTCTCTCAAAACTCTTTCTGTATGAAAAGCAATTTGGTCAAAAAGCCGATGTACTTTTAGCCGGGTGACAGTTTCTTCTACGGTATAAGCTCCTGCTTCGTAGAGAACCAGAGTTTGATAAATAGTATCATTAGCTACGGCTCCTTTTACAATGTCATATTCATGTAAGGGATTTCCCCGCCGATTTCCAGTCACGAATTCAAGCCATTCGCGATTTGCTTCCGGAAATAAAAGGATCGCTAAATCTTTGTTTGATAATAATTCGTTATCTATTTCATATAGGTTGACATAGGCTACTTCAGAAGCAGTCCTTTTTTGTTTGATTGTTGCCCAGCGAGTCGCTTGTTCGAGATTGGTTGTCGTATAAAAGCCTTTCCCAAAATCAAGAAACCGATCGCTTTCAATTAACCGGGGACAATCTATAATTTGTGTGCTTCCGTGGTAAATGATCATTTTATTTGTTGTTTGTGGTGAATGTAATCGTTAATGTCGGCAATGATATATTCTTGTCCTTGAGTATGAAGCACTTCAAATCCTTCTGTTAAATAAGGAATTACATCAAACTGCTCGAAATCTTTCCAGGCTTCGGCACCGCTAATGCCTTTTGATGTCTTATAACTTTCCAGACAAAAAATAATGAATTGTTGTACAGCTGTTTCCATAGTAATTATACTAAATCAGGGAAATAAACCTCACCTGTTTCTTTTTCATGAAACAGCATTTCGACTAACATGCGGGGACTGTAATGCCATAACTTGGTTTCCTCCTTTTCCAGTAAAGCGTATGTATGGGATGTATATAGAAAGCGCAATGCTTCCGGCAGGGAAAGCGAGTGATGTCTTCTAAGCTCTTCCAGCAGACTTTGTATTTTTAGAGGAAACAAAGCATTAAATAAATTTTTATCCATAATCATTTTACTTTGTCGGAATAACAAAGATAAGTATTTTGTTTGATATAGAACGAAGCGGAGGTAATAACTATTTCATGTATATTTGTCGTATGAGAAAGAACGAACATATAGATATATTAAATGATAGCGGGGAAGTCGTGAAAGCGAAATCTCCTGTTATCGTATCTGCCAGTCGTTCTACTGATATACCGGCTTTCTATGCTGATTGGTTCTTTTATCGCTTGGAGAAAGGGTATTCGGTTTGGGTCAATCCTTTTAATAAGGTGCGGAGTTATGTGTCTTATGCTGATACAAGGCTGATCGTTTTCTGGTCTAAAAATCCTAAACATCTTCTTATGCATTTAGATCAGTTAGAGGAAATGAATGTACATACATATATTCAATATACATTGAATGATTATGAAAAAGAGGGATTAGAGAGGAATGTACCGCCTTTGCAGGAACGGATAGATACGTTTAAACGATTGGTCGACCGGTTGGATAGTGACCGGGTGATCTGGCGTTTTGATCCAATGATGTTGACTGACCGGGTTTCTAAAGATGATTTACTGGGAAAGGTTGAATATATAGGTAATCAGTTGAAAGGATATACGAAGAAATTAGTTTTCAGTTTTGCTGATATTCCGGAATACAGAAAAGTGAAAGCGAATCTGGAAAAGAATCATATTAATTATCGATCTTTTGAAAAGGATGATATGGAGTATCTGGCAAGAGGTTTAATGAACTTAAATGCATCCTGGGGTTATACGCTGGCTACTTGTGGAGAGAAAATCAATTTGGATCGGTATGGGATTGCCCATAATAAATGTATAGACGATGGGTTGATGATCAAATGTTTTTCCGGTGATAAGCAATTGATGGACTTTGTAGGGTATAATCCGGCAGAGACCCAGTTGGAGCTTTTCGGAAATGGGAGGAAATCTCCGGAAAAAGATAAAGGACAAAGATTATTTTGCGGATGCATAGCCAGTAAGGATATTGGAATGTATGATACCTGCCCACATCAATGTGAGTATTGTTACGCAAATACATCGATAAAAATAGCAGAAACTAATTATGCCCGACATAAACAGAATCCTTATTTTGAGTCGATAATCGGAATGTGACGGTGTTTGTGGTTATACCCCCAATAAGTAGATAGTATAGTGGAGTTTTTAGGGGTATAACCCTAAAGACTTTTCGAATGGTGTTGAAAAATGAGTATATTTGCGTTATTAAGAATTAATCCTATTGCTCCAACTACAGAAAGAGAATAAATAAATCATGATATATAAAAATCCCATATTCAGCCTTTGGCTGTTTCTGTTTATACTGGCTCTAACATCCTGCGGCAGTAAGAAACGTGTCGCGTTACCTGCCGACTTTAAAGGGCCTAAAGAATTATCACGTTTATATGGTGTGCGTATTACGGCGGAAGATAATATTTTTCTTTATAATGAGGGAGCGAAATGGCTCGGGGCTCCTCACCGGATGGGCGGAAGCACTAAAAGGGGAGTGGATTGCTCCGGTTTCGTAGCCATCATGTTCCGTGAAGTTTATAGAAAACAATTGGCACGCTCGTCGGCTGATATGTTGAAATATAACTGTAAGAAAGTGAGCCGTTCTAAGTTGCAGGAGGGCGATCTGGTGTTTTTCAGGACTGGCAGTGGGAAGAAAAAAGTACCTAATCATGTAGGTATCTACCTGAAAAACGGGAAGTTTATCCATACCAGTACTTCAAAGGGGGTTATGGTCAGTAGCCTGAGTGAACCTTACTTCACACGCAGCTGGATAACAGGCGGAAGGGTGAAGTAAGATATTTTTGTGAACATCAGGCCGAAAGTTGCTTTTTTATGTATCTTTGCACTTCAAATAAATAAACATAGATCAAGTATGTTGACGCTTAAAATGATTACGGAAGAAACAGACCGCGTAATTCGTGGTCTGGAGAAGAAACACTTTAAAGATGCGAAGGAAACCATCGCTAAAGTGATTGAACTGAACGATAAAAGACGTAGTACACAGAATCAATTAGATAATAACCTGGCAGAGGTGAACTCGCTGTCGAAAGCTATCGGTGGCCTGATGAAAGAGGGCAAGAAAGAAGAAGCTGAGGCTGCTAAAAAGCGTGTTGCCGATATCAAGGAAATCAGCAAGGGAATCCAGGCTGAAATGGATCAGGCTTCGGAAGAAATGCAGAATCTGCTTTATACGATTCCGAATATCCCTTACGATGAAGTGCCGGAAGGTGTGGGTGCAGAAGATAATGTGGTGGAGAAAATGGGCGGTATGGAAACAGAACTGCCGAAAGATGCGCTGCCCCATTGGGAATTGACAAAGAAATATGACCTGATAGACTTTGACCTGGGTGTGAAGATCACAGGAGCAGGCTTCCCGGTTTACAAAGGACAGGGTGCCCGGTTACAACGTGCCCTGATCAACTTCTTCCTGGATGAAGCACGTAAATCCGGATATATGGAGATTATGCCGCCGACAGTGGTAAATGCTGCTTCCGGTTTTGGTACAGGTCAGCTTCCCGATAAGGAAGGACAGATGTATCATTGCGAAGTGGACGATCTTTACCTGATACCGACAGCAGAAGTGCCGGTAACCAATATCTACCGCGATGTGATCCTGGATGATAAACAATTGCCGATAAAGAATTGTGCTTATACACAATGTTTCCGTCGTGAAGCCGGTTCTTACGGTAAGGACGTACGCGGTTTGAACCGTCTGCATGAGTTCTCAAAGGTGGAACTGGTGCGTATCGATAAACCGGAACATTCAAAACAGTCTCACCAGGAGATGTTGGATCACGTGGAAGGTTTGCTTCAGAAGCTTGAACTTCCGTATCGTATCCTTCGCCTGTGTGGTGGCGATATGAGCTTTACTGCTGCTCTTTGCTTTGACTTCGAAGTGTATTCTGAAGCACAGCAGCGTTGGTTGGAAGTCAGCTCTGTTTCTAACTTCGATACTTATCAGGCAAACCGTTTGAAATGTCGTTACCGCGATGAGAACAAGAAGACTCAGCTGTGTCATACGCTGAACGGTAGTGCGCTGGCGTTACCTCGTATCGTCGCTGCATTGCTCGAAAATAACCAGACTCCCGAAGGTATCCGCATTCCGAAAGCGTTGATCCCTTATACTGGTTTCGATATGATTAAATAAGCATATTACCTTATATAAAAAAGGCTGCATCCTCTTGCCGAGAAGGATGCAGCCTTTTTTTGTATAGCCCTTATTCTTTAGATGAACAGATTGACATTGGCATCTTCTGCGCGTTCAAGATAGGTGGCGACGCCTCCCAGTGTGACGTTTTCCATCAGCTCCTCTTGTTTTACGCCCATCACATCCATACTCATGGTGCAGGCAATCATTTCGACACCGTTCTCGGCTGCCTGGGCGATAAGGCTTTCCAGGCTGTCGATATGTTTCTTCTTCATGATCAGGCGCATCATCCAGCTTCCGGCACCACCCATATTCATTTTCGACAGCTTCAGTTTGCCGCTATGTGCGGGAAGCATCCAACCGAACATTTTTCCGAAGATATCTTTGGAAACAGCCGGTTTCTGCCGTTTCTTGATTACGTTCAGTCCCCAGAAGGTAAAGAACATAGTCACTTTCTTGCCAGTCGAGGCGGCTCCGTTGGCAATGACGAAGGAAGCCAGGGCTTTATCCAGGTCGTCGCTGAATACGATCAGTGTTTTGTTATCGCCACCATTCACCATTTTGCAGGCACTTTTGGGTTCACCTTTTTCGATTGTGGCGTGGATGACTCCTGAATTGTTTTCAACTCCTACCAGTTGTGCCCCGGTCATGTTGCACCAGGCGGCAACATCTTTACCGAATCCCTGGTCGGTTGCGGTTATCAGCAGGCGGTCACCCGTATTTATTTCGGCATAATGCTTTTTCAGTTGCATGACCGGGCCGGGACATTGCAGTCCGCAGGCATCGATCCGGATGGTTTGCCGGGTGGAAGAGTGAGGCGCAACGGTAGCAACCGGTTTTTCCGTTTCTGTCGTTTTTGGATTGCTTCCTGCTTGAACCAAAGTCGGTTTAGCCGTAGCTATGCTCCACGTTTTATAACCACCTGATAGATTCCTGACATCTTTATAACCATGCTGAACCAGTATGCGGTAAGCCAGGTATCCGCGTAATCCGACTGCACAAGTTACTACGATCGGCCTGTTTTTAGGCAACTCCGACAAGCGACTCCGAAGTTCATCTACCGGAATGTTTATTGCTCCCGGAATAGATCCCAAACTGTATTCATCGGCTGTGCGTACATCTACCAGTATCGTTTCACTGCTTAGTCGGGCTATATCTCTCCAGCCTATGATCTCGACCTTTTTGGTAAGGATGTTTTCAGCTACATATCCAGCCATATTTACCGGATCTTTAGCAGACGAGTAGGGGGGAGCATAAGCCTGTTCGAGCTCCGTAAGGTCGTAAACCGTTCCTTTGCGCTGTATTACCTGGGCAAGCATTTCGATCCGCTTGTCTACTCCGTCGAATCCAACGATCTGTGCTCCCAGTAACTTTCCATCTTCGGGAGAGAACAGTATTTTGATAGACATCGGAACGGCACCCGGATAGTAACCCGCATGTGATGCAGAGTGTGTGTACGATGATTGGTAGGCGATACCTTCGCGTTTCAGTAACTTGGCGTTGGCTCCGGCAGCTGCAACTGTCAGGTCGAATACTTTAGCGATGGATGTGCCGATGGTGCCTTTATATGTTTCGCGATTGCCGAACACGATATTGTCGGCCACAATGCGTCCTTGTTTGTTGGCCGGCCCGGCGAGCGGGATCAGGGCCGGTTTGCCTGTTACCGGATTGATTACTTCAACGGCATCCCCCAGGGCATATATATCCGGATCGGAAGTTTGCATATAGTCATTCACGGCAATTCCTCCAAGTGAACCGATAGCCAGTCCGGCTTCTTTTGCCAACCGTGTTTCGGGACGTACGCCGATACTGAGGATCACCAGGTCGGTAGCTATTTGTTTACCGCTACGAAGGTGTACAAGGATACCCTCAGATGTCTCTTCAAAACGTGAAACACCGTCTTCGAGACGCAGATCGACCTTTTTATCGATCAGTTGCTGGTGTACGATGGCAGCCATCGAATAATCGAACGGAGCCATTACCTGGTTTGCCATTTCAACGACAGCGATGTTAATACCCAGGTCGTACAGATTTTCGGCCATCTCCAGTCCGATAAATCCACCGCCTACAACCACTGCGTGGCGAGGTTTGTTCTGATCCACATAATTCTTGATTGTATCTGTATCAGGAACGTTGCGTAAGGTAAATATCTTTTTACTGTTGATGCCTTCGATGCCGGGGCGAAGCGGTTCGGCTCCGGGAGATAGTATCAGTTTGTCGTAACTTTCGGTATATGTCTGTCCTGTTCCGAGGTTTTTCACTTCAACGGTTTTATCCTTCGGATGGATGGCGGTCACCTCTTGTTCGGGACGAATGTCGATGTTGAAACGGGCTGTGAAACCTTCGACTGTCTGCACGAATAGTTTATCTCGTTCTGCAATTACTTCGCCTATATAATAAGGTAGTCCACAGTTGGCATATGATACGTATTTCCCGCGTTCAAACAGGATAATATCTGCATTCTCATCCATTCTTCTCAGGCGTGCTGCTGCTGTTGCTCCACCGGCAACTCCTCCGATTACTAAGTATTTCATCTTATTATTGTTTTATTGTTATTGTATATATTTGCTAATGGAAAATAAATAGGTAAAAAAAGGGAGTCAACCCTTTTCCATGCATTGCTGCAGTTTACCGAACAGGCCGTCGAAACGCAGTTCTGCGTTCATCATTTGCTGTACTTTCTCTTTCCCTTTCGGTGTAAGCGAAAAGAACATCTGACGTTTATCTTCTTTGCTGATACTACGACGGATAAACCCTTTGTTTTCTACCGACGTGATCACCTTGGATACGCGTGAATTGGATAAACCTATATAATCGCAGATCGTCCCGGCCGACTTCGCTTCGTTGTCTTTCAGGCAACATAGCAACATAGCTTCGTTGATTGTGATCTCATGTACCTCTGAAAATGCTTTTTCAAACTGGTATAATGTTTTATATATGTCCTTTATAACACAAATAGCTTCCATCTTGTTTTCTTTATTGATGGTACAAAGGTAAATAATATTTCTGATATAAATAGTGTTTAGTGGAAAATAAATTGCAAAAAGTGATGAAACAAAAAGAGACAAGGTGTTTACCCTGTCTCTTCTATTTTATTTGAACGATAGTTTTTAGTCTCTGTTTGAGAAGTATTTCATAAACTGTGAACGTTCATACATCGCGGGGTTCGGGATGTTTGCATAGTTCAGTTTACCTTGGAACTGTGACAGATTTTGATAATGTGCCTGATGCATCCATTCTTCTATACATGTAAGTACCTGTGAAATAATTTCACCTCCGTGTGTGTATACGGCACTACACATTTGTACGGCTGAAGCTCCTGCCAGCAGGCATTTGATAACATCTTCCCAGTCGTGTATTCCGGTTGAAGAAGCGATGCTTATTCCGGGTACTTTTCCTGAAATGATCGCTGTCCAACGAATTGTATCACTTAAGTCGGAGTGGTTGCTGAATACGTTGCCCGATACGATCTGCATACTGTTGATGTCGATGTCCGGCTGATAGAATCGGTTGAACATCACTACGCCGTCTGCTCCGTTTACTTTCAATGTATTGACCAATGCCGGGATATTTCCGACATTTTTTCCGATCTTTATGATAATGGGGATTGAAACGGTTTCTTTTACTTTCCGGATGATATTGACGTAAAGATCGCGTATTTCTTCCGGATTGTATTCCAGGCTTGTTTCCAGAAAGAATACATTCAGTTCCAAAGCATCCGCACCGGCCAGTTCTATTTGACGGGCAAAGTCAATCCATACGTCCGATTTATAGCAGTTAATGCTGGCAATAATGGGGATCGTGCACAAT
The DNA here is from genome assembly GCF_000969845.1 of Parabacteroides sp. HGS0025. Taxonomy (NCBI): domain Bacteria; kingdom Pseudomonadati; phylum Bacteroidota; class Bacteroidia; order Bacteroidales; family Tannerellaceae; genus Parabacteroides; species Parabacteroides sp. HGS0025. The sequence continues at coordinate 1,367,841 of NZ_KQ033902.1, forward strand.
TCTTTGGTCTTTTTTATCAGTTCCAGATAGTTGTTCACCTGATTGGCTTTTACATAGCCGCGAATATAGTCGGCTGCTTCCGGATAATCTGCGTCCTGCATAAGCGAATCGCTCTGCATTTCGATTTGTTCTTCGAAAAGGGATTTGAGAACGATGGCTCCGGCACCTGCCTTTTCAAATTCTTTGTTTCGTTCCGCGTTGTTAGTCAGCCCCGAGCTTCCTACGATTATAGGATTACGAAGTGTTAGTCCTGCGTATTGGGTTTTAATGTCTATCATGTCAGATTCAATTTTAATGTATTAGTACTCGCGTTCACCGAAAATACTGGTTCCAACCCGTATCATAGTGCTACCCTGGCGAATGGCAACGGGATAATCGTGGCTCATTCCCATAGATAGTACTGCAAAATTATCATTTCCTTTGAAATATATAGCTTTTAATTCGCTGAAAAGTTCATGTAAAAGGTGAAATTCTTGTTCGATAAGAGCGGTATCGTCAGTATAAGTCGCCATTCCCATCAATCCGACTATTTGAATGTTTCCGAGTTCGTCCAATTGTTCGTTTTGCAGGAGCTCGCGGCATTCATCGGGTGTCAGCCCATGCTTGGTGTCTTCCTGGGCAACATGTATTTCCAGCAGGACACGGATCACACGGTTGTTTTTGGCAGCCTGTTTGTTTACTTCCTGCAGTAATCTGAACGAATCGATACTGTGGATTGTATGGATAAAGGGTGCGATGTCTTTTACTTTATTACTTTGCAGCGGCCCGATGAAGTGCCATTCGATATCACCCGGTAGTACTTTTTGTTTAGCCGTCAGCTCCTGTGCCCTGCTTTCGCCGAAAACACGCTGGCCTGCATCGTAGGCTTCCTTCAATGCTTCTGCCGGATGAAACTTAGACACGGCCACCAACGTTACGTTTGCCGGTAGCGATGCCCTTAACTGTACTATATTCTGGGAGATACTCATGCTTCCTCTACTTTGGCTTCTGCTTGTTTCTTTTGTTCGGCAATCAGTTCTTCACCGGATTTAGGTGTTTTGTCGTCGCTGGCAGAGAATGGGAATACATCCATTAGCATGGTTTCAGTAACCGATGCGATTGTGTAGTCGGCCATGGTACCCTTCATTCCTTCTTCCAGAACGGCAATAGCTTCTTTCAGCGTACATGCCTGTGCCAGCATTTGTGCTGCTGTCTTCTTTTCAGCACCGCTTTTTTCATCAAGCGTGATAAAGTACACTTTAATCTTATAGAAACGGTCGCCGTTTTCGTTGAAGAACAACTCTGAAAGACGCGCACGTTTGATGTCTGTCACTGTGAATTCTCCGGAGATGAACGGACGTATCTCTTCAATGATACGAGCTTCTGCTTCAGTGAACGACAAGGCATCAACCAGATAAGGTTCTGTTACTTTCTTTTGCATTCCGTTCTCCAACACTTTTTCGAAGGAGACTTTACATTCAAACCAACTATGCATATTATTTTCTTTTTATTTTTTGTCTGTACTCGTGTTTAAAATACAGTACAAATATAGTTTCAATTCGGGAATAATACAACTGCAATGAAATTCTTTATTTTTTCGGAACATTTTTAATCAGGGACTTGTTTATAAGATGTAGTGTGTTTTTCATGGTATTAGATTTTTAGATTAGTAATGAGGTTGTTCATTCAGTCCGAGAGGATAGAATGAAATATCTGAAATAAGAAAGCCGGAAAAGAGATGATCTATCAACTCCTTTCCGGCTTTTTATTTTTTCTTTGAATCTTTAAAATTCGTCGTTAGCGTAGAGACTGAGGAAGTTTTTCATCTCATAGTCGAATAGTTCATCTTCTTTAAAGAATCTCTTCAGTTCGATCTCTGCTGTTTCCGGTGAGTCGGATGCATGTACGATATTTTCCTGTACGCTCATGCTATAGTCTCCACGAATAGTTCCGGGTGCAGCATTTCTGCCATTTGTAGCTCCGGCCAATGTTCGAACTACCTGTACTGCATCGACGCCTTCCCAGCAACAAACGATTACCGGGCATACGGCCATAGCATCTTTTACTCTTTGAAAGAACGACCGTTCCCTGAGATGGGCGTAATGTTCGCTCAAAATTTCATCGGTCAGCCAGATCATTTTCATACCGCAAAGGATTAATCCTTTCTTTTCAAAACGAGAAATGATCTCACCGATCAAACCTCGTTGGATGGTGCATGGTTTTAATATTACAAGTGTCTTTTCCATACTGTTGTCTGTTTTATAAGGTTCAACGAATATTCCTGATAGCGCTAATACTCCCAAAGATAGTGTATTTATTCACTATTAATTAATTTATAGTATAATAATGTGTAAAAACGAGATTAAAATAACAAGTTTTTACTATCAGCGGGCAATTTAATACTAAAGTAGGGGATGGGCTGTTTATCCATTCCCGGTTGATTGTTTTTCTATCGAATTGTTCTCTATTTTACTATAATAAATACGTGTTCATTTTTTTATATTCTTTGATTTTACATTCTTGGGTGTATTTGTTACAATCACTGTTTTATACCCAAAAATATCTGTTTTTACCCGAAGATTGCCTGTATGTTTACATTTGATACCTGAATCATTCAATCTGAAATATTTCTTGATCAGATTTGTATGCTAAGATGCTTATAATTAGAATGAAACAGAGTGTAAAATATTCCTTTGGAACACCAACATTCTTAATTTCAGATTTTCCAATACAAGTGTCTTTCATATATTTAGAACAAACAAGTTTAAATAACCAATTTAGCTTAGGTTTCATTTGCTGGGATTGCATTGTTTAACAATTTAGACAGTAACTCTTCGGTTGCCAATAACTTAATATTTCTATAATTAATCCAACTCCGGATTCATTCTCATAAAATCTCTCAGTGTTTGTCGGTTTACTCCCAATTTCTTACTAATATACAACTTGGTTTTCTTTTCCTGTAAAAGCTTGCGTATCAGTCCTTCTTTACCTGATAGTTTGTACTGGTCGGATTTACCACCTTTAGGACGGCCAAGCTTAGTCCCTTCCTTCTTTTTTCTGGCTAACGCTTCCTTGGTTCGCTGGGAAATCAAGTTACGTTCAATTTCGGCACTTAGGCTAAAAGCAAAAGCCAAAATCTTACTGTTGATGTTATTCCCTAACTCATAGCGCTCCTTTACCGTAATCACGAAAATGTCTTTTTCCATACATTGATGAAGAAAGCTCATTACCTGCATTAGATTACGACCCAGCCGGGATAATTCGGTTGTCACCAAAATATCACCTTTGCGGATTTGCTTGATTAATCTACCAAGTTGCCGTTCTGCAACATCAGTTGTCCCACTAATTGTTTCTTCTACCCAACGATCAATACGCATGTTCTTGACTTTTGCGAATTTTTCAATCTCGAATCGTTGATTTTCAGTACTTTGCTTATCCGTACTGACTCTTACATAACCGTATATCATACAATCTGAAAATTAAATGAATAACTAAAGATACGTCAGAAAACTAAAAAGTAGGGGGTGATTAGTAAAAACCAACGTTTTTTATCGTCAACTGGATATGTGGGTGGTTTTTCCCTACAAATATGAATATAATAATTTAAATCAATGGTATGCTGAATTGTAAAATTAAATTAATATTTAATATATCGAGGGCAAAATGAGATACAGAAACAATATGTGTATCGTTTTTTTGTGCTATTGGGTAGGATAAATTACTTTTGTCACGAAGATTAGATTAGTAAACAGAAGCGATTTTCATTGCTTCTATGTAAATATAAATATGAAGAAATTATTATCATTGCCTCCCAATTTGGTGAACAGTTTCCACAAAATTACGAAAGTTGATGTGGATGAATGGTTTTGCACTTCTGATCCGGTGGGTGCCAGATTGGGTTCGGGTGGGGGAACGACCTGGTTGGTTGAAGCGTGCCGGCAACATGAAGCGCCACAAGCCTCAACCGGAGAGTGGTTAGCCAGAGAGAAACGAATCCTGTTGCATGCCGGAGGGCAGAGTCGTCGTTTGCCTGGTTATGCTCCGTCGGGAAAAATCCTGACACCGATCCCGGTATTCCGGTGGGCCAGAGGACAAAAGTTATCTCAGAACTTGCTGTCTTTACAGCTTCCTCTTTATGAGGAAATAATGCATAAAGCCCCGGAATCGCTTCATACATTAATAGCGAGTGGCGATGTATATATACGCAACAGTATGCCGTTGCAGGATATTCCCGAGGTGGATGTCGTTTGTTATGGCTTATGGGTCGACCCGGCTCTGGCAACCAATCATGGCGTGTTTGTATCGGACCGACAGACTCCCGATAAGTTGGACTTTATGTTGCAAAAACCGTCGCTGACTGTTTTGGGACAGTTGGCGCAGACTCATCTTTTTCTGATGGATATAGGTGTCTGGTTGTTGAGTGACCGGGCAATGGAACTGTTGATGAAACGTTCGTATACGGCTGATGGAAAGACAATGAAGTCGTATGACCTCTATTCCGATTTCGGATTGTCGTTGGGAGAGCATCCCCGGATTTCCGATTCCGGATTAAATCAGCTTAGCGTTGCTATTCTTCCTTTAGAGGGTGGCGAGTTTTACCATTACGGGACAAGTCGTGAACTAATATCTTCTACTCTGGCTGTTCAGAATCTGGTGCGTGACCAGCGTGCTATCATGCATCGGAAGGTGAAACCTCATCCTGCGATGTTCGTACAAAATGCAGAAATAAATCTGTCTTTGACTGCTGCTAACTCCGAACTATGGATTGAGAACAGTTATATCGGAAAGCATTGGATACTGGATAATCGTCATATTATTACAGGGGTACCGGAAAATGACTGGGAACTGAACATACCCTCCGGTGTTTGTATTGATGTCGTTCCGATTGGAGAAAAGGAATGGGTAGCTCGTCCATACGGTTTTAATGATCCGTTTAAAGGTGGATCCACAGATGGTAATACGCTCTTTTTAGGGAGATCTGTTCTTGATTGGATGAAGGAAAGAGAGATACAGATAGATGCCTTTGACGATTTGCAAAATGCTTTGTTGTTCCCTGTCTGCAAGAATATTGAAGAATTGGGATTGGTGATGCGTTGGATGGTATCTGAACCGAAACTGGAAAATGGACGGAAAATATGGGAATTGTCTCCAAAGATGTCTGCGAACGAATTATCTGACCGTGCAAACCTGGGCAGGTTATTTTCCCAGCGTGAAAAACTTCGTCAGGCAAACTGGCCGATGTTGGCCGCTAATCATGAGAAAAGTGTCTTTTACCAGTTGGATTTGGCCGATGCCGCTAGCGAATTCGCTGCAGGTAAAATTGAGTTACCGACGCCGCTTTCTTCTGATGCCCCTTTAATGAAGCAGATACATAACCGAATGTTTCGGGCACGTGTTATGCAACTGGAAAGGAAATCGTATGAGAAAGAGCAGCAGGAGGCTTTTTCTCTGCTTAGGGAAGGATTGATTGGCTCTGTTTCCCGTGAAAAGCAATCTCCTTTTTTGAATGTATATCGTGATCAGATCGTATGGGGACGTAGTCCGGTTCGTATCGACCTGGCCGGGGGATGGACAGATACACCGCCTTATTGCATGTATGCCGGAGGAAATGTGGTGAATGTGGCTATCGAGTTGAACGGGCAACCTCCGTTGCAGGTATATGTTAAACCTTCGAAAGAGTATAAGGTGATTTTACGGTCTATCGACCTGGGTGCAATGGAAGTTGTTTCAACCTGGGAGGAACTGAAAGATTTCAAGAAGATAGGTTCTCCTTTCTCCATACCTAAAGCGGCATTGGCTTTGGCAGGTTTTGTCCCTGAATTTGCAGCAGAACATTATTCTTCTCTGGAAGATCAGTTGAAAGATTTTGGCTGTGGCCTGGAAGTAACTTTACTGGCTGCTATTCCGGCAGGTTCCGGATTGGGAACCAGTTCTATCCTTGCTGCAACGGTGCTAGGGGCCGTTTCCGATTTTTGCGGATTGTCTTGGGATAAAAACAGAATAGGCTATCGTACCTTGATCCTTGAGCAGTTGCTGACAACCGGTGGTGGATGGCAGGATCAATACGGTGGTGTATTGCATGGATTGAAGCTTTTACAGACGGGTGAGGGATTCAACCAGAATCCTTCCGTTCGTTGGTTGCCGGAACATCTGTTTACCGATCCGCAATGTCAGGCCTGTCATTTGCTATATTATACTGGGATTACCCGTACTGCAAAGAGTATCCTGGCTGAAATCGTACAGGGAATGTTTCTGAACAGTGCGACCCACCTTCGCCTGCTTTTGGAAATGAAGGTGCATGCACTGGATATGTTTGATGCGATCCAGAGTGGAAACTTCGATACGTATGGTCGGTTGATAGCGAAGACATGGGAACAGAAGAAAGCACTCGACTCCGGTACCAATCCTCCGGCGGTGGAAGAGTTGATTACACAGATCAAAGATTATGCATTAGGATATAAATTACCGGGAGCCGGTGGAGGAGGTTATCTTTATATTGTGGCGAAAGATCCCGAAGCAGCCTTACAGATACGTAAGCAGTTGACTGCTTCCCCACGTAATCCGAATGCCCGCTTTGTGGAAATGGGACTTTCGGACAAGGGGTTACAGATTAGTCGGTCATAATATTTTCTCTTTTATAAAGAGGTATCCGATAGTGGTTAATAAAGCCATAAAGAGGAATGCCATCAAAATAATGACTTTATTAGGAGATATCGCTTTTAAAGGTACAGTAGCAGGGTCGATAATTGCATATACCGGCGTTTGTTCCTGTACCTTAAGTTTATCTTGCTCATATTTTTGTGCCAGCGAGTTGTAGACATTAAACGTTAATGTCATTTCATTTTTTAAGCGTTCTTGTTCTGTGCGGTAGCTTGCTGAAATAATATTTTTGTTCGAGTCTTCGAATTTGGCATATGTTTGTTGGGATTTATAATAAGCATCCCGGGCTTCCGCATATATTTTCTCTGTAAATTTTAAATCTTGTTTTGCCTTTTGAGTTCGATAGTTAGTAATATAGGTCTGGAGTTTCTCCAATATGACCTGTGTTAATGTCGCTGATATGACAGGATCCTGCATTCGTACATTAATTGTTATAACCATCGTTTTCTTATCGACAAATATGGATATACGATTTCTTAATTCGTTTATAACCTGTTGTTGTTCAGCTGTCAGATAGAAAGGGTTCACCTTATCTGACTGTTCTCTTTTTTCGGAGAACAGTTGTTTTATAGCAGCCAATCCCCGGAAAGGAATCCCCAATATATAGCTCCACCAGGTTTCACGCTGGTATTTGCTGATATAATCATATACTGACGAATGGAATGTACCCTTTTTATCAGTTATTTGTACAGGAAATAATTCGACCAGGAAAGGTATGCTTTGGACGACATCCGGATACAGTTCCGGAGATATAGCATCTGAACTACCCGTATTATTCAGGTTGATACCTGCCATAGCAGCCAACCCTCCCAGATCCCCGGTCTTTCTGGTATTATCATTTGTTTCCGGTGCCAGTTTAGCGGTCGTTACATATTCTTTGGGTATGCTGACAGCTATTATTAAACCGATGATAATAGCTGTTCCACATGTTTTCAGAAATAATACTCGCTTTTTCCATGCATATAGGAGTAGTCTAACTTCGTTATCCATAGATATTATTTTTTTATCATGTTTATGATGGAAGTTACCATTGCTGCCATTGATGTTGCCGAACTACTGATACTCATGATTTCTGACAAGCTGGCTCCCCGGTCACGCTGTGACTTGCTCGGTACGACGATTTCACATCCTGGTTCCACTTTCGGATATCGTTTAAAGAATATTCCAGTTTTCCGGGTTGTTGCAACCTGCCCGTTCATATAAATGACGATCGGATATTTACGTGAAAGATCGTTATAGCCTCCGGCCTGTGAAAGACAATCGCGGACGGACATTCCTTTATTATAAGTGATGCTGTTGGGATAGGTTACAGCACCACTGATCTTTACGGTGCTTTGTAGCTGAGGAATATATAGAATATCTCCGTCCTGTAAAACCAGGTCTTCGGTACATCCCGGGTGAGATAATGCTTTCTCCAGATTGATACCGACCGGATAATCATGTATATCTGCCATCGATAAGGAGATCGAATCCTTACTTTGTTTATTGGCATTACTTAATTGTAAAAGAGTTTCGACCTGCCTGATCTCATCATCACTGAGTTTTCGTTTCAAACTGGCTCCTTTTACATAAGCTCCAGGTGTGATACCTCCTGACTCTTTGATCAGATCACTCAGTCGTGTATTTTTATGTGGAAGGGCATAACTGCCGGCAAACATAACTTCACCATTCACCTTTACGACCTGTTGCTTTTGGTATCCCGGAGAGAAACGGACATATACTTCGTCAAAAGGAGCCAACGTAAAGAGTGTGTCGCCAGAGCTTGTTTCTAAGCCGTCTTTTAGGGTAAATTTGAACACCTTAGCTATTTGTTCTGTGCTTTGGGATGATTGAGGATTTTTTATACGTCTGGCTACTTCCACATTGACAGTTGCCGCCGCTTCCTGTAATCCTCCAGCTAGAACGATCGCATCCTCTATGGTCATGTTTTTTCGGTATGGTAAGACGGTATCCGCCTGGTTTACGGCTCCTCCTACCTTGATTGTGTATGGCTCCCGTAAATCAAACAGTGAAGGGATATATAACTGGTCTTCATTCTGTAGTTCTATATCCGGTGAGGTGCCATTCAGTATATCTTGTATATTGATTGCAATGACAGAGTGTGTGAAGTCGGGATTCAGGCGGGTGATTTGGGCACGCCCTATAAATTCGTCTCCTTTTAAACCGGCAGCCTGTTGTATTAACTGTTTGACCGTATGAACAGAAGGACTCAGTTCATATTCTCCCGGGCGCCATATGGCACCGGATATGGTTATCCTGTTTTCGTAAAAGGGAATGACGGAGTCTACCAATAACGAATCACCATCATGAAATGTGAATGTGGGGAATTGCTCCTCTGTCACTGTTGCAATCTGATAACGCGTTCCGGATTTTCTTTTCACAGTAACATCCTTCGTATAAGCATCTCCGGTAAACCCTCCCGCCATATCCAATAATTGTGAAAGGGTTTCTCCTTTTTTTAATTCGAAGATGCGGTTTCGCTTTATTTTCCCTTTGGCAACCACGAGCTGTTCGTATGGGCCGATGATGATCATATCATTGTCTTCCAGTCGTATATTCGTATTATATTCACCATGGAGTAAATAGTTGTAAACATCCAGATTGGCAATTTCTTTACTGTTGCGGTATACTTTGATACTTCGTAGCGAACCGATGTTGTTTACTCCGCCTGCAGCATATAATGCATTGAACAGAGTAGCGAGTGATGTCAGTGTATAAGTTCCGGGAACTACAGCTTCGCCAACTATGTTGACCTTTATACTGCGAATCTGTCCCAGACTGACGGATACAAAAGTATTGGGTTCCCTGCCGTCTATCGTAGCCATAATGCGACCAAGTTCCTGTCGTATCCGCTGTTCAGCCGCCTCTATGGTCAGTCCGCTAAGGGCAACAGGCCCTATATCGGGTATGATGATTGTTCCGTCGGGTGATATTGTCAGTTTCAGATTTAATTCTGAATCACCCCATACGTGGATGAGCACTTCATCGCCGGCCGAAAGTCGGTAATTAACAGGGGTTGGAATATTTAAGACCGGTTCGAAAGTCAGGTTCTTTTCAGAGAATATTTCACGTCCGAATACGATCTCTTCCAACTTCTGAACCGGTTTGTTTTCTTCCCGTTGGAGTTCCAGGGGAGGTAATTCTTTATTGGTAAGAGGTACTCGTCCGGGAGTCTCTTTTTCCGGGGTTAATTGTTCTGCTTGAGATTGTTGGGTAGTTGTTGTCTTATCGATGTATTTTGACATTTCCTGTTGGATCTGTTCTTCCGACATTCCTGCCTGTTTGGCTTTATCCAGCAGCTCCTGTGGTACCTGTGCTTTGATGACGGTACATACTAAAAGACAGAAAATACAAAAAAAGTACCTTTTTACAGTGTTCATAAAATTTCTTTTGTTTTTGTTACGATTCTGTGGCAAGCGAACCCATCTCCGTACGGATTCACGGCTTTACTCATTTGATCATAATAAGTACTGTCCCTCAATAGTCGGGATGTCTCCGTTACGATTTTATTGAAATCTGTTCCTACTAACTTGACAGTTCCTGCGTTTAATGCTTCCGGGCGTTCTGTTGTTTCTCGCATGACCAAAACCGGCTTCCCCAGTCCCGGAGCCTCTTCCTGAATGCCACCGCTATCTGTAAGAACGAGTGTTGACTGTTCCATCAGATAGATGAACGGCAAATATTCCAGCGGCTCTATAAAGAACATATTGGACGGTTTTGAATCTCCGAATATTTCCCGGATCGGTTTCCGTACATTCGGATTCAGATGCATTGGATATACAAAGTCGACAAGCGGATGATTTTCGGCTAATGTCTTGATCGCTTTGCATATAGAAATGAATCCTTCTCCAAAATTCTCACGGCGATGACCTGTTATTAAAACCAATTTCCGGTTACTTTGTTCGGTTAATCGCGAGATTTTATATCCAGACCTATTCAGTTCATTTTCCAGTTGTTGTCTTAGTTCTTCATCCTTTTTTATCTTTTCTACCATATGATATAAGGCGTCGATAACCGTGTTTCCCGTAACGATGATATTCCTTTCTGCAATATTTTCATCCAGCAGATTTTTTTTGCTTAATTCTGTCGGCGAGAAGTGGATAGAAGCGATTCGTCCGGTAAGTTGCCGGTTCATTTCTTCCGGCCATGGGCTGTATATGTTGTGTGTCCGTAATCCGGCCTCTACATGTCCGACGAGGATTTGCTGATAGAAGGCAGCGAGGGCAGTTGCTGTGGAAGTGGTGGTATCTCCATGCACCAGTACAAGGTCTGGCTGTGATTCGCTCAAGACTTCCCGCATTCCGGTTAAAACCCGTGCTGTTACATCATATAAATCCTGCCCTTGTTTCATTATATTCAAATCATAATCAGGATGAATATCGAAGAGATGAAGAACCTGATCCAACATTTCCCTGTGTTGTCCCGTGACGCATACGATTGTCTGAAAATCTTCCGGATATTTCTGATACTCTTTAATAAGCGGAGCCATTTTGATTGCTTCGGGGCGAGTTCCGAATACTAACATTATCTTTTTCATATTTGTGTTGATTATATTTTACCTAGTTTGACTAATACTAAAAAGCGAACCAGATGGATCTGGCGTTTGATGCGGCTGGGCTGTTTTATCAGCCGGTAAGCAAATTCCAGGTTGTGGTCGACCCACCATTTGGGGGCACGTTTGACCTGCCCGGTGTAGACATCGAAACTTCCGCCCAGTCCCTGATAGATGGCCGGATGCACTTTGAACATTTCTTCCATAAGCAACTCCTGTTTAGGTGATCCCATGGCAACAAATACGACATCAGGTTTCCTGTTTTGGATATCGGCGAGCAAAGCTGCTTTTTCCTCTTCCGTTTTGATATATCCGTTTCGATAATTGGCGAATCGGATATCGGGATATTCCTGTTTTAATTTGTTTACGGTTTGTTCGATGACTTCCTGTTTACTGCCTATCAGATAGAATGTTTTATTTTTATCATACAATTCAGCTATTATTTTCAACCACAATTCACAGCCTGGTATCTTGACAGCGTTTTTATAACCTTTCTTTTTCACTGCCATAACGGCTCCATATCCATCACAGTAACCGATGTTCCGGTTTATGATATCACGTGTTTGCTGGGTTGCATGTAATATCTTTTCTGCGTTGATGGCGATTAAGATCCCTTTCCGGCTGTTCACATACTGTAAAAGCTCATTGGCAGAAGTAAAAGGAAAGACCTTTATGCCATTTAATGTAACTCTGTTTTCTTGCATATTTATTCTTGAAAGTTTCACTATTTTCTTTGTATTGAAACATTAGTTTCATCCTGAAGAAACTGTTCTGATAATATTTTTTCCAGATCCTTTGCAACTGTTGAAGCCAGGAAATGCTTTAGGGCATACAGATAATTGGTTTCGGATATTGTTTGGGTAAGTTTCGGATTTAAGATCAGTTGCCTGATGCATTCATAAAAATCCTGTGGGTTGAAAGTGGATATCAAATGTCCCATTTTTCCTTCGATAAAGTAATCAACGATACCTCCGACAGGTCTTGAAACGATCGGTAGACCGAAAGCCATAGCTTCCAGAATGGAAGTTGCCATTCCTTCTTCATAAGAAGGGAGGATATACAGGTCGCTGTTTTTGAAGGCATCAATCAGTGTATTGCCGGAAATAGCTCCTGTCAATATGACATCTTCTATGTGATTCTGCAAAATATATTCTTCCGCCTCGACCAAATCTGCTCCGTCTCCGCAAACCAATAATTTCAGATACGGAAATTCTTTTTTCAATAATCTGAAAGTGTCCAGTGTAATGAAGATCCCTTTAGTCTTGATGATTCGTGCCAGGAAAAGAATTTGCTTGATCTCACCTGTCCTGTGGTTGACATCGAAAGTCTTTAGAAGTTTATCGTCTACCTTGGTGGTTGTCAGTCTGATGGGACAAGTAATACCCATACGAAACAGTTCCTTTTTGAATTCGCCCGATAGGACGAAAATAAGAGAGGATTTATTATATACAAATTTGAATAATCTGGGTTTCCTTACAAGAATAGGTGCCAGGTTTGTGTCCCAACCATGAATAAAAGTTACGACTTTTTTGCAGAACAGTTTTGCCAGTAAGATATATATACCGTCCCGTATCAACTGATATCTTCTCAATGATGGATTGACGATGACGATATCTATCCGGCAGAATATTAGTTTGAATATGTATTTGAGGATATCGAAAGGGAAGCATATAATTGCCGGAATCCCTTTCCGTTTCCCATAGTATTCGTAGGAAAAAGGAAAAGTCCAGTAATCATGTAGCCCTGAATAGTGGCTGGCAACTCCTCCCAAATTTGAAAGATCCGGAACAACAAATAGTAAATTCATTTATGACAATCTTAGATTATAGATGAGGATAAGTATAAACACGCCGCCCATGTAAGTAATGAGCAGTCGCTTCCCGACTTTGCTTTGCCGGTGAACGAATACGTTCAATCCATATCCGGCAATGATCAGTTGAAACGGTATATGAGGTAATTGGTAACGGATATGTAATGTATAGAAAGTAAAGAATATCATAATGCTTTGCAGAAAGATAAATGCAAGCATTGGTAGATAATAGTAAAGTTTCCTTTTGAAAATATACCAGATCCCGTACAGGAAAAAAAAGGAGAACAACATCTTTATAAATGCCGTATAACTGTATATAGTAATATAATTCGCTTTGTCGCTGTCGGATATGAAGTTTGGGAACGGCCCGATTATCATTGCAATAAAATTAACCAGCATGGTAAAGGCACCGCCGTATGAATTTTCGTCGACCCGGTAAGTGACTGCATAGAGTAATGCTTCATAAGAGCCTCCTTGCAGTGTCGCGATAAAATCTACGGCAATTTTGAAAGCTAAACCACCTAAAATAAACCCTCCGATAAGTAGATATTTCAGTCTTTTGGAACTGTTGCTGTTAAATAGCAGTAAACCGGTAATTAATGAGATAAACATCATAAAAACCAGTGCATATCTAAAAAAGAACAAACCAGCTGTATAGGCTAAAAAATACAAGAGGTTTTTCAAGTTCTTTTTTTGCAGATACTTATACATATAATATAAAGACGAAATTGTAAAGAACAGAAAGAAGTTCTCTTTTAGTCCGACTACTGTGGTATAGGCCAGAAACGGCAACGTCCCCCAAATGAAAGTGACCAGAAGGGCGTAACTTTTCTCCAGAAAATAACCAGCCAACTGATATAGCCGGAATGAAGAGATTGTGATAACAAGTATGTTGAAAAGTAATAGAAGATCGATTCCTATATTAGCACCAAAAATGTGGTAAGTAAAATAGACAATTAGAGGAAATCCCCAGTCGTCTATATTGAAACTATTACATTTCAGATAAGTGAAGAGTTCTTCCAGTGAGTAATTCTGAACCGCAACACCGGTTGAATGATATAACCATGAATCGATCGGGTTGTATCCTAGAGGATTACCGAAATGTAGAGTATAATAATAACGTAGTGTAATGGATGTTACATATTGAAATAAGATAATACTCAGTAGGCATCCGGTTATTTTATTTCTTGAAAAGACCTGAACACCCAATATGAAAATCAATATGATGAAGAATAATTGAAATAGAATCATTCCGTTATCCGGAGCATTTGCCGGATAAAATAAAGGTAACAGAATGGCTAATCCCGCATAAGAAATAGAGATGCAGGAGCTAATGACGACTGTGTTATAATGATTTGTATATAACATCTTTGTACATATTGTCAATGGAAACCGAATGATAGAAAGCGAGCGCCTTTTTGCTATAAAGATCATATTGGCTATCTATGGCTTGAATTGCATCCAATATCTCTCCAACCTTGTCTGTATCTACACAGATACCGGCTTGTGATATACCGATAGTCGATTGAAGACCGGGAATACTGTTTCCGAGCATCGGTATCCCAAACCCTGCATATTCCCATATTTTATTAGGTGCACAAAATATGTTATTCAGTGATTCGTATGTATAGGTGACAATCCCGATATGTGCATGGCTTGTGATATGCAGATGAAGAGGAGGAGATACAAAATTTTGGTGAATGATAAATGGAAACCGGCTTTTGAGGTCAGCCAGGTAATCCGTTTCTTTTCCCATCAAAACCAAGCAATAATCCGGCAATTGCGATACGGCTTCACAGATAGCATCCAGTCTTCTTTCTTCAATGATATGTCCTTGGTAAAGGATTATCTTTGGGGATATATGCTGCAAAATGGTGTTGTCGATCCGGTCGATAGACAGTTTTTTACAACACGGATGTTCGGAAGGTTTGTTAGGTATGACAAACGGAGTCTTTGGTAGATTGAACCATACCCGGAATATATTGGCTCTGTTTATTTCTGGAACTACAATATTGTGGGCGTACGCCGATAAGTGATGCAGCCATTTTAACCGAACCGGAAATTTATCATAAAGTTCGAATATGTTCAGGATAAAATTATGTCTCTCGATAATTCCCCGTAAGTGGAGAGCTGTATCGACTGTCGCAATCCAGATAACGTCATACGTATTATTTGCCAAATAGTTCTTTACAAACTTCCTGTATTTAATAATCCGGTTAATACGGTCGTATGCTTTGTGGAACAGATTTCCCATATAAGGCTTCCCGTACAGGTGGAAAAAGGTTACCTGTTTTTTATAACGTTTGTCAATGTTGGGATCATATTCTCCCTCAATAACGGTGACGGAGAAATCTTCCTGCCGGGTTATTGAATCCAGAAGAGCTATAACGGGAGGGTATCTTTCTATATTTGTATCAATTAGAACAACGATATGTATCATAGTCGATTTGTATTAAGCATTTATATATATTCGGTATAATTTGTTTGCCTGTTTCTCTATATTAAATGAATCGTTCCATTTTTCTTTAGACCGGACAGCCATTTCCCGGCGATATTCTTTATTCCGGTATAATTCATTCAAATAGTAGGCCAATTGGCTGGCTGATTCGTTGTTGATCAGGAAACCATTTGATTTATGAATGATGATTTCCGGTATGCCTCCGATTCGTGTTCCGATCAAAGGCAGGGCAGCAGAGGATGCTTCCATTAAAGCAACCGGTAGTCCCTCAAATCTGGAAGGCTGTATATACACGTCGAAAGCAGGTAGGATTTCCAGTATATCGAATCTTTTACCAAGCCAGACAATATGATTATCTACTTGGAGTTCGGAAGCAAACGATCGCATTGCCTTAGAATAATTGTCTTTTCTCCTGTCGTCTCCGATCAGGTAAACCTTGAAATCGTTTATCTGATATTCTTTTTTTAGTATCTGTGTGGCTTTGATAATTATATCGATCCCTTTCAGATATTCGAAAGCGGAGATATGGCATATCCGAAATACCGGTTTATCGTTGAAGCCTAGTTTGACTCTTGCACTTTCCTGTTCGGTAGTGACTGGATTTACTCCCAGATATAAGCATCTGACTTTTCCGTTTTGGTGTAGAAACTGAAGATACTGTTGCTCTACAGCCCGACTGACGCAAATAACGGCATTGCTTTGCCGGTACACGAAGCGGCAATACCAAGTGTAGAGTATTGTTTTGACAAATCCTTTCTGTTTCCTGTACTCTTTATAGGAAGAGTAAGGATTTACTGTCGAATGGAAAGAGATAAACAGTTTGAAGTGATAAAAGAGATGGAGGAAACAAGTAAGCAATTTGAATGCCGATGTAAAATGGACATGGACGATAGCCGGTCTATACAACAGGAAACAGTTCAGATATTCTTTAAGCAGTTTTAGTGTGCCGGATTTAGAATCCAGTAACACGATTGTATGTCCGTTCTCTATCAATGCCTCGTGGTACACAGGAGCATCTTCCAGTGTATCATAAAACAGGAATATGTTATGATAATTATCTTTTGCCAGTTTATTTGCCAACATAAGGGTAAACTTATCGAGACCGGAGTATACCTTTGGCGAATAACACATGCAATGGAATATATATTTTTTATTCATACTGTATTTATGTATTAGTGATCGATAAAGTCTGTGTACAGGTGAAACTTTACGTTTCCTTCCAGCAAAGACAAAAAGGACAAGGCTGAGAATGTAAAGTCCTTGGGATGATCCAAAAATACCAACAACTCTTTTTTCTCTTTCTTCAAAGCATGAAACAAGACATAGGGTGACATCCGTGATAGCGTGAATTTAGACAGGATTGAACCGCTTTTCCTAATCTTTGTCGGAAGAGTTCCATAAGAAATCCGGGAATGGGTTCCATCTGTTGTTTGCCGGAATAATCCGGGGGTGAGATATTTATGTACGCAATTGACAATCCGCATGGGGAATGTATATTCGTAGGAAGAAATGGGAAATTCAATAAACTCCCCGTCTTGATCTTCTACCAGGACATCGTTTTTAAATGTATATATCGGTTTGTCCGGTGTAAGTGTGAAGTCATAAAAGGAATCGTCTCCTTTGTAACGGAACCCGGTTGAGACGGATGAATCTATTTTTATATTCGCTTTCTTAAAAGCCTTGTATAAATGGGAAAAAGGTTGTACTGCCCATCCGCCCGCCCGGAAAGCTACAATCCGATACGAAGGGTCAACTGTTCCGGCAATCCTGTTCAACATATTACAACCTTCAGTAAACATGTCGGACACTGTTTCTTCCGGTAAGGAATTCAGACTGTAATGGGTAAAATCTTTAAAGTCCCAGGTTCCGTTTCCATTGTAGCGGGCATCTATCCAGTGAGGGTGGATATGCAGTTCGATGCGATGACCTTGCCGCACGATTTTTTGCAGTTGGGTTGTTATCTTTTGGGCATCTTCCACTGTTTGTGGCTGTGCTTCTAAAAACTTGATCATTAAATAATCGACGAAAAAGGTTGCTTTCCCGTTGATTCTGTTTAGTTTATTAAGTAATAATTCGGTAGGACGTATAATGCTATTGTCCACAGTTCCGGATCTTTCTCCAAAGAATAATTCGTAGTCGAATGATAATATAACTTTTTTCATGTAATCAGTAATTATAAGACCGATTTGATCTTGTTTCTTACCCAATCTCTGGCTTGCCTATCCAGTACGATGAAATAGGAGCATGTCATGACGGAAAATGATGATGTTATAACGATCACAAATAGCCTAAACAAGCTGCTCTCCATGTGGAAATAAACCAGAGCAGGTAGGATGGATGACAGGATAACCATATAGAAAAGAGGATAAACGATTTGTTTTAGAATCACTTTTCTGGAAATGTTTATCCATTTATTCAGATAATGAGTTTCTACCACCAGACAGAGAACCACTACAATGATATTCAGTATGAACGGTGTATAAAAGGGTAATCCGATTTTGAGAAGCAGGTACGATACCGGTAATACCATTATTTGCATGGGGCCGGTGAACAGATTCACTTCCTTCATGCGTCCGACTGCCTCGATAGCTATATCAAACGGTCGGTTGAAGGTGTAAAATAGGCTTTGAATAATCACCAGCCGGGCCATGATCATGGTTTCAGAAGGAACTTCTTTCAGCCATAGAACGAGGATTTTATTGATATCCAGAAAGACCGGCAATGAGAGAAGCCATAGTAATGAAAAACCGTATTTCGAATTTTGGTACAGCAGGTTTTTCATTGATTCCTTTTTGTCGTCGGCATATAATTTTACGACTTGCGGAGTTACGGCGATTTGGAAATTATTTACAAACGAGGTCAAAGCCGAGTTTATTTGGTAAGCGATCGCACGTGCTGCATTGATAGCCGGATAGAAGAATATATTCAACAGGATATTTACTCCCTGGCTACTAAGTAGATATCCGAACATGCTCATCATATTCCAGCCGGAAAAAACAAGTATAGGTTTGTACAGTGCCTTATCTTTCACTATGATAAATGCGCATTCCGGATATTTTTTTCTGCAATACAGAATGTATATTCCGCTGATAACCAGATTGACAAGGAAGATCAATAGTGAATAAAGTATCAGTTTGTCTGTATTTATCATCACCAGTAAATAAACGATCAAAAGCTTTAGTACCACGTCAATAATGCTGACATATGCATAGATATTCATGCGCTCATGTGCAATGATACAGGCGTTGTAGGGAGACTGGATGATCGTTAACAGACTGGCGGCAATGGAAAACTGATAGCACCATTGTGCCGCATACATCCGGTCTGGTGGAATATTCATTTTATAGTCAAGAAACCACAGACCGATTGTTTCTGCCAGAAGCAGGATCAGGATTGCCAGAAAGAAATGGATAATGAGAGTGGCAGAAAATGTTTTTTGAAGTCGGATGAAATTTCTTTTACCTAATTCGAAGGTTAGGAACCGCTGTGTTCCGGAAGTCAGTGTCCCTTTCAGAAAAGAGAACATAGTAACTACTCCGCCGACTACATTGTAGATCCCGTAATCATTTACTCCCAGTGCATTTAGAACGACCCTGGAGGTATATAAGGTAACTGCCATAGTCAGCAGCATCCTTATATACATCATCATGGCGTTTTTGGCAATGCGCTTGTTGCTCTCTGTCGTTGTCATTCTTTTTTATAGACTCCGGCAAAATCGAGTATTATTTTCTTTGGGTCGTAAACTAACTCTTTGAAAGGATCGTGTGCCACCAAAAACGCCACAATATCCGCCTTTTCGTACGCCTCCCTGTAATCAGTCAGTTTAAACACCTTATGCTCCTGCACATTCGGTTCGACGACCAGGATGTCGGCATTGTTATGGCTTTGCATTACTTTGGTTGTGATGTATTTGGCTGGTGATTCCCTGAGGTCGTCGATGTTGGGCTTGAAGGCCAGGCCCATCATGGCGACGATTGGCTGGCGGTGATGCTTCAGCTCGAATTTGAGCATGGCGTTTTCTATCTTTTCTGCACACCAGAACGCTTTGTAGTTGTTGATCTCACGCGCTTTGGCGATCAGCTGCGACTCGTAGGGGAATTCGGCGGTGATGAAATACGGATCCACAGCTATGCAATGTCCACCGACACCGGAACCCGGTTGAAGGATATTTACCCGGGGATGTTTGTTGGCCAGCTCGATAAGCTCCCAGATATTGATCCCGGCCTTGTCACATATCAACGACAGTTCGTTGGCAAAGGCGATTTGTACGTCGCGGGACGAGTTTTCGGTTAACTTGCACATCTCCGCTGTTTTGGCATTGGTCTTATGCAATGTACCTTTTACGAAACGGCTATAGAACTCGATTGCTTTCCCGGTCGACTCCGGATCGATACCACCGATCACCCGGTCGTTATGCATCAGTTCATAAATGACATTACCCGGCAATACGCGTTCCGGACAGTAGGCAATGTATATTTTCCCCTTCAGTTCCGGACGAAGTGAGAAGATCAGTTCCGTCATTTTATTCGTTGTTCCTACCGGTGAGGTAGATTCTATCACGAACAGGTCGCCCTCTTTCAATAGGGGGATAGTCGAACGGGTTGCCGTTTCCACATAAGAGATATCCGGTTCATGGTTTCCTTTGAATGGGGTCGGTACCACAATCAGATATACATCGCTGACCTCCGGTTTGACGGAAGCTTTCAGATGTCCGGAAGCCACTACCTGCTGGCACAACTCCTGCAATCCCGGTTCTACAATATGGATCAAACCTTTATTGGTCATTTCTACCACCTGTGGGTTGATATCTACGCCTACGACGTCAATGCCGTGTTCGGCTGCTATTATTGCTGTGGGCAGGCCTATGTAGCCAAGCCCCATAAAACATGCTTTCATCTTTTAGTTCAGTCTTTTAAATAATATTTTTTTCATTGATAATTTTCTTCTTATGATATATCTTGTCCAGACAAACATTCAGTAACGTCCAGACCACTATATCTCCCAGAAACAGGATATTGATGTTGACGAAGGGAGCAAGCAGAATATTCACGCTGCTGAATATCCATGAGATCCCGAGGATATAAAGCAACGCCTTTCGTGGTGAAAAGCCCATCGCCAGAAATTTATGATGTATATGGTTCCTGTCAGGTGAAAACAGACTTTTCTTTCTACGGAACCGGATCAGCATAACCCGGATCACATCGAACATCGGAACGATCAGTGTAGAGAAAGAAATCAGTATCGCACTGGGCGAGTGGGGAGCTTCATACGGATCGTATACGGCATAACGGATACATAGAAATGCCAGGATATATCCTAAAGTCAGGCTACCGGTATCCCCCATAAATATCTTGCGGCCATGTTCGGCCTGTCCGAATACGTTGTAGTAGAAAAAGGGGATGAGCACACCCAATGTCGAGAAAGACAGCATGGCATACGTCCACATCTGATAGTGCAGAAACAGGGATCCTAAAATGAGCAATGCCGCTCCGCTCAATCCGGAAGCCAATCCGTCGATGCCATCGATCAGGTTGATCGCGTTGGTTATGAATACGATAGCAAATATCGTTAACGGCATCCCGATCCAGGGAGCCAGTTCATTGATCCCGAATAAACCGTAAAAGTTATTGATCCATAAACCCGATAGGGGAAGCATCGTGGCTGCGATGATCTGTACGATGAATTTGGTATGATACCGCAGGCCGATCAAATCATCTTTAATACCTGCCAGGTAAAGAATGATCAGTCCGCAGATAAGCAGATAAAAATCGGGAGTGATGTGGGGAGTGATATCCTTCGGTATTTTCAAACCATACAGATAACCCAGATAGGAGATAGCGGAGACAAAAGCTAATGAGAATAAAATAGTCGGGGCGAATGATATCCCACCCAAGCGGGGAATAGCTTCTGTATGTATTTTTCGCTCATTAGGCATATCAAAGAGTCTTTTCGTTAATGCCACGATCAGGATGCGTGGAATTATTAACATCGAGAAGATGATTGATATTATAAAAGCTAGTAAAATCAAGAGATATATCATTTGCGTTGTAAGTTAAGTTATACGACAATGTTCGTCAGTCACATGGGGGTAACTGTCGGAAGCGATTTTGCTCATAAAAAACATACCTGATTTTTGGCTGATAGGGGGCGTGTCCCTGGAGAGGTATGTGTTTTTTGTCTAGCTGTGTATATAAACAGAAAATGCGCAAAAACGTTCATGGGAGAAGTTGCATTTACTCTATTTTAACGCTGAATTTCAACACATTTGACGGTGTATAGAAAGGTGTCGGTAATAGGCATCGCCTGATATTCCATGTATACAAAAGATTATATTTTGTTGTTAAAGACTACTTTTTCTCTTTTTTGCATTCATTGGCTTCATTATTGTATATACCTTTTGATAATTAAAGCTTTAAAGAATGTATTGCAGGCCCTTCGGGTTCATTTTGCTTTCATCCCGGCTTCATCCCGGGTTCCCCCCGGGTTATATCTGATTTTTTGATTGGTAGTAACTGCGGCTTTTAACTTAGAATAATAGAACTGGGGTGAAATGCGTAAAGTATTGGTATTTAATTTATTGCAGTTCCCTGAATTTTTTTAATAAGGGAACTCCAGTTCCTTCCGCAGGAAACTACAATTTCCTATGCGGGAAACTCGCGTTTCCTCCTATGGAAACTCCGGTTTCCTAAGCAGGAAACTGAGACAGGACGAAGTGTCACGATTTATGATAAGTTGTCAACTGGTTACCTGTATCGGCAAATGATATGATTTTACTGATTGAAAAGAGTAGGAATGGTGATAAAAAAAGAATAGAGCATGAAGGTCTATGAAAGCAGGTATGACGGCCATATGAACCCGAAATGAACCCGTGTTTTGTTTGTAATATGTTGATAGCTAATTTGATATGGCAAATAATGAAGGCTGGAGGCATAAAGCATAAAAAAAGAGAACCAACCTTGTTGATTCTCTTTCGGTAGTTGCGGAGACAGGACTCGAACCTATGACCTTTGGGTTATGAGCCCAACGAGCTACCACTGCTCCACTCCGCGATATAGTTGCTATCATTACCTGATTGCGAGTGCAAAGGTATGAATTATTTCTTACAAAACAAATTATTTTACAAATAGTTTGTGTATTTCTTTGCTTGACACATTTACCCTGCTGATAGTAAGGCAAATGTGTCAATCTGTTTTATAATTCATTTTCTTCAAAATAATCTGCTTCATATACCTTCAGCTTCTTTTGCAGCCGGCCGATCTCCTGTTGCATGGATTTGACACGGTTCAGCAGATGGTGAATGGCGTCTATTCCTTCGAAGTTGATGGACAGGTCGTAATACATACGTGTATACCTTTCAATATCGTGCAGTTGGGAAGCTTTCAGGAACTTCTCACCTTCAACGATACGGATTTCTATCAGTCCTCCTTCTTCCAGGCGGAAAATGAAGGCCGGTTCGATATGGCATATCCGGCAATATTCATTGACTATAATTAAATCTGCTTGCATAGTACTCATGTTTTATTGATTAAGACTCTGTATTTCGCGGAACAACTCTTTCTGTTTATCCGTCAGATTAGTCGGTATCTCGATAGTATAGGTAACTATCAGGTCACCGAACTGCCCTTCTTTCTTATAGATAGGGAAACCTTTGCCTTTCAGGCGCACCTTGGTGTTGTTCTGGGTGCCGGGGCTGACTTTCAGCTTCACCTTGCTGTCCATCGTTTCCACAATCTGTTCGCCTCCTAAGATGGCAGTGTACATGTTGAGGGGAACGGTCACATACAGATCGTCGCCCACACGTTTGAACCTGCCGTTGTCGGTAATGGCAAAGGTGATGTATAAGTCTCCGGCAGGACCGCCCTTAACGCCCGGGCCTCCCTGGCCTTTCAGTTTGATGGTTTGTCCGTCGGCAATACCGGCCGGTACGGTGATACGCAGATTCTTTCCGTTGACGGTGATCACCTGCTTGTGTGTCTTTGCAGCGTCAGCCAAAGAAAGACTGAGTGAAGCATTATAATCCTGTCCGCGGAACATGTGGCTGCCTCCGCCACTGCTGCGGCCGCTTCTTCCTCCGAACATGGATTCGAAGAAGTCGGAGAATCCGCTGCCGTCGTCGGATGCGCTCCAGTAAGATCCGCCGCCACCGCCAAAGCCGCCGTTCTGATACTGTCCGTATTGTTGTTGCTGCGCTTCGAATTGGTCGGCATGTTTCCAGTTTTCGCCATATTGATCGTATTTCTTCCGTTTTTCAGGATCGCTTAATACCTCATTGGCTTCGTTGATCTCCTGGAATTTCCGGTGAGCATCCGGATCGTTCGGATTCAGGTCAGGGTGATATTTACGGGCCAGCTTCTTGTACGCTTTTTTTATGTCGTCCTGCGAAGCCCCTTTATTCACTCCAAGAATGTTGTAATAGTCTATATAAGCCATATTATTTATATTGTTAAGTCTTTATGTCAGTAGATAACCATACATATACACTACAATAAACATACCATAGGGGAATTTGATCGTTTAATTTTGGCTAATAAACCTTAGAGAAGATGAAAAAAGAAAAGGCCTTCAGTAAAACTGAAAGCCTTTTAGCTAGTTGCGGAGGCAAGACTCGAACTTACGACCTTTGGGTTATGAGCCCAACGAGCTACCACTGCTCCACTCCGCGATATAGTTTACAATCATTGTGTGATTGCGAGTGCAAAGGTAAGGTTTTTCATTTACAAAACAAATTTATTGCAAGTTTTTTTAATATACTTGCTAGAACCAATCTTTTTTAGGTACTTTGCGCACAGTTTTAATCAAAATGTGCAATACGATGCCGATGACAGTTTCTAAAACACGCGAAATGTTGGTGGATGTGGCCAGGCAATTGTTTGCCCGCATGGGGGTTGATAATACGACAATGAACGATATTGCACAGGCTTCCCGGAAAGGCAGACGTACGTTATATACGTATTTCAAGAGCAAAAATGAGATTTATCTGGCCGTGGTAGAATCGGAGCTGGATAAGTTATATAAGATGTTGCTCGATGTTGCCGGAAAGGATTTGCCTGCTGACGAGAAGTTGATGACATTCATTTATGCAAGACTGGATGCTATCAAGGCGCTCGTGTTCCGTAACGGGACGCTGAAAGCCAACTTCTTCCGGGATATATGGCGCGTGGAAAAAGTTCGTAAGAGCTTTGACATCCGGGAAACCGAATTATTGAAAGGAATTCTGGATGCTGGTGTAAAGGAAGGTATTTTTGAAATGCCTGATACTGAAATTACTGCGGTTGTGCTTCATCATGCCTTAAAGGGATTGGAAGTTCCTTATATAAGGGGTATTATGGGAGATAATATCAGCCAACGAATCAAGAGAAGAGATAATGTGATGAATTTAATATTCAACGGAATAAAGATTAAGTAAACCAGAGATGTTTATCAATGCAACAGGGTTTTATGTGCCTGAAGAGCGGGTGCACAACCAACATTTTTTGGAATTAAACGGGTTGACTAGCGAGTGGATTGAACAAAGAACCGGTATTAAAACCCGGTCCAAAGCTAAACCGGAAGAGACTATTTGTACAATGGGAATTGAAGCCGTACATAACGCGCTGCCTAAATTACCTTATGATATTACGGATGTTGATTTAATTATCTCAGCCTCCTATTCTCCGTACGATACAGTTGCAACTGCGGCTCACTATACTCAGCGTGAATTTAATATTACAAACGCGAAAGCGTTGTATTTATCTTCAGCCTGTTCCTCCTTTTTGAATGCACTGGAGGTGGTGGAAGGTTATTTTGCTATGGGAAAGGCTACGAAAGCCCTGATCCTTTCTGCAGATAAGAACTCAGCCTATTATAATGAAACAGATCCGAAAGCCGGCCACCTGTGGGGAGACGCGGCTGCCGCATTCTTTATCTCAAAAGAACGTATGACTGAGAATGATCCGCAGATCCTTGAGGTATTTACGCAAGGTCTGGGACATTTGGGAAAAGGCCCGGAAGGGGTACAGTTGCGTCCGCGCGACGGGGGTATCCTGATGCCGGAAGGCCGCGACGTATTTATCCAGGCTTGTACTTATATGCCTAAGAATGCAGTGTACTTGCTGGAGAAGAACGGCTATTCACTGGATGACCTGACTTATTTTATCGGTCATCAGGCTAATATGCGTATCATGTCCAACATTGCCAAGCAACTGAATCTGCCGGAAGAAAAGTTCCTGCACAATATCGAAGAACTGGGTAATACCGGCTCGGTAAGTTCAGCGTTGGTATATGCCCAGAACGACGGGACGTTTAAAAGGGGCGACCTGGTTTGTCTGACCGTGTTCGGCGGCGGATATTCGGCGGGTGCCTGTTTAATTAAGTGCTAATTAAGACGTAAAATAAGAGTATTATGAAATTATTGGAAGGAAAAGTAGCTATCGTTACCGGTGCCGCACGTGGTATTGGTAAAGCCATTGCTTTGAAGTTTGCCGCTGAAGGTGCGAATATTGCATTTACAGATTTGGTTATCGACGAAAACGGTGAAGCAACACAGAAAGAAATTGAAGCTTTAGGTGTTAAAGCAAAAGGTTATGCTTCTAACGCAGCTAACTTTGAAGATACACATAATGTAGTGGCAGAGATACAGAAAGACTTCGGTCGTATCGACATCCTGGTAAACAATGCCGGTATCACGAAAGACGGTCTGATGATGCGTATGAGCGAAGGACAGTGGGATGCTGTGCTCAACGTAAACCTGAAATCTGCATTCAACTTTATCCATGCTTGTACTCCGATCATGATGAAACAGCGTGCCGGAAACATTATCAATATGTCTTCTGTCGTTGGTGTTCATGGTAATGCCGGACAGAGCAACTATTCAGCATCGAAAGCCGGTATGATCGGTTTGGCCAAGTCGGTGGCTCAGGAACTGGGTTCACGCGGTATCCGTGCCAACGCAATCGCTCCGGGCTTTATCATCACTGATATGACTGCTAAGTTGCCGGAAGAGGTAAGAGAAGAGTGGAACAAGAAAATTCCTTTGCGTCGTGGCGGTACGACAGAAGACGTGGCTAATGTAGCTACATTCCTGGCTTCTGATCTGTCTGCTTATGTATCCGGACAGGTGATCCAGGTTGACGGCGGCATGAATATGTAATATGGAAGTTATCTACGAAGACAATCATATCATCGCGGTAAATAAAACCTGCCGCGAGATTGTACAAGGAGATAAAACCGGTGATACTCCTCTTTCGGAAATGCTTAAAGCATGGCTGAAGGAGAAGTATTGTAAACCGGGAAATGTCTATATAGGTGTGACCCACCGGTTGGATCGTCCTGTCAGCGGCGTTGTCCTGTTTGCCAAAACAAGCAAAGCCCTTCCCCGCCTGAACGAAATGTTCCGGGTAGGAGAGGTGAAGAAGACGTATTGGGCGATCGTAAAGAACTGTCCGCCTGCCGATGAAGGCGAGCTGGTCAACTGGTTGGTACGCAACGAAAAACAAAATAAGAGTTATGCCTACGATACCGAACGGCCTGACTCTAAGAAAGCAATCCTGCACTATAAAGTGATTGCGCGTTCGGATAATTATTATTTACTTGAGATCGATCTGAAGACCGGACGTCATCACCAGATACGTTGCCAGCTGGCAAAGATGGGATGCCCGATCAAAGGCGACCTGAAGTATGGAGCCGACCGCTCGAACAAAGACGGCGGTATCAGCCTTCACTCCCGTAGTGCCGAATTCATTCATCCGGTATCGAAAGAAGCGATAAAGATCGTGGCTCCTGTACCCGATGATAATCTTTGGAAGAGTATTTCGGCGGGACTATAAGAGTCAAAAGAAATAAAATAACAGGAAACTGCATTGAAATGTCATCAGGCACTTTGATGCAGTTTCTTTTTATTTATCTTTGCCTGCTGTAATTGTGTTATTAATTAATAGGCAGACCATGAAAAAGCTATTGACAATCTTATTGTGTTCAGCATCCGTTACTCTGGGACTGGCACAGCAACAAACTTATTTTACCAACCCTGTTATCCACGGCGATGTAGCCGATCCCTCCATCATGCGGATTGGCGAGACTTATTATGTTACCGGGACTTCCTCGGAATGGGCCCCTTATTATCCGGTATTTACTTCTTCCGATCTGGTGAACTGGAAGCAGACCGGCCATATCTTTAAAGAAAAACCGGCTTGGACGAAATCGTCTTTCTGGGCTCCCGAGTGGTATTACCATAACGGTAAAGTATATATGTATTATACTGCTCGTAAGGAGTCGGACAATATTTCATGTATCGGAGTGGCTGTAGCCGACTCACCGACAGGGAAGTTTAAAGATTACGGTCCCATCGTCGAATTCGGAAAAGAAGCGATCGATGCCTTTATCCTTGAAGACAACGGACAGCTTTATATGACCTGGAAAGCTTACGGGTTGGATCAGCGTCCTATCGAATTGCTGGCCTGCAAGCTGAGTTCCGACGGCTTGCGCCTGGAAGGTGAGCCTTTCAGCTTGCTGCGTGATGATGAAAGACGGGGGATGGAAGGACAACATTGGTTTAAGCAAAACGGCTATTACTATATTATCTATGCGGTAAACGGTTGTTGTGGCCCGGAGAGCGATTATGCGGTAGAGGTAGCCCGTTCGAAGAAACTGGCCGGCCCGTATGAGAAGTACGAAGGTAACCCGATCCTTCACGGTGGAAAAGATATCCAGTCTATCGGACATGGTACGCTGACCACTACGCCCGACGGACGTATGTTTTACCTTTGCCATGCTTATAGCAGGGACAAAGACTTTTATCAGGGGCGGCAACCGCACTTGCAGGAGATGAGAATGGGCGGGGATAACTGGCCTTATTTCGTTACCGGGGAATATGCCAGCCTGGCACAGCCCATGCCGTTCACCGACTGTGTGCAGGAGCCTATCTTTGATTTTACCGACGACTTCACGGCAACGGCCCTTCGCCCCGAATGGAGTTGGAATTATCCGTATGCCGATGTAAAAACGGAATTGAAAGGCGGTAACCTGTCTTTATGCGGTTCTCCGAAACCGGGTATCAAGACGGGTAATGCACTTTGCCTGCGCCCTTCGACTGCCGACTATACGCTGGAGACTGCTGTCGTAAACCAGAACGAAAGCTGGAAAGGTGTCGTTATGTATGGCGATGACAATAACCTGCTGACACTCGGTTGCGAAGCAGACCGCCTGAAGCTAAAAGCCGTGAACGATGGCAAAGAGTTGATCCTGGCCGATATGAAACTGCCGGCTCCTTCTTTGTATCTCCGGATGAAGGTGACAGACGGTATCCGTTGCTCGTTTACTTATAGTGAAGACGGCAGGAAGTGGAAGGAGATAGAATACGACCTTTCCCCCTCTGCCTTGAAATCCCTAGTCCGTTGGGATCGCATTTCCCGTCCCGGACTGTATCAGCAGGGTGCTTTGGATAAACCGGCGGTGTATGGGTATTGCTGGTTACGGAATGAATAAGAGCAGAAAATAACAAAGGTTATTCAGGCTTGCCTTGTGCAGCCTGATAACCTTCCAGTTGTGCCCTCGATTTACTTTGGGTAACAATATATACACCCGAAAAGACCAGTGCTACCGCTATGCCTTTCATGACTCCGAAAGTGTCCATTCCCCAAAGTACGGCGATCAGTGAAGCGACTATCGGCTGTACGTAATTGTACATACAGGCAACTGTCGGACGCAGCAAAGTCTGTCCGATAGGGATAAACAAATAGGGCAGGAAGGTTCCACCAATAACAACGTAGGCGATACCCAGGTATAACTCCGCTGGCAGGTTTGCAAAGTCGATCGCTGAAATATGATTGAAGGTGAACGGTATCGTACAGATGGAAGCGTAGGTAAACATCCACTTCATCAGCGTAATAGGAGAGTATTTGCCTATCAGCCCCTTGAACAGTACGAAATAGAAAGAGAAGCTGAACTGTGCCAACAGGCAAAGCAGGTCACCCCATATATTGCTGCTTTTCCCTCCTCCGGCAGCTGCGCTCTGGCTGCTCAGGATAAGTAATAAAGCTCCGGCAGCCCCGACAAAGATCCCTATCACTTTCTTTCCGGTGACAGGCTCTTTCAGGTAGAAGGCCGCAATGATCATCGTGATGATGGGGGTTGTGGTGGTAACGATAGAGGCGTTGATCGGTGATGTCAAAGAAACTCCGAAGATAAATGATCCCTGGTTCAGAACGATCCCCAGCAATGCGGCGAAGAACAGCTTCATAAGATCCTGATGGTTGACATGCTCTTTTTTCGTGAAGAGCGAAGCCAGCCAGAATATAACGGCTGCTCCTACCATACGGAACGTAGTAAGTGATAACGCGCTGATTGGGCCTGCTATTAACACTGCTTTCGATACAGGAGACATCAATCCCCATAAGATATTGGCCCCCAGCATTGCCAGATGCCCTTTATAAGCCTGAGATTTCATTTTGCCTTATTTAATGGGTACAAAGGTAATGGCTTTTCCATAAAAAAGTGCATGAAAAGATAGATCCTTCCATGCACTTCCTATATATTTATCGGTCGTTTATGCGATCGTAATCTCCGGATCGAGATAAACATTCTGGATCGTATGCAATAGCTCGACACCGTCTTTCATCGAACGTTGGAAAGCCTTACGTCCGCTGATCAGTCCCATGCCACCGGCACGTTTGTTCACGACTGCGGTAATAACGGCTTCTTTCAGGTCGGAAGCTCCGTGTGATTCACCGCCGGAGTTGATCAGGCCGATGCGTCCCATATAACCGTTCGCTACCTGGTAACGGCAGAGGTCGATCGGGTGTTCGGTTGCCAGTTCGGTGTACATCTTCTGGTCTACTTTGCCGAAGTTGATAGCTGTAAACCCACCGTTATTGGAAGGTAACTTCTGTTTTACGATATCCGCTTTGATCGTTACCCCCAGGTGGTTGGCCTGTCCGGTAAGGTCGGCGGCAGAATGGTAATCGACGCCGTCTTTCTTGAAATCGTTGTTTCTTAAGTAACACCAGAGAACGGTGGCCATACCCAGCTCGTGGGCATATTCGAATGCATCGGCTATCTCTACCAGTTGATCGCGACTTTCGGCAGAACCGAAATAGATCGTTGCTCCTACGGCGGCCGCTCCCATGTTCCATGCTTCTTTTACGGTTCCGAACATCACTTGGTTGTAACTGTTCGGGTAGGTAAGCAGTTCGTTATGGTTGAGCTTTACGAGGAACGGTATTTTGTGTGCATATTTGCGCGCTACTACTCCTAAGTTACCGAAGGTGGAAGCCACCGCGTTGCAACCGCCCTCGATGGCCAGTTTCACGATATTTTCCGGATCAAAATAAATAGGGTTCGGAGCAAATGAAGCACCGGCAGTATGTTCAATGTCCTGGTCTACCGGAAGGATAGACAGGTATCCTGTATTTGCCAGACGTCCGTGTCCCAGCATCCTTTGCAGGTTATTTAATGTTTGAATGTTTCTGTCCGTATTGATCCATATATCATCTATCGTAGAAGGTGATGGAATATGGATCAGCGATTTGTCGATCGTTTTACATGTATGGCCGAGATAATACTCTGCCTTGTCGCCTAATAAGCTTGTAATCTTTAATGTATCCATAATATATGCAAGTTTTAGAATGAAACACTTCCCGGCTGGAATAGGTTTCATAGTTTTTGTCAATTAACAGATAGAATATATCTATTGCCTATTTCTTGCCTTTTAGATTTGTTTGGTTAATTTTGTCGCAGCGAATAACAAAGATTATATATATACTAATAGTTTTACAACCAATAAAATTTTACGAAGATGAAAAAGAAATGGATCTGCACAGTATGTGGTTATGTTCATGAAGGTGACGAAGCTCCCGAATTCTGTCCGCAATGTAAACAACCGAAAAGCAAGTTCAAGGAACTGGTGGAAACAACCGGTGCTTTGCAGTTTGTAGACGAACACGTATTAGGCGTAGCTAAAGGTGTCGACCCTGTTATTCTTGAAGGTCTTAACGCTCACTTCATGGGAGAATGTACTGAAGTAGGTATGTATCTGGCAATGAGCCGTCAGGCTGACCGCGAAGGTTATCCTGAAGTGGCAGAAGCATTCAAACGTTATGCGTGGGAAGAAGCTGAACATGCTGCTAAGTTTGCCGAATTGCTGGGTGATGTGGTTTGGGATACAAAAACAAACCTGAAAAAACGTATGGAAGCGGAAGCCGGTGCATGCGAAGATAAAAAACGTATCGCTACTTTGGCAAAACAACAGAATCTGGATGCTATCCACGATACTGTACACGAAATGTGTAAAGACGAAGCTCGTCATGGTAAAGGCTTCGAAGGATTATATAACCGTTATTTCAAGTAATAACGATAATTCGTTTTGTTAATATGGGGAAGGGGATACATTTTGTATCTCCTTTTTTTCTGTAAAAAAGACTGTTTGGAGAATAACGACACGAAATTATCCATACATTTGCTACGTCAACCACAGAAAAGGAAAGCTGCCAGAGTGGTCGAATGGGCCGCACTCGAAATGCGGTGAGCGGGTAACTGCTCCGGGGGTTCGAATCTCTCGCTTTCCGCGGAATTATAAATAAAAAAGTCCTGCAATTACATGCAGGACTTTTTTATTTATGGCAGGTTTTATCCATACTTTATCTTAAATGGTATTATTTCTTGAGAGCATCCAGCAGTTTATCGATTGCCTGGGCGGCTGTCGCTTCACTTTTCAGCAACTGGATAAACTTGCTGCCGATGATGGCGCCTGATGAATTGGAAGCAGCCGCATCGAAGGTCGCTTTATTGGATATACCGAAACCAACCAGGCGGGGATTACGCAGTTTCATGGCGTTGATGCGGCGGAAGTAGGCCTGTTTCTGTTCGTCGAAGCTCTGTTGGGCTCCGGTGGTTGCTGCGCTCGATACCATATAGATGAAGCCGGAAGTATGTTCGTCGATCAGGCGGATGCGTTCTTCGGAAGTTTCCGGGGTGATGAGCATGATCATTTTCAGGTCATAACGGTCGGCGATGGCTTTGTAATCGGCCATATAGTCGGCGAAAGGCAGGTCGGGGATGATCATGCCGTCTACGCCGACTTCCACACATTTCTTACAGAAGGCTTCAAAACCGAACTGCATGATCGGATTGAGGTACCCCATGAATACGAGCGGGATCTGTACCTCCCGGCGTATGTCTTTCAGCTGGTCGAACAGGAGATGAAGCGACATGCCGTTGTGCAGTGCCTGTGTGGCAGCTTCCTGGATAACAAGGCCGTCGGCCATCGGGTCGGAGAAGGGGATACCTATTTCAACCATATTGATACCTTTGGCTTCCAGCTCTTTCAGGATGGTTACCGTATCATTCAGCGCGGGATAACCGGCTGTGAAGTAAACGGACAGGATGCCGTTCTTCTTTGTTTCGAATAGATTTGTAATACGATTCATATGCTTGTCTTTTATTTATTTCTTAATCTTATCTATAAATGTTTTTAGTTTCTCTGCATCTTTCATGCCCGGAGCGGTTTCAAATCCGCTGTTGAGGTCGAGCCCGGCCAGTTTCGGATGATGGAAATTGCGGATGGCTTCTACGCTGTCCGGATTGATCCCGCCGCTTAGCAGGAAAGGAGTTTGCCCTTTATAGGCGGTGAGTACCGACCAGTCGAACTGCTTGCCCGAACCTCCGTATCCGTTGCATTTGGTGTCGAACAGGAAATAGTCGGCCCGGCCTTCGTAGTCGGCTGTCAGCTTTAAATCCTCTTCATCTGCAATGGAAAAAGCTTTGATGATTGCATAGCCCCGTTTCTGCAATGCATAGCAGGTGTCCGGCGATTCATTCCCATGCAACTGCAAATACCCCAGCGCATATTTATTTCCCATCTCCATCATATATTCAGGCGTTGCATCCACGAAAACACCGACCCGTACGGGCGGTCTGCGAACCGCCCTTTCCTTGCTTATCTCATCCGGAGAAAGATTTCCCGCAAAACGGGGGGAGCGGGCATAAAAGATAAACCCCATCCAGTCGGCCCCTGCTTCTGCCACCCGGCGGATATTATCCGGTTCGCGCATGCCGCATACCTTGATCAGCATGATAGTCCTCCTATAAAGCCGGATAAGGTTTCACCCGGTTGTTCCGTTTTCATAAATGTCTCTCCGATCAGGAAGCCTCGGAAACCTGCTTCACGAAGGCTACTTACCGTGGTAGGATCGGAGATGCCGCTTTCAGAGATCAACAACGGGGAAAGATCTTTTTCTTTGGATATCTCCTGCATCTTCTCTGCCAGGCGGAACGAATTTGCCACATCCGTATGGAAGGTACCGAGATTTCGGTTATTCACTCCCAACATATCGATATGCGGATTGAGATAGGCCAACTCTTCTTCACTATGGACTTCCAGCAATGTTTCCAATTGCAGGGTATGAGCCAGTTCAGCTAATGCCAGGCATTGGTCGGTAGTCAGGCAGGCGGCAATCAGCAGCACGGCATCGGCTCCCATCACACGGGCCTGGTAAAGCTGGTATTCATCGATGATAAAATCCTTACGGAGCAACGGCAGGCTCACCTGTTTACGAGCCTGGCAAAGATCGCCCAGCGAACCACCGAAGAACTGCGGGTCGGTCAGGACGGAACAGGCGGAAGCTCCGGCTTTCTCATAGGCCGGTATCACGTCGGCAATGGCGGCATCCGGATGCAACCAGCCTTTCGATGGGCTTTTGCGTTTAAACTCGGCGATGATTCCCGATGAAGAAGCCGCCAGTGAGGCCCGCATCGAATAGGTGGTACGTTCCAGGCGTTCACCTCCCAATGCCAGTAATGTTTGAAGGCGGACGGCTTGTTTCTGCCGTTCTACTTCGATACGTTTGTTGGCTATGATGTCTTGTAATATATCTTTCATACTTAATTATTCAGTGAAATGAACTTCTTCAGTGTCGCCAGCGCCTTGCCGCTTTCCAGCGATTCGCGTGCTTCGGCGATACAGGTTTCTATCTTTTTCTCCGGACAGATCACCTGGATGGCGAAAGCCGAATTGGCGATCACGCAGTTTTTCTGTGCCGGGGTTGCCGTATTCTTCATAACGCTGTCGAAAATGCGGGCGGCATCTTCTACGGTCTGTCCGCCGTCGAGATCCGCTTCCGTACAACGGGCAAAACCCAGCATTTCCGGTGTGTATAACTTCTCTTTCTCTGGCATGGCTACCTTAAACTCGGTAGTCAGCGATATCTCATCGAACCCATCCAGACTGTGGACTACCGCAAAGCGGGTTCCGCTCTCCTGATACGTATAACTATACAGACGGAGTAACGGCAGGTTATATACGCCCAACAACTGATAGGCCGGCATCACCGGATTTACCAACGGGCCGAGCATATTGAAGAAGCTGCGTACCCCGAGACTTTTACGTACCGGAGCGACTGCCTTCAGTGCCGGATTAAACAAAGGGGCATGGAGATAAGCGATGTGGCAGGCTTCCATCGACTCGCGCAGCTTATCGATACTGTTCGTGAACTTTACTCCGTGCTGTTCCATCACATTGCTGGCACCGCTTACGGAAGTAGCCCCGTAGTTACCATGCTTTACCACATTATAACCGGCACCGGCTACCACGAAGCTGGAAGCGGTACTGATGTTGAAGGTGTTTTTACCGTCACCGCCTGTTCCTACAATGTCGATCGGCTTATAATCGGTCAGGTCGACCGGTACACGCATTTCGAGCAGGGCTTCACGGAAACCGGACAACTCTTCTACGGAAATGTTACGCATCAGGAATACCGTGATCAGGCTGGCTATCTGCGAGTCGTTATATTCTCCGGCTGCCATCCGCTGAAGTATCTGGTGGGCTTCCTCCCGTCCCAGATACTGATGTTCGAATAATCTATATAATATATCTTTCATTGTGTTATGCTTTTAACCAGTTTTCAATAATGATCTTTCCCTTCGGAGTCAGTACCGATTCCGGGTGGAACTGAATGCCCCTGACGTCATAGGTGCGGTGACGAAGTGCCATGATCTGTTTTTCTTCCATGTCTTCGGCAGTTATTTCCAGGCAGTCGGGGAAGTTCTCGCGCGAC
Source organism: Parabacteroides sp. HGS0025 (assembly GCF_000969845.1). NCBI lineage: Bacteria > Pseudomonadati > Bacteroidota > Bacteroidia > Bacteroidales > Tannerellaceae > Parabacteroides > Parabacteroides sp. HGS0025. The sequence continues at coordinate 1,403,324 of NZ_KQ033902.1, forward strand.
ACGGCCCATGAATGGTAGCGTCCGGCACGGAAACCTGCCTCAAGTCCGGCAAATAAAGGTTCTTTCGCTGTTACCCGGATATCGGAACATACGCCGTGATGAACGTCTGTCAGGTTAATCAGCGTCGCTCCGAATGCTTCGCCTATCGCCTGTTCGCCCAGGCAGACCCCCAGGATGCTTTTAGTCGGGGCATACCGGCGGATCAAGGGGAGCAGGATGCCTGCTTCTTCGGGAATACCGGGGCCCGGGGAAAGCAATATTTTGTCGAAGCGGTCTACTTCTTCCAGTGATATTTTGTCGTTGCGGTGTACTTCTACCTCTGCGCCCAGTTCCTTCAGGATGTGTAATAAATTATAGGTGAAGGAGTCGTAATTGTCGAATAATAATATCTTGCTCATAATCTTAATTCTTTAGTTTTGCTGCCAGGTCGATCGCTTTCTTTAAAGCTCCCAGCTTGTTATTAACTTCCTGAAGTTCGCGTTCGTCATTGCTTTTGGCAACGATACCGGCACCTGCCTGGTAATACAGTACATTGCCGCGGCTTACGAATGTACGGATGGTGATCGCCTGATTCAGATCGCCGTCCAGACCGATAAACCCGATACAGCCGCCATAAGCTCCGCGGTTATGTTTCTCCAGGTCGGTGATCAACTGCATGGCGCGTACTTTCGGAGCACCGCTCAGTGTTCCGGCAGGGAATGTATCGATATAAGTCTTAACAGGATTGCTGTCGCTGTTTACCTCGCCGCTTACACGGGATACGAGGTGGATCACATGGCTGTAATATTGTACTTCCTTATAGAAGTCGACCTGTACGTTGTGGGCATTGCGGCTCAGGTCGTTGCGGGCAAGGTCTACCAGCATGACGTGTTCGGCATTCTCTTTCGGGTCGGCCAGCAAGGCTTCGGTACGTTGTTTGTCCAGTGCTACATTTCCTGTGCGGAATGCTGTTCCGGCAATCGGGTCGATGCTTGCGTGGCCTTCCGCTACTTTGCAGTGTGTCTCCGGAGAAGATCCGAAGATCCGGAAGCCGCCGAAATCGAAGTAGAACAGATAGGGGGAAGGGTTGACGCTTCTTAAGGCACGGTACACTTTAAAGTCGTCTCCTTTGAACGGTTGCTCGAAGCGGCGGCTCAGTACGATCTGGAAAACATCGCCACGCAGGCAGTGTTTGATGCCTTCGCGTACCATCGCTTTATATTCTTCACCGGTGATAGGAGAAGTTTCCGGGCCGGCTGTCTGGAAGTTATAGGAAGCATAGTTACGGTTTTCGATCAGTGTCTCTATCTCCTGCAGGTGGCTGCTTTCACCTTCCTGTAATAGTTCGACTAATGTCAGTTCGTTCTTGAAATGATTGAATACCAGGATATACTTATATAATATGTATAGCATATCGGGAGCATCGTTCTCCTCGTGGTGGGCTTCCATCACCGGAATGTTCTCGAAGTAACGGACGGCATCGAAAGCTGTGTAGCCGAACAGGCCGCATACTTTCTTGTCGGCACCTTCTATGCTGTAACGGCTCAGGAAAGCATTCATCGCATCGGCAACGTTATAACTTTCGGTCAACGGAGTTACTTCGCTCTGCCCGTCGGGGAAGGTTGCCGTACATTCGCCGTTATTGATGCCGATACTGGCCAGCGGACAGAGGGCGATAAACGAAAGGCTGTTCTCATTCCCGTGGAAGTCCGAACTTTCCAACAGTGCTGACTCGGGGTAAATGTCCCGTACTTTCAGGTAAATACTTACGGGAGTATGCAGGTCACCCAGAACCTGTTTGCTTATAGTTTTGAAGTGATAGTTTTTCATCGGTTACTTTCTGTTTTTATATTCAATATAGGTATCCATATCTTTATCCCCACGGCCGGAGACGGTCAGTACAACGACATCTTCCGGTTTAAAGTTCACTTTGCCGAGTGCTCCCAGCGCATGTGCGCTTTCCAATGCCGGGATGATCCCTTCCAGGCGGGTCAGTTCGAAAGCGGCTTCCAGTGCCTCGTCATCATCGACGGCCAGGATGGAGGCCCGGTGGGAAACGGAGAGGTTGGCATGGATCGGGCCGATACCGGGATAATCCAGTCCGGCGGAGATCGAGTAAGGTTCTTCGATCTGTCCGTCTTCACTCTGCATCACCAGAGTACGGGCTCCGTGGATAATCCCTTTCTTACCCAGTTGGATGGTGGCGGCGCTCATACCTGAGCAGATCCCTTTTCCTCCGGCTTCAGCCAGGACAAGCTTCACCCGTTCGTCGTCGATGAAATGATAGATCGTTCCGGCTGCATTGCTGCCACCGCCTACACAGGCGATCAGATAGTCCGGATTTTCGCGTCCTTCCTGTTCCAGAAGCTGCTTCTTTATCTCTTCGCTGATGACCGATTGCAGGCGGGCAACCATATCCGGATAAGGATGAGGGCCTACGGTAGAACCGATGATATAATAGGTATCGGAAGGATGACAGCACCAGTCGCGGATAGCTTCGTTCGTCGCATCTTTCAGTGTCATATTACCGGAGGTGACAGGGATGACTGTGGCGCCGAGCATCTCCATTTTCTGTACATTAGCGTGTTGGCGTTCCACATCGGTCTTGCCCATATAGACGATACATTCCATATTCATCAGGGCACAGACGGTAGCGGTGGCTACCCCGTGCTGGCCGGCTCCTGTTTCAGCGATGATACGTGTTTTACCCATGCGGCGTGCCAGCAGGATCTGCCCGATCGTGTTGTTGATCTTATGTGCTCCTGTATGGTTCAGGTCTTCCCGTTTCAGGTAGATTTTGCATCTATACTTTTCACTTAACCGTTTTGCCAGGTAAAGAGGAGAGGGGCGGCCTACATAATCACGCAATAGCTGGTTGAATTCCTGTTTGAAGCTTTCACTTTCCAGTACATCCAGATACGTGTTCTGTAAATTTTCCACACACTGGTGAAGGATCTCGGGGATGTATGCCCCGCCGAACTCACCGTAGTAACCATTTTTGTCCACTTGATACGTTTTCATCTTTTTGCTATATTATTTTAGTTGTATTCCGTTTGTTTGAAAAAGAAAAAAGGCCTGTCGCAAGTGCGACAGGCCTTTCTATGATATCTTGACTAGTATATACACAGGACTGCGTTCCTTACGACCGTTTGAGGAGTAAAGAGCGCCACCACCAAAATGTATTTACTATAAATGTTCTCATGACTGTTTTTATTATTACGGCAGCAAATATAGATATTCTCTTACAAACTGCAAATGATTTGATACTTTTTTTTGAAAAATATTACTCGGCCGGAATCCCTGCCGATTTCTTCTTATCTTTGCCGCATGATACAGACAGACGAATTCAGGCTATTTGTGAAAGAACATGCAGGCGATGATCTGACGCGTCTGCTGTTGAGTGCATCCCGTTATCCATCGGTTGATATTCCTTTTGCAGTCGAGCAGATCGCTGCCCGGCGGCAGATCAGGGATAAGCTGCCTTTGTGGTATATGAATGATGCCCTGCTGTTTCCCTCCAAGATATCGGCGGAACAATGTTCGTCCGAACAAACCGCTTTATATAAACAACGGTTGGTAAAAGAAGGAGACACTTTATGTGACCTGACCGGAGGCCTGGGGATCGACAGTTATTATTTTTCCCGCAAAGCCCGCCATGTCACCTATATAGAACGTTTTCCGGCCTATTGTGAAGCGGCTCGCAACAACTTCTCCGTGCTTGGAGCCGGCAATATCACTATTATAGAAGGGGACAGCACGTCACTGGCTACCCAATTACCGGAAGTCGATGCCTTTTATATCGACCCGGCCCGGCGTGGCGAAGGGAATAAGCGTGTTTTTGCCTTATCGGATTGCGAACCGGATCTCCCTACCCTTTTGCCGGAACTGTTCCGTCATGCTCCCAAGGTCATAGCCAAGCTGTCGCCGATGGCCGATATCCGGTTGACACTCGATCTGTTACCCGGAACAACCGAAGTACATGTGTTGTCGGTAAAGAACGAATGTAAAGAACTGCTTTTTGTGGTAGGGCGGGAAGCAAACGTGGAAACTCCGGTTATCCACTGTATTAATTATACTAGTTCCGGAGAGGAAGAATCGTTCACCTTTTCTTTGCAGGATGAACGCAATGAAGACCTGCGCTTGGGTGGACAGGTGAAAAACTATCTTTACGAGCCCAATGCTTCCTTGTTGAAAGCCGGTGCTTTTAAGAGTGTGGCTACCGCTTTCGCTCTGGAGAAACTGCATGTAAGCAGCCATCTTTATACGTCTGATGTAAAGCTTGAAACTTTTCCGGGGAGAAGTTTTGTAGTAGAAGAAGTGTATCCTTTTACCGGTAAGCTATGCAAAGGTTTGGTCAAAACAATTCCGCAAGCCAATATAACTGTTCGGAACTTTCCGTTGCCGGTGGAAGAACTACGTAAGCGCACAAAGATAGCAGACGGAGGAAAAGTATACCTTTTTGCAACTACCTTAGTTAACGGAGATAAAATATTGGTTAAATGCCATAAGTTTTAGTCTCATATGTATTTCAAAGTCTTCGATCGACGGATTTTATTTCTATATTTGTGACCGTTAAATCAAATACATGAAATGAAACAGAAAGATTCTTACACTTCTGCGCAGTTGACCGCGATGGTTGTACTGCGGTTATTTATTGGCTGGCATTTTGCCTATGAGGGACTGGTAAAGATATTGAATCCGAAATGGACTTCTTTACCTTATCTGATGGACTCCAAAGGGTTTATGTCTGACTTTTTCTCCGGGTTGGCTAGCGATCCGGCTATGATGAACATGGTGAATGCGTTGAACGAATGGGCGCTGTTGTTGATCGGTCTCGGACTGATTACAGGTGCTTTCAGCAAACTCTCTTCTATCGGGGCAATGATATTGCTTGCGTTTTATTACCTTTCCCATCCTTCGTTTATCGGCGCACAGTATATGATGCCGTTCGAAGGGTCTTATCTGTGGATAGACAAGAACCTGGTGGAAATGGCGGCACTGGCCGTGCTTATCGCTTTCCCCACCTCGCATATTATCGGGCTGGATCGTTACCTGAAGAAAGCGATCCCCTTATTGTCTAAACTCAAACTAATGTAATATCATGTCAACAGAAAATAATAACAATACCCCGAAAGAAAATCAGGCGCCCCAATCCGAAGGCCGGCGCAATGCCCTGAAGGCTCTTGCTACAATTCCTGTGCTGGGTGCACTGGGCTTTGGCGTTTACAGGAAACAGCAATACGATAAAAAGACGAAAAGCCTCGGCAGCTCCTTCCATTTCAATAAGGAGCATTACATGATCCCGGCACAACCGGACGGTAAAAAGATACGTATCGGGATGATCGGCTTCGGTATCCGTGGCAAACAGCTGATGCGTGCGGCCGGTTTCGCCGAACCTTCCTGGATCGACGGGCTGATCGAAGGGGCAAAGAACGATAGCAAAGACAAGCGCTATGAACAGTTCCTGCAACAGGACGACCTGAATATCGAAGTGACCGGCGTATGCGATATCTTCGATGTGTATGGCGAAGCAGCCGTACTGGCCGCCTCCAATATCCACCGTGAAGGATCGAACGGTACGTTCGGTAAAGCGCCGAAACGGTACCGGACTTATCAGGAACTGTTGGCGGCTGACGATATCGATGCGGTTATCATTGCTACTCCCGACCATTGGCACAGTACGATGGCGATGGAAGCGGCTAAAGCCGGAAAACATGTCTATGTAGAGAAACCGCTGTCGTGGACAGTGCCTGAAACTTATAAGGTGCGCGAAGTAATAAAAGAAACCGGTATCGTGTTCCAATTGGGTCACCAGGGACGCCAGACCGACAGTTATATCCGTGCCAAGGAGATCATCGATAAAGGCCTGATCGGTAAAGTATCGTTGATCGAGGTGTGTACCAACCGCAACGACCCCAACGGTGCCTGGGTCTATCCGCTGATCGACGGCGCTTCTCCCGAGACGATCGACTGGAAACAGTTCGAGGGGCCGGAAGAACGGATCAAGGAATATACCGACTATATGACTTCCAACAACCTGCAACGTTATATCGGCCCTGATCCCCGTGATAAATTCAGTCTCGAACGCTTCTTCCGCTGGCGTTGCTGGTGGGATTACAGTACCGGACTTAGCGGCGACTTGCTGACACATGAATATGATGCGATCAACCAGATATTTGATGTCGGTATTCCCCATTCGGCTACCTCTTCCGGTGGTGTCTATTATTTCAAGGACGGACGTACGGTGCCGGATGTACTGCAAACGACGTTCGAGTTTCCGGATAAGGATATGACGATGCTCTACAGTGCCACGTTGGCCAGCAACCGTCCGCGCGGTAAAGTGATCATGGGGCACGATGCACAGATGGAATTGTCCAATACGATCACCCTGAAAGCGGATCCTGCATCCGAGATCTACAAGGAAAAGATCGACAAGGGCATCATCAAACCGAATGAACCGTTCTATACGTATGTTCCCGGGCAGAGTACGGTGGATGCCATCACGTCGCCTACCGAGTTATATTTCGCACAGCGCGGTTTGCTCTATACCTATGTAAGCGGTAAGCGTTACGATACGACCCACCTGCATATCCGCGAATGGCTGGAATGTATCCGTCAGAACAAACAGCCGAGTTGCAACATCGATGCCGCATTCCAGGAGGCCATGACCGCCCATATGGGAACACATGCTTATCTGGAAGGACGTACGATGTACTGGGATAAGGATAAAGAAGAAATAGTAAGAGGATAAATGAAAAAGAGGCTGTTTTTGACAGCCTCTTTTTGTTATTTGTTCAGCTTTTTCAACAAGTCCTTGCCGGCCTTGAACCTGACACTTATACGGGGGGCAATAGGACAGGCCGCTCCGGTTCGGGGATTCCGTCCCATACGTGGGCTTTGCGCCCAGAGCCTGAAAGAACCGAAGCCCTGCAGGACGATCCCTTCCCCTTTATCCAGTTCTTCCTCCATTGTTTCCATCATTGCCTTTACCATTTGCCGGCAGACAATCTCTTTATTTCCTGTCTTTCCGGCTATGGATTTGATAAGGTCTGTTTTATTCATATCTGATCCCTTTTTATGGTGCTGCTGTTACTGTTTGTTTGATATGCAGTGTGTCGCGAGCAGTGGCATTGGCAGCGTTGCGTATCAATAGCAAGGCGGAGCGTTCGGCGGCGGTGACTGCTTCCTGTCCGGTCAGGGTAACTGTATAGGTACGTTTGAAGCCGGTGGCGGCTTTTGTGCTCGTGGCTTCTCCCTGTTGTACCTCTATCCATTCCCCACCTTCATACCCTTCCGGGTAAACCACTTTTGTATCCGTATCGAACGGACAGACGGCGCTGAAGGTAAAGGATGCATCCGTACTTGTTGCCGGGTATTCTATCGTTTTATTATCTGCCGTATAGCTGCCGCCTGTCCCGCTGCAGGTGATGTCGGCCAGTTCCGGTACAACCTTTTGTGTCGGCTTCACGTTGATGGTATCGACGGCGTCCCAGTCGGCCACTTGGATATTGAAGGTCACGTCCATTTGGTCGGGAGCCGGGCTGATCAGTACCAGATAGCGGTGGTTGCGTTCGATCATCACAGGTGTTTTATCCTTGTTCACGAAGGGGATCACACGGGTGAAAGGGGCGTCGCGAAACTTACCTTTAATCTCGATCGTTGTCGAGGTCGCCGTGTTGTTGTCGTCATTCTCGCTGGTGTAGAGTTCGTGCCAAAGGCGTTGCTCGATGGTTCCGGCGGTCATCTGGTCGTCTATCTGGTCGATGCCGTCGGCACCGGGCGTACCGGTTTGGGCAAATACGAGGATTTTCTTTTCTCCGCTATTGTCTACCCAGGTGTAATCGGTTGTCAGGCAAGGGGCCGTCCACGGTTCGTCGATGGCCGGTATCACGTAGCTCTGCCGCTTGGCATTTATCACGCGGGCAGCTTCGAGCACGAAACCCTCTTCCGGCTTCTCTTTATTGAAAGCCCGGTTGGTGATGTCGATGCGGGCGGCGAGGCGTTGCATTTGGAAATTCATGCCGGTAGTTGTCGATTTGCGGATCATCCCGTGGTTCTCTGCATACATCATCAGGCCGTAATTGCCGTCGTCCTTCGGGGTGGTAGACGGTGTAGAGGGCATGACGGATGCGTCGAACAGGGCTTCCTGCAATTTGGCATAGGTATTCTGGTTGTTTGTCTCGTCGAATGCATCGGAGGCATTGGCGATAGCCACCACCCGGCAATCGAAACCGGCTCCTTCACGCAGGATAAAGTCGCAGGTATATTCGCCGTCGGCTGTCTGCGTGATGGTCACACTGTCTTTTTCCAGTGGGGCGGCAACGGTGACATCCGTCATATCGAACATATAACGCTGGAAAGGAACGAATTCCTGATCCGCCTCTTTGGCGGGATAGACATAGAAGGAAAGTTTGTTGATCTTCTTTTCTTCGGTAGTCGCGGCAAACGACTCGCCGATGGCACGTGTCGCCGTGCCGTGCCTGAAAGAGAGTTGCAGGCGCGCACCGTCGGCCGGCACTTCAATGCCTTCATCTTCTTTCACGATTTCATCCTCCGAACAACCTCCGAGGAAAACGCCGGCCAGTAATAAGGCCGACAGATATAAATAATGTTTCATAATTCGTCGTTTTATATAAGTTATACATTCACGACGAGGCAAAAAAATCCCCGTCATATATATTTATGGCGGGGGATTCGATATAAAGCGACGAAAAGTCTTTAATGGCAAGATTTTAGATAATCTTCAGGAGTCACTACCAAAGTATTTGCATTTTTAAAATCTTTTACATTGCGAGTTATGATTGTATCTATTCCGCTTTCTACAGCTGAATAATACTGTATCGCATCTTCAAAATCTGTAAATGAAGACTGCAAGGCTTTATCTACAATATCATCATTTACAGGTAAAACACGGACTAATTTTCGGAAACTACGAAGAATTAACATTGCTTTTTCCTTTCCGACCTGCTTACGAAGTAAGTAAAAGATCGTAGAAAAAGATAAAGAACAAATGAATAATTGAACCATACCTCTGTCACCCATTGCAAAAATAGGAGCAGAGGCTGAATAAAATGGTTCACGTTTTGCCAGCAAATCAACAGCTATATTCGTATCGAGGAATAGACTTTTCATTGATATTTCTTTTCTAAATAATCAATATAATCCTTTTTGCAATCGTAATCAGCCGGTATCGTTATTACACCGCTTAATTCCTTTACTAAAGGGGTTAATTCTATTTCTTTTGGCGAAATATCCGATTTTGCGACAATAGAACTGAGGTACTGCTCTACTATTTTCGATAGGCTGATGTTATGCGTTTTGGCATATTCTTTCGCCTTTTCGATAACAGACTCATTGAGCTTTAATGTTAATCTTGTATCCATAGTTCATTCACTTTTTCGCAAAGATAACAAATTCCAGTAACAACCATGTTCTCACCTCATTTATATTTAATCCCCCACCATGTCAAAGAACGTTATGTTACTTCCCTTTTGAGCGGAAAGTATTTAAAAGAGACCGGATATGAAATCCGGTAAGTTACTCCTGGACGCAACGGATAGGGACGCAGAATCCAGTAAAAGGACAGATCCCCCAATTATTGGTAACCCACATATACCCGCGGGTGGCTGATAATGTAGAAGACCAGCAAAGGCTTTCAATACACATAAATGATGCTATGGAGGTTATACCACCCCCTTTTGGTAATCTTAGTTCTGCATTTGCTTTTTTTATAGAAGTATAATTTTTAGAACTATTATTCTCATGCGTCATGCCAGTTGCCTTTAAAGCCTCTAATTCTGTTTTTGTTGGAATGCGCCATCCGGTCGGGCAAGGGTCATAGGCTGTTTTCTCAATATCGGTTACGCTTTCCGATTCTCCTACTACTGTACCTTTTGCATTCCATAAATTTGGAGGTAGGCCTCCTGATAGCCATGAATCTTCCACGCTGTTATAATAACGGAGTGTACTGCTTTCTGCTTCTTCTACGCTATTAAATTGGGTTGATGTTGTCTTTGCTGTTTGACTTGCTGAATAACTGAACGGTGTCTTTCTTCCCCATTGGAAATAAGAACCACATTGAAGTTCATTAGCTTGTATAGCTGATGTAAACCCTGGATCGGTAGGTTGTGGTACCTCCACCAGCCCCGTCGTCAGCTCCGTCGCCCCTACATTCAACGGCGCCCAGACAATCTCTTTGCCATTTGCTTCGCCTAAGGTGACGGCGGCGAATCGTGTGTCTGAGTAGGGAATATCCGTTCCCTGATAGACGACTACTGTGTCGACTACCGAGCCATTGCCGCCGTTGGCGATATAGAGGTAAGCGCGGTTGACGTAGGCGTTGGTGTAGGTGGGGTCTTTGTCGAGGCCTGCCTTCAGATCAAGACTCGGTTTGATCGTAACCGTGTACTCCCGTGCCAGGCTGATATCTCCTTTGGTTACGGTTGCTTCCGAGCGGTCGGTTACTTCCAGCCAGCTGTTGCCATCCTCCGGGGAGAAATACTCGGCGGTGACGCGCGTGTCGAAAGGGCAGGAGGCGGTGAAGGTGAGCGTTCCGCCATCGGCAGGGACGACGAGCGTGTCGGGCATAATGCCACCTGCCAGGTCACCCCCATACGATTTGGAGGCTTCGGCACAGATCACATTTGTTACCACCGGCAGCTGATCCTGGTTCGGCTGTACGTTGACCGTATCGACCGCATTCCATTCGCCCACCTGTACCGAGTAGGTGAGGTCGGTCTGTCCCGGAGCCGGCTTGATCGATACCAGATAACGATGGTTGCGAACCACGGGGACAGCCCGTTTCGTGCCGTCGGTCTCCGTCACTTCGAACGGGATCTGGCGCGTTACGGACAAGCCACGGAATTTCCCTGTGATCTCGAGGCCTGTCGGAGCATGCTCCGTCTCGTGGTTCTCGTAGGTGTAGAGCGAATGCCAGATACGCTGACAAGTGGCGGTGGCCTGTTCGTCGGGTGTGCCGTCGGTTACATCGGTGGCGTTTTCACCGTCTATCTTGACGAGACGTATCTGGTCGGGCGTTGCCTTCCAGTCGCTGACCGTTGCCACGTCGGGCGATACATAATCCATTTGCGGCACGATATAACTCTGCGGACGGGCATGCAGGATACGTACCCCCGTCAGCAGGAAGCCGCCTTTCGGGTCGTCGTCCGTCATGCCCGCCACGTATGCCTCGTTGGTGATGTCGATACGGGCTGTCAGGCGTTCGAGGGAGAGGTTGAAGGTCTCCTCCTTCTCCTTATGCAGGGCGACGGTGGTCGAGCCGTACATCACGAAAGCGTTGTCGTGGGCCGCCCCGTCGTTGCCCGTACAAAGCGGCATCGAGGAGGTGAAGGTACCGACGGCCACGCTGTCGAGCAATCCCTGCCAGGAGACGATCTGGCTGTAGTCGTAATCTTCCGGCAGGTTGGCTACAGCGATGATGTCGGCATCGTAGCCCGCACCCGTCGTCAGGTCGACGGTGGCGGTATAACCACCCGACGGGTCGCCCGGGACGGTTGCTTCCAGTTGTACCTTGTTGGGGAAGTCTGTGTGCGTCTCGCCCGTTTTGGCCGGTTCGTACACCTGCATGCCTTCCGCTTCGGTATGCACGAAGAAAGCCAGGCGGTCGATACGTTTCTCGTCGTTGGTGGCATCGCCCAGCAGGTCGCCAACCGCACGGGTTTTCAGGCCGGAGCCCACGGTGGCCGTCAGGCGCGTTATGCCCTCGGGAAGCGGTGTGTCGTCTCCCCGGTTGATCTCCTCGACGTTGCAGCTATAAAAAGCGGCCAGCGGCAGGAGCAGGATGGATATCCAATGTCTTATTTTTATCTGTCTCATAATTCTTTTGTGTTTAATTGTGAAAGTCGGTTTATTGAATGGCTGTCAGTAACGCTACTGAGTCGTCGTCAGTAGGGCGGTTGAGCCGGTGACAGTAACGTTACTGAATCGTTGTCGATAGCGTTACTGTACTGTTGTCGGTAGCACTACCGACAGCCTTTCCTGATGATGTCCGTTTATTCGATGACCGGACGGTCGTCTTCTCCGCCGCCACCGCTACCGGCAGTGCTCAGCAGGACGGGATACTTATAGCTACGGGGTTCCTTCACGATGGCTGATCGGCTGTACTGGGTGGTGACACTGATATAGTAGTCGCCTTCCGGCAAGGTAGCAGGCACCATGACGGTGAGTTGCGAGGGATTGTTATGCACGATCACAGTCGCTTTGACAGGAGTACTGCCATCGGCTGCGGGAATGAAATAGAAGCCGTTGGCCTCGCTTGCACCGGTGATCTTGATATTGTTGCCGCCTACCACGATCGGCATACCGGGGGTAAAGGTTCCGTCGTCCTTGCCTGTCGACGAGTCGGTCAGTCCGCCGATCACCGGGCCTACGGTAGCCTGGCCGTTGGTCACGACCACTGTTTCTTTCAGCTTCTTTCTCAACGTCTTACCGGCCGTGTAGGCCACAAAGAGCGTATGCTTGGCCGGATCGAACGGGTCGGTCGGCTTGTCGAAAACGCCTTTGATCTGCGGCAGATACTGGCCCACGCCGTCTACCACACTCATCCCGCTGGCCAGGCCGATCGACTTCTCCTCGTCGGCCATGGTGAGGATATTCTCGATTGTCTCCGGACGGTATTCCGTACGTTTCTCCACGATGCGACGTGCAATATCCGCATTATACAATGTTCCGTTGATACGCGGGCGTGCCGTGCAATCGCCCTCTTTTTCTGTTAACGCGTTGTCGTAAAGATCTGCGTATAATTTAATGTCTGACATAGTGTTATGTTTTAAAATGTTACATTTTATAATATATGTCAGAGGATAAAAAAATCCCCCAACATGGGTTTGACATGTTGGGGGAAAAGTTTGATAAGATATTACTTATTGATTAGATTATGTACTGCTTTTATAAAGGCTTCCGTTTTAGGTTGTAGTTCCCGTACAGATTGTTCGTCATAGTTTAAAAAATCTTCATAATCGGCTGCACTTCGTCTTGCAAACAGAATTGTATAAAACTTTCCAAAATCTTTAGGTAATAAACCTGTGGTGACGAAATGCTTTCCGAACATTTGCCGGACACCCTCATGCGTTTTAACACCATCTACGAGATGATGAAGCAATAAAGCACTTACGGAGTAAAAGCAAGCATAATACATCCGGTTGACAGCCGTATTATAAAAACCATTATTGATATGGCTGTCTATTTCCTTTAATAATGCTTCAGCCGACTCCATACGATACTGAATGATCTCTTTTCTTAGTTCGTCGTTCATAAAGCAACTCCTTCTTTCATTACATTTAGATAAAAAGGAGTAATGTGCTTTCCCCATTTTTTTAGCGTTTCGAAGAAAGGATTGATTTGAACACCGGACTGAAGTTCGATCTCATATATCGGTTCCATGATACGCATTTCGTCTTCTAATGAAATACGTTCCTTGTCTACCAATATCAGCAAGTCAATATCACTATCAGGACGAGCGTCACCACGTGCTTCGCTGCCATAAAGTATTGCAGTAGCATCGGGTGCCACCTGTTTTAAGACTTTCTTTATTGCTTTTACTATTTCCGGACGTTTCATAAAACATCAATTTTAGATCAACAAATATAGCAATATTTATTTCAATTCCCCCAACATGTCAAAGAACGCTATCAATAAATTAGCCCGAAGGCTTTAGCCTCTCTTTTGCCGTCGGTTTTAACCGACGGTTCCCGAAGGGGAAAAAAGAGAAATCCTCTGTGGGCTTTAGCCCCTTTATGATAAGGGTAGGCCTGATTTTTCAAAGGGGTTGAAACCCACAGAGGAAGAGGCTTGGCCTCTTGGTTTAATATCCGTCGGTTGAAACCGACGGCAAAAGAGAGCCTGCGGCACGAGGCTGGCCTCGTATGGCAGTAGGGCTACGGGCTACCTTTAGGGGCGCCTTTTGGGGTGCCGCTTTCCGGATCACTGGCCTTCGGGGCTCCAGTTCCCGGAGTACCGACTTCCGGAGCGGAGGCTTCCGGGGTACCGACACCCGGGGCACCTGCCTTCCGGCCACGGGCTTTGGGCATTGCTTCGCCGCAGGCCTGGATGGTGATTTCGGTGGCGGCTTGGCGGGCGGTGGGGCCGGGAGTCAGGTTGAAGGAGACCGGGAGGCGGCCGGGGGCAAAGGTGCGCCATAGGTCGGCGGGGCCGATGGTGCCGCGGATGGTGGGCGACCAACGCATCTGCGGGGTGGCGATATGATAGCCTTCGGCCGTTGCTGCGATGCATTCATCCAGGAAGATCGTTACCAGCAAGGCGTATTCCTGGGGAGAGATGGCAAAAGGCAACCGGGAGATACGGGCGATGATATCGCCGATATCCAAACGCCCCAACGAAAGAGCACGCAGGTAGTAAAAAGGACCTGCGGGCTTCTTCAAGGCGTTGCGGTAGGCGTAAACGCGGAGGATTGAGTTCATGATGATGTTATTATAATGGTTATTCGTTATGTTATTTGGACTAGAGTATTAATATATTAAACTGTTATATTATCATTTTTACAATAACTATAACTTTTTTGCAACACAACGGAGCGGTAAACCGTAACCATACCAATGATTCGAACGCATTGAAACAATATCACTTGGTTCAAAAGATGGGCCTATAGGATTAGTACCACTTATAGTATAAGAAGATGTATGGTAATCTGTTCGTTGGAATTCATATATACCCCTCTCTATATTCAACGCACCACACAGAGGAACAACAAAACCCGAAATCGATGATGCTATCCATATTCTTTTATCAGCATTTATTTTATCAGACTTCATTTCATTTACAACAACTGTCCATTCCTCTTTATTAGCAATTCTCCATCCTTTCGGACAAGGGTCATTTTGAGAAGGCCAAGTGTACCCTGCATTTTTTATTGTTGGTGAAAAATCAGGGTCATCCATAAGGTAAAAACGAAACCAACAATAGCCATTTTGGAGTAGCTCTGATATTATAAATTTATCATCTGCATATCCCGAAACTGTACCCTCTTCATATGTTACAAATTGTGACATATCTGTGATTTTTACAAAATCCGCATATTGCCCGTCATCCAAAGGCTTAAAAGGAACTTTTCTTCCCCATTGATACAAATTTCCTATTTGTTCTTGATTGCCATGCAACTGTTCTGGAGTTAATGTTCCATCTGCTTGATAAATCATTGTTGGCAACCGTGTCGCCCCACAATTCACCGGCGCCCAAATCGTCGTTACACCATCCTTTTCTACCGGTATTCCCTCCAGATCCGTTCCCGGATAAGTGATCGTATGCCGCACAAATATGGTATCACATTCCACTTCGCTACCTCCGTTATGCACCAGCAGCGTAGCATGGCGCATACCTTTATCTGCCATTTTAGAGAAAGTGATCTTGAAATGACGTTTGTAAATGTTCGTGGCTTTAGTGATCAATTCCGGTTCGGATTTCTCAATAGTGATCCAGTTGCCGTATTGCGGTTCATCGTATTTTACACGGACATCCGGGGCGAAACTACAGGAGGCGTCGAAACTGATCGTGCCATCCTGAGTATAATATAAGTCTATATTTTTTTTATCTTTATTATACTCTCCGTTCGTTTCGATTTTCGTAATCTCAGGCACCGCCGTCTGATCCGGCTTCACCTGTACCGTATCCACCGCATCCCATTCCGCCACCTTGATGTCGAAGGTGATATCCGTCTGGCCGGGGGCGGGGAGGATGCGTACCAGATAACGGTGGTTGCGGACGAGGGGGACGGGCTGTTTGTCGGCGTCGATAAAGTCGATGCGGCGGGTTACCTCCGTGCCGCGGAAGGCGCCTTTTATCTCGAGGGCGGTCGGGGCATGCTCCGTGTCGCTGTTCTCGTAGGTGTAGAGGGTGCGCCAGAGGTATTGCAGGGTGGCATCGGCTTCGGCGGCGGCAGCGTCTACGGCCTCCGGCTCGCGGGTCGGGTTGGCGTCGGGAGCGAGGGCGGACGCTTTGCCGTAGGGGATATCGGTTACCTGCCAGTCACTGATGGTGGCGACGTCGGGCGAGGTGTAACCCGGCTGCGGCGTGATATAACTCGCCGGGCGGGCTTGCAATACGCGGACGGAGGTCAGCAGGAAGCCGCCTTTCGGGTCGTCGGTGGTCATGCCGGGCACATAGGCTTCGTTGGTGATGTCGATGCGGGCTACCAGGCGTTCGAGGGCGAGGGTGAAGGCGTTGGTTTCTTCCTTCGCCAGTTCCTCACGGGTGTAGCCGTACATTATGAGAGCACGGCGGTCGGGGTCGTCGAGGCCTGTGCCGGGCGTGCATGCCGGCATTTCGGCGGCCCAGACGGTGACGCTGTCCTGGAGGCCGTCCCAGGTGACGATCTGGTTGTAGTCGTAGTCTTTCGGGAGGTTGGCTACGGCTACGATGTCGGCCATGTAGCCGCCGCCGGCCGTCAGGGTGACGTCGGCGGTGTACTGGCGGCTGTCCGGGGCAGTTTCGGCCAGGTAGACGTTGTTCGGGTAGTCGGTGGCTGCTGCGGTGGCGTCGGTCACGTCGTCGGGGACAGGGGGGTAGATTTGCAGGCCGTCCTCGTCGGTGTGGACGAAGAAGGCGAGGCGGTCGATGCGTTTCTCTTCGCTTCCGGAAAGGAAGGGGTCGCCCAGGGCGCGGGTGGCGGTGCCGTTGCCGAGCCGGACGGAGAGGCGGAGGCCTTCGCCGGGGATGCCCCCGGGGGTCTCATGGCCGATTTCCTGTTCGGCACAGGAAGCCAGGAGGAAGGATAGTAGGATGAATAGGTATTGTTTCATGTTCTTTTAATTTGTTGATTTATAAACTGATGGTAACTGTTTCCCCTCTCGAGAGGGGATAAAGGGGTGTGTTAGAGCCTGTTTCAGGGCGGGATAATAACACACCCCCTGCCCCCTCTCAAGAGGGGAAAGGATACTCCCGACGCTATATCAAGGAGCGGTTGCTTCGATACCCGCCTGATAGATGTCGAGGGTGATGCTGGTGCCATCGGCATCGGTAGGGGCGGCGGCGTTCTTGCATTTGATTACGACGGCGGCGCTGCGGGCGGCTGCACCAGATCCGGCTCCTCCGGCTTCCGTCTGGTCGGCGGCATTGATGCGGAGCAAGGTGCTGCCGCTGCCTCCGGTGATGGCGGCGGTCGGATCGGCGGCCTTGGCATTGCTGAAGGTCAGCCAGGTGGCCTTGTTCGTGCTGATGGTGGTGCCGTCGGCTTCATAGGCGAAAGCCTCTACCGTCCAGTTGTCGTTGGTGATGAACTGGGCGGCTTCGTAGATGGCGGAGCCATCGGCTTTTGCAGCCGGGAAGTCGATATGCTTGGTGGCCAGATGGCGGTCGTCGAGGGTGATCGACGGAGCGGAAGCCGCCTGTGTCACCTTGATCACCTTCACGCCGGTAGCCAGGCGGAGGGTGACGAAGCCCGTGCGCACGCTGGCACTGTCGTTGAGGGTGGTGCCGATCTCGATCACGGCATCGCCCGTGCCGCTCATGATGCGTTTGTTGGTGCCGTCGAGGGCATAGGCTTTCAGCCAGTTACGGTAGGCGGTGTCGCCCAGGTCGTCGATCGACCAGGCGGCGTTGGTGGTCAGCTTGATCCGGTACGGTTTGTCGGTCGTCTTATTTACCGGGATACCCAGCGTATAGTCGTAATGCTGCGGATCTTCTCCTGCACCTGCTACCAGGTCGGTAAATCCGTCGGCGGTGCGTTCTTCCACTTTTTCGATCTCTCCCGTGCCGCCTTTACCTGCCTGAATGATCACGAGGTCGCGGTAGATGGTGGCATCCTGCCGGTCGTAGAGGCGGATGGTTCCGGTGCGCGTCAGGGTGGTGTCGTTGGCCAGGAGGTCGAACTTAAAGCTCTTGCCGTGTCGGTTGATACCCGGCTGGTCGGTGACGTGTATCCAGGTGGAGTCGATCACGTCGACGCGGATGCCCCATTCCTGCTGGATGGAGGTTGTCTTGTCGCTGCAACTGTCAACATTGATTACGATGTCCTTATATTCGGTATTTTCCAGAAGGGTCGGATTGCCGCCACCTGTGGCTGCCAGCATCAGGGTATCGGTTTTCTCCGTGACGCCTACGGCATCGGTGGTTCCGTCGGTGGGGCGGTTCACAACGGTATAGTCGGCCGCTGCACTCAGTTTACCGATGGCTACCGGGACGGTGGCTGCTGCGTTCCCTTTCTGTACGACAACGAGGGTCTGCATGATGGACGGGCGTTGTACGTTGCGGAACACCAGCGTGCCGCGGCGGTCGGTCTGGTATGGGTTTGCTGTCTGCGGCAGCAGGGTGGCCTGTGTGCCGACGGGCAGGTCGGTGGGGTCGATGTTGGTGGTCGTGTCGATCCAGGCGGCGTTGTAGCCTTTGGCCAACTCCCATTCGCTGACGGCATCTACGGCTACGTTGACCGGACGGCCGTTACCATCGGCGCGGGCGGCGGGGAGGGTGAGCAACTGGCCGGAACCGCCGGTGGTTACCTCTGTGAGCGGGAATTCCACACAGCTCAGGGCGATGCTGCCCAACGACATTTCGTAGGAGATGGTGTCGCCGATCAGCCAGTCCTGTACGGTGATGGTGGCTTTCAGGCGGGTCGGGTCGAGATCGTTGATCTTGATCAGGTACTGGTTGTTGGGCTTGATGATGACCGGGTCTTTCGTCTGGTCGGCATTATCCTTATACATATAGACATTGTAGACCACTTTCGCGCCTGTTTTCTTTGTCTTGCCGTAGAGGGTGAGGTAGAAACGACCGGAGGTATCGGTTCCTTCGCCGTCGGTGCCGTCACCCTTATCCAGGTTGGGGTAGACGTAGAAGGTGCTGGCCACGCGGCCGGTGTTGGCATTCGGGTAGCGGGTGAAGTCGAAGGCTTCCGTTTCGTCGAGCTGCGGGTCGTTCGAATAGGTGTATTCGCTGTTCTTCGTGGCGTTGAAGTTGGCCACCTTGTTGATCAGGGCGGTCGGGTGGACTTTGTTGAGGACGATGCTTTCGATTACGAGGTCGCTCGTCTCGGCATTGTTCTCGATATCGAAACGGGAGACGATGCGTTTGAGGGTGATCGTGCGGCCGGTGACGACGGCGCCCTGGGTGATCTCGGTGGCGTTGCCGGTGACAGGAGCTGGGTCGGTGCCTGTTGTGTTCTCCTTGATATCTACCGAGTCGATAGCGGTCATGATGAGCGGGCAGGTCAGTTGGTCGGCCTTGCTCAGGGCGTTGGTCTTCATGGCGAGGAACTGGGCTTCGGTGGTTTCACCGAGTTTCAGTTTGTCCATGTCCTGCTGGCCGATCGCGTTGGCGATGAAATAGATTTTCTTCTTACCGAGTCCGCTCAATTGGATGGTGGCCTGTTTGTCGGTACCGGAGGGGACGAGTTGGAGGCCGTCGAGCTTGAACTCCTCCACGAAGATCGTTGTCGTGGAGTCGTAAGGGGTATCGGCATGCTGGTCGAATACGTAGATGGAAAGGCTGTCGATGGTCGATTCGGCTACCGAAGCCGGGAGCTTGTCGAGCGGATCGGGATCGGCTTTCGACAGGGGGACACTTCCTTTGGCAAAATCTTTCAGGGCAAACCCAAAGGCTGTTTTGCCCGCTTCCGGCTGCTGGCCGCTTCCGCCGCCCTGGCCTCCGATTTCATCATCTGTACAGGCTCCGAATAACAGAGCGATCAGTACGAATAAAAAATACTTTGTTCTCATAACACAATTTGTTTAATAATTAATACTTAGTGTTTATTTAGTAATTCACTGTTTGATTCTTACATCGCCCCTCCGATGGTTCCGCCGTCTTCCCAATCGCTGACGCCGGCGAAGGAGACGGATATGTTGTCGCCGTCGATGGTGACGACGATGGAGAATTCCTGACGGATATTGCGGGTGAAGGGGATGCTCATGGCCCGGAAAAACTCCGTCAGGTTCACCTCGCGGATCAGTGGGCGGTCGCCTGCCCAGATACGGAAGAGCAGGCGGGTGTTGTCCGTATAGCGATAGGTTATCAGGTCGCCTGTCACCGTGCGGTTCGGACGCATCGAGGCGTCGGCGCGGTGGTCGCAGAGGGTTGTTTCGTCCATCCGGGGGATGGCGTATATCCATTGTTCGCCTGTCCGGTTGTCGACCGAGGTATTGACACGCTCGGCGACGTCGAAACCGGCTGCCGCGGGGATGCCGCGGAGGGTGAAGGCGAAGTCTTTCGTGTTGGCCGGGATGTCGCGGAGCCATTTGGCCGTGACGCGCAACAGGGCGTGGGCATGGGTGGTGTTGATGCGCTTGCGAATGATGCCGGAGCGGGGGACTTCCAGGATGTCGGTGGCATAGTAGAGGGGTTCGGTGTTGGGGTGGCTTTGACACACCCCCTGCCCCCTCTCGAGAGGGGAAAGGATACTTTCTGTCGCTATGTCGTTGTGCTCCAGGCGGATTTCCGAGAGGCGGGTTTGACCGATGATGGCGGGGGCGATGCGGCTTCGGCCGTCGAGGTTGCCCCAGCTGACCAGGGTGTAGGTGCCGGGGGAAACGGTCAGTTCGTGGGCCAGGAGGCTGTCGCCTTCCAACGACCTGACCTGGCGGAGGATGCCGTCGGCGTCGAAGAGGTATTCGTTCATCGTGTCGACGTAATCGGGGATTTCGTTGTCGGTGCCGGTGAAGACGTACCAGTATTCCAGACGGGCGTTGTAGTCGCAGTCGGGAAGCGGGGCGTCGATGTCGCAGGCGGACAGGATAACGACCAATAATATATATGT
The DNA here is from genome assembly GCF_000969845.1 of Parabacteroides sp. HGS0025. NCBI lineage: Bacteria > Pseudomonadati > Bacteroidota > Bacteroidia > Bacteroidales > Tannerellaceae > Parabacteroides > Parabacteroides sp. HGS0025. The sequence continues at coordinate 1,424,022 of NZ_KQ033902.1, forward strand.
ATAGAGATGGGCGGTCATAAAGAGCCCTCCTCTCTGATAATCAACTCTAACATTACGCTGCGGTTGATGGCGGCGCGGGGATCGGCCTTTACGTCGTCGCGGTCGAGGTAATGGCGGGCGGTTTCGGCGTCGCCGAGCAGGAGGCAGGCGGCGGCTGCGTTGATCTGGGCCACGATGCTTTCCGGGTAGGTTTCGGCGGCGATTACATAGACTTCGCGGTGCTGCTCCGTTGCGGGCGGGTAATAGCGGGCCACGCGGTACATTTCGGCCAGGCTGAGCCGGGCGGGGTCGCTGTATAGCAGGCGGGCGGCTTCGGCATCGCCTACCGGGGGGACTTCGCAGGTCAGGCGCAGTTCGACACGGCGCAGGTAAGGGAAGAAGCTACGCAGCAGTTCGCGGTAGACGCGGCCGCCCTCGAGTTGCATCAGGTAGTTTTCGCGGCCCTCAAAGATACCGTAGTTGTCAATGATGAAGCAGACGGCTTCGGCATAGGGTTTGCCGGAGACGGCCACCATGCGGCGCAGTTCCTCCCAGTCTTCCGCCACGCTGTTGCAGATCACCGGGCAGCCTTTGGGAAGATACCGGCGGCTGATGTAGGCGCGGAACTCCTCGGCACGCTGGCGCGCCAGGGTTTCGTTATGCTGATAGGCCCCTTCGGGCGAGGCGTAGCCGGTGACGATCACCTGCCGGAACTGCGAGACCCCCGCCTCTTTCAGGCGGCGGAACAGGCTGTCGGTATAGGCCAGCTCACCGGGGTTCTTTCCGAACTGCGGGTCTACGCGGACACTGCCCTGGCGGTAGTCGAGGTAGGCAATCTGCGTTTCGGTGCGCAGCTTGACAGGCTCGTCGTCGGGGATCAGGAAACGGATTTCCTTATTGTAACGGTTGTAGATGGCGGCGGCCTGCGGGGTCGGCCCGGCTACCTCTTTCACGCAGGGCGGTACCAGGGCGAGGTCGTCCGTCAGCACTTCGTCGGACAAGACGCGTCCCCGGCAACAGTCGCGGCTGATCTGCCGGAGCGACAGGCCGGCATTACGCATCCAGGAGGTGTAAGGCAGGCGGGTGATATAGTCGATCTCGTGGCGGCTGTTCTTTTTGGGGGCTACGAGGCGGTAATAATAGCGGCTGCCGGGTATTTCGGCCGACGGATCGACTGCCTGTGCCCGTGCGTCGTAGCGTGCCCGGCGCCGTCCGCTCACGACGACGGGCGGCAGTGCCAGCGTATGTTCGCCGTTGGTGATGCGGGGCTCGAAGATCAGGCTGCGGGAGGAGGGGACGCGGATATCGGTGAGCCGGATATGCAACCGAAGGGTGATACTGTCGTCGTCGCCAACCGATGCTTCGGTGAGCGAGAGACGGATACCCGGCTGCTGGGCGATGGCCCGGGCGGGGAACAACAGCCCTGCGGCAAATAGCATATATATAATGTATAGTCTGTTTCTCATATTTACCGTGTAATCAATGGATAAAGAAGATCAGGGAGACGCCCGCACGGGTGGGGCCGAAATAGTGGCGACGGTAGGTGGCGATCACCTCCGTACAGTCGTAGCATACATATTTATCGTATTCCATATAGGCATATCCGGCGCCGATAAAGGCTTCGAGCCCCCAATGGCGGCCAATCACCCAGTGGTAGCCCCAGGTAAGGCCACCGCCGTAGAGTTCACCCCGGTAGTTCATATCTTTCAGTCCGGGGATAAAAGGGATATTGCCTATATTGAAATGACCGTAGTGACCGTGCAGCCCGAAGAAATGGCCTTCGAAAGTCTGGCAGGGCCAGTAACGGAGTTCGGGTTGCACCAGGTAGTGTTTGAGCGACATGTCGTTGTTGAACTCCCAGGCATTGTAGGCACCCCAGAGGTCGACCGATAATTTTTTTCCCAGACGGAACTCGAACCCCATATTGGGGGTCGTGGTCGCCCAGTAGAGCAAGTTACTCTTGATTGTTATGTGCTGCCCTCGCAGGGGGAGTGCGAATAACAAACTGATTGTAATTAGTAAAAAAGGCCAAGCTTTTTTCATATTTCTACCCTGTTTATCCTTACCCTTATTTACGAAATAAGGGGAAAGACACCGGCGGGAGGGGGTAAATCGCTGGTTTGCTCAACCTTTGGAGGGGATGAAAACCCCGAAAAAGGTACTTTGGGAATATGAAAACCTACTTATAGAAGGTTGTTTTTTGGTAAAGGGTGTTAAGAATACTAATACTCTTAGCTCGTCGTGTTTCGATTTTTGGTGAATAAAGGATATTTATAGAAAAAAAGAGTAAAAGCTACAAAAAGGGTTGTGTAGGTGCATAAGTCCCCCTACCCAGACAAATACTTGTCTAAGAAATATGTTAATAATTCTTTGATATGTATTTTTATTCTTTATCTTTGCGCAATAAGAAGCATTGAAACACAATCTTTTCCGCATAACAGGAGATTAAAAATACATCATTTCCCCTTATTTCGTAAATAAGGGTTACGCTCTCCCGACAATCAGATCATTTACCTCTTTGATAATCTTTCCGTTTGCCTTGGCCATCACCGACCGATCGAGTGAATCGAGATAGACCCGCGTCGTTTTTTCGGAGGTGTGCCCCAGCCCCTGTATGATAACGGCCATCGGGGTATTTTTCCGAAGTGCTTCGGTAGCCCACGAATGGCGTGCCACATAGGACGTGAGTTTCACCGGCTGCTTGAGCGAGTTGCCTATCTTGTGCAGACAGGCGTTGTAGCGTGCCAGGATCGACTTATAGCGTTCGTGGCTGCATCCCCCTTCGGGCAGGATGGGGAAGAGGTAGCGGCTGTCTTTCCGGGCATAGCGTTTGAGAAGCAACCGCATGGCGGGGGTGATGGCTATCTGTACCCGTGTGCCCGTCTTGCTGCGATGGTAGACAATATCTTTTCCCCGGATATTGTCGTGCGTGAGGTGTGCCAGGTCGATGAACGGCATACCGCAGGCCATAAAGCAGAAGAGGAAGAGGTCGAGCGTCAGCCGGTGCGGGCTGCTGGCCGAGGGCTGCATCCGGGCGAGTTCGTTGATCACTTGCGAGGAGAGCGCGCGTTTGCTCGTAATCTCGCGGCGGAGGTGGAGGTGGGCGAAAGGGCTTTTCGCCGGAGGGACGAATAGGCCCGCTTCGCGTGCGGTGTTGTAGGCGGCACGAAAACCGCTAAGATAGCTGTTGACGGTATTCACCGCCAGCCCGTCCTGATAGAGGGATTGGGCGAAGTTGTCTACCAGTGCGGCCGTCACCCTGCCAAAAGAGAGCGGGGCCTTTTTCGTAAACCGCCGCAGCCGGTTGCTTACTGCCCGGAAGAGGTCGGCTTTACTGTCTTTTCCGGCTTGCCGCATCTCCCCGGCCTGGCATGCCATGTAGGTGCATACATTCTGTTCCATAACAATCGAATTTAGGATGGAACAAAGATAGGACAGGGAGAGTTGAAAGCCGGTTTTAGGGGGAGAGTGTTAATAAATAAACGGAATAACCCTCTTTCGTTTGCCCACTTCCTTGCCGAACATGGTTTTGTATTTGTGCCAGATCGTGTTGGCACGGGGAACGAGATTGGCAAATGTCCACCAGGCAAACAGGGCACCGCTGGCACTCCAGGTCAGGATCGCGAAGCCGCACCATTCCACCAGTTCGCCGAAATAGTTGGCCGAGGTGACATAGTTGAACATGCCGCCTTTGGGCAGGTAATGCTTCGTGTCGCCCGGTTGGCGCAAATGGCGGACGATATAGTCGGATTGCCAGTTGATGAACATACCGCCGAAGAACAGGAGTGTCCCGATGATGAACTGCGGTGTTGCCAGCCATTCGATGGTGTACATGTTTTCGGGGGCGAGGTAGAATATCCACGTTCCCTGTATATAGCCGTTCAGCAGGTTGAACACGATCCCCATCGCCATGATACCGGCCGGCATCTTGCTTTTGCCTTTGATAAGCAGGGGAAAGATAAATGCCCGCTGGAAATAGTGGAGCTCGAAGAACAGGAAGAAAAGCAGGGGAACCGTTTCGAATTGCCGTCCCGACCGGCTCCACAGCAGGAGCATCACCAGAAAGACCGGGGCTTCCATGCATATCCAGGCTATTTTGTTGGGGATGGGCTTTCCCCATTTCTTGTCGAACAGCATGCCGTAGCCGGCCTCGACGAAATAAAGGGTGACGAAAACAATGGCCGCGATGGCCGCCATCAGTATCAGCAGCAGGTTGAAATATTCGTTTGTCATACCTATAGTGCGTGAGTCACCAGTTTATATCCTTTTCCATGTACATTGTCGATCCGGACGCTGGGGTCGGCTTTCAGCAGGTGGCGCAGTTTGGTGATGTAGACATCCATGCTGCGTGCATTGAAATAGCTGTCGCTTTTCCAGATTCTTTGTAAGGCCAATCCTCTGTCGACCAGTTTGTTCGGGTTCTGGCAGAGGATCAGGAGCAGGTCGGACTCTTTGGTGGTTAGCTTTTTTTCATTGCCATCGATTGTCAGGATTTGCGTATGCGTGTTGAAGGAGAAAATGCCGAACTTATATATAATAATCGGCTTTTCCTGCTCGACAAAGGTTCGCCTCATGATGGCGTCGATACGGGCTTGCAGTACTTCCAGGCTGATGGGTTTCCGCATCAGGTCGTCTGCCCCGAATTGAAATACTTCTGCTATATCCTCTTTGGTGGGCGAGTTAAAGAGGAAGATCAGTCGAACATCCGTCTGCATGGACTTGAATGCATAAGCCAGCCTGACCTCTTCTTTGTCGGCGGATACGTCCAGGATACAGAGGTCGGCACCTACAGAGCAAAAATGATCGTAGGCTTCTTCTTCCCGGGAGAATGTCTCCGTACTGTATTTTTCGGTTCTCAGGCATTCCTTGAATAATGCTCCCAGGTTCTCGTCTTTGGTAAAAATAAGGATTTTGATCTGTTTGTCCATAATGTAATATAGATTCTACGCTTCTTTATGGGAAGCTTTATAAAGGTTGTACTTTTCGAATACAGCCTGTTTTAATTCCTCAAAGGTACAATCCAGCGCACGGTTGGATATACAAATAGGTGATCCGTAGTATTGGAGCCTTAACTCCATCGAACGTTTTTTACTACGTGTGGGCTCACGGTCAATATATTCGTTCGGATTTTTGACCTTTAACACAATATATTTGCGTTTCAGGTTGCTAATATCGTCCATTACTTTGAGACTGACAACATCTTTCCATAAAATTGTTCCGATTCTGTTTCCGGTGGAGATGTCGTTGACCCCTTCTTCCGATATATAGATGGCCGTAAACTTTTCACGGGTGAGGTAATAGTAACTTATGCAACAGAATACCGTAGTGAGCAGCGAGAAGAAACCGATCAGGAGCAGAAGGAAACGTCCTTCGCCCAATTTCAGTTCGTGAGAGATTGCGAGGGAACCGATACCTATCAGGGCAGAGCAGAGGGTTGTAAGAAACAACCCTCTCTGCTTTTTCCTGCTTAATTTAAATGTCGTTACATAAGGTGTACTCATAAGCATTTAAATTGTTTTTTCAACGTTCCATACGAAGGCGCGCAACCCTTGTGCTTCTGTCTGCATATCCATTTTATGCAACAGGTCGAGGAAGTGGTCTACCTTCTCGTCTTCCACCATAGCGAGTATGGCGGAATTGAGTGTAGGCCAGGCGTGGCTGCCGTAATGCGGCTCGCCGTTTTTGCTTCCGCGTCCCTGTACTTCGTCCCAGTAGGTGAAGCCGCGTATATTATTACGATCCATCACACTGAGGATCATTTCGTAATAAGCCTGATTGAATGATATGAATATTGCTTTCATTGTTCTTTATATTTTAATGTTATATCCGGGAACGGTTCGTTCCCGGTTTATGTGTTTTATAACTGTTCCAACTGATTCAACTTGGCGATCTTACGGCGGCGGCGTTTCACTCCGTTTCCGGCAAATACGCAATAGACAACCGGTACGATAACCAGCGTAATTAAAGTAGATACCGAAAGACCCCAGGCAACCGTCATACCCATCGAACGCCACATTTCGGCACCTTCGCCTGTACCGACTGCCATCGGGATCATACCGAGCACGGTAGTCAGGGTGGTCATCAATACCGGACGGAGACGGGACTTACCGGCAGCTACGGCAGCCGTAAGAATACTCATTCCACGTTCGCGGCAGAGGATGGTGTAGTCGATCAGCACGATACCGTTCTTAACTACGATACCCATCAACATGATCACACCGATCAATGCCATTACACCCAACGGCGTTTGCGTGATCGACAATCCCAGGATAACCCCGGTGAAGGCAAACGGGATGGAGAACATAATCACGAACGGGTCGGTCAGCGACTCGAACTGGGCTGCCATCACGATAAATACCAGGATGATGATCAATACCATCAATATACCCAGGTCGGTAAACGTATCCTGCTGATCCTCGAAGGTACCGCCCAGCTGCCAGCTTACTTCAGACGGGATATCCATCTTCTTCAGTTCGGCACGGGTTGCGGCAACCAGGTCGCTCAATGCGGCACCCTGGCCTACAACGGCTGAAACGGTGATGATACGTTCACGGTTCTTACGTTCGATAGTAGGAGGCGTCATACGCTCTACCACTTTACCGAGGTCGCGGATACGTACTCCCTGTCCGGCGTTATTGTAGATCATGATATTCTCGATGTCTTCAATAGACTGGCGGAATTCCGGGGCGTAGCGTACCTTGATGTCGTACTCGTCGCCGTCTTCACGATATTTGGAAGCGGTAGAACCGTTGATACGGTTACGCAGATATAAGGAAGCGGTAGCAACGTTCAGCCCGTTCATCGCCAGTTTCTCACGGTCGAAGTCAACCTGGTATTCCGGGATATAGTCTTTACGGCTGATGTTTACCTGCGAACAACCTTTCAGTGTTTCCAGGCGGCGTGCCAGTTCGGCTGCCACGGCATCCGTCTTGGCGAAGTCGAAACCATAGATTTCGATATCGACGGCGTTTTCACCACCCATTTCCGACGAACCGCCGGCAAGTACCTTGTATTCCTTGATCTCCGAATATTCCGACAGGTCTTTACGCATCATGTCGCAAATCTCGATAAGGCCGCGTTCACGGTCGCCGACACTGCTCAGGTTGACATTCATTTCGATGATGTGCGAACCGTTGTCGCTCAGCTGTGCGAAGGTATTATCGGTATCGGCCTGTCCTTCGGTGAAGTTCAGTACCAGGATTTCCGGATACTTTTCGCGGAACTGTTTGTCGACACGCAATGCCAGGTCGCGGGTAATCTCCTGACGTGTTCCGATCGGTAATTCGATCGTGATACCGATACGGGCATTATCCTGTGTCGGGAAGAACTCCGTTTTCACGGTCGGGATCAGGAACATACTTCCTATAAAGACCAGAGCAGCACCGAAGATCACAGTTTTACGGTGGCGTACCGCCCAGTTCAGGAAGCGGGCATAAGCTACATCCAGCGCATTCAGGGCTTTCTCGATCGGAGTAAAGAACAATACGTATAAACGGCCTTTCTTCGGGTCGAGACGCAGCAACTGCGAACAAAGCATCGGAGTCAGCGTCAAGGCACCTACCGTCGATACGATCATAATGATACTAACGATCCATCCCAACTGTTTGAACAGGATACCGGCCATACCGGTTACCATTGTCAACGGCAGGAACACGGCCAACATGGTCAGCGTAGATGCGATAACGGAGATAGCTACCTCATTGGTTGCATGCACCGCCGCCTGTTTCGGCTTACTGCCTCGCTCGATATGTGTCGTCACGTTCTCCAATACAACGATGGCATCATCCACCACCATACCGATGGCGATTGACAACGAACTTAGTGATATGATGTTCAACGTGTTTCCTGATGCCAGCAAGTATGCGAAGGAGGCGATCAACGAGATCGGGATGGTCAGGATAATAATGAACGTAGCTCTCCAGCGTCCGAGGAAGATGAATACAACCAGCATTACGACGATGAAGGTGATCATGATCGTTTCCTGCAAGCTGTCGATCGTATTTAGGATGTTCGTGGATGTATCGATGATAACACCCAGCTGTACGTCGGAGGGTAAGCTAGCCTGTATTTCCGGTAACTTGGCATGTACCTTCTTGGCAATGTTCACCGAGTTGGCACCCGACTGTTTCTGGATAACGATCATACCCCCCTTACCTCCGTTGTTGAAGGTTTCCTGGGCACGTTCTTCGATATAGTCTTTTACTTCTGCCACATCGCGCAGGTAAACGTTCTTACCGTTGATGCTGCCTACTACCAGGTCGAGCATTTGCTTGGCATCGGTAAATTCACCCTGTACGCGTAATGTATAGGTATTGGAACCGATGTCGATGCTACCGCCCGGCGTGTTCCGGTTTTCCTGTGCAATGATCGAGGAGATTCCTTCGATAGTCAGGCCGTAAGCTTCCAGTTTGTAAGGGTCGCAATATACCTGTACTTCGCGGATGGGTGCACCGGAGATAGATACCGCACCCACGCCACTGATACGGGCCAACGGGTTCGATACCTTGTCGTCCAGGATCTTGTAAAGGGCGTTGGTACTTTCCTCTGCCGTCACTGAAAGCAACAGGATGGGGATATCGTCGGTACCGAACTTGAAGATGATCGGGTTTTCCACATCATCCGGCAACGACGACTCGACGATGTCCAGTTTATCCCTGACATCGTTGGTTGCCACATCGATATCCGTACCGTACTCGAATTCGAGGGTTACGATAGAGATATTTTCTCTGGATTGTGAGGTGATGTGTTTCAAATCACTCACACTGTTCAATACGTTTTCCAATGGTTTGGAAACGTTCATTTCTATATCTGAGGCGCTGGCTCCGGGATAGGCCGTCATGACCATGATCATGTTGGTTTCAATCTCCGGGAGCAGGTCGACTGATAATCGGGTTAAGGAAAAAAGACCCATAATCACCACGGCCACGAACACGAGGGCGGTGGTTACCGGCTTTTTTACCGCTGTTGCATATAAACTCATATATTTTTATTTCTTACTTGTCAATTTCAACTTCCATTCCATTAGTCAAACGGTTCTGACCGGTAATTACCACCTGGTCACCATTGTCTACGCCGGATACGATCTCGTATTTGTTACCCATGCGGCGTCCTAATTCCACCTTCTGGTAGGATACTTTTCCATTCTTGTACACATAGATGTAGCGGTCGCCTGATCCGGATTGTTTTACGATAGCCTGATCCGGAGCTACAACGTGGTTGAGTGTACCGAAGTTCATGGTTGCACGGGCAAACATTCCCGGACGGACGCGTTCGTCGGCGTTGGCAATCTTGATTTCAACAGGGAATGTACGGGTAGCTGCGTCGATGGTCGGGTAAACCAGGCTTACTTTTCCTTTGAATACTTCGTCGCCGTATACATCGAGTTTGATATCTACTTCGTTTCCTTTCTTCACCTGTGTGAAATAGCTTTCGGATACGTTTACAAATAATTTGACCGGGCGGATCTGTTCAACTGTAAAGATCGGATCTCCACCACTGTACATGTCGCCGTTGTCGTAATTGCGGGCAGTAATGATACCGCTGATCGGGCTTACTAACTGGGTGTTTTCCTGCAGGTTCTTAAAACTTTCGCGGCTTATGTCCAGTTGTGTTTTCTGAGCGTCCCAAGCAGATTTGGAAGCGCCTCCTACTTTGTAGAGTTCGTCGATACGTTTGAATTCTACTTCCTGGTTTTCCAACTGAACCTTTGCTTGCTTCAGGTTGTTTGCGTCCATTTTGACAAGCAACTGACCTTCTTTTACATGGTCGCCTACTTCAGCGAACAGTTTCTCAATGCGGACTGGCGACTGCGGGGCGATATTGTTTTTTATGTTAGCCTCTACGGTTGCTGTGAAATCTGCAATCTGGTCTACATCCTGGGCGGATACCTGCTCTATCTTCACCTTCACTTTTTCATCATGGGTTTCTGTCGCTGTGTCTTTCTTTTCACCCGAACAGGACATCAGCAGGGCTAATGTTACGAGTGGTATAACTTTCAGCATTTCACGTGTTTTCATATTGTAAACTGTTTTTATTTTCATTCTTGTTCTCATTGTAGTATTTAGTAATTTTGCTGACCCAGTACTTTTTCCAGGTCTGATTTAGCCACCATATAGTCGTATATGGATTGATTGAAATTCAGTTTCGATTGAGTGAGTGCCAGCTCGGCATCGTTCATTTCCAGTAATGTTCCGGCACCGGTATCATAACGTTTCTGGGCGATCAGGTATCCGCGGTTAGCCTGTTCCACCCCTTTCTGTGCTGCGTCAAACTTCTTTATACAAGTATTCATATTATCCATATATTGTTTGATAGCCAGTTGCAGGTTACGTTTCGTGTCTTCGCGCTGCAAATCCATTTGTTGCATCGAAACCTGTGTCTGTTTGATCTTATGATACTTGCTTCCTCCTGAAAAGATAGGTATGCTTAGCGATACTCCGATCATGGAGTAAGGGTTCCACTGATAGTCTTTGAACTTGAAATCGTTGTTCATTGAAGTCCATTGGTAAAGACCTGTCAGGGACAGAGTAGGCAGGTAGTCGAACTTCTGCATCATCAGTGTCTTTTTCAACTGTTCAGCCTGCAAGTCGATCTGTTTCAAATCTGTATTTTCAGCCAGTGTCGTGTCGGTTGACAGGAAATCTGCAAAAAGTTCTGTCTCGAAATCAACCAGGGTGCCTTCACAATCGATCTCTGTTTCCAAATCCATACCCAGTAACGCTTTCAGTTGCCATTTGGCAAGTGTTAATGAGTTTAATGCCTGCAACATATTGGGCTCGCTGTTCTTCACTGTGACATCAGCACGGATCAGGTCGTATTCGGCTACAGTTCCCTGTTCGTACTTCTTTTTGATATCCAGATAGTTCTCCATTGCGTTGTCGTAGCTTTCTTTGAATACGCGGTATGAATCGTTTGCCAGCAAAACGCTATAAAAACTTTTCTTTACCTGGTTTACCATGGATATCTTGGATGAACGTGCCTGTTCGACCGATAATTCGACATCCAGAGCCGATATGCTCAGGCTTTTCCATAAAGAAGCGTTCACCAGTGGCATGGATGCGTTAAATCCCAGGCTCCAGTTGTTATCGCGTCCTACTTCAATCCCTTTACTCATATCGACAGCTTCTGTACCTTCCGGCATTTCCGTGCTTCCCATATCGAAGCCATCCATATACATTACCTGCTTTTTCAGTGTCCGGTTGTAGTCGGCAGCAAAACTAATCTGAGGGAACAGGGCGGCGTATGAACCTTTTTGTGCATACTTTTTCTTTTCAATTTCTTTGTCTGCGACTTTTACGGTTGGGTTTTCACTCAGCGCAATCTCCAGTGCTTTACTCAGGTTCAGCTTCAGGACGTCCTGTGCTCTGGCTGAAGTAAAGGCCAAAGATGGTAGCAACATCAAAACTACCCACATCATCTTTCTCCTAACTAATACTCGTTCCATTTAAACTTGATTTGATTTTGAATATAAAACCTTATTATAATTCCCTCACAATAAATCATGTGATTGTTTGAATGCGTATCTGTCTAATATTGCAAGACCCTTTTCTGTACATATCCCACGTAAGAAAGTGAATAAGATTGTCTTGAATACTTCCGATACAGAATGGTTCAGGAATGCTCCTGTGGGACGAATCATTTTAACCTGTTCCTTTGCCAGCAGGGTTACAATTTCAAAATTAATGTCTTTCTGGATGACACCTTCTTTTACTCCCCTGGTAAAAAGTTTCATGCATAACTTTGAAAAGTCTGCCTTGCTCTTTTCACTTTTTTCCAGTGCTTTCGGATAACGTATAAGATCGTCATAGAATTTCCGGTTGTACCACCGGGGGCGCTTCATGTATTCTTCATAAAACAGGATGATTACTTCCAATACGGAATAAGGGCCTTTCTCCAACTCATTCAGCACTTGCTTCATTTTGTCATGGTTGTACTTAATCCCTTCGGCCAGAAGTGTTTCCTTATCTTCGAAGAATTCATAAATCGTGCGCTTTGATATGCCCATGTTACGGGCTAGATCGTCCATGCTCACACTTTTTATTCCGTGTTGCGAGAACAAGTCAAGCGCAGTCATCATAATTTGTTCTTTATTCATATATAATTATTGTATTCTCGATAGTAATGTACGGTGGCAAAGGTCTGCTTAATTTAGAAAACTGAAAAGGTTTATTTAGTTACATGATTGGTTTGAAATGAAATATCGTCCTTTTTAATCAATCGTTTTAGGTCGAATTTGTATTTGGATTGGTAAAAAATGAAACAAAGGATGTTGTTGGTATAAATAAAAGATTATCTTTGCACCTACTACGATTGAGTAAAATATAGAAAATTATGGAAAATCTTCCTTTGATAGAGTTAGCTGAGCTAAATAAAAGTATTGTTATTCGTGACAGCTTTCAGGACATTTTTTCAATAGCTGATATTGATGGTAACCGGGAAGTGGATAATTCTGAAATAAATGAATTTACAACTCCAATGCGCCTGGATGCGCTTCTGATGGTTATGGCTTTGGAAGGCTCGGCGGAAATTAGTCTGGACTATGTTCCTTATGTTATAGATGCCAACTGTTTTGTAATCATCATGCCTACGCATACGATACAGTTGAATAGAGTCAGTAAGGATTTCAAAGGTAAACTATTGGTGGTTTCAAGATATTTTCTGGATGAGTGTAATCCGGCAAAGCGCAGTCCTTCTATGGCAAACTATATGCAACTCAAGAAGAATCCCTGTACGACATTTGAACCGGAGGAAACCGAATTAATAAACGACCAGATAGAACTGTTAAGGAAAAAGATAAAGAACCGGTCTCATTTCTTCCAGAAAGAGGTGATGCAAAATGCTTTTGTCGGTTTTTTACTGGAAGTTGCCAATATCCTGATGGGGAAGAAGGACGGGATGCTGGTTCCGGCCCTTTCGCGTAAAGAGGAACTTTTCGAGCAATTCCTGCAACTGCTGTTTGAGCATTGCAAGGAACAGCATGTAGTGACCTTCTATGCTGAAAAACTATTTATAACTCCTCAGTATCTGTCTCTTATATTGAAAGAACTGACCGGGAAATCAGCCAATAAATGGATTGACGATGCTTTGATCGTTGAAGCGAAGATCTTATTGAAGGCTCCGCAGGCAACAGTGCAGCAAGTCGCAGATATTCTGCATTTCTCCGATCAGTCGACATTTGGTAAATTCTTTAAGAAGCACATGGGTATTTCTCCGATGGAATACCGTAAATCGTGACCTCAGTCTGTTTTTTGGCGGAATTTATACCAGTTCAGTAACTCTATGACTCCATAGAAAATACTGGCAACCCCAAAGATGACAAAGGTATTTGCCGCAGCTCCGAACGGATAAGCTATAATCATGATGCCGGTCAATAGAATAAGTGCCGGCATCACGTAAAAACCAAATGGTACGACACTCCATTTGCGTGCCGATACCAGCATGACGATCTGCTGAACTCCGGCTATTACCAGTAAAGCTCCCAGTATATACATTAAGATATTCACAAAGAATGTCGGCATAACCACCAACCATGCCCCGAATAAAATACTTCCGGCTCCGTCGATCGGAAACATGGGCGAAGGTTCTCCTTCTATTTTCTCCCGTGTAAAGTAACTAAGCAAAGAGAATATCCCTGGTAATATAAAACAGATACCGATAGCAATAACCAGATAGGTGACTGCTGCTTCCGGCCATAAAACCAGTACAAACCCTAATATCATAGCGAAAGCACTGCGTAGAATTGAATTGTTTATTTTTCTCATATGAATATGTTTTAATAGTTCTTTTATATATAACAACGAAGGTACGGTATTTTCTTTGTTTAATAGAACGATTGATATTGTTCGTTACAAAAATAATTTGATCCTTGATGCCGGGTGAAATTATAATTTAAATGATATAACCTTAACAACTGCGTCAGTTATTTTGTTTTATTGGAAAGAGCGGGAGCATTGGTCTGAAGCATCCGTTGTTAGCAGTTGTTATTAATGAGGTTAAACATTTTATTGTAAACAAATATGAGCTTGAAAGAATCGTACTGGAAATATTCCCTGATCACTATTATCCTGGTCATGGGAATAATACTTTTTCTTGAATTTATCCCTTTCCTGGGAGGAATACTCGGAGCATTTACCATTTATATATTATTGCGGAAGCAGATGTTGCACCTTACCGAAAAGAAACATCTGAATCGTAGCCTGGTAGCTATACTTCTGCTGCTTGAAACTATTTTGTGTTTTTTGATCCCTCTCTCGCTGGCAGTCTGGTTGTTTATCAATAAACTGCAAACGATCAATCTCGATCCGACCGTGTTGGTCAGCAGCTTTGAACATCTGGCAGATATTGTACGGCAGAAAGTCGGGTACAATATTCTGGATAAGGATAATATAGCCTCTATCGTCTCTGTTCTTCCCAAGATAGGACAGGCATTGATGGGAGGTATCAGTGGTTTTGCCATCAATGTGGCCGTGCTGGTACTGATCCTTTACTTTATGCTGATCGGGGGAAGCCAGATGGAAACGTATATTTATGAGATACTTCCTTTCAACGAAAGAAATAAAAAAGAAGTGCTGAAGGAGATCAATATGATCGTAACTTCCAACGCAATAGGTATTCCTCTTCTGGCGATTATCCAGGGATTGATCGCGATGCTGGGCTATTGGATATTTGATGCGCCAAGCCCTTTCCTCTTTGGGTTCCTGACTTGTTTTGCAACGATTATTCCGGTTGTTGGTACTGCTATTGTCTGGCTTCCTCTGGTCGTGTACATGGCATTGACCGGTGATTGGGTGAATGGGCTGGGACTGGCTGCTTATGCATTGATCGTGATTACCAATGTCGATAACCTGATCCGTTTTATGTTGCAGAAAAAGATGGCGGATATACATCCTCTGGTAACGATCTTCGGGGTGATCATCGGGTTGTCCTTATTCGGCTTTATGGGTGTAATCTTCGGGCCGCTTCTGATTTCCGTATTTATGCTTTGCTTTAATATGTTTAAGAAAGAATATCTGCAAAGTAAGAGTGACCTTTAATAGTAAAATTGGGGGATAGTCCTTTTATAGTAGACAGGGGGATTTTAGTTAAGAAAGCGAAATAAGAGAATTTCTTTATCCATGTTACCGCTAGGTAACTTAGTTTTGTGACCAGTTGGTAACAATACAATGAAACATGGAAAAAGAAGAAGTTTTAGTAAGACCGAGTAAGAACAGGGAGATGACAGAACTCGCCCTGTTGAATGCAATAAACGAACTGATCGAAGAGGAAGGTTTCGAACATTTGGGCGTGAATGCAGTAGCCGCTAAAGCCGGAGTAGCAAAGATGCTGATCTATCGTTATTTCGATTCACTGGACGGATTGATCGCTGCCTATATCCGGAAGCATGATTACTGGATCAACCTCGAACCTGAACTGCCGGAAGCAGAACATCTGGGCGATTTCATAAAAGAGCTTTTCCACAACCAAATCAGGGTACTTCGTGATAATTATACCCTGAGGCGACTTTTTCGTTGGGAACTTTCCGCCAGGAATAAAGTGATAAAAGAATTGCAGGAAAGAAGGGAAGCCAAAGGTTTATGGCTGATCGATGCTATCAGCCGGCTGACAAACAGGTCGAAAGAGGAAGTCTCTGTCATGGCGACTATGTTGTCTGCATCTGTCAGTTACCTGGTGCTGCTGGGGGAGAACTGTCCGGTATATAATGGTTTCAAGTTGCAATCCGAAGAAGGGTGGGAGCAATTGGAGAAAAGTCTGGATCAGATAGTCGATAACTGGGTAAATGCAGCTAACCATGAATAAAACAAGTATTCTGGCAGGACTCGGTATTATTTTACTGACCTGCTGTTCCTGCAATAATGATTTGGTGGAATATGAAAATAACGACCTGAAAGTAACGGTCGAGAAAGGGGACTCCTGGTTACACGACTTCCCGTTGTTCTTAGGAATAAGCAAAAAGAATCCCCCGCAGATCGCAATCTGGCTGGAAGATATGGATGGTGCTTATCTTTCCACGGTATATGTCACTCATAAAATAGCCACGCAAAGCTGGCAGGCAGCAGGAAAGAACAGAAGAAAGGAGGCCTTACCGCACTGGTGCTACTCCCGCGGAGTAAAATATGAAGACGGCCTTTACCTGCCGACAAAAAAATCGCCTTTTACAGATGGTCTGACCGGTGCAACTCCCCAATCCGGCTTTGATGTGAAAATACATCCGAACAGCGGATTGAAGAAGTTCAGGATCAAAATAGAGATAAACCATTCTACCGACTTTAACGACAATTACCCGAAGTCGGCCAAAGGAGGTGATGCTGATTATTCCGGAGGAAAGGAGGGAAGCGGACAACCTGCCGTTGTTTATGCGGCAGATATTGACCTGACATCCGGTAGGAAAGACTTTTCCGCAGCCTTGATCGGTCACAGTTCGGTAGATGGTAGCGATGGTTCGCTTTATCCCGATACCTCTTCTCTCACCACCGCCTTACAGATTGTTAAACAGATAACGATAACAGTACAACCATGAAGCAATCCATATTCATCTTTCTTCTGTTGTTAATTCCTTTCTTCCCGAAAGGACAAGGTATAAACAAAGGTATTCGTTATCAGGTAACGGCAGGTACGGGCATCCCTATGAGCACTCCATCCACAGTCCCGTTCGTTTTGCAGGGCGAAGTCTTGTATGCCTTCGGCAACCGCCTGATGGCCGGAGCCGGAACAGGCTTTTCTCTTTATGACAAGGAAGTACTTATCCCGCTGTTTGCCGATGTACGGTTTAATATCGTAAAGCCTGCCCGGTTCACTCCTTTTTTGAATTGTGGTGTCGGATATTCTTTTGCTCCTTCGAAGGAGGTGAACGGAGGTTTTTACCTTTTCCCCGCTATAGGAGTGGAAACCTCTTTGTTCTCAAAGTATACAGTCCTGCTGTCTTTGGGATACGAATTGCAGGAACTGGATTGCCTGAAAGAATATACAACCCCTTCTTTTGTCTCTTCCTATCAGGAATCATTGAGTCTTCATAACCTTTCCTTAAAGGTAGGAATTGTTTTTTGAACATTATTAAACTGATTTTCTACTCTTTGAAAGAAAACAAACGTACCTTTGTTTACTCTAAACGATAAAGGTAAAGATGTATGAGAAGAAGAAATAATTGGCAAATTATCAAAGGCCAACCACTCACCGAATTAGATAAAAAGATACTCTATCTCCAGAATAAAGGTCATTTAGTACCTTCCCGAAAACTGATTAAAACGGAAGAACAGATCGAAGGTATCCGTAGAAGCGGAGTTGTAAACTCGGGTATTCTCGACTTGGTAGCGAAAGAGATCAAGGCGGGAATGTCGACGGCTGCGATCGATAAGCTGGTTTATGACTATACGACAGACCACGGCGCTATTCCGGCTCCGTTGAATTTTGAGGGATTTCCTAAAAGCGTTTGTACTTCTATCAATGAGGTTGTCTGTCATGGTATACCGAGTGAGAAGGAGATACTGAGGGAAGGAGATATTATTAATGTAGACGTATCGACCATCTTGGACGGTTATTTTTCGGATGCTTCCCGTATGTTTATGATCGGGAATGTCTCTCCGGAGAAGGAAAAACTGGTTCGCGTGGCAAAGGAATGTCTGGAAGTTGGAATGAAAGCCGCCAAACCGTTCGGTTACGTAGGTGATATCGGTCATGCCGTTCAGAAGCATGCCGAGAAGAACGGCTTCTCTGTTGTCCGCGATTTGTGTGGTCATGGGGTCGGATTAGAGTTTCACGAAGAACCGGAAGTTGCCCATTTCGGCCGTAAAGGAACCGGAATGCTCCTGGTTCCTGGAATGGTTTTCACCATCGAGCCGATGATCAACATGGGAACTTATCGCGTCTACATCGCAGAAGAAGACGGATGGACGGTAATAACAGACGATGAGCTTCCTTCTGCCCAATGGGAACATACCTTTGTGATGAGGGAGGATGGATTGGAAATATTATCCGATTAATAAGCGGCTATTCCTAATAAAAACATCTCTCACAAAATGTTTTTGTGAATTTATTTGTCATTTGCAATAATTGCTATCAAGGTATTATCATCCAGTTATATACGCCATTGCAAACACTTGTTTTGTTTGCAATGGCGTTTGTCATTTGTCATTTGAACAATTGTCCTTGCACTTGTTGGGTTGTAAATAGTCCCATTCCTGAAGTTTATTATTGAGCAGGCGGAACCGGTAAATGCCATCTTGAGAATCAAGATACCCGAGGGTTTCCCGATAGCCTTTGGATGTTTGCTTAACTTCCAGTCTTTTATAGGTATCCCCCATAATATTTACAATTTCCTGCTTAGTCATTCCCAGCTCTAGTTTCTGGATATTGCTATCTGCCGCCAAAGCATTCGAAAGAGTTGCTCCGCAGGAAGTAAACAGACAGACCGAAAGGCCTGCTAATAGTACATATTTAATTATATTCATAGAGCATTAGTTTTTTATCTATTGATTTTGAATTTGTGATAAACTATGCGCAATATACGATTATTACCTGATAGATTGAATAAAGAATGCTCTTTATTTCTGTTCTTTTACACCCCTTATCAACATTTGTTTCATCAGTATGAAACAAGTGTTTCTCCTAAGTGAAACAACTGTTTCCTATAGGTGAAACACTTCTTCTAAAAGGAGTACTGTTTTTTTGTATGAAGGAGTTGATCCGGATAATTCAGTGGAAAGAGTTTCTAATAGTCCTATGGTAGGATCATGGAATAATCTTACATGTAAGTTGAAGCATAAAAAAAGCAACACATTAAATAAATGTATTGCTTTATGCACGGAAGGAGAGGCTCGAACTCCCGACACCTGGTTTTGGAGACCAGTGCTCTACCAACTGAGCTACTTCCGTATTGCGGGTGCAAAGGTAGTCTTTTGTTTTGAATATGCAAGGCTTTTTGAGAAAAAGTGAAAATAATATATTTCCTGTATGATAAAATTCAAGGAAAATAAACCATTCGAAATATCTTTTTCTATCTTTGGAGACAATAGAATTGATAGTTAAATCTATACTGTAAAACAATCGACAAACATGGAAAACGTATTAGAAATGAACTCCAACCTACTGGTTGAGTTTCTACAGAAACCTTCTTCCCAATTTACCAAAGCGGATATTATCTCTTTTATCCGTGAAAAAGGGATCAAGATGGTTAACTTTATGTATCCGGCAGGCGATGGCCGGTTGAAAACGCTGAATTTTGTTATAAATAATGCTGCTTATCTGGATGCGATCCTCACCTGCGGCGAGCGGGTGGACGGTTCGAGCCTGTTCTCTTTCATTGAAGCGGGTAGCAGCGACCTGTATGTGATACCCCGTTTCCGGACGGCTTTTGTCGATCCTTTTGCCGAACTACCCACGGTAAGTATGCTGTGTTCTTTCTTCAATAAGGACGGGGAACCGCTGGAAAGCTCACCGGAATATACCTTGCATAAGGCCAGTAAAGCCTTTACCGAAGTGACCGGAATGGAGTTTGAAGCAATGGGCGAGCTGGAATATTATGTCATTGCGGAGGAAGAAGAGCTTTTCCCGGCAACCGACCAGCGTGGCTATCACGAGTCAGGGCCTTTTGCCAAGTTCAATGATTTCCGTACACAATGCATGCAATATATTTCGCAGGCCGGGGGACAGATCAAGTATGGCCATTCCGAGGTGGGTAATTTTACGCAGAACGGAAAGATCTACGAACAGAACGAGATCGAGTTCCTTCCGACCCGGGTGGAAGATGCAGCCGACCAGCTTGTCATAGCCAAATGGATTATTCGTAACCTGGCTTACGATTACGGACTGGATATTACTTTTGCCCCGAAGATCACAGTGGGCAAAGCCGGATCAGGTTTGCATATCCATATGCGTATCATGAAAGACGGTAAAAACCAGATGCTGAAAGACGGTGTTCTGTCGGAAACGGCTCGTAAGGCGATTGCCGGAATGATGCAGCTGGCTCCTTCCATTACGGCTTTCGGTAATACGAATCCAACTTCTTACTTCCGTCTGGTTCCCCATCAGGAAGCGCCGACCAATGTTTGCTGGGGCGACCGTAACCGTTCCGTATTGGTTCGTGTTCCGCTGGGTTGGGCTGCCAAGAAGGATATGTGTTCGCTTGCCAATCCGTTGGAGCAGGACAGCCATTATGATACGACGCAGAAGCAAACGGTCGAAATGCGTTCGCCGGATGGTTCGGCTGACCTGTATCAGTTACTGGCCGGGTTAGCCGTTGCCTGCCGTCATGGTTTTGAAATAGCGAATGCGTTGGAGATTGCGGAAAAGACGTATGTGAACGTCAATATCCATCAGGCGGAGAATAAAGACCGTCTGGAAACATTGGATCAGTTACCGGATAGTTGTGCTGCGTCGGCAGAACGTTTGCAGAAGCAACGTGAAGTGTATGAAAAGTATAAGGTATTCAGCCCGAGCATGATCGACGGTATCATCAAGAAGCTGAAGTCTTACAACGACTTTACCCTGCGTGATGACCTGAAGGATAATCCGGAAGGAATGATTCGGCTGGTGAATACTTATTTCCATTGCGGATAATAGGCTGGATGTACATATCTTTATATTAAAAATTTGTTTTCAGGCCATCTCTTAAAATATTTTTGTTACGTTTGCACAAGAGAGAGGAGATGGTTTGAAAACAAATTCAATAGACATAAAGGCAATTCTGGAAATGGTGGCTGATGATAACCGGCTGGCATTTACTATGTTCTATGATCTGTATTATGATCAGAGCTTCCGCTTTGCTTATTACTTCCTGAAAGATACCGAGGCCTGTCGTGAGGTTGTGGCTGAGGCTTTCTTTTCTGTATGGCAATCCCGCCTGAAATTGAAAGACATTGAAAATATAGAGACGTATCTGTTTGTTACAGTCCGTAATGAATCGACACGTTATCTGACCAGGACAACGAAGTCTCAGTTTGTCTCTTTGGATGATACATCGCTTCAGTTTACAGCTCGGGAAAATGAATCTCCGGACGATAATTTATTAATCGAGGAAATGGAAAAGATACTGAACCGTGTAATAGATGAGTTGCCGGAGAAGTGTCGCCTCATATTTCTGTTAGCCAGACAGGATGGGTTGAAACCGAAGGAAATAGCTGAGAGACTTTCGATAAATGAAAGTACAGTCCGTGTACAAATGAAAATAGCTATCGATAAAATCGTTACGAACCTAAAACCTCATTTCCCTGATATTACATTTACTTTATTGTTGACGTATATTACTTAGTATTAATACTTTATGTTTTAAGTAAGAAAAATCTCAAAAAAAATCTCTTTTCTTTTAAACGAAACAATCCCTTTCTTCCTCCTCAGAGTAATAAGAGGATAATATGGAAGATTTAAAGAACAACATAGATCGTATTAATGATAAGTTGATGAACGACTTGTCGGCTGAAGATCAGAAATGCCTGGAGCATTGGTCGGCATCGCATCCGGATAACCAGAAGTTTCTCGGGCTTCTTGACAGTATAGAATTATCTCCGCATGTAAAAGCACGGAGTGAGGAGATGCGCGCAAGTATTTTATCACAGTTGAATAAAAAGATCGATGAGGCTATCCTGCGTGATGTCTGGCTGAAGATTGCTTCTGTGGCTGCATCTGTTGCAATCCTGATCGGGATAACTAGCTATTTCTCATATCAGCAGGGGTATAAGCACTTGAATAGCCAACTGGTGGAACTAGCGAATCCCTTGGGGATGAAATCGACAGTGACTTTACCGGATGGTAGTAAAGTGATATTGAATGCAGGAACTGTTTTGAAATATCCGAATGCATTCGTTGGCAAAGACAGGATCGTGAAAGTGGCCGGTGAAGCCTTTTTCGAGGTGGTGTCGGATCCGGATCGTCCGTTTATTGTAAAGGCGGACGAGTTGAATGTGCAGGTGTTTGGTACGAAGTTTAATGTGAAAGCGTATGAAGAGGAAAGTAGGGTCGAGGTAACTTTGACGGAAGGGAAAGTAGGAGTAAGGCTGGATGATCAGGCGAAGATGTTACAACTGTATCCGGGACAGCAGGTCTATTATGATAAAGTGAACAAGAACTTGCAGAAACGAGAAGTGAACATTGACTATTACACTTCCTGGAAAGAAGGAAAGTATTACTTTAACAGTATGTCCTTTGAAGCGATTGCCCGTCAGCTGGAACGTAGTTTCAATGTGGATATTCATATCGCTTCGGAGAAATTGAAGAATATCGTAATTACCGGTGACTTTGTTCGTGGCGAGAATCTGGAACAGATCATGCGGGTAATGACGGCTGATCAACGTATGAAATATAGGATAGACGGCGACCAGGTCTATATATATGAAAAATGACAGCGTAGTATTAACAATAAAATAAGGTATGCCTATGGGAAATAACTGAACAAAAGAAAAACGGAAAATGCGACCAACACTTTCCGTTTTAGAAGACTTAAGTCGAATTATTGCAACACAATTACAAACCTAAAATCAATACAAAAGTATGAATTTATTTTCAAAGTCAAGGCAAACTATGTCTGTTTGTCTCCTTAATAAAATCTTTAATATTATGAGATTATCCGTAGTATTATGTTTGTTAACCATTTTTTGTGCATCAGCCAATGTTAGTTATTCGCAGGTGGCGGAGATATCTCTGGATCTGAGCAATGTAACTCTTAAACAGGCATTGGATGAAGTCAAGCAACAGAGCGAATATTCTTTTTGGTACAGGGATAAGGAAATCAATTTGAATAAGAAGGTTTCCGTTCGGTTGAATAAGCAGAATATCAATGTTGTTTTGGATAACTTGTTGGCAGGTCAGGGATTGGCTTATATGATTGACGAAAAGCATATTATCATTTATAAAAAGACTGAGGATACTGTTCCGGGAGAAATCCTGCAACAAATAAAAAGAATAACAGGTAAAGTGGTCGATCATAAAGGGGAAACGGTCATTGGTGCCAATATTCTTGTTAAACACTCCAATAACAACGGAACGGTAACGGATATAGACGGTAATTTCAGTTTGGATGTTCCCGAGAATGCGGTAATCCAGGTTTCTTATATCGGTTACGTAGAACAGGAAATAAAGGTAGGAAACCAATCGACTCTGAAAATTGTCTTGCAGGAAGATACCCGCACATTGGATGAAGTGGTGGTGGTAGGATATGGTACACAGAAAAAAGTAAATCTGACAGGAGCCGTGACATCGATCAGTAGCGAGGTGATAAACAAACGTCAGGTTGGACAGGCGTCGTTAGCCTTGCAGGGCACTGCCCCGGGAGTAACAATTACGCAACGTTCGGGGCAACCGGGTCTGGATGAAGGGGATATTAAAATCCGGGGGATCGGAACGTTGAATAATGCAAATCCCTTGATCCTGGTAGATGGCATAGAAATGGGAGTGAACAGCTTGGACGTTTCTACTATTGAGTCGATTTCTGTCCTGAAAGATGCTGCTTCAGCTTCTATCTATGGGTCGAAAGCTGCCAACGGGGTTATTCTGGTGACGACCAAACGTGCGGCGGAAGGGAAATTCAATATCTCATACAGCGGATATGTAACAAAACAAAGTCTCACTAATCTGCCTAAGAAGCTGGGGGCCATAGATCACATGACGTTGTTGAATGAATCGAAGTTGAATGCCGGAGCCGGAGCTGTTTATACAGAAGAGCAGATAAAGGACTGGCGGGAAAAAGGGCCTTCTGATCGGGATCGTTATCCGGATACGGATTGGCAAGATGCGATACTTCAGGGTAATGGCCTTCAGCATAATCATAGCTTGACGATGACCGGTGGGAATGATAAGTTAAAAGTATTGGCATCCATCGGTTATCTGGGGCAGGGAGGTATCATCAAAAATGTGGATTATGAACGTATTTCGTTGCGTCTGAATACCGACTTCATTTTTTCAAAACACTTCTCTTCTTCCCTGGATGTGTATCTGTACAACTCTAACCGCAATTCTGTGGCTAAGTATGATAGTGAGTCGTCGAACGGATCTGGTATAGGATATATCTTTTATTTGATGAATAAGTTGCCGGCTGTACAGGCATGTCAGTATTCCAATGGAAATTATGCGGAAGGACAGAATGGAGAGAATCCAGTTGCCAGTATCTATCAGGGAGGGTTTACCAATGAGAAGTCTACTCCGATGATGGGTAATTTGTCTTTCAAATGGACACCGATGGACGATTTCTGGATGCAGGCCGCTTTTTCTCCTTCTATTTCTTATCCGCAATCGAAAGCATTTATTAACCGGGTGACGACTTATAATCCCGATGGCAGTGTCTTTTCTACCCTACCCAGTAAATCGAATCTGACAATGCAATCCGATTATAACAGGTATCTTCAGTTCAGGAGTACGGCTAATTACAAAAAGACGATTAGACAGCATACGATCGCTGCTTTAGCCGGCTTCCAGTACGAATCGAATTACAGCTCCGGTTTTAATGCATTCAGGGACGATTATTTATTCCCGGAATATACTGTTTTACAGGCTGGTTCTGTTGAGAATATGAGAAATGACGGTTGGGCTGGAGAGAATGTGCTGATGTCATGGTTCGGTAGAGTTAATTACGACTTTAACAGTAAGTATTTATTTGAAGCTAATATCCGTTACGATGGATCTTCCAAGTTTGGTAAAGGCAATAAATGGGGGGCTTTCCCTTCTTTCTCTGCAGGTTGGAGATTATCGGAAGAAGCGTTTTGGAATAATCTGAAAGAATATGTTTCGAACTTTAAAGTAAGAGCTTCGTGGGGTACATTAGGTAACCAGAGTATCAGCGACAATTACCCGTTTTCATCCAATATCGATATGACAACGAAATATATTTCGGAAGACAGGCTGATGGATGGTGCCGCCGTGCTGACAATGAATAATCCGGATATTACCTGGGAAACGACTCAGATGACCAATATCGGTATCGATTTTAATCTGATCGATAAGATCAGTGTTTCATTCGATTGGTACTATAAAAAGACAAAAGATATTTTACTGAAGTTGGATATTCCCCGGACTATGGGATTGCAGGCCACTTATCAAAATGCCGGTACCGTTGAAAATAAAGGGTATGACCTGAATGTCACTTATTCGGACAAAGTAGGAGATTTTGATTTCGATCTATCTTTTAATTTATCGGATGTAAAGAATAAGATTTTGGACTTAAAAGGTATAAACGGAACCGGGCTTGTAACGAACCGGGAAGGATATTCAATTAATTCTTTATATATGTATAAGTCTTTGGGTATTCTTTCTGCCAGCGACTTTGAAGCGGATGGCACATATAAATGGACGCGTCAGATACGTGACCTGGCTCCGGGTGATTTGAGATATGAGAACAGGAATGGCGATGATCTGGTAAATGACGATGATCGCCAGGTATTGGGTTCTACAATCCCGAGATATACATATGGAATTAATTTTGCCGGACGTTATAAGGGCTTTGATTTGAATCTTCTATTACAGGGAGTTGGTAAGGTGGACGGCTATCTTACTCAGACGGCAATGTATCCGTTCCATATGGGAGGTACTGCATTTGATATCCATAAAGATCGCTGGACAACGGAGAATCAGGATACCGGAGCTGCCTTTCCGCGTCTGTACTTCAATGACTCAAATAATTATTTGAATTCAGACTTTTATAAGAAAAGTGCAGCTTATTTGAGACTGAAGAATGTACAATTAGGCTATCGCATTCCGGAGGCTATTTCTAAAAAAGCTTTGATCGAGTATCTGAGATTTTATGTTTCAGGAGAAAACCTGTTGACATTTTCGAATTTCTGGGATGGATGGGATCCGGAAGTTTCTCCGGCTCAGGGGGGGCAATATTATCCCCAGGTGAAAAGCATAGGTTTTGGAGTGGACATTCGTTTTTAATCATTTAGATCATTACAATTATGAAGACAAAGAAGAGTATAATAAGTTTATTCATACTAGGTGTATCTTTACTTACGGCATGTGAAGGTGTTTTAGAAAAATATCCGTTGAACCTGCCGTCTACTGAAACATTTCTGGAAAATGAAGACCAGATAAAAATGGCAATAGTAGGGATGCATTCTCCGCTTTATCTGATGTACGACTGGATCCCTTTTATGATCTATTTCGACAATGCTTCGGATATTGCTGCGGAAAGAGATGTGAAGCCGGAACAATTATATCATAACCCGAGTGCCTGGCAATTGAAAGATCTTTGGACATATATGTATAACGGTATTTCAAGATGTAATTTTATTTTGGATAATATTAATCGTTCGGAAGGAAAAGTTTCGGAAGAAAAGATGAATCAATATAAGGCGGAAGTGAAGACTATGCGTGCCTATTACTATCATGTATTGGTTTCGATGTTCGGTGATGTTCCATTGATTGAACATGTGCAATCAATGGATGAGGCGTATGTCACCCGTGATGCGAAAGAAAAAGTGGTAGATTTTATTCTCTCAGAGTGTGAAGCTTCAACACCTTTCCTTTCCCGGAAGAATGAGCCGAACACGATGGCTATAACCCAAGGGTTTGCCTGGGCTATTGTTGCACGTACCGCGTTGTATAATAACCGTTGGGAAGTGGCCGTCAATGCTTGCAAGAATATAATGGAGTTGGAAGGTACTGAATATATCCTTGATGAAAGTTATGAGAATCTGACAAAGATTGCCGGAAAAACATCGAAAGAAATTATTTGGGCTGTCCAGTTTAATCAGGATGATAAAACACAGTTGATGCCTAAGCGTTATTTATCCCGTTTAGGTGGTGGTTATTCAAATAAAATGCCGATCCAGGCTTTGGTCGATTCCTATGAATGTACCGACGGGTATTCAATAGATAAATCTTCTCTTTATGATCCTCAACATCCCTGGGAGAATCGGGATCCGAGGTTAGGCTATACGGTCGCGTTGCCCGGTACGGTTTTTCTGGGTTATCAGTTTGAAACGAATAAGGATAGCGTGAAATGTTGGAACTATAATGTGACTCCTGCTACCCGGATTGATAACTTGGATGCAACACATACCTATGCCAGTTTTTCCGGTTACTGCTGGAGGAAATATGTGGATGCCGCCGAATATCGTACAGACGGTGCCTCTTCAATTAATGCGATCGTGTTCCGTTATGCCGAGATCTTGTTGACTTATGCTGAAGCCAAAGTTGAATTGAATCAATTAGATGATTCTGTTTATGAGTCTATAAATAAGATAAGGGCCAGAGTCGGGATGCCACCTGTCTCCAATGGAAAAAGCCAGCAGGAACTGAGGGCCGCTATAAGGAAAGAACGCAAATATGAATTGGCAGGAGAAGGTCTTCGTTTATTCGATATACGTCGCTGGGAAATGGCAGAAAAGGTTATGAACGGAATGTGTTATGGACGTGTACCGACAGGTTATCCATCTGTCGCTCCTTCAATAGATGAATATGGTAATCCGGATTATTCCACTTATCCGGAAAAGGATAAGTTGGGTACTAAACTGGGAGTACGTTTCTTCGATCCGGCAAAACATTATTTGTCTCCTATACCTTTTGATGAAATTCAGACAAATAAGAATCTGATTCAAAATCCAGGATATTAACTAATTAAAGTTTGTATTTATTCATTAGACCCGGGCTGCAGAAGGAGGTTATTATACCTTCCCTGTCGCCCGGACAAAATAACTATGTGCAAAATGAAACAAATAATAGAGAAAGAGAGAGAGACAAAAGTAATAGCTACACCGGATGTTTTGGTTGTCGGTTCAGGGCCCGCGGGTATTGGGGCGGCTATTGCTTCGGCACGAATGGGAGCTGATACTTTGTTGGTAGAAAAATACGGTTTTGTCGGTGGTAATATGACTGTAGCGATGGTTAATCCGATGTTTACGTTTCATGATATAAACGGTAGGCAAGTTATTAACGGGATTGCCGGTGAGTTTGCCGCCCGTATGGTTAAGGAGGGTGTTTCTGCGGGGCATGTTACGGATATGACATTTGATAATGCTTCGATGACTCCTTTTGATCCGGAAGGCTGTAAAGTCCTTCTTTTTAAAATGTTGGAAGAGGCCGGAGTTCGTATCCTCTTGCATACTCTGGTTGTTGATACGCAGGTGGAAGAAGGAAGTGCTAATGCTGTCATCATTGAAAGTAAGTCGGGCAGACAGGCTATTTGTCCTCGTTATATTATTGACTGTTCGGCGGATGCAGATGTAGCCGTGAGTGCCGGTGCCGGTTATGTGGCCGGTAGAAAAGAAGATGGAGCTATGCAGCCCGTAACCCTTTATTTCAGGATAGGAGGGGTGAATAATGTAGAATTGCGCCAGTGGATGAAAGATAATCGTAATTTATTGAAAGATGATCCGACAGATGAAGAGATAGATAGCCAGAAGGCAATTGCCTTTTTAGGTTTGAATGAGATTGTAAAGATGGCTGTGGATACGGGAGAACTGGATGACGAAGTCGCTCCCCGGATTTTGATGTATGAGTTGCCGTATGGACAATTTTCTGTGAATACTACACGATTACAGAATATCGATGGCACTGATACGGAAGATTTAACACGTGCAGAAGTGGTTCTTCGTAAACAAGTTATTCAGGTGTTTCATTTCCTCAAAAAACATATTGGAGGATTTAACAACTCTTTTATTATTGATTCGGGAATACAAGTCGGTATTCGGGAAACCCGCCATATAGAAGGTGACTATACTTTATCGGAGACTGATATATTGAATGGCTCTACTTTCTGTGATGGGATTGCTTGCGGCACTTTTGCGATAGATATTCATCCCCCTCATGGCAAACAGCAGATTTTTACCGGTTCCGGAAAAGTGGTTTATGAGATACCATATCGTTGCTTATTACCGATCGGACTTGATAATTTATTAGTGGCAGGTCGTTGTATTTCAGTAACTCATACGGCATTTGGTTCTATAAGGGTAATGGCTACCTGCATGGCTATGGGGCAAGGGGCCGGAACTGCTGCGGCTTTAGTTGCAAAAAGGAATATCACTACGCGTGAAATTGATACGGCAGAATTAAGACGGGAACTTGTTAGTCAAAAGCAGTTTCTGTTGAATGAAAATCAGGAAAATATAGTGGATAAAGGTTTGATCCTGAATCGTGTAAATAGTGATGGGAAAAATGCAGGTCACTATAATCCATTCCAAAAATAGAAGAAAGAGATGGAAAATACGATTATAGGAACAAAAACAGTTCGTTGGAGAATTGCTTTATTATTATGTCTGGTTTCCGGGTTGAATTGTCTGGACAGAAATACATTGGCGATTTTGGCTTCTACCATACAAAAAGAGCTTCATTGGACGGATGCTGATTATGCAAATATCACAGCAGTATTTGTCTTTAGTTATACTTTGATGTATGCATGTAGTGGGCGGATAATCGATCGCATCGGCACTCGGAAAGGCTTTGCTATTTTTGCCGGAGGATGGTCGTTGGTCAGTATGTTGCATGCATTTGCCGGTTCTATAACTCAATTTGCGGTCGTTCGTTTTTTGTTGGGCATTACTGAGTCTGCTAATTTCCCAGCGGGAGTTAAAGCCTGTAGTGAATGGTTTCCTTTGAAGGAGCGTGCGTTGGCTATTGGATTGTTTAATGCTGGAACGGCTATTGGAGCTGCGTTGGCTGTACCGATTGTTTCTTTTTTGGCGTTTCATTTCGGGTGGCGTATTTCTTTTCTGGCAACAGGTTTCCTAGGGTTTATCTGGTTGTTCTTTTGGCTTAAATATTATCATTTGCCGCAGAAACATCCTCATATCTCGAAAGAGGAGAAGGAGTTGATTTTATCGAATGATGAATCTACGACATTTGATACACAAACTAAGGTTAGCCTGAAACAATTGCTGTCGAGAAAAGCAACCTGGGGATGCTTTTCCGCACGTGTTTTTATTGATCCGGTGACTTATTTCCTATTGTTCTGGATTCCTAAATATTTGCAGGATGTACAAGGCTTTTCTTTAACAGAGTTAGGTGTAACGGCGTGGCTACCTTATACTGCGATGGGAATAGGAACGATATTAGGGGGCATGTTCCCCAAATTTCTGATTGATAAATATAACTGGTCATTAAATAAGGCCAGAAAGACGGTTATGCTTGTAGCTTCTTTAATTATTCCGGTGTTATGCTATCTTTTGTTTTCCGGTGCTACCCCGTTTGTTGCTGTCGGTTTGATTTCCGGAATAATGCTTGCTCATGGGTTATGGGCAAATATAACGATACCTTCCGAAATATATCCTAAAAGTGTGCAGGCTACTATCACGGGGATAGGGGGAACGTTAGGGGGGATAACAAGTGTTGTGTCTCAGAAAATAATAGGAGTGACCGTTGGCGTTTATTCCTACTTACCGATCTTTATTTATATCGGTGCAGCTTATCTAACGAGTTATATCCTGGTCTCTTTTCTGGTTGGTCGGCTGGGGGAGATCAGACAATTTAAAAATGTTGAATAGTTTAAGATTAGAAATATGAAAGTAAAAAGAAGTTTATTTGTTGTTTTGTGTATGTCGTTATTCTGTTTCACCTCTTTTATATCAGGGCAGAGTGTAGTTAGTATTTCAATTCCGGATCAGCTGGATGATATTGATCCCATGATTTATGGGCAGATGCTGGAGGATTGTAACGATAGTGTGATTTATGGGGGACTGATCAGAGGGGATGGTACTGAACATCCTGTTGTAAATGATCTATTGAAACCACTTAATATGCCAATTGTTCGTTGGCCGGCCGGTACTTATATACATGAGTATAATTGGGAGAATGGGATCGGTCCGAAAGAAAGTCGACCGACAGTTGATTGTATTTGTTGGGGTGGACAGGATACAAACATATTCGGAACAGATGAATTCCTTCAATGGTGTAAAAGAATAGGAACTGTGCCATATATTAATTTCAATATGAGTAATAATCCTAAATATGCAGGTTCCCTTGGAGATGCGTTGAACTGGCTTGAATATGTCAATGGTTCAGCCAATACGGCTTATGGAATGAAACGGGTGCAAAATGGGCATCAGCGACCATATAATGTGAAATATTGGTGTATAGGTAATGAAAATTATGGCCCTTATGGGGTACATAAGGCGGAAACAGCTGAAGTTTATTCAGATAAATTGTATCAGTGGGCTAAAACAATCCGTAGTCTTTATCCTGATTTGAAGTTGTTGGGAGTAGGACATTTATATGGTTGGAATGATACTGTCCTCTCTAAAAACGGTGCATTGATCGATTTCCTTACATTACATTATTATATGGGGGCACAAATAAAAGAGAATGTTTTAATGGACCCGGCATATACTATATTTGCTCCGGCAAAGGTTGAAGCCAATATAAAGAAAAGTGCGGAGCGTCTGGGAAAAGAAAACCAACGACTAAGAAGAACAGACTGTCCGATACGATTCAGTATTGATGAATGGAATAACAGACATGCCGTTTATGATGGTGTGAAGTTTGGTTTTACCAGAAAAGATAGCAGGCGGTTGTTTGATGTAGCGACAGTGGCTGGAATGTTGAATGTATTCATCAGGCAAAGTCCTGCGGTTGGAATGGCAAATTATATCTTCCCTGTAAATGGTCATGGCTTAATTAAAACTGTCGGGGATGATGATGCTTACAAAACACCTGTTTATTTTGTGTTTGAATTATACCGGCATTATATGATAGGGAAAAAGATAGATATGGAAATTAATGGTTCCGGATTGTCTTTACCTTTAAGTAAATTGAAAGTTGAGGGTGATATTAATCGCGATGTAAATGAGGAAATGCAGGAATTAAAGTTTATTGATGGAGCAGCAGTTTTAACAAAAGAAGGAAATATAAATATAACTCTGATAAACCGTTCACATGAAAAAGGACAGAAGGTAAAAGTAAATGTACCTGACGGATATTTTGTGAAGAATGTTTGGACTCTTGAAGCAGATGATATCAATGTAGCAAATGTGAGTAATGATAGAAACCGGATTGTCCCTAAAAAGACGGAGATTAATTCTAAAAAGAGCCAGATGGATCTGACTCTTTCTCCGTGTGGTTTTTCTATGATACAGTACTCAAAAGTAAAATGAGAAATAAGTCCATCGACTATAAGCCGATGGACTTATTTTATAACATCCCCAACCCTTCAAACATCCCTCTGTAAACCGCCGCTTTCTCATCCAGCGGTTTGGGATAGGCGCGGGAGGAGGAGGGCATACGGTATAATCTGAATGTCCGGTCTAATAGAGTGAAGGTTGAATATGAACCGACTTTGGGTTCCTCGGTAGGAGGGAGGACAGACAGAAGTGTGTCCATCGCCTTCTGGCCGGTTACGACAATCGCTTTACAATCCGGTATCTGCGACAGAACTTCTTCGGGGTTGATCGGTTTGATTACTTGCAGAAAATTATCAGAAGCATTATTCTTCAGACGGATGATTTCGACAGCCGTATCTCCGATCCCGATCCCTTTCTCCCGGCAGAATGCCCTGGCTTTTTCTTCACTAAAAGCCTTTTTGGTTTCGAGAAAGTATTCTTTGTTATTATAGAACAACAATCCCAGGATACGCCACATATCGTTCTGGATATTCGGGTAATAGAAATTCATCGACCAGCGTTGCATAGGAGGGGGAAAACTACCCAACATAAGCAATTTAGTCTGTTCGGGGAGAAAGAACCCCAGCGGATGTAATTCTGATACCATTGGCTTTCTGTTATTTATCTTTTAATTGTCTGTTGTTTCTTACTATGCATTTCTTCGGCAAAAGCATCATATCCGATTGCTTGTATCCTTCTGATACATGCCGGACGATCCGAACGGAACAGGACAGCAAAGACTTTGCCTATGAAATTGTTGAACTTCTTGCATTCGTCGATAGAACTGATCGTGCAGTCTGCACAACTCTTATAATTATGTTCGATATTACACGACCGTATTTTACACCATTCCGCTTTCGTATTTGCTTTGCATCCCGGACATTGGCCTTTTACAAACTTACGGCAGGCTCCGCAATAGAGTCCGCAGGCAGCAACATGCTCCGCACTTGGTTGATATGTCAGATTCTCCATTCGAAAAGTGAATTAATAAGATGATTATTTGTCTTTTACCGATTCTTCCCATTCACTGACCTTAAAACCAACCAGCACCTGATCTTCACTGACCAATAAAGGACGCTTGATCAGTTTACCGTCGGAAGCCAGTAACTCGATCTGTTCCTTGTCACTCATTGAAGGAAGCTTGTCTTTAAGTTGCATCGCTTTATACACCAGACCGCTTGTATTAAAGAAGCTCTTCAGAGGAAGTTTGCTTCGTCCGATCCATTCAGCCAGTTCTTCCGCCGAGGGATTCTGGTCTATTATATGACGGTCGTCATAAGCCACCTTGTGCTCATCCAGCCACTTTTTGGCATTCCGGCAAGTGCTGCATTTCGGATATTCTAGAAAAAGATACTTCATGTCGGCAGTGTTTTATTTATCTTTCTTGCGTTGGTTCTTTGCATCTTCCTTGGCAAGAAGGACTACATTGTAAACAAAATCAGTCATCCATTCTTCCGAGTAACCGAGTGTTTCTTTATATTTACGGATGCTCCATGCTGTTTTTTGTACGCTTACCTCTTTCCACTCTGAACGTGTTACGATCTCATGGATTGTTTTTGCTGTCTGATTGTATAACAACTTTTTTACCAGCATGGAGAAGCGGAACTTCCACTGCATCAGATTATCCAGCAAAGAGAACAGGTCGTTGCAGAAGCCCTGGAACAGGAAGAAGTACGATTTGATATCGTTCTGCGATTTGCAGTTCTTTTTCACTGACGCTTCAATCTCTTTAAAGAAGCTTTCTTTCATGCCATAGTCTTGCATCAATATCTTGCGGACACGTGATTTCTCGGCAATACCCGGTTTGTTATTTTGTGTAGGGATCTTCAACATCCGTTTGAAAAGCGCCATATCCGACAGCATATTGATGTTGGTTATACCTAGTTGTACAGCCATGACTGCTTGATAATAAACGCGGATCAGAGAAACGAATTCTTCAACGGAGCCTTTTGACGATGCTTCTGTTTCTTCTTTCTCTTTCTTGAAAAGTTTAGAAATTATGTTCATGTGTATTTGTTATAAAATAATTACGGGGACAAATATAGTAAAACTTGTCCCCGTTTCAGTCATTCTATTCAATTCTCTCTACTGTTATTTCGGGAAATTCTTCCATAAACAGGAGTAATTTGTTGTCATCCGTACTTTTCTTTGCCTTTATAACTATTGTAACAACGTAAGTGTCGGCGTTCGAATGGCTGACTTTTTCCATTTGATAGGAGACGAGCATATAGCCTCTATCGTTCAGTTCCCGGGTAACCTTTTGTATAATGTCTTTTTCATCGGTCGAAAATACGATCATTGAACTTTTCATTCCAAGGCTTTTAAAGATAAAGCTCAATAATTCCAGACCGATCAGAGTCAGTATTGTTGCCGCCACTCCGATACCATACATCCCTGCTCCGATAGCCAAACCGATTCCGGCAGTAGCCCAAATCCCGGCAGCCGTTGTCAGTCCTCGTACAAACTGTTTTTGTATGATGATAGTTCCTGCACCGATGAAGCCGATGCCACTTACTACCTGTGCGGCAACGCGGCTCGGGTCGAGTGAGACACTGTTTTCCAGGATAACCTGCTGGAAGCCATACTGCGACACGATCATGATGAGCGCACTACCCAGTGAAACCAGGAAATGCGTGCGGTAACCGGCTTCTTTAGCCCTGTATTCCCGGTCAAGTCCGACTACGGCCCCCAGGACACCTGCAATAAACAGTCTAAGTATGAAATCCCATAGCATAATTGTATCCTCCTTTTGATTATAATCCCAGTACTACATTCTGGATAATATAGACTCCGGCCCCTGCCAGATATCCAAGGAGTGCAAGTAACGAAATATTTTTGAGATACCAAATGAAATTGATGCGTTCCAGTCCCATCACGACAACTCCGGCAGCAGATCCGATGATTAGCATACTGCCGCCTACTCCGGCACAATAAGCCAGGAATTGCCAGAAAACGCCATCCTGTACGAAATGGGACATATAAACGGGGTCGGCAGCTGTTGCAATCATAGCTTCTGTTGCCACCGGATACATACCGATAGCTCCGGCTACCAGAGGTACGTTATCGACGATGGATGATAAAGTACCGATAATCATATTTACAGCATATACGTTACCGACAGTGTCATCCAGCCAGAGGGCAAAACTTGTTAAGACACCGCTGCAACGCAAAGCATCGACTGCCAGTAATATCCCAAGGAAAAACAATAATGTAGCCCCGTCTATCCGGCGGACTATCTTTGATAAACGGAGTTTTATATCTTCGTTCACGATATTCCGCTTATACATTAATTCTGTATATACCCACAAAATACCGACTCCCATTAAGATACCCATAAACGGAGGCAGGTGAGTGATTGTTTTAAATATAGGTACAAACACAAGACAGAATACGCCAAGGATTAAGATGGAGAGCTTTTCTTTATTCTTTAATTCTTTGAGTAGTTCATCATTCTCATTGTAAGTAAATGCATCGGGAGGAGTGACTTTCCCATGCAGGAAACGCATCATGATCAATACCGGCACAGCTGCTGATACCAAGCTCGGCAGAATCAGGTGGGGAATAGTCGAAGAGGAGGATATGTTTCCTCTTACCCATAGCATGATTGTCGTAACGTCGCCGATAGGAGACCAGGCACCACCACTATTGGCTGCTATAATGATAACGCTGCCAAATACCCAACGCTCTTTGTAATTACCTAATAATTTCCGCATAAGCATAACCATAACGATTGAAGTCGTCAGGTTATCGAGTATGGCTGACATGAAGAATGTGATACAGGCTACTAACAATAATAGCTTTTTCTTTTGGTTGGTTTTGATGCGATTGGTAATGAACATGAACCCTCCGTGTGCATCGATCAGTTCAACGGTGATCATTGCTCCAATTAGGAAGATCAAAGTCTCTGCGATTTCTCCTATACTGTCCAGTACCTGATGTTCGACTACAAAACGGGTACATTGTTCCACGAAAGGCAGCGCGGCTATAGCCGGATGCGAGTCCAGAAATTCTTTAAAAGTTTCGGCAGAAGCAGATGGGATAAGATCAGGAGCCGCGAATGTGTATAACACCCAAAGTATTGTCCCGGTAAGTAGGGCTGTTCCGGCTTTGTTTACTTTCAGCGGATGCTCTAAAGCAATACATAGATATCCGACTAAAAAAACAAAAATCATCACTGTCAACATGGTAATTCTTCTTTTTCTTTTTAATATTAGTTAATACTCGCAAAAGTAGGAATAATATAGGATTAACACACATTTTAAATGAAATGTTTTCATCAATCAGGACTATTCGTCGATAGATGCGAACAAATAAGTTTCAGGGGGTGGGTGTTTTATGTATAATGTGGCTATTGTATCATATAATATAATACAAAATTCTCTTTTGAGGGATAAAAATAAAGGTATTACCTTTTTCAGGTAATACCTTGAATAGAGTGAGCGGTAAGCGGGGTTCGAACCCGTGACCCTTAGCTTGGGAAGCTAATGCTCTACCAACTGAGCTACTACCGCGTTGGATGATGCAAAAGTATGTAAATCTTTTCTTTTTTAGTACCTTTGGCGCAAAAATATTTTATCAAATATGAAGAAAGAAAAGCTTACGCTGATTAAAGTCGGTGGAAAGATCGTGGAAGAAGAAGAAACTTTGCAAAGTTTGCTTTGTGATTTCTCTCAGATAGAAGGATTTAAAGTGCTGGTACACGGTGGCGGACGTTCGGCAACTAAATTGGCAAGCCAGTTGGGTATCGAAAGTAAAATGGTTAACGGACGCAGGGTGACAGATGCTGAAACACTGAAAGTGGTCACTATGGTGTATGGCGGCCTGGTTAATAAAAATATTGTAGCTGGTTTACAGGCTTTAAATGTGAACGCTTTAGGATTGACAGGCGCCGATATGAACCTGATGCGTTCCGATAAACGACCGGTAGCGGAAGTGGATTATGGTTTTGTCGGAGATGTAAAAGAGGTGAATGCCGATTTACTCGCATCCCTTATCCATCAGGGTATTGTTCCGGTATTGGCTCCGCTTACACATGATAAACAGGGGCATATGTTGAATACCAATGCAGATACGATTGCTGGAGAGGCGGCCAAAGCATTGGCTAAGCATTTCGATGTGACACTGGTCTTTTGTTTTGAGAAGAAAGGGGTATTGAGAGACGAAAACGACGATGAAAGCGTTATACCGGAGATAGATCGTATTGCTTTCAAACAATTGGTGGAGCAAGGTATTATACAAGGAGGAATGATTCCGAAACTCGAAAATTCGTTTCAGGCTATCGATGCGGGAGTGAAAGAAGTTATTATCACGCAAGCTTCAGAGATCCATTTAGGCAAAGGCACAAAAGTTTCTTAAATATAAAAAGAGGAAAGTCCTGAAGGCTTTCCTCTTTCTTTTTATTATAAGCTTCTTACTTTTACATTGCGGAACCAGATCAGTGAATCGCCATGCTTTCCCTGTAGTCCGATATAACCTTTTGTCGGTAATTCAGCAAAAGGTTTGGGTAACCAGCTGGGGATTTCGCTGCCATCCGGGTTTACTGTGCCCGAAGTCCATTTACTCATATCCATTTCAGTCACTTTTTTACCATTGAGAATAACTGTGATATGTTGTCCGGCACATCTGATACGCATATGGTTCCATTCTCCGGGTTTCTTTACCACTTTATCCTGTTTGGCACCCAGGTGACCATAGATAGCACCGCACTTTTCAAAAGGTTTGCCGTTTCCCCACTTTTCACAATGGTCGTCTGCTATCTGGATTTCCACCGAGTTTGGAATCCAGTCTTTCGTATCGGTACAATAAATAACAACGCCACTGTTTGTGCCTACGTCTGTTTTGAAATCCAGATCCAGCTCAAAGTTTTCATATTCGGTTTTAGTCCATATCGACTCGTCCTGCACAGCGGCAAGTACACCATCCGTCATGCTCCAGATTTCCGGGTTGTAGCTGGCATCGGATAAGTTTGTACCGAAAAGCGGTTGCCATTTGTTCTTGTCGGCAGCAGAAACACTCAGGGTACTAATAATGCCCAGCAAAAGAATTGAGAAATAAAATAATCGTTTCATGTTATTGGATTTTAAGATAAAATAATTAAAGATCCAAAGATAGATATTCTGTTTTAAACTAGAGATAAAATCCGGATAAATTCAATAATGCTTTTTGATTGATAGTAAAATGATGTTATTTGTGTAAAAATCAATTGTTTTTATTGTTGTTTTGTTTTATTTTATTATTTTTGTCTCATGGGGCTGGTAGTCTGTTCTAACTGAATTAAATGTAAGCAGGATATAATACAATAATATATATTGGTTGAAAATTATTAAGTTGAGTAGGGAAATTACAGGCATTATAATAACTAATTTGTAAGAATTTTATAGACATACCACGCCTGTATATATAATAAGGGATTGCTCGGGATGAGTGATCCCTTCTTCTTTCTAGTGGATATGTTTAAGTTTTATAAAGAAACTGTTTACCTTTGGGCGTACAAATAAAAGAAGATGAAAGGGAATAATATAATAGTTGATTTGCGTAACGTAGTTACCCGCTTGCCGGAGCTTCGTTTTGCAGAACCGTTTAACTGGTCGGTCAAAGAAGGGGAACAATGGGCTGTAGTCGGCCCTAACGGTTCAGGGAAAACCTTGATTGCTGATATGATGCAACGTAAATTTGCATTGAAAGAAGGTGAAATCACTTTCGGGTATGATGATAAAGTCAGTAACCTGGTGAAAAGTATCGCGTTTAAAGATATTTATTCGTTGGCGGATTGTCGGAATACATATTATCAGCAACGTTGGCATTCAACGGAAACGGATGAGGTTCCTACCATTGAAGAAATACTGAAAGAGTATGCCGGAACGGAGAACCTGAGCCAGATACTTTCTTTTTTCGGAATAGAAGATTTACTTCCCAAACGGTTGATCTTTTTATCCAGCGGTGAACTTCGTAAGTTTCTGATCGTACGTTCGCTGTTGACCCGGCCGCGGATATTGATACTGGATAATCCGTTTATCGGTCTGGATGCCTCTTCAAGAGATGTCCTGATAGATTTGTTGCAGCAAATGACGAAACTGGAAAATGTACAGGTCATTTTACTCCTGTCTAATCCGGATGATATACCGGAAATGATTACGCATGTTTTACCTGTACATGACCGGATCTGTTTTCCTCCGGAAACGCGTGCGGACTTTATTGCACATACAGGTTTGCTTACCCAGCTTTTCCCGGATCACTCATCCGATATCCCGTTACCTGCATCGGAAAAGGTATCCTCAACCCATGACGTTACGTTCCGGATGGAGCATGTTTCTATAAAATATGGAAAGCGGACTATTCTGAAAGAGCTCGACTGGGAAGTGAAGAATGGAGAGAAATGGGCTTTGTTTGGGCCGAATGGAGCGGGAAAATCAACTTTATTAAGTTTAATTTATGCCGATAATCCTCAATCTTATGCAAATACATTATATTTGTTTGACCGGAAACGGGGATCAGGGGAGAGTATCTGGGATATAAAGAAACGGATAGGCTATGTTTCTCCGGAGATGCATTTGTTCTATATGGAGAATGTTCCGACATTGAACATTGTAGGTTCAGGTTTCTTTGACTCGATCGGATTATATCGTAAATGTACTGCCGAACAACAGGCGATAGCGTTTGACTGGATGCGTGTGTTTGGGATCGAGATATTAAAAGACCGTTCTTTCCTCACATTGTCATCGGGGGAACAGCGATTGGCGTTGTTGGCTCGTGCTTTTGTAAAAGATCCTGATCTGATCATATTGGATGAACCTTTACACGGGCTTGATATCAGTAATAAGAAGAGAGCTGCGCGGATAATAGAACAGTTCTGTTCACGGCCGGGTAAAACGTTGATCTATGTCACCCACTATCCGCATGAGCTTCCGCAGTGTGTGGATAGACGTTTTGAATTGGTAAAACATGCTTAAAACCACAATGCCATGAAATTGAAAGTCGCAGCTTTTTGGCTGGTCATATTTGCTGCTTTGTTCGTCTTTCTGCAGGAGTATAGTAAATATCATTTTTACTTTATCGAGCAGATCCAGTTGTTTCAGTTTACCTGGGAATATATTTCAGAGAAACTGATCATTCCCGGTGGATTTGCGTTAGCTCTGTCTGAGTTTTTGGTTCAGTTTTTTATCCTGCCATATGCAGGAGCAGCCATTACAGCAGGGTTATTAGTTATTGCCGGGCTTGAAATAAGGGGAATTGTACGACGGATCGTACCGGATACGAATATGTTTCTGCTTTATCTTATTCCGGTCGCTCTGATCATGTTTATCCATTTTGATTTTAATTATCTTGTTTTCGGAACGGTGGCGCTGGATATAATGCTTTTAGCATTGTATTTATGTGTACGTATGTCGAATGACAAATGGAGGATAGGAGCAGAGATATTGTTAACGCCTATCCTTTTTGGATTAATAGGAGCAGCGGCCTTTTTATTTTCCATATTAGTTGTCGTTTATGAGTTGTTTAATAAAACTCCGAGATGGTATTGGAGCTTGTTATCCTGTGCTTTGGCTGTTTTGTGTGGTGTATGCAGTGTCTATTTAGCTGCTTTAGGCGAGTATCGTTTTGCTTTTCTGCCTGATGCTTATTACCATACCGCTTTGCATCCGAAGCCCGTTATCTATTATTCGTGGATATCGCTTCCTGTTATTCTGGTTATTTCGTTTGGACTGAAACGCAGGCTGAAGCCGGTTGGCAAGAAACTTCTGATTGTTGGTGGAATAGCGCAAGTTGTAATGCTGTTTCTTTTATGTTGGTGGGGAGTTCCTCAATATGGCGATAAAAAATCAATCAAAGTAAAAGAACTGGACTACTATGCAAGGACGGAACAATGGGATAAAATCATTGAAGAAAGTAAGGGGAAGCTTACTAATTATCTGAACATGTGTTATTTGAATCTGGCTTTGGCACATAAGGGGGAGTTGGCTGACCGTGCATTCAGCTTTGATCAGAGAGGA
The DNA here is from genome assembly GCF_000969845.1 of Parabacteroides sp. HGS0025. Lineage (NCBI taxonomy): Bacteria > Pseudomonadati > Bacteroidota > Bacteroidia > Bacteroidales > Tannerellaceae > Parabacteroides > Parabacteroides sp. HGS0025. The sequence continues at coordinate 1,464,997 of NZ_KQ033902.1, forward strand.
GTACAGGGACTGATGGTTTCCTGGAATCAAACAGAACAGATTTCCATTCTGCTGAGTGAAATTACTTTTGTGATGGGTAATTCTGCATTGGCGCAGGAGATGGCTTTCGAGGCATTTGCCACTTCTGTAGGAGAGGGCAACCCCCGCATATTGAAAAGACTGGTGCAAACTAATCTTATTTATGGAGAATATCCGGTAGCAGAAAAATACATTAATGTGTTGGAAAAGACGAGTTGCTATAGTTCCTGGGCTAACGGGCAACGTAAGTTTTTATATAATGATGCCGAGGTTGAAAAAGATCCGATTCTGGGAACAATGCGTAAATGTCTGTCAAAGGATAATTATTTGTCGGAACTGAACAATATGGAAAAGGATCTGCGGGTAATTGCTGAAACGAACCCCTCAAATAAGAATGCAATTGAATATTTGGGACTCTTTTTCTTGATGTCAAAGGATATGGCAGGCTTTAAGAGTATGGTGGAGCATTATTATGGTACTGATGTTTTACCCACATTGCCCAAATCGTTTCAAGAGGCAGTAATCACTTTGTCGGAGACCGAACCGGACTACTGGAAGCGTTTTGATATATCTCCTTCTGTCATGCAACGGTTTGCTGAATATAAAAAACAGGTTTTGGCAAATAGAAACAATACAAATGCCTTGCCCGGCTTGATGAGGAGAGCTTACGGAGATACTTACTGGTTTTATTTTATGTTTAAATGATCGGATGAGATATGAATAGAAATTATAAATATATGGTGTTGCTGGCTCTGTTTATGTCCTGTTCGGATTCAGTTCAGATTAACAATAAACTAAGTGAAAAGCCTGTAATTAATCCGGATTATACGGATGTGACTGTCCCGGCAAATATTGCTCCGTTGAACTTTTCATTGACGACCCCGTATGAAGAAGCTCGTGCTGTTTTATCTTCAGCTGATCAGAAAATAGAGGTGAAAGCCAAAGGCGGTCAATTCGTAATTCCGGCTTCCAAATGGAAGAAACTGTTACAGGCGGCAAGCGGCAATACAGTGGATGTAACCGTACAAGCAAAAGATAAAGGCCAATGGGTTGAATATGCTCCATTCAAATTATATGTGGCAACAGAACCGGTTGACCCTTATATCGCTTATCGGTTGATAGCCCCCGGATATACCTTATGGAATAAGATGGGACTTTACCAACGTAATTTGGAAAACTATACGGAAACGGCTATTATTGAAAATAAAATGAGTGGCAGAAATTGTGTGAACTGTCATTCTTTCTGTATGCAGAATCCGGATAAGATGCTTTTCCATATGCGCGAAACATATCCCGGAACGATCCTGATCGACGGTGATAAGATAGAAAAGCTGAATACTAAAACGGAGCAGACGATTTCGTCCCTGGTATATCCTTCCTGGCATCCTTCCGGAAAATATGTTGCATTTTCGGTAAATAATACGAAGCAAGGATTCCATATGAATGACAGGAACCGGATCGAGGTGTTTGATGAAGCTTCGGATGTTGTTGTGTACGACGTGGAGAAGCATGAGATAGTTACTACCGGGAAGCTGTTTTCGAAAGAAGCTTTTGAAACATTCCCTACATTCTCTCCGGATGGAAAGACTCTCTATTTCTGTACGGCTGGTGCGCGTCCTATCCCGAAAGAGTTCTCCGCGATCAAGTATAGTTTGTGTTCTATCGCTTTCGATCCGGATACCCGGAGCTTTGGATCTGTAGTCGATACATTATATAATGCAAATACTGCAGGGCAGAGTGTTTCTTTCCCTCGTGTATCTCCTGATGGAAAGCATTTAATGTACACTGTCTCCGGATATGGAAATTTCTCAATCTGGCATAAAGATGCAGATCTGTATATGGCTGATCTTTCAACAGGAGAAAGCGTTCCATTGGATATTTTGAATAGTGATGATGTGGAAAGTTATCACTCATGGAGCAGTAACAGCCGTTGGGTGATATTCAGTAGTCGCCGGATAGACGGATTATATACCCGTCCTTATATCGCTTATATCGGTGAAGACGGCAAAGCCTGTAAACCATTCTTATTACCTCAGAAAGATACGGAGTTTTACGACCGCTTTATGATGTCATATAATATTCCGGAATTTATTACCGGAAAGGTGAAAGTCGGAGGTCGGGTATTAGGCCTGAAGGCGAAAGAAGATAAAGGTATAGATGTGAAGTTTGCTAAATAAAAAATCCGATGACCCTATAAACGTTTATAGGATCATCGGATGTGAGTTTATACGGTTGTCGTATGTGAGTATATACGGTGACCGTATAACTGTTTATAGGATCACCGTATTGAATTTTGTTTATCGGCTACCGCCTGCCCACCAAACGTTTTCAGTAAATACATATTGACCGTTGCCATATGCATTTTCTACATTGGGGTTAGAGCTTACTTCGTCACTACCGTAAGGTGCACGTAACGGGAATTTACCCGGGTTTTCAAAACTGTAAATGTCATTACCTTCTGCTTTTAAACGACGAACATCATTATAACATTCTGTTGATTCACCGTTAGCTCCCCAAAAAGCAATATACTTTTGAAGCATTGTTTCTTTTAAAGGATTAGCTGTAAACAACGGAGCTACTTCTGTATCGAAGTAGTTTTCTGCATCTGCTGCTGTCACAGCGCTGGTTGAGTTGGCTTTAACAGGAACTGAAGCGTTGTCTAATGCAGAAGCTACGCTTACTTCCATGTTCATCAAACCGGCAACAACTGCGCTTTTTAATGCTGCTTTTGCTTCATCCAAACGGTTTAGTCTTACCAAAGCTTCTGCTTCCAGGAATTTTACTTCATGGAAACTCATAAACATAGTAGGAGCTGTGGCAGCCATCAGGAAGATAGAAGTATTATAATACTCCTGTTCCTGTTGAGGCTTACCGTTAGGAGCCATCATAGATAAGAAGCTTTCTTCTTCTCCGGTTAATTGTTTACAGTAGAAACCTTGGGCATCCAGACTCTCATCTGCAAAGAGTGCATCAACGAATGCACGGTGAACGCGCGGGTCGTTGCGGGCAATAAGCTTTTGTGTCAGGCTGGCACTTGCAGCTGTATATTCGCGGCTATTGAAGAAGTCATACAGCGGGTTAAGATTTGCAACACCGTCATAAACATTAAATGCAGCTTGTTCACTTGCGCTTTGTGCTGCGTTTTTGCAACATTCCAGAACAGTGTTTAAAGCAGCAGTTTTGTCTTCTGCTACATTTAATGTGTGCATAGTATAACGGGCTTTCAAGCCATAGGCCAGTTTTAGCCATTTGTTAGCATCGCCTTTGAATAATATATCCTGAGCTCCGGCTTTTCCTGAAACATGTGTGTCACCTTTAGGCAGATCTTCAATGGCAGCATCCAGATAAGCAATGATTGCTGTGTAAATATCTTTTTGCTTGTCTATTTCCGGATTCATGAACTGAGGTTTACCGTTATCTAATTTAGGTAAAGCTGCCTGGCTGAAAGGAGTATCTCCAAAAGCGTCGGCTAATAAACCAGCATTGATTGCAGCAAGAACTTCTCCCATACCTTTTGTTGTATAGTTTCCGGGTTGAGTACCTTCTTCAGAGCATTTATCAATGATGATTCGTGCATTTTTTAGTGAACTATAAGTATTTCCCCAGATATTATTAAAAGTGGAAGATGAGTATACTTCAGAAACACGAGTCTCTGCATTATATAACTGATTGAAAATACCTACTTCATTTTCAACATAAGAAGAGAAATAGTGATTAAAATCCCCTCCGATATTACTGAAAGCTGTAGATGTTATCGCATCTGTCAGGATGAATTTAGCATCAATGTTATGCGGATTATCGATATCCTGATTGATCTTGTCCATTTTGTCTTCGGAGCAGGAGAACAGAACTCCGGCTACTAAAGCGACAGACAGATATGTCTTAAATTTATTATATGTAATTTTCATATTACTCTTGTTTAAAATTTGAATGTTAAACCAAAACCATAACTAGAGCTTCCCGGCATAGAGAAACGTTCAAATGCACCAGCCATGTTGTTGTTACCTAATGTTGCTTCCGGATCAAGACCTGGTAATTGAGACCATAGGATAATATTACGTGCAAATACGTTTGCAGAAATATTTAAGTATGATTTTTCCAAAATAGGATAGCTCAAAGAAATTTCACGCAATTTGATGAATGAATTGTCATAAATACTAGCTTCGTCAATAGCATTCATTGCGTTGAAATAGTCATAAGCATTTTCTCCTTTGATCTTGATGTCGTTTGGAGAGTAAGAACCATCGGCATTTTGTTTAACAGCTGGCTTTTCGAATAAGAAATCAGACATATTGCGATAATCGGCTGAACGCTGAGTTACGCCATAATAGTCAAGAACCCCTAATGTACCACTATAGATTTGTCCTCCCTGTTTCCAGTCTAATACAGCAGATAAACGGAATTTGTATAATTCGAATGTCGTGTTGAAGCCCAGACGGAAGTCGGGAGAGACACTACCGATAACCTGAGGTTCTCCGGCTTGAGGTAAACCATTTGCGTCTACAACGATCTGGCCGTCATCGTTACGTAAATAACCGGAACCGTAGATTACCGGGAATTTATCACCAATACCAGCACGTACCTGCGGAGTTACGAAACCACCCAACATAATGCTGTTTACACCTTCTGCCAGTTCATCAACATAGTTGTCGATTTTTGAGAAGTTGAAACCGAAATCCCAATAAATGTTCTTTTTCTCGATCGGTTTAATTGTCAATGTAATTTCGTGTGAGTTTGTATGAATTGCACCACCGTTAGTAATCATTGAGCTATAACCGGTAGAGGTTGACAAAGGCACTTCAAAGATCTGGTCTTTTACATTCTGACGAGAATAGGTGTAGTTCAATGAAACCAAACCATTCAGGAATGTTAAGTCTGCACCTAATTCGTATGATTTTGTGTTCTGAGGTTTCAGGCTCGGGTCATATATTTTGTAATAAGGAATATATGATGTTGTTGAACCGAACGGATACTGGATAGGAGTACCAGATGAGAATCCACCGCCATAAGCTGGAGTATAATAGAAGTTCTCGAAGTATTCGCCAGCCATACCAACCTCTGCATAAGAAGCACGTATCTTACCGAAAGTAAGGATTTCGTTGTCCTTCAAAGGAGAAAGTTCTGTGAAGATCCAGCCTAAAGATACGGAAGGATAAGTAAATGAACGATTTCCACGAGGCATTGTGGAAACAATGTCGTTGCGGACAGTAGCATTGAAATACAACATGTTTCTCCATGATAATGCCAGGTTTGCGAAGTTACCAACCGTACGTTTTTTTGTTGTACTTTGTTCAGCCTGGAAAGTTGTTGCGTTTCCGATATGATTCCATCCAGGGAAGTTAAAGTTGTATCCTTTGCCTGTAGTGATTCTCGTTGATTTATTTACAAGTTCATTACCATATAATACATTTAAATCCAGATCCGGCATAATCTTCCAGTCGTAGTTCAATGTAAACAAAGAGTTCATTTCTGTAATATGGTAGCTATCCTGTCTTGAGTAACCAGTTGAATAACTTTTATCACCATATCCGTATACGTCAGAATAGATAGTACTGTAAGCGTCTGCACCCAATTGATATTTGGCTGTTAATTTATGATCTTCGCCGAATTTTGTATCATATTGTGCGTATGTATTACCAAAGAAACGCTGTGAACGTTCTGTAAAAGAGTTATTATCGCAAGCCCAATAAGCATTATTAAATGTTGTAGGACGATAGTTATTCTGTGTATAAGGGTCGCCTTCTACATGAGAAGGGATACCATTGAAGTCATAACTAGGAGGTGTACCATAAATAGTGGCAACGACACCTTCGTTACCTGCACTTTGTTTTCTGATCTTTGAAGTGATGAAATTACCACTGAAACCGGTTGTCCAATGACTATTTAAATTAGCTGTAGCATTCAATTTTGCATTGTAACGATCCATTCCTGTGTTAGGTATGATACCTTCAGATGTGCTGTTACCTAAAGAGAATGAATAGTTTCCTTTGTCAAATGCTTGTGAAACGTTTACATTGTTGCTCCATGAAACACCTGTGTTGAAGAAATTCTTTGCATTATCGTAACCTTGTGGAACAGCCCAAGGATCCAATCCGGCAGCGGCACGCTGAGGCACATAATACATACCTTCGTGTTTACCATATTGCTTAGTGTAAGCATTGTCTGTGTTACCACCATAGTTCGCATCATTTGCTAATTCAGAGATCTTGGGTCCCCAAGCCAATGAAGTACTGGGAGAGTAAGCTCCTCCGCTACCTTGTGCATATTCTTTTTGGAAGTCAGGAAGGGTTGAAACTTTGTCGAACGACAGGTTTGATGTTAGTGTAATAGAAGGTTTTCCTTTTTTCGCTCCTTTACCACTTTTAGTTGTAATAACAATAACACCATTAGAAGCACGCATACCATAAAGAGCAGAAGCTGCTTGTCCTTTCAGAATATTGATACTTTCAATATCGTTCGGGTCTAAATCGACAGCGCGATTGGCGAAGTCGGCACCGGCCACACTACCCGTGTTTCTTTTATCTGTATCGATATCGGCAGCAGATGAAATAGGCATACCATCGATAACATACAAAGGTGTATTATCGCCTGTGAAAGAACGGACACCACGGATTGTGATTTGTGAAGAGGCTCCCGGCATACCAGATGACGGAGTAATATCTACACCCGATACTTTACCTTGCAATGCAGAAGAAATGCTTGTACTAGCTGCACGTGTTAGATCATCACCTTTTACATCCTGAACAGCATAACCTAATGCCTTTTTCTCTTTCGAGATACCCATCGCTGTTACAACAATTTCGGAAATATTCTGAGTATCAGATGCTAATCTAACGTTAACAACCGATTGAACAGCTACTTCCTGACTCTTCATCCCTACGTAAGAAACTACCAGAGTCTTTGCAGAACTAAGTTATATACAACATGCTGATTATCAATTAATTAAAAAATATGGTAAATTTCTTATTTAGAATTAGTTATATCCCTATTAAAGGTTTTAACCAGATTACATACAACAATAAACAGCTAATAATCAGTGAAATAATTATATTTATAAACAAATAAGGTAGAATATGAATATATCAATTATATTACCCATATTCTACCTATTTTTGTTATCCATTTATTCTTTTTGGATAGAATAAAACAGATAAGATCTATTTAAACTTTTGTAAAAACTTTCGGATTGGTATCTGTTTTATTCCTTCAAAAGATGTACCTTCAATTTCATCCATTGTGATAACCATTTTGGGATAATTATCTTTTATAGCTAAAAGGTTACCAAATTCACGTTCATGAGTTTTAGGCTCCATTACTGAATAAGCAACTTGAACATATATTTTTTCTCCATCTTTCTCTCCCACAAAATCAATTTCTTTCTCCCCGTCTCTGCCGACCGATAAAGTATATCCATTGACAAGAAGATGATGACAGACTACATTTTCCAAAACTTGAGCTATATCATTCGGACGAAAAGGACGGATTGCATGGCGGATACCCAGATCCTCAAAATAATATTTTTCACCTATCTGAAATTGGCGTTTCCCTTGAATATCTGTTGGGCGTAACCTTTTCACAAAGTAAGCATTATTAAGATATGTCAGATATTCCAAGATCGTTTTAGGAGGTAAATCTACGCGTTGAGACTTAAGATATTCACTTATTTTATTGGCAGAAAATAAATTACCTATTGTATCCGCCAGATACACTGTTAAGTCTTGCAGTTGTCTAACATTTCTAATATTGTATCTGTTTACTATGTCTTTCAGAATAATTGTATCATAAATACTCCTTAGATAATCAGATACCAATAATTCATTGAACGGGAGATTGATTAAATATGGCAATCCGCCAAATTTATAGAACTTTGTAAAAGAATCAGAACTATCTTCCAACTTATGAAATTGCAGAAACTCATTGTAAGTAAGGCTATATACTTTGAATTCAATATAACGTCCGCTTAAATATGTAGCCAGTTCACCGGAAAGCATGTTCGCATTACTACCCGTACAATATATATCATAACTTCCTTCTGCAAAAAAATGACGTAATGCTTTCTCAAAGCTTATGATATCCTGCACTTCATCAATGAATAAAAAACATTTATCAGCAAGATTTTTACGCTGCAATGTTACATATTGTATCAGATCTGAATAATCTTTTAAGCTATCAAATTCAAACAATTCTTTGTTGATATAAATAAGGTCTGCCGAAGGATATGATAAACGTATATCGTCCATCAACTGGAAAATAAGAAAACTTTTCCCAACACGGCGTTGTCCGGTCAAGACTTTTATCATTTGTGTGTTTACAAACGGCTTGATACGATCAAGGTATAATTCTCTTTTATAAAATTCCGGTGTTTTCATTTTATTACTTATAAGTAAAACTTTCCGTAAAGATATTAGTTTTATTTCTTATAAGAAACAATAATAACGAAATAAATGCACTTAAACATTAAACTTTATCTCTAGTACAAGATCGTAATAATTTTAGGAAAAGGGGAAGGTCTTTGTTGTTAAGAGAAAGGAATAGAGTCAAGTCCTGAATATCCGTTACGGATTATCCAGGACTTGATATTGTCTAATTAATAATTCGGATTTTGAACCAACTTACCACCTGAGACATTTATTTCTGTCATAGGCATAGGCAAAATAGTACGATAATCGTCCGACTTTATTTCTCCGGCAAACTTATTCGTTACAGACTTGCCATTTCTCCAATAATCCCAGGATGTATGTCCTTCTGTAAATAGTTCCAGTCGTCTTTCCATCAGGATATCATCTAATGTAACAGATGCTACATCTGCGTAACCAGTGATACGATTCTTACGAAGTGTATTTATATACTGAGCAGCATCTCCGGCACTACCATTCTTCAATGCACATTCTGCAGCGATCAGATAAATTTCTGACAATCGGATTACTTTAGGATTGTTGACATAAATCTGTCCGTCACGTCCTCTATACTTTTGAGGATAAAATCCGTTGTAACTGTTCTCTGTTTCTTCTGCTACAAGCTGAGTCCTGACATCATTCGGACGGGCATCTAATTCCGCTTTAAAACTTTCAGTAAATGCACATTCACCATAACCTTTTGCATGAGTATAGTAACCAAGAGAGTTACGCTGAGCATTATATATAGAAGTTGTCAGGATTTCAAACATAGCTTCATTTGTACCCTCTTTATCCCATACAGAAACATATTCATCTATCGTATATAATTTATAAGGAGAAGAGGCTATGATTTCTTTGCAATCATTCAGTGCTTCAGCATATTTCCCTAAATACAGATAAGCACGTGCACGAATACCCAAAGCAGACCAATAGTTAATATGCCCCTGGTTCTTGTCTTTTGTCAAAAGGGGAAGTGCTGTATTCAAATCATTAATAATGAAGTCGTAAGTAGCCTGTAATGTAGCTCTCTCACCAACATAATCTGTTGCAAACACCTGATCTGACAAAACAATACCTAAACCATTCATATCACCTGTAGTTGGTAATTTAGCGAACATACGTGCCAAGTCAAAATGATATAAAGCGCGCATTGCATACAATTCCCCCTGAAGGTTTGCAATATCACCTTCCAGATTCTCAGAAGCAGCCAAGACACTATTGATTCTTGCCAGTGAAACATAGAAAACCTTGTAAAAACTAAATACTAACGAATGGTTTTTATCCAGTTGATACCGATACATCGGGCCTGCATGATTCACAGTAGAAATAGATTGAAAATCTCCTCCACGTAAATCTGCGAATAACGCAAAGTCGCCACCATAAGATCCAACCTCCGTTGCCTGATATGCATAAACACCGTTTACGGCATTCTGTAAATCATCCACCGAAGTAATAGCTTCATCTACCGGCAAGCTTGTTCCCGGTGTTTTTTCCAGGACATCGCTACAAGCTGCGGTCAACAGCATAAATGCTAAACTAACCAAATATATTTTTTTCATATTCATTATCTGTTTTAATTAGATTATAAAGTGATATTTACACCAAAGACAAAGCTTTTGGTTGGAGGTGTATCCACCTGACGATAACCATTTAATGGAACATCGGGATCAACACGATCACATTTAGACCAGATCATAAACGGATTATTTGAACGGAAATAAACTCTCAGGTTATTGAATATATTTTTCCAAACCGGAAGATTATAACCCAATGTAATTTCACGCATACGGATATTATCCGAAGAAACGATTGTTCTGCTGGAGAAACGATCCGTACGATAAGGATTCGCGTAAATAGGCTTCGGATAGTCTACTACGTCACCCGGATTTTTCCAATAATTACCGGCTACATCATTTTCTACATTGAAAGAGCCTAAACGAAATCCGTCATGATGGAAGAAATATCCCGGATAATCGAACATATCACCACCAAACTGATAAGTGATCAGGAAAGACAAGTCGAAATCACGGTATTTGAATGTATTGGTCAAACCACCGATCACATCAGGTACAGCTTTACCAACTATACCTTTACCTGCTTCAGCATAATAATTGACAACACCCTGGCTGTGATCATTAGGATCCTTCCAGAATTCACCTAAACCAGTTTCAGGATTAACACCTTTCCATTCCGGTAAATAGAATGTATACATGGATTCACCTTCACGGTGCAGATACATTTCACCATCTCCGTATTGGATATCTTTTCCTTCGGGAAGTTTATTGATTTTAACCTGCTGATAAGTCAGGTTGAAGTTGGTATCCCATGAAAAATCGTGAGTTTTGATATTCTGAGAATTAACTTCTATCTCAAGACCTGTATTCTTCAATTCACCTAAATTCTGCCAGTTGTCTTCAAAACCAGTAACGATAGATGTCGGAACTTTAAACAAAAGGTCTGTTGTCTTTTTGTTATAATATTCAACAGTCAGGTTAACACGCTGATACATATTCCAGTCTAAACCGATATTGAAATTCTGAGACTTTTCCCATCCTAATTTACTGTTACCAGCCTGGTCCCAATAAATGGCAGAAGAAGGGCCATAACCTGAGCTGAATGAATACAATGCCAGGTTTGCATAGTAATCACTAGGCAAGTTACCATTTGTACCATAAGAAAGACGTAATTTCAAATCAGAGAATAAGTCGTTATCCTTCAGGAAATCTTTATTTATTCTCCAGGCTCCTGATACAGACCAGAAATTAGCCCAACGATTATCTGCACCCAGGCGGGAAGAACCATCACGACGGAAGCTGGCAGATAAATAATACTTATTGTCATAATTATAGTTCGCTGTTGCCAGATAAGAAACTAAACCTGATTCATATACATTACTGTAAGCGTTATCCGGCTGACCATTACCCAATTCAGGCAACTTATCTGTCGAATACTGTTTTGCAGTTGCAATTACATTAGTCAACTGTTGATTTTCAACTTCAAAACCGCCCAGTACGTCAAACGAATGTATATCATTCCACAGATTAGCATATCTCAATGTTGAAGAACTGGTCAAATTACGATTTTCATAATTATAACGAGAACCTAACCCTTTAACCGATTCTCCGTCCACACTTGTCGGACTCCAGTATTCAAAGTGTTTTGTATCGATAAAGTCATAACCTAAGATGCTTTTGAAAGAGACTTTATCTGAGAATTTCACCTGGACATCTGCATTAGTCAAGCTACGCATGGTCTTAGACTTAATCCACTGATCAATACCGAGCATTAAATGAGGGTTGGATGCCGCACCCCAGTTTGCTTCCTCATTATAAGATCCGTCTGGATTCTTCACCGGAGCAGTTGGGTCTGAACTGAACACCAGACTCAAAGGAGAAGATGTTCCGATTCCCTGTGCCTGATCACCCTGGTCACGCCCTCCGTTTTGCTTTGAATAAGCAATAGATTGTTTTACACCAAAGCTCAACCAATTATTTATCTGATGATCCAAGTTCAAACGACCGCTTAAACGATCAAAATCAGTACCGATTACGATACCTTCAGACTTATTATAACCAAATCCAACATAGAATTGTGTCTTATCAGCACCACCACTGATAGCTACCTGATGATCCTGCGTCAAAGCTGTACGATAAACCTCGTCTCTCCAGTTAGTATTCGTTTTACCGGAAGGATCATTGAAGAAAGAAGCCATATCGCCTTCTGAATCGATAAGAGCATAAGCTTCTTCACGGTTGCCTGCATCACCATTCAAAATGTAATAGTTTGCAATCGCTTCTTTTCCATATTCGAGTATCTGGTTAGCATCCATCGGAACAAACTGTTTTACAGCCATGTTTGACCATCCAACTTCACCGGTATAAGAAACTTTCGTTTTACCCTTTTTACCTGATTTAGTAGTAATGATGATTACACCGTTAGCAGCACGTGATCCATACAGAGAAGCGGCGGCAGCATCTTTCAGCACTGTCATGTTCTCAATATCTTCCGGGTTCAAAGAACTAAGGATGCTGGAAGTTTTACCGTAATAACTCATGTCGCTGTCATTCTTAACAGGAACACCATCGATTACATATAACGGTGACTTCGATGCACTAATAGACCCAACACCACGGATGTTGATTTCACCTGGAGAACCGGGGTCACCTGTAGTAGTAGTTACACGTACACCAGTCAATTTACCGGCCAATGCTTTGTCTAACGATTCTTTGGATCCTGATACGATTTCATCCGAACTAACGGCTTTTGCAGAACCTGTAAAAGATGCCTTTTTTGCAGTTCCGTAGGCAACAACCATCACTTCATCCAGAGCTTGACTAGAGGTTTTTAATAGCACTCTAATCTGAGGCTTAACAGAGACCTCCTGGCTTTCCATTCCTACATAAGAAATCACCAGAGTCTTTGCAGAACTATGTCCTTCATTAATATGCTGTTTATCAACTATTTATACCATATTGTGTAATAGTGGTTATAATGGAAATAAAGTATTGTTTCTAAGCTGGAAATTGATATAAGATAACATTTAAAAGGTTTATTGTTAGGTACTTATATTCCATATCATAAAAAAGAGCAAAATTGGGTATCATTATATCTAATACTCAAATTCTACTCCTTTTTGATGGGTTTTAAGACTACTTCTTTAGGGGAAAATTCATTATTTATTTCAGTAAAACCTGTAATTAATTATCTAAATGCAGTCGTATAAATATTTTTCAACCAATACTCAAAAATAGGATCTTGTATTTCGGTAATATTTCCCGGCAAAATATCAATCAAGTCTTTTTCCAACGTCGCTTTTCTCAAATTCTTGATATTAGCAGATGTACCCAATTTATATTTAGTCAATACTTCTTTTGAAGAAAAATTGACAACACCATCTGCTACTGCTAATAAGAAGTTTATCTGTTTTGATGTTAAGCTGTCTATTATATTGGCAAACAGAAGACTTAACTGAGCTGTTAAACTCAAAAAGGCTTCATTTATTATATCTTCAGAACATTGCTTTTTTGTTCGGAGCCAAACCTGCTGGCTTAATTGTTGGACATAATAAGGATGATCTTTAACCCTGGCTGCTATTGTGTTACATAAATCTTCAGAGATACTTTTACCTGTATCAGTAAAACGTGCAGAAATAAATGGAGCCCAATCAGCTCTACTTATTTTGTGTAGAAACAAAATATCTCCGAATTTGTAAAAAGGCATGCTATAGTCATTAAAAATATCCAATAACATATGCCGCTTACTCCCATAGAGACAGTAGCAGACAGAAGAATGTTTTTGCCAATGAGCACGTAACTTACGTTGAAAAGCCAGAGGATCTTCGTATTCATTGATATTCTGGAATTCGTCAATACATACAATTATTTTTTTTCCGGTATCGTTGGCAATAGCTTGCGGTAAATCCAGTATTTCATCATAAGTCAATTTATTATCCTTGAAATTTATACCAAATGATAATTCATAGGTTTGACTAGTATCTGATAATGATACGATTGGTGCCATTCTTCCCAAATATTTTTTGACACCGGATACAAATTCTTCCCAGGCAGAAGTTGATACTTTCATCAATGCATTAGCATAAGCTATATAAAACTCTTCTTCTGTCCGGCAATTAAAAATATCAACATGACAGATATAGTAATCTTTGCTTGAATCCAGTAATATTTGTGCCGTTTTATTGACTAAAGAAGTTTTACCCCATCGACGCGGAGATATGATAATAGTATTGATCAAACTATTGAAATTCTGTGTTAACAGCTTGACTTCCTGCTCTCTGTCAGTAAAATTCTCTTTGTCCGCTATACGGCCATATACAAAAGGAGTATCCATAACTATCTATGTTTTGATGAAAACAAAGATAGTTTAAACAAATGAAATCAACAAATTTCAAATCAATCGATTTGAAATTTGTTGATTTCATTGATGCAGTCCGATTCTTGTTGTAAACACACCATTCATAAATATCAAAATGTCAATTTAACCTGCTTGTAGAATGACTGTGCGAGGAATAAACCAGACTTATTATTTTTTATGCGATTGTCAACCACTATGCAAATAACATTTAGCACTTTCTCAACTCTATAAAACATAATTATAAAATCATTTTTGAAACATCATAAAACAACAAGTTGAATATATCCTGAAATATTAGTAAATATGATATTATATATATAAAGCTGTTTTGTGTTGATATAGAGAATAAAAATGTTATTCAACATGCTTTTGGGGTGCTGAATTGCTTCAAAAAAAATAGCGATAAACACTTGTTAACTAAAATCTCGGTTTAAATGGAACTTAATCTCGTTTAAAACAAAAAATAATTTCGTTTTAAACGAAGTTCGGTTTTCTTTAAATAAATCAGAATAGATGTATTTTTAGACAAATGTGTTAATTAATGTATTCCAAAGTCTTCTGTAATGCTAAATTTAAACGCTATGCTTGTTATACAAAATCAATAATAAAAATTATTTTGCTTGCTATAATGCAATTACAGTTTCGTTTTGACACTTAGCTGTACAGATATAATAAACCCCGATAATCAGAATCGACTATCGGGGTTCACCTTATCTGGTAGTAATATTTTTATTCCCAACCGGCATTTTGTTGACTTGCCAGTGACGGGTTTCTTAAGATGTCATTCAATGGAACAGGCCAGATAAAACGTTTATCTGTATATGGGATAAATCTTTTACTAGAGCTATACCATTCCGGCTTAATTTCACTGTTGACAACAAATACACCTTTACCTTTACAGTTGTTGTATTCTATCTTAGCAGGAATACCACCCGAAGGAGCTATATCATCGTTTGCTAAACGGTGAATGTCTTCCCAACGACGACCTTCGCCATGAAATTCAATACGACGTTCCCACAAGATCGCTTCTACAAGAGATTTTGTGTCAGCGAAATCCGAAGCTTTATAACTTTCTTGTGCCGGATTTGCTAATGATCTGTCGCGTACTTCATTCAACTTTTCGAGAGCTAATGTTTTATTATTAGCGCGTGCGGCTGCTTCTGCCTCGTTCAACAGAACTTCTGCATAGCGAAGGAGCGGAGCCCAAGCATCCTGAGAAGTAGGATCCTGGTATTTATCGCAATAATAATAATCGTCAGAAGCACGATACAACAGCAAATTGCGACGTTTGTCATCTTTTGTCCAATAGCTTGAATTATAGACAGTCGGAGATGAAGTTATGATTGCACGACCGCCATCGCGTCCCGACATCATCTGACCTAAAGAACCGTTTACATCCGGATTGTCTTCCGTACTGTTTTCTATCGAAAATATTGATTCTTTATTATCTGAACTTGAAGTAAACGGAGTTGCCGGATCTGCTTCCAACTGGAAACGTCCACCTTCCAGTTTCTTTGCCTCCTCAATTACCTTATCCCAATTTCTCATGTGCAAATAAACACGGGTCTTCAATGCTATTGCAGCACCTTTAGACGCACGGGATATTTTACTGGCTGTAATAAGATCGGGCAAAAGCTGCTCTGCATCATCCAAATCCTTTATGATCTGCGCATATGTTTCAGTCACAGTAGAACGACCGATTTTCAAACCTTCCTGAATAGACTCCGGAGTATTGAATGCTGTTGTATAAATCGGTAAACCATAATTATTATTACCATCGATATTGAGAGGAAGTGCATAATGAATCAACAAATTATGATATGTCAAAGCACGTAAAAACAAACATTCTCCTTTATATTGATTAGCCAGTGCTTCAGTGAGTATACCATTACTTCCGGCATATTCCTGACCAGCCATTACTGTGTTGTAACGGTTGATGGCCTCAAAAGAAGTCTCCCACATAGCAACATTATTCGCCGTAGACAGGTTATAAGTAGCTGAGTATGTATAATCATAGAACTGAGCAGTCAAGTTCATGTCTTCGCCTCTCATTTCACCTTGTTGTATACTTGCAGCTCCGAAAGGATAACCACGTTGCCAACCATTAGTGGAATTGATATACATACCGCATTGAGCTGCATCATAGGCTCCGATCATTGATAACTCACATCGTTCGGGAGTACCGTAAGCGGTCAGATCCGAGAACTTATCGACCGGCGACAGATCCACTACATCACTTTCGCAAGCAGTGAATAAGGGTAGCGAAATTAAGGCTGCGCCTAATGCTACAACTGATATATTTTTATATAGTTTTTTATTTAGCATAATTGTAATTTTCTACTGATTTATATTCTTAAACTTAGAATGTGATATTTGCACCAAAAGTGAATGAACGCTGTTGAGGCATACCGTTCCAGTCTACGCCCAGACGAGTATTTGTTTCCGGATCCAAACCTGAATATCCGGTGATAGTAAACAGGTTCTGAGCCTGTGCATATAAGCGGATCTTTGTGATGTTCAATGCCGACAGTACTGATTTCGGCAAAGTATAACCTAAAGCCAGGTTAGATAATTTCAGGTAATTTCCTTTCTCTACGAAATGAGAGTCTGTAAAACCGTCATTAAATAAGGCGGCAGCGTCACCATAACCAATTCTTGGAGTCATACCATCACCCGTTTGTGTAGGAGATACCCATCTACCTAAAATTTCCTTACCATTATTAGCAAATTCCATATTCATCAAAGCACTCTGACGGGAGGCGTTCATGATTTTATTACCTCCTGAGAAGCGAAGGAATATGTTTAAATCGAAATCTTTATAGGTAATCGTATTGTTCCATCCTCCGAACCAGGTTGGCATGGATGAACCTAAGATTTTACGGTCGCTAGAACCCAGAGAAGATTCTTTCGATACGTCTTCAGGATTGGAAGGGTCATATTCAACATAATCATATGAGCCGAATGTATCGAACTGAACCAGGCTACCATCAGCTTTTCTCCAGATAGGGTTACCATTTTCCATATTGACTCCGTAATAGTCGTACCCGTAGAGTGAACGATAAGATTCTCCTTCACGAATAATTGTGTAATTATCAATAATATCAGTACCGGAATATAGCGATTTGACAGTGTTTTTAACTGTAGAGAAGTTGAAATCCGAGCGCCAGTTCCAATCTTTAGTAGCAATAATCGTACCACCAACAGTTAACTCAAAACCTGAGTTCTTGATTTTACCGATATTGTCGTAATAAGAATTATAAGGAACACCCATTGTAGGAGCTGTCGGAACTTCCAAAACAAGGTCTTTTGAGTTCTTTTGCCAGTAAGCCAGCTCAAATGTCAGGCGATTATTGAACATGGAACCATCCAGACCGATGTCGAATGTTTCTGTTGTTTCCCACTTCAGGTTATTGTTACCCATGCGGTTCCAGGCAACACCTGATTGCGATCCGTATAATTTTGCGCCATAAGTTCCCAAATATGGAAAGTTATTTCCCAAATCAGAGTTACCTAACGTTGCGTAGCTGGCACGAACACGTAAGTCGTTAAACCATTCATTAACCTGAGAATCTTTCCAGAAATTTTCACGAGACAGACGCCAAGCAATAGAAGCTCCCCAGAATGTACCCCAACGAGTATCTTCCGGCAAACTGGACAATCCATCGTAACGAATAGATGCACCTGCATAATACTTGCTGTCGTAGTTATAGTTCGCACGGAACATATAAGATGCCAGACCATTGAATGTCTTATAACCACCTACATCCTTTATACCGAATGTATTAGAAATGATATGATCCGTAAAGAATCTGTCTGATAACTGCTGAACGGATGCATCCGTATATTCATACTGGCTGTGAGTGTATTCCTGAACGGCAGTTGCGCTCAAGTTGTGAACATCATTGAATGAATGATTGAAATTCAAAATATTTTGCCAGTTCCAGTTTTCGTAAGTTGTATTTACTTCTTCAATTAATCCCTTACGTCCATAACCATCGCCCGATTCTGAATCCCAGTACATAAAGTCTTTCACATTTGAGATATCCAAACCGCCTTGTGTTTTTAATGTAAGTCCGTCTATGATCGTGATTTCAGCCCAACCACCACCGATGGTACGTGTATTGCTCGAGCGGTTTACATTGTTATCCAACGCCCAAACAATATTTTGTATACCGTTATCGATGTAAGAAAGGTTATTACCACGGCCTAATGATTTACGGCTTTCTTTATCGATATTATAACCAGTGACATCAGTCGGATCGTATACGTCTACGTTAGGGAGCATACGTACACCGGCAAAACCGACACCTCCCAATGAATTTTCGGAATTCGATATACCATTCAGTTTGGTACGGCTCATCTGACCATTCAAACCAACGCGTAACCACTTTGTTGCCTGCTGGGTTAAGTCAGCTTTCAATGTCAGACGATTCATATCATTGGAGCGAACAATACCTTCCTGTTCTGTGAAACCAAAAGATACATAATACTGACTTTTGTCTGTACCACCACTAGCTGCTACATTATGACTATGTTGAAAACCAGTCTGGAAAATATAATCGTTCCATTTGGTATCCGGGCCTGCGGCATCATAAACAGCTTGTCCTTTTTCACCCCAGTTCTCAAATTTTTCATTCGCTATCGTAACGAAATCTTTAGCACCTAACAGATCATGCAATTTGCTCGCATTGGCTGCACTTACATAACCGTCGTAAGTAACTTTTGCACGGCCTTTGGTTCCTTTTTTAGTCGTAACCAAAACAACACCGTTAGCAGCACGTGAACCATAAATAGCCGTAGCAGCACCGTCTTTCAAGATTTCTACTGATTCAATATCGTTCGGGTTAATATCCGACATTGCATTGAATGAAGCGTACAACTGGCCCAAGCCTGTTTTCCCGTCTCCATTATCACCGGTAGCGATCGGCATACCGTCTACAATGAACAAAGGTTGTGAACTGGAACTGATGGTACTCATACCACGAACCTTAAATTGAGGACCCGAACCCAATACACCACTCGGGGTACTAACCTGTACACCTGCAGCACGACCTGCCAGCTGGGTATCAAATGAGGGCGCAGCCAGATTACTTAACTCTTCTCCGCCAACTTTGGCAATAGAGCTCGTAACGTCTCTCTTGCGTTGAGTTCCATATCCTACAACGACAATCTCATCAAGATTCTGAGTGTCTGATTTTAACTTGATATGAACGATCGGAGAAACGGAAACCTCTTGAGTTTCCATGCCTACATAAGAAACGGTCAGAGTCTTTGCAGAACTTGGTACATCCAATGAGAACGCACCATTAAAATCAGTCACTGTACCGACCATTGTACCTTTTACAACAATCGATGCACCAATAATTGGCTCATTATCATCCGCCGAAATAACAGAACCTGTTATCTTCGTCGTCTGAGCAGTCGCCACCCCAATGCCTAGTACTAGGCAGAATAAAAGATAAGTCAACTTTTTCATAGACACACTTTTTTATTTAACTTATAAATAACTAATTTGCACTATATTGTGAATACTTTGCCAAAACCTATTATAAAACACACCAGAGAGACCGCAAATGTAATAATAAATTTATTATAACAACAAATAACTAACAGGTTTTTACAAAAAACAAACTGTTAATTAACAGAATAGCCCCAAAAATCGGTTGTTTTGGACTATTGAAGTATTAGAATAGATTAAAATCTTCCTAACAAAGGGATTAAAATTTCCTATTTTTAACCCCGCCTTATTCACACTTTACATACAGCAATTCCGGCTCTGAAAAACATCGGGTTTCACGAGGGTAGAAAAGTCTCTGCTATTTTGGGGCTTTTTGAGTAATAAAATAAGCTCTTAATGAATTTCAAAAGGAGTATAAAAATGAACACAAGATATCCGGCAAACAAAATTGAAACAGAAAAAAATGCCATCAATTTTGTCGTATCTATTCACGCTACAAATTATGTATGAAATAGATACAAATGCTACCAGAATAGGTATTTTATCAAATTTTCATTTCCTGAGATCTTTGAATCTATTACGGTAGCTGTCTTTATGACCAAGTTCTGCAAAGACTCTGGTAGTTTCTTACGTAGGGATGAAGAGTCAGGAAGTAGCTGTTAAGCCAGTTCTTACTATTTTGTTGGAGTCGGATAGCCAGATGATTGATGAGGTGATGATTGTGGCTTATGGTACAGCTAAGAAGAGTGCATTTACTGGTTCTGCAGCAACAATCAAGACAGAGAAGATTGCAGCTCGTCAAGCCGCTAATTTGACTAATGCTTTGGCTGGTCAGGTTGCAGGTGTGCAAATAACAAGTAACACTGGTCAGCCTGGTAAGGATGCAGAAGTCCGTATTCGTGGTATCGGTTCTATTTCTGCCAGTAACAAGCCGTTGTATGTAGTGGACGGTGTTCCTTACGATGGCGAAATCTCTGCAATCACTACTTCCGATATCGAGTCGATGACCGTGCTGAAAGATGCTGCTTCAAATGCATTGTATGGTGCTCGGGGTGCTAATGGGGTTATTTTGGTTACAACTAAGAAAGGTAAGAGCGGTGAGGCTCGTATTAACTTTGATGCCAAGTGGGGGGTAAACAAACGTGGTATTCCTTCTTATAAAGTTGTTACTGATCCTGGTAAATTCTATGAATTGGCTTATTCTGCTATTTATAACGGTGACTTGAAAGGATATACTGCAGCTGGTGATCTGGCAGCTGCCAATGTTTTTGCCAATCAGCAAATGCTTTCAAGTAAATATTTAGGATATCAGGTCTTTACTGTTCCTAACGGCGAACAGTTGGTCGGTATGGATGGTAAATTAAATCCGAAAGCTACTTTGGGATATAACGACGGTACCTATTATTATTCACCGGATAACTGGACAGATGAATTATTTGAGAATAATGCCCGTCAGGAATACAACTTGAATGTAAGCGGCGCAACAGATAAAATGAGTTATTATATGTCTGCTGGTTATTTGAATGACCAAGGTATCGTTCCAAATTCTGGTTTCAAACGTTATTCAGCTCGTTTAAAAGCTGATTATCAAGTTAAACCTTGGTTGAAATTAGGTGGAAATATGTCATTTGCTCATTATGATAGCCGAGAACAAGATACGGAAGGTAGTACTTCAAATGCAAATGCTTTTTATTCAGCTAATATAATGGGAGCTATCTACCCTATGTATGTTCGCGATGCTTCCGGTAATGTTATGTACGACAAGCGTGGTTTCAAACGATATGATTATGGTTCGGATACGAATTTCTCTCGTGAAGGTGTTATTCCGAATGCGAATCCATTAGCGAGTTATATGCTGGATAAGAGAAATTATGCCGGTGATGTGCTTAGTGGTAAATGGTTTGCGGAAATCGATATTTGGGGTGGTATTAAAGCAAACGTTAATATCGGTGTGGATGCAAACAATGTGCGTATGAGAAACTTAGTGAATCCATATTATGGACAGTATTCCGAAGCAAGTGGTGTGGGAGGAATTATAAGTACCGAGGCCCGGCGTACATTTAGTACAAACCAACAGTATTTGTTGACTTACAATACGACGTTCAATGAAGTTCATAACCTGGATGTATTGGCTGGTCATGAAAACTATAATTACCAGTATTCTTATTTATATGGTAGTCGTGAAAAATTGTATAATCCGGAATTACCTGAATTAAACAATGGTATTTTGAATCAGAATAATAGCGGTTATTCCCAAAATTATGCAACAGAAGGTTGGTTGTTCCGTGTTCAATACGATTATGATGGTAAATATTTTGGTTCTGTCTCTTTTCGCCGTGATGCATCTTCTGCTTTCGACCCGGACAATCGTTGGGGTAACTTCTGGTCTGTTGGTGCCGGTTGGTTAATGAATAAGGAATCTTTTCTGGCTGACCAAAGCTGGATCGATATGTTAAAGTTCAAAATTAGCTACGGTTTACAAGGTAACGATAATCTGATGTATCAAGGTGGTTTATATCGTAACTACTATCCTTATCAGGATCAGTTTACATTGGCAAATAGCAACGGGGATTTTTCTACATCATTATATTATAAAGGTAACAAAGATATCACTTGGGAAACCTCTCACAGTTTTAATACTGGATTTGATTTCACTTTCTGGGGTGGTAAATTGAGTGGTACTGCCGAATATTTCTCTCGTAAAACGACAGACATGCTTTACTTTAAGCCGGTTGCTCCTTCAATGGGGTATTCCCGTTATCCGGAGAATGTAGGTTCGATGGTCAACCGTGGCGTTGAATTGGATTTACATTCTAACATCATCAATACAAAAGACTGGGCTTGGAATGTGGATTTGAACCTGACTCATTTTAAGAATAAAGTATTGAAGCTGGCTCCTGAGTTGAATGGTCAATTGATTGATGGTTCTCGTATCTATCGCGAAGGTGAATCCATGTATCAAAAGTATTTACCGAAATATGTAGGTCCTGATCCTGAAACAGGTGCTCCATCATGGGCTTTGTTGGAACCGGACGAAAATGGAAAGACAACGACAACTACTTATTCCGTGGCATCGTCCAACCGGTTTGCTTCCGGAGATATTTTGCCGAAGGTTTATGGTGGTTTCGGAACTAGTCTGACAGCTTACGGTTTCGACTTCTCAATCACTTTTGCTTATCAACTGGGAGGGCGTATCATGGACAATACTTATGCACAGCTGATGAGTTCGCAAGCAATAGGTGATGCTTGGCATGAAGATATATTGAAAGCTTGGACTCCGGAAAATAAAAATACGGAGGTTCCTCGCTTGAATGTACAGGATCAGCGGTATACGAATACGATAACTCAGGATCGTTGGCTGACAAGTTCTGATTATCTGAGTTTGCAAAATATTACATTCGGTTATACTTTGCCGAAATCCTGGACACGCAAATTACAGATTGAAGGTGTTCGTTTGTATTTTGTAGCTGATAACGTTGCTTTGTGGACGGCTCGTAAAGGTTTGGACCCTCGTCAGGATTATGATGAAGTGGAAAATGTTTATTCACCGATCCGTACAATTTCCGGCGGTATTTCTTTGAATTTTTAATCCGTTAAATAGCATTTAAACTTATGAAGTTAACAAGTAGATATATAATATTAGCAAGTGTCGCTTTCGTGTTGGCCTCTTGCGATTTGGATAAGCTTCCGGAAGGCCAGTATGTTGCTGGAGACCAGAAAGAAGATGTTATTGATAAAAGACCGAATCTGATCACGGCTGAAGTGAATGCGATGGCTGCTCAGTTGAATATGTATGGGACGATCTCTGATGACGCTACAACTTATCATAACGACTATGGTGTACCGGCCATTGCAATGATTTACGAACAAAGCGGGCAGGATATGCCGTCGACGACAACAGGATACAACTGGTTTAATGGAGCTCAGAACTATTCAGACCGTGTTTATACTAGTACGACCGATGAATTGATCTGGAAAATATTCTATAATCATATGAAGGCTGCTAATAATGTGTTGACATTGACGGAAGGTTCCGATGATACTTCTATGAAGATTTATCGTGGTCAGGCATTTGCTGCACGTGCTTACGATTATCTGAATCTGGCCCAGACTTATCAATTTACATATGCAGGACATGAAAATGAACCTTGTGTACCAATTGTGACTGAAACGATGACGGAAGAGGAGTTGCAGAATAATCCTCGTGCTACTGTTCAGCAGGTTTATGACCAGATTATGAGTGACTTGAATCAGGCAATCGAATTATTGGCTGGCAATGATAATGGAACAAACAAAGATCAGATTGATGAAGCTGTTGCTTACGGTTTGCGCGCTCGCGCTAATCTGTTGATGCAAAAATGGGCTGATGCAGCTAAAGATGCGGAAAAAGCAATAGCTGGTGGTACCCCTCAAACATTGGCTGAGGTTTCGACTCCGACATTTAATTCGGCTTCTGCCAGTTCTTGGTTATGGGGAGTTTTGATTTCTCCGGATAACGATGTTGTAACCACAGGTATTATTAACTGGCCTTCTCATTTGAGTTCGTTAACTGGTAACGGATACACGACTTTGGTAGGTGCTTGGCGTTATATTTCAGACAAATTGTATGATCAGATTCCAGCTACAGATATCCGTAAACAGTGGTTTATCTCACCGGATACAACTTCTACACTGGTTGCTAATTCTACAGTTGGAGGAGAATCTGTCATTGACTATTTTGGGTTGACCCCTTATGTAAATGTAAAGTTCGGTCCTTATCAGGATGTAATGGCAAATACAACGAACTCGCAGGACTGGCCATTGATGCGTGTGGAAGAAATGATCTACATCAAGGCTGAAGGTGAGGCTATGAGCGGAAACTTGTCGCAGGCTAAATCTACATTGGAAAGTTTCGTACAGTCTTATCGTGATCCGTCTTATACCTGCAAAGCAACTTCAGCTCAGGAGATGCAGGATGAAATCTGGATGCAACGCCGTGTGGAACTTTGGGGCGAAGGTTTTGCTTTATTCGATATCTTACGTTTGAAGAAACCGATCGATCGTAAAGATACAAACTACGAACCTGTCATTCAATATAGATTAGAACCCGAATCGCAGATTATGATTTATCGTATTCCTCAAGGCGAAGTTGAGTCTAACGAAGGTATTTCGGATGCTGATAACAATCCGGCTGCACCGAATCCTACTGTATAATATGGATACGTATTATTGTTTAATATAAATCGAAAAGGGTGAATTCTAAATTTTTGCCTAATAAATATAGTATAATCTAACCCTCTGATGTGTTATGTATTTGAGGGTATAAATAAACAAATACCCGATAAAGTCCAGTTGATCTTTATCGGGTATTTATATTTTAAGGGATTGGCTATGATTCCAAGAGGGTGATTTTTGATTTAGTCTGTCAGTAAACAACACATTTTCATTTTTTTTCTTTCTATCACTAAAAAAATAGAGCCTCTATGTTTCACTTTCTGAACCAATTATGTTTTTTGTAATATTCTGTTTCCTTTTTAGGTTGTCACTTCTTGTTTTTTGTTTTTTATGATTGGTAAGTCTCTTTTATCTTTGTATCCGAATTGTAGAATAGAGTCGATAAGATCTTTTGTTTTTTAAGGGAGGCCGGATCGATGCGTCTCATTTTGTCGGAACTCCGGTAAATATGTAATAACAAACTTTTAGTTTGTCTTATACGAAAGAAAGAACTTATTATCGTTCCTTCGTGTTTCATTCAGAAAATAAAATATATATCATGGAAAAAGTAATTTACAACTTGGTGTTTAACCGTAAGAAGCTGTTAAACTCAGAAGGGAAAGCTTTAATTCAGGTGGAAGCCTATCTGAATAAGCAGAAGAAGTATTTTTCAACAAAGGTTTATATTAAGCCTTATCAGTGGGACGCAAAGAGGAAAGCTGTAAAGAATCATCCGAATATGGAGTCTCTGAATCAGTATTTGTCTGATTTTGTTGCAGAATTAGAGCAGCTGGAGCTTGAAATAGCCCAAAGTAACAAGGAATTTTCATTGAATGATCTGAAGGAGAAACCAGAGACTGGCCAGATTTCTTTTTCTCAGTTTATGCAAAATGAGATCAAGCAGAGTAATCTGAAACCGTCAACAATGAAGAATCATTTTTCTACATTGCAGGTTCTTTCTTCGTACAAAGCTGAAGTTAGTTTTAACGACTTGAGTTATAATTTTCTTTGCGATTTTGAACACTACCTGTTGGTAAATAAGTATCATCGGAATACGATTGCCAAGCATATGAAACATCTGAAGCGGTATATCAATCTGGCGATCAATAAAGATTTATTCGATCTGCACCGGTATCCTTTCCGTAAATATAAGATCAAATATATGGAAAGTAAAAGATCGCATCTTACTCCCGAGGAACTGGAGCAATTGGAAAGCCCTAACCTGAAGGGACGTCGTACGCTTCGGCGCACGTTGGACATGTTCCTGTTCAGCTGTTATACTGGACTCCGTTTTTCGGATATAGTGAGCATCACGAGGGATAACTTCCATTGTATAGATGATAAAATATGGCTGGTCTATTCTTCCGTCAAGACGGATGTGAATGTTCGTCTGCCTCTTTTCCTTTTATTTGAAGGAAAATCTCTGGCTATTTATGAACGATATAGAAATAGTCCGTGGGAGCTGTTTGAAGTGCCCGCTTCGGCTAATTCAAATATCAACAAGCAGCTCCGCCGCCTTGCCAAGATGGCCAATATAGATAAGAAAGTCTCATTCCACACTGCCCGGCATACGAATGCTACCTTATTATTATATAATGGAGCGAATATAACGACTGTACAGAAGCTTCTCGGACATAAAAGCGTGCGTACAACGGAAATATACAGTAACATTATGGATATGACGGTTGTACGTGACCTTTCCAGCCTGAGTGGCATCAAGTAATTGCATAAAAATGGCATTAGGGAACGTAGGGAATATAGCGTAGATTTTTTCTGTGTTCTCTAATGCGTGTTGACAAAATGACATCTTTTCTTCTTCTTTCTATAGGTGTGCTCTCGGTGTGCCTTTCTTTTTGTTATAAAATACTGCTCTCAAACATTAGAATTCCTATATATTTTTACGGTGTTTATGCTTTGAAAAGTAAATAAAATATCCGACTTTTGTCTGCATGATGAGTCAACCTTTAGCAGAAAGATTACGTCCAAAGACGTTGGATGATTATATCGGACAGAAACACCTTGTCGGACAAGGCGCTGTGCTAAGGAAAATGATCGATGCAGGCCGTATCCCCTCATTTATTCTTTGGGGACCTCCGGGAGTGGGGAAGACGACACTCGCACAAATCATTTCCAATAAGCTGGAAGCCCCTTTCTACACATTGAGTGCGATTAGTTCGGGAGTAAAGGATGTACGTGAAGTGATTGAAAAAGCAAAAGGTAACCGCTTTTTCAATACTGTATCTCCGATTTTATTTATTGATGAAATACATCGTTTCAGCAAATCGCAGCAGGACTCTTTACTGAATGCAGTAGAAACAGGAGTCGTGACATTGATTGGAGCAACGACCGAGAACCCTTCTTTTGAAGTGATCCGCCCGTTATTATCCCGATGCCAGGTGTATGTGTTGAAATCGTTGGATAAAAGCGATCTGCTTACCTTATTGAATAAAGCAGTCAAAGAGGATATTATACTGAAGGATAAAGATATCCGGTTGACAGAAACAGACGCTATGTTGCGCTATTCCGGCGGGGATGCGAGAAAGCTTCTGAATATTCTGGAACTGGTTGTCTCGGCTGAGGAAACAGAAACGATAGAAATAACGGATGAGAGAGTCGTAGAGCGTTTACAGGAGAATCCGGCTGCCTATGATAAAGGCGGGGAAATGCATTACGATATTATCTCGGCTTTTATCAAATCGATTCGGGGAAGCGACCCCGATGGTGCGATTTACTGGTTGGCCCGTATGGTGGCAGGAGGGGAGGATCCCGAGTTCATTGCCCGCCGGCTTGTCATTTCGGCGGCGGAAGATATCGGATTAGCTAACCCGAATGCCCTGTTACTGGCAAATGCCTGTTTCGATGCCCTGAAGAAAATCGGTTGGCCTGAAGGAAGGATCATTCTGGCGGAGACAACGGTCTATCTGGCCAGCAGTCCTAAAAGCAATTCGGCTTATATGGCTATAAACGATGCCCTGGCGTTGGTGGAACGTACCGGTAACCTGCCTGTCCCGCTTCATCTGCGCAATGCACCGACCGCGTTGATGAAGGAGTTGGATTATGGTAAGGAATATAAATATGCACATGATTATAAAGACAACTTTGTTAAACAGGACTATTTGCCTAAAGAAGTGCTTAATCAGCGTTTCTGGAAAGGGCAGAATAATCCGGCAGAACAAAAACTGGTCGAGCATATGAAAAAGCTATGGGGTGATCGGTTTTAGTGATAAACTGTCTTTGGTGGGCTAATAATTCTTACGAATTGATTGTATATTTAGAAAAAAGGTGTACATTAGCCGCCTGTTTTAAAAAACACGTTACTTAAATAATATATAACATTAAAAAGAAATTGATATGAAGAAGCACAATTTTTCTGCAGGACCTTCTATTCTGAGCGAATACACGATTAAGAATGCAGCAGCAGCTGTTGAGAATTTCGCAGGTACAGGGTTGTCAATTCTTGAAGTATCTCATAGAGGTAAAGAGTTTGTTGCAGTAAACGACGAAGCCAGAGCATTGATTAAAGAATTACTGGATGTTCCGGCTGGCTACGAGGTTGTATTTCTGGGCGGTGGCGCCAGCATGCAGTTCTGTATGGTTCCTTTCAACTTGCTGAATAAGAAAGCTTCTTATCTGGATA
Source organism: Parabacteroides sp. HGS0025 (assembly GCF_000969845.1). Taxonomy (NCBI): domain Bacteria; kingdom Pseudomonadati; phylum Bacteroidota; class Bacteroidia; order Bacteroidales; family Tannerellaceae; genus Parabacteroides; species Parabacteroides sp. HGS0025. The sequence continues at coordinate 1,493,570 of NZ_KQ033902.1, forward strand.
CAGGAACATGGGCCTCTAATGCGATCAAGGAAGCTAAATTGTTCGGTGAAGTGGACGTTGTTGCTTCTTCAAAAGATGCTAACTATACTTTTATACCGAAAGGCTATCAGGTTGCTGAAGACTCAGACTATTTCCACTTCACATCCAATAATACTATTTATGGAACGGAAATGCGTTATGATCCGGATATGAAAGTTCGTTTGGTTTCAGATATGTCTTCCGACATCTTCTCCCGTCCGATCGACATCTCCAAATATGACATTATTTATGCCGGTGCCCAGAAGAACCTGGCTCCTGCCGGTGTAACATTGGCTATCGTACGTACGGATGCTTTGGGACATGTAGACCGCGCTATTCCTACTATGCTGAATTATAATACGCATATCAAGAAAGACTCCATGTTCAATACGCCTCCCGTATTCCCTATTTTTGCCGCATTGCAAACATTGAAATGGTATAAGGAACTGGGCGGTATAGCAGCTATCGAAAAGATGAACCTTGAAAAAGCAGCTATCCTGTATGATGAGATCGACCGTAATAAGTTGTTTAAAGGTACTGCCGCTGTGGAAGACCGTTCTATCATGAATGTATGCTTCGTAATGAACGACGAATATAAAGAACTGGAAGAAGAATTCAGCAAATTCGCAGCAGCTGCCGGTATGGTAGGTATCAAGGGACACCGTTCAGTAGGCGGATTCCGTGCTTCTCTTTATAACGCAATGCCTAAGAGCAGCGTAGAAGCGTTGGTTGCTACAATGAAAGAATTTGAAAAACAGCATTGATCATGACAAAAGTATTAGTTGCTACAGATAAACCTTTCGCTGCGATAGCAGTGAAAGGTATCCGTGAAGTAGTGGAAGGTGCAGGTTACGAACTAGCTCTTCTGGAAAAGTATACGGACAAAAGCCAGTTGCTGGATGCCGTTAAGGATGCTAATGCAGTAATCATCCGTAGTGATATCATCGATGCTCCGGTATTGGATGCTGCCAAGGAGCTGAAGATCGTTGTTCGCGCAGGTGCCGGTTACGATAATGTAGACCTGGCTGCCGCTACGGCTCATAATGTATGTGTAATGAACACGCCGGGACAGAACTCCAACGCTGTGGCCGAACTCGTTTTCGGTATGTTGGTGTATGCTGTCAGAAACTTTTATAACGGAACATCGGGAACTGAACTGATGGGCAAGAAGCTCGGTATTCTGGCCTATGGTAACGTAGGACGTAACGTAGCCCGTATAGCCAAAGGATTTGGCATGGATGTGTATGCTTACGATGCTTTCTGCCCCGCAGACGTTATCGAAAAAGACGGTGTAAAGGCTGTTGCTTCTACCGCCGACCTGTTCAAGACTTGCCAGATCGTATCTCTTCATATTCCGGCTACTGCTGAAACAAAAGGTTCTATCAACTTCGAATTGATGAACTCGATGCCTAAAGGCGCTATTGTTGTGAACACTGCCCGTAAGGAAGTGATTGACGAAGCCGGCCTGGCTAAGATGATGGAAGAACGTCCTGACTTTAAGTATATCACGGATATCAAACCGGCTATCGATGCCGATCTGGCTGCTAAATATCCGGATCGTTATTTCGGAACACCGAAAAAGATGGGGGCACAGACTGCCGAAGCGAATATCAATGCCGGTATTGCAGCTGCAAAGCAGATTGTTGACTTCCTGCAGAACGGAAACGAAAAATTCAGAGTAAATAAGTAAATCCGCAACACTATGGCAAAGATTAAACCTTTCAAAGGTATCCGTCCTCCAAAAGATTTAATAAAAGAAGTCGCTTCACGCCCTTATGATGTGTTGAATTCGGAAGAAGCACGCGAAGAAGCAAAAGGAAACGAAAAGTCTTTATACCATATCATCAAGCCGGAAATAGATTTTCCGGTAGGAACTGATGAACACGATGCTGCCGTCTACGAAAAAGCAGCAGAGAACTTCCAGATGTTCCAGGATAAAGGTTGGTTGGTTCAGGATCAGAAAGAACAATATTATGTCTATGCACAGACAATGAACGGACATACACAGTATGGTTTGGTTGTTTGTGCCTATGTAGACGACTATCTGAAAGGCAATATCAAGAAACATGAACTGACCCGTCGCGATAAAGAAGAAGACCGTATGAAGCATGTTCGTGTGAACAATGCCAATATCGAACCAGTATTCTTTGCTTATCCCGACAATCCTGAACTGGATGCTATCGTGAAGAAATATACGGTAAAGGTACCGGAATATGACTTCGTGGCAGAACTGGATGGTTTCGGTCATACCTTCTGGATTATCGACGAAGAAAAAGATATTGCCCGCATCACTGAGTTATTCGAAGCGATGCCTTCATTATATATAGCAGACGGTCACCACCGTTCGGCTGCTGCTGCCTTAGTGGGAGCGGAGAAGGCAAAACAGAATCCGAACCATCGCGGGGATGAAGAATATAACTTCTTTATGGCTGTTTGCTTCCCGGCTAATCAGTTGACTATTATCGACTATAACCGTGTTGTAAAAGACCTGAACGGATTGACGGAAGAAGAGTTCCTCTCAAAAGTGGCAACGAACTTTACCGTAGAAGAAAAAGGTACGGATATATATAAACCGGCCGGACTTCATAACTTCTCCCTCTATCTGGGCGGTAAGTGGTATTCCCTGACAGCTAAACCGGGAACATACAACGACAATGATCCGATCGGTGTACTGGATGTGACGATCTCTTCCAACCTCATTCTGGATGAAGTGCTGGGTATTAAAGACCTCCGTTCGGATAAACGGATCGACTTCGTTGGTGGTATCCGTGGTCTGGGCGAATTGAAACGCCGTGTGGACAGCGGGGAAATGAAAGTGGCTCTGGCACTGTATCCTGTCACCATGAAGCAATTGATGGATATAGCCGATACCGGAAATATCATGCCTCCCAAGACAACCTGGTTCGAACCGAAACTACGTTCGGGACTGGTTATCCATAAATTGGTATAAGAACGATTTATCCATAAATAGAAAAGCCTCAGACTTTTGGTGAGGGCACTGAAAAAGTCCTTTTTATAGCAATCGGCTTCTAATTAGTCAGCACATATCCACCAATATATTGGGATATGTGCTGACTTTTTCTTATCTTTATAGGTATAAATCAAGCAGATATGGTACCATCTCAACAGACCTTCCAATTCAGTCAATACTCAAGTTTATATGACTTGATAGTTCCGGCAGACAATTTATTACGCCGTATAAACGACCTTATCGACTTCTCCTTTATCCACAAAGAGCTTTTGAATAAATACTGTATTGACAATGGACGAACAGCAGAAAGCCCTGTACGGATGTTCAAATACCTTCTGCTGAAAACCATCTTTGATATATCGGATGTAGATGTAGTTGAGCGTTCGCGTTATGATATGTCTTTCAAGTATTTTCTTGGTATGTCACCTGAAGAGACAAAACTCATCAATCCGAGTTCTTTGTGCAAATTCCGCAAACTTCGCCTCAAAGACAAAGATATGCTGAACCTCCTTATTGGCAAGACCGTATCCATCGCCATCGAAAAAGGCATTATTAAATCGAAAACGATCATTGTTGACGCCACTCACACAGGTTCTCGCAGTAACCCTTACTCTCCGATTGAGGTTTTAAGACTCCGCTCAAAGCAACTTAGAAAGAGCCTTTATGATACCGATGAGTCCATAAAGGAGCATTTACCTAATAAAAACGAAGATGACAATTTAGAGAATGAACTTGATTATGCCAAAGCTTTACTTGATGTGGTATCAACAGATGAAACACTGATAAATGTCCCCAAAGTTAAAGAGCGCCTTAATATGCTCCGAGAGACTCTGACAGACATAGCAGATCACTATGTTACATCCAAAGACGAAGACGCACGCATTGGACACAAAAGTGAAGACGATTCGTTTTTCGGATACAAGACTCACATCGCCATGAGTGATGAACGCATAATAACTGCAGCTACAGTTACTTCGGGAGAAAAAGGCGATGGTCCCCAACTACCTGAGCTCATAGAACAAAGCCGCAATAATGGTATGGTGGTAGAAACCGTTATTGGCGATGCCGCCTATTCAGGAAAAGATAATATTCAACTCTCTGATGAGAGTGAAAACGGATTTGAACTGGTAGCCCGACTTAATCCGGGTATAAGTCAGGGGCATCGTAAGGAAGAACAACTATTTGATTTTAACAAGGATGTAGGCATGTTTGTATGTCCGGCAGGGCACATGGCAATACGACGTGCTAGACAAGGGAAAAAGAATCAGCCGAAAAACCAAACTATAGTATACTATTTCGATGTTAATAAGTGTCGTGTATGCTCACGAAGAGAAGGGTGTTACAAAGAGGGATCAAAAACAAAGACCTACTCGGTAGTCATTAAATCAGACGAACACCAACGACAGTTGACTTTTCAAGGTACTGATGAATTTAAGGCCAAGTCTCGAACAAGATACAAAATTGAAGCTAAAAATGCGGAACTAAAGCAAGTATTCGGATATGACAGAGCCTTATCATACGGGATCTCTTGCATGCAACTGCAAGGTGCTATGGTCATATTTGCTGCAAACATCAAGAGAATACTCAAATTAATCTAAAGTGAGGGCTGTTTTACAATAATTGATCGAGAAATGGGCTTAATGGCTCATGTGAGCGATTCTATAAGCATTTCAAAGAGTCTCGTTCAATAAAAGAAAGTTGCCAAATCCAAAGTTAGGACTTGACAACTTTAATTTTTTAGCGCAACGGAAGAGATTTGTCTGAAAATCTAAAAGGTTTTTCAGTGCCCTCCTTTTGGTCTGAGGCTTTTTTTATAGGTTCTCCTTTATTATAAGAGAACTTTTATGTCTTTTGAATATCCTTATTTCTTCACCCTCTCTGTCACCTTCACCCCTGTATCGATTGCCGTTCCCTGCAATTCGACATATTCAACGCCTAACGGATTGTTGGGCTTGCCTTTTACGTAGAGCGATTCGAGTATGGCCGGTTGGTTGTCGATCGTTGTCATGCAGACATATTTGGAGTCTTTTTTGCAGATCGTCAGTTTCTTGCCGGAGTAGGCAGTCAGGGTCACTTCACTGGTGTCGTCACCTTCCGATACCAGTTTGTAGCCGTAAGCCATTTTACGTTGGAAATAACTTAAGCCGTTGGTTTCTCCCACCCGTTCTTCCCGGTTTACCCAGTAGATGTTGAGAGGAGATTTCGTATTCAGCTTGCCGTTTTCCAGGTTCACGTCGTAGCATACCAGGTTTTTGTTGAGGCTTCGGGCGATATGGAAAAGCCGCTCGGCAGTAGGATAGGTACTGTCGTCCGGGTTGGAAGCATGGACTACCGTAATAAGGGAAAGAAGCAGGATTAAATAAATTGTTTTCATCGCTTATAATTGGGAAGTAAGATAAATTAAATATTCGTCGATACCTTTTTCGTCGTCCGGTTCCGGGCTCCACGGTGCCATATTCTCCGGATGCAGAGGGGCGAAAGGCCCCGGTTTCACTTCATAAACCACCGTGCCTGATTCCAGTACAAGCAGGCAGTGCCAGATACCAGGTTTGATTTCCGCACCATACGAGCCGGCTTTCGGGTCGAGCAACAATTTTTCTGTGATATTTCCTTCTTCATCGAAAAGAAAGAGCATCGCTTTGCCGCGGAGAAGCAGGAATATTTCATCCTTGTTCGGGTTCAGATGGCGGTGCGGACGGATATAGGTGCCCGGTTCCATTGCGTTGAGCAGGCGGTTTACCGGATCGTCCAGTTCTTCATGAAAATTGTAATTCATGCGCAGGCGGGGAGACTGTTTGGCCCGGGCTGTTGTTTCGTCAAGTAATTGTTCGTTAATTATTTTCATGTTGAATAAGTTTTATTTTAAGCTACGAATGTACAAAATAAATCTTGGCTGTTCTACTGATAATCCTTACATTTGTGCGGAACCCAAAAATCAACAAATACATGAGGTCTTTTATACTTCGTCTCTGCTTTATGATCTTTATGCTTTCTCTTGTTCTATCGTGTAAGCGGGAGGGGAAGGAAAAAACTTATGTAGTGGGAGTCTCACAATGTTTCAGTAACGATGCCTGGCAGAAAGCCATGTTGCTGGATTTGCAGGTGAAGGCTTCGGATTATCCCAACCTGATACTGAAGATAAAAGACGCTGAAGAAGATAATGATAAACAAGTGGCTGATATCAAGTCATTCATAAAGCAGAAGGTAGACCTTCTTATCATATCACCTAATGAGTCCAAGCCGGTGACACCGGTTGCTGTTGAGGCTTTCCGGGCGGGGATACCGACGGTCATTATCGACCGGAAGATCGATTCGGACGAATATACAGCATATATTGGGGCTGATAATTATGAGATCGGACGTTCGGCAGGTCTGTATGTCAACTCATTGCTCAAGGAGAAAACGACAATTGTCGAAATATGGGGTAGGAAAGGCTCTTCTTCGGCACGCGAACGCCATCAGGGTTTCACAGATGCATTGGTCGGGAATGAGAATATCACGATAAAAGAGGTGACAGGCGGATGGCATTATGAGGAGACAAAGAAGAATATCGCTGCTTTAGGTTCGTTTGACGATATCGATATTGTTTATGCCCATACCGACCGGATGGCGTTGGCTGCCCGGGAAGCGATCCTGTCAAGAGACCCGAGGGCTGCCGAAAGGATCCGGTTTATCGGCATAGATGCTTTGCCCGGTGCGGGGCGGGGGATAGAAGCTGTCAAAAACGGTTACCTGACGGCTTCGTTCTTGTATCCGACAGGGGGTAGCACGGCTATCAAGGTGGCTTGGCAGATATTGACCGGGCAATTCGTCTCCAAAGAATATGCTCTGACATCCGCCCTGATCGACAAAGGAAATGCTGGTACCATGTATCTGCAATCGGAGCAGCTGACCAATTACCAGGAGCAGATTGAGAAGCAACGTAATAACCTGGATGAAATATTTTCGCAATACCGCTTCCTGCAAAACTCGGTAGGGATGATCCTGTTGCTGATGGGGTTATTGATTTTGATGTCTCTTTATGTGATACATATCTACCGGAAGGTACAGAGAAAGAACCATGAATTGAAACGGACGAATATACAGGTGGAACAGCAAAAGGAGGAACTGGCCGCTGCCAACCGCAAGGTCGAGCTGGCGACTGCCCGTAAGTTACAGTTCTTTACCAATGTATCCCATGAAATCAAAACACCTCTCACCTTGATACTTGGCCCGTTGAACAAGTTGTCGAAAGAACTGCCGGAAGGTTCGCCGCTGGCCGACGATATCCATATAATCAAGAAGAATGCGGAACGGTTGAAGCGGGTGGTCAATCAGTTGCTCGATTTTCGCAAAGTGGAGAGTAACAAGATGAATATGCGGGTTACGCAGGTGGAACTGGTCGCTTTTATTGCCGAGGTAAAGTCGTATTTCGAGAATATGGCACAGAGCAGGCAGATAAACTATTCTTTTATTTATGATATCTCTTCTGTCTATCTTTGGGTCGATACGGATAAGATGGAGAAGATACTGGCTAATCTGTTGTCGAACGCCTTTAAGTTTACGCCGGACGGTGGAACCGTAACGATTCGTTTACAGGATCATACGGGTTACATCACTTTGTCCGTGGAAGATAACGGGAAAGGTATTCCCCGTGAGAATATCGCTTCCGTGTTCGACCAGTTCTTTACAGGCGATCAGAATTATATAACCGGGACAGGGATCGGCCTGCATCTTACCCAGGAGTTTGTCAGTATGCATAAAGGACATATCGACGTGCAAAGTACGCCGGGCAAGTTAACCGTCTTTACCGTTGAACTACCGAAAGGCAAATCCCATTTTGACGGGACCTGCACGTTTGCCCCTTCCGTCACCGAGCTATCCAGTGGAGTTGCCGAGTTGGACACGAAAGAAATGGAGGAAATGGTGAACCGTACGTATGATTATACAATCCTCATTGCCGAAGATGATCCTGATATCAGCGCTTATCTGCAGAAAGAATTGCAACGGAATTTTCGCATCTTATTGGCAGAGAACGGGGCGAAAGCCTGGGAGATACTACAGAATGAAGATGTATCGATCGTTTTGAGCGATATCATGATGCCGGAAATGAACGGATATGATTTATGTAAGAAGATAAAGTCGGACATGGCATTCAGCCATATCCCTGTTATCCTGCTAACGGCCTTGTCTGATGACAAGCAACGTATGTATGGTATAGCCAGTGGTGCGGACGAATACATTCAGAAGCCGTTCAATATGGAGGAAGTCAAGTTGCGTATTATCAAACGGCTGGAAGAACGGAGCCGCCTGCGGGAAGCTCTTGCACAGAAACTCCAATCCCCTTCTACTGCCGAGATGAAGTTTGAAAAGGTAGAAAGCCTGGACGAACTGTTTATGAGCAAGTTCGTGAAATTGATAGAAGAGTCGTATGCCGATTCCGATTTCAGTATAGAGAAGGCCAGCGAAATGATCGGACTTTCCCGTGTACACCTCTACCGAAAGGTAAAAGAGCTGACGGGGGTAACGCCAACCGACTTCCTGCGCAATTACCGTTTGAAACGTGCTGCCGTCCTGTTGCAGCAGAAAACATATAATGTGAATGAGGTTGCTTACGCTACCGGCTTCGCTTCGCCGGCATACTTTTCCAAATGTTTTAAAGCCGTATACAACATAACTCCGACCGAATATCCGGGAAAAGAATAACTCTCGTTACATTTATGTAACATCCGTATGTAACTGTTGATACTAAATGAATTATGTAACGATAGTTATTAATCTTGTAGCATTCGTTATCGTCCGTATCCTTTTCTTCCTTTACTTTTGCATCATCAAAAAAGTGGTAAAATAACGAATAAGGTAGTGTGTCTGTATAATGGAAGAAATGAAACAACAAAATAGAAAACCGATCGTAGTCGGTATAGGTGAGCTCCTTTGGGATCTGCTTCCTACTGGAAAGACCGCGGGCGGTGCTCCGATCAATTTTGTTTATCATGCTTCCCGCCTGGGTGCCGAAGGATTTGCTATCAGTGCCATCGGTGATGATGCTAACGGACATGAGATTTTGAACGAACTGGATACTAATTCTATCCGGTATCTGATAGATAAAGTTCCTTATCCGACCGGGACAGTAGATGTCGAGCTGAAGGAGGACGGAATCCCCGAATATACAATTACCGAAAGGGTTGCGTGGGATCATATGTCACCGACGGCCGGTGCTGTCGACCTGGCAGAACAGGCGGATGCGATTTGTTTCGGTACACTTGGACAGCGTTCTTTGCAATCACGTGAAACGATTCAGGCAATTCTTTCTTTTGCACCGGATACGGCATACCGTTTGTTCGATATCAACCTTCGCCAGCATTATTATGATAAGGTCTTGATCGAAGAATCGCTTTACCTGGCCAATGTGCTGAAGATGAATGAAGAGGAAATGCTTCAACTGAAAGACCTGTTCGGACTGAAAGGTTCGGGAGAGGAGGTAGCCACCTGGTTCATGAAGAATTATAATCTGAAAATGGTGGTGCTGACAGGCGGAGCTTCTTATAGTGCCGTGTATACGCCGGAGGGAAGTTCTACATTGCCGACCCCGAAAGTGGAAGTGGTCGATACGGTTGGTGCAGGAGATGCGTTCTCGGCCGCCCTGATAATGTCATTGTTGAAGGGGAGTAGTTTGGAAGAAGCGCACCAGTATGCCGTGAAGATTGCAGCGTTTGTCTGCTCCAATAAAGGTGCATGGCCGGCATACGAATAAATTATGGATGTTTCAATGCTATTATAGATTAGATTGTGTGTATTAGGTATTAGTTTTAAGGCAAAAAGATGGTTAGTTTTAGGTTTTTAGTTTAAGTTGGTGAAAAGGTCCGGAGGTTCCGGGCCTTTTTTGTTGGCTTAAGATGTATAAATTCTGGTTTGTATAAAAAAAGGGATTAGCTATAAGCCAATCCCTTCCGGTGTATTTTTATAAAAAGTATATTAGTACTGTCTTTCCAGTAACCATGCATCCTGGAAATTAGGAGCATACTTTGCTTTGATAGCGTCGCGGCTGTCGGCTGCATCAGCTTTGTCATTGAAGCTGGCAACGATTACGCGTAACATACCTTGTTCGTTTTCACCTAATACAGCGTTGTAGCCATCATTCTGCATACGTTCTTTCAGGGCGTAAGCATTTGTTTTGTTCTTGAAGCTACCGATCACTACACTGTAACGTTTCAGACGGCTTGCGTCTTCACCTTGTGCAGCATTGATCCGTTCCGCACGTGTGGTTGCAGTCGAAGTTCTGGGTTTGGAAACCGGAGCGACTTCCTCTACCACCTCTTCTTCTTGTTCTACTACCTCAACAGGAGCTGTAGATTCTTTTTCTTTGGCCTGTTCGTAAGCAGCCTTATAAGCACTCTGTTTAGGTTTACATGAGCCGAATGCTAATACCATACTTATAGCGGCTCCAAATAACCAAATCTTATTCATACTGTTCAGTTCTTAAATTACTTGTGCAAAGATATAAATTATATTTACTAATTTCGCACACAGAATATAATATATTATAATGTACATGAATAAATCTATTGCAACAATGGTTATGGCAACATCCGTATTACTAGGTGCTTGTAACCAGGATGCTAAAAAAGCAGAGGACACAAGACCCGTTATCGGACGTTCGGAAATCAAGATTACCGACGGACGGATGACACCCGAAGCTCTTTGGGCTATGGGACGTATCGGAGGAATGAATGTTTCTCCGGACGGACAGAAAGTGGTTTATACGGTCGCTTATTACAGTGTGCCGTTGAACACAAGTAACCGGGAAGTGTTTGTTATGAACGCTGACGGATCTGATAACAAGCAGATCACGCACACTCCCTTCTCGGAAAATGAAGCTACCTGGATCAAAGGCGGTACAAAGATCGCTTTCCTTTCAGGCCAAAGCGGCAGCAGCCAGCTCTGGGAAATGAACCCGGACGGAACCGACCGCAAACAACTCTCCGACTATGACGGTGATATCGAAGGTTTTGCCTTCTCGCCCGACGAAAAGAAAGTCCTCTTTATCTCGCAGGTAAAGACGGTACCGAGCACAGCCGACAAATATCCGGATCTGGATAAAGCGACCGGTGTCATTGTCACCGACCTGATGTACAAGCATTGGGACGAATGGGTGACAACTGCCCCGCATCCTTTTGTCGCCGACTTCGATGGCAGCAAGATCAGCAATCCGGTCGATGTGATGGAAGGCGAACTGTTTGAATCGCCGTTGAAACCTTTCGGCGGTATCGAACAACTGGCATGGAATACCACGTCCGACAAGGTAGCGTATACCAGCCGTAAGAAAACGGGAAAAGAATACAGCCTTTCTACCAACTCCGATATTTATGTATATGATCTGAATACCCGGCAGACTGTAAATATCAGTGAAGGGATGATGGGATACGATACCAACCCGCAGTATTCGCCTGATGGTAAAAGTATTGCCTGGTTAAGTATGGAGCACGATGGCTACGAGTCTGATCAGAACCGTTTGATGGTGATGAACCTTGAAACAGGCAAAAAGACTTTCGTTAGTAAGGCTTTCGACTCCAGTGTCGACGGATTCTGCTGGAGTAACGATGCCCGGACAATCTATTTCACCGGTGTATGGCATGGCGAGACTCAGGTATATCAGGTCGACCTGGCGGCAAACAATACGATCACTCCGTTGACAAGCGGAATGTATGATTACGAAGGGGTAACTTTGTGTGGCAACAACAAGCTGCTGGCAAAACGTCACTCCATGAGTATGGGGGATGAGATCTATGCGATCGCTCTCGACGGAGATCATGCCGTTACTCAACTGACAACTGAAAACCAGCACATCTACGACCAGCTGACAATGGGTAAAGTAGAAGAACGTTGGATGAAGACAACCGATGGCAAGGAAATGCTTACCTGGGTGATCTATCCTGCCAACTTCGACCCGAATAAGAAATATCCTACCTTGCTGTTCTGCCAGGGTGGGCCGCAGAGTCCGGTCAGCCAGTTCTGGTCTTATCGTTGGAACTTCCAGATCATGGCAGCCAACGATTATATTATCGTAGCGCCGAACCGCCGTGGTTTGCCGGGCTTCGGTAAAGAATGGAACGAAGCCATCAGCGGCGATTACGGTGGCCAGTGTATGAAGGATTACTTTACGGCTATCGACGAAATGGCGAAAGAACCGTATGTAGATAACGATCGCCTGGGTTGTGTAGGTGCCAGCTTCGGCGGTTTCTCCGTATATTGGTTAGCCGGTCACCACGACAAACGCTTCAAGGCTTTCATTGCCCACGATGGCATCTTCAATATGGAAATGCAATATCTGGAAACAGAAGAAATGTGGTTTGCCAACTGGGATATGGGCGGCGCTTACTGGGAAAAGAATAATCCGGTGGCTCAGCGTACATTCGCCAACTCTCCGCATTTGTTTGTAGATAAATGGGATACCCCGATCCTGTGTATCCACGGAGAAAAAGACTACCGTATCCTTGCCGGTCAGGGAATGGCTGCTTTCAATGCTGCCGTGCTTCGCGGCGTTCCTGCCGAACTGTTGATCTATCCGGATGAAAACCACTGGGTATTGAAACCGCAGAACGGCGTACTATGGCAACGTACTTTCTTCGAATGGCTGGATCAGTGGTTGAAGAAAAACTAATATAAATTAAGAGTATATTTAAAAGCTCGTATTAAGGAAACGCAACTACCTTAATACGAGCTTTTTGTATTCACTCCTGTTAGAACATCACCTTTACCACTTTATCTCCGACCTTGACGATGTAAGTGCCGGAAGGCATTGGGAGATGGGTGTCGCCTGCAACCAGTTCCCGGCTGTGCAGAAGGAGACCAGAGAAAGAATAGACAGATACGGTTTCCGGTTGCGGGACATGGATATCTAAGATGCCTTTCGATGCTCTGATATTAATGCCGTCAGCCTCAACCGAGCCGTTAGCTACCGAACCGGTATTCTTTACAACGCCATCGATAAATATTTCCACATTGCTTCGTACATATTTTATAAGGTATGCTCCATCGCTCGTACGGGGTGTAATCGTTTCGCCCCGATCGGTTGTGACGATGGGTGTCGACTGGTCGTATTCGGGGGCGAGTGTCAGGTAAAAGCGGAAACTGCTCCAACTTTCTACCTCGTATTCGCCGGCTTCGGGATCGGTCGTAATGCCTTCTACTTGCGGGAGTATGACTGAATAATAGGTTATCGGATAATCCGGGCCCGGCCCTGGTTCTGGATTTGGTTCCGGTTCTGGCTCCGGAATCTTATTGAATGTCGCTTCCACTTTTACATCAGAGTTGACAATATAGGCATCGCCTGAAGTAAAATCCGTATCGTTCACTTTTAGGCTGGCTAAGTTATATCCTGTATTGGGAGTAGCAGTGATAGTTAGAACCATACCTCCGGAAATGGGCGAACCTGCCGGGATAGAATTCTGGGTAGGAGACGATACGGTTATTGTACCATTCTGTGGTGTGTCGTATGTAAGGGTAAAAGCTAAGAAATCAGACTTGGGAATATTGGGTTGTACCGGTTTTTCCGGTTGACTGCCCCCTGTGTTTTCGCCAAAGGCTTTTAATACCGGAAGGTTTGTGCCGGAAGGGTCGAACGACCAAACGTTTGTATCGTCCCATTGGTCGAAGGCGTTTCCGGCATCTTTCGTAAAGTTATCGGAAGTGAGATCGTCTCCGTCTTTGCCGGTTGCCTCATTACTCCAATTGCCGGGGATAAGGGGACTGGCAAAATTCGAGGTGAGTGTACCTTGTTTTTCTGCTGTAATGCGTCCATACACTCCGGTGGTAGATTTCAGGAGAGATTGGCTTTCAGTGATTTCGCCTATTCCCTCTTTGTTTAATGCTATGCAATTAATTATACTGCCTTCACCCTGATTCAGACCGGCTATTCCGCCTGCGGCAAAATTTGAAGTTATCTTGCCTGTGGCATAACAATTCTGGATGCAAGTTCCATTGTAATAGTCATATTTATCACCTAATCCGATAATACCTCCTGCAAAGGATTGTGCATTCCCGTCTCTCTCGGCTATTACGTTTGCCGACGAAGAACAATCTTTTATTGTTTCAGATATAGCATATGCGGCAATACCACCAGCAATACCACCTGTCGGGTCTTTACCTATTATATTTCCGGAACTATAACATTCTTGGATGGTACCAAGGCCTATCATTCCGGCAATTCCACCTGCAATAGGCGCTGTGATGTCACCAGAATTCCAACATTTAGATATAGCGAAAAGATAGGTCGTATATTCATAGCCAACGATTCCCCCTGCTGCATATAAAGATGTTACGGAAGCAGAATTGTAACAATCCGTTACGGTTCCTCCCCATTTATTACGTCCCATGATACCACCGGCCTGACCACCGGTTTCTTTTGTGTCAATAACACCTTCGACTGTACACTTTTCAACGTCTCCTTCTGTGAAATATCCGACAACTCCTCCGGCATGAGCTCCTGCTGAGATATCTACATGAACGGTACATTCGGATATTGTGCTGGTTCTGGGAGAGCCACCGACAGCTTGTAAATCGCTTGCGCCGGAAATACCACCGGCATAACTGTTAGGAGTGTCATCCTTCCGCTCATCGACAGCCATAACGGAACCTGAATATTGGCAATTAGTGATAGATGAACCTGTATTTATTCCGATAATCCCTCCGGCAGAAAGGGCTGAAGCATTCGAAAGAACTGCTTTTACATCGGTGGTAATGTTACAATCCGTTATCTCACTACCTATTAATTGTCCGACTAGGCCGCCTACAACTAATTGAATGGAACTGGGTTCATCACCTGTTATGTTTCCTCCTTTTACCCCACATTTTGTTATTTTACTATTCGTAATATAACCGGCCAGTGTACCGATATTATCCACACCTTGCACATGTAAATCTGTTGATGCTATTTCGATCTGTAAATTTTGAACACTACCATTCTCTATACGCCCAAATAAACCGGCATAATTATTATCATCGGTACTAATGGCAGCTAGATTACGGATCGTCTTTTCATCTCCATCCAATATACCTTTGAAAGGATTGCTGTTGTTTTTGCCGATAGGTGTCCATGCCTGCTCCCCTAAGTCTATATCTTCCGTCAGCTTAAAATAAACACCTTGAAAGTTTGTTTTACCGTTTATCGTCCCTCCGTTTTCAAGTGTAAGCTCTTTTCCTCCGGCATTCGTTTGTTGTGCCAGGTAAGCAAGTTCCGAAGCCGAGGCGATTTCGATCGGATTATCTTCCGTGCCGGTTCCGTTGCCGGCATTGACTATTTTAGTTGCAGCTGTGCCATACCAAGCTGTGGTTTGTGCCTGGGTTACGATGGAACAAATAAGAAAAGAAATAAGATAAATCACATTCTTTGCCATAAATCACATGTTGTCCGTTGGTTTGCCGGACTTTAGGATCCATCAGTTCCCGGAGTGGATGGTTATAAAAATAAAGAAGGCGTAGGAACTGTTGATATATCTCCGTTTGAGGCCTTCGACTGCCCTATATACCGATATAAACAACAACCCACGCCCTTTATTGAAATATAAGTATGGTTAGCACATACTTGTATATAACAAAGAAAGGAACGTGAGCGTTCTTGTTGTCTATTATCCGGTATATATGAAAGTGTCGAAGTTTCAAACAGAGGATAATATCTTAAAAACGCTTCTCGTAATCAATAAAATGTACCTTCCGGTATCGCTATACCAGGGTACAGGGGCAAAAGTAGAGAGAACCTTCCGATTATGCAAACAAAAGTGAATCAATTTTCTGCATCCGTTGAAAACAGAGTGCTGATAAATACCTGGCATTACACATTGATATTGATAAAACAACTATCATACTATCACTTTTACTTATAATATATTGTATGTAAGTATTTTAACTTGTGATAGTTAGTCAATTTAACCATCACTTATCTATCACACTACTATCACTCCCTACATAAAAAGTTGCATAGGTAGTATCTTATTTTGAGTAAGTATATGGCTGAAATTCAGTGATATAGTAATATGTGTTGTTTGACATCCGGGTGTCGAGGGTGTCGAGATCCGGGTGTGAGCATCGTCAACATGGGGGGGTGAAATAGGCTGAAACGGGCATCTTGATAACAAGAAGTCTACATCCGGGTGAATTAAGTCTATATGTTTTTTGCAAATAGATAGGGAGCAAACGAAGTATAAGACGCCATGCATAGGCGTAATAAGCATTGATACGCAGTTAAAGAATGTTGCCGCTTGGTTAAAATACAGTTAAAGTGATGGTTGCGTGATAGATGAGTGATAGTTAAATTGACTAACTATCACGGAGTAATCTCCTGATATATAATTGTATATCTCGTAAAGTGATAGTGTGATAGTTGATTTGACTAAAACATTATAGGTAGCCTTCGCAAACAGACTAGGGTAATGCCTGGATACCGGTTATCTCGAACGTCTTTGCGTTTTGCTTTTAGGATTGAAAGAAGTCTTTCTTCCGGCTGCCGGTTTGCCCGGTTTAAAGTTGCCCGTTGTCGGACGTTCTTTTTTAGCGCTTGTGTTCTTTTTAGCAGTCGCGTTACTTTTTCCCGCAGGCTTGCCTTTCTTGGCAGACGCTTCTTCTGTTTTTACCGAGTTGGCGATCTTCTTATATAGAGTCTCTGTCTCGGCAGGAGTCAGGTCGCGGTATTGTCCGATTTTCAGATCGTTCAGATGGATGTGCATGATACGTGTGCGTTGCAGCTTGGTTACATTATACCCCAGATACTCGCACATACGGCGGATCTGGCGGTTAAGCCCCTGGCGCAAAACGATCATAAATGAGTTGGAACCTTTCTGCGTAATTTCGCATTTGCGCGTAACGACTCCCAGGATCGGGATGCCGCCTTGCATGCGTTTAATGAAATCGGCTGTAACCGGCTTGTCTACCGTTACGAAATATTCCTTGTCGTGATTGTTGTTGACACGCAATATCTTGTTGACTATATCGCCCTCATTGGTGAGTAGTAATAATCCCTGTGAATCTTTGTCCAACCGTCCGATCGGAAAGATACGTTCGGAATGTCCGATGGCATTCACTATATTATCCTTTTCAGCAGGATCGGTCGTGCTTACAATGCCTACCGGCTTATTGTAAGCAATGATAATAGACTCCGCCTTGCCGCTGATGATCTCACCAAATACCCTAACCACCTGTCCGGGTAAGACCAGGGTTCCCATTTCTACCTTTTTTCCGTCAAGGGTGACTGCGCCTTGCTCGATATATTTGTCAGCCTCACGTCGCGAACAGAATCCGCTTTCGCTAATGTATTTATTTATTCGTATTTGCATAGTGAAATTAGGAATCTGAATTGGTGAAGGCGCAAAGATAATACAATTTATTGAACCTTCTCCATCTCGATAAAAAAGCAAGACTATCTGAGAGTAGAAATCAGATAGTCTTGCTTTTTATTATAAAGTGAACAATCTTTCGTTACTTTACATCTACTTTTTCTGTAACGGTTTGGGTGATACTCTCTGCTTGTACCAGATAAATGCCGGGTCGTAAATATTCGATAGCAGCTACCGGAGCATTGATGTAGTTCAAGACGCGTATCTGTCTACCGGAGATATCGTAAACCGTTATCTTTGTCAGAGGGTCGGTAGACGAGATGTCTATTCGTCCTTTTGTACCGCTGTAGAATATGATCCGGTTTTGGGCCACAATCTCGTTTGATGTAGCGATTGATCCGTTCAGGAAATAACGTCCGGAAGTATTGCCCGGAACGGTTAATGTCAGATTGTCGGTTACCGGATAGCTCTTGCCAGCCTGTTTGTCGACAAGTGTCACATTCTGCATGGCTCCCGATACTTTGAAGCTTAACTCTACGGGGGTAGCATTTTTACTATGGATACCTACCGGGATTTCAGCTAGTTCCGGAGTTACGTTGATAGCAGTCATCTGATTACCGGCAAGTGTGTAGACCTGCGGGGCGGATACTTCCTCGTTGATCAGCAAGGCGGCATCTTCGCCCTCTACATAGCTGTCCGATGCGGTAACAAGGCCGGCTACGACTGCGGTGTTGCGAACGCCGTCGCGGGTGGCGGTGATGCGCAATTGCGGCAGGGGTTCATCAGCAGGGGAGGAGGTAGCAGATCGCAAACCTGGTTTTCCGGTTGCCGGGGCTTTCGCAATCATGTCGGTGGTGAAAGTGGCAGAAGCCAGATCCTTCACGATGAATGACTGGAGAGGAGCGACATACTTAGGATCTGTATCACTTGTCGAGATGGAATATTCATCACCCAGGATATGGGCAGTCGTACCTGTAGCGGTCATGATATAGTAAGTATTTGTTGACTTACCGTTTAAGAACTTCGCCATATCCAGATGCGACATGAACGGGTTGCCGAACATACCGCCGGTTGCCGAAACATTACAAGAAGTAACAGCACTTTTCCCTTGTTTGTCCGGACTGATATAAAAACGACCATTATCTGTACGATTAGTCAACGATGTTTCATTTCCTTCACTACTACTCGTATTACCATAATATTTATATTTCATATCCGCTTTGGGCAGACGGAACAACACTTTATTAGTAGTACTACCAGCCGTCTTTGTCCCAATAGAAAATCCCGTACCCGGTGTGAAGGGAACATCTACATCGTTATACAAGTTCGACCAACTGCCTTTGATTCCATAGTTGACTCTTGTAGAACCAGAACCATCGGGACGAACAACCGTAGCCGTTGCCTTATCCCATCCGCGCATATAGACAGCCGGATTCCAACGGGTATAGTTTGTGTTATCATAGTTGATCTCCCCAAACGCCGGTGTTTCCTGACGTGCATACTTACCTACTGTCGAAGTTCCTATCGGTAAATACATATCCCCCGACACCACGCCTTTCAAGGGCGATGCGAGCATGTACCAGCGGTTCGGAGACATTTCATAATCTACATGAGCCTTGTTGTAGGTCAGGTATTCCGTATGCAGGATTTCCGATTCGGGCTTGATGTAGATTTCGTTGCAAGTGTTGCCGTAGAAGCGTACGCAGGAGTAGTTGTGAATTGAACTGGCTTTATCCGGATTAGCTACACTTCCGAACAACTCTTGTTCATAATCAGGGTCGGCAAGCAAATCGTACTCGATGTTCTTGGTGGCGGCACCGATAGTTGCATCCATGTTTGCCGGAGCCATATCCAACAAGGCTTTCGGATCTGTTGTCCGTTTGCTCAATTTGTATAAATGCGGATAGGCGGCATAAGCTGTACCACCATTATCGGCAATCGTCACTTTCGTGAAACGCATCGGGGTGTAGGCTTCATCGTGTGTACCATTTGCCTCTGCCTCCGTATTATTACCTGATATGTAAAGTTCACTATTATTAGACCGTCTCCAATGCTTCGGCCCGTCGTTGTTCCAGTTGTGCATACCTTCTACGCTTCCTACCCACGTCACGTATTGGGGGACGATTTTGAGGGTGAGTTGGAAAGAACCGGTATAAGTGGTATTACTTTCTTCATTTTTTACGGAATAAGGTATATCGACCATATACCAAAAACCTTCTTTGAAGTTGTCAACGGCTTTCTGGTTGAATTTGATTTTGAAATAATTTGTAGCCCAGGCTGCTGTTATAGCCTTATCGACAAGTTCCTCCAAAGTTGCAACCGGATCTGAGTTATTATAGTTCTTATCAGAAGTCTTCAAAACCGTTATGTTGGTATTTGCAGCCTTGGCGAATGTCTCACCCTTTTCCGATTTGCGGGTATAAATCGGAATACGCAATGTTCCATTGTTCGCTTGCATATCTTTTATCTGAACAAAGCCGACACGGACAGAGCGGACATGTTTGCCTCCCAAATCATCCGGCTGGTCAGGATTATCCGGGTCTTTGGGGTCCGGGTCTTTGGGATCATCCGGATCTTTAGGATTGGGTACGTCGGGATCACCCGGCTCTATAGTCGGAGGATTCGGACCTAATTGGATTACGACAGGGTCCGGGCAATACAAATTTTCATCAATCGCATTATCATTACTATCTTTTTGTTGAGCTTGTGGCAAACCTATAATTGTTTGGTATCTGTTTACCATGTAGTACTCAAAAGACGGGGTATCAAAAATAAATTTTCCGCTTTTTGTATCCTTGTTATATTCTTCTCCATAAGTGATTAAAGCTCTTTTTATATCATCGCTCTGATCCGTATCTGTAGAATGGCGCTTTAGTGCCTCTGCTATTGTGTACGTCTTACCAGATACTTGTACTGTTTTTGTATTAAATTCTACGACATCTCCAATAAACCAGTCAAACTTGGCATCTTTCAATGTCGTCCATGTTCCGTTATCCAAATATCGGAAATTACCGGCTATTTTATATCTTTTTCCCTGTTCCGCATTTTCCGGCGATGAGATTTCAGTATCCAACTTGTCGCCTTCAAATATTGTAAAGCGATCTCCCGTGACGGAAATTAGAAACGGATCTCCGATTAAAGCACAATCATCACACTGGGTAGGCACACTTGGGTGACCTATCGGCTGAGTGGAAATTCTGGCTATATACTTTTTTTTAGGATCGAAATATTTACCAATATCAAGAGGCAGAGAATAGATTTTATCCGTCGAATTTTTCCCCGCATCTTCAATCGACGAATCAACCCAGGCCATATCTTTTATACGAGTAGAAAGATAGGAAACACGGCAAAGTTCTTTTTCCCCATCACCATCGTAATCAATTGAAATGGGGTTGTCTAATTTGCCATCTTCGTAAACTGAATAATAGATTTTTGTAAAATATTCTACAGCATCTTTTTCGTTACCTGGATATTGTCTACTTATATAATCTCTCAATTCTTTAGGCAAGGTATCATCATCCCATTCGACATCTTTATTTATACCATCCACTTTTATGTTTTCGGTCAACCCCATTATACGCATTATATTACTATAACTTGTACCGTATTTGACCGTGTTTAGATCTGTATCACACAAGTCGCCGGCTTGCACGATTTCAACTTCCGGCTTTCTTTTGAAGATACGGATGTCGTCGATGGCATAGTCGGCTCCGTCGGTGTGGGGCTCGTTGTTTTGAACTTCCAGGTAGAAGTTATTAGGAATACAACCTTCGATCTTGTTCTCAGGAACGACAAACTTATAATGGAATTGTTGCCATTGCATGAGGTTTTTATTATACTTATTTTTATTTGGATTGTTTTGTTCTTCTGTTTTTGTTGCTTGGCTATTATTGGGAGGATTAAGTTCATTTACACCAGTGTAGTCTGTTAATGCATCTCCTGTAGTAAACCGATGAAGAACAATATCTTCTCCCTTTTCGCTTTTTCCTTTAAGTATCACATTCAAGTTTGGAGCTAATGGCAAAGGAAGACCAGCTGTCCATACATCACATCCAGGGCGCGTCATATCTGCCAACCATCCGGTAATTGTCAATTCCGTATTTCCACAGATAGTACCTTCTATTGGAATAGAAACTAAAGTTCCGGGTTCATCTGTTGCATCTACGTAATAAAAATAACCGTATTTTCCTTCTCCTTTTTCGCTTGTCACTGAATAGGTTCGGTCATACAATTCTGTACTTTGATAGTTAGGAATTTTATAATATAGGTTATCTATCTGGGGTGTTAACCACTTATAGCGTCTGTTTACATTGTTTATTGTTGAACAAAGGCCATCATGTTTAGAATATAATGCATTCGCACTTCTAAATAAGCCATACATTCCCGGATATGAAGTATAACTTTTGTCGGAAATATCCAATAAAGATTTTCCATTTTTATATATAAATCCGTAAGTCGTTTCAGACTGGTTAAAAGAACCTAAGGGGTTATCCGACATATTATCACCAGACACTATATTTGTAGGCAATTTATCTTCTGTATTTTGATCAAAACTGACAAGCCCAATTTGTTGATATTTCTTACTATTCCCTCTGGGCCATCTGTCATGATTTTGCTTGTCAATACCACTAAATTCGCTTTCTAACATAAACTTGGCATTCGTAATCGGATGAAAATTAAAAGTGGCAATAACCTTGCTTTGATGGGGGGTAGTTTCATTACAAATGGCTCGAATATCTATCTTTAAATCTTTATTTTTTAATTCATCTTTTATTTCTATTCTCTGCGTCTGTTGCATTTTCAATTCCGCTTTTTTAGTCGTAAGATGAAATTTTTTAAATGCACCATCACTCTCACTATTTATTCGATATTCAAAATCAGATCCTTGGTGAACTTTATCTTCATCAAACCAGAAATAATTATCCGGTGTATAAGGCATAGATACATTTATAGCAGGAGCATCTTGTGGGAAATCTACATCATAACTTGTTGTCTCCTGCTTATAAGAAGGACACTTATCAGCCTTTTGGATTACATATTTATATCGTTTTAACAGGGTGGGTTCTGTATATGATTTATTTGTATTATTCCATTCACCATCCTGATAAATACTCACATCACAATACACTATATCACCATCTTCATAGTTTTTTGGCAATGTATAGGCTATAGTAGAGGCATCGATTCCTAAGCCATATTTATACTTATTCTGATCATCAGGATAAGTATCTGTGTAGCTAGCGAGTTCTCCATTTGTTTGCTCGTTTATAACTTTTTCATCTTTTAGTCGATTTGACCAAATCAACCCCTTGGTATTTGTAACCGAAATAAAATAGTCGTGTGTTTGGTATGCACTTTTATTATTTGTATTACATATACCCAAAGTACTTCCTCTATTAGAAGCATCAGTCTTGGTGACAGTTATTGAATGATGTTTTATTCTATCTGTTATAAAATTGTTCCCGTTTTTTACATACCAATGAACAAACCAGTTGTAAGAATTATCATACTTACTTCTATTGGTAGTATTGCTTCCCTTCGTATTTGTATTCAATACCGGGATCGACAACACACGTGGCTTATCAGGATCAACATAAATAATCTTTTCTTCTACATGCACTTCTTCATGATTTTTTGAAAAAGTCAGAGAAATTTCCGGCCTATCCACAACCTCTTGTCCCCAAGCCATCCAGCCGCCTCCGCCAACCAGCAGGGCGAACGACAGGAAGAGCATCCGGAGCCATCTGTCGTATATTAGTTTATTTCGTTTCATTGTATTCTTAATTTAGTTGTTATATCTGTTTTTTATATGGAATCTATCTAGGTAAGGATAAACACTCAATCCTTACCTAGATAGACAGTCTATCCCTAAGTGGATTTTAAGGTTTTTGGGAAAATATATCCGCAAACTTCAACTGAATTTGGAAAGTGGCCAAAACGGCACCATCTTTCTTTGCTACCAGCTCGAATGTCGCGCTTTGCTCCTCAGTGGCAGCACCGACCATGCGGCCGCCTGTGATTTGCCATTTTCCAGTAGTATTTTTTGTCACACTATTAGGGGCTTCCGCTAACAAATCACCCTTGTTTACGTTTCCGATACTCCAATCTACTCGTTCTGAGATATCTCCTTCATTATTTTCTTGCGAAACCAACTCTTTGATCGTAATTGTAAACGGACCACCGCCATATACCGTACAAACTAAATCTGTTATGCCATCGCTTGTAACTGAAGACTCCGGATATCCTCCGATCGGCGGATTCTCATTGCTTACGGATAAAAGTGTAAGCTGATAAGAGGTGAACTCGATGTTCAGATTCCAGACATGATTGCGGGGAATCTGACGAAGGGCGGTGATTTTTTTCCCTTGATGCGGATTTTTATCTGCCGGATGCTTGTCACTACTTGTTTCTAAATTCACCTCAAACCCATTGGTAGCTTCCGACTCGTTCACATAGTACCAATCAGACTCTGTGAAGTCCTCCATTGTAGCCTCAAGTATCACATCTTTGAAAAGATTTTCAATCGAATAACCTTTCCCTGTCATTTCCGAAAACTTATCCGCTTTAAAAAGATTCCCTTTCGTATTAAACTTGCCTAAAGTCAAACCGGTTACAGTAATCGGGTGGCTCGTGTTGTTACGCATCCTGACTTTCAGGCGGCTCACCAGGCGAACCAAATAGATCGGTTTCACCCCTTTTGCCGGAACCCATTCTTCCTGCACACTCATGGGAAGGAATTTTTGCGTTTCAGAAATTTTATTGACGCCTGATTCCCAAAAAACAGTAGGGGGTAACGTTGGCATAGAAGCCCCTTCCGTTGTTGCAACGATATCTTTTAAGGGGTCGTCTTTCAGCGATTCCCAATTGGCAAACGCATAAATTCGCTTCGCTCCGCCGGTGATTTCGAAAGGACCGGACTTCCAGCTTGTCAGTTCGCCATCTTGGGCTTTTGAATCATTACTCAAATTCGGCTGGAACTTCTTTTCCACTTTGCCGTCCGTATTCACGATAAACACCACCAACGAGTGGATTTGTTCGCCGGGCAAAGCGGCCGGAGCATCGGCTTTCGTTTGCAACGATTGCGAAATATTGGAAATACCTACCGACAAGTCTACCTCCACCATGTCGGGGAGGTCGGGCTCGCCGTTCCCGCCCCGTTCGCCGCTTACGCAACCGAATGCAAGCAGGGCAAACAGGCCGGCAAGCAACGGCAGGCTCTTGTATTGTTTCAATCTGCTTTTCATAATCCCATCTCCTCATTACCTAATGTCAAATCTTCGAGGCGGATAATCCAGTCGTCTACCACCACTTCGAGGCAGTGTGCACGTCCTCCGGCGATATCTACATAGGCGGTGATCACATACTCGTCTTGGCGATCCAGATATTCCTGACCTTCCAGTTTATGCGATGCAATCTGCGTCAGCTTTAAGAGTTCCGTCAGGTTGACGTTGATGAACGGCGTTTCTTCGCTCGCATAACGGATGCGTAATGTGCCGGTTCCGTTGTCTATCAGGCGGAGTGTGTTCAGTTCGGTACAAACGGCTTCGTAGGCAACGGTTTCATTGCCGGCAGCTTTGACCGTCTCTACCTGTTGCAGGTAGGGCAACCAGGTGATGCGGGTGGGCGAAAGCGGGTTGTTGTGCGAATCGAGATCGCTGTTTGTCGTGGTGACAACGAAGTTGAAGGCTTCCTTTGTCAGCTCTGTGCCCCGGTTGGCATCGATCAGGATGAAGCGTATTTTGTTGGTATTCTTCACCAACGGAAATTCGGTGTCGGTAGCACCGCCCACGGGGATCGTGTAGTTGAGTTCGCCCTGGAAAAGGCCCGACAATTCGCGGTCTACACGGTTTTCGACCGTTTGTACCGCCATGCGGAAATCGTCGATGGGAGAACCCGGAGACGGTTCGGTCCAGGTATAATCCTGTGCATTTAATCCGGCCCACGCCAAAAGGCGGTAGTCGCCCGGATTCAAATCGCTCAGGTCTATTTCGTTTCTGTCCAGTTCTTCGCCTTCGATTAATCTGGAAGAAAGGAATTTACCTTCGTTGTCGTAAATATACAAACGAACGTTTTTTGCCATTTCCTGATTTTTCATTTCGTAGGCAAAAGCATCGGCATGTTTGATGTTATGACGGTATACGAAACGCAATGTGTGCCGGCAAAGAGGTAAGTCGGCATGGATATAATCGCATGAAAACAGACCGGTCAGGCAGAGTGCTGCCAGTACCGGAAAGATAAGATATATTATTTTTTTATGGTGTTTCATTGTTTTCTAATTTTAATTTAGAAGTAAAGAGTTTCATCGGGGAGTCCTTCCCACGGTTTTACGATTACCTCGATTTCAATATTCAAATCGGGATTATCGGGGTCGTCCGGATCGTCCGGATCATCTGGTCCGGGTGGATCGGGCGGGGTAGGCTCATCCGGGGCTTCGGGATCCGGATCAAATGGCGGTTCGTAGGGGATGTCTTTACCCAGGCCGTGGATATTGCGGATATGCAGTTTATAAACGTTATTCCGCACGATGGCATACTCCATAATACCTTTCGAAGGATGGTTGTTGTTGGAGTGGCGTATCCAGTGTGTATAGTAGCAGATCCCGTTGGCGTAGGTATGCAGCGCATAGCGTGCCAGCAATCGGCGGGTGTCTTTACCGTTTAGATTGATGGCGGGCGTTCCGTCGGTATTCGTGGAATAGCCGAATGTGGCATACATATAATTGTTCCAGTCGAGCAAAGCGGCTTCGGCTTCGGTGAGTTTGCTGGCGGTATCTTTGTCCTTCAATTGACGGTTCAGGTAACGGTTGTAGCCTGTCGGGTCGTTCTTTTTCATCCCTTCCGCCAGTGCTTTGACATCTCCCCAGGTTTTGCCGGCAAAGTTGTAAGTTACTACATTTGTACCGTTGCCGGAAAATGCGGTCATTGCAGCTTCGATAGACCCGTAGATTACGTCACCGAAAGAGAAGAAGGTAAACGCGTTGCCGTCGGCTCCGGCCTGTTCGGTGTTGTTTCCGGTAGCCGGGTTGTAAGCTATATATTTTTTAGGAACGTATACTGCCTTGAAAACGACTCCGGTATTGATGTAAGGGGATTGTTCGGTTTTCGAGACGGTATTTTCTTTTGTGTAACCGATCCGGTACCAGTCTCCAACGCGTTCTCCCAGTCCGGGTGCGAATTTCCAGTTGGCGGTAGAAGTGCCGTAGCCTGTGAAATAGTTTTCATACAAAGAAGATAATGCTTGCCCGGAGCCGGAGGGTCGGTCGGGGTTGAATACCAGGCGGTTGACGTTTTCCAGTGTTTTGATCCGGCTCCAAGGGTCGAGTACATAGTTAGTTTGGTGATCGCCCCATTCGGGAAGTTCCAGGCCGAGATACTCGAGTGTGTTTTCAGAGCCGTAGGAACCATCAGAGGCTGCTCCGATTATGCGTTTGAGCATGTAGGAACCGGCATTGAATTTGTTGACGATCAATGCGCCGGCGATTGTTACGCTAGCTTTTCCCGTTGTTTGGTCTGCCACTTCGTAATAATCTCCAACTGTCCGGAAATCAACGCGAGCGGCATGCCGCTCCGCCTCGACCACAGCCGAGGCGGGATTGTCAATACTATTGTCCCCGCAAATATACACCCGTTCGTCTAAATGGCCGTCCGAGGCCATGACGAACCGGGTGTATTTGCCGTTATTTTCCGTCCAGGCACGTTTTTGCAGATAGTCGCGTACACCTCCCAGAGTCAATCCCTGAAGTTGCGGGCGTATGTTGCCTGTATTAGTGATTACTAGCAGGTCGTACCATCCGCCGGGTAAACCTACAAGTACAGGTTCGGTTTTATTGTCGCCCTGTATGGCATTACGGTCCAGGTACATAATCTTGTCGATAGGAGTTGATGCGGGCGAATTTACACCGTTTGTCCCTTGGTAGAAAAGCAACATCAGGTCGTCGATACGTGTTTCGTAATCCTGGCCCGGTTCATAGCCGTCACCGTTTTCGCCGCCGGTAGGATTCGAGCGGGTAGGGGTATGGGCTGATGAACAGCTGATGGTCAGGCTGAGATAGTTTTCTTCCGTCACATTCCCGTTTCCGTCATCTCTGTCGAAGCGTACTTCGTTTGTACAACCTACTAATATAAGATAAGCGGTTGTACAGACGGATAAAAGATATTTATATGTTATGTTCATGATCGATCATTGTTTTGAAGTTTCTTATTCTTCACGTTTCGCCTTGATCTGTTCAAGGTTTGCTTTAGCAGGTTTGCTTGCAACAGGGCTGTTTTGCAGGGTGTTCAAGATAACTTCCGCACCATCCAGATCTCCGCGTAACATGAGGATTGCCGCCTGTGCAAGCTGTTTCTCGTCGCCTTCGGCTGCTTTCTGAAGGTAACGCTCCGCCTGTTCCAGTTGACCGTTGCGAATAGCTGTGTTTGCGGCATTCAGGTTGGAGACTGGATCATCGGGGAACATCCGCACGGCGATTTCGAATACTTCGTTATACTTTGCACTTCCGGCCTCATAGGTTTGTGCCACCATGAACATTTCATTCAGGCTCAACTGTTTGGGGTCGGTGTAGATGAGTGATTTCGCTTCTTCGGCCGTAAAATTGCGGATATTGTATTTCACAACATAGTCCGAATGGCGTAGGGCGGGATAAATATCACGCAGCAGGATCTTGTAGGAAGCACCGCCGTTTAGCGTCTTCAGTTTCAGCTCCTTCTTGTCCATGTCGCGCGGTTCCGGATTGCGGATGATGGCGAGCAGTTCCGCCTTGTCGGGAAGGTTCATATCTTCCAGCCGCTTTTCCAAACCTTCCCAGTCTTCCGGCTCGAAGTCGACGCTAAATGTGGCGTGTTCGAAGCGGTAGAGGCTTTTCACGTAGTCGCGCAGTGCCTTGGCACGGTTTTCTGCTAAATAGGTGTTGTTGGCGTAAGTCCCTTCGGGAGAGGCGAAACCTTTGATCCATACTTCTGTGATGGTAGCGTAAGGGTCATCCTTTACCGACTCGATCGTGGCACGGATAGCAGCCAGTTCGCGCGGGTTATTACGATAGTCAGGATAAATCGTGATCTTATTGACCGGGAAGTCTAAGAATGCTTTTCCCTCTATTGCACGTGCCTTTACTGCTTCTGCTTCCGGGGTACGATATGCCAGCAACGGTTTCAGAATAACCGGTTCTGCCAAATTGATAGGGAAAAGAGGATGACGATCGTTTTGCAAAGCTTCCCAGCCACAACCGCAAAGGTCGGTGATGAGAGAGACTTCCGATTTTTTCATCCAGGGTGCCATTGGCGTGCGCGTTGTATATTCGAAAGTTTGTTCTTTTTTGTTTTGACGGCGCAGTTCGTATTCATTGTGTGTCGTATAAGTACGACCTGTGCGTTCATATAGGATATGACGATCACGCCCATTGACAATCAGAGGTGTTAGGGTGCGTATGCTGTCGCCGGCCGTAATGACCGGGGTACAAACGAGACTACGGTCGGACGGAACTTCGATTTCACTGAAGTCTAAAGTCATACCTACAATCAAGGTATTGTCCGTTTTCTCTACGATTTTGTCTTTTACTTTAATCTCTTGTGCCTGCGGTGCGATCGCAACCACCAAGCCGGATAGGATTAGCAATATGTTTTTATTTATTTTCATAAGGCTACGGTCTTTAAAATTGGTAAATAAGGTTGATAGCGGCCTGTGTCGGGCCAAAATAATGTTTTTTGATATATTTTTCACGGCGTCCGCAGTTTGTGCACGGGTACTTTTCTGATTCGAGATAAAGATAACCCACACCGACTGTAGCTTCCATGTTCCAATGTTTGGACAATATCCAGGAGTATCCGTAACTAACACCTACACCGGCACCCCATCCCTGGTGACGTTCGTTCTCTGTACCTAATATTTTAATATCTGAAATATTGTAAAGAACGTATGGTATATGCAGGCCGATAAAATGTTTATAAAAACTTTCGCAAAACCAATAGCGCATTTCAGGATGTACGTGTAAGTGTTTGAGTGATTTTCCGTAGCTGCCATCGTCTTTTTTACCGTCAAAGGGGTTTAGTCCGAGTTCTGCGTCAAATGTCCAGTGCCGTGCCAGGCGTACTTCGCCTCCAAGATTAAAAGTTCCTGTTCCCCAATATGGGATGTTGGTTTTAAGTCCGAAGACGGAGCCACGGCCTTCGGATATAGAACCTCGAATAGGTCGTATTTCTTGTCTGAGCGATGTCTCCTGTGCCGTTGCCAAGAAAGGCAAGACACAAAGAGCAATTTGTAAAATTGTCTTTCTCATCTTGCAATCGATTATTTATGTTATTTATTCTTTTTTCTGTGCGGTTATTTAATATTATTACCAAGTGTATAATCTTTCCTATCTTTTTAATCAAAGAGCTAATGATTAGCAAATGTATATGAAATCTCAATATAAAAGAAATGTGAAAAGTGTGTGGTTTGTTCACAAATTGATACAAATTGGTTTATTTATTTATAATAAATTTGATAAACAACGGGATTGTCTTATGGTTAAAATAAATCGATTTAGTTTTTTTAAGTTTTTTAATTAAAAAGGATGGTTATTTTACTATTATGATCGGTTTTTCAAGATTATGAAGATTATCAATCGTTTTTATTGTTGGGAAAGACTCAATCGATTAAATCTTCTCCATAATAATATGCCTAAGGTTGTCAGACTTACAGGGAAGCCACACCAGATACCAATTGCTCCCCAATCGAAGATGAATCCGCAGATGTATCCTATCGGCAAAGCTAATCCGAAATGGCAAACAAATGCGCAATAAGCCATATATTTCACATCGGCAATGCCACGTAATGCATTGGCAAACAGTATTTGCAATCCGTCCCCGAACTGATACAGGATAACCGACCACGACAGAAGGGCAACCATCGCCACCACATCATGCTCGGGAGTAAACAAATATCCCATGTTTTTATGGAAGGCGAGAATGAACAGGACAAATATAACCGCCACTCCCATGATCAGGTGCAGCCCGGCAAAAGAAGCCCGGCGTATATCCAACCAGTTTCCCTGCCCTTTGAAAGCACTTACCCGGATGGTGACCGCTGCCGCAATACCGTAATACACCATGAATCCTAATGTCGTAATGACACCCAGCACCTGATGCGCTGCCAATGCCGTACTGCCTATCCATCCCATCATGATTACGCTCAGGCTGAATGAACCCGTTTCGACTCCCATCAACAGGCCGACCGGAAATCCCATCCGGATCAGGTTGCTGAGATTCACCCGGTTGATGACTCCTTCCCTGAACCCTTTCAGGTATTCTTTATATTTACTGTGGCGGAAGAACAGGATAAGGAAAACAATGAATGTCAGGATACGGCTGACCAGGGTGGAGATCCCGGCACCTGTCAGCCCCATTTCCGGTACGCCGCATTTCCCGTAGATAAGGAAATAGTTCCCGATGATATTGAGTACATTGGCTCCAAGCATGATCCACATAGGGGTAACCGTGTCGGTCGTCCCGTCGCTGAATTGCTTGAAGGAGTTGAACAACATGGCGAATATGACGGAAAATAACTGGAGAATGTAATAGGGGACGATATAGGGCATCAGCTCTTCCGGCTGGTTCAATATGTCGATATTCAAGAGCAGCGAAAGCATACAAAGGCAGAGCAGTATGCCGACGATGAAGTTGATCAATAAACTGTTCTTCAATGTCTCCCCGGCTTTGCGAAGCTCTTTGCCGGCAAAAAGACCGCCGATAATGGGAGTGAGGCCGTACGAGAAGCCCATCCCGAAGATGAAAGCCAGGTTAAAGAAATTGTTTACGAATGAGGCGGCCGCCAGTTCGTTGGTGCTATGGTGGCCTACCATTATGTTATCGGCAAAGCCTACAATAATAATGCCCAGCTGTCCCAACATGATCGGGACACCCAGGCGTATTGTTTGTTTATAATGTTCTTTGTAAGTAGAGAATTGTATCATTCAGAAATGCAAATCCTTATTCAATGATGCTGACCGATTCGATAACGACGTTTTCCAACGGGCGATCCTGTCGGTTGGTCTTAACGTTCTGGATGGCGTCTACCACGTCCAGACCTTCTGTCACTTCACCATAAACCGTATATTCATTATCAAGGAAAGGAACGCCGCCTATTGTTTTGTAGGCTTCCCGTTGTTCCGGTGTCAGCTTGGTTTCGTCCTTGCGCTTTTCGGCTTCCATTTCCGTCTTGCCGACCAGTGTATCGCGGATGATGGCCAGTTCGGCTTTGTCGCCACTTTGATAAGCCGCTTTGATCTTGGCGCTGTTTTCTTTTTGCAGACGGGCAAAGATCGACTGTTTCAGGCGGCCTTCTTTTTGTTTCTCCATCTGTGCCAGTTCAGCGTCTTTGTACACTTTTCCGGTTACGATATAAAACTGGGAAGCCGAAGATTCCTTTTCCGGATTTACTTCGTCACTTGTGCGGGCTGCGGAAAGTGCCCCTTTCTTATGGAAATATTTCGGGTAAACGAACTCGGCGGGAACGGTATAACCCAGGTCGCCGGCACCCAGTTGCTTGCTCATAGGGGCGTCTTTCGAGGTTACATCGCCACCCTGTACCATGAAATCCTTGATTACACGGTGGAACAGGAGGCCGTTGTATTGTCCTTCCTTTACCAGTTTGATAAAGTTGTCGCGGTGTTGCGGCGTTTCGTTGTATAGTTTTAGCTTGATGTCACCCAGGCTGGTTTTCATCAGAATCTGTGTCTCTTTTGTTTCCATTTTTCTTTCTTTTACTGATTATTTTTTGACAATAGCCATTGTCTTGATCTTTATATTCTTCAACGGTCTGTCTTCCTCATTTGTTTCGACAAACTGGATTTTATCGACAACTTTCATGCCACTGACAACTTCGCCGAAGACCGTGTACTTGTTATCCAGATGAGGTGCACCGCCTTCAAGCATATAGGCCTGGCGTTCTTCCGGGGTAAATGTTTTGTTGTCGCTTTTCTCCATCTTGTCCAGTTCCATCTCGGTATAGAACTTTCCGGTGACGATATAGAACTGTGTGCCGGAAGAGGCACGTTCCGGGTTTTCTTCGTCGCTGGTGCGGGCTGCACACAACATGCCGCGTTTATGGAAGTATTTCGGATAAACGATTTCGGCGGGAATGGTGTAGCCCGGATCGCCGTCGCCCAGGTGCTTTTCGATAGGGGCATCCTTCGAGTCGATATCGCCCCCTTGTATCATAAACTGTTTGATCACGCGGTGGAACAGCAGGCCGTCGTAACGCTTTTCTTTCACATTTTTGATAAAATTATCCCGGTGTAAGGGCGTATCGTTAAATAACTTCACTTTGATCTTCCCCATATCGGTGTCGATCTGTACAAGTGTCTCAACATCCTGCGCTTGCGAATGAACGGATGTCAGCAATCCGGCAAGTAATAAACATATAGCAAACAGCTTCTTCATCTTCGTTTTATTTAGTTATTAAGGCAACAAAAATAGTTACTTTTAGTCGTTAACGCAACCTTTTAACACAACCTTTTCATGTGGTGCTTGTTCCTTACTGGTAAAACGTCTAAACAAAACACATTTATGAAAGCATTTGTTAAAGGAGCAGTTCTTCTGCTCGGGTTAGGAGTATTCTCTTCCCATGCTCAGGCTCAGAAAGTGATCATTCAGGATGAGGAGCCGAATTCTATTATCTTCGTTTCGCGCGACAAGGCGGGGGATGAGATAATCCGGATATTGAATGAAACGAAAAGTCCGCGCTTCCATGAACCGGGTATTCCCCGTTTCCTGATGACCGACCGGAAAGGCCGTTTCGCTTTAGGTATCGGCGGGTATGTAAAGGCAACTGCCGAATATGACTTCGGCGGTATCTCCAAAGATATTGATTTCTATCCGGCACTGATCCCCAACAAAGGTGCCTCGCATGTCAGAAACCAGTTCCAGATGGATGCCACTACCAGCACTGTTTTCCTCAAATTGGTAGGCCATACCAAGCATCTGGGCGACTTTGTCGTATATACGGCCGGTAACTTCCGGGGCGACGGCAAAGGTTTTGAGTTGCGTAACGCTTATGCTTCTTTGCTGGGCTTTACGCTCGGTTACGATTACGGTTCGTTTATGGATCTGGCCGCTATTCCCCCGACGATCGACTTTGCCGGGCCGAATGGGATGGCGATCTATCATGCTACCCAGTTCCGCTATGAACGCGCTTTCGGTAAAGGATGGAAAGCCGGTGTCGGTGTGGAAATGCCCGTAGTGGATGGCATTACCAACGATAAGTTGAATATCGGTTCGCAACGTATGCCTAACTTCCCGGCTTACGTGCAGTACGGATGGAATAAGAGCAGCCATGTACGTGCCGCCGCTATCGTACGGAGTATGACTTATGATAACCTGGTCGCTAACAAGGCTGAGTCGGAAACCGGCTGGGGTGTGCTGCTTTCTACCACTTTCAATCTGTGCAGCAAAGTGCAGATGTACGGACAGGGTGTTTACGGTAAAGGTATAAGTCAATATATGAACGACCTGAGTAATCTGAATGTGGATATCGTTCCCGATCCGGCTAAAGCGGGACATATGCAGGTGCTTCCTATGATGGGATGGTATGCCGGATTGCAGTATAATATTTCCCCGAAAGTTTTTGTTTCAAGTACCTATAGCCAGTCACGCCTGTACAGCGATAATGATTATCCCGAAACTCCGTCCGAACAATATCGTTACGGCCAGTATCTCGTAGCAAACTTGTTCTGGAACGTAACACCGGATCTTCAATTAGGTGCTGAATATCTTAGAGGATGGCGTACGGACTTTAATGATCAGACACGCCATGCCAACCGTCTGAATGTAGCCGTTCAATACAGTTTCTAACGGATATTTGTTTGTTTATTATACAATAAGAGAGAGACGTCGCTGCAAGATGCAGTAATGACGTCTCTCTTATTTTTATGTGTGTATTGATGCTACTTAATTAAAATGTGGAAAGGATTTATTACTTTTGCATAAACAAATTAAGGAAAAGCACATGAAAAACACCTCACGTTTTTGGCTATTTAACATTCTGCTGATGTCGGTGTTATTATGGGGTATACAAGATCGTTTGCTGGCGGACAATGCTTCAATAAAGAACCTTCGTTTCAACAGAATATCATCTTTTGAGGATTTACCATCGGAAGAAATAACGCAGATCATACAGGATAATAAAGGATATATCTGGATAGCTACCAATTCCGGCTTGTGCCGTTACGACGGTTACCGTATTCGTACCTATAAGGACAACCTGTTCACACCGGGCATACTGACGGACAACCAGATCAAGACCATTGCTGAAGACCACAGTTCCAATCTCTGGATCGGTACGAACAACGGTTTGAACATATTGAATATGATAACCGGGCAAATCCGTGAGGCAGCGGATAGCCGATTGCAGGATAAGGTGGTCTCTGTCTTGTATGTATCGAAAGACAATAATGTATGGGTCGGTATGGATGATGGATTATATCGGTATATCCCGGAACGGGGATCTTTTATCGTATACGATAAAGCAACCAATGGGCGCCCATTGGTTGGCATTAAGTCTATCATGGAAGATAGCAAAGGACGGCTTTGGATAGGAACCTGGGCGGTAGGCCTTTTGAGATATGAAAAGGATAAGGATGCCTTTATCAGCTATCCGCAGATGGACGAACGTAACTCCGCCCATGTCTTATTTGAGGACAGTTACCAAACCATCTGGGTAGGTACCTGGGATCGGGGATTGTATCATCTGAATACTCCGGAAACACCTGAGACGGTTACCTGGAAGCACTATCTCAGTCAACCGGGTAATAAACAAAGCCTGTCGGATAATATCATTTACAGCATAGAAGAAGAAACCGGCAGCAACACCCTCTGGATCGGAACCCGCAGCGGTCTGAGTATCCTCGATCTGGATTCACAAAATGATTCGTTTGTGAATTATTTGCCGGAAAGTGAATCCTATAAACTACCTTATAATGAATTGGATGCCATTGTGCGCGACCGTTCGGGAATCATGTGGCTGGGTATGATGGGAGGGGGAGTTTATTCCGTTAATATGCGGCATTCCCCTTTTCAGAAGAATGATCTGGAATCGGTCAAACACAGGTTGTTCAGTAACTCCGTGCGCAGTATGTTTGTGGATAGCGAACAGACGCTCTGGATGGGAATAGGCAGTTATGGCCTGGTTATCCAGGAGCAGGGAGCCGAACAACCGGTCTTTTATATCGATCATCCCGATTTCAGGCAACCGACGCCTTATCTGTATACGATCAACCATATCATAGAACGCAGGGACGAGCAGGAAATCTGGTTCGGGACGTGGGGCAGTGGCATTACCATCTATGATAAGGATGCGGCCGGGAATAAGATACGGCACCTGAATGAAGAAAATACTCCCTGGCTGCCGGATGGCTTTATCTTCAGTATGTTGGAAGACAGCCGGAAGAACGTCTGGATAGGTTGCCGTAGCGGTGTGGCTGTTTACGGGCCCGATGGCAAAGGCGTTTCGTTGAGCGACTACCGGGCGGAACCGGATGGAGCCCCGATCAACTATTGCTATTATGCCATTGAAGAGACACGGGACGGAAATATCTGGCTGGGAAGTAATCACGGGATTATTCGTGTTTCCGGAGATGCATCCCAACCGGATCAGTTACAGTTCAGCCTGTATGACAGGGCGAACGGCAAACTTACCTACGAATGGCTGCAATGCCTGTATGAAGATTCGAAGGGTAACCTGTGGGCCGGTTCCGATGGCGGCGGCTTGAACTTATACGATAAAGAGAGCGATTCTTTTATCTCCGTAAACAGGCGGTATAACCTGCAAACCGATGTAGTCAGCAATATACAGGAGGACGAAAGCGGTAACCTCTGGCTGGGAACCGGTTCGGGGCTGGTTCGTCTGACGGTTTCACCGGATGCTGCAACGGCTTCGTCGCGAACCTATACGGCAACCGATGGCCTTCCCGACAACTCGTTTATACGGGATGCCATAGCGAAGGCGAAGGATGGCAAGTTATATTTCGGCGGACATAACGGTTATGCCAGTTTCTATCCGCAGAAAGTAAAGGAGGACGATGTGGTTCCCCCGGTAGCCATTACGAATATATCAATTTTTAATACTCCGCTGGATGAGCTTACTCCCGCAGACAGGGAGGAAATAACCCCTAATTCTTCCAGCTTTGCCAATGAACTGGTGCTCGACTATAACCGGAATCATTTCAGTATCGAATTCTCTTCGCTGAGTTATGCCAATCCTTCCAAAAACAAATATGCCTATAAGCTGGAAGGATACGACACGGACTGGCAGTACACGGGAGCGTCCAGCCGCGTTGCCAATTACAACAACCTGAAAAGCGGCCTTTATACGTTCCATTTGAAAGGTTCGAATGAGAACGGCCTGTGGAACGAACAGGAACGGGTATTGCAGATCCGTATCTTGCCGCCACCCTGGAAAACGACCTGGGCTTATACATTATATATACTGTTGCTGTCGGCAACGGTGTTTGTCACCTACCGTGTACTGAAAAACCGTATCCGTGAGAAGCAGGCGCAGGAGTTACAGAAGATGGAACTGGTTAAAACAAAGGAGATCAACCATGCCAAGTTGCAGTTCTTTACCAATATCACGCATGAGTTCCTGACACCTCTTACCATCCTGTCCGCTTCGCTGGACGAAATGAAGATGCAGGCGCCGCAACTCGACGACTTCTATAAGGTGATGTCCGACAATATAAACCGTCTGATACGCCTGTTGCAGCAAATCCTGGAATTCCGGAAAGCGGAGACCGGCAACCTGAAACTGAAAGTATCGGAAGCAGACCTGGCTACCTTCGTGCGGAAGGAAGTAGAAGCATTCCGCCCGCTGATGAAGAAAAAAAGGATGCAGTTCAGCTTTACCTGCCAACCGGATACGATTACCGGGTATTTCGATCCGGACAAACTGGATAAGATATTATATAACCTGCTATCCAATGCCTCGAAATATAACCGCGAAGGGGGTACGATCGATGTCAACCTGTCTCTGGATGAAGAAGAAAACATCGTAACCCTTTCCGTGAAGGATAACGGCCAGGGTATTTCCAAGGAAGGAATGAAGAACCTGTTCAAACGTTTCTATGAAGGCGATTACCGGCGTTTCAATACGACCGGGACAGGGATCGGCCTGTCGCTGGTAAAAGACCTGGTTACATTGCATGAAGGAACTATCCGTGTGGAGAGTGAAGAAGGGCAGGGGGCGACCTTTATCGTCACGTTACCGATCTCCCGCTCTGCCTATAAGGAAGAACAGGTGGATGAGTTGATAACTCCGGCTGCCGATGAGCAGGCGCTGCCTGTGGAAAGCGGAGATACCGGAAGTGCTTCAAAAGAGAAAAGCGGGTATTCTTTGTTGCTGGTAGAAGATAATGAAGAACTGTTGGCTCTGATGGTCAAATTGTTGGGACGCGAATACCCGGTCTATACGGCACATAACGGGAAAGAAGCCATCCAGGCGATCGAGTCGAACGATATCGACCTGATCGTCTCCGACGTAATGATGCCGGAGATGAACGGAGTGGAACTATGCCGCTACGTGAAAGGTAATTTCGATATCTGCCATATTCCTATCATCCTGCTTACGGCCAAGAATAAGGAAGAAGACCGTATCGAAGCCTATGAATCTGGTGCTGACGGTTTCCTTAGCAAGCCTTTCAACCTCTCGTTGCTACATGCCCGTATCAAGAACTTATTGCGGGGGAAGGAACGAACCGCCCGTGACTTTAAGAAGCAACTTGTCTTCGAAGCGCAGGAACTGAACTATACCAGCCTGGATGAGGACTTCCTGCAACGGGCGATCAGTTGCGTGCAGAAGCATCTGGATAATTCGGAATTCGACCAGCAACAGTTTATGGAGGAAATGGCAACCAGCAAATCTACCTTATATAAAAAGCTGAAGTCGCTTACCGGACTGAACACTTCTGCCTTTATCCGCAATATCCGTTTGAAGGCGGCCTGCCAGATTATCGAAGAAAAGAAGCGGGTACGTATTTCCGAACTGGCTTATGCTGTCGGATTTAACGATCCGAAGTACTTTAGTGCCTGCTTCAGGAAGGAATTCGGTATACTTCCTTCCGAGTATATGGAGCGTTATCATCCGGAAGCCGCCGAAGAGGGTGAATTATAGATAAAAGATATCTGTAAATAGATACTGTGTTAGTTTACAGACTATTTGTAATCATGTGTAGAGTACACTTGTTCTTTTAATGGTCACATTTGCGGAAAGAAATTAACCGCAATGTTAAACCATTAAATTTGTATTGCATGAAAGCACACAGTTTTGTGTTGGCAGCCGCGCTGTTAAGCGCATGCCCCGTATTATACGGAAATGCTGCCGGAGCTGATCCTATCGTCCGGCAAAGTAATGCGGCCAGTCCGCAGCAGAGTAAAAAGATTTCCGGCGTCGTTAAGGATACAAGCGGCGAACCGGTAATCGGAGCTAACGTTATTGTGAAAGGAACTACAAACGGAACCATGACAGACATCGATGGACTGTTTAATCTGGATGTCCCGTCGGATGCTATCCTGCAAATATCTTATATCGGATATATCGCGCAGGAGATGCCTGTAAGAAATCAAACGGCTTTTAATATCAAACTGGTGGAAGACAGCCAGGCTTTGGATGAAGTGGTTGTCGTTGGTTTCGGTACCCAAAAGAAAGTAAACCTGACAGGTTCGGTAGGGACAGTCGACTCTGAAGCATTGGAAGCACGTCCGGTAATGAATGCGACGCAGGCATTACAGGGGTTGGTTCCCGGTTTGCAGATCTCATCGGCCGGCGGTAGTATGGAAACAAAAGCTGATATTAATATACGTGGTACAGCCACGATCGGTGAAGGTTCGAGCGGCAGCCCGCTGGTACTTATCGACGGGATGGAAGGCGATATTAATTCCATCAATCCGCAGGATATCGAAAATATCTCAATTCTGAAGGATGCCGCTGCTTCTTCTATCTATGGTTCACGTGCTCCTTTCGGGGTAATCCTTATTACTACCAAAAGCGGCCGCAGCGGTAAACCGGTGATCAATTATAACAACAGTTTCCGTTGGAACGATCCGGTAAAGACTCCTAATATGATGGATTCGTATACCTTCGCCACTTATTTCAATGATGCCAATGTGAATGCCGGTAACGGATTGTTCTTCACCCCGGAGCGTCTGCAACGTATCAAAGATTACCAGCAGGGTAAGATTTCCAATTCTGTTATTGCCAATCCGAACAACCCGCAATATTGGGCAGACGGTTATGCCGAAGGTAACGACAACGTCGACTGGTACGATGCTCTGTACCGCGACTGGGCTTTCTCACAGGAACATAACTTTAGCATCAACGGCGGTTCCGACAAGGTAAGCTACTATGCTTCTTTCAACTATCTGGATCAGAACGGCCTGATGGTATTCAACCAGGATACGTACGACCGTTATACGGCTACCGGTAAGATCAATGCCACGCTGACA
The DNA here is from genome assembly GCF_000969845.1 of Parabacteroides sp. HGS0025. NCBI lineage: Bacteria > Pseudomonadati > Bacteroidota > Bacteroidia > Bacteroidales > Tannerellaceae > Parabacteroides > Parabacteroides sp. HGS0025. The sequence continues at coordinate 1,533,331 of NZ_KQ033902.1, forward strand.
GACTGGGCCAAGTTGAATTACAGCACCCGTTTCACCCGTGAAGATTACGGACGTCCTTCTGCCATGTCGGATGGATTGTTTTCCGATCTGGGACGTCAGGGCTGGCCGGTGTTGCCTTTGTATGATCCGAACGGTTACCTTTATTCTTCTCCGTCACCCGCACTGGGACTGGCTACCGGCGGACGCGATTATACGCAGACCGATAATATCTACCAGCAGGCTTCGTTGATCCTCGAACCGATCAAGAACTGGATTACCCATATCGACTTCAACTACCGCATTATGTCGGCCAACCGTCACTGGGACTCGCAACAGACCTTCAACCATGATGTGGACGGCAATCCGGTAATCTACGGCACAGGATCGAATGTGCATGAAGAACTTCACAAGGAGAACTATATGAACCTGAATGCTTATACGGAATACAGCTACAATCTGGAGTCGGGGCATAACTTCAAAGCAATGGTCGGTTTCCAGTCGGAAATGATGCGCCAGACCAAGTTTGGCCTGCAACGCGATGGTATCATTATCTCCGGCCTGCCGGAAGTAGACCTTACTTCGGGACTCGATTATAACGGTGGCGTGGTGACTCCTTCCGTCAACGGTGCCCGTCAACGCTGGACAACAGCCGGTTTCTTCGGACGTATCAACTATGACTATCAGGGTCGGTATCTCGCAGAAGTAAACCTTCGCTACGACGGTACTTCCCGTTTCCATAAAGACCAGCGCTGGAACCTGTTCCCTTCATTCTCCCTGGGATGGAATATTGCCCGTGAAGCGTTCTGGGAACCTATCGCTGAATACGTCGGCACACTGAAACTGCGCGGTTCTTATGGTGAACTGGGTAACCAGAATACAACCAGTTGGTATCCTTCTTATCAGATACTGGAAGTAAAAGCCAGCGACGGTAAATGGTTGCAGAACGGCCTGAAGCCGAATGCCGCTTATGTGCCCGGACTGATCAGTTCGACCTTAGGATGGGAACGCGTACGTAACTGGAACGTCGGTGTCGACTTCGGATTACTGAACAACCGCCTGACCGGATCGTTCGATTATTACAACCGTCTGACACTCGATATGATCGGCCCGGCTCCCGAACTGCCTGCTTCTTTGGGTGCGGATGTCCCGAAGACAAACAATACCGACTTAAAGACTTACGGTTTCGACCTGGAGATTGGATGGAACGACCGTCTAAAGAACGGCCTGGGCTATAGCGCCAAATTTATCCTGTCGGATGCGCAAACAGAGATCACCCGTTATCCGAACCCGACCGGAACGCTCGATAAATACCGTACAGGCCAGAAGTTGGGTGAGATCTGGGGTTACGAAACGATCGGTATCGCCCAAACACAGCAGGAAATGGATAACCACCTGGCCTCTCTGCCGAATGGCGGACAGGAAGCTCTGGGTACAAGCTGGGAAGCTGGCGACATCATGTACAAAGACCTCAATGGCGACGGCATGATCAGCAACGGTGCCAATACGATCGACGATCACGGCGACTATAAACTGTTGGGAAATAACACGCCGCGCTTCCAGTTCGGTATCGACCTGGGTGCCGACTATAAAGGCTTCGACTTCCGTGCCTTCTTTCAGGGTGTGATGAAACGCGACTTCTGGCAGGGCAGTGAATACTTCTGGGGCGTAACAAGCAATATGTGGTGGTCGGCCGGCTTTAAAGAACATGCCGATTATTTCCGCGCAGAAGCATCCAACGATCTGGCTGCTAACCTGAATGCCTACTATCCGCGTCCTATCTTCAATACCGATAAGAACCAGAAGATACAGAGCCGTTATCTTCAGAATGCCTCTTATATCCGCCTGAAGAATGTTCAGTTGGGATATACGCTGCCGGCTACGCTGACCAACAAGTTCTATGTATCCAAACTGCGTATCTTCGTCTCCGGTGAAAACCTCTGGACAGGTACAGGCATGGCCAACATGTTCGATCCGGAAACTATCAACGGTGGTAAGGTCGATGATAACACAAAGAAAGGTAACGGTAACGCTTACCCACTCTCTAAAACGATCTCATTCGGTATAAATGTTACTCTTTAATAGCTGATTTACGATGAAACACATAAATAAAATCAAACAACTGGCAGGAGTCGCTTTGTTAGGCGTACTGGTTTCCTGCAATGACTACCTGGAGCAGTCTCCTCTGTCACAGATCACTCCGGATAAATACCTGAACGAAGAATCCCAGCTGGCAACCTATGCCAACGGATTGTATACGGATATCCTGCCTTCGCACGGCGAATGGAGTTACGGAACCTTCGGTACGGACGAACATACCGACAACCAGGCAACGAAAACGTATGATAATAAGTTTGTCCCCGGGCAGTGGAGAACAGCCCAGACAGAAGACAGCGACAAGAACAAACGCCACTGGTTCTTCGAACGCATCTATAGTTGCAACTATTTCCTGGATAACGTCCTGCCTAAACTGGCTGAAGGTAAGATCACCGGAAGCACGGACAATATCAACCATTATGTCGGCGAGATCTATTTCCTTCGTGCCCACGAATATTTCAAACGCTATCAGAAATTCGGCGATTTCCCTATCATCCGCCATACGTTGCCGGACGAAATGGAACCGCTGATCGAAGCCAGCAAACGTTCTCCCCGTAATGAAGTGGCCCGTTTCATTATCTCCGACCTCGATTCGGCTATTATGCTGATGGCTACAACCCCGGACAAGAATAAGAGCCGTATTTCGAAAGAAGCCGCTTTGCTGCTTAAGTCGCGTGTGGCCTTGTTCGAAGGAACCTGGTTGAAATACTTTAAAGGAACGGCCTTTGTCCCGAATGGAGACGGATGGCCTGGCAAGAGCAAGGAGTATAATGCTAATTATCAGTTCCCTTCCGGAAGCATAGAAGGCGAGATCGATTACTTTCTGACCGAGGCGATGGATGCTGCCAAACAGGTGGCCGACGCAACTCCTCTGGTAGAGAATACCGGTTTGGTTCAGCAGGATGCAGCAGATCCGGTGAACCCGTATATGGATATGTTTGGCGATGTAGATCTGTCCGGCTACAGTGAAGTCCTTTTATGGCGTCCATATAATAAAGGATTGGGACAAACACATTGTGTGGTTGTCGGTGCACAGAACGGTGACTATGGAGTAGGAGTGACCCGTGGTATGGTAGACGGTTTCCTGATGAGCGACGGTATGCCTATCTATGCCTCTTCCGCTTACAAAGGCGATAAAACGATTGCCGACGTCCGTATCGGCCGCGACTCCCGTCTGAATATCTTCCTGAAAGAACCGGGACAAAAGAATATCTTGTTCGAGTCGACCGAAGGGACACATGCCGTACTGGTAGAGCCTAACCCGGCGATCCTGGAGTCTTCTCTGGAAAAGACATATACTACCGGTTACGCTTTGCGCAAAGGTAACTCTTATTATCAGAACCAGTGCGCCAACGGTGCCAGCTACACCGGCTCGATCACCTTCCGTGGGGTGGAAGCTTATCTGAACTATATGGAAGCCTGCTACGAAAAGAACGGATCGCTGGATGCAACAGCCCAGAACTACTGGCGTGCCATCCGTGCCCGTGCCAAAGTCGATACGGACTACAACAAGACGATCGCCGCTACCCGCATGAGCGAAGAAGCAAAGAACGACTGGGGTGCTTATTCTGCCGGAAACCTAATCGATCCGACTCTGTATAACATCCGCCGCGAACGTCGTTGCGAGTTGATGGCCGAAGGATTACGTTTCATGGACTTGTGCCGCTGGCGTGCAATGGATCAGATGATCAAGACTCCGTATCATATCGAAGGTTTCCGCCTGTGGGCCGGCATGAACGAATGGTATAAGAATGAAGACGGCTCAACCCGTTTGGTATATGGCCTGGATAATCCGAGTGCAAACGTATCCGACCCGGCATTGAGCGAATATCTTCGCCCGTATGAAATCTCCGGCCGTTCGGTTGCCAAAGACGGTTATCGCTGGGCAATGGCTCATTACCTGCAACCGATCTGTATCCAGCACCTGATGATTGCTGCCAACGGTGCAGATATATCCGTCTCACCGATCTATCAGAACCCGGGATGGCCGACAGTGGCTAACCAGGGAGCTACGGAATAGTTGGGAGTTTTGGTTTATCTCCTTAGGTAAGTTGCAAGTGTTTCATGCAGGTGAAACACTTGTTTCATCAGGGTGGAACAACTGTTTCACCTACATGAAACAAAAATAAGTCCGGCTGCTTTCTGTTGCCAGTCGGTTAGTCAAATAAAAAAGAATAGCAATGATAAGAATATTAAGTTTGGTTCTACTACTGGTGTCATGTACCGGTATGAAGGCTCAGGAGATTATGCCCGGTGAAAGATGGCCGGATGATAAAGGCGTTCATGTCAATGCGCATGGCGGCGGTATGTTGTATGCCGACGGAACCTATTATTGGTTCGGTGAGTTTAAAAGCGATACGACCAGTGTGGCGCTGGATGGTGTTACCTGTTATTCTTCCTGCGATCTGGTTCACTGGAAGAATGAAGGAATTGCCATGCCCGTTATGCCGGAAGAGTCTTATAGCGATATTGAAAGGGGTTGTATATTGGAACGTCCGAAGGTTGTTTATAATAAAAAGACCAATAAATATGTAATGTGGTTTCATCTGGAACTGAAAGGAAAGGGATATGCGGCCGCCCGTGTCGGAGTAGCTGTAAGCGATAAGGTTACAGGCCCTTACCGTTTCGTCCATTCTTATCGTCCCTGTGCCGGCTTCTGGCCGGAGAATATGCCGGAAAAAGACCGTTCCCTGAAAGTAACGCCGAAAGATTTTACCGAATGGTGGACACCCGAATGGAGCAAAGCCGTAGAAGAAGGCCTGTTCGTCCGCCGGGATATGGAAGGCGGACAAATGTCACGCGACATGACTATCTATGTGGATGATGACGGAAAAGCCTATCATATCTATTCTTCGGAAGAAAACCTGACCTTGCAGATAGCCGAACTGACCGACGATTACCAGAGCCATACCGGACGATATATCCGTATATTCCCTGGCGGTCATAACGAGGCACCGGCCATCTTCAAAAAAGACGGAACCTACTTTATGATTACTTCCGGTTGTACGGGTTGGGATCCGAATGAAGCCCGCCTGTTCTCCGCTTCTTCCATCTGGGGGCCGTGGACACAGCATCCTAACCCTTGCCGTGGAGATGATGCCGCTCTCACTTTCCATTCGCAAAGCACCTTTATTTTCCCTGTAGCCGGCAAAAAAGATGCCTTCATCTTTATGGGCGACCGCTGGACACCGAAGCATCCATCCGATGCCCGTTACATCTGGCTACCGATACAGTTTGAGAACGGCCTGCCGGTATTGAAGTGGATGGATAAATGGAGCTTGGATTATTTTGATACAAAGACCTTTTAGTGCGGATGATGTAACTTTAGGAAATATTGAATTCTCTGTTTATAGCAGTCAGTTATATTGTCTCGTTGATATTGGGCGGGTTTGGAACCCGCCCCTACGAGGGCACCCTTTATTAATATGTTAATGAATTATAAATAATCGAGCCTTACCCCCAGACGAAACCAGACAGTGTGTATTCTTTATAAACGATACAACTAACAAGTACGATTATAAAAATACATATGGAAGAAACTACCATCCTGTCACTTTTACAAAAGTATATAAAGGATCAATGCACCGAGCAGGAACTGCGCACATTGCTTCACTGGCTGAAATCGTCGGACAATCCTGTGGATTTAGATTTGGTCATCCAGCCCTTATGGAATGCGATCGATCAGAATATGGCTCGTCCGGATCAGGAAAGGGAAAACGAACTGCGTAAAGAAGTATCTTCCCTGCTCTCTACAATCAAACAAGGCAGTAAACCTGTCTCTAATACAGGCGTTGGAAATAAGAAATATTTAACTAACTTTTACCGGATCGCCGCCATGTTGGTACTGGCTTTCAGTGTGACATTTGGCCTGCTGAAAGTGCTCGACCGTTCGCAACCCGTAATAACCTATGCCGAGAAAACATCCGCGAAAGGGGAGAAGAAAAGCCTACAACTGGCAGACGGTACCCGTATTATCCTGAATTCCGGGACGAACCTTCGCATCCCGTCCGACTTTAATAAGGACAACCGCGTGATAGAACTGGAAGGGGAAGGCTTTTTCGATGTTGCCCCCAATCCAGATAAACCTTTTATCATCCAGAGCGGAAATGCACAAGTCCGTGTGTTGGGTACTTCCTTCGATTTCAAATCCTATAAGGAAGACGAGTTCATCAAGCTGACCGTCTCGACCGGCAAAGTTAGGATAAATGTCACCGACCAGGATCTCCAGTTATCCGTATCTCCCAACGAACACCTATCCATTAATAAAGTGGACGGGAATATCAATAAGGAAACCATTCAGGAAAACAATTATATCAAATGGATACAGGGTTCTTTGTATTTCAATAAGGAACCGATACGCGAGGTGATAAAAACCATTAACCGGACATACAACTGCAAAGTAATCCTGCAATGTAAGAATTGTGACTACAAGATCACCGGGACACACGATAACAAGAGTATCGAAGCGGTAATCGAAGCGATCTGCTTTACCACCGGCCTTCATAGCCGGCAAGAAGGGGAAAAGATAATATTATATGATAAATTATAAGTCGAACCTATTTAATGAGAATGCCTATGTAGAATACCAGGAAACAACGTACTAAAAAAGCAGCAGTGCTGTCACACCGCTGCCTTCATTAATTTTCAGCAGAAACCTTTAAAACAGTATTGAGCCACTGGGTTGTAAGGACTTTCTGCCTGTCTTAACAAACATCATTCATTAAAACATTACAAATGTATGAATTATAATCTAATATTAAACAAGACTGTTATGCGAACTTCGTTAACCGTATGCGCTATTGCCTTATCTTCCCAGTTACTTTGTGCGGAGGGAGTTTGGGGGCAGAGTCTTAAAGAAAACAATATCACTTATGTAGTGAAGAAATCTTCTGTCAGCGATGCTTTTGAACAATTGAGTAAAATTACTGGTTTTAATTTCTTTTATGACGAATCAGTACTGAAAGATTTGAAAAATGTCAATGTACAGATTAAGAATGGTTCTATAGATGCTATTTTAAATGAATTATCACAACAAACTGGATTGTATTTTAAGAAGATAAATAATACGATTTCAGTGAGTCGGAGCCGTATTGTTTCTTTTGAACCACAGGTAATTCAGCAAAATAAGAAACTGACAGGTATTATCCGTGATAATAATGGAGAACCTATTATCGGGGCAAATGTAGTTGTGAAGGGAACAACTAATGGTACCATAACGGGAGTGGACGGAGATTTTTCTCTGGATGTGCCGGGTACTGGAACATTACTTATATCCTATATCGGTTACTTAAGTAAAGAGATAGCGATCGGAACAGAAAGCAGGATTGATATTACTTTATCAGAGGATACACAAAAGCTGGACGAAATTGTAGTAGTGGGTTACGGCGTGGTTCGTAAAAGCGATTTGACCGGATCGGTTGGCACAGTGAAAGCAGCAGCAATTGAGAGCATGCCGGTATCTCGTATCGACCAAGCTTTGCAGGGACGTGTCAGTGGTATGCAAATAACATCAGCAAATGGTTCTCCTGGTGCTAGTACAACAATTCGTATTCGTGGTGGTAATTCTATTAATGCAGGTAATGAGCCTTTATATGTTATTGATGGTATTATTGGAGGAGGTGATTTAAGTACGATAAATCCGGCGGATATTGCTTCTATTGAAGTACTGAAAGATGCATCATCTACAGCTATATATGGATCTCGTGGTGCAAACGGTGTAATTTTAATTACAACCAAGAGAGGAGATGGAGCAGAAGGGCTGAAGTTGACCTATAGTGGATATTATGGATTACAGACACCGGTTAAAAAGCTGGATCTTCTGAATGGGCAGGAAGCTGCAGTTTTTCAGAATGAATATGCTGAATATTATGGTCGTCCACATCCGTTTAAAGATCCTTCTCAAGTGAATAATACTAATTGGCAGGATCAGATGTTTCGTTCGTCTGCTCCGATAACCGACCATAATTTGAGTTTGTCCAAGTCAATGAAGGATGGTAATTATTATCTGTCAATGAACTACTTCAACCAGGAAGGTATTATGTATGAGTCTGGTTTTGAGCGTTACCAAATACGTTTCAATGTCGATCAGAAAATAGGAAAAGCATTCCAGTTGGGAGCTACATTAACCGCTTCTATGACGAATCGGGATAATCCGTTTGTCGGTGGACACGATTTGCTACCTACTGCACCGATATACAATGAAGATGGATCTTATTTTGATGTTAATCAAATCAGTGGTAATGTTTATAATAGTCCGGTAGCCCAACGTGAATACATTCAGGATAAGACAAGAAAATTTAGAGGGTTGGGGAATGTCTATGCACAATTGACGCTCTTTAAGAATCTGGTACTAAAGTCTTCTTTCGGTTTTGATATAAGTCATAGTAAACAGAATCGGTATGAATCGGTAAATCTGCCAACTCGTGTTTTTAATAAAACTGGTGGTTACGCAAAGGTTCGTACTGAGTTTCCTATTACTTATCAGAATGAAAATACGATCAGTTACAATATTACATTAGGTGATCATTTTATTTCTGCATTAGGTGGTTTCACCTGGCAGAAGTATCAATACGAATTTTTGGAAGGTTCAGCAAGTGGTTTTAAAAATGATGTAAGTTTATATCATGCAATGGAAACCGGTGATCCCGTAACACGTGATATTCAGACAGGCGAAAAGGAATGGGGATTGGTCTCTTATCTGTTTAGAGCAAATTACACGTATAAGAGTAGATATATGTTGACTGTGTCCGGTCGTCAGGATGGTTCTTCCCGACTTTCGGAAGGTAATAAATGGGCCTTTTTCCCTTCTGTTGCATTGGCATGGAGAGCATCGGAAGAGGAGTTCATCAAATCTCTTAGTTTGTTTTCAAACCTGAAATTAAGAGCTTCTTACGGCACTTCCGGTAGCCAGGCTATCGATCCGTATTCAGTGATTGATAAATTGAAGAGTGGTTCTACTGTGATAGGCGGACAAGAAGTTATTTCGTTTGCCCCAGAAAGTTCTGCAAATAAGAATCTGGGTTGGGAGAAAACAAAACAAGTAGATGTAGGTTTGGATGCCGGTTTTTTGGAAGGGCGTTTAGGCTTGGAGATCGATTATTATTATAAAAAGACAACCGACTTGCTTCTTAAGAGGGAGTTACCATACCAAACAGGTTTTGAATCTATACTTGAAAATGTCGGTGCTGTAAGAAATCAGGGATTTGAGATTTCAGTGAATTCTGTTAATATTGATAAGAAGGACTTTAAATGGTCTACAAATCTCTCAATTTCAGCAAACAGGAATAAGATACTGGATCTTGGAGGAAAGGACTTTCTTGAAAATGGAAGGGGATCTCGATTAATCGTCGGTGAACCGATGGGAACTTTCTTTGGTGTAAAGTATTTGGGAACATGGAAAGAAAATGAGATTACCGAAGGTTCCAAACATAAACCTGGTGATCCTAAACTGGAGGATCTGAATGATGATGATATTATTAATATACATGATGGACAGATCATAGGGAATGCTGAACCTAAATTCTATGGAGGTTTTGGTAATGATTTTACTTTCAAACGTTTTACACTCGGTTTGTTCTTTGACTTCAGTTATGGCAATGATGTGTACGATTTATCGGGAAGAGGTATGGATACTGGATTTAATGGGAATGTTTATGGCAGAAACCGGGATCGTTGGAGCGAAAGTAACCCTAATGGATATTATCCTAAAGCAGGTAGTGCTTTTACCAATATCTTTGATACGTATGCCGGTGGAGAATTTAACGGCGGATGTAGTTTATATTTACACGATGGTTCTTATCTGCGTTTAAAGAATATAAATGTGCAATATGATATCCCATTGCCAAAGCAAAATGTGTTAAAGTCATTACAGGTCTATGGAACGGTTTCCAATGTGTTTACACTGACTAAATATTTCGGTTACTCACCGGATGTGAATGTGGGAGATTTGGAAACGGAAGCTACACGCCGGGGATTTGATCAAAATGCTTATCCTCAGAGTAGAACATTCCTGATTGGTTTAAAAGCACAGTTTTAATAATTTAATACGTATTTGAAATGAAACGAATAATAATAAATTTACTGGTATTGATGGTTTTATCATTCAATTCATGCAGTAATCTGTTGAATGAGGATCCGAAAGATTTTGTTTCACCACAAGGTTTCTTTAATACGGAAGATGAGGTAACATCTGCGTTATATGGCGTATATGGTTATTTACACGATATATATATAGGTGATTATGAAAAGATTTTCATTGCAGATATTGGTGTAGATAATATGATTACGAGACAAAGTCCGCGTGTAGATGTTTATCAATACTACCAAATGGATGCTCCGACAGTTGAATATTCTACTTTCTGGAAAAATCATTACGCGGCGATCGGTTCGGCCAATATGGTGATTGCCCGTACAGAAAAGTCTGCATTGAAAGAAGAGTTTAAAAATAATATTATAGCAGAAGCTCGTTTTCTGAGAGCTTTTTTCTATAACAACCTGGTGTTAATGTGGGGAGATGTTCCAATGTGGCTGGATGAGTTGAATGTAGAAGAAGTCTCTACTGTTACACGTACTCCGAAATCTGAAGTGTTGAAACAAATTATTGCAGATTTGGAGTATGCAGCTATTACGTTACCAGGAAAAAGAGAGGTGAAAGATCAAGGCCGTGTAACATCTTGGAGTGCAAAATCTATAATGGCACGAGTTTGTTTATTGGATAACCAGTGGCAGAAGGCTTACGATTTATCGAAAGAAGTTATCCAGTCGTCTCCTCATAAATTATTGAATGATTTTAATCAGATATTTGACTTCAAGAATAAGTTTAATGATGAATTGATATTTGTTATCCCCGGTTTGACAGATGTTAAAGGTAGTCAGATCCATTCTTTCGCAAACCCCCGTGGACGTGATGAAAGTGGAAAAGTAGATGCTTTGTTCAAAGAAGGGAAAAAGGCTATTCGTCCAGACGGTACTATTGTCTCTTCTTCAGGAGAGTTGTTTCAGGGATGGGGGATGTTTAATACGACAAAAAATCTTTTGGCAAGCTTTGAAGCTGGTGATACCCGTAAGGATATAATGGATTGGAGTGGACTGACGATGACAGACGGAACAAGAATAACCTTTGATGGTGGTGATGGCGGTGGATCCGGGCATTATATGTTGAAGTGGATTGCTTTTGATGAAAAAGCCAATAATGGAAGTCGTGATATTCATCATATTCGTTTAGCTGAGCTTTATCTGATTCAGGCTGAGGCTGCAAATGAACTGAACAAGCCGGCGGAAGCTATTGCATTATTAAATGTTTTACGTGAACGGGCATTTGGAGATAGTAGTCATAATTATGCCTCGTCTTTATCAAAAGAAGAGATAAAGAAGGCGATTGTCAACGAGAATAGGTGGGAGTTATGTGGTGAGGGTGTCCGTCGCTGGTACCTGATCCATTGGGGGTATGACTATCTTTATAATGCAGTTCAGGCTTTGAAAGATGAAAATCCCAGAGCTGCAACAAACATTAAACCGCATCATGTCTTATTTAAAGTTCCTGATGAAGAGTTTATAAAGAATCCTAATTTAGGAGTTAATAATCCGGGTTATTAAATATCTCTGGATAGATATGGCACACAGATTTGTTTTGTAATGACTTCTATCTGTGTGCCATATTATTTGTCTCCGATCTAATATAGAAAATTGTGAAAAATAGATTTAAACAATTGATTATAATGGCCTTACTTCCTTTATACGTATGTGGCGGTTTTGCTCAAGGAAGTCTGTTGGCTGTAAAACCTCCTTTGGGATGGAATAGTTTCGATAGCTATGGAGTCTATCTCTACGAAAAGGCAGCATTTGATAATCTGGAGGTATTGGCTGATAAATATCTGCCTTTCGGCTATGAATATTTTGTGATAGATAATGGTTGGTTTGGGGAATATAAACTGCGACCGGGAACAATTTATTCTTTAGAACGACATGCCTCAGATGTAAATATTAATGAATTTGGATTGTTACAACCTTCTGCCTGTTATTTTCCGAATGGCTTTCTTGAGTTGATAAATAAATGTCATGCAAAAGGGTTGAAGTTTGGCCTCCATCTGATGCGAGGTATACCTCGGAAAGCGGTAGAGTTGAATTTACCTATTAAAGGAACGGATTATCATGCACGGGATATTGCAGACACAGTAAATATCTGTAACTGGTGTCATTATAATTATGGTGTGGATATGTCGAAACCCGGTGCACAGGCTTTTTATAACAGCTTAATTGACCAATTGGCTGCGTGGGGTGTCGATTTCATAAAGGTAGATGATATTGTTCCTTATCCGAAAGAGATAGAGGCTTTGGTTCATGCTGTTAAGCAGTGTGGCAGGGATATGGTAATCAGTTTGTCTCCAGGCGATCGTGCTCCGGTAGAATATATTGATGTTTATAAACAAGCCAATATGTTGCGTGTGACCGGTGATGTATGGGATACACAATCTGATATCGATAAATGTTTCACCGCATGGAAAAAATGGAGTGGTTATGAAATTCCCGGATTTTGGCTGGATATGGATATGATACCGTTTGGTAAACTTCAATTAATGTCTCCGGCTACATTAAACAAAGAAGATATAAGAAAAAGTGCTTTATATGCAGGTAAAGGATATACCAGGGAAAGTGAGTTAAGTAAGGATCAAATGAAAACATTTATCACGATGCGTGCTTTGTCTGCTTCTCCTTTGATGATAGGAGGTGATTTGTTGACAATGGATGAGTATTCTTATAGTTTATTGACAAATCCGTATATTTTGGCATGTAATCAGAATGGAAAAATGGGAAAACTCATTTTTGAGAAAGATGGAGTGGAAATATGGAAGGTAAAGCATATTGAATCGAATAAAGGGTGGATAGGAATATTTAATAGAACCGATTTGGGAAAAGAGTATGTGAAATTTGATATAAGTGTATTAACTCTTACAGAAAATGCTCGGTTGTATGATATATGGAATAATAAACAAGTTGTGATAGAAAATAAAGAGATAGAAATAACTATACCCGGACGGGGAGTTGTTTTTATTAGATATGATATTTGATTGATATGAAGAATTTGAATATAAGAGTTTTATTTATCGGCCTTTTTTGTGTAGCAACAGTATGCAATGTAAAAGCAACTGATGTCTTGTTGGGTCTGGTAAAAAGGGTTCTTCCCGGATATGAAAAACAGTTTGTATTTAAGACGAAAATACTACCGACAGAGGAAGATTATTTTGAATTAAGTTCTGTAGGACAACAAATACAGATACAAGGGAATTCCCCTGTCAGTTTGGCTTCCGGTTTGAACTGGTATCTAAAGTATTACTGTAACAGTTCTTTTTCTTGGTGTGGTAATCAAACTCAAATACCGGAAAAACTACCGATTTTAAAGGAGAAGGTCAGAATGCAGACTCCCCTTCATACGGGATTTTATCTGAATTATTGTACTTTCAGCTACTCTATGGCTTTCTGGGGTTGGGAAGAATGGGAACGCGAAATAGACCGGATGGCAATGAACGGCATTACTACTCCAATGGCGATGGTGGGAGTTGAATGTGTGTGGCTTAATATGCTAAAAAGGTTCAATTATTCGGAGAAAGAGATAAAAGAGTTTATTCCGGGACCCGCTTATCAGGGCTGGTTCCTGATGGGAAACCTGGAAGGGATGGGAGGTCCATTACCCGATAGCTGGTTCAGCAGGCAGGAAGAGTTGCAGAAAAAGATTGTGGCACGGATGAAGGCTTACGGAATGGAACCTGTTTTTCAGGCATTTTTTGGTATGGTTCCAGGAAATCTTTCTACTAAATATCCGGAAGCAGATATTATCGGACAAGGAAAATGGATTAATTTTGATCGTCCGCCGGTACTAAATCCAATCGATCCTTTATTTGAAGAAATGGCATCTGTGTGGTATGAAGAGTATAAAAAACTATATGGAACAGTCCATTATTATGCAGGTGATTTGTTTCACGAAGGAGGGAAAACAGAGAATATAGACGTGACGGAAGCTGCTGAATGTGTTCAGGAGGCTATGCAAAATGCTGTTCCCGGTAGTGTCTGGGTTATTCAGTCATGGGGTGGAAATCCGACAGAAGAGTTATTGGCTGGTTTATCGAAAAAGAATACGATTATAATAGATCTGTGTGCCGAATATTGGGATCGTTGGAGCGAACGGAATGCTTTTGGTGGATTTCCATGGGTGTGGGCAAATATCACTAACTGGGGCGGTAATATCGGACTACATGGACGTTTGGATGCAATTGCTTCAGAACCGGTGCGAGCTCGTACTAATACCATGACATTTCCTTGGCTCAAAGGTATCGGAAATGTTCCTGAAGGTATCGGTACAAACCCGGTAGTTTTCGATCTTGCTTGTGAAATGCGTTGGAGAGATTCAGTTCCGGATCTAACAAACTGGCTACATGATTATGCTACTTACAGATATGGGTATCCTGATGAAGTACTGAATAAATCTTGGGATATATTCCATAAAACGGCTTACGGTACTTATAAAGGACATCGTCGTCCTTCAGAAAGTTATTTTTGTGCTCGTCCTTCTTTAAAAGTTCGTACAGTATCGGCTTGGGGGAGTGCACGAATCTATTATGAGGAAAGTGAGTTCGAAGAAGGTGTGAAATTATTTGCCAGTGTGAAGGAAAAATATAAAGGACATGATGCTTATGAATACGATCTGGTGGATTTTACCAGGCAACTAGTTGCTAATAAAGGACGTGTTCTGTATCATCAGATAATTCGGTGTTATAAAAATAAGGATGCGGATTCGGTGACTTATTATTCACAAAAGTTTCTGGATCTGATTCTGTTGCAGGATCAGTTACTGTCTTGCCGATCTGAATTATCTGTTTCAAGTTGGATTAATCAGGCTAGAAATTGCATGACAGATCCAGCCGATAAAGACTTATTCGAATATAATGCGCGTGCATTGATTACAACTTGGTCTGATGAGAAGAGTCAGTTGATCGATTATGCACATCGTGAGTGGAGTGGGTTACTGAAAGAATATTATTATCCCCGTTGGGAAATGTTTTTCGACTGGTTGATACAGACTGTTCATGGAAAGCAGGTTCCGGAACCGGATTATTATTCCCTGGAGGAAGCATGGAGTAAATCGCATATTATTCCTGCTTCTTCAAAGCCGGACTTATATAAGTTGGTGGAAGATTGTATAAACTTTAATTAGACGTAAATATGAAAGATTTTGTATTAATAAAGAATACTGGTTTGTCTGTTTTGGGTATAATGACCTTATTCTCTTGTCAGACCAAACCGGAAACAAAACAGAAACAGCCGAATATTATATATATTTTAGCCGATGACCTGGGATATGCTGAACTTGGATGTTATGGTCAGAAGCGAATTGAAACTCCTAATATCGATAAACTAGCCGAAAATGGGATGCGTTTTACACAGCATTATTCAGGGACAGCTGTATCTGCTCCTTCACGTTGTGTATTACTAACCGGAAAACATACAGGGCACTCTTATATCCGTGGGAATGATGAGATGCCGGAAAGAGGGGATGTATGGAATCATGAGGCTATGTTGGCTGACTCTACATTAGAGGGACAACGCCCATTACTTGCAGGAACGCAAACACTGGCCTCTATGATGAAGTCCGCTGGATATACCACTGCCTGCATTGGAAAATGGGGATTGGGTTATCCTGGGTCTGAAAGTACTCCGAATAAAGTCGGGTTCGATTTTTTCTATGGATATAATTGTCAGCGTCAGGCACATACCTATTTCCCGCCGTTTTTGTACAGAAATGAAAACCGGGAGTATTTATCAAATGTTTTATTAGAACCCGGAACAAAACTGAGTGCAGGAGTTGATATAATGGCTTTAGAAAGTTATGCAAAATATACTCAGAAAGAATATGCACCGGATTTGATGTTCAAAGAAATTACTTCATTTATCAATGAAAATAAGGACGTTCCTTTCTTTATGATGTGGACAACTCCTCTACCTCATGTTCCACTTCAGGCTCCTGAACGTTGGGTGAAATATTATGTGGATAAGTTTGGTGATGAAGTTCCCTATACAGGAGACAAAGGGTATTTTCCCTGTAGATATCCTCATGCAACTTATGCTGCAATGATCAGTTATTGGGATGAGCAGGTCGGAGCGCTCACTCAACAATTGAAGGATCTAGGACTCTATGAAAATACGTTGGTGATCTTTACCAGTGATAACGGGCCAACGTTTAATGGAGGTGCCGATTCGCGGTGGTTTGACAGTGCAAAGCCGTTTAGCTCAGATCAGGGTTGGGGAAAAGCTTCACTTCGAGAAGGAGGTATCCGCGTACCGATGATTGCAGCCTGGCCGAGACAAATAAAACCGGGAACAGTGACTGATCATATTTCTGCTTTCTGGGATGTATTGCCTACTTTTGCTGATATTATCGGAGTAACTGTAACTGATAGTGATGGTATCAGTTTTCTTCCTGTATTGCAAGGAAAACCGCAACCGGAACATGACTATTTATATTGGGAATATCCAGAAAGTGGCGGCTCGAAAGCTATTCGAGTAGGAGACTGGAAGGGGTATATTCCTGACATAAAGAAGGGAAATACTCAAATGAGTTTGTATAACCTGAAAGATGATCCTATTGAACAACATGATATTGCAGCTGAACACCCCGATATTGTAAAGCAATTGGAAGAAAAAATGTTGGAGGCACACATATATCCAGAAGTAAAAAGTTTTGCAATGTAACATGAATATCAAAGAAGAGGAATATAGCCAGTATCAAACAGGTTTTATTCCTCTTTTATATAATAAGATATAGCAATAAACTTAAAGAAAGATCTGTATGCTTGTTGAAATGTTTTTTGATGAAACGCAGGGATTCGGATATATGCTCCTGGACGGTGTTAACTGATATTCCTAATTGGGCGGCAATTTCTTTATGAGTCATATTATCTTCCCGACTCATATTAAATATTTTTTTTCTTTGAGGAGGTAGTGCTTCAATCGCACCTTTCAGTATTTTCTGATATTCTGTATAGATTAGGTTGGATTCGATAATATCTTCTTCTACAGGATCTCTTTGTGCAAGTATAGATTTTACTTTGAGATCGATATCTACACTCCGGAAATAATTCAATATCCGGTTTCGTGCTATTGTATAAAGGAAAGAAGAAAAAGATAAATCAGGATTGATAAAATTTCGAGACTCCCAGATACGGGTGAAAATCTCCTGAACTATATCATTGGCATCTTCTTTGGATTTGAGTAAATTGAGACAGAAATAATACAATTTGTCTTTGTTACGGATGTATAATTCGCTAAAAGCAGCTTCATTATCCTGTGTAAGAAGGTTAACTAATTCAATATCTGTTTTTTCTCTAATTCTCATGTCTCCCATCGTAAGTAGTTTACAATATTACTACTTTTTTCATTATAAAAGAAATTCCCGATAGATTTACTGTATCCAGTATTCTATCGGGAATTTCTTTTATATGTTTTATGCTTTAAAACAATTTTTCCGGGTATTCGCCGGCATCTACCAATGCCTGGATTTTGTCAACAACACCCTGACGGTCGGCTGCATATGTTACGCCAAACCATTTGGAAGTGGTGTCCCATACTTTTACGCGGGCAGTGCCGTTCGTGATCAGTTCGTTTACCATCAGCGGGATGAAGTATTCGCTTTTCAGGTTATCCATGTTCTTTTTCAGGAAGTCTTTGAAGAACTCTTCCGAATAAGCGAAATAGTCGGGAGTGAAACCCCACATATTCATGGAAACCGGAGTGTTTTCTTCCAGAACCACTTTCTTTCCGTTCTCGTCGATGAATTGGATGTCGCCGTCGATACGTTCGATAGCCGTACGTTCCACTACACCTGTCAGATAACCTTCTGCATTTGTCTCGCAAACGCCACGGGCTACGGAACCACTTTCACTCAATGTATTACCTACACGGTAGCCTACCATACAATAATCGTTCTTCTTACCGGTCATTTCAGTCAGGGCTTTGCCAAGCACGGCAAAGCTGTCGCGTCCGTAGAAGTCGTCGGCATTGATAACGGCAAATGGTTCTTTGATCACGTCTTTACCCATCAGAACGGCATGGTTGGTACCCCAGGGCTTTTCGCGTCCTTCCGGGCAGGTGAAACCTTCCGGCAGGTTATTCAGATCCTGGAATACGACTTCAACAGGAATATGGTTTTCGTATTTTGAAATGATCTTTTCGCGGAAATCTTTTTCGAATGACTCACGGATAACAAAAACTAATTTCCCGAATCCACCGCGGATAGCATCGAAAATAGAGTAGTCCATGATTGTTTCACCATTAGGGCCCAGGCCATCCAGCTGTTTCAGACCACCGTAACGGCTACCCATTCCGGCAGCTAATACAAATAATGTAGGTTTCATAATTCTTTTATTTTAGATAATGTATTTTTCATTCTGCTGGCAAAGGTAGAAAACTATTGACAAATCGCAATTCACATTTGGAATAAATTTTACCTGGTTAGTGCGAAGACTGCACCCGCCCGAGTGCGGTCATCGCACCTTACCGCGTGCGGAGGTCGCACCCTCTCACGTGCGGTAGTCGCACCTTGCTGGGTGCGGTTACTGCACACGAAAGGAAAGGTTATTTCACTTCCAGAACGACGATCGACTTAGCCGGCATACTGATCTTCAGCTGTCCTTTTTCCACCTTCGCTCCGTTGAAAGCTGCCGGTTTGACGAAATCGGGCTTTTCAAAGGTGTTATGGTCGTTGATGGAAGGAGAGGTGAGGATGCGGCCGTTTACTCCGGATATTTTTTGGCCTTGCAGGTCGAGAGAAATATTCTGGGCGTTGTCTGTATCCACATTGGCTAATGTGATATGGATCACTCCGTTTTTATCTTTCGAGGCGGATGCGCTCAGCATCGGTACTTCGCGGTTGTCGCGTACCTGGGCTTTGTCGCAGATCAGATCCATCGGAAGGAAGGTGGCATCCTGATGCACTTTATACATTTCAAAGACATGATAAGTAGGAGTAAGCATCATCTTCGGGCCGTTGGTCAGGATCATGGACTGGAGGACGTTTACGATCTGGGCGATGTTCGTCATTTTCAGACGGTCGGTGTATTTGTGGAATACATTCAGCGAGAGGGCAGCCACGAATGCATCGCGCAGGGTGTTTTGCTGATAAAGATGGCCGTTGATAGTGCCCGGTTCTTCATCCCACCAGGTTCCCCATTCGTCGAGCATCAGGGCTACGTTCTTCTTCGGGTCGTATTTGTCCATGATGGTGATGTGCTTTTTAATGACATCCTCTATTTCAAGACATTTCCCCATCGTCCAGTAGAAGTCTTCCTTGTTGAAGTCGGTGGCGGAACCTTTACTGCCGCTCCATCCGGTCACGGTGTAATAATGCAGGGAAAGGCCGTCCATCCGGCCGCCGACGTTTTTCATCAGCGTTTCCGTCCAGTTATAATCATAGTCGCTGGCACCGCTGGCAATCTTGAACAGGCGGTTACCGTCGTAATTGCGGCAGTAGGTGGAATAGCGGCGGTAGAGGTCGGCATAATATTCCGGGCGCATGCTGCCACCGCATCCCCAGCTCTCATTGCCGACACCGATGAATTTCACGTTCCAGGCTTTGTCGCGGCCGTTCTGGCGGCGCAGGCGAGCCATCGGGCTGTCGCCTTCCGAAGTCATATATTCGACCCACTTTGCCATTTCTTCAACAGTCCCGCTACCGACGTTGGCACTGATATACGGTTCGCAACCCAGCAGTTCGCAGAGGTTGAGGAACTCGTGGGTACCGAAACTATTGTCTTCGATCGTTCCACCCCAGTTGTTGTTGACCATCTTAGGGCGGTTCTCTTTCGGGCCGATACCGTCCATCCAGTGATATTCGTCGGCAAAGCAGCCGCCTGGCCAGCGCAGGTTAGGGATTTGCAGCTCTTTCAAGGCCTGCAATACATCGTTGCGGTAACCTTGTGTGTTGGGAATGTCGGATTCGGGGCCTACCCAAAGGCCGCCATAGATGCAGGTTCCCAGATGTTCGGCGAACTGGCCGTATATGTGTTTACTGATTTGCTGTGTTCCCTGCTGGGGATATACACGGATGCTCGCATCTTTTTGAGCGAACAGGGGGAGTGCCAGAAAGGCAAGGGCACTGATGAATAACTTTTTCATGATATTACTTTTTTGTGAGATTAGTATTATTCTGTTTGATACGGATCAGGGTGAATGAATAGGCCGGCAGGTCGACGTCGAAGTCGTTGCTGATGCGGACGGTGCCGGTTGCGGGTTTAGCCTGTTTGTCGTCCGGCTTGCCGGTCAGGGTGATCAGTTCTGCCGTTCCTTCGATGGCAGGTACGTCGTTCAGGACGATATTCGTTTGCGTCGGGACAGGCAGCAGGTTGACCAGTTTAACGATCAGGTCGTTCGTACGGCTGTCGCGTACCACCGAGGCGGCAACACGTTTCTGCACGGCATCGCTGTTTTCAGAGACGATCACGCGGCTGGCCAGGTACTCGTCGCCGGCATGTTGCCCGTAAAGCTGTTGTACATAGTAGCCGACTGTCGGTTTGACCTCTTCGTTATTGAAATAGATCAGATCCGGGTTCCACTGTGTATGACCTTCCTTGGCCAGGAGAGGAGCATACGAAGTCATGTGTACGACATCCCCGTTACGTTCGAGGGCAGTCATATAGAGCGCTTCTGCCAAAGCCGTTTCCAGGTTGTTGGGACGGCCGGGAAGATGGGCGGCATATTCACCCAGGTAGACCTTCGATTTGGAACGGTCGTATTTATCGTAATAATCCTGGTTGTGGATAAACCAACCCGGTTTCTGGTAGTAATGTTCGTCCACCATCGGGATGTTCAGTTTGTTGGCCAGCTCCCAACCCTCTTCATAATCGGTTCCTTCCGAGTACGGGCCGACCGTACCGATGACGGTGATTTCCGGATGCTTCTCCTTTACTGCATTGAACAGCATGGTGAACCGTTCTTCGAAAAGGTCGGTGATCAGGTCTTCGTTGCCGATACCGATATATTTCAGGTTGAAAGGTTTCGGATGTCCGGCTTCGGCACGTTTCCGTCCCCATTCGGTTTTCACGTCGCCGTTGGCATATTCGATCAGGTCGAGTATTTCCTGCACGTAAGCGTCCATTTCAGACATCGGGATGCCGCCTTGCTGTCCGCCGCCTACAAGATGTTTGCAAGCCGAGTTCTGGCAGGGGACGCCGGCTGCTACGACAGGAACCGGTTCGGCTCCGATGTCTTCGCAGAACTGGAAGTATTCGAAATAACCCAGTCCGGCAGTCTGATGGTACCCCCAAAGGTTGCGTTGCGGCTTGCGCGCTTCCAATGGGCCGATGGTGTTTTTCCAGCGGTATATATTATCCAGTCCGTCGCCATGCGCTACACAACCGCCGGGGAAGCGGACGAAGCGCGGATGAATATCGGCAATGGCTTGTGCCAGGTCGGCACGCAGGCCGTTCGGACGGTTCCTGAATGTCTTTTCGGGAAACAGGGAGATCATATCGAGGGAGATCGTTCCGGTTGCGGCCGGGGTAATCTCCAACCGGGCATCGGATACGTTTTCTTTTGTCGCCAGGGTCACATTCAGTTTCTTCCATTCGCGGGATAATCCCCCGGTGGAACCTTCGGCGTAGATGCGGCCATCCTTACCCGTCAGGCGTACCTGCAACTTTCCGTTCTTTCCTTCCAGCGTACGGGCAAAAACGGAGAATTTATATTTATCACCGGCTTTGAGAACGATACCGTCGAAGCCTTCGTTCGTCAGGCTTGCTCCGGGACGGTCGGTCTTTAATACGGC
Source organism: Parabacteroides sp. HGS0025 (assembly GCF_000969845.1). Classification (NCBI taxonomy): domain Bacteria; kingdom Pseudomonadati; phylum Bacteroidota; class Bacteroidia; order Bacteroidales; family Tannerellaceae; genus Parabacteroides; species Parabacteroides sp. HGS0025. The sequence goes on from NZ_KQ033902.1 coordinate 1,555,214, forward strand.
ATAATGAGGGTTGTTGGGATGTATCGGCTGCACGGAGTCGATGGTGAAAGTGGCATTGTTCCCTTTCAGGCTCCAGGCTGTCCGGCTGTTCCAGTCGGGGTCGTGACCTTCTTTGTCGGCAGGCGTGTACTCGAAGTCACGGTTTTGTATCAGTTCGGCATACAGGCCGCCGTCGGCAGCGTAGTTGATATCTTCGAAGAATACGCCTACCAGCAGGTCACTGATCGGCTTTTTTTGCTGTCCGTTCACGATCACCTTTGTATCGAACGGTTTCAGGGCCGCGAAACGTACCGGGTCTTCTCCGGTTGTTTCACTGTAAATCCTGTCTTTGTAAACAGCCATGTCTTTGGCGGCAATCAGGTTCTCGATCACCTTCCAGGCTACCTTATGGATAACCCCTGTCTCCGGCTCATCATACAAGACGATCGAACAGCGTTCATGCTGCGGGTCGACGGGGTAGCTTTTCACATCGTACGATTGCCTGCCCCAGTAGATCAGGTCTGCCGAAGCGGCATGGGCAAACGTTTCGGTATATTCGTTGAGCGTCCAGTAGCAATGCCACAGGCCGTCGGGTGTTTGGGTGAGGTAGGGGGAAAGCATTCTTTTTTCGCTGCCCCACCTTCCGTAGTCGCTGCGGAGAAAACTGTGTTCCGGGCCGATGCGGTGCCAGTTTTCCTGGTCGTTGCTCCAGGCAAAATGCAGTCCGTTATGGTTATTATCCTTACCGGTGGCGTAGGAAAACAGATAGGCGGAGTCCGGTTTGCTTGCCAACTCTCCGGTTCTTGCATAGGAAGAACCGGGGAATAGGGTGGTAAGGATCAAAAAAGAGGAAATGATTAGTTTGATCTTTTTCATCATGATATCTATTTATCGGTTAATTGTCAGAGACTAATTTGTATAGGACGGATGCATGCGGGGGAAGGTCGCAGCTTACTTTATCCCCTTTCTGTTCGACCGATTTGTTGTTCCACATTTCCGTGATCAGGCAATTGTTGTTTAGTCCCAGGTCTTTCAGCGGAACTTCGATCACGGTATTCCCTTTATCGTTCAGGTTGAATAGGGCGAGGTATACATCCCCTGTATTTTTATTTCTGGAAGTAATACCCACTTTGCCGTCCTGTTGGAACAGTTGGCGTACTTCCGTGCTTTCCTTGTGCATTTTGAGGACTTCCTTGTTTGTCAGCAGGGAAAGGGTGAAATCGTCGTTGCTGGGCAGGTCGCCGCCGAACATCAGCGGGGAGCGGAAGATGCAGAACAGGTTCATTAATGTATATTGTTCGTCGCGGGTCAGGCGGGTCATGCGGTCTTCCCCCCGTTCGCCACGGATGGAGATACGTCCGAGCGGGATCATATCGCAATCAGGCCATGTGCCCGGAGCGATGTAAGGATACCATTTCTGGCTGATATCGAACAGATGGGTGATATGCGGCCAGGTATCCCACACGTCGTCCACCATTCTCCACATATTGGCATGGCTGCGCACGTGGTCGGCATTGGCAACCGGAGTTTCCCCCGGGGAAGTACTTAATACGATGGGGCGGCCGCAATGGTCGATGGCATTTCGTATCAGCTCGATCTCACCCTGATGGTAGGGGCGCGACAGGTCGTCGATCTTAATAAAATCCACTCCCCACGAAGCATAAAGCTCGAAGATAGAATTGTAGTATTCCTGCGCCCCCGGTTTATCGGCAACGATCGTATAATTATCCCTTAACCATTCGCATTGCAGTTCGGGTGAATAGATCTGGTCGGCGGTGATTCCCTCGATCCCTTTTACCGGCAGTTTCTTTTCGACCGCTTCTTTCGGGATACCGCGCATAATATGGATGCCGAATTTCAGTCCTTTATTATGCACATAATCCGCCAGTTCCTTAAACCCTTTGCCGTCTTTGGCCGACGGAAAACGGTTTACTGCCGGCTGGTAACGTCCGTATTCATCCAATACATACCGGGGATCGGTCTGGTTGTAACCGCCTGCCTTGTCGTTTTCCACGAACCAGCGGATGTCTACGACTACATATTCCCAGCCGTATTCTTTCAGCTTGTCGGCCATATAGTCGGCATTCGCCTTTACTTCGTGTTCTTCCACTGTCGGGCCGTAGCAATCCCAACTGTTCCAACCCATCGGGGGAGTTTGCGCCCATTCTTTAAATTCACCGTCTTTGAATGGTAGGGGCTGACTGGTTTCTTTTTTCTGCGCGCAGGAGCAACATAGTGCGGTCGCTGCGATCCATAATAATAAATGTTTCTTCATGATATGGTACTGTGATTCTTTATTATGTGTCAAAAATACGTTATATTATTCAAACCACAGTACCACTAATTCGTCAAAAAGGGGGAATTTTAGAGCAATACCCTACGAATTATTGTTTTTTATACAAATATTCGTGGAAAAGGAGGAGATATCGGAAAAATGATGATGATTTGTGCTTCCGGTTAGCTGAGGATATTCAATATAAAGAAGGGCAGGTTCGAAGCCTGCCCTGTATAAGTCTGTCGTATTTATTCAATCACCGGACGATCGTCGTCGGGATCGGGCTTCGGAGTGGGATCAGGTTTGGGAGTCGGATCGGCAGGAATCTCCGGCTTCGTTCCGGCTTTGCGGCGCGAGAGGGTTTCGGAGAATTGCACGATCAATGCGTTAATATTATCGATCAAAACACCCAGCTTTGCTGCCTGCGCTGCATCGTGGGTAATCGTTTCGTTCACCAGCCAGAGGGCGTTGATAGCCTTCACCATCGCACGGTAAGCCTCGTCCGTCTGCGAACGGACAGATTTCAGGTTGTCGTTGCTGACACGGCCGAGCTTGACATCGGAACGGTTCACATACAGTTCGTTGAACTCATTGTTTGCCTGCTTCAACAGGGGAAGCACGTCGGTCAGCCCCAGGGCGGTGATGTATGATGTATTGGCATCACTTTCGAGGACTTGCAGGCAATTTGTCACCTGCGCCGTGTTTTCGGCGGCCGGTTTTGAGGCTGCATCTTTGTAAGGACGCATCTGGAACTCGATTTTCTGTGCAGCGATCTTTTTTTCGGGCACCGGGCTGTAAAGCATAGCAGCAACCACCTGTTTGATATAGATAAAAAGATCGTCGCGTTCGCGGTCTTTTTCGTTCATAGCCTGTGTTTCTTCGTAGGCGCGGGCCTGCATATAGAGGTCGTCTTCGCGTTTAAAAAGGTCGGCATAGGTTTTCTGAAGGGTTTCGATCTTCAACTCGACAGCCAGGGCGGAGGTGGCGAAGGTGAGGACGTTGGCATGAAACTGGAAATGCTCGGCGTTGCGGGCGTTGTTTAAATTGGCAGCAACAATTTCTTTCATGGCATTTTTTTTATAAGGTTTATACTAAAAAATAAAGTCAGAAGGTTCTGAAAATGGTTTTTTATGGAAATAATATCTTCAGAAGGCTCTGAAAGCGTTTTTCCTTCAAAAAAATAGATTCAGAACCTTCTGATTTTATTTTTCTGTTGAATAATTTATTTCAGAGAGTTCTGAATTTGTCTTTTTATCGAAAAAGCATCTTCAGAAGATTCTGAAAAAATCCAATCGCTCAAACAGAGCAATCAGAAAGTTCTGACGAGCCAAATATAGTCTTTTTAAACTCTCCGACCTAACTTCTCGCCCCGAATTTCAAAAATAAACTGCCTTATCCTCTCGGACGGGGCAGTTTCTGACTATTTACGTGCTTTTACCTACAGCAAAGTAAATATAATTATTAGGCTTGTCGATCTCCTTCTCCCCTTTTCTGTTGTTAGGAGATGTACCTTTAGGCAATAAAATCATGCTATTGCTTTGGTTTTACAAAAGACGGTAATTATTTTTTTCCGGTGAAATATTTTCCTGCATAAAATATGTGGCGCTTTGCATATTTTATGCAGCTTCATCCGAAGAAAAACAGATTTGATTTTGTTATTTCCCTATATCACGGACAGGTACTTAATTGTTTTGTCCTTATATTTGTCTCCAATAAAATAAATAAGGTATGGAAAAAGAAGCAGAACAGAGAATAACCGGAAATGTAAACCAGGGCGCAAATGTTCAGAGATTACGTCAGATACTGGGTATCAAACAGGAAACGCTAGCCGAAAAGTTGGGAATAGACCAATCGGGAGTCTCCCGCTTGGAAAGCCGCCGGGTGATCGAAAACGATACGCTGCTGAAAATAGCTAATATATTAAATGTATCTCCGAAGATTATTCAGGAATTACAGGAGAATCCGCTGTCGGTAGTGATTGAGAATACGACGTTTGAAAACGGGAGTGCTAATAATGGAACAGTAGGATACACTGATAAAATAGAGAATACATTCCATCCTTTGGAAAAAATGTTAGAATTAAATAAAGAAACCAGCGAGCTTTACGAGCGTATGCTTGCCCTCGAAAAAGAAAAATCTGCCTTGCTGGAACAGTTGTTGAAGGAGAAGCAAGGATAAAATATAGAAAATACTAAGTGAGCTATTTTGATATAGCGTCGTTGAGAACCCTGATCAGGGTTCTATGTGAATAACCGTGGGATGCACATCCCACGGTATATTCTGGCAATTTCCGAACCAATCAATACTTGAACGGTGTCATCTTCGCATACGCTTTATAATCCTTGATCATTCCCGGATAGCCTTCTTCGGCACGGGGGAGATAACGGAAGCCGGAAACTGTAACCGTTTCACGTAAATCGATCACTACCTGATGCGGGTATTTAGCCCCTCTGGCCGTACTCCAATAGGTTGACTCCTGCAAATCGAAGATCTTATCGGCAGTAAAGTTTCCTCCGTAGGTCTGTTCGCTGTCCGCATATCCGATCTGCCAGTGCTGGCGTCCGAGCGGGTTACCGTTTTCGTCGAGCAGATAAAATTCTGCGATAGCTGCATTGTTTCCACCGTCCTGTGCGTTCAACGCTTCCAGACAGAAATGGCGAGCTTGGACAGGCGCATCGAACCGGACTTCCTGCCAGCCGTTACCCGCTTTCAATGAACCTTGTCCGACAGGTTTTTCGTTTTTCAGATCCAGATTTTGTCCCTCTTTACGGTTGGTAAGGGGAGCTTCGGCACGGAGCATATCCAGGATCGGCTGGTTAAGTCCTTTGATAGTCGCTTTTTCAGGGCCTTTCAGGTCGAGAACGATAATTTCATTTTCCCCTTTCTTTAGCCAGCAGCCGGGCATGAATAAAGTCTGCTGCGGGCCGATTTCCCAGAAACGTCCCATTGCTTTGCCATTCACCCAAACCATACCTTTGCCCCAGGTCTGCATATCGAGGAATACGTCTCCGGGAGTCTCCAGGTTGAATGTCGCACGATAATACGCAGGGCCTTCCGCCTTTTTACCGGCTGCGAATTTTTTGTCTTTCGCAAAAGCATAATCTACCGGAAGATTATATACCTGCCAGTCTTTCAATTCGTCGGTAGACGATTCGGTGATAAGCGCCACTTTATTGGTGATCCCTTTCCGGTCGTGGATGGCTTTGTCGAAGTTGACGCGTCCCATCGCTTCGATCAGGATATCCAACCGGGCGCCGGCGGCAGTGGCGGGCAGTTTGATCGTGTTTTCTCCGCGGCGGCGATCCAGACGGCCTATCAACTTACCGTCGACGAACACCTGTGCCCAGTCGTGCACTTCGTCGATCAGCAGGGTTGTACCGGCTTTTACTGCCGGTAACGTCGTGCGGTAGAGGATGCTACCCCATCCCTGGTCGAATTTTTCCATCGGCTGGATGTCGCGGCTGGTTTTCGGTTCGGGCAGGTTGTCGAACAGGAGAGCTGTTTCCTTTAGTTCGAATTCAGGGATTTCAATGACCGGGAAAGCTTCCGGTATGTCGGCCATCACTTCGCCCGGAGCCATATAATTCGTCATAAATTCACGCAGTTTGTGATATTTGGGAGTTGTCCAGCCGGCTTCGCTGATGGGCGCGTCATAATCATATGAGCTGCACATGGCGGAATAAGCCGGGCTGTTTGCACCGCCCCAATGGCCGAAGGTCGTACCCCCGTGCGTCATATAGAGGGAGAAAGAGATGTTGCGGTCGAGCATATCCTTCAATCCGGAGATCATGGTTTCCGCATCGCGTGTCTCATGCTTGCGTCCCCAATGGTCGAACCATCCGCTCCAGAATTCGCTGCACATCAGCGGGGTGTTGGGGCGTACCTCTTTTAGCTTTTTGAATTGTTCGTCTATATTTGCTCCGGTACCGAAATTCACTGTCCATACCAGGTCGTCGAGCGCATTGTTGAGGAAGTTTGAACTCCAGTCGCACTGGAAGAGAGGAACATCTGTAAATCCGGCTTCCCGCAGGATGTCCCGGTTTTTGGCAATATATTCTTTGTCCGTAGCATACGAACCGTATTCGTTTTCCACCTGCACCATGATGATGTTGCCACCGCGGGTGATCTGCATGTCGGCCAGCTGTTTCCCGATCTCATTCATATAAATACGGGTACGTTCCATAAAATACGGGTCGTTCGTGCGGAGCTGGATATCGTCTTTCTTCAGCAACCACCAGGGGAGACCGCCCATTTCCCATTCGGAACAAACGTATGGGCCGGGGCGCAGCATGATGTACATTCCCTCTTTTTGTGCCAGACGGCAGAAAGCGGCGATGTCGTTCTGTCCGGTGAAATCGAATTCGCCCGGTTTCTGCTCATGGATATTCCAGAAAGCATAGATACAAATGGTGTTCATGCCAAGGGCTTTACACATTTGGATACGGTGTTCCCAGTATTCGACAGGGATACGTGTGTAATGTATTTCGGCAGCTTTTATAACGAAAGGCTTGCCGTTCAGCAGAAAAGTCTTGTCACCTATCTCAAAGGTGCCTCCGTTTCCGGACGGGTTCTTACAACCTGTCAGCACGCAAATCAACACGGCCATCAGGATTGTTACGGTCTTCATAGAGTGATTCATGATAAAAATTAAGTTTATAACTGTTTTATGACCGTAAAAGTACATAATTTACCGGCAGAGGATGGTGTAATAATCAGTCATATTAGGGTAAAAATGGTTCTACTTTGCTGATTTTGTATACCTTTGCGGCATAATTCAAGTAAACGTTGAACAAAAATGAGAAAGTTAATGGTAATTCCCCTGGTTGCTGCCGGTATGGTTGCAATGTCGGGTTGCAGTAAATCACCTGTGAAGGAAACTGCAAAAGTAGACGCCATCAATCTGGCAAACCTGGACACGACTGTAGCGCCCGGAACTGATTTCTATCAGTATGCCTGTGGTGGCTGGATAGAAAAAAATCCTCTGAAACCGGAGTACTCACGTTTTGGCACATTCGACCAGTTGCGTGACAACAATCAGGAACAACTTCGTTCGCTTATCGATGAACTGGGAAGCACTCCACAGGAAGCCGGAAGCGTGGCCCAAAAGATCGGCTCCCTGTATGAAATGGGATTGGACAGCGTAAAGCTGAACAAAGAGGGTATGGCTCCTATAAAAGAACAGCTTGAAGCGATACAGCGACTAGGTACGAAAGCGGATGTTGCCAAGATGGTTGCCGTTTTGCATAAAGAAGGAATGGCTCCGTTCTTTGCTCTCTTCGTAGATGCCGACGAAAAAAACAGCTCGATGAATATCGTACAGCTATACCAGGCCGGTATCGGTATGGGCGACCGCGATTACTATCTGCTCGACGATGAAGGAACGGTAAAAATGCGTGATGCCTATAAGCAATTCATTAACCGGCTGTTTACCTTGACCGGAGCATCTCCCGAACAGGCTGAAGCGGCGGTGAATGCCGTAATGAAGATCGAAACAGGTATTGCCGAAATCTCTTACAGCCGTGAAGACCTGCGCGACAGCCAGAAGAATTACAATAAGATCAAACTGGAAGAATTCAAAGCCAAAAACAATCCGATCGACTGGGATGTCTATTTTGAGAGTATGGGATTGATGGAAATAGAATACCTGGATGCCAAACAACTTCCGTTTTACGGGGCATTGGATGAATTCCTGAAAAACGTTTCTATCGACGAACAAAAATATTATCTGGCATTCAACCTGCTTAATGCCTCTGCTCCTTACCTGAGCGATGAATTTGTTGCTGCCGAATTTGATTTCTACGGAAAGACAATGTCCGGAAAACAGGAACAACAGCCGCGCTGGAAACGCTCCCTGTCTACCGTAAACGGTGCTTTGGGCGAAGCTGTCGGCCAGATGTATGTGGCTAAGTATTTCCCGGCTTCTTCGAAGGAAAAGATGCTGACGCTGGTAGGTAACCTGCAGAAAGCTTTATCCGAACGTATCGCCGGCCTTGAATGGATGAGCGATGAAACAAAAGCAAAAGCACAGGAAAAGCTGTCTGCCTTTATCGTGAAGATCGGTTATCCCGACAAATGGCGCGATTACACTGCGTTGGAGATAAAAGACGATTCTTACTGGGCAAACGTATGCCGTTCGAATATCTTTGAAATGGATTATATGCTGGCACAGGCCGGTAAACCGGTTGACAGATCCCGCTGGGGAATGACTCCGCAGACGGTGAATGCCTATTATAACCCGACAACCAACGAGATATGCTTCCCGGCTGCTATCCTGCAACCTCCTTTCTTCAATCCGGATGCGGATGATGCGGTGAACTATGGAGCTATCGGTGTCGTGATCGGCCATGAAATGACTCACGGTTTCGACGACCAGGGACGTAACTACGATAAAGATGGTAACCTGACCGACTGGTGGACTGCTGAAGATGCCGCCCGTTTCACAGAACGTGCCGACCGTCTGGTTCAGCAGTATGACGATATCATTGTGGTAGACAGTGTTCATGCCAACGGACGTTATACCTTGGGTGAAAACATTGCCGATCAGGGTGGTTTGCTGGTATCTCACCTGGCTTATCTGAACTCACTGAATGGCAAAACGCCGGCTCCGATCGATGGTTTCACCAACGAGCAACGTTTCTACCTGGGATACGCCACTCTCTGGGGACAGAATATCCGTCCCGAAGAGATCCTGCGTCTGACCAAGATCGACCCGCATTCATTGGGTAAATGGCGTGTCAATGCCGCCCTTCGCAACATCGATACATTCTACTCCGCTTTCGATATTAAAGAAGGCGATCCGATGTATATGATGCCTGCCGACCGGGTGGTTATCTGGTAAGCTATACATTATTATATATAAGAAACAGAAAGCGGGATGATTTGTAACGATCATCCCGCTTTTGTTATAATAGTTTCAGGGAAATATCCTAAGCAAAAATAAACTTCAATATAAACAATCCTGCCAGCACATACATTGTTATGCTGACTTCCTTATGTTTTCCGCAGAACAGCTTGACGAGCACGTAACAAAGTAATCCCAATACCATACCGTCCGCGATGGAGTAGGTGAGCACCATCATAATGATCGTAATGAAGGCAGGTAAAGCCTCGGATATATCGTCCATATCGATCTTTGAGATAGAATCCATCATAAAGACGCCGACAAGAACCAGGGCACCCGTAGTGGCGGCACTCGGGATAAGCAGGAATAAAGGAGCAAAGAACAAAGCCAGGATAAATAAGCCCCCTGTAACCAGGGAAGTGAATCCCGAACGTCCCCCTTCCGCAATACCGGAAGCACTTTCAACATAAGTTGTGATCGTAGAGCTACCCATCATAGCACCGACAGTTGTCCCGATAGCGTCAGACATCATCGCTTCTTTGACGTGCGGGATTTGCCCGTCCTTACCCATGATGCCCGTTTTAGATGCCAATCCGACCAATGTCCCTACCGTATCGAATATATTCATGAACAATAAGGTAAATATGATTACCGCCATGTCTAACGTAAAGAAACCGGTAAAGTCGAACTTACAGAAAGTCGGCTCCATCGAGTGCGGCATGGAAACCGGGAAAAATCCGTCCGGTATCTCCGTTACCCCCAGAGGAATTCCGATCAAAGTACATATCAGGATACTATAGAATAGAGCCCCTTTCACCTTTTTCACGATCAATACGCCGCTCAGCAGGATACCGATCATAGCCAGGACGGAAGCCGGGGAAAACTCCCCGAACATAACGAACGTCTCCGGATTAGGGACAATGATCCCCGCATTCTTCAACCCGATGAAAGCAATGAACATTCCGATCCCCGAAGAAATGGCATACCGCAGATTCATCGGTATGCTGTTCAGTATGATCTCCCGGATATTCAGGAATGTGATCAGGATAAAGATAACCCCTTCCACAAACATCGCCGTCATTGCCGTTTGCCATGAATATCCCATCCCCTGTACCAGTGTAAAAGCGAAGAAAGCATTCAGCGCCATACTTGGAGCCTGGGCAAACGGAAGTTTAGCCATGAAAGCCAGTAGGAGAGTGGCGATGGCGGAAGCCAGTGCCGTAGCTGTAAAAACAGCCCCTTTATCCATGCCGGTAGTTCCCAGGACGGAAGGATTCACTGCCAGAATATAACTCATCGTCAGGAAAGTTGTAATCCCGGCGATCACTTCTGTCCGGAGGGTCATGGTCTGTTTGTCAAACCCCAATAGTTTTTGTATCATATATCTGTATTTAATCGAATGTCCATTTGATAGCCAGCGTCGGAATGGTATAGAAACCGTTACGTCCACCGAAGTTATGGCTTAATTCCACCTCGCTGCCGACACTGAGCTTGAACTTATCATCAACACCTTTCAGCTTGTTTAAGTTCACCCAGATCTGTGGCTCGGAAAGAAAAATGAAGTTCCCGTGATCGTTCTTTTCCCGCCACCAGTCGGCAAAACCGCTGAATGTGCATAACCCGTTTTTGGCAAAATGGATATACCAGGTACCCGTCAGTTGGAAATTGTTCGGACTGCGGTGCTTCTGGATATATTTATACATAGGAGTGAAAGTGAACCCTTTGGAGAAATCCTTACTATTATATGTATAGGTAAGACCCCCGAGATAAGCATTATTATAAGAGCCCCCTTTCATCAATCCCCCGTTATATTCTACATGTACGGAGAAAGGAGGTTGCCAGAATTTGAGTTCGCGGGCAATCTCCCAGTAGGCCGAAGCGACACCCTCTTTCTTATAATCCATATCTATAAAGAAGTAAGTGCTTCCCCATTTGTCTGCCCTGAACATTTCGACGGTAGAGGTTAGAGCCGGCCGGCCGTCCAGGTCTTTGTCGTAAAGAGCTCCCCCGAAATCATAGTGCAACTGAACATTTTGCGCTTTCCCGCATACAATAGTGGCCAACAGAAGAATAGCCAGCGTAAAGAATTTTTTCATCCTGATTGTTTAATATGGTTTATTATTTGGAAAGCCGCAAAGATATAAAAAAAAGCAGGACTTTCTGAAAGGCCCTGCCAGGTATTGTGTTATATCAGATCCCGAAGTAACCAGGCCAGATAACACAAGTAGATAACAATCAGCACCCAACCCTCGGCGCGCGATATCTTCTGTCCGCTTTTGACTACCGGTAGCAAAAGCAAGGTAAGTCCCAGCATCACCAGCAGATCGATATAATTGACGTTCTTGGCTACGATCGGATGAATGACTGAACTGGTTCCCGCTATCGCCAGGATGTTGAACAGGTTCGACCCAACAATATTACCGATCGCAATATCCGGGTTTTTCTTCAGGGCAGCCACAAGGGAGGTTGCCAGTTCTGGAAGGCTTGTTCCTGCGGCAACGATGGTAAGTCCGATAACCGCTTCGCTTACCCCCAGCTCCTGTGCGATCGAAACCGCGTTGTTGACTAACAGATGAGAGGCAAAGATCAGTATAGCCAGTCCGCCGCCCAGATATAAAATATCTTTGTACCACGGCTCCGGTTGTTTTTCCAGTTCCCCGATGCTTTTTTCCACCTTTTCCTCATGCTTGCGCGAGTAATAAAGGCTGAAAGTCGTATAAAGAATAATGCCGATAAGGAATATAGACCCTTCCAGGCGGTTTAAAGTGCCGTTCCAGAAAAGGACGGTAAGTACAATGGTTGCCAGGATCAAGAGAGGAATATCTATCCGGGTCAGTTGGCGTTTAGCCTGTAGCGGGTGGATAACGGCAGAGATACCCAGTATGACGGCGATATTAAATATGTTTGACCCCACGATATTACCGATGGCAATATCTCCTTGTCCGGTCAATGAAGCGTTGATACTGACCACCAGTTCCGGAGCACTGGTTCCGAATGCGACGATAGTAAGACCTATCACTAGATTCGATACATTAGCTTTCAGGGCGATCTCCGTACTTCCCTTAACTAACCAGCCTGCCCCGATGTAAAGGGCAAACAGAGAAAGAACTAATAATGTTACACTTGTTATCATGGTAGTAATTTTATTATTCTTTTTTTACAATGTCTGGCTTCCTGTTGTCCGGTAATCGTCAGATTGCCGTAACCAAGTAAACAGCAAGTTATTTTAGGCAGAAAAACGTACCTCGGATAACCCCAGGAATCCCTCCGGAGTAACAGCAGGAAGCAGATCAGACATTCAGTTAGGGTTGTTAGGAATATTCGTATTAGTGATTTTAATATTCGTATTCTTCTTTTGGCTCTTTTGCTTCCTGACGCATCTGTATGCCACGAAGCACTACCATAACAACTGTAATCAGTCCGAGAACTCCCATTGTTACATCCTTAACAACAATATTCTCAAAATCTGTGGTACCGATCAGTACCAGAATGATAAACGACAACATCATGACTGCGTCTACCAAATCTTTATTTATCTTCATTTTATTAAACTTTTTAATTATTACTTTTGTTCAAATCTGGTGTTATTCTTTTTCATCGATAGCAGCTCCTTCGGCAGAACCGGAACCGCTCAGCCCCTTCATGATACCATATAATCCATACCCTAAAGCCCCCATCACGATGAGTAACTTCAGATAATCGTTAGGTATAATCGAACTACAAGCTAACACACAGCCTACAATAGTAATAATCACTGAAAGATAAATACGGGTTTTATTTGATTTCTTAGTTGACATAATATTCTGATTTTAATATGATTAAATAATTAATAACGGATCATACCAATAGCCCTCCCAAACGACAGGCAGTATCGGCAATCCCCAAAGAACGCAAAGCGTTCTATGAAAGGCCTCAGATGGTGAGCGTTAAGCGAAGGTGAAAGACGAAGCGTCCGGAGGCTGCGCTGTTTGAGCGAAGCGAGTTCGCAGACGACAGCGTAGTCTTTCACCGTAGCAGCGAAGCAGGTGAAGCCTTGATCTTTTGTTTACTTTTCTATCAAGAGAAAAGTAAAACCTATCCTATTAAAATCAAATAATAAGTTTCCGCAGGACAAACACATGTTGTGCCATGCGGCAAAGAAGAGTAGAGAGGTTTATGGTTTGACATTCTGATACATCCAATGAAATCTTGCGAAGCGCATTCATTTCCTTCAGGCGAATATCCTGAAGAATCTTTTCCGCCATTTTCAGCGTGCGCAAATTAAATGCATTATTCGTCGATTGAATAGTCCTGCGTGCAGTCAGTCCATTGCTACCCTTCAGATCCGTACTTAATACGGTCAGGAAGTATTGCATATCGGCAGAACCTTTTTCCTTCATGACAGCCTCTTTATTCGACACGACAGTATCGTTGCTCTCTATCTCCTCCTGGGGAGAAAAAAGCAAAATGCCGAATAGCAGGGTTAATATGAATAGAAAATTTTTCATGCTGCAAAGATATACGAATTCCTATTAAAAAAACAAATCATTGTGTTTTTTGTTTATACATTTGTCCGTCAAAATGTGAACAAGTAAAGATGGAAGAGAAGAAGAGCCATTTGAAATCATGGGTAGATGCTGCACGGCCGAAGACCCTGCCGGCATCGTTGAGCCCGGTACTTTTAGCCTGTGTTTTAGCCTGGTGCGACAACGTTTTCCGGTTAGTACCGGCTATTTTGTGTTTTGGTGTTGCTTTGTTGGCGCAAATTGCCAGTAACTTTGCCAACGATTACTTTGATTTTAAGAAGGGAGCCGATAAAGAAGACCGTCTGGGGCCGGAACGCGCCGTAGCCCAGGGATGGATAACCCCGAAAGCTATGCTGAAAGCCACTTTTCTTACCCTCGCATTATCCTGTTTTTGTGGCTGTATGCTGCTCTTTTATGCAGGTTGGGAACTGATACCGGTCGGTATCGCCATTGCCTTATGCGTACTGGCTTATTCCGCCGGGCCTTTTCCGCTGGCCTATAATGGGCTGGGCGATGTCTGTGTAGTGCTGTTCTACGGGATTATTCCGGTATGCTTCACCTATTATGTGCAGGCGCTTTCGTTTTCTTTACTGTCATTCCTGCTGTCCGTTTCGGTCGGGCTGCTATCTACCAATATATTGGTCGTAAACAACTACCGCGACTATGTGCAGGACAAGGCCGCCCGTAAACGGACTACTATCGTCCTTTTCGGTCGTGGTTTCGGTCGGGTGTTTTACCTGCTGAACGGGGTAGTGGCCTTATTGCTGGCTATGCCGCTTTTGCTGGGTGCTTCCTGGTGGATACTCTTTCTGTTCGCCGCCTTTTTTGCCCTCTTCTATGCTACCTGGCGCGAACTTTATCATTTTGAAGGACGCGAACTGAATAAAACCCTGGCGCATACCGCCCGCAATGTCTTTTTCTTTACCTTGCTGTTGTCGGTATTGTTAATCTCGTTAACGACAGGGCATTAGTAAGAACCCCCGGTGTTGTATCTTTGTTTATCCGAATAATAAACAGACGAGTATGACACAAAATGTTTTCGATTACATGACAATCCTTGTGGGACGCAAGCGCGCTGCCGGCAGGGATAGCACAGCTGACCTGTACCGCGTGGTAAGGAACCGGCTGTCTTTTTTTCTGAAAAGCAAAAAGCTACATTTTAACGGTATCACGGTCGAACTGATCGACGGGTTTGCCGCTACGCTTCGTACCGAAGGGCTGGCGGTGAATACGGTGAACAGCTACCTGAGCAGTTTCCGTGCCATGTATCATGCCGCCTTGCGCGAGGAAATGTTTGAAACGGCACGCGACCCTTTTGCCCGGTTGTGTCTGCGGCGCGAGGAGACGGCCAAGCGGGCCTTACCCACGGAAACCATCAGTGAGCTGATGGAGATGAAGGTGAAAGTGGAGGAGGAGCCCGCCATGCAGGAGACTCTCGATCTGTTCCTTTTCTCCTACCTGGCCTGCGGTATTCCTTTTATAGACCTGGCCTACCTGAAGGAGAAAAACATCGTGGGCGACGAGATCGTTTATCACCGCCACAAAACCGGTACGTTGGTGCGGGTAGGGATTACCGAAGCGATGCGCCTGCTGCTGAACCGTTACGCACGGGAGGGTTCCCGCTACCTTTTTCCGATACTCCGGGAAGGAAAAGACGGGCATGAAGCCTATAAAGCCGCCTTGCATACCTACAACACCATGTTGAAGGAGATCGGTGAGCGGCTTGCTTTCCCTTCTAAGCTGACCTCTTATGTGGCAAGACATACAAAATCTACTTTATGGCTGAAAATAAGCGAGTTACAAGGCTGTTTTTTTTGATAGGTAACGATTTAGAAACCAGCGAACCTCTGCGATTTGCGCCATTTTGCATAAAGACAAAGAACGACTCTCATTTACAAAGTTACATAAAATTATTCTGTCGAAGAAAACTATAGGCTTCTTTCTTCCATATTGTATCTTCCGACATAGGAAACTTTTTCCAGCACAAAAAATAAGATGTGCATAGGTTATGCAAGTTTTCTACCGAAAATATTTGAAAAATATTTTTGAGAGAACCGAAGGCTTGAACTTGCTTAACCGTCAAATGCGCATCTTTAACTTGTGCAGGAAAAACTTCCTAAACAAAAACCCACAGCGTAAAGCTGCGGGCTTATCTATTTACTAATATATGAAATTTAAACTAATTCAGGTTCATCCGACGGTCTACCTTTTCTTTTCATGAATTGTTCGACTTCTGAAGCTTTATAATACACTCTTCCGTCATCGTAGGTATAATATGGAAGCAGCTTCTTTTGCCGATACCGGGCAATCGTTCTTTTTGTAACTCCAAGGAGTTTACACAGATCGTGATTGTCAAGCAGCGCATCACCATCAAAACACTCTTTGAGCTTGTTCATTCTATCAAGCGTTTTGTCTATCTTGTCAAAGCGTCCTAATAGGATTTGCATCCATTCCTCGAAACTTTTTTTATTATCCATAATGACCTTAGAAAAATGTTACAGTGCAAAGGTCGGCAGTAAAAAGAAACGGATTTCATAGGTTATACCTGAGTCAGGTACTATTTTTATTAAAAAAAATCTTATTTGACTGATTTACAGTGAGAAAAAATGAGAAATCAGATATAATACTCGGTAATTGTTGATAGAGAAGGGTATTTTTACTCGAAATAGGCTAAAAATGTGTTTGGATAACCATAAAACAAGAAATACCTGTGTCAGGTGCAACTCAGGTGTTTTGCAGCCACTATATAGGCGTTTTCGCAAGGTTAAACCTTAGAGGTTGTAAGGTTTAATGTTGAAACCGGCAATACTTAGTTACTTTGTATATATCGTTTGGGTAATCCCATTTTGATAGCTTACATTGTTTTTTACACGCCATTCGGATTCTTTCGGATTATCGGAGAATAAAGGCGTTCCGAAGCCAAGTATCACAGGGAAACGGTTAATTATCATTTCATCTACCATATCGTGATTCAGTAGCATTGTTAGGAGTTTACCGCTACAGGCAAGCCAGATGTCTTTTCCCTCTTCCTCCCGCAGTTTATCTATACTGTCAATTATATCATCTGTAATAAAGTGGATATTGTCTTTTGCATGCATGGGCATAGATGAAACCACATATACAGATTTATCCTTATAGGGCCAAATGATATCCATACTCAGAATATTCAGATAGGAAGATTCGTCTATGATTACCGTATCTGTCGATTCAAAAAAACTCTGGTATCCATAGTCTGTCTTTTCCGGACTTGAAAAATCTGATATCCAGTCTAAATCGCCATCAGTCCGAGCTATGTATCCGTCAAGGGAAACTACTGTATACAACTTAATTTTTTTCATAACTTTATGATTTAATTATACAAAAGAAAAAGCGTGGAGCTCGCTCATTCCGATACAGGGGCACTGGTATACCCGAAAGACGAAATTTGCAAGTCCACGCCATACTCTGTATAGCATGAACATTACACCTTTCATCTCGTCTTTCTTGAAAATTACCAGTTTTCTGTATCGAGACGTTCAGCGAACGTTATGTTATGTACTCATGAAGTATCTGAAATACTTCTGATTGTTACTGTTTTACACATGCAAAGATAGCACATTGAATTGATTTATTTACTATCATCATCATCCATTCTCTTTTTTAGGGCTGTTATCATGCGGTTTAGATACTCAGTCCGTTCTTTTCTACCTTTTAATTCTATATATATCTGATATATGTTACTCAAATCAACATTGAACATTGTACCAAACATAGACGCCAGTACAATAATGTCAATATTTCCATGATTGACACTTGCTAAGGTATGGATACCATAGATTATTTCACCCAAAGCATTTTTCTTATCTGTCCACATCTCATTAGAATGGAGGCCATGAATTGACTCCATGTCGTTATCCTCTTTTGTTAGTTTTGCCAATTTATTACTAATGTAAACCGTAAGCATCTCATGCGCCAGGATTTTAGTTAGCTTAAAATCATAACATGTTGAAAAATTACTGTCTCTTTCAAAATAGAAACTATCAAGAGGCAGTTGAATATCCGGCTTTCCTCGAAGGAAATAAACATGGTCTAAGTGAGTACTTCCAGAGCGATAGTATTGATAAAAATCAAGATTAACATCAAAGAAGTATTTTATCCGGTTTTGAATTCGTTCTAAATACAGCTTTTTATCATCAATACTGCCTGCCGGCATTCTTATTTCAATGTTATAAACTTTACTATGGTATATTAACAGGCAAAACAGTTGGGGTTTTATCTCCTTAAAAAAGTAAATTTCTTCGGAGTCTCCTTTGAAAGAATAATTGCTTATAAAGAACTTCAGTTGTTCAAAGCCTTCCTCTAACTGAGGGATAATTAGTTTTGACTTTTGCAGCATACTACATTCCATCTTCTCTATTTCTAAGATGTTCTGAAGAATATTATTCTTCAGAGTTGAAACATATTTTTCCATGATTTCATTTTTAAATTAATGATTGAATAACAAAACATGGTAAACACACGCCAACTATCGCTGCCTGTCAAATACACTTTCCCGGGCTACAGAATTTACAATACATAACTAAGAATTGTTTTATAGAAGTAACAACTCCTAATATATATAAATAAGCCAATCCATAACATAAGGGTATTTGATAATACCGGGCTATTATTTTGCAAAAGACTCGTTGGCGTTAGATAACTACAAAAGCAAGTATAGCGTCCTATACAAGTTTTGATGTTATCGTTATAGTTACCGGTCTTTGTTTTCTTTGCTATTTTTAGATAAAAAAAAAATTTATTTTCACTCATTTTAAATGTTTCGTCAAGTGAGTTTTTGAGTAAATTTTTTTAGTGATAAGTCTACATTCTTCTTAAAGAATTTACTAAAAGAAGATTAATATGCAAATCCCATATTAAAACTTACCCCCCCCTGAATGGTTAGATTAGTGTGAGCTAAAAGTATTTTTATTTCTAATATAATAAATCCTGTTATCCAGGCACTTGCAGTTTTGTCACTTGTCTCTTATACCGTTTTAGTAAATATGGAGTAACAAAAAGTTTATACTCTACTTTTATCTGTGTACTTTTATCCTTTTCTATAAATCCATTAGATTAAAATTCACTTCTATTGTAATGAAAGTAAGAAAAGGACAAGAAGAAGAGCTAAGTACTATTCTTGTCCTCTTCGAACTTATTCGTTCAGTAGATTAAAGTAAGCCAGATCAGATTCCAATCCCTAATTACTATTTACATAAGATTCCATACAGCCTTAAACTGTCAGTTTGTTCATTATTACATATTGAAATCTTGCTTTAACTGAATTACCCAACTTTTGATTCTTGTTTCTGTCTTGTCAGATTCATTATCTTCATCGATTGCTAAACCACAAAAATAACCGTCTTTCTCAGATGCGGAAGAATCAAATGAATAACCTGATATATCAACATTATTTCCAACTAATACAGCTCCCGCTTTTTGAACTGCATCTGCAAGCTGTCCGATTGCATCACAAAATGTATCGGAATAAGAAGATGAATCGCCTGTACCAAATACAGCAATATTTTTTCCATTTAGGTTTAACTTTTCCAATTTACTAATATCCCAGTCATCTTGAATATCGCCAAGTCCCCATGTAGATGAACCAAGCAATAAATATTCATAATCAAGTATTTTTTCCAATTGGCTTCTCCCTATATCATAAACATCTTCTTTGTTTATATCTAAGTTTTTAGCTATTTCTTCTGCAATTCGTTGTGTGTTCCCCGAACTGGAACCATAAAAAAGTCCTATCCTTTTCATAATATTTCTTATTTAAATTTTACTGATTATTAGGATCATAGCTATAATAAACCAGAATCAATATTAGTTAAAAACAGTACTGTTATGATTTAGCGTTTATCTTAGCTTTACATTTATTATTTACTAAATATATCTTTTCTTCAATGTGATTTAACTTCACATATTTCACGTTCTTGTATTTCCTTTGTTTTTCGCGCATACACAATCAAGCGAATAGAGTGTCCATAAGTAATATAGTCCCATATCCAACCAAAAAATATAGATATTTTGTTTCGGATACCCAATATAGACCGTAGGTGGACAACAAGCCAAAGAATCCATGCAAACCAACCCTGTATCTTCAACTTTCCTAATTCGGCGACAGCTTTGTTTCTACCAATAGTAGCCATAGCCCCCAAATCCTTATATCGAAAGGCTTTTGGTTGCTCTCTGCTCAGCATACATTTTAGATTTTTGGCAAGAAGGGTAGCTTGCTGTATTGCTACTTGTGCCAATTGTGGGTGTCCATTTGGATAGTTAATATCTGTGGTTTGAAGACATTGGTCGCCAATAGCATATATGTTGTTAAAACCTTTTACTCTGTTATATTCATCTACTTGTATTCTTCCTCCTCTCCCTAATATTGATTTTTCAAGATTATCAATAGGAACTGCACTTACTCCACTGACCCATATAAAGGAACGTGTTGAAATTTTAGTTCCGTCTTCTAATATAACTTTACGATCCTCGTAAGCTATTACTTTTTTGTTGAGTATAATATTTACTCCCATCTTACGCAAGAATTTTTCAGAAGCGGCTGATGATTCTTTTGACATACCCGATAATACCCGATCTCCAGCCTCAATAAGATATATGTTCAACACCTTATTATCCATTTCTGGATAATCTTTAGGTATCACAAATTTCTTCATCTCGGCAATGGCACCTGCAATTTCTACCCCGGTAGCTCCCGCCCCAACAATAACAATATTGAGAAGTTCTTGTCTTTCTTCTTCTGTGGTACAAGTAATCGATCTTTCAAAATTAGAAAGCAAAGTATTTCGTAAACCCATCGCTTCCGATACGTTTTTCATCGGTATAGCCTCTGCTTCGATTGTTTTGTTACCAAAATAATTTGTTATTGTACCTGCTGCAAAAACAATATAATCATATTCTATCTTACCTATCGAAGTCAAAATCATGTTCTTTTCGGGAAAAACAGCTCTTACTTCAGCCATACGAAAATGAATATCTTTCCTTCCCTGAATTATTTTTCGGAAAGGAAAAGATATTGCTGATTGATTAATCCCAGCCGATGCAACCTGATATATAAGAGGTAAAAACTGATGGTAATTATTTTTATCTACCAAAACAATCTGGAAATATGAATTCTTTAGTTTATTGGCTAGTTTGAGTCCTCCAAAACCACCCCCTACAATAATTACTCTTTTTTTATCAGTCTTTGGTATATTGAATCCCATAGTCTATATTAAACTAAAAATTGAAAGATAATTGTATTTGTATTGCAGCCGGAAATACAATATTATTTTCCAAATGAATATGATGATGCAGATTTTCTTCAAACTCATTCAATTGGTTCAACACCAATCTGTAACTTTCGCAAGCATCGTCTGGAGCTAAATATGTATTTGTCAATCTTGATATCTCACGAAAACGGCTACCTTCGGTATCATGCTCACTCATCATTACTGCAATTGGCTGTTCTACACCTCCACAGTGGAAAAAAGGCAATGGTTTCCGTGAAGAATATGCTTCATGCATCTCGTATATATAAGGGAATAGTATTTGCTCTTCTTTATTAAGATGTTCATTAAGATCCGTCAAAGAGGCGTCGAAAAGAGCCTTCACTTCATACAGCGAATTGTATTTATTTCCGTGAACGTCACAGACCTTATTCAACAATTCTTGTATTCCTCTTCCATTCTTTCGGATATAACGATGATGGTGTTTTATAATAAAGTCAACTAAGAGGTCTATATCCCAAGTCTTAAAGTCCATTGTTTTATCTACAAAAGGTTCTGTTTCCCCTAATTTTTTTAATACATCTTTTATATCTATTCCTTGTGCATTACATGCGTTAGATAGTGAAACATCGCCTCTACAGCAGAAATCTATTCCAAAATCATTAAATACTTTAGAGTTATCAAACTTGTCGGCCACTATTTGACCGACAGTCATATCTTTATAATTCTTGTTCATTTTATACAACTTTTTTATATATTACTTTATCTCTCCTGAATTAACAATATGGAATTATAATTACCACAGAGTTATAGTTTAGATAGATTTATGCCAAGAATATCTTCATATCTTCATCTACTGTGGTAATAGTGCTAAGACCAAAGTTATCAGCCAGTACTTTTAGTATATTAGGTGAGAAGAATGCGGGTATTGTAGGTCCTGTATGAATATTCTTAACACCGAGTGAAAGGAGAGCCAATAGGACGATTACTGCTTTTTGTTCGTACCAAGCTATGTTGTAAGCTATTGGTAGTTCATTTATATCATCTAGTCCAAAGACTTCTTTTAATTTCAAGGCGATCAATACCACTGAATAACTATCATTACACTGTCCAGCATCCAATACACGAGGAATTCCACCAATATCACCCAACGGTAATTTATTGTATTTGTATTTTGCACAACCAGCTGTAAGAATAACTGTATCCTTCGGTAGTTTCTCCGCAAACTCGGTATAATAATTACGACTTTTTGCCCGTCCGTCACAACCACCCATCACAAAAAACTTACGAATAGCACCCGACTTAACTGCATCTACTACTTTATCAGCAAGTGCAAATACTTGCTCATGTGCAAATCCTCCAACAATTTCACCAGTCTCGATTTCGGTAGGAGCTTTACAGCGTTTAGCATGCTCAATTAGTATCGAAAAATCTTTCGCTTGACCATCTTTACGGTCTTCGATATGAGTAAATCCACTAAACCCTGTTGTTCCGGTTGTATAAACCCTATCGACATAAGTAGCATTTGGACGAGGCGGTACGATACAGTTTGTAGTGAAAAGGATTACACCGTTGAATGTTTCAAATTCTTCATTTTGTTTCCACCAAGCATTACCATAGTTTCCTACAAAATGACTATATTTCTTAAATACAGGATAATAGTTTGCAGGTAGCATTTCACTATGAGTATATACATCTACACCTGTACCCTCGGTCTGCTCCAACAGGTCATGCATATCTCGTAGATCATGTCCCGAAATCAAAATGGCAGGATTATTGCGTACTCCAATATTTACTTTTGTTATTTCAGGATTACCATAGGTTGATGTGTTGGCTTTATCGAGTAAAGCCATTGCTTTTACGCCGTATTCTCCACATCTTAGTACAAGTGTAGTTAATTCTTCTATAGAAAGATCTTGGTTAGTAGCTACTAATGCCTCTTGCATAAAGACATAAATATCATTGTCTTCATAGCCAAGATTAAATGCGTGCTCAGTATAAGCAGCCATACCTTTTAATCCATAGGTCAGCATTTCTCGTAACGAACGGATATCCTCATTTTTTGTACGAAGGACACCTATTGTAGCTGCTTTGGCTTCTATTTCATCTTCACTATCGCATTGCCAAGTAGCACAGTCTTTATTTAGGCAATCAACGACATCAGCTCCCAGTTGTGCAGCCAGTGAGTTTCTTAAAGTAATAGCCTCATATGTACGTTTAATGAAACGTGTTCTATCGAAGTTGGCATTGGTGATAGTCATAAACAGTGATTCTACAATAAAACGGCCGACTTCAACTGGCACTTCTATCCCAACTTTACGCATCTGGATTGCATAATACGAAATCCCTCGTAATAGAAATAGCTGCAAATCCTGAAGATTAGCTACATCCGGTGTCTTTCCACAAACACCTCTTACTGTACAGCCCTCATTACGGGCAGTTTCCTGACATTGAAAACAAAACATACTCATTATTTACTGTTTAAGTTGTTGATACTTTTTTCTTTTATTGCAAACATAAAGCCTTTGATTATTTAAATCTGTGACATTTATCACGGGTGATGAAGATATTTTATCTACTTTTGCAATAAAGATTAAGTCAATGGAAAATGTAGAGTTATTTTTTTTCTGTAATGTGTGTGAAAGGAAATCACCTGAAGAAATTTTATCAAGAGCTTGTACGATACCTCATACCGTAAAGAGCTACAAAAAAGGAGAGCATGTTGCATATCAGGGCGACAGGGTGGACTTTCTATATATGCTAGCCAAAGGTAAGGTTAAATCAGAAGTCGTTTCTGATCCGGGGATAACTTTACAGATAGATGAGATTAGTGCACCTCATCCATTAGCTGCAATTTTTTTGTTCTCAAGGAATAACCATTTCCCCGTGGATGTTATAGCCTTAGAAGATTCTGAAATAATTCTAATAACGAAAGACTCAATAGAAAAACAGATGGCTAAATGCCCTTATTTTCTTCGTGGGTTTATGGCCTTCACTTCTGACCGTGCACTATTTTTATCAGAAAGATTGAAGATTTTTTCACTGAAAGGAATAAAAACAAAAGTAGCTTTTTATCTTTTTCGACGTGCTAAAGGTGACGAATTTGAATTAGGCCAAAGCATTACCTCTCTTGCTAAATTTTTCAGAGTTGACAGGTCCTCTCTATCACGAGCTATATCAGGAATGGTACATGACGGAATTATTGAATTTAAAGAGGGAAAAGGGAAGATTATTGATCGTAATGCACTGAAAAATATGTTTTAAAAAATAATTTATATATTGTATTGGTGGAAACAAGGCCTGTTTTCCACATGTTCTTTCAATATACTATCTAAGATACTGCCATATGGATAATTCAAAGTAAAAGTGGGAATACCCTCGTCAAGGCCGAACCTTTATGTACTGCAATGTGGTCAGATATATCGCTTTTTATTTCATATTGTGGATCATCTTCCGTAGCATGATGTCTGTAACCCTTATAATCGAAAGCAGACGTGTGTATTTTTATGATTTTACCCGACACTCTGCCTGCCTCAGAATTCCAACTTACGTGATCGCCTATTTTAAATGTTTTATCCATATCTTATTTTTGTATAGAGAGTTTAAGCCAAATAATTCAATCCTCATAGGAAACACGCGATCCGACAACATTTGCCGGAGATGTGTAAGTATGTTCCTGAGCTTTATTAACGCCCATGATGTGCATTACTTTCCAACCTTTTGCTTTTAGAAAATCAGACACCATAGAACGATGACAGCGCCACCAGACTGCCTCGGCACACATATATACAGTCGGAGCTTGTAAGGCAATCTTTTCCAGTTTACCAATAGCCTCCGCAAAAGCTTCTGTTTCCATATAATCGGCATATCCACGAAATGAAATATTCTTCCATCGTATGTTTTTTGAATTAGGGCGGACTTTTCGCCGTCCGCCTAATTCTTTCATGTATATATACCTTATTCCTGTCTCCGGCAATAGAATTTCCAGATTCTCTTTATTAAATTGAGGGAACTTAGTTGAACCCGGAAGGCTCCGTACATCCACCAATTGCTTTATTCCAAATGATTGCAGCATAGCAATAAATTCATCTATACTATGGGTAGAATGACCAATTGTGTAAATAATATGTTCTCTGGATGTTCCCATAATCTCGGTACCGGAATATCTATGTGTCTTTATCCTTTAATCATCGTGAGCAACATCTTAAATTGCTGCTTGGCAAAGAGTGCGTGCGGGACATTAGCCGGCATAATAACGGTTTGGCCTGTAGTGAGTAATAAGGGTTTGCCGGCTATTGTAATTTCAGCCTCTCCGTCCAATATTTCTACTACGGCATCAAACGGAGCCGTATGTTCACTCAGTCCCTGCCCCTTATCGAATGAGAAAAGGGTTATATTTCCCACATCGTTCTTCAAGACTTGTTTGCTGATAACTCCACCTGCGGAGTATTCAACCATTTCTGCCATATTCAGAATGGCTCCTTTTTCAAATAATTCGCTCATAATTATACTTATTTATCATTAGACTTTTGTTGAACCTCCGTCAATAATCAGATTGGTGCCGGTAATAACCGGTGCATAACTGGATGCCAGAAATGATATCGCTTTTGCAATGTCCTCCGAATTAGCAATTTTCTTCAACGGAACTGCTTCTATCATTTTGTTTATCGCATCTCTATACTCTTCATTATTCAATACCATATCGGTCAATACGGCCCCGGGAGAAATAGAATTTACCCTTATTCCAAAATCGGCAAACTCTAAAGCTGCACATTCGGTAAGGGAAATTACGGCTGCTTTTGAACTGTGATAGGCAGCTCCGTCACGGCTTCCTTCCAGTCCAGCAATCGAGGCAATATT
Source organism: Parabacteroides sp. HGS0025 (assembly GCF_000969845.1). Taxonomy (NCBI): domain Bacteria; kingdom Pseudomonadati; phylum Bacteroidota; class Bacteroidia; order Bacteroidales; family Tannerellaceae; genus Parabacteroides; species Parabacteroides sp. HGS0025. The sequence continues at coordinate 1,580,915 of NZ_KQ033902.1, forward strand.
GATAATCGCGGGATTATCCCCCTTCTTTAGCAATTCCAACGTATATTTTTGCCCCAGGAAAACACTTACTTGATTGATATTAACTACCCTCATATATTCCTCTAAAGACATTTTTCCAAAAGGTTTGTACAAGGATATCCCTGCCACATTTACCAATACATCCAGCTTGCCATGTTCTTTTTCAATTCTACCTATTACATTTTTCCAATCTTCTTCACTGGCAACATCATGTTTGATAAATGTAACATTATTCCCTAAATGCTTTTCTGTTTGTTGTCCCTTTTCCGCATTTATATCCGTAAAATAGACAAAAGCATTTTCTTTCATAAACTCTTTAACCGTTGCTAACCCAATACCACCGGTTCCTCCGGTAACTAAGACTACTTTATTTTCAAAATCATTCTTTTTCATATCCGTATCTTTTTAGTTCTTTATTAGATAACACAGTCCACCAAATATTAGTTTATCTTATTGAAGAAAAACCCTCCAAAAGGAAAGACTTCAGGAGGATTCTTCAACTATAGGGTATTTAACAGATTATCCTAAAAACATCTTCATATCCTCATCCGGCGTGGTAATTCCTCCAATACCAAAATTATCGATTAGTACCTTCGCCACATTCGGTGAAAGGAATGCAGGAAGTGTAGGTCCTAAGTGGATATTTTTCACACCTAAAGAAAGCAGAGCCAGAAGAACGATAACCGCTTTCTGTTCATACCAGGCAATATTATAAGCTATCGGCAACTCATTTACATCATTCAGTTCGAACACTTCTTTCAGTTTCAAGGCGATCAGCGCAAGCGAATAACTATCATTACATTGTCCGGCATCCAGTACACGTGGGATGCCGCCTATATCACCCAATGGCAATTTGTTATAACGATATTTAGCACATCCTGCGGTAAGGATTACCGTATCTTTCGGAAGAATCTCAGCAAATTCTGTATAATAGCTGCGGCTCTTCATACGTCCGTCGCAACCTGCCATCACGAAGAACTTACGGATAGCGCCTGATTTTACAGCATCGACTACCTTATCGGCCAGTGCGAATACCTGTTCATGGGCAAAACCTCCGATGATTTCTCCTGTCTCGATTTCAGTAGGGGCTTTGCATTGTTTAGCGTGTTCGATCAGTTTTGAAAAGTCTTTCGCTTGTCCGTTTTTGCGGTCTTCAATGTGTGTGAATCCACTGAAGCCGGAAGCTCCTGTAGTATAAACCCTGTCTGAATAAGTGGAAGTGGAACGGGGCGGAACAATACAGTTGGTTGTAAACAAGATAACACCGTTGAATGATTCGAAATCTTCATTCTGACGCCACCAGGCACTACCATAGTTACCTGCGAAGTGCTTGTATTTCTTAAATGCCGGATAGTAATGTGCCGGAAGCATTTCGCTGTGGGTATACACATCGACACCGGTACCTTCGGTCTGTTCCAACAGGTCTTGCATATCGCGCAGATCGTGTCCGGATATCAATATGGCAGGATTATTACGTACACCTATATTTACCTTTGTTATTTCCGGATTGCCATAAGTTGATGTATTTGCTTTATCGAGCAGCGCCATTGTTTTCACACCGTATTCTCCGCATTTCAAAACTAATGCTGTTAATTCATCGGCAGAAAGTTCTTGAGTGGTAGCAACCAATGCTTCTTGCATAAAGGCTTGAATTTCTTCATCATCAAAGCCCAGATTTACGGCATGTTCTGCGTATGCAGCCATCCCTTTTAATCCATATGTGAGCAATTCACGTAAAGAGCGTACATCTTCGTTTTCTGTTTTAAGTACGCCGACTGTAGCAGCTTTCGCCTCCATTTCATCCAAAGAGTTCCCTCTCCAGGTCATACAATCGCAATCGGCAGTGATATTTCCTGCCTCTGCCGCAAGCTTATCGCGTAAAGCGATAGCTTCCTGAATACGAGTTACAAAACGTTCCTTGTCGAAGTTGGCATTGGTAATCGTCATAAAGAGCGACTCCATCACAAAGTGATTAGTCTCTGCCGATACCTCAATTCCTTTCTTTCGCATTTCTACCGTATAACGGGAAATACCCTTTAACAGGAATATCAATAAATCCTGTAAGTTAGCCACATCGGAAGTCTTTCCGCATACTCCTTTCACAGTACAACCTTTGTTCTGTGCTGTTTCCTGACATTGATAGCAAAACATGTTCATCTTTCTTTGATTTTAATTGTTTATATCCAGTTATCTTCTACTATTTCTCCTTCTATACCTATAACAACCTTTTTAACAGGTACTTTGTTTGAAGCCTGTTCCAGAGCCATTTTAACTAATTGTAATAACCCACCACAGCAGGGAACTTCCATAATAACAACTGTCAGTGTATTAATCTGTGCCCCGTCTATCATATCGGCAATTTTCGATACATACACTTCTTTGTTGCTGTCAAGTTTCGGGCAGGCAATAGCCAATATGCGATTTCTTAAGAAACGGTCATGGAAGCCACCATAAGCATAAGCTGTACAGTCGGCAGCCAGCACCACATCAGCACCCCGGAAATATCCCGCCTGCGGATTCAGTAAATGAAGTTGAACCGGCCATTGACGTAACTGCGAAGGGGTGCTGCCGATTGGTACTACCGGTTTTACCGGAGCGAAAGACATCTCCCTGCTTCCTGGACAGGCCGAGAAGGCTTGCCCACAGTCTGAGTTTTGTTCATTATTATTCTCTATATCCATATCTATTTCTATGTTATGTTCTTCCAGGTAACGAAGGCCTTGAGCCAAAAGTGCTGTTTCATTATGCTCTTTCAAATGAAGCAGATGAGCCCGGATTGTTTTTTCTCCTTTGGGAACAAGCCTTTCCATAACTGCAATTTCATCGTAAGGCTCAGCTTCACGTTCTTCAAAGTCTATTGCTCCCACAGGACAGTCTCCGATACAAGCCCCCAAACCGTCGCAATACAAATCGCTAATCATTCGAGCCTTACCATCAATAAGTTGTAATGCTCCTTCATGGCAACCATTGACACAAATTCCGCAGCCATTACACAATTCTTCATCTATCTTTATAACTGTTCTTTTCATTAACCTTCCTCAATTATCCTTTTGCAAACATACAGTACTGCGAAAATAAAAAGCGTAACATTCGTTACGCTTGTAAAATTTATTATGTGTAACTTTGCGGAAAATAGAATGTATGAATGCCGACTTACTATTTTTCTGTACCCTATGTCGGGAGAAATCTCCCGAAGAGATTGAGAAAATAAGATGTACAATCGACCATAAAGTCAAAAACTATAAAAGAGGAGAGCTGATTGCTTCGCAGGGCGATCGCATATCCGACTTGTATATGCTAACGAGAGGGAAGGTAAAGACGGAAATTATTTCCCAGTCGGGACTTACCGTCTCTGTGGAAGAAATTACAGCTCCTTATCCGTTAGCTGCGGCTTTTATTTTTGCAGACAATAACCGCTTTCCGGTGGAGGTTACCGCAATGGAGGATTGTGAAGTGATACTAATCAGTAAGTCTTCTATTGAAAAACAGATGGCTAAATGCCCCGGATTCTTAAGGGGATTTATGGCTTTTATAGCCAACCGGGTGCAATTCCTGTCGGAAAGGCTGAAAATATTCTCACAAAAAGGAATTAAGGCTAAAATTGCCTATTATATTCTACAACGTGACCAAAGTGGAACATTTGAGTTAGGGCGGAGCATTGCATCACTTGCCGAGTATTTTGGGGTAGAACGTCCTTCTCTTTCAAGAGCTATATCTGAAATGGCGCACGATGGTATTATAGAATTTGAAGCCGGCAAAGGAAAAATTTTAAAGTACAATGATCTGAAAGAGTTATTGGGATGAAAAATAAAGTAAAGTTAAATAATGAAGGTGTACGCAGGCAAGACCGACTACTGGATGAATCCGGATCCATTGAGCTCTTGCGTACAGGCGAGTATGGAGTACTTTCAATGGTTGAAAGTGTTGATAAAGAAATAGGAGGGTATGGCATTCCGCTTAACTATGTCTGGGATGGTAATCATTCAATCTATTTTCATTGTGCGCCTGAAGGGTATAAATTGGATTGCCTGAAAGAAAATCCCAAAGTTTCATTTTCTGTAATTGGTCATACAAAAGTAATATCGCACAAATTTACCACAGCCTACGAAAGTATTGTTGTTCGGGGTATCGTATTCATGGAGTTAACGGAAAAAGAATGCATGAAAGCCTTATTGCTGATTTTAGATAAGTATTCACCCAATAATAAAGAAATAGGAATGAAATATGCCGAGAAATCATTCCACCGGACAAATATCATACGGCTTGATATAATAGAAGTATCAGGAAAGACAAAAAGAATAAAGGAATAATTGTGATAAAAACATTTGCAGATAATATTATTGAGTACAACAAGAATTTAGCGTACATCGGAGAATTACCAGCTGGATTTAGGGTAGTAAATCCTTTTTGTGATAACCCGGAAGCAGTAAAAGTAATGGAACAGTTTTATCGCAAATACTACACCGATTCCCGGCAGCGCAAGTTTATTATAGGTATCAATCCAGGTAGGCATGGGGCAGGGATTACCGGTATTCCTTTTACTGATACAAAACATTTGGAAAATGTTTGTGGTATCCGAATGCAATCGGCACAAACGCACGAAATATCGTCTGTATTCGTCTATGATATGATTGCCCAATATGGTGGGGCTGAGCTCTTTTATCAAGATTTTTTTATAAATTCACCTTTCCCTTTGGCTATTGTCCGCGAAAAAGAAGTAGGGAAATGGGTTAATGCCAATTATTATGACGATACTTCACTGTTAAGAATGACGGAAGAGTTTATGATTACTTCATTGAAAAAACAAATTACTATCGGGATAGACTGTAGCGAAGTGTTTGTATTGGGAAAAATGAATGCTACATATATTTCAGAAATGAATAAAAAAGCGAATTTATTTGGACGTATAACCGTTCTTGAACACCCACGGTATATACAACAATACAAATCAAAAGATAAACAATTCTATATTGATAAGTATATTCTGACTCTAAATAACTCCATTGTGTAGTTTTAAGGTTACATTTCTAATCTCCGCTTGAGATACTGTATACACATTATTGGATACTTCATGTGTTCATACAAGTCGGCACTCTATACTTCGAAGTGCATAAAAGCAGGCGACAGCCTGATAATGAAAAATCAAGTGCGAGCAGCTACTTAAATATACTTTCTTTGAACCAAGTATAGTAGTAAATCAAATATTTATTTTATTTTCCCGTGGAAATTTGTTTCTATGGAAAATAATAATTTCCTTTGTACCATATTTCCATTGGATATTATTGTTCTCAGAAGTAAGATCGAAACCTTCTTAATTTATTATGAAACATTTTTTTTCACTCTTTATTTTTCAGACATGAAAGTAATGAATTATAGTACATTGATATTCTTTATCCTTATTATTCAGGGCACATCTGCTTATTCACAAGAGAATACAATCTTGCATGTAGATAGCCTTTCGTTACGAAATGACTATTTAGCCGAAATGCAATCGGTAAATATTCTGAAGCATAAACCTATTGAAGTCACAGAAAACCTTGTAAGATCTGTATTGGATAAACAAACTGCTTTTGCAGTATATAAGGATAATTATATGGTAACCGGAATACCTTTGAACAAACCTGTAAACCGAAAAACTGCAGATGCTTTTTTTCAGTTCAGTATTCGTCACAGGGTCACCAAAAGTGTTCTTCCTTTTAATTCATTTCTATATATAACCTATTCTCAGAAATCATTTTGGGATATTTATGATGAATCAAGCCCTTTTCATGATACAAATTATAATCCGGGTATTGGGATAGGCAGATATGTAATAAGGAATAACAAACTAAAGGGAGCGGTAATGCTTTCACTCGAACATGAATCAAATGGAAAGGCAGATTTGGATTCACGAAGCTGGAACTATATAAATGTATCGATTAAATATTTTTACAACATGCGATTGTCTGCTAAAGCACAAGCTTATTTACCATATGTAGATGGGGAACATAATAAAGATATGCTGAGATATAAAGGCTATGGTAATTTTTCAATCAATTATATTGATAAGAAAAATTTATGGTGGTTCAGTCTTGAGATAGTTCCACGTGATAAGATTATAAATCCTAATATCCATACATCTTTATCATTTCGGGTATCCAAGAACTCAAACCAATATCTAACTTTGGATTACTATGCCGGTTATGGAGAGGGTTTGTTGAACTACAAGGAGTATACAAACCAAATCAGAATAGGATTTACTATAAAGCCAGATTTCTTTAGCGCATATTAATTTAAAGCAAGTTCAAACATCTTCTGAAGTTACTATGGAAACTCCATAGGTTCTGCTTTATATTATTATAAAATAGCTTTTCTTAATTCCGGGATATTTAACAGTTCCACTGTTTTTCCTTTCATAAGAATAAGCCCTTCTTTGGCCATTTTACTGATTTCTTTTGTCAAGGCAGGGCGGGTAACACATATATAATCCGCCAGTTGAGCCTGATTATGATCAATATGGACAATATTATTATCGACCAGTTTTTGTTCGAAAAGATAAGCAACAAAACGACTGCGTATATTTTTATACGACAATGCCCGCAAACGCAAAACAGTGCACTTATTACAGTTTCCAGCAACACACAAAAAACTTTTCAGTAAATCTGGAAACTCACTGATAAGTTTGAAGACGGAATCTTTAGTAGCTTTCAGCAACACCCCATCCTCCGTTGCTTTGAAAGTAGCCGGAAGCGTAGTATCAGCCTTAAATAAGTGAGGAGTAGCAAATGCGCGCGGGGCTATTATATGCTCAATCAGTACCTCATTACATAGGGCATCTATAATATCCACTTTCAATTTTCCTTCCAGTAAAACCATTAATTCCCGGCAGGGAGAATCTTGCCTGGCTATAATATCGTTCTTCTTTATGTTGTAAACGGCACAATCTAATCTTTCCAGCAAAGAGTGTTGTACTTTGGGGGATAAATCCTTAAACAAAGGAATCTGCAACAGCAGTTCTTCATGTTTTGCCGTAAAAACAATTCGTTCCATACTTCTATCTACTGATATACAAAAATAGAGAATAAAATAGAGAACACACAATTTTATCAACTATAAACTTTTAACGTTAATTGATGTTTTAAATAGATGGTATGTAATTAAGAACACCTATTTCACCAATGGTATATACTAAATTTGCAAATATGTATTCGCCTAATATTGAAAAAACATGAATAACCTGAAAACAATTATCTTCTGGGGCGCTTTGTGGGGCATACTCGAAGCTACCCTCGGGTGGTTGCTTCACCTTATCCATTTCAAGGGTGAAGTGCTGGTACTTTATCCTTTCGGACTGATGTGCATGATGATGGCTGTCAAACAGACCGGGCAGATGTCTTCTGTCGTGAAAGTGGCAGGAGTAGCGGCAATGGTAAAATTAGTCAACCTGTTTATGCTGCCCGCTGTGCCTGTTTATCATGTAACAAATCCTGCCGTGGCCATCTTTCTGGAGGGGTTGGTAACGTGGGGATTTTGTATATATGCAAAGAAAAGAGAAGCATTATGGAAGATAGGAATTCCCGTAGCATTTATCATGGTACTGGCCTCTATTTTTATCTTCCGGGGATGGCAGCTATTTATGGATGCTTTTATTACTTACAATCCAAGCGTACATAAACCTTACGACGCGGGATTGTTTTTCCAGTGGGGATGGCGTTCACTGATACAGGGTATAATGCTTGTAGGCGCCGCTTATCTGGTTCGGTGTGTTCCCCTGAGTTTCGACTATACAAAATGGACAGGCCGGTTGGCTATACCCTTCCTTTTTGTGTCTATCGTTCTAAATGTGTTATTATAAATTTGTATCATGCTACATCCCGACGAAATCACCGGTGTAGTGCTGGCAGGAGGGAAAAGCTCCCGTTTCGGCTCTAACAAAGCCCTAAGCAAATATGGAGATGAGACTTTTCTAAAGCATATTACCGCATTACTTCAGCCCTATGCGAAAGAAGTAGTTATATCAGGCTCTTATCCTGAATACGAAAGCTTTGGCGCCGCTGTATTAGAAGATAAAATAAGCGAAACAGGTCCTTTGGGGGGAATATATACAGCTTTATTATACAGTTCTACCCCCTGGATACTGGTATTAACCTGTGATATGCCTTTCATTACAAATGAAATTATCATGCATATGCTGGCAGCAGGCAAGGGTGAAAACGTAATCGGGTGGAATCATGCTGAAAATATAGGAATATTCCCTTTACTGGTATCGAAAAACGCATTACCGGATATCGAAAAAGCGATCGAAAAAAAACAATATCGTATAAAACAAATCTTTAACCGGGAGAATACGCGAAGGATAACGATCCCTGACCAGTGGGAGCATTTTTTCGCAAATATCAATAGCCAAGAAGACTATAAAAACACAATAAAATGAATGCGATAAAGATAAAAGGTTCTCCGGCTCGCGGACTGGCGGCTGCTACCCTGGGATTTTTCTTCGGTTCGGCAGCCATATCACTCTTTGGCCCGTCGGCCACCAAACTGAACGAAGTAATGGAGCTCTCCCCATCTATGTTGGGGCTATTGGTAGCCATACCTACCCTGTCGGGTTCATTGCTTCGTATACCATTCGGGGCATCGGTAGATGAAAATGGAGGGCGAAAGTCATTTCTTTGGCTCATGGTTTTGTCCGTTATCGGGCTGGCCGGGCTCAGCTTGCTTCTTACCACCCATTATCCCGACAATATGGAAGGTACTTATTGGCTTATTCTGTTATTCGGATGCCTAAGTGGATGCGGAGTTGCAACCTTTTCGGTAGGTGCGGGACAGACATCTTACTGGTATCCGAAAAATAAACAGGGATTTGCCTTAGGTATATTCGGGGGATTCGGCACATTGGGTGCCGGTGTTTTCGCACTTATACTTCCGGTCTTATTGCAATCTGTGGGCTTTGTGTCAGCTTATCATATATGGACTGCGTTTATGATTCTCGGCACTATTTTGTATGCCGTTATCAGTTGCAATGCTTATTTTTTCCAGTACCGGACGAAAGGTTTCAGCGAAGATGAGAGCAAGAAAATGGCAACCGAAGCCGGACAGGAGCTTTTTCCGGCAGGAAATATGAAGCAAAGCCTTATTATATCTGCTAAAATTCCTGAAACATGGATACTCGTTATCGCCTACTTCGTTACTTTCGGCGGCTTTATGGCCCTCACGGCATGGCTTCCCACATACTGGCAGAAGACACACGGTTTGTCGGCTACCCAAGCAGGTCTTTACACGGCGGTATATGCTTGTCTGGCTGCTTTATTGCGTATTCCCGGTGGTAGTATATCCGACAGGATAGGTGGGCTGAAAGTCAGTATGTTTGCTATCGCACTGTTAGGCTCTGTTTCCATCATCATGGCATTTTCGAGTAACTGGATATTGTCCGGAATCTGCACACTGGTCATTGCCGTTGCGTTCGGACTGAATAATGCCGCCATTATGAAACTGGTTCCTGTATATGTATCCAAATCGGTAGGTGGGGCATCCGGCTGGGTTGGAGGCCTGGGCGCTTTCGGTGGATTTGTTATTCCTCCCGTACTTGGAAAAGTGGTGGATGTGATGGGAATCACCGGTTATTACCGGGGCTTTTTCACCTTTACCGTATTAAGTATAATCGTACTACTGATCCTCTATTTCGGATTGGTTGTTCGCAATAAGAACAAAAAATAACAGAACGCTATGATAAAGTCTCTTCTACAAAAAAAGAAGTTCTTTTCGGGAGCCGGAGATACCGGACAGAGAGCATGGGAAAACTTTTACCGCAACCGTTGGCAACACGATAAAGAGGTACGTTCTACTCACGGTGTAAATTGTACAGGCTCCTGTTCCTGGAAAATATTCGTAAAGAAAGGTATTGTTACGTGGGAAATCCAACAAACGGATTATCCGCAAAACCGTCCGGGACTGCCGAACCACGAACCGCGCGGATGTCCTCGCGGAGCGAGTTATTCATGGTATCTGTATAACTCGGGACGTGTGAAACACCCGATGATACGCCATGAGTTGCTGGAAGCCTATCAACAGCAAAAAGCTATACTACATGATCCTGTCCCGGCTTGGGAAGCGGTGATGGCTGATGAGGTTGCCTCTAAAAAATACAAAGAAAGACGGGGATTAGGTGGATTCGTCCGTCTGGACTGGAATCTGGCACAGGAAATCATTGCTGCCGCCAATATCTATACCATAAAGAAATACGGGCCCGACCGCCTGGTGGGATTTACTCCTATCCCGGCTTTTTCGATGGTGTCATATGCCGCGGGAACCCGTTACTTAAGCCTTATTGGAGGCACATGCCTCAGTTTTTATGATTTCTATTGCGACCTGCCTCCTGCTTCCCCGCAAACATGGGGTGAACAAACCGATGTTCCCGAAAGCGCCGATTGGTACAATTCGTCTTTTATCATGCTGTGGGGCTCCAATGTACCTGTAACACGCACGCCCGATTCGCCCTTCCTTACGCAGGTAAGATACAAGGGAACGAAAGTTATTACCATATCGTCTGATTACAGTGACGCAAGCAAATTTGCCGATATATGGTTGAATCCGAAACAGGGAACTGATTCCGCATTAGGAATGGCTATGGGACATGTTATTCTGAAAGAATTTTTTGTAGATAAAACAACTCCATATTTCGACTCATACGTAAGGAAATATTCCGACCTGCCTTTCCTGGTGAAACTGGAGTCTTACGAAGGGGGCTACCGCACCGGAATGATGCTTCGTGCCTCCGACTTCAAAGATAAACTAAATATAGAGAAACAAGCGGAATGGTATCCTGTGTTGCTAGACGAGCAAACGGGCGAAAAGGTAGTTCCCAACGGATGTATCGGTTCGCGCTGGAACAACGAAGGCAAGTGGAACCTGCGGAACGAAGATCTGCGGACAGGAAAAGAATATACCCCTCTTTTATCTCTGATAGATAAAAAAGACGAAATCATTGATGTATCCTTTCCTTACTTCGGAGGGGAAGAATATAAAAACCCCTACTTCAACGCCTCTGCCCATGCGGATGTACAAAGAAGAAAAGTGCCGGTTGTGAAATGCCAAACAGCAGAAGGTGAAGTACTATGCGCTACAGTGTTCGACATCATGCTCGCTCACTATGGTGTGGAAAGAGGATTGAACGACCCGCAAACCGCGAAAGATTATAACGATAATATTCCCTATACTCCGAAATGGCAGGAGCAGATAACAGGAGTTCCTGCCGAAAGGGTAATCACCGTTGCCCGCCAGTTTGCCGAAACCGCTGCCAAAACAGAAGGTAAAAGTATGATTATTATTGGCGCCGGGGTCAACCAGTGGTACAATACCGATATGACTTATCGTGCCGCCATGAACCTGCTTATCCTGTGTGGAACCGTAGGGCAATCGGGCGGCGGCTGGGCGCATTATGTAGGTCAGGAAAAAGTACGGCCGCAATCGGGATGGGCAACACTGGCTTTTGCTTCGGACTGGATACGTCCTCCCCGCCACATGAATACGACGAGTTACTTCTATATGCACAGCGATCAGTGGCGTTACGAAAAGGTGAAAGTCGACAGCTTGATTTCTCCACTATGCAAGAAAGACGAATGGAGTAAACTCACGTTGCTCGACTGCAATATCAAATCGCAACGGATGGGTTGGCTTCCCGCTTCGCCCGAATTCGACCGGAACCCGTTGCAGATATGTAAGGAAGCCGAGTCTAAAAATATAGATGTTTCCAATTATATCACCGATAAATTGCATACAGGTGAACTGAATCTGGCTTCGGAAGATCTGGACAGGAAAGAGAACAGCCCTAAAAACCTTTTCATCTGGCGTGCCAACCTTATCGGTAGTAGCGCCAAAGGGGTGGAATATTTTATGAAGCATCTTCTGGGTGCACAAAACAGTGTATTCGGCGAAGACCTGAAGGAACTGGGCGAACCACTACCTCGCTATCAGAACTGGCACGATGAAGGAGCAAGAGGCAAACTCGATCTGGTTGTTACGCTCGACTACCGGATGACATCGTCTTCCCTCCATTCCGACATTGTACTGCCGGCTGCTACGTGGTACGAGAAAAACGATATTAGCAGCACGGATATGCACCCCTTTATTCACCCTTTCTCGAAAGCGGTAGACCCTGTGTGGGAGTCGCGTACCGATTGGGATATATTCAAAGGCATTTCCGAGAAATTCTCTCAACTATGCCAGGGGCATTTAGGAGTAGAAAAAGATGTAGTAATGCAGCCACTGATGCACGATTCACCGGGCGAAATATCGGAACCCTTGTTTGTGGATGATTGGAAAGAAAGCGGGAACCATCCTGTTCCCGGGCACAATATGGGTAAACTGATCGTGGTGGAGCGTGATTATCCGAATACATATAAACGTTTTACTTCTTTGGGTCCATTATTGGAAAAAGCAGGAATAACAGGAAAAGGTATCACATGGAAATCGAATGAGGAATACGAGTTCCTCAAGAAATTGAACGGAACGATACAGGATCGGGGAGTTACACAAGGCTTGCCTGCTTTGGAAACGGATATTCAGGCTATCGAATCCATACTGTCGCTGGCACCCGAAAGTAATGGCGTTACATCGCGTAAAGCATGGAAATCTTTGGAAAAGCCTACAGGTCTGGATTTAGAGCATTTGACCGAGGAAGGAGGCGATACCCAAATCCGTTATGACGACCTGGTACAACAGCCCCGCCGCGTACTCAATTCTCCGATATGGAGCGGTGTTGAATCTCACGAAGTGAACTATACCTCCAATTACACCAATGTACACGAACTCATTCCCTGGCGTACCGTAACCGGACGGCAATCTCTATATCAAGACCATCCGTGGATGCTAGCATTCGGCGAAGGATTGGTATGCTATAAACCGCCCTTATCAAAACAGGAAGTTAATAACGTAAAAGAAAGGTTGCGGATTAGCGATGATACACTGACACTGAACCTGATTACCCCTCACAACAAATGGTCTATCCATTCATCATGGAGCGATAATTTACTCATGCTTACATTGGGTAGAGGAGGACCTGTTATCTGGATTAGCGAGGCGGATGCCGCCAAAATAAACATACAGGATAACGACTGGGTAGAAGTGTTCAACGACAACGGAACGGCAAGTTGCCGGGCTATCGTTTCACAACGTATTCCCGAAGGCGCTTTGATTATGTATCACAATCAGGAAAGAACAGTGAATGTTCCATTAAGCTCTATTACGGGAAACCGGGGAGGAATACATAATTCCATTTCCCGCATTTGCCCTAAACCTACACACATGATTGGCGGATATGCCCAATTATCATACGGACTGAATTATTATGGAACGATCGGCGCCAACCGCGACGAATTTGTAATTATCCGCAAATGTGAAACCGTTCTCTGGGAAGATGAGGATATGGAAGAAAGAAAGGAGGCAGTAAGATGAAAATACAAGCACAAATGGCTATGGTTTTGAGTCTTGACAAGTGCATCGGTTGCCATACCTGCTCTGTTACCTGCAAAAATGTATGGACAAGCCGTAAAGGAATGGAGTATGTTTGGTTTAACAATGTAGAAACCAAACCCGGACCAGGTTATCCCGTACAATGGGAAAATCAGGACAGGTACAAAGGCGGCTGGACTGTCAGGAAACGCAAGTTGCAGTTATTGCAAGGAAACAATCTCAGTATTCTTTCTACGATTTTTGCCAATCCGCATTTACCCGATATGAAGGATTATTACGAGCCTTTCACTTTTGATTTCTCGAAGTTGACGGGGACGAAACGTTTTCGTACGGCTCCGAGTGCCCGTCCTTATTCTTTGGTTACAGGCCAGCGGATGGAAAAAATAGAATACGGCCCCAACTGGGAAGATAATCTGGGCGGTTCTTTCAATGAACGTAAAAAAGACCCAAACCTGAAAGACTTTGATACAAAAGGATACGAAGAGTTTGAGAAATCATTTATGTTTTATGTCCCACGCCTGTGTGAGCATTGCCTCAATCCCGCCTGTGCGGCATCCTGTCCTTCGGGAGCAATATATAAACGGGAAGAAGACGGAATCGTACTCATCGACCAGAATAAATGCCGGGGATGGCGTGAATGTGTAAGCGCATGTCCTTACAAAAAGACCTACTTTAACTGGGACAGGAAAAAATCAGAGAAATGCACGTTCTGCTATCCACTGATAGAAAACGGCAAACCGACAGTCTGCTCCGAATCCTGTGTAGGGCGCATCCGCTATATCGGCGTATTATTATATGATGCCGACCGTATCGATGAATATGCCGCCACGGAAAACGATAAAGACCTGTACGAAAAGCAGCTTGACCTGATACTTGATCCTGACGACCCACAAGTTATCAGCAAGGCACAGGAACAAGGAATATCCTATTCATTTATCAGGGCGGCACAGGCTTCACCTGTCTACAAACTAATGAAACAATGGAAAGTGGCCTTTCCCCTTCATCCCGAATACCGTACATTACCTATGGTATGGTACGTGCCGCCCATGTCTCCCGTACTTCAGCAAGCAGATGTAAAGGATAACTTCTTTGCCACCGTCGATGAAATGCGTATCCCGGTTAATTATATCGCACGAATGATGACGGCAGGAGACGAAACCCCTGTAAGAACCGCTCTGGCACGTTTGCTGGCCATGAGACAGTATATGCGCCAGCGCACCGTGGAGAAAAACGAAAACCCTTTGATTCCCGCGGAATTAGGACTGGAAAAGGCCGATTATGAAGATATGTACCGCTATATGGCCATTGCTGATTACAAAGACCGGTTTGTTATTCCAACAGCTCCTACGAAGACGGAAGATACCGATCTGGCCGGACTACGGGCCGGGTTGGGTTACGAATATCCGGGTAAAGAAGAGGAAGGACGCAACCTGTTTGGTGGAAGGTAAGAGTGTGTTTTATTTAAATACGTTAGTTATGCAAAATACATATAAAATATTGTCGTTGTTACTGGATTATCCAAACGAAGAATTAAAGGAGAATCTTTCGGGTGTGATGGGGATTGTAGAAGAAGAAAGCTATCTGGACGAACCTCAACGCGTCAAATTACAAGTGTTTATCGACTACGTCCTATCGCTGTCATTAACAGGGTGGCAACAGCAATATGTACAGTTGTTCGATTTTTCGACCCACAGTAATCTCTATCTTTTCGACCACGTATATGGCGATTCACGCGAGCGCGGACAAGCTATGGTAGATCTTACGGAGATGTATGCCGGGTCAGGATTCACCCCATGCTCCAACGAATTACCGGATTACCTGCCGCTCTTTCTGGAATACCTGTCACTGCTGACACGGGTAGAAGAATCTGAGAAACTACTACACGAAGTATCTCATATTTTGGACAATATGAAGCAAGCGCTAGAGAAAAAAGAAACACCCTATGTCCTTCTTCTGGATATATTACATAGCCTCTCTACTCCTTTGGAGAGCGAGCCTGATAAAAAGAAAGGAGTGAGTGTATGACAATATCGGATTATCTGAATAATTTCTTCCTGGGATATCTACCCTATATCGCTCTGGGCGTATTCGCGGCAGGATTTATTTATCGCGCCGTCAAGCGTAATAACACCATACAAGCCACTTCGTCACAATTTATCAGCAACGATAAAAGTATCCGCTGGGGAAGCACGCTCTTTCATTATGCCATCATACTGGTATTTCTGGGACATATTTTTGGACTACTTACGCCCGAATGGCTTTATACATGGCTCATTTCGAACGAAACCAAGCGCCTGCTCGCCATTAGTATGGGTTCGTTATCGGGTATTGCCGCGCTTATCGGTATTACCATACTTGCCCTGCGCCGGTTTACAAATATACGTGTGCGGGCAACCGGTCAATTGCAGGACTATATCATCGTAGCCCTATTACTCTTCCAGATCGCACTGGGTTTGTGGGGCACATACATTACCACTCAATCTCCACTCGAGGATTATATGGCTATGGAACATTGGGCACAAGGTATTGTTATATTCGAACCCGATTCGTGGAAATATATAGCCCATCAGAGCTGGGTATACAAACTGCATATTATTAACGGGTTTCTGATATTTATTCTCTTCCCGTTTACCAAGTTGATGCACATGGTGATGGTACCGGTACATTTTGTGATTGATTATTTTAGAAAATGATAAACTTTAAACAAGTCGTAGTGTGTATACTGCTGGTCGTATGCACACTGAACAGTTATGGCCAGAACACTGGAAAAGAAGAGATCGACAGTATAAAAACATTCTCACTTGGAGAAGTGGTAGTGATGGAAAAACTTCCCGCATCCGCGGGCACTGAAATATCTTCGTTGGAAATAAAACAAATGGATATCACCAAAGTGCCCGAAGCACTGGAGTGGATACCGGGGATAACGCTTACAGAAGCTTCATCGCGCGGAGAAACCATGATCTATTTGCGAGGATTTAACCAGAGCCGTATTCCGGTATATATGGACGGGATACCTGTATCCGTTCCTTTTGACGGGTTCATTGATCTGGGACGCTTGCAGACCGCTTCCGTTTCCAAAATCCATGTATCGAAAGGAATATCCTCCCTTTTATTAGGCGGGAATACGATGGGGGGAGCTGTAAATATCATCAGTGCGTCACCAACCAATAAGCTGGAAGTAGGTATACAGGCCAGTACACTATGGAATACATCTGTAAATCTGGGAACCAGGCAGGACAAATGGTTCCTGCAAGTGGATGCGGGTTGGATACACCGTAATGATTTCCACCTGCCTTCGGGCTATGACGCAGTAGAGGGGTTACAGGAAGGAAGCAAGCGGCATCATTCCGAAACAACCGATTGGCAACTGAATGGAAAGTTTGGCTTCACCCCTCGGGAAGGTGATGAATATGTTGTGGGATACAGTATGGTGCGCGCGGATAAATACGTCCCCCCCTATCTGGGCAAAAAGAGCAAACCACGTTTCTGGAGATATAAGGATTGGGATAAAGATCAGATATATTTCTTTTCCGGAACTAATCTTGGTAAAGAATGGAGATTGGAATCCCGCCTGTTTTACGACCGATACTATAACTTGCTGAAAGCCTATGATGATGAGAATTATAATTCGCAGGAAAGCAAATCGGCTTTCGATAGCTATTATGACGATTATTCGCTGGGAGCAGGTTTGGTATTGGGATGGAAAGGGATAGAAAATAATCATCTGAAACTGGGAGCGAACTACAAGAAAGATGTGCATCGCAGCCACGATGATGATGACCCCGAAGCCGAACAAAGTGAATATACGGCTTCCCTCTCTTTGGAAAACACCTACACTATCAATGACAAGTTATCCCTTTTGGCTGGCATTGGATATTTTCGGCATCAGGGTGCTACTATCGAAGCCTACGAACAATTAGAGAGTTCTAAAGAATACGGAATAGTGAATTATCCAAAATCATCAGACAACGATATCAACTACCAGTTAGCAGTGGATTACCGATACAATCTTAATCATGGACTACGTTTCAGTTTTTCCCGGAATTCCCGTTTTGCTTCACTAAAAGAGCGATATTCGTATAAACGGGGAAAGGCAGTCCCTAATCCCGATCTGAAGACAGAACATTCCTACAATCTGGATTTAACTTATAACGGCAAATGGAATCATTGGCAATGGTACACAAGCGCATATTATATGCTTCTCACCAATACCATTCAGGAAATCACAGGAGTGGATACAGAAGACCCGCTTATATGGCAACTTCAGAATAAAGGGAAAGCTCATTTTAGGGGTTTTGAAACTGGATTATCTTACCGATACAGGTGGATAGAAGCAGAAACTAATTACAGCTATATCAACCGCGTAAACAAAACGGATAAGGATATAAAGTTTACTGAAGTACCCGATCATAAATGGAACGCGATGATACAAGTCAGCCCTTTCTATGATATAAGGATTCAGGCGCGGATGACCGCCGTCAGCAAAACGAATATGAGCAGTGACGGCAAAATAACAATCCCGGGATATGCACTGTTCCATACTAATATAGGTAAACAGTTTAATGGATTCGATGTAAAACTGGGAATAAAAAATCTCTTCGACAAACTCTATTATTTCTCCGAAGGATATCCAATGGAAGGACGGCGGTATTATATTTCGCTGGCTTACCGGTTTACTAAAAATAAGAGCAACCCATGATAAGGATTATAACAGGGCCTGTAAATGGTGGAAAGAGTACCCGATTTCTAAAACTATACGAAGAAAGTGGAGATAGTATAGGTTTATACGCAAAAAAACTATACAATGAGGAAGAAACGATTGTGGGTTACAATCTCATTCTGCTACCCGGTAAAGAAGAAATCCCTTTTATCTGTTTAAAAGAATCCATATACCAAAACGAGAACTGTTATCTTATCCAGGGACGGTTTGCTTTCCTGAAAGAAACATTCGAGATAGCCGAACGATACATATTGAGTTCTTCTGACCACATTCCTGTCTGGATAGATGAAATCGGCAAACTGGAACTCAAAGGGAAGGGATACGATAAACTGTTGCGTAGGTTGTTGAAATCTGACAGAGAGATAACTATTACGGTAAGGGATAGTCTCTTAGTCGATACCCTGAATCAGTACAAAATAAAGGAATACCGGTTATTGGGTATATAATAGTATAATATAAAATATAAAGACTCTGTTTCTAGGATCATTGACATAACAAAAAAGACAGGAGCAATAGTTAATGAAACCGTTGCTTCTGCTTTTTTTATTTCCTGCTATTACAGCTTGATCACTGGCTTTAATGATTCAGGAATAGTGAATTCAGCGCATTTAATCGATTCAAGCTTTTTTAGTCCTGCTCCTGTCAACGTAAAATACATCTGGCGCTTATCGTCTTTCCCGACAATACGCTTGATAAGCCCTTTCTTTTCTACCGATTTTATTACTTTCGACGTATTCGAGTTACTCAATCCCAAAACACCAGCTAATTCATTTGAAGAATACTTTTGAATGCTCAGGGAACATAACAGCATTCCTTCATTTAACCCCAGGTTATATGATTGCTGAAAGTCTGATTCAAATTCATAAATCGCCCTGTATACATCCCTGATCTGACATAGCGTACTTACTTGCGAATTATCCATATTATTTGCCATTACAGTATAAATTTATATTCTCATTATTCTTTTAATAAAATAGTATCGATAGCATCTTTTAATTGCTGTTTGGGCAATGCTCCTGCTGCCATCTGGGGCTGTTCACTCATCGGAATAAACAGCAATGATGGAATACTTCTTATTCCAAAGGCAGCAGCAAGTTCAGGCTCTGTTTCCGTATTGATTTTATAAATATAGATACGGTCTTTATATTCTGCCGCCAGTTCTTCCAATACCGGAGCTATCGCTTTACACGGTCCACACCAGTCTGCATAGAAATCAATCAATGCCGGCTTATCTCCCAAATACTGCCACTGGGAACTTGCTTCAAAATTAGCAACTTTTGATAAGAATTCAGCCTTTGTTAAATGTATTGTTGTCATATTGTTCTCTTTTTTAGTTTTTACTTCCGTTTGATTTTTTGTTTCCGCTTTATTATTACAAGAAATTAGCAACAGTGCTATTAGCGGAAATAACAAGATTGTATGTTTCATTTTCTATCCGGTTTATATTTTCTAATCTGGTTACCATAGATGTTTTCTTTCTGTTGCTTATCAGTATAACATCCTCCTGCTCCACAACAGGACATATTCATGATTGCCTGAAAAAGCAGCACTCCTCCTAACATAAGAAAAATGTAATCTTTAGAGCTTATAGAATAGATAGCGACTGCTATTCCCAATAGCAGTCTAACCACCCGGGTAATATCCCAGTTTTTTAATATACGATTCATACTGTTCTCCATTTAAAAATTAGACCAACTTCCTCCATTGTATACTTCCTGAAACCCTTGAGACCTTAAGATCGCTACCGCGCTGCGGCTACGCATTCCACTGGCGCATACGGCAATAATGGGTTTATCCTTTTTGAGCTTTGATAGATTGTTGTTCAAACTATCCAGGGGAATATTAACTGAATTAGCTACTGCTCCCTGCTTATACTCTTCTTTTGTTCGAACATCCAGAAGTATAGCCCCGTTTTCTAAAAGTGTTTTGAAATCGGCCTTCTCTTCTAATCCGAACAGCCTGCTGAAAAATCCTGCCATAATGTTTAATTTATTATTGTTTGTTTCATTACTTTTTCGCTTTATCTTTTTTGAAAATTCCTCCTAATAAACTTCCCATCAGCACTCCATATAAAGTACTCATGGTAGGCGATGAAGTTATGGGACAAGTTCCAGTGCTACATCCGATATATCTCCAATAAAGATATCCGCCTACTGCACCTAACAGAGCTCCTAAAAGGTATGTCCAATTATTTTTTATGACTTCCATATGTTTGTTTTTATCATTCAGACCACAAAGATAGACATTTATTTCTAACGGAAACTACTTCTCTTAGAAATAATTTGTAAAAAATATATAACCGCTACAAATAAGAGGTTTACGAAACAAAATAATAAGAAAAAACATTCAAAAATAATATTTTCCGCCGGAAACTTGTTTCTTTGGAATATATTACTTTCCTTTGCATCATATTTCCATTGGAAACTAATATGAGTATACAATAAATAGTAGAATATAGTAAAAATGAAAAGAACAACGATCATCACATTAAGTGTAATCTGGCTTAGCCTGTCGGTTCAGGCGCAAAGCCACCGGTACATTACGGCAGAGGATGCCGTAAATATTGCTGTTGAAAATAATAGTAATATAAAAATCTCAAATCTGGATAGGAAAATAGCTAATGCCGACTATCATCAAACGGATGCTATTTTCCTGCCCCAAATCACAGTGGGATATACGGCGTTGACGACAAACAATCCGTTGAATGCCTTTGGCTTCCTCTTACAACAAGAATCGGTTACGGCTATGGATTTCGATCCTGCGAAGCTGAATAATCCGGGTGCAACGCAAAACTACGGCACCCAGGTAGAGGCGAAACTGCCTCTATTGAATATGGATATGATTTATGCCCGTAAAGGAGCCCGCGCACAGGAAGAAATGTACAAATATAAAGCTGAGCGCACCAAAGAATACATCGAGTTTGAAGTAAGAAAAGCATATACCGGACTACAAATGGCTTATCAGGCACGGAATATCCTTCAAAAATCGCTCGAAGATGTAAAGCAGATACACCGATCGGTGGCTAACTTTTACAATCAGGGACTGATACAAAAATCAGATGTACTGAATGCGCAGGTACAAGTAAACACTATTGAGAGTGCCTTGGCAAAAGCCGAGAGTAACATACACAATGCCTCTAACGGACTTCGCCTGCTGATGGGGCAAGACATAAGCGATGAAGTATATACGGCAGATTCTTTAGTACAAAAAAGAGAAATATATCCGGAAACCACTCTTTCTTTATTCCGCCCGGATATTATGGCGCTCCAAAAGGCTGTAGATGCAACGGATATGATGCTGAAATCTTCCCGGATGGCCTTCCTGCCTCGCATCAACGCTTTCGGTTCATACAACCTGAACGATTCCAAAGCCTTTAAGTTCAGAAACGATTCTTATCTGGCGGGCATCAACCTGAGCTGGAATATTTTTTCGGGAAACCGTAACCGGAGTAAAATGAAATCGGCACAATACCAAAAAGGCCGGATGCAGGAAGAACTAAACCTGCATATTAAAAAAGAACAACTGGAATTGGACAAGGCGAGGCGTGATCTGAACGACTCGCAAACGGAAATAAATAAACAACAGATAAGCGTTGAGCAGGCCGAAGAAGCCTTGCGCATCCTGGCTGACCGTCATAGCGAGGGTTTGGCAAGTACTACCGACCTATTGATGGCGCAGGCCCAGTTCTCTGGGCAGAAGCTTCTGCTCTCACAAGCTATTATGTCCTATAATATAATAGAAGCATACCTCCGGCTTTTATCCACAACTAAGAATTAACAAAATAGATAGATATGAAAATTTCAAGAAACGTAGTTTTAGGTATTGTAGCAATATCCATGCTTTATTCCTGTTCATCTGCCGATGAGCAAAAAGAGAAAGGCCAGCCGACCGTAAATGTAGAGGTGTATTATCCCACCCAGTCAACCAACGAAGGCTTTTATTTGAGTGGCGAGATCACTGCCCGGCAAACAGCCACCATCAGTACACGTATGATGGGATATATAAATAAGATACATGCGAAACCGGGTGATAAGGTTTCAGCCGGACAGCTATTAGTTTCAATCAGCAGTGATGATATTCAGGCTAAAAAAGCACAGGTGCAGGCTATAATCACAGAGGCCGAAGCAGCAGCGAAAAACGCCAGGCGAGACTATGAACGCTTCAAAACACTGCGTGCGCAAAACAGTGTATCGGATAAGGAATTGGAAAACGTCTCCTTACAACATACTTCCATGCAGGCAAAAGTACAAATGGCTCATCAGCAGATGAACGAAGTGAATGCGATGCTGGCCTATAGCCATATCCGCGCGCCCTTTTCAGGAACGGTTACCCAGAAACTAATGGACGAAGGCAGTATGGCCAATCCGGGAATGCCTATCCTGATGATGGAACAAAGCGGCGAACTACAAATCGTTGCCTCTGTGCCCGAAAGCTACATCCCGTATGTGAAAGTAGGTGATGCGGCCCGGATAGAAATAAAGTCGTTGGCCACAACTATACCGGGTAAAGTGTCGGAACTTAGCCCTTCGGCCTACCGCGCGGGAGGACAATATGCCATGAAGCTGGCTATCGATACCAAGGACAAAGAGAATATCCATTCGGGAATGTATGTGAATATACTCATACCTAATAAGGTAAAAGAAGACACTGCATCAAAGATACTGATAGATAAGAATTCTGTCGTTTACCGCGACCAGCTAACGGGTGTGTATGTGGTGGACGACCGCAGTGAAGCCAACCTGCGTTGGGTGCGGTTGGGTAAGACAACCGGAAATCAGATAGAGGTACTTTCGGGTTTGAACCACAGCGATAGAGTGGTATTGAATGCTGAAAGTAAGTTGTATAACGGAGTAAAAGTATCGGCATCTAAATAAACAGGAAGTTATGGAAAACGGAATTTCAGGAAAAATAGCCAATGCGTTCATTAAGTCAAAGTTGAGCGTATTGCTCTTTATCGCTTTTATGCTCTTGGGGCTGTTCAGCCTATATCTAATCCCGCGTGAGGAAGAGCCTCAGATCGATGTGCCCATGGCTGACATTATGGTCGGCTATCCGGGCGCTTCGCCCGAGGAGGTAGAGTCGAGAATCATGCAACCGCTCGAAAAGGTGGTTTCCAATGTCAAAGGGGTTGAACATGTATACTCCACTTCGATGAATGATATGGGAATGCTCACCGTACAATTCTATGTGGGCGAAGATGTGGAACGCTCGCTGGTAAAGCTCTACAACGAGATAATGAAGAATATGGACCGTATGCCGCAAGGAGCGACCATGCCTTTAGTTAAATCGCGTGCCATAGACGATGTGCCCGCACTGGCATATACCCTTTGGAGTGAAGAGATGGGCGACTATCAGCTGCGCCAGGTAGCCGAAGTGGTAGGCGACGAGATAAAGAAAATACCCGACGTGGCTCAGGTAAACGTCGTCGGAGGACAGAGCCGCGAGGTGAAAGTGATGCTCGACAAAGACAAGATGGCACAGAGCAAACTCGACTTCGGGGCAATAACCCAAGCCTTACAAGCGAATAATTCGCAGATGCAGAGCGGTAATATCATAACAGGCGATATGGTTTATTCAGTACAAACCGGCAGTTTCTTTTCCAATGTAGAAGAAGTGAAAAACCTGATTGTGGGAACGAACGATAATCAGCCTGTATACCTTTATCAGATAGCAGAGATAGAAGACGGCCCCGAAGTGCCTAAGCAGTATGTTTCGTTCGGCTATGGCGCCGCATCGAAAGACAAAAAGGACGCTATGCCCGACGATTATTCGGCCGTAACCATATCGATAGCCAAGAAGAAGGGAGCCGATGCCATGCAGTTGGCAGAAATAGTAAGCGATAAAGTAGAACATCTAAAGAAAGAGGTGATAACCAATGATATACATGTGGAGGTTACCCGCAACTACGGCGAAACGGCTTCCGACAAAGTCTTCGAGTTGCTGTCGCATCTATCTATCGCCATCGTCATAGTAACCCTGTTTGTGATGCTGGCCATGGGTTGGCGTGGCGGATTGGTCGTATTCCTTTCCGTACCGGTAACCTTTGCCCTTACCTTGTTTGCCTACTACTTTTTAGGATATACGCTCAACCGTATTACCTTGTTTGCTTTAGTGTTTGTAACAGGTATTGTAACGGACGACTCCATTGTGATTGCCGAGAATATGCACCGGCATTTCAAGATGAAGAAACTGCCGCCATTGCAAGCTGCTTTGTATGCGATCAATGAGGTGGGTAACCCTACTATTCTGGCTACCCTTACAGTGATTGCCGCCGTACTGCCTATGGCATTCGTTTCGGGGATGATGGGACCTTATATGAGTCCGATGCCTATCGGAGCGTCTATTGCAATGACGTTCTCGTTAATCATAGCATTGACGCTCACGCCCTATTTTGGTTATCTGTTCCTCAGGCATAAAGATAAAAAAGGAAAGAAGGCGAAGAAACAGGAAGAGAAAGATTCCGATTTGCGCGAAACGAAGATGTACCGGTTATATGCCAGGACAATCACTCCGTTTCTGGAAAACAGAAAATACCGTTGGGGCTTTATGATTACCCTGACCATAATTCTGCTTGCTACGTTCTCGCTCTTCTATACCAAAGCGGTTCCGGTAAAGATGCTGCCTTTCGACAATAAGAATGAGTTTCAGGTAGTCATAGATATGCCCGAAGGCACTACACTGGAGCGCACGGCAGCTGTTACCAAAGAACTGGCCGTATACTTGAGCCGGAACGAGAAGGTAACTAACTATCAAACTTATGTAGGCACATCGGCTCCCATTAGTTTTAACGGACTGGTCCGCCACTACGATATGCGCATGGGTGATAATATAGCTGACATACAGGTAAATCTGATAGGTAAAGGCGAGCGTAGCGAACAAAGCCACGATATTGCTTCCTCCGTGCGTGCCGATTTGCAGGCTATCGCGAAGAAGTATAATGCCAATGTAAAGGTGGTAGAAGTTCCTCCTGGCCCTCCGGTGATGTCTACCATCGTAGCCGAAATCTACGGTCCTGACTACGAACAGCAGATAGAAGTGGCACGTCAAGTGAAAGATATATTGGCTGCGACCGACAATGTGGCTGATGTAGATTGGTCGGTAGAAGACGCGCAGATCGAATATAAGTTCGAGGTGGATAAAGACAAGGCTATACGGTTGGGAATCCCCAATGCGCAGGTGGTTCAGAACCTACGGGCTGCCCTGTCCGGGATGTCGGTAGGCGTATTACATCGGCCGGCTTCCGTTCAACAGATTGGGATTGTGCTTCAATTACCCGAAACGGAAAAAGCAAGCCTCGAAGATGTACTGAATATGAAGGTGGTCAACCAGCAGGGATTAGCCGTTCCAATCAGCGATTTAGTAACGGTTACCCAAGGCGAGAAAGCGAAAAGCATCCAGCGTAAAGACCAGAAACGGGTGGTGTTCGTTCTGACCGAAGTAGCAGGAGACCTCGAAAGCCCTATCTACCCGATTACTGCGGTATCGGATAAACTGTCCGAAATAAAGCTTCCCGAAGGATATACGCTATCGGAAGAATATAGCGAGCAACCTAAATATGAAGACAATTTCGCCTTGAAATGGGATGGAGAATGGCAGATAACCTACGAGGTGTTCCGCGACCTGGGCTTGGCTTTTATGCTGGTATTGATTATTATCTACATATTGATTGTAGCTTGGTTTCAGAACTTTATTACGCCGTTGGTACAGTTGGCAGCCATACCGCTGTCCCTGATCGGGATTATTCTCGGACACTGGGCTTTCGGCGCTTATTTCAGCGCCCCTTCGATGATCGGGTTTATTGCCCTGGCGGGAATTATGGTACGCAACTCTGTATTGCTGATAGACTTTATAGACATCCGCCTCAAAGACGGTATCCCACTGAAACAGGCTGTGATTGAATCCGGAGCCGTGCGTACCATTCCCATTATACTCACAGCCGGTGGTGTGGTGTTGGGAGCGATTGTTATGTTGTTCGACCCAATTTTCCAAGGTTTGGCTATATCATTGTTGGGCGGAACGATCACCTCTACCGTATTGACATTGATTGTCGTGCCCTTATTATATTTCAAGATGTTAAAGAAAAAAGTAAAATAATCATGAAACTATTAGTTGTATTAAGTATAAAAGAATATCAGGAGCGGGTAGCCGGGATGCTGCAAGATGCCGGAGTAAATCGCTTTAGTGTAACCAACATAACCGGTTATAAAAGGAAAAAAGAAAATCTGGGTTGGTTTGCCGTTAATTCCAACAATGCGAAAACAAACTCCATCATGCTTTTCAGCTTTGTAGAAAAAGAGATAGCCGACAGAGCCCTTACAGAGATTGATACTTGCAATATAGAAACGGAGAACCCTTTCCCCGTACATGTGTTTATTCTTGATGTTGAAAATTTCTCTAAACTGTTCTGATTATGAAACGTGAATATATCATCCGCATAGTAGCCGGCGCCATGGTGCTGGCAGGTATTTCCCTGGCTTACTTTGTTGCCATCGGATGGCTGTTGTTGCCCGCCTTTGTAGGAGTGAATCTTATACAGTCGTCGTTCACGAAGTTCTGTCCATTGGAGATGTTGCTGGATAAATTAAATATTAAGTGATTTAATTGATTAATAAGTTCGAAGAGGGCAGGAATAGTACTTAACTCTTGTTCTTGCTCTCTTCCTTATTTCTATTCTCATTGCAAGAAGTACATATTTTAGTCTAAAAAACAGAATTATGAAAAAGAATAAAAGTACACGGATAAAAACAGGGCATATTCTTACAGGAATTATTGTTTTCACAATTTTTATATACATACTTGGAATACAAACTCAGAGTAAACCACTATTAAATGAAAATGAGAATAGCTTAATTGAGTTAGATAAAGATTCTTTTTTTGACAGCATAACCCTGAAAAAATGCTTTGTTCTGTTTTATGAGGAGGACTCAGAATTATGTGATATAATGTCGGCTAGTTTAAGTAAGCTGGCGAAAAATAATCAGGGAAAAACGGGTTTCTATAAACTCAATTTAGATAAATACCCCGAATATGACTTAAAATATAACATATCAGGAGTACCTAATATATTTATATTTAACGAAGGGATTGAAGTTGCCCGGATTATGGGGGTTGTTCCGGAACAAAACTTAGAAAAAATATATGATAAAACATTTAATTGAAAACAATCATGAATAGCAAGTATAAAATTGAACAAATAGTATTTTTTATCAGGATCAACAAAAAGGTATTGATCGGAATGTTGACAGGGGCTATAATTGCTTACCTCTATTGGCTAAACTATTCTATTTACTGGGGAACTTACCCATTATCTTCCGAATGTTGGGTAAACTGCATATATGGGTTTCTATTTGGCGGGCTTATCGGTAGTTTATTTCAAGATAATGAGATCAAAGCAGCTTCTGAAACAATAAATTGAAAAAATGCTGACGTAGCTTAACTGGGTTAGAGCGGCTTTTTGATGCATATGAATCAAATAAATAAGCAGAATGCAGGTTCGAATCCTGTCGTCAGCACAGACTAAACTTAAATCATTCCAAATGAAAAATATATCTTCCATCAATATTGTAGAACACAATAAGAATATAGGTCAATTAACAATCCCTGACGTAAATGATTTTAGCATGAATAGTACGGATTTTTGTGTGTTCTGCCATTACCTATATTCATATATACAGAACAATTTATCTCAGGATGAATTACTTGATTTTTTTAAGAAAGGTTCTGTTTATATAGATAGTTTAATTCTATCTAAATATAAGCAGGCAAAAGGTTTTTGTAAATCAAGGCAAGAAGAACTCTTCGATAAATTTATTACTATAATAAGACAATATTGTTCTACTGAACATGGTATCAAGTTTTATGCTGAAAAGCTTTTTGTTACCCCCCAATATTTATCTAAAGTAGTAAAAGATGTAAGTGGTAAGAGTGCAAGTGTATGGATAACAGAATTTATTTTATTGGAAGCAAAAGCACTGTTAACTCACACCAATCTGACTATTCAGGAAGTAAGCTTTAATCTGGGATTTGCCGACCAGTCTTCATTCGGTAAATTTTTTAAGAAAAACACAGGGATGTCACCAAAGAAATTTACACAAAAAAAAAGGTGCGTTAAAACCAAGGTTAACGCACCTTCTATTCAAAACGTACTTATCTAACGTTGTAATTCCTCTAATACAAAAATTATTGATTCGCACTTTAGTCCTATTACTTTATATGGTATTGTGGATGATATCTCTTTTTTTAAAATATTAATTGAACTTATTTTATAGCATCAATTGCTGTTTGATAGTCTGGTTCTTCTGTAATTTCAGAAACCAGCTGAGTATATATGATTTTTCCTTCTGGATTCACAATTATAACTGAACGTGCCAAAAGCCCTTTGAGTGGACCGTCATTCATCAAAACCCCATAGTTTCTAGCAAATTCTGCGTTTCTGAAAATTGATGTGGGAATTACGTTTTCGATACCTTCTGTTGTGCAAAATCTTGTTGCAGCAAATGGGAGATCGGCTGATATAGCCAAGATAATAGTGTTTACGAGGCTGGCTGCTTCTTTGTTGAACCTCCTTACCGATGCAGCACATACTTCTGTATCAAGACTTGGGAAAATATTTAGAACAATATTTTTACCTTTCAAATCTTTTAGTGAGATTTCGGACAAATCATTTTTTACTAAAGTAAATTCTGGAGCTAATTCTCCTTTTGTTGGTAACTCTCCATTTGTGTTTACTTCTGATCCTTTGAACGTTACTTTTGCCATGATTAGAATTTTAATTTATTATTTTATTACTATTAGCCCTTTTTTAAGGGCTAATAGATTTTTCTATTTTATCTCTTTAGACCGGTTTAACTTTTATCACCTCCATATTTCATTTCAGCCATGCGTACATAGCTTTCATAGCGCCATAACGCACTTTCTTGAGCAGCTTCATAAAGTTCAGGAGCCGCAGTAGGGTTTACTTTTTCCAATGAAGTATAACGAGTTTCTTTCCTTAAAAAGTCTTGGAATTTATTCCAATCCGGTTCTTTGCTGTCTAATAAGAATGGATTTTTGCCTTCCAGCGCTATCATTGGGTTATAGCGCCACAGGTGCCAGTATCCACACTCTACAGCTGATTTTTCTTCATTCTGAGCATGCCCCATCCCTTTTCTTAAACCATGATTGATACAAGGAGAATATGCTATAACAAGAGATGGCCCCTTGTACTCTTCGGCTTCTTTAAACACTTTAAGACATTGCGACTGATTTGCGCCCATTGCCACCTGAGCAATATATACATAACCATATGTAGAGGCAATCAGACCAAGATCTTTTTTACGAGTTTTCATACCCGAAGTAGCAAATTTGGCAACTGCACCTATTGGTGTCGATTTAGATGCCTGCCCTCCAGTGTTTGAATATACTTCTGTATCGAGTACAAGTATATTTACGTCCTCACCCGAAGCTATAACATGATCCAAACCTCCAAAACCTATATCGTATGCCCATCCGTCACCTCCAAATATCCAGATAGAACGTTTGATGAGATATTGTTTCAATTCAAGAAGTTCAGTACTAATAGTACAGCCGGATTTGTCTCCTTTCTCCAACTCATCTACTATCTGAGGATAAAGTTCTTTTGTTTTGTCTACATCCGATTTGTTATCTATCCATGCCTGAAATAGTTCTTTTACATTTACCGGAGTATTGTCACCGGCAATAGCTTCTTCCATCAATCTTTTTATACGATCACGCATAGTGATGTTTGCAAGAGCATATCCCAATCCAAACTCTGCGTTATCTTCGAATAGGGAGTTTGCCCAAGCCGGGCCTTTACCCTCTTCGTTTGTTGTATATGGAGTGGAAGGGGCAGAACCTCCATATATGGAAGAACAACCTGTTGCATTAGCAATCAACATACGATCTTCGTAAAGTTGAGTAACCAATTTTATATAGGGAGTTTCTCCACATCCGGAACAAGCTCCCGGAAACTCGAATAATGGAGTACAGAATTGAGAATTTTTTACACTAAGTTTAGTATCGACCAAATGTGCCTTACTCTTCACTTTTTCAACCATATAATCCCAGTTCTCCTGTTCTGGTAATTGAGTTTCTATCGCTACCATTTCAAGCGCTTTATTTCCCTTTTTACCTGGACATATATCAACACAGTTTCCACAGCCAACACAATCAAGAACATCAACTTGTATACGAAATGACATACCATCGAATTGTTTTCCTTGAGCTTTTAGTAATTCTGTACCCTCTTTTAATCCTATTTGTTCTTTTTCATCTAATACAAACGGACGAATTGTAGCGTGTGGACAAACATAAGCGCATTGATTGCATTGAATACAGTTTTCAGCCTCCCATAC
Source organism: Parabacteroides sp. HGS0025 (assembly GCF_000969845.1). Taxonomy (NCBI): domain Bacteria; kingdom Pseudomonadati; phylum Bacteroidota; class Bacteroidia; order Bacteroidales; family Tannerellaceae; genus Parabacteroides; species Parabacteroides sp. HGS0025. The sequence continues at coordinate 1,611,455 of NZ_KQ033902.1, forward strand.
AGGGACAAATGCAGCAATCCCGCGTTTCTCATAAGTTGTTGTTCCATTATCCCAAGTCCCATCTTCGCGACCTGAGAATACGGAAACCGGAAGATCATAACCTCGTTGTGCATTAATCGGGTGGACTACCTTCTTTACAAAGTCGGGAGCATCGTCCTCTTTTACTATATCAGGTTCCAAGTCTACCCAATCGGCGGGGACATCTACTTTTTCAATTTCGATACCGCGATCAACGGCTGCACAGTTCTTCTTTATTATATCTTCCCCTTTCTTACTATACGACTTAGCAATAAATTTTTTCATTTGCTCTACTGCCAATTCGTAAGGTATTATGTTCGATATTTTGAAAAATGCCGATTGAAGGATACTGTTTGTTCGTCCCCCAAGACCAATTTCTGCTGCAATTTTAGTCGCATTGATGATATAGAAATTGATTTTGTTCTTAGCCAGATACGCTTTAATATGGTTAGGTAAATTGTCGCCTACTTTGTCTTTTCCCCAAATAGAGTTAAGAAGAAATGTCCCTCCTTTTTTCAATCCTTTAGTTACATCATAACGATTGAGATATGCCATAACATGACAAGCAACGAAGTTTGGTGAATTTACCAGATAGGTAGAACGAATAGGACTTTCCCCGAAACGAAGGTGAGACGTAGTGAATCCATTTGATTTTTTGGAATCATATGCAAAATATGCTTGGCAATATTTATCTGTATTTTCTCCAATTATCTTGATGGTGTTTTTGTTTGCCCCAACAGTTCCATCAGAACCTAGTCCATAAAATTTGGCTTCATAGTTAGAATCAACTACACTAATTTCTTCTTTTAACGGAAGAGATTTGAATGTAACATCATCAACGATACCTATTGTAAAGTCATTTTTCGGCAGGCTCATGGCTAAATTCTCATACACAGATATGATTTGTGCCGGAGTGGTATCTTTCGACGAAAGTCCATAGATACCGCCCACAATAATCGGTGCTTCAGGTCTGCCATAGAAACAATCCCTAACATCAAGATACAGGGGTTGCCCGGTTGCACCCGGTTCTTTGGTACGATCAAGGACCGCAATTTTCTTTACCGTTTTAGGTATTTTAGAAAGGAATGCTTTGGCTTTGAATGGACGGTAAAGATGGACCGCAATAAGACCAACTTTCTCGCCATTTGCGTTTAAATGGTCGATAGATTCCTTTATTGTTTCTGTAACAGATCCCATTGCAATGATTACACGGTCTGCATCATCAGCCCCGTAATAGTCAAACAATCCATAGTTACGTCCTGTTATTTTATTTATCTCTCCGAGATATTTTTCTACAATTTCTGGTACAGCATCATAGAATTTATTAGATGCTTCACGGCTTTGAAAGTAAATATCGTCGTTTTGAGCTGTTCCTTTGGTTATAGGTTTTTCAGGATTTAAGGCTCTTTTGCGAAATTCTTTTATTGCTTTTTGATTAACAAGTGGAATTAATGATTCCTGCTCCATCAATTCTACTTTTTGAATTTCGTGAGAAGTACGAAATCCGTCAAAAATATTCATGAATGGAATACGAGCTTCAAGCGTTGCCAAGTGAGATATTGCCGAAAGATCCATAACCTCTTGTACCGATCCAGAGAAAAATAGGGCGAACCCGGTTTGGCGAGTAGCCATTACATCTTGATGATCTCCAAAAATAGAAAGGGCTTGTGCTGCCAATGCACGAGCCGATACATGAAACACACATGGGTGTAGTTCGCCTGAGATTTTATACATATTTGGAATCATTAGCAATAAGCCTTGAGATGCTGTATATGTTGTAGTTAAAGCACCGGCTTGTAACGATCCGTGAAGTGCGCCCGCAGCTCCAGCTTCGGATTGCATCTCTTGTACTTTGATTATTTCTCCAAATATATTTTTTCTACCTTTCGCTGCCCATTCATCAACATATTCAGCCATTGTTGATGACGGTGTAATTGGGTAAATAGAAGCTACCTCGCTGAACATATATGATATATGTGCTGCTGCTTCATTTCCATCACAGGTTATAAATTTTTTATCTTTAGCCATACTGAAATTTATTATTTGGTTTTATAATTGTCTTATATCCTGATTTATTATATTCTTATTTAACTTTATTAATATTTGATAAATAGGAAAGCAAACGCTGGTCGCCTTCTAATTTTCTTAGTTCTGTGATGTCTTGTGTAACTTCGATAATACCTAGATATTCATTGTTTGCACCTCGTAAAGCCGTGTAGTCGATATATACAAATCGTCCCTTGAAATTAGAAATCCAGAAAGCAGCTTTACTTTCTTTCCCATCCTTAAAATCACGAATTATCTGCTCTACAATATGAACACTATGTGGTGGGTGGCACATACGTACATCGCGACCGATGATAGAACGGTTGCGCTCGAAAACACGGTTTGGACTATGAGAGAAAAATTTCACCTTATCATTCTTATCAACAAAAGTAATATCAACAGGAAGCGTGACGAATAGTGCTTCCAGTCCTTTTATATCGAAGCTGCCGGACGATAGTCTAATGGCATTGCCTTGTAAAAAGGTAGGTTCTCCGGCAACGATGTTCTCCGGTTTCCATTCTGTTTGCGGATTGTACAAACAAAATCCGTAGATTGATGTTTCTTCTGCGATCTGATACCATTTTTCGTCAGTTAAAGTATCCAACGACATAGGTAGGAGAATTTCTTCTTCTTTTATTATCATCCCTTCGATAGCATCAATAGTTGGTTGTAGTATCAACGGTATTACATTTGCCAATTCGTCCTTTGTTAATCTTTTACTAAGTACTTCATGTGCAGTTTTGAATAGTGTACGTGTTTCATCGTGCTTACGCCACATTACTTTGGGAGGGCCGGTAATACCTGCTTTTTCGAGAAAAGGAAACAGTAAATATTCTTTTCGCAAATAATGTTTATCTACATTTGATAATTCATTAAAAAGAATCTTTAGTTGCACCAAATAATCGCCAACCTCTTCTTTATTTAGCAGTAGTTTAGCAAATAGTTCTTTTATTTGTGTTGTGCGATTTTCCAATGCTCTATTCTCCTGCTTGAAAGTATCGACAGGATGTCCAGCAGGAATATAATTTACCATAGAAGTATCCATATTTTCGTCCAAAGCAGTGGTATGTATATTGCAAAGCCGCAGTATTTTCTCTTCGGAAAAACCTTCGGAAATCAACTGCTGTTCCACTTCTACCACTTCATTATGCGGGATAGAATGCAGTAGATGAGCAAAACGTCTCTTTACCTGTTCTGGTATCTTATGACCATGTAATTGAAGGATTAATTCTTTAAGTAATTCTTTCCGTTTTTCCAAATTATTGATTATTTCACTCACGGCAATCTCAATCAATCTTCTAACGGTGAAAAATCCCCTTTCCCCACAAAACAAACCGGACATTCCCAGTCATCTGGTATATCTTCGAAAGAAGTTCCTGGCTTTATACCACTATCAGGGTCTCCTAATTCCGGATCATAGATATACCCACAAGGGTCACAAATATATTTTTTCATATTTCTTCTGTTTTTATTAAATATCAATATTTCTTCTATTCTTTTTTCATTGAACGTAATATCTCAAATTACCAACAACGTGTAGCTTATGCAGTACATCAGCTGGTATGATGATTCTTTTACTTATTTCTACATCATATACTCCTACAATACGTATTTCTGTTTATCTGTTAAAATTTATATTAAATAAACATTGTACGAGTAGAGAGTATTGGCTTTATATCTAAGCATTACAACTATATAGTACAAAGTTAGGGGAAGAGAATTATAATCTATGTGACATTTGTCACAGTTGCTAAAATATTACATGTATTTTTGATATTTAAAGAATAAATATGTAACAGTAACAAGATAATATTCTGTTTATATTCTTTTCTTCAAAATATTACTTTCATAGATCATTTCATAAAATAACTTTTCCCGCCATTAGACCAGGCCTTAAAACCTTTGGATTTCAGTATATCTATTATAGGTTCAGGACGGAACGGAGCTGTTAATTCCATGATTACACCTTCTTGAAGTTCTTTTGACAATCGAAGGATTTCCTGCATAGGGCTTTCTCCTGCATTTATAATTGGGCTTGCATCAAAACGAGTAGTAATCTTTGTTTCATCAAACCATTCAGGCATGGGCTCTTGCTGATTGTTTTCGTATGTTTCGATAGAGTCAACAGTAGCTAGTCCTGCCGCCTTGCGCAAAGTCTGTACCATTACTGAGGGAGAGATACCTGCAATTTTAGCAGCCTGCTGTATGGATGTAACCTTTGCTACCGTACGGCGTAAAATGGGATTACGCAGTTTGGCAAAGGCGGGTGATAATTCCAGCAAAGTATCTTCCAAGTCCGGATAAAACTTAAGCAAGTCGGCAATCTTGGTTTGCAGATCAATTTCCATAAAGTCTTATTTTGAAGAATAAGATAATAAACGCTGATCGTCCTTTAACTCCCGCAGATTTGTAATATCTTGTGTAACCTCAATGATACCCAAATATTCATTGTCGGGACTTCGCAAAGCCGTATATTCAATATAAACAAAGCGTCCTTTGAAATTAGATATCCAGAAGGCAGCTTTATTTTCTTTTCCACTTTTGAAATCATTGATTATCTGCTCCACGATATGAACACTATGTGGCGGATGGCACATACGCACATCGCGTCCAATGATAGAGCGATTCCGTTCGAAAACACGGTTAGGGCTATGCGAAAAGAATTTTACTTTGTCATTTTTATCTACAAAAGTAATGTCAATAGGAAGAGTTACGAACAAAGCCTCTAATTCTTTCATATCAAAACTGCCGGACGATAACTTAATGGCATTGCCGGGTAAAAAGAGAGATTGTTCAGTGGTTATCTCCTCCGGCTTCCACTCAGTCTGCGGATCATATAGGCAGAAACCATAGACTGGTGTTTCTTCCTCAATCTGATACCAATCTGTATCTGTCAACGTATCCATTGCCATTGGTAGAAGAATTTCTTCTTCTTTCATAATCATTCCCTCTATAGCACTTAGAACTGGTTGAAGCACCAAAATGATGATGCTCTTCAACTCTTCTTTGGTAAGCCCGTCTTTATTGGCAAAAACCTCGTGCGCAGCTTTGAGTAGCTCACGCGTTTCATCATGTTTTCCCCACATTACTTTAGGAGGTCCAGTAATACCTGCTTTTTCAAGGAAAGGAAATAGTAGATATTCTTTACGCAGATAGTGTTTATCCACATCCGACAATTCATTGAAGAGTGCTTGTAATTCCAACAGATAGTCTCCAAGTTTATCTTCATCCAATTCTTCGAATTTACTGAATAGCTGTTCGACTCTACTTATCCGGTTTTCCAATGCTCGATTTTCTTGCTTAAACGTATCGACAGGATGTCCGTCTGGAATGGGTTTGGCTGTAGATGCATCAATACTTCCGTCCAGAACGGCAGTATGTATATCACAAAGCCGTAATACTTCCTCCACTGGAAGTCCTTCAGAAATTAATTCCTGTTCAACTTCCACTACTTCATCATATGGTACTGAATGTAGTAAATCTATCAGGCGCCTTCTCACCTGTTCCGGTGCTTCGCCTTTATGTAGCTGAAGGATCAGATGCTTAAGCAGTTCCTTTCGCTTTTCCGAGTTATTTATTATCTCACTCATAAAATCTTAATTAATCATATTAATCCAATGAAGAGAAATCGTCTTTACTCACGCCACAAATTGGACATGTCCAATCGTCCGGTATATCTTCAAAAGGAGTTCCCGGCTTTATTCCACTATCCGGATCGCCTAATTCAGGGTCGTAAATGTACCCGCAAGGATCACAAACATACTTTTTCATTTTTGTTCTATTTTAAGTTATACATTTTTTTTCTCTGTATAGAAGGTAACTTTTACAGTAAACACCATTGTGGTATCAAAAGTTGTATCTGTTTCTATATACAATTATTTAACCATTGGATAATACAAAATTACGGTTTTGTAATCATAGGATTCGTAACATTTGTTACGAATAAAATATGTGTTATAATTATTTTTTTCATCCAGGAATGATTAACACCTTAAGTCAATACCTCTACTATACCTTTTGTTGTCTACAAAAGCTGGGGTTAGGCACATAGGCTAACGAGCCTCAACCGTGATGGTCAAGGCCCGCTCTTACAATTATTTTATTTTGATTTCAACAATACTTCATCAATGGCTTTCTTTAACTCATTTTTAGGTAAGGCTCCCTGTGCCATCTGGGGCGTTTCTCCCATAGGAATAAAAAGAAGTGATGGAATACTGCGAATACCAAATGCAGCAGCTAACTCCTCTTCATTTTCGCTATTCACCTTGTAGATGTAGATTTGTCCATCATATTCCGCTGCCAGTTCTTCAAGTATAGGTGCTATCATCTTACAGGGGCCGCACCAGTCGGCATAGAAATCAATAATCGCAGGTTTATCTCCCAAATACTTCCATTCTTGTGGGTTGTTCTGATAATCTGCTACTTTAGTGAGAAAATCTGCTTGAGTCAATTGAATTGTTTTCATTTCTTTCTTTTTTTTATTGTTTGTTTTATTTGAATGATTCTGACAGACTGCCAATTGAGTGATGGCTATTAAGGCAAATACGATTGCAAATAATCTTCTTTTCTTCATATCTCTAATGATTGTTTAATGTTTATATCTTCTTTTTTTTAATCTCAGACTATTTGTTACAACTGTTACACTACTTAAAGCCATGGCTGCTCCGGCAATCATAGGGTTTAACAAGAATCCATTGATAGGATAAAGGAGTCCGGCAGCAATAGAAACACCTATTATATTGTAAATAAATGCCCAAAACAGATTCTGCCGGATGGTGCGAACCGTTTGTTTAGACAGGTTTATAGCTTCCGGTATTTTAGCCAGATCGGAGGATATGATTGTCATTTGGGCTACATCTATGGCAATATCACTCCCTTTACCCATAGCAATACTTAGGTTTGCCTGAGCCAGAGCAGCACTATCATTAATTCCGTCGCCTATCATTGCTACAATTTTACCATCTTGCTGTAATTCTTTTATAAAATCAGCCTTCTCACCGGGTAATACTTCAGCTTTAAAGTATTTTATTCCGACTTTTTCTGCTACTCTTTGAGCTGTTTGTTCATTGTCTCCCGTTAACATATAAACGGTAATCCCCAAACGGCTAAGTTGAGAAATCGTCTCCTGTGAATTTGGCTTCACATCATCGGATATGGCAATCACAGCCAAAGCCCGCTCGTAATTTGCAAACCAGATTATAGTCTTTGCCTCCAGCGTCCATTGCAGAGATTGAGAGATTAATTCGGCAGCTATTTGGATATTATTCTCAATAAGTAATTTCTGGTTTCCGGCATACCATACCTCATTATCTATATATCCTTTTACTCCTTTTCCGGTTATACTTTCGTATTGGGATATAGAAATGGGTTCCGTATTGTTAAAGTATTGAGTCACGGCATTGGATAAGGGATGTTCTGATGATTTTTCAAGACTGTACAAGATGTTTTTTGTGGCGTCATCGTTATTTAACCATAGAATACCAGTTACGGTTGGTTTGCCTTCGGTAATAGTGCCCGTTTTATCTAAAACAACCGTATTAATCGTTTTTGCAATTTCAAGGCTTTCCGCATCTTTAATAAGGATTCCTTTTTCCGCTCCTTTCCCTATACCAACCATAATTGCAGTAGGCGTTGCCAATCCCAATGCACAGGGGCAGGCTATGATTAATACGGTTATCAAAGCCAGCAGTCCGTGCATGAATCCATTTGCCGGATCAAGAAGCATCCATAATATAAAAGAAAGTATGGCTATGCCGATAATAACCGGCACAAAGACAGCAGCTATCTTATCTGCCAATTTTTGGATAGGCGCTTTACTTCCTTGTGCTTCCTGAACCATTCGGATAATTTGTGCTAACATGGTATTATTAGCTGTTTTTTCGGCATAAAAACGGAAACTGCCTTTTTGATTGATTGTTCCTGCAAACACCTTGCTCTTAGCTTCTTTTAAAACAGGGACAGGCTCTCCGCTAAGCGTACTCTCATCCACAAAAGAGCTTCCTTCCAGTACATATCCGTCTGCTGCAATTTTTTCTCCCGGCTTTACAATTAATGTATTCCCAACTTGAATATGGCTGACAGGTATCTCTGTGGATATTCCCTGTTCATTTACAACTGTAACAGCTTTAGGCTGTAGTCCGATTAATTTCTTTATTGCTAATGAAGTTTTCTTTTTTGCTTTTTCCTCCAACAAACGTCCTGCAAGGATGAATGTTATGATAACTCCGGCCGATTCGAAATAAACATGAGGGTGTATTCCCTGCGCTAACCAGAAGTCCGGAAAAAGTAAATTGGAAAGGCTAAATACATAGGCAACTCCCGTACTGAGCGCTACCAATGTATCCATATTGGCCGAGCGGTGTTTCAATTGCTTCCACGCATTGATAAAGAATGTTCGTCCAAACCAAAAAACTATAGGAGTGGCGAGTAGACACATGATTAGATTGGCATGAGGCATATCCATGAATATCATCCCGATAGCAATAAGCGGAAGCGATAAGACAGCCGCTCCAATGGTTTGATATTTCAATTCTTTGAACCTTTTCTTCTGATTCTCTTCCAACTCTATAGTAGGGTCTTCTTGCTGGTCGATTATCAGGTCGTACCCGGCATCGGTAACAACTTTGCGAAACGATTCAGGGCTTACAACTGAAGAATCGTATTCAACACTCAAAGTTGCCGATGCATAGTTTACATAAGAAGTAAGCACTCCGGGCTGCTCCTTTATCGCTTTGTCTATTTTAGCGGCACAAGCGGCACATCCCATATTCAATACCGGAAAAATATCTTTTTGGGTCATAATATTAAATAAATAAACTCATGTTGGATTTTTCAGCTCGCTCCAGGTAAGTGGCCACACCCCCCAATTGAACGTTGTCTAACAACTCTTCTTGTTTAACTCCCATCACGTCCATCGACATGGTGCAAGCTATCATTTCTACTCCCGAATCAATGGCTTGTTGTATAAGAGCCTCTAAACTGTCGATGTTTTTCTTTTTCATGATAAGGCGCATCATCCGACTGCCCATGCCGCCCATATTCATTTTGGAAAGAGATAGTTTACGGCTGTTTGCCGGAAGCATCATACCAAACATTTTGCCAAAAATATCTTTCTTTACGGAAGGTTTCTCTCTTTTTTTAATCACATTTAACCCCCAGAATGTAAAGAATAGGCTGACTTTTTTCCCGGTAGCAGCAATTCCATTCGCAATAACGAAAGAGGCTAAGGCTCTATCCAGATCATCACTAAAAACAATCATGGTCTTGTTTCCTCCCATAGAAACAGCCGGAACAGCCTGCGCTTCACGTACTTTTTCTACAGTAACAGAAACGATTCCCGCTTCGATTTTTCGTTCTACAAACCGAGCTCCGGTTATGCTGCACCAGCTTTCGGCATCTTGACTGAAAGCCATGTCTGTCGATTTAACCTCCAGACGCTCTCCTGTATCCAGTAAATCATAATGTTTTTTCAGTTGTATAATTGGACCGGGGCAGGCCAATCCGCAAACGTCTACACGGATTGTTTTTGTATTGTCGGGATCGTGATTTATTGTATTTTGGTTCTCGTCCAGATTATCCGGTTCGTGGTAGCAAGATTGTTCACACACTACAGATGAATAGGTCTTAAAGCCTCCCGAAAGGTTATATACATTCGTAAATCCTTTCTGAGTCAATATCCTGTAGGCCAGATAGCCACGTAGTCCGATGGCGCAATAGATGATTATCCGTTTATCAGTAGGTATCTCATCTAATCTACCCCGCAGGTCATCTACAGGAATATTTACCGCTCCGTCTATACGATTCAGATTATATTCGTGTACTGTGCGAACATCCAATAGAAAATCCTTTGCAGGATCAATAGTTGCAATATCGCGCCAATGCACGATTTTCATCTTTCCCTTTAGTATATTCTCTGCTACGAATCCGGCGATATTCACAGGGTCTTTGGCCGACGAAAAAGGAGGGGCGTAAGCCTGTTCCAATTCCATCAGGTCGTAAATAGTGCCTTTGTTTTGTATGATTTGCGCCATCATCTCGATGCGTTTGTCTACTCCGTCGAAGCCAACAACTTGCGCCCCGTACAATTGTCCCGTTTCAGGAGCAAAAACTATTTTAATCGAAAGCGGAAGTGAGCCGGGATAATATCCGGCATGCGAAGAACTATGGGTATAGGATGAAAGATAGTCCACGTTCAGTCTTTTCAATACTTTGCCCGGAACTCCGGCAGCCGCAACTGTCAGGTCAAACACTTTGGCTATCGAGGTTCCTATTGTTCCCTTATATGTATGATTATTTCCTTCCAAAATATTATCGGCAACTATCCGGGCTTGTTTGTTTGCCGGACCTGCCAATGGAATCAGCGCAGGCATATCGGTTACCGGATTAGTTATCTCAACAGCATCCCCCACAGCATAGATATGCGCATCGGATGTTTGCATATATTCATCTACCCAAATGCCTCCAAGTGAGCCTATTTTCAAACCCGCCGATTGGGCTAATTGTTTTTCCGGTCGGACACCGACACTACATATAACCATATCGGCTTCTATCTGTTTTCCGCCATCGAGCAAGACATTCAAATGATTTCCGGTCGTTTCAAATCCAGTAACCCGCTCTTTCAGCCAAAGGTTAATTTTTTTCTCCTTCAGATGTTGATGTACCATGGCGGCCATAGAGAAATCGAGCGGTGCCATCACTTGGTCACTCATCTCAACGATATTAACTTCTAACCCTGCTTCGTGTAAGTTTTCTGCCATTTCCAAGCCGATAAATCCGGCGCCCATTACTACCGCCCGTTTGGGTTTATGTTGTTCGATATAGTTTTTGATGGCATCCGTATCCGGCACACTTCTCAGTGTGAATATTCGGGGATTATCAATGCCGGGTAATGGCAGTTTTACAGGTTCTGCTCCGGTGGAAATAATGAGTTTGTCATAAGATTCAGTATACTCTTCTCCTGTTTGCAATTTCTTTACCTGTATGGTTTTATCCTCAGGAGAAATAGAGACAACTTCTGATTGTAACCGGATATCAATATTAAAGCGATTGATAAACCCTTCTGCTGTTTGAACAAACAACCGGTCGCGCTCTGCAATCGTTCCCCCTATGTAATAAGGAAGTCCGCAATTAGCGTATGAAACATATTCTCCACGTTCAAACAAGATTATTTCGGTATTTTCATCCATCCGACGGAGGCGGGCTGCTGCGGTTGCTCCTCCCGCTACTCCTCCAATAATTAGCACTTTCATATACAAACTGTTTTTATTATTAATGTTGTTTATCAGTAAATAATTAGGTAAAAAAACGATTACTTATCTTTTATCAGCTTAGATAAAATATCATCTAATGATATGGATTGCTTTTTCATTGTTTCTATAATTCTTTCGCCCTCTTCCGACAAAGAGAAAATCATCTTCCGTTTATCCGTTGTTCCTATTTTGCGTATTATCCAACCTTTTTCTTCTACCGACATAATAATTCTGGATACACGCGAGTTAGAAAGACCTATATATTCTGCAATCTCGTTGGCGTAATGAGGCTGTTCATCTTTCATGCAGCATAATAGCACCGCTTCATTTATCGTCATGTTGAATTTCTTTGCAAACTCCTTTTCAAACGAATATGAAGCTTTGTATATATTTTTTATTTGAAATAATAATTCCACAGGATATAATTTCTATCATTAATTATGTCGTAAAGAAAATAATATTTTCTGAGATATACAACTCCATACCATTAAAGTTTTAAAAATATAGTTGATTCGAAAAAGTCAGATGTAGTTTCCATCAGAATTCCGTTAACATTTGGAATAAGGTATAGCAAAACAAAACTGGTAGGGTAATACAGATAAATTATCTCATACTTATTTATACCAGTATCGGGTTCACCTTCATTGAATCCAGGTTCATAAACAATCCCTGATGCTCAATCATTCCTTGCCGGAACATTTTCCACAAAATGTTACATCCCAGTTGCGCCAATGTTGAGTTTGTGAACAAATCCTGCTTTTGAAGGGCTTCAGCCAATGAGCAACTCGGGCCGGATTCTTCCACCTTGACGGCCGAATACTTAACGTATTCGGTAATAACTTTTAAAGATTCAACTGTTTTATATTGTTTGGATTTGGGTTGTGGTATCTTTTTCTGTACCGTTCCCATGATTACCTGCCCTGTGGTCTGGGCATTACCAAAATCCATCCAATAAAGAGGAGTTTTATAATCAGTATAGTTCCCTATATTTCGAACTGCTTTCAGGAAGTTCCACATATCCAACCGTGATTTCACGTTGTCGGTACAAGTTATGGTTAGGTTAGCCATATTTTCCTCTTTCCCGTCTTTAACTGAACTTGGAAATAACCGGGGTACTGCTCTCCAGTCATTTCCAAAGAAATTGTTTATCCGCGAAACAAGGCAGACGGCTTTATTCAGTCCGAAATCGGAATAGCTGAATAATTGCCGTCCGATATTGGCTTCCGTTACCTCATCAGGGTCATATAAGGTAACGAATAGCCCCGGATGTCCTAATGCCCGTAATGTAATATCAAGTCTTGCCAAGCAGGTTAATACCTGCGAACCTGTTCCTCCTGCTCCGATCAGATTTACTGTTACCGGATGTTGCGGATTTATCAGGTAACTATCTGTATAATGCACTCTTTTCATTTCAGTATATCTTTTAGTTTTTTATTCAAGGGCTTTAATTCGTCAAGCTTGAACTCCTCATTCTTAGCCGCTTTGGTTACGAGTACCAGATTGTTCTTAGTAGGATTTCCGTTGCTGCCGAGATGTGAAAATTCCGTCAACCAGAATTTCTTTTCCCAATACTCCAATAGTTCAGTATATGTTGGATTAGTTGGCTTCTTTAGTTTTGCCACTCCAAGGCATACACTTTCCTTTGATGTGTTGAAGAATGGCGCTGCGAACAACTCTGTATTATCCGACAACTTCTTGTCTTTGTAGGCATATACGGCCAGAGCGCTTTCTTTCGCCACATAAACGATACCCGGTACGTTATATTCGGCATTTTCAATACCCAGATTCGGAATAAAATACATCATTCTTTTCTTTGCCGGATTCGACCAGATATATTTTTCTGCTCCTTTGCGGGTATCTGCGAATAAGAGATTTTCCGGTAATTTTCCCGAAGGAATTCCATTGTGCGCTTCTGAGAAATTAGCAGCAATCTCATTCATGAAGTTATATGTAACAGGTATTGCTTCACCCATCGCTCCACTTGCGTCAATTGGCCTTAGCTCCAGAAAGTATTCATTACTTACAGAGTTTTCTCCCTGATAGGCGATAAGTGCCGCCTTCGGCCTGTAAAGGGATTTTAATTGTTCTGTCAACTTATTCATATTGTCAGGATATTAGTGTACATAGTTTATCAAACCATTTGAAAAAATTATCCGGATACCGGTCCATAGAGAATAGTTCCGTAGTGTCAGGACCGATGGTAAACTGCGTTGCCGGGGAAATATCGTAGGATTCCCTCAACTCGTTGTTTGCCCAATCCATCATCCATTCGGTTACAAAATCATCCAGATCATATACAATCCGTATCATGCGTTCCATATCTACCGGATGATAGTCCCTGTCTTCATCATACAGCGGGTCATAGCCGTATGACATTATCGAGGGCTTATCTTTTCCGATAAATGCGAGTCCTTCTTTAAACAACTCAACCAATTGTTCTTCAAACTCATTGTTTGGTTGATACCTATTTAGTGCTGACACGAGGTTTTTATAGTAGCATTTGGTATCGATCCGATTCATTAACCTGTGAACTTTGCCGGACTCATAAGAACTTATCAACTTTGTATTTTTTATTATATCATCAGGGTCGCACTCACTGAGCCCTTCTTTAGCCCATTCCAGTACCCATTCTACATCAAAAGCTTCATTGGTCATTATCATTCCGTTACTGTGCATAAACTTATGGATGAATGAAATGGCAATCTTTCTCAATTTCGGGTTAAGTGATTCGGTGAACTTTACAGGTAACCAGTAAAAGGTATAATCTCCCCAGGGATGGTATTTCCACAATACAAATTCCAACTTATCTTCATGGGGTTCGATATTGAGGTTTATTTCACCAATGATATTATCCAACTCATCATAGATATTAGATATACCTTCCCCTATGCTACCACCCGGATTATGTTTCAGTTCAATATTCAATAGCGAAGCGTACCGCATGGCAGATTCCAACAGGTAGGAATAGTTTTCCTTTGTAATGTAGTTATATTCTTCATCTCCCCATTGCCTTTTAATAACCTGTGGCGCTATGGGTGGAAACGTTGTTTTTAGAAAAGAATTACGGCACCGCTGGGTGCCGTAATCCGTTTTCTTTTGTTCACCCCGCTGTGAACGTCGCGCTGGGTTTGGCCTATGATATACCGTGCCAGCGAATGTAGCTGCGATGGTTCCAACTGCTTGCATGATTTCTGTTTTTTATCAAGTTTCATATCTATTATCCTTTTGTCCCTATGGTGGTTTTTAATTCATAAACCGCCTTATCTTCCTTTATCTCTGGTCCATGCACCGATGCGGTAGTCAGTTCGGGATACATATTGGAATAGTAGCTCATTACTGCTTCCGGTGTATCTGAAGGGTTCGGGTCGCTTAACATGATTGTCTCTGTTCCTTTCTTAAAGGTAAAAGATCTTTGCATTCCATTTACTACAAGTGACATCGCTTATACATTTTGATAGTTATACATTCTGTTATCTGTATGTCCCGGAAAGTCCGGATACTGGTCGTATTCTCCCTCCCTGTGTGCCGAAGGATCATTTGTTATTATCGGCTTCGGTTCAGGGTCCGGTAAGACATCTGCTGTCGCCTGTCCATTATAAGGCTGGTTGTTGTAATACTGTTGTCCGCCTTGTGGCTGTCCATGCGTCGGTTGTTGATACACAGGCTGTCCGTTTCCATATACAGGTGCTTGTTGACTATACACAGGTTGACTGTTTTGTATGGCAGAACCATTCATCGGCTGTTGTTGTACTATCGGTTGACCTGTATTAACCTGTGCCGGTTGTTGTGGTTGTACGACAGTCTCCATGTCAAATAGGCTTCCCTGTCCCTGCTTGATTTTGAGAGCAGTGATTTTTTCATCTACAGATTTTAAAGCCTGCGACGTTGCAAAAGTTCTTGCCTGCTGAAGGCTTGCCAATGCTTCGGAATATTTCTTTTCAGCTTCAAAATCCGTTGCACTTTTCATATGCTTGTCGAACTTTTCCTTTTTCTCCTTGGCATCCTTAGCTTCTTTGTCTTTCAGTTCTTTGGCCGCTTTGGAGTTTGCCGCTGCTTTTTCCGCCTGTTGTTCAAAGTTACTCATGTTGGTAAGCAGTCCTGTCGCCTTTTGTATGGGCTGGCAGATGGCCTGGATAAATCCCATATCGAGTTCTTCCGGTGTTCCGGTAACTGTGAATGGCACAATATGATTCTGTGCCTCGTCTTTCAGACCGTTTGATTTTGGCATGGCTGATACCATCAGTTGCCCTTCTTTCTTACGGATAACCAGAGTAATATCTATACTCTGATTCATCATTTGATTGATTTGTGTAAAAAACATAATTGTAATGTTTTAATTGATTAATACTAATGTTTATAAAAAGCCATAGCCGAGTATCTCTTCAGATACCCGGCTATGTGTTCCTTAAATTTTTCATTTTTCCAGTTTATTTGTAGTCCTTAAAAAGTTCAGCCATCAACCTGTTACGGTCAGGATGGTTGATAATTTGTTGTAGTGGCTCCAATAGTTTGCCTATTCTGACCGGTCCGGTAGTTCCCCTTTCCGGCATTGTTATTTCAATTTCCGGTATGTTTTTTGCCGGAATTTTTGGGGGAGGGACGAATACCCCGAGTGTACCCGTAGAAATCATTCTTTCCATTGTTTTCATTTTTAATTGTTCATATTTTGTCTAAGGACCTTATATTCCTCACTCTTTCTTCCGACCTGTTTTTTTTGAGATTTCTTATTTCGATAGGCTGTCCTTTGAATCGAATATTGCCAGACATTATTTTATTATGGTAATCTTGTTTGAATTTCCATATTTCATAAAACACACCCTGTGAACCCCGATAGGCTATACAATTATGCTTGAGTTCGGACCAGCATTGTTTTCTTAACTCAAAATATTCTTCCCACGAGTCACTGAAAAAGGAAAGCAATATTTTTTCAATCCTATCCCGTTTGATTTTAGTTTCTGAATTCAGGTACACGATCCATTTGCTTTCATCGGTGTCAAATTCAACAAAATTTATCGTATTACCTTCGATATTAAGCATATCTGTATCTCCCTGTATAACATCAGATATATCACTCATTCCTATTTGTTCTATAAAATCCAGTAATTCCATACTGATTTCATCTTCCATGAGGTTGTATATGCGTAATGGTTTCATAATTTTATAATTAGAAGATTAGAAAACTCAGGATAGCGAAAACGATAGCTGCTGCCACCAGAAAGCAGGCTATTTTATAAATGAAGCGGAAGAATCCCGGGAATACTACAATTAAGACTGCTGTCCATACCGGAGAGATCCCACGGCTGTAGAGATAACTGAAACCTATTACTGCCACTATTAGGATTGCAATAGTCTTAACCCACTGTTTCCCATTTTGAGGAATGATGTTATTTATTTTCATATCCATATTTTTTATGAGAACTTCTTGTCGTTCCCGATTCAGGGGCAAGACCAGTGAAGTGTTCCCGCATGCAAGGTTTTTGGGAAAAATACCGGAGCAAAGCGAGGATGATTTTTTCCAAAACCGCTTTAGCGGCTCGACCTTGCTTGTGGAATCAGAACACGGAACTATATTTGCCCAGGAATCGGAACGACTAAGAAAGTTTTCTTCCTCTCTCCTTTTACTTAAAAAAAAGAAAGCACAGCTGTTTACTGTGCTTTTACTTTTCATGAATCGTCTATACTACTTCTTCTTTTGCTGCCTTCCTCGTGCCGTTGACTTCGCATCTTTTTTCTTTCCTCCCTTTGTCGCTGTTTTAGGGAAGGAAAAGGTTATATTGTGGTTACTGTCGAAAGAGAGCATTGCATCAAATGTATTTCCTTTTTTTCCCTTAAACCCTTTAATCAACTTAGTGGAACCGGAAGAGAAGAGTTGTTCCAGATGTTGGTCGGTAAGCTCCTTGTTCAAGAACTTGCGGAATACCAGCAGCCCGCATTTCTCATTATCACATTTTGCCAGTTTATGACGTATTATGACTTTTCCTGTTCCGCATTTGGGACACGTAATGGTGCTACCGGTTAGCTGCGGAAATTTAAAGGATAATACTTCTTCGGTTACCTGACGGGTATATACTTCGATTGCTTTGATGAAAGTATCGGGTGACACTACTTTCTTCTCGATATCGGAGAGCATTTTCTCCCAGCTTCCTGTCATTTCCACGTCCGAGATACGCATATCTTTTACCGCATCATAAATAAAAAGCCCTTTCTCTGTCGGTACTAATGATTTTCCGGACCGTTCGATATATTCTCTTTTGAAAAGTGTGGATATAATTTGCGCCCGTGTAGCCGGAGTACCCAAACCCTGCTCCTTCATCGCTTCGCGCAATGCTTCGTCCTTAATAGTTTTTCCGCATGTTTCCATTGCCGTTAAAAGTGTAGCTTCAGTATATAGCGGTTTGGGCATTGTCTTCTTCTGTGCCAGGCTGTGACCGCCTACTTTAGCATTTTCACCTTCTTTAAATTCGGCAGATCCTTCGTCGAACTCTTTTTCATCCTCTTCCTTATCCACCGCATGGCCAAAAACATCCCTCCAGCCGGGAAAAAGTATTTTCTGGGAATTGGAACGGAAGAGTAAATCATCAAATGAAGCTTCCATCAGGAGTGATTCTTTTTCACACCTGGGAGAGAAGGCTTCGAGCATCCTTCCTGCAATCATATGGTATACTTCCCGTTCCAAAGTAGATAGTTCTTGCGGATAATCTCCGGTAATGATAAGTGCATGGTGGTCGGTTATCTTTTTATCGTTGACCGATTTCTTCGGGAGCCGGAGTGTATCTATCTTTTCGGTAAAATGCTTGAACCGCTCCATGCGGAGTACCATACGAAGTAAAGAAGGGATTTCCCGGAACACATCTTCCGGTATATAACGGGAAGAGGTTCTCGGATAGGAAATCAACTTTTTCTCATACAAACCTTGGGCAATTTCCAATGTCTTTTCCGCCGAAAGGTCAAGATGAATATTACAGTCTTTCTGGAGTGTGGTCAGGTCGTAAAGCAGGGGCTGTGCTTGATAGACATTCTTACGTTCCACTTTTGTAATCACGGCCGAAGGGTAGGTTTTCAAATGAGAGAACAAGTTTTCCGCTTCCGCTTTATCTTGTAGGTCTTCCGTGTAGCGAAACTGGCGGTGTAATCCTTCTTTTTCGAGCGTGATATGCAATTGCCAATAATTCGTGGAAATAAAACTACGGTTTTCACGATAACGGGAGCATATCATAGCAAGTGTCGGAGTCTGTACCCTGCCCAGCGAATTATTTCCCATGCCGGAAGAAAGGCCAAGGGCGCTGCTCGTATTAATACCTATGAGCCAATCTGCCTTTGCCCGGCAATCGGCAGCCATATATAAACCATCATATTCGTGACCGTCATGTAGATTTTCCATTCCTTTTTTTATAGCTTCATCGGTAAGGGATGAAATCCATAACCGTTTGAAAGGCTTGGTATATCCCAGATGTGTATAGATGTAGCGGCTGATAAGTTCTCCTTCACGGCCTGCATCGGTTGCCATAATCAGGCTATCGCACTGAGAGAAAACATTGTCAATGATATTTAACTGTTTTGCGGCTGCCTTATCAGTAACCATTCCCTTAGCTGTTTTCTGTTGACGTATGGTTAACTGAAATGGATTTGGCATAATGGGAAGGTTTGAAGCTGACGGTCTTGGAAAGCCGTAAAATACCGGGAGAGCGAGTGAAATAAGATGCCCAAAAGCCCATGTAACCATATATCCGTTTCCACTCATATAGCCGTCATGTTTTTCTGTTGCCCCGACTATACGGGCAATATCCATACCCACAGAGGGTTTTTCACTTAGGATTGCAATCATGATTTCTTAAAATATTAAAGCCGTTCCTCTTTCGTCGTATAGACCAGAAAGAGAAACGGTCGGTTAATGAATAGTTATCGTCCTGCGGGTTGGATACCCACGATCTCAAGAAGTGGAGAATTTCCTTTGTTTACCAGTTGCAAGGTGGCATCCATGAGGACATCAACTCCAAGTAATACAAGACTTAGTGGTATCACGTTTGTTTTTTCTCCACTGAGCAATGTGTCAAGTTCTCCCTGCATTTCCAACTCATCCTTTAGGATTCCGATAGCGGAAAGTTCATCCCAGTTCACATCTTCCACCTTAAAAGGTGTGTTGTTGTCACTATTATTTGTTTTCATATTTTACTTTTGAATATTTATGAATTAATTGTTTACAAGCGGTTGTCAGGGTATTCCCTTTGGTATTAGCCGAGACTTTTCCCACGGGCTTTCTTATTATCCTGCTGTTGGTTCTGTCCTTGAGCAACCACATTACGTTGTGAAGCATCCCTTTTACGGTCGGGGTTCTCGTTGTAGTAGTCAAGTCTTCCCTGATTCTGGTTAACTTTGACATATTGTGAAAATTGTTTACCGTCATAGCCTTTCATTCCTTCTACCAGAACCGCTTTACCGTCTTGTAGTTGTCCACGCTGAGTGGCGGTAAGGGTTACTCCCCAGACCTCAGGCGGAATCTTAAACTCTTGCCTTTCGGTGAATCCGTCGGGCGTTCTGGAATAACTCGGACGTCCGGTTTCAAGGTCGAGTTTGACGAATGAAGAAAAGTCCTCTCCTTTACGGTTTACCATATTTTCAAGGAATACGGCTTTCCCTTGTCCCAGTTCTTCCCTGTCTTGAGGGGTAAGGACTACACCGTTCATTTCTTTGGGAATGTAGATTTCCCTTGCACCTTCGGGCGAATCGGGGTTGTAGCGGGTGTAGGACGGTCTTCCGCTTGCTTCATCAAGTTTTACGAAAGCGGAGAATTTCTCACCGTCCTTACGTACCATATCCTCTACAAAGATTGCCTTACCGTTGTTCAGGTCTTCCGTTTGCTTAGGAGATAGTTCCACGCCGCCAAGTGTCTGACGGTTGAAAATCTTATCTGTCTCAAACTGGAATTCGATACCCCTGCGGTCTGCATTGAATTGTACATGGGCATTGAATTCGTTTCCACTGGCAGCCTTCATACCTTCCAGATAAATAGACTTCCCTTCTTTGAGGTCATTTTTCTCCTGTTCAGTTAATTTTACTTCTTTAATTTCGTTCGGGATATACGCGTTTTCTACTTTCATCGCCACAATTTCATTAGTCATTTTATCGAGGCTGACAAACGAGGGTGCATATTCTCCCGTGCGTGTTTTTAGTTCGACCACACGCCCCATATTTCCGGTTTCTTTGAGGTTTTTCTTATCCTCTTCCGAAAAGATATGACCGAAATAGGGTTTGTCAAGTTCGGGTTGCTGGCGGATACCATGTATGCCAAGTACAACAGGTCCTGCCACCGATTGCTGGAAGGATAGTCTTGCATCCGTTCTGAGTACAGCAGAGCCGAAGTTCATGGTTATCGGCACGGTCTGATTGGTTTTGTACCCTTTCAGCATCTGGTCCAAAAGACCTTTTTCCTGAAGGAACTCTTTGGATAGTCCGAAGTTCTTAAGTTGGTCCCAATTAATCATCGCTTCATTATAGCGATATTTAGGCTGGTCATTTTGAGTAGCCGGAACCTGTGTCTGTTCTTGTTGAGCTGTTTTTTTTGCCATTGTTTCATCATTTTTTTTATTATTACTTTGCTCGTTTGCGACATCTTTAGGCTTTATCTCGTATTTTTTTAGGAATTCAGCCACTGCATCTGTCTTCTTTCCTTCCGCCAGGTCTTTAATTGCCTGCTTGTTCTCCGGCTTATCCATTTCGTTCATTTTCATGGTAAGGATTCCGAAATGAGTCGGGTCTTTAATCTGACTCCAGAAGTTTTTCAGGAAATTCTCTACGATACTTGAAAACTTGTCTACTTTCAGGAAAGAGTTCTTATGCTTTTCATCAGCCGGTACGGTTTCGTGTTTACCGTCCTTACCGAGTTTGGATACAGCCTGAATCAGCAGTTCCATTTTGTCGAGAATGAGAATGATGTCGCTGAGTTGTTCATTCTCGATAGGTGGTGTTTTTTGTTGGGTGTCTCCCCGGATGTTTTCTTCTGCCATAATTTTCTATTTTTAAGCGTGAATAAAATTGATTACCGGCTCAAAAATAGACGGTGTTTTTGTATAAAATGCTGATTTTCAATATTCTGACGATTTGTTTCATCAGATGTCATCCTGTGTCATCGGTAGGTGAAAATTTGAGTGGGAAAAAGGATAGGGATAGGAAAAAAGGAGAGAAGAGTTGCCGGAATGAAGAAAAGCCAAACCATGTGCAAACGCTAATGAAAAAAGAAAAAAAACTATAATATGCAGATTTGTGAGGAGAGCAGCTTTGGTCCCCCCAACTTATTATTTCTTATATGATAGGATGCCGAAATGATTTTGTCTGTGAATTGACAGAGGTAAAGATATTGGGATTATTTTTTCAAAGATATTGCCACCATACGCCCTTACGTCATTATAATATGCGTCATCGTTTCGGCTTCACATGCTAAGTCCCAAGACACGTATCAATATGAATGGAGGTTCAGGAACGTTTTTTACGGGAAAAAATTACAGCGAAGCGTCCGTAATTTTTTCTCTAAAACCCAGAGGGCCTGAACGTGGATGAAACTTCATTCATATTATCTTTCCAAAAGGGACTTGGCAGGTGAGGCCGGGCTATGAGGTGTTATTGATGTAGTGGGTAATATTTTATTGGGATTATGTATTTATATAAAAAAAACGTCCCAAAATTTGAGACGTTTTTAGTGTTTATTATTATCGATTTTATTCCTTTATCCTTCTTGCTTCATATACGCTACTACCATCCGGGGATAAGATAAATTCGGACTTTTCAGTAAAGTTTCTACCGGAAAGGTCATCCATTGAATATGTACAAATGATAGCCTGTGCAAGTATCTCTTCCGGGTTTCTGGAAGAATATTTACTTAAATCGGGTTTTACATTTTCTGCTTCAGCTATTTTTGCTTCATATTCCTTGATGTTTTTTTCATGGACATCAATCATGGTAGCACTCGAAAAACGACCACTTTTCTCCCGCTCAAGGTTCTTTTGGGCAGTTGATAATTGTTCTTTGTAATTCTCTATCCTTTTGCTGTTTTCTGCCCGGAAACTCTCTTCCATTATTTTGATACTGTCTGCTACAGTTATTTTCTTCACTTCTCCTATTTCAATCATTTTGAAGTGAAGCTCATAGAGTTTACCCGTTTTGGGGTCTGTTTGTTTATAGTCCGAAATCGCTTTTTCAAGTGGGGAACTTCCCGTGGAACATGCCACACAGAGAAGAATGGTAAATAAGTATATCAAACGTTTCATAACTGTGATGATTTAATAGTTATTATTTGTTTCTGCCCGTAAAGATAATATTATTTGTATTATTCTTATTTTTATTGGTTGAAAATCAAGAAAATGCTTAATTTTCTTCTTCCGGTTTTTCTCCAAGTAAATGACATAGATCAGGGTCTTTGCGTATGCGTTCCTTTTCCTCTTCGATGATATTTACTACATCCCGCTTAATTTGGTTGTAATTACGCTCAATCTGTTGCTGCATAATATCATTTCCGTTTTCATCCTTGAAGTCATTTATAACCGGAATCTTTTTATACGCTTTTGTTTCTGCCGCCACTTTTTCGTTATCTACCACAATCATGGCGTGAAAGATTTTCTGGTCAATCTGTTCCCCGAAATTATCTGCCACTGAGCCTACAAACATACCTTGTGAAAGGTTCGCTATTTTAGATGCGGGTATAAGGGAGTCCATTTGCGTGTTGATTGAGGTTGAAGTATCTTGCCGGTTGATAGATATAGACTGTCTTTTTTGAAGCACCTTACCGAATCGTTCGGATAGGTTTTTAGCTGTCTCGCCAACAACTTGCCCACTGAAAATATTCCCCACAGTATTTTGGATTACTTTACTTTCTTTATCCCCATAGTCACGATTCAGCTGCGAGTAGTCCTGAAAGCCTAAACAGACTGCCACTTTATTAGAACGTGCCGTTGCGATCAGGTTATCCAAGCCTCGAAAATAAATCGTAGGTAACTCATCAATAATCACTGAACTTTTGAGCTGGCCTTTCTTGTTGATTAGCTTCACAATTCGACTGTTGTATAATCCCAATGCCGCTGAATAAATATTCTGGCGGTCGGGGTTATTTCCGACGCATAATATCTTGGGTTCTTTCGGATTATTAATGTCCAGTGTAAAATCATTTCCAGTCATCACCCAGTACAACTGAGGGCTTATCATTCTGGATAAAGGGATTTTAGCTGAAGCTATCTGGCCTTGGAGCTGATCTTGAGCACCTGATCGCCACGCATCCATAAAGGGTGAAAGATAATTCTCTAAAGCCGGATATGAGGTAAGTATTGTAAAAATATCCGCATACGGTTTATTTAATAATTCTATAGCATGCGGGAAAGTACAATATTTACCATCCTTATATATTTTGAGATACCATATAATAGCTGCCAGTAGGATAATCGGAGATTCCACAAAGAAATCGCCCTGCTTCTGAATCCACGTCCTATTCAAATTTAACATAATTGTATAGGCTGACTCATACGCATCACTGATATCGGTCATAAATTCCGGTGCAATCGGATTGCAGCGGTGTGATTTATGGGGGTCATCAAAGTTAATCACGTAGAATTGTGGTTTTACTTCATAGTTATCAAGATTCTTCAATAATTCATTATAGGCGATGACCGATAAATCATCGAACTTATAGTCGTAGATATAGATGGCGAAACCTTTTGATATTAATTGCTTTATGTATTGATTTACAACAGCATAAGACTTCCCACTGCCTGGAGTTCCAATAACAGTGGACGCACGAAAAATATTTACAACGTTAATCCATCCGTCGTTCCATTTACCTTTATAGTAAAACCTGGTCGGTAGGTTGACGGAATATTCGTTTTCTAAAAGGCGTGTTTCCTGCATGAAACTCTCATTCTCTTCGTTAAAAACATCTTCCATCAGATTGTGCTTCAGCATCCGGCTTACCCAAACACCCGCCATCAATAATAATATGTATCCGATAGTAAGTGTAAGTGTATATAAACCCATGTTTACAACAGAGGGAAACGGTAAAGCCAGCATCCACCAATTCATAAAGAAGAATATCAGCCCGAATAGTAATGCCGCATAGATTTTTTCCCATGTAATCTTTTCGTTTTTAACTCCTTTTGTTCCCAGGCAGCTAAGAGCCAAAAAGATTATGGCAAACATCTTTGTAAGCAGCAAATTATTAAATAGCCCGGCTGTATTCTGAAAGTTCAGGAGTATTTTGTCAAGAACTCCGATGTTTACTCCCATATCCTGTATCGCCTCATAGCAATACCAATAGATATGGATTACACAAAATAAAATGGATATGGCCCGCATGAATTCCATTACTTTCGCCAATCCTCTCAAATCGTCTTCGTTTTGCATATTACTTTATTTTTAAATGGTTAGAAATGACTTATGATATACCGCGCGAACGGCCTTTTTTCTTTTTCTTTTTCATCCGGCGAGTAAATGCTTCTTCTTCGTAGTTGTCGCCATGCTGGTCGAAGCTGAATATGCCGAATGCCTGTTCGATGGCTGACTCCATTGTTTCGGAAACCTGAGAAGTGTCTCCCGAAAGGGAGTCTCTTTGAAGGTTGGAGCCGTTCGCCTCGTTATGGAGCCGAGGCTCGTCCGAAGGCTCGTTAAAGAGGCGATTGAATACATTCGCTGAAAACTCTTTTCCCAAACGTGAACCATTGTAAACCTCTTTTGAGTTATGGTCTATGAATGTTACTCCGTATATCCGGTTTTCTTCGTTCTCACGGAAAACAACATCAATACCCCGTCCTTTCAACAGATTTATGAAACTGTGCCTGTCACCACCCGAACCGTGCATCGCCAATACCACTTCATTCCGGATTTTGGGTTTCCATTTCCCGGCTTTGAATTCTTTGGTATTATGCTTCATCCGCTTGTTCAGTCCGTCAAATCCGAAGTTTTTGCCGATCAATGAAGATTTGATAGGTGCGCTGACAGGTTTACCCATATCGTCCGTAACTGAATAGACAATTCCGGTAAAAGGCTCTCCTTCGTGTTCTCCTTTGACTTGTTTAGCTTCAATGTTAAAGCAGGAAAGCATAGCACTGTATTCCCCGAAAGTCTGGTAGCGATAGGAGTTTTTTACACTTTTAAGGACGTTGGAGATTTGGGTTTTGATATCCCCTTTGCTGTAATCAACCTTTTTGAGATAAGGTTCCAGCAGTTCATTCTTCTTATCGGTAATATTTTTAAGTCCGTATTTGACCTCCAAATCCCGGCAGACTTTCATTGAACGGTTCCACTCGTAGGTGTCGGAAATCTTGTTTCCGTTTTCATCTACGCAGGTAGTAACAATGTGAATATGTCGCCTGCCCGTATCCTCGTGTACATATACTATATAAGGTTGGTCGCCGTAGCCCATCCGGTCCATATAGTCTTTAGCCAATTCCTCAAATTGTTTATCAGAGAGATAATCTTCGGGTGCGGGGTTAAGTGAAATATGGAGAATCGGTTTTTCAGTATTCTTATTTAAAAGGAGATAATTCTCGAAAGAAAGCATAGCCTGTGAGATTGCTCTATCGGGATTATTATCCGGATCGGTAATCATCCGGTTGGAGGATATTACTCTTGCAGTAGCATCGTTTATCTTCTCCTGATTGTAAACAAGTGCTCCATAAAGCGAGTTTCCCCTGTTTATTTTTGCAACCATTTTTCTTCAAATTCTTTGGTTAATGCTATGATTTGTTTACTCAGAAGTATGAGTTCAATAGTTGTTTTTTCCAGTTTATAGAGAAGTGCCAACGCTCTTTTTTCGCTGAAATTGGTCTTCAAGGCTTTTACCGTCTGGTTATAATTGTTCCCGATAGCCTGAAATTGATGATGAAAATTGGTCAGGCGGATGTAGTAATCCATCGTTGCTTTATCGACTTTTACGATTTTAATTTCTTTTCCGAAGAGGGCATGATGGATAAAGCGACTTATATTATCCATTCCCGATTGCTCGAAAGAGAGGCGAAATCTGTCGTTTTCTTCCTCATTCAGATTAACGGTATAGCGGTATTTGGATGGGTCTTTTTTCGGTTTCCGTCCAACAGTTTTTTTCTTTTTGTTTCTGCTTTCGTCCGTCATATCTGGCAATATTTAGCTGTTAGTGATCTTTTTTCACGATTTACGACTTTGGAGTAAATCGCCCCCGAGCCGAAGGCGAGCGGCAAGTTGTTTTGTGCTGCGCGAAGAATTTCGTGCTGCACAAAACACAACTTGCTGTGTTCGCTTGAACACGAATTTGCTTGCAGCAAATTTTGGTTCGCACGATGTAAAGCCTTTGTATTTCTAATTGATTGTACCATGATCATAACCTGTTGTTATTACAAAGACAAAATTAGATGTAACTATTTGACTCTGAAACAGGTTGGATAGTGTAACAAGATGACATACAGTGACACAAATCGTCAGCTGGGTATATGGATGGGGAGAGAATAAGAAATTACTTCGTTATTTGCCTTGTAGCAATGCAACGGTGCAATAACGCAGTGGGGTTTCAATGTGCCGATGCTTTGTTTCATTAAAGCGATAATGCAATGGGGTAAGGTTGCCATACTGCCTTAATGTGTCATGGTAAGTAAGAATGCGTTAAGGCAAGGAGGCAGTATAGTGGTAATGTATTAAAGCAATAACGCATTATTGCGGCAGGGCAACCCTGCATCCGTGCACGACATAATAACGCCTGGCTGGAACAGGGCAATAATGTATTGACATAATGACACAATAGTGCATCCATGCAATGTTGCCTCAATATAATGAAGTAACAAGGCAGCAACGCATTTATGCGCGAACGCAATCTTGCAATAAAACAATGACAGGACATTGCATCGCTGCAATGCCCGAACGAAATAGATTATTTTTAAAACCAAAAACAATTTTAAGATGAAACAAACATTATTAGTCGCCATGAGCAACCAAAAAGGTGGCGTTGGCAAATCGACGGTAACTATCCTCTTGGCAAGTTATCTTCATTATGTGAAAGGAAAAAATGTAGCAATCGTCGATTGCGATACCCTTCAGCACAGTGTGAGCCATATGCGTAAAAGGGATATGCAAACGGTTGAAAAGACAGATGAATACAAACAACTGATGATGGCACAATGGGGGAAGATAGGGAAAAAGGCCTATATGGTCGTGGAGTCCTCTCCGGCTGAGGCAAGAAGTAAAATCGGAGAACTGCTGGAAGCTGCTCCTGACCTCGATATTATCCTTGTTGACCTTCCGGGCAGCTTGTCTTCGGAAGGCGTGTTCAAAACCATTATCAATATGGATTATGTATTGACTCCGATTGTTGCCGACAGGATTGTGATGCAGAGTACTATGTCATTTGCGACGGCTGTCCTCGATTACCTAAAAGGGAAGCCGGAAATTCCCCTGAAGAACTTTTTCTTTTTCTGGAACAAAGTGGACCGCCGCGCCAGCACAGAGGTTTATGATGCTTACAAAAAAATTATGGACCGCCTTAACCTCAAAGTGTTGAAAACAGTCATTCCCGAGTCACGGAGATTCGATAAGGAACTTTCTATGAAAGGTAAACCTTTTTTCCGGAGTACACTTTTTCCTCCTCCTCCCAAAATGCTTAAAGGAAGCGAGATTGATGAGTTGACAGAAGAATTATGTAAAACATTAAATTTCTAATCTTATGGCAAAGAGAAAAGAAGTCGATGTGGACGAGGAACTTATTAAATCCATGATGACGGGAGATATCCCTCGTCTTGGCAGTACCCTTGCCGCACCACCTACGGAAGAAATAGTCATTCCGGAGCGGAAACCGGAGAAAGAAAAAACGATAGTAGAAGATATACCCGAAAATATTCAGGAGAGAGAAACCCAGCAGGCAAAGTCGAAACGGCGGCGGGAACCGAAAGATTACCACTCCCTGTTTCTAAAGAAAAACGGTGGAACCAAGCGGCAAACTTACGTTAGCGCGGATTTATACGACAAAATAGCCAAGCTGTTGGGTATCGTCGCCAAAGATATCAGTGTTCCCAATTTCATTGATAACGTATTGGAGAACCACTTGAAAGAATATAAGGATGAGATTAACGATATGTACCGGAATAATTCGGATTTACTATTATAAACAATGTAGCAATGGAAACTTATTTACATTTTGCGGTCAAATTGGCTGTATGCGCCTATGTCCTTTACAGGGTTTGGGTAATCTTGTTCAACGAACGGATATTCAGCTTATGGAACCGGATACCTGTCCGTCCGCCGAAAGGAACGCCGGAACCGGTTATCATGGTTGTTTCGGCAAAGGAGAATCCGGATGTGGTTGGAAAGACGACAATCGTTTATCTGGAAGATCCGGAACTTGCGGCAAAGGTTCCGGCACATAGTGAAAAACTGGAACCTACTGATTTTATCGGCGAAGAACCCGACATATCCAGTGATGATGTAGAATCAGATTTATCGTCCGAGGCAAAGAAGCCGGAAGAAATATTGGAAGAGAAAGAACGGTTTGAGATAATGGATGATCTGGCTCCTGGACTCGATCCTGACTTTTCAACCGGACTAACTTATGAAGAAATGGCAAATGCTATAGGCGTACTGACCGTATCCACTGATAATGAAAAGCAAATCATTGAAGCGGCAAAGACGATACACAGCATCAAAGATACCGACCTCTTTGAATTCTTTACCAATCAGGTAAGCAATCTTGATAATGTGGAAAAACTAATGAGCGATTGTCTGGATGATAATGGAAAACCATTACCCATAAGAAAGTCCAAGCTTGAATTAGACATATTTGATATTAATAAATTTGTCTGATTTTTTGACGCAATCAGTTACAATTCTATTACAGAGCAATCTACAATAGATGGAAGAAAATACATCTATTGTAGATTGTATTACCTTTTAATTATTTTAGTAACATCTTAATACATAAAGAGTGAGAAATATGCACAGATAATTGCAAGAGGCTATTACATTCTTAATATCAATAGTTTATCAAAATTTAGTTACTGATTATTTATTCTATCTTGGAGTATCCAATCACTCCAACTATTTATTCCCATTCGCCGGAACAGGCACATTTGGGCATTTCTTTCTTTAATATCTGTGTAATATAAAATTCGGAGAATTTATTTTTAATCTCAAATCTCGTTCGGAGAAACTGGTCTTTGACAAATTCCGGTGTACCTTCCGCTTTCGACGGATCACGAAAGCCGAAGTGCAAGCGATGTGTTACCTCGCCAGTAAAGACAGGACAGGTTTCATTGGCTTCATCACAAACGGTTATTACATAATCCCACGCTTGATTGATATACTCCCTGACATCATGCGGAGTATGGTTGCTAATATCCACTCCGGCTTCAGCCATTACTTCAACAGCAATCGGGTTTACTTCCTTTGCAGGTTCGGTTCCTGCTGAATAAACCTCAATCCCTTTGTCAAACGATTGCAGGAAGCCGTGAGCCATTTGGCTACGACAGCTATTCCCTGTACATAAAATCAATATTTTCATTGCGTTGTATTCTTAAAAAAATGTTCCATAAACAAGACCTGATATAGTTGCCATGATAATTACCAGAGTTACATAAACAACCGTCTTTTGCGTACCCATAACCCCACGTATAACGAGCATATTCGGCAGGGAAAGCGAAGGGCCTGCCAATAGCAGAGCTAATGCAGGGCCTTTTCCCATGCCGGAAGCAAGCAACCCCTGAATGATCGGCACTTCGGTCAGTGTGGCAAAGTACATGAACGCCCCTGTGAAGCTGGCAAAGAAGTTTGACAATAGGGAGTTTCCACCTACCGCCCATTCAATCCATTCATTGGGTATCACACCCGCAATCGCAGTATCATCGTGCGTAGAGCCGAGCAGGAAGCCTGCTGTAACCACTCCGATAGCGAGCAATGGCATTATC
The DNA here is from genome assembly GCF_000969845.1 of Parabacteroides sp. HGS0025. NCBI lineage: Bacteria > Pseudomonadati > Bacteroidota > Bacteroidia > Bacteroidales > Tannerellaceae > Parabacteroides > Parabacteroides sp. HGS0025. The sequence continues at coordinate 1,641,663 of NZ_KQ033902.1, forward strand.
TGTTTGGCAAATCCCCATGCTGAGAGTGTCCATTCTTTGTTTTCAGGATCACGTTTATCCAACAAGGTAATAAGGGACAGAGCAACAATACCGGCAATCATCGGAACAAGCGGAACCAGTTTTGGATTCGGTACGAATTGATATGCCAGAAATGCAGATAATCCGGTAGCTAAAGCACTTGCCAGTACCCATTGCCATTTTATTTTTAATATGGTTATCAGGGAATAGGCAAGCATAAGAGCCAATACCCCTGTGATATACCATTTGTAAGTAAATGTGTAGAACCATATACTTGAAGTATCATTGGCAGCCGGAGCACCCCAATTTGCAAAGACAAGTATCAACACTAAAGTGAAGAAATGAAACATGGTTTGCGACATCGGGCGTTTCGCCGGAGGAACTTCAATATTCATTTGTTCTTCCTTTTTTGCTTTTTCTTCTTTCCGGTAGATAAATGCCATTACCAAACCGATAATTACAGAAAAAAGAACCGCACCGATCATACGTGCCACGCCCATTTCCGTGCCGAGAATACGCCATGTAAGAATAATAGAGAGTATGCTGATTGCAGGGCCGGAATAGAGGAACGCAATAGCCGGCCCTAATCCGGCTCCACGTTTATATATACTCGTAAACAATGGCAATATCGTACAGGAACATACAGCCAATATCGAACCTGATACCGCTGCCACCGTATATGATAACCATTTTTTTGCATTGGCTCCAAAATACTTCAATACCGCTCCCTGACTGATAAAAACGGCTATCACGCCTGCAATAAAGAAAGCAGGGAGAAGGCACATAACAACGTGCTCCTGTGCGTACCATTTCGATAGGTCGAGGGTTGCTTCAATCGCTGTCATAAACCGTTCGCTGCCTAAAGGCAGGAAAAATACTCCGGCAAAAATGACAACCATCCAAAGAAGAATTTTCAACTCTTTTTTAGTTTCCATGTGTAGCGTTGTTATACTCCCAATAACTTGCGGATTTCGCTTTCGGAAGGAACATGACCTTTGATTTTTACTTCGCCGTCCACAACTATACCCGGCAAGGTCATTACATTATATTTCATGATTTCCATAATATCTTCCTGTTTGGTAAGATTTATGTCCAGATTGTTTTCTTCGATTACTTTCTTTACTGTTTCATAGGCTGTTTTACATTTGGCACAACCCGTACCCAATACGATGATTTCCATACCTTGATATATTAAAATTGTTCCTAAATACTTGTTATGACGTAATAAATCCCAACTATGATAAACACGGCAGCGACTATACGCTTAAACCATTTTTGAAAGACATTCATTTTATTGTAGAACTTCCCAACATTGCTGATGCTGTATGCCAATAGCCATGCTATGATGATAACGGGTAATCCTGTTGCTATGGCAAATACAGGAGGAAGTAGCAGCCCTGACGGACTGGCGATAGTTATAGGAATCAGACCGCCGAAATAAAGTACCCCGCTGTATGGGCAAAAGGCAAGTGCAAATAACAATCCGAGTAAAAAAGCATCAAGATAGTTTTTCTTTCCTTCTTTCTTTTCAAGTTTAGAAGTGAGCTTCCCCGTTCCCGGAATATTCCATTTGATTACGTCAAGCATCAAAATTCCGATTACTATAAGTGCTATACCCAACCACATACCACCGATATTTTGTAATAGCCGTGCTATCTGAAACTGGCTTGCACCAAAATAAAATATAAGTCCGAGCGCCGTATAAGTGAACATCCGTCCAAGTGTATAAAACAATCCGTTGAATAACACACGGTGTTTCACACCTATATCTTTGCTCAAATAGGCGGTTGCTGTGATGTTAGTCGCCAACGGACAAGGACTAATGGCAGTCATTAAGCCTAATACAAACGCTGTTAGTATCGGCCAATTTGATCCGTCAGCAAGGTTTTGTAAATACTCCATCATAACCTTTTATCGACTTCGGTTTTGATAAGGTTAGTAAGGTTTTCGGGGCTATTCAAAGCGTTGGCAAAAGCCTCTTTGGTAATTTCTATATGGTTATCGCCTTTAGCAACAATGAGAGCATTCCACGTTACTTCATATTTTTCTATGAGCGAAGCATTTTGTTCTTCATCGGTCTTTACTTCAATGAATTTCACATGTGGATTGTCTGTATAAAGTTCCTTAATGGTCTTTTCCGTTACATCACCAACCGCAATACAGGTTTTGCAACGCTGTTTGCCGTGAAAATAGTAAACGTTCACGGTAGAAGCATCTGTAAGCTGTGTTTTTGTTTCACCCGGTTCGGATGATTGCTGATTGTTCTTTTGTGTATTACCACCACAAGCTGTCAGCAATACAATGAGTAATCCGAATAAAATACTTTTTTTCATGTTGATTGTTTTTAGAATTATCGTTTAACTTTATATCTTCTGTTCGTAGTTCGTAATTCAACGAATGCCTCAAGCAAAAAAATAGCTGTTAGCAGCCACCTTTTGAAGTAGCAACACTTTCTATAAATCCTCCTAACAGCTTTTCTACCAAAGCCCAATTTTCTCTATTGATACAATATTTAACTGTCGGTGGCGTAATCTCTCCCTGTATCAATCCCGCATCTTTCAGTTCATTCAAATGCTGGGATAAGGTGCTTTTGGCAATAGGTAGTAATTCAGACATATCTCCGTGAAAACAGCACGTCTGACTGGCAAGCATCTGAAGTATTGCAATCCGTATAGGATGCCCCATTGCTTTGGCAAAACGTGCCATCTGTTCCTGTTCCTTTGTAAGTTCTTGCTTTTGCATTGCTTTATTATTTTCAGTTCGCAAATATACGAATAGATTTTTAATTCGCAAAATTACGAATCGACTGCTCTAAAAAACAGCTTTTTTATCCCCGCTGATGACACGTGATGTCATACGATGCAATAGGTCGTCACGCTTGCAAATCAAGCAATTAACCAATATATATTCGCAGTCGAATAATTTTTTATGTATCACTTTTAAAGATTTTCGACAATGAAAAAAAGAGTATTATTTTCAGCAGCATTGCTGCTAACAGCCTTCGGCGCATTTGCCCAAGGCGATGGTTCAGCCGGGATAACTGAGGCTACGAACATGGTCAGTTCGTATTTCGACCCGGCGACAAAATTGGTGTATGCTATCGGGGCTGTGGTCGGCCTCATTGGGGGCGTAAAGGTCTATTCCAAGTTCTCGTCAGGCGATCCGGATACGAGTAAAACAGCGGCCAGCTGGTTCGGAGCTTGTATTTTTCTCATTGTAGCGGCTACCATCCTTCGTTCATTCTTCCTTTAAGATTATGGCAGAATATTCAATTAACAAAGGGATTGGACGTAACGCTGAATTCAAGGGGCTGAAAAGCCAGTACCTGTTCATCTTTGCCGGAGGGTTGCTTGGTGTATTCTTCATCTTCGTGGTAATGTATATGATCGGTATCAGCCAATTAGTCTGTATTGTTTTCGGTGTTGCTTCTGCTTCGGTTCTTGTCTGGGGAACATTCTATTTGAATGAAAAGTACGGAGAGTATGGATTGCTCAAATTGCAGGCTATCCGTAATCATCCCCGGTTCATCATCAACCGCAAGCGAATCTCTTCATTATTTACCCGTAACATAAAAAGGAAACAAGAATGAGGAATATCTTAAAAGCAACTACTCTGGAAAGTAAGTTCCCGCTTTTGTCTGTAGAACATGACTGCATCATTTCCAAAGATGCAGATATTACCGTAGGCTATCGTGTGGAACTGCCCGAACTCTTTACGGTTACTTCGGCAGAATATGAGGCTATTCATTCGGCATGGCTCAAAGCAGTCAAGGTACTTCCCAATTTTTCGGTTGTTCACAAGCAGGACTGGTTTATCGAAGAGAATTATACCCCGGATATTCAAAAGGATGAAACGAGTTTTCTCTCACGCTCATTTGAAAGACATTTCAATGAACGTCCTTTTTTGAACCATTCGTGTTATTTGTTTCTTACAAAAACGACTAAGGAACGCAGCCGCATGCAAAGTAATTTTAATGCGCTTACCCGTGGTTTTATTATCCCTAAAGAAATGCAGGATAAAGATACGGCGATTAAATTCCTTGAAAGCTGTGAGCAATTCGAACGGATAATCAATGACAGTGGTTTCATTACGATTACCCGGCTCGGGAATGATGAAATTGTAGGAACGGAAAACGAAGCTGGCATTATTGAAAAATACTTTTCACTTAGCCAGGAAGATACCACATGCTTACAGGATATTGACCTTCGTCCGGATGAAATGAAAGTCGGTGATAAATACCTGTGCCTGCATACGCTTTCCGACTCGGAAGATCTGCCGGGTACGGTTAAACCGGATATCCGCTACGAACGGTTATCTACCGACCGAAGCGATTGCAGGCTTTGCTTCGCAGCACCTGTGGGAGTTCTGTTGACCTGTAATCATGTTTACAATCAGTATCTTTTCATTGATGATAGTGCGGAAAATCTAAAACGGTTTGAAAAACAAGCCCGCAATATGCACTCGTTGTCGAGGTACAGCCGCAGCAATCAGATTAACAAGCAGTGGATAGAAGAATACCTGAATGAAGCCCATTCACTGGGGCTTACTTCCATCCGCGCCCATTGCAATGTGATGGCATGGTCGGATGACCGGGAAGAAATGAAGCGGATTAAGAATGATGTCGGTAGTCAGTTGGCACTGATGGAATGTAAACCGAGACATAACACGGTAGATGCCCCGACATTATTCTGGGCAGGTATACCTGGTAATGAAGCAGATTTTCCGTCTGAAGAGAGCTTTTATACTTTCATTGAACAGGCTTTATGCTTTTTCGTGGAAGAAACCAACTATAAGAGTTCCGTATCGCCATTCGGAATAAAGATGGTAGACAGGCTTACCGGTAAACCGCTGCATCTGGACATTTCTGATTTACCCATGAAACGTGGTATTGTCACAAATCGTAACAAATTTATCTTAGGACCTTCGGGGAGTGGTAAGTCTTTTTTTACCAACCACATGGTAAGACAATACTATGAACAGGGTACTCATGTGCTGTTGGTCGACACCGGTAATTCTTATCAGGGATTATGCAACCTCATCAATGCTAAAACAGGAGGGGATGATGGAATTTATATGACCTATCTGGAGGATGATCCGATTTCGTTTAATCCGTTTTATACTGATGATGGGATTTTTGACATTGAAAAAAAGGAATCTATCAAGACGTTGATTCTGACGCTTTGGAAGCGTGATGATGAACCGCCGACCAGAGCTGAAGAAGTAGCCTTATCCAATGCAGTGAACCTATATCTGGATAAAATCAAAACGAGCCGGAAAATCGTTCCGTCTTTCAATACCTTTTATGAATTTATTCAAAAAGATTATCAAAAGGTGCTGAAAAGTAAGAACACCCGGGAAAAAGATTTTGATGTGCATAATTTCCTGAATGTGTTGGAACCTTATTATCGTGGTGGAGAGTATGATTTTCTGCTTAATTCCGACAAGCAGCTTGACCTTTTGAACAAGCGATTTATCGTATTCGAGCTGGATAATATCAAGGATAACAAGGTGTTATTTCCGATTGTTACAATTATCATTATGGAAACGTTCATTACCAAGATGCGCAGGTTGAAAGGTATCCGTAAGATGATACTTCTGGAAGAGGCTTGGAAGGCTATCAGTAAAGAAGGAATGGCGGAATATTTAAAGTATCTCTTTAAAACCGTCAGGAAGTTCTTCGGCGAGGCAGTGGTTGTAACTCAAGAGGTTGAGGATATTATTTCTTCTCCCATCGTGAAAGAAACAATCATAAATAACGCCGATTGCAAAATTCTGTTAGACCAGCGAAAATATGTCAACAAATTCGATTCCATTCAAACCCTTTTAGGACTGACCGAAAAGGAAAAAGCACAAATTCTTTCTATCAACATGGCGAACAATCCGTCAAGGCGGTATAAAGAAGTCTGGATCGGGCTTGGAGGCATTCAATCGGCTGTATACGCCACAGAAGTGAGCTTGGAAGAGTATTATTGTTACACCACGGAAGAAACCGAAAAACTGGAATTGTTTCGCCTAAGTGAAAAACTCGGTGGTAACATAGAACTCGCAATCAAACAACTGGCCGAAAGCAAACGGTCGGAGTAATCGCAAAAAAAATATTAATCAATTAAAATGTAAACGATATGAAACTTAAAATTTTCATACTGTGTCTGGGAGCTATTTTCTTTATTAATCAAAAATCCCACGCACAATGGGTCGTAACTGACCCCGGCAATCTTGCCCAAGGTATTATCAATGCCACTAAAAACATTGTACAAACTTCCACGACGGCAACCAATATGATTAAAAACTTTGAGGAAACCGTAAAAATTTATCAGCAAGGTAAGGAATATTATGATGCGCTGAAGAAGGTGAAAGGTTTGGTACGTGATGCCCGTAAAGTCCAACAAACAATTCTTATGATGGGTGATATCACGGATATATATGTAAACAGCTTCCAGAAAATGATGTCGGACCCTTATTTCAGCGTGGAGGAACTAAGTGCCATTGCGATGGGGTACACTATTCTTCTGGAAGAATCCTCCAATGTTTTGACTGACCTTAAATCCATTGTGAACGAAAGTAGTTTGTCTATGAATGACAAGGAACGGATGGATATCGTCAACCAATGCTATGAGCAGGTTTATGAATTCAGGGGGCTGGTGCAATATTATACCAATAAGAATATTGGTGTGTCCTATTTGCGTGCAAAGAAACAGCAGGATCAGGACCGTGTATTGGCATTGTATGGGAATCCGAGCGAGCGTTACTGGTAATCAAATCTAAAAGCTTATGATGTTATTAGCAATCGATTTTGAGAATCTCCATCAAATCCTACGGAATCTCTATACGGAAATGATGCCGCTATGCAGTGATATGGTGGGAGTGGCCAAAGGTATAGCAGGACTTGGGGCGTTGTTCTATGTTGCTTACCGTGTCTGGCAGCAATTATCCCGCGCTGAACCCATCGATGTATATCCGCTTTTAAGGCCTTTTGTAATCGGATTCTGTATCATGTTTTTCCCAACTGTGGTTTTGGGAACGATCAATAGTGTTATGTCGCCCATTGTCAAGGGAACGAATAATATGCTTGGTTCCCAGACGCTCAGTATGGAAGAACATCGTCAGAAGAGGGATAAGCTGGAATATGAAGCCATGAAACGAAACCCTGAAACAGCTTATCTGGTAGATAAGCCGACTTTCGATGAAAAGCTAGAAAAATTGGGTGCTTTTGATGCTATTGAAATATGCGGCATGTATATCGACAGAGCCATGTATAATGCCAAGAAAGGCATACAGAATTGGTTTAAAGAATTGTTGGAACTTCTGTTTCAGGCGGCAGCATTAGTGATAGATACGATTCGGACCTTCTTCCTCGTTGTGTTAGCCATTTTAGGGCCTATAGCCTTTGCAATTTCCGTCTGGGACGGATTTCAATCTTCCCTGGTTCAGTGGATAACAAGATACCTGAGCGTTTACCTCTGGCTTCCGGTATCGGACTTATTCAGCAGTATCCTTGCTCGCATACAGGTTTTGATGCTTGACCAGGATATTAAACAACTGGAAGACGCGACTTTCATTCCGGACGGTTCGAATACAGTTTATATCATTTTTATGATTATCGGCATCGTGGGGTACTTTACCATCCCGACAGTCGCTAATTGGATTATATCGGCAGGAGGAATGGGTAGCTATGGTAAAAATGTGAATTCGACGGCCACTAAAGCTGGTTCAGTGGTAGCCGGAGCTGCCGGAGCCGCTGTTGGCAATGTGGCAGGCCGACTTTTAAAACGATAAATTAAACAGGTAATAATGGAATTCAAATCATTAAACAATATCGAATCGAGTTTTAAACAACTCAGGTTGTTCAGTATCATCTTTCTCTGCCTGTGTGCCGGAATGATGGGTTATTCCGTATGGAAAGCATATAGTTTCGCAGAAGCTCAACGGCAAAAGATATACGTCCTAGATGGCGGTAAATCCCTGATGCTCGCTCTTTCGCAGGACTTGTCACAAAACCGTCCGGTTGAAGCAAAAGAACACGTACGGCGCTTTCATGAACTATTCTTCACTTTGTCCCCAGACAAGAGTGCTATTGAGAGTAATATAGGTCGGGCTTTATTCCTCTCAGACCGTACAGCTTTCAATCATTACCGGGATTTATCCGAGAAAGGATATTACAATAGGCTTATTTCGGGTAATATCAATCAACGAATAGAGATTGACAGTGTGGCATGCAACTTCGATGTATATCCTTATGATGTAAAAACCTATGCAAGGCAGTATATCATAAGGGAAAAGAACATTACTGAACGAATCCTTATCACTACCGGAAAATTACAGAATTCTGTCCGGAGCGATAATAATCCCCACGGATTTATTCTGGAAGGTTTTCTGGTGTTAGAGAACCGAGATATCAGGGTACTGGACCGATAAACAAATAAAAATAATGAAAAAAATAATCAGCAAAATTAAAGATTGGGTAGAAGATCGCTTTCGGAGCATTTGTGCGCCTATGAGTCCCGGCACAAGGATTTTTGTGATAGTAACATTAATAGTTGTTTTCGCAGTTATTAACTTCTATGTCACTTTCAGGGCTATATACAATATTGGTCGTGAAGATAAACAACGGGAGCAAATCAGCTTACCCATAGTTATTCCGGATTTGGATTCAGAAAATGAAGAAGAACCGGATGAACTCCAAAAAGAAATGGAAGATTTTTTTATGAACATTTTAATTCAGAACAAAATGACACAACAGAAGAGTAATATAGAACAAAAACAGAAACTTAAGAAGTATCTGGTGTTTACGATTATGTTTCTCGCATTTGGGGTCTGCATGTGGTGGATTTTCGCTCCTTCAAAAAGCGATAAAGAAGCCCAGCAGCAGGGAGTCGGCTTTAATGCCGACATCCCCGATCCTAAAGGAGCGGGAATAGTGGATGATAAAAAAACCGCCTATGAACAGGAACAGATACGCCTGAAACAGGAAGAAAAGATGCGTTCACTCCAGGACTATTCTTTTATGCTTGGCGAGAGAAATGAAAATCCGGCAGATTATCAGGAACAAGTGGAAACCGAACTGGAATCTGGAGAGCAACTCAATAAGATTTCTTCGGATACTTCCAATAAATCGAGTAGTTACGGCGGATATAAAAGCAGGCAGGCAAATTCATTTGAATCATCCAATTCTGCTTATATGGATATTAACCGTACGCTCGGAAATTTCTACGAAGAGCCGAAAAAAGATTTAGAGAAAGAAGAACTACGCGGGGAAATAGAACAACTTAAAGCGATGGTCGAAGAACAGCAAAAAGTAGCGACTTCTTATGACGATCAGGTAGCATTACTTGAAAAATCCTACGAGCTGGCGGCAAAGTATATGGGCGGCGAAAGTGATTCCAACAATGTGAATGAGGGTAATAAACCCGGTAAAAAAACGGAAGTGGTTCCAATATCCAGAGTGAAAAAAACTATAGTTTCCTCTCTTAACCAGCCTATGAGCGATCTGGATTTTGTAAAACATTTCAGCCTGGAGCGCAACTTTGATTTCAATACGGCTGCTGCTGAAGAAACATTGGGTGAGAAGAATACCATTAATGCGGTGGTACATGGTGACCAGACACTCGTAAACGGGCAAAGTGTGAAACTGCGTATGATTGAGCCGATGCGGGCGGGAAAACATATTATTCCCCGTAATACAATTCTTACAGGTGTAGGAAGAATAGCGGGTGAAAGACTGGAGATACAGATTTCTTCCATTGAATACGAAGGAAATATAATCCCGGTAAGTATGCTGGCTTATGATTCCGATGGTCAATTGGGCATCTATATTCCCGGTTCAATGGAGATGACAGCAGTAAAAGAAATTACCGGAAATATGGGTCAGAACTTAGGTAGTAGCATAAATATTACCCAGCAAAGTGCCGGAAATCAACTTCTATCAGATTTAGGGAGAGGCCTTATTCAGGGAACCTCGCAATACATTTCAAAAAAGGCGAGAGAGATAAAAGTAAGCCTGAAAGCGGATTACCGGATATTTCTCTTATCCGACAATAACAACTAATCAATTTATAATTAAAAACATTTTCAGATATGAAAAAGACAATGATTCTTTTCGCAATGCTAATTGTGGGCATTTCGACTTATGCCCAGACAAACGATGTAGAAGTAACGAGTGAAGAAATTCAGGAAGCCATGCTTCCCAAACCTTCTTTCGGTGATTACTTCGAGGGTTATACCAAAAAGATAACCTACGACCGCATGATTCCGCCTTACGGACTGGAAATAACTTTTGATAAAACAGTTCACATCATTTTTCCGGCAGAGATTTCGTATGTCGATCTTGGTTCAAGCAATATCCTGGCAGGGAAAGCAACCGGTTCCGAAAATGTGATTCGTGTAAAGGCAGCTGTGCGTGGCTTTGAAACTGAAACCAATATGGCGGTTATCACCAATGACGGCAGTTTCTATACATTCAATATAAAGTATGTGGATGAACCGGAGAAACTAAGTGTGGAAATGCGGGATTTTATGCATGATGGCGAAGCAGTCAATCGTCCGAACAATGCTCTTGAAATCTATCTTAGGGAGTTGGGCAACGAATCACCCAAGCTGGTATATTTAATCAACCATTCCATTTATAAGAACGATAAACGCCATGTTAAACATATCGGTTCAAAACGGTTCGGCATCCAATATCTTTTGAAGGGGATTTATACTCACAATGGTTTGCTTTATTTACATACCCAGATTAAAAATGAGTCGAATGTTCCTTTTGATGTGGATTTTATCCGGATGAAAATTGTCGATAAAAAAGTTGCCAAGCGGACGGCCATTCAGGAAACAGTAATCTACCCGGTCAGGGCATATAATTATGCGGCGAATGTGAGAGGTAACAAAACTGAAAGGACGGTCTTCGTGATTGATAAAATAACGATTCCGAACGGTAAACAAATGGTAATCGAACTATTCGAAAAGAATGGCGGACGACATCAGCAGTTTGTTATTGAGAATTCCGATTTGATACGTGCCCGTGTAATTGATGAACTTAAAGTTAAGTAAAAATAATGAAGAAATTTCTATTAATCATAGCCGTTTCCCTTGTGTTCATCGGAACGGCAAGCGCACAACGTTATCTTCCCGGGCAAAGCGGATTGGAGTTTACCGGAGGCTTCGTGAACGGATTTAAGGTATCCAAACAGGACGGCCAGGCTTTCTATGGCAATATCAGTATGAGTACTTATACCAAGAAAGGTAACCGCTGGGTATTTGGCGCCGAATATCTACAAAAGCAGTTTGAATACCGCGATGTTTACTTGCCTGTAGCACAGATAACAGCAGAGGGAGGGCATTACTTCAAGTTCCTTTCGGATGGCAGTAAGACTTTGTTCTTCTCTATTGGTGCAAGCGCCATAACCGGATATGAAACCCTGAACTGGGGGAAATCCCTTCTTTATGATGGAGCAAGCCTGAAAGATGAAGACGGTTTCATTTACGGGGGCGCAATTTCGTTTGAAATAGAAACCTACCTATCGGATAGGATTGTATTTCTGGTGCGTGCCCGTGAGAGAGTAATGTTTGGTTCTTCAATTAATCGCTTTCAGTTTCAGGCGGGTGCAGGAATAAAAATAATAATCAGATAAAAGACAAGAGAAATGAGAAAATTTATAGTATACACTTTATACACGCTATCACTGTTGGTGATAGCATGTGCCTGTAGTGACGATATTGATATTAAGCAGGATTATGAATTCGAAGTTACTCACCTCCCTGTTCAAAGCAAAATAAAAGAAGGTGAAACCGCAGAAATCCGTTTTCAGTTAGTAAGGTCAGGAACCTGGGAAGATACTAAATTCTATATACGATACTTTCAAAGTTCCGGAAAAGGAGAATTGAAAACCGCAGACGGAATGGTATTTCTACCGAATGATTTGTATGAAATGCCGGAAGAAACTTTTCGATTGTACTACACATCTGGTTCGTCCGACCAGCAAGTGATAGATTTGTACTTCCTGGATAATTTTGGTAAAATGTGTACCCTTTCCTTTTCGTTCAGCAATGAAAATGATAATGAGGAAGATGAGGACGAAGAAGATTAACTGATTATGTAGGATAAGCGAGTATCCGGATTCGTTCGAGTACTCGCTTCATTTACAAATTGCTCATGAAATATATAATAACACTCTTCATCATCTTGGCGTATTTGCCTGTATGGGGACAACCAAATAGAAAGACGGAAATAGAAAAGTGTGCGCAACAGGTTTATTCCATAAAGGAATTTCAGCGGATAGCCGATTCTATACAAATGTCTATTAGTGATCTATCTGATTATCCTGTAATTTTCCCGATTAAAAAGCCACTCCGGATTTCATCCGGATTCGGGATGCGCTATCATCCGGTTTATAAAAAACGAAAATTCCATACGGGAATTGATATACCCAAGGCAATAAATACTCCCGTATATGCCACAGGTAACGGCGTTGTAGTCCGGAAGGGTTATAGCTCCGGTTACGGATATTATATTGAGATTGAACATGCGGGTGGTTTTCGTTCATTCTATGCACATTTGAGTAAGACGATGGTAAACATTGGAGATCCGGTAAGTATAGCTATGCAGATTGCTTGCGTGGGCAACACAGGAGTATCAACAGGCCCTCATTTACATTATGAAGTAAGGAAAGGCAAACGCTATCTGAACCCGATAGAATGGTGTGGTTGTCTGTTTTCAATAATGAATAAATTTCAAACAAAAAGAATAGCATGAAATCTTTAACTACTTATTTACAATATGGCGAGGTGGTAATGTACAGGGCAAGAATACATATCTTTCTTTTCCTACAACCTGCCATATTGCTGGCGATTGGATACCTGTGCTATCTGGATACTGTAAGGCTAACCCATTATTGGGGAATAACTTTATTGTTTCTGGGGCTGGTGTCGCTCGTTCAGCGTGTGTTAGTGAAAATCGGTTCTCTTTATTTAGTAACCAACAAACGGGTGATTATCAAGACAGGGGTTATCAGTCGTCGGGTCATAGAACTCGTTCTCATGAAATGCGAAGGCATTTACGCAACGCAAACCGTTATGGGACGTATTTTCGGCTATGGGACTATTATCGTTACCACCGGAGGGGCTACTAATTGTTATTATTATGTGGCTGATCCGTTCCGGTTTAAAATGGAAATAAATATGCAAATCAAATAATTAAGACTAATTTTACAGTTCATATGGATTCAAATAATCAATATAATATTATCCGGCATTGTCCTGGAAGCGATGCGATTACTTCCAAGGTATTGCGCCAGATAAAACTGAAAAGCGCCGAGCCAAAAATTGCAAATATTTGTCCCGGCACAGGGGAGCAAGCTCTATTGCTGGCTAAAGCCTATAAGAATGGTCGTATTACGGCTATTGACGAAGACGGCTTGTTTTTTCATTCTATTATGGGCAAAGCAAAACAAGCAAGATTTCAGGATCGTGTAAAAACGGAGTTGTCTTCATTAAGGAACTTACCTTTTGGAGAAGAAAGTCTGGACCTGATACTTTCTGAAGGAGCTTTTGAAGAATTAGATTTTGGGAAACGCTTATACCAATGGAGAAAATATATCAGGCCCGGTGGTTATCTGGCTATGTCGGAACTATGCCTTTTAACAAATAAGGAACTGCCTTCCGAATTATATGATTATTTAGACAATGCCTACCATAATCGTGAAATAGAAAGTATAGATTATCACATCGGACAGATAAAAGAGGCCGGATACAAACTGCATACCCGTATTACCTTGCCTGATGAGTGCTGGTTCGGCTATTTCAAATCAATGAAGGAAGGAATGGGAAAGGAGTTCGTTTCCGGTATAGAGGAAGAGATAGAACATTACCTGACATATAAAGAGTATTTTGCTTATGTATATTTCGTAGTACGCAAAGCACCGGTTATTTCTGGAGAATCGGTTTATAATACTGAATTGGATAAAAAGCAGCGGACAGCCCTTCAGAATCATTTGATGGATAAGCTATCCGAAAAAGAATGCAATAATACCCTGCGGTATACCGAAAGCTGGCTGACGGATAATCTGGTTAGAGAAAATCACGAAAAGATACTACTTGGATTCAGGGAAGAAGGCGGATATTGCGATTGCGAAGTCCTTGCTAATGTGTTCCATACGATTATGGTAAATAAGGACGAAAAATAAAGATGACAAAGGGGACGTAATCCGGGGTATCTTCTTTGCTCCGGCTTATTTCTCTCCATAGTTACTACAACACTAATTACTATCCTTATACACTTCAATAGAGAGATAAATATCTTGTATTGAGTGCATGTATTCCACAGAATTTTAAATCAATAATTATGGGAGTAGATAATCCGATAAATGGAGACGGTGGTTATAATGCTATTGAGATAGATAAAGGAGTACTACTGTTTTCAAGGTCAAAAGAGGGCTTTAAACTTTTTCACGATACGATGGAGCTGTTTATGGATAACCTCTATAATCCTTTGTGTAATAATACATACTTTAATCTTCATTATATTGAATCCGGCGACCCTGTATTAAGGGAAAAATGTGACATAGCACTGAAATTTCCAGAGAAACATCTACCATTAAAAATACCGATAGATGATGAATGTTTTACGGATATAAGTGTTTTGAAAGGTAGTCTGGATATGAAAATAAATGGATGGGAACCTACACCGGATCAAATACAGAAAATAACAGACTATGTAGTTGGCGTACATATTCCGGTTCATGGAGATACATTTAATGTAAGCTGCTTACAGGAGATTGCCAAAGGAATTTCATATAACAGAGTTTTGCTTGGCGGGTCAATGTCGGATTTTAAGTATGAAAGTGAATTTCTTGAATTAGCCCAGAAAATGGAAAAATGCTCCGATGGTATAGAAGCCAAGACACTCGCTCAGGATATGAAAACATTGGCTTCAGATATATTGAAAAAGGATTATCCGGATATAAGAACGGAACAAACACCTGCCTTAAAAGGGCAGATACCTTATGAGTATGGGAAGAATGAACATCTGAAAAAAGACGGGCTAGACAGCTTTAATGCCATTGAAACGGATGAAGGGGTATTGCTGTTTTCACGGACAAAGGAAGGAAAAGAATTATTTCAAAACCATTTGGAAAAGTATCTGGATAATTTCTTTAATCCGGCATGCGACAATACTTATTTCAATCTTCATTATCTTGAATGTGATAATGGCAGTCTAAGGGGAAGGAGTGATTTGGCAGGGAAATTTCCGGCGATACCACAATCGGAGTTTCCTGTAAACCAATGTTTCTTTGTCGATTCAGAAGTGCTGAAATATAGTCTTCAGGAAGTAAAATTCAGTTGGAAACCGGATTCAGATCAGGTAAACAAGTTGGAAAACCATCTGTTAGATGGTGATTTTTTACCTATCCGAGGAGATACATCTAATATTAGTGTTTTGCAGGAAATAGCTACCGGCAAAAATCATTATGTCCATAACCTCGCTCTTCATGGTGTTGGAGGCTTTAAATATAATGCTGATTTCAAGGAATTAGCCGATATCGCAATGTCTTATTCAGGTCATACGCATGAATATAAAGTCATAAATGCGATGAGGGAGAAAGCAAAGGAGATATTAAATCGTGATTACCCGAATATACGGAAAGAACAGGAACAATCAATCAGGAATAAAAATCATATATCCCCAACGCCACCTGCTCAGAAAAAAGGTCGTGGATTGTAAATCGATGAAACGGCAGGAAATTAGATCCTGCCGTTATCTAATTTTTTTCTAAGTTTATATACTCTCCAATATTTTTCCGAAGGGCAATTCTGCTGTATAGAATTCTTCGTTTGTGTGTTTTCCATAAGCCTTATAAAATCCGGTTCCGTCTTTGTATAAAATCAGTAAGCCCGTGTCTAAACGATTTTCAGGTTTCTCAAATGAATCTTGTTCCTCTCCTTCAAGAATAACAAAACTCCATTCTTTTTCTGATAATATCTCTGCCTCTTCATTTTTTGATTGGTAGAAATCCACACTATTATCGTAGAATTTAAAGGAGATAAAGCTCTCCGGAGCATTGAATGAAGCGGCTGCTTCCAATCTTTTTTTGATTGCTCCTTTCCAATTACTATCACAAGTGATGATAGCAAAGTCGCAGCAATCCCATTCACTTTGGCTGTTAGCCCTTACAAGAATGTGATTTGTCGGTGTTGATGAAATTTTCATTGTTTCTATTTTTAAGTTAAATATGACTGCGCATCTGACCCGATAAGACATTTATGAGCGTTATGTTCCCTGACCGCATTTTGGATATTCAGATAAAGCAGGTTATAATTTTCTTCTTTCTTTTTAAGTTTCTTCCGGAATTTAACAAGGTCTTCGTCAGTATTTT
Organism: Parabacteroides sp. HGS0025; assembly: GCF_000969845.1. Lineage (NCBI taxonomy): Bacteria > Pseudomonadati > Bacteroidota > Bacteroidia > Bacteroidales > Tannerellaceae > Parabacteroides > Parabacteroides sp. HGS0025. The sequence continues at coordinate 1,658,045 of NZ_KQ033902.1, forward strand.
CATCAAAGAACAGATTGTTCTGCTTTTGGTACGAGAGGTACTCCTGTTCCTTTCTTTTGGCAATGGTAATCTGTGCTTTGGATGAAGCAAGGCGGGATAAACAAGAATTAAAATCGGTTTTGAGTCCGGTTCTCTTATCATAATAAGAATGATAAACCTGAATATATTCACGAGGGTATAAGCATTGGTATTTCGATTGCCTCCAACGAATCACCCACCTGTACTTTTCGTAAAGCTCTCTTGGTAAGTCATATCGAAAAAGGACTACGCGCCGGCAGTCCTTACTTTGATATTCTATTGAAATGATGACCCATTTTTCAATCTGAAGTTCTTTTTCTGCCTTAGCCAGTTCCCGGGCTTCTTCCATCCAGTCGCTGACATCTTCCTGCTTATGCTTTTTCATGTCGGAATTTTTAGAGATTTCACTTTTACCGATGACTTATATTCCATAAGAGATTGAATAAGGGAGAGAAATTCCGATACGTCAAATGTTTGACCAGAGAACGCATCTTTCCAGATTCCAAATGTTGTACAAACTAAAGCTTCATATACAGGTTTTACGTTTTTTTCCTCAACCCATTTTCCTTTGATGATTTTGATATAAAAACCATTTGTATGCCCGGACCAATCCAACCATGCGGTAAAATAGCCACGAGAATTGAGGTCATATAGCTTTTTCAGAATTGAAGTAATTAATTCTAAAGTATTTTTATCCTGATGTGTCATAGCTTTCATTTGTTTAAAGGTTTTCACTCATTTTTTTGTATTCGTGAAATTTTTCCCCTTTGTAAAAGTCGAATTCCGGATAGGTACAGAAACCGGAAGTGCTGGTTCTGTTTGTCCGTTCGCCGAATTTATTTTCTTCCAGCCAATCAAGTATATTACTGTCGTTATTGTTGGTGTCAATAAACTGGCAACCTGCACTTCGCTTACATTCAGGGAGATTTACCGTAATACAAGTATAATATTCCAATGACTCTCCAACCAAATAATATAACATAAAGGCAATGGGACTTCCCAGACCACATTCATAAGTAGTAATAAAAGGGAATACCCATTTATTTTTAAAACGAATCAGGTTGAATTCCCTACCTTCGATTATAATTGTTTTTGTTTCCATAATACTGTTTTTTTAAGTATGAATTTGCCAACCTTTCGTTGGATCGAATGTAACGGCATAGGATTTATCCGGATTTCCATGATAAAGTACACCTCCGTTCATTACTCTGTTACCGTTTTTATCATTCATCACGAAATAGAATGACAATGGGGCAAAATCCTTACATAGGAATATTTCACAATTTTGGTTAGCTTCCCATTGTTTAAGCCGTTCCAAACAATCCTGCAATGTTTTGTCGCCTATTTTTGCAGCATGGTCCATTGCTTCCTGATATCTTTCTTCGCATTTGATTATCATAATTTTATGATTTTAAGAATGAAACGAATTCGATTATTATAAAGTCGTTTGCGGATGGTTCTGTTAATGATTTTAGTTCTTTTACACCATTACAGTAAAAAAATACTTCGTCATCGTCCGCACCAATATCTACAGATAGCTTGAAGAGCATATCGTAAAAAGGACCGTCATCGTCGCCCTTATGCCTTATATGGCATAACGCAAACGAAGGCTCTTTGTCAAAATCCGACAGGTATTCATTGAAGGCTTTATCTATATTCGCTTTTATTTCTTCCGTGTCCACAAGAACCTGCCCTTCATCACAATCATCACACCATCCATAATCAAATGATTCATCCGTATAATGAATGAATTCTTTTGTATTAGGATTTACTATTGCTTCACATGAAACTTTAGTGCTATGGCACTTACTGCATATAGTACTCATTGTCTCTAAATTTTTAAGTTGATACTGTTATAAATGAGAAGAGAGCCTTTCGGCTCCCTCTGTTACTAAATTTTCCTTCTGTTTTTCATCCCAAACTTTCTTGGCTTCAATCCACTCTTGTCTTTCTCTATCGAGCTGCGTTTCTGTTTCGGGTGTGTAACCGATAAACTGGATGTATCCGCCATTCCATCCTGTTGTTTTACAGATAATACCTGCGGCCTGAAGCTTGTCGATTCTTTTCTGCGCCATTTTCTCGCTTGAATAGGATAGTCCCCAGAAATGATGTTCACCATTGTCACTATAATGGTCTTCTCCAAGTATCATGACTCCGTTATATTTTTTACTCTCAATATAGCCGAAACGAGCTTTCCCGAGCGCTTGCCTGATGGCTTTATGAGCCACTCCTTCCGGATGTTTGAATACCGGAGGTAATGTCCCTTTCTTCGCTTGCAGCTTGGGTATTTCCATTTTATATGGTTTTTCCCAAGTACCTATACCCATGTTCAGGTAGAAATTACAATGAAAATAATCAGTCATGGCATCGCTATCGTCAAAATTATAGGAATTGACAAAGCAATATACATTGTCCATTACCTCACGGGCACGATCCGTCAGGTCCTTATCTTTTTCGATATGATAATGGTTAAGCTGCTTTGAGCATTTGCAGTTGGAATCTTTGGAAAAGGCTTCAAAGTCTGCCTGTATTAAATAAACATAGATTGAATCATAATGCTTTCTGGTTACAGAAAACTTATATCGCGGGTAAGTTTCTTTCAACCATACACGCAGTATGTTTACGACTTCTTCTGGAGATTGACCTTTATAGTTACTTCCTCGGTAGCGATACTCATTATAAACGTAATCGGTATATTCTCTTGCAGATGCTCCGGCATAGTCGCTTTCGTAGCCTGTAGCCGCTTCGACGGTTCTTGTATCGTTCTTCCATACGGCAAACAGTTTTTCAAATTCAAGGTTTATTTGCTGCATTACTTCTGTACTGCCGCCTTTATCGGGGTGGTTCTCGATTGCAAGTTTCCGATACTGCTTTTTCAGCTCTGCAAGACTGTTTATTTTTGAAAAATAAGTCATGATAATTTATTTTTGTCAGTTATTTCAATAAAATCTAAATCCCGTGATTGGATAAAGAGGTCTTGTTTTCCCTCGTTACTCTTAAATACCAATCCAAAACCATCGTATCCGTTGAGCGTATGGGAAAATGTGGCCGTTTCCTTTGCTCTCGGATGGCCTTCTTTCACTCTTATTTTTTTGCCTTTCCATGCAATGTCTATATCACTGAAGAAATTCATTGTTCTTTTATTATTTTGAGTTAGGATTTTAATCTTATAAACGATAAGAGAGCCTTCCGGCTCCCTTATCGTTTTTGTTATCAGGAAACTAATACAGCCTCCGCATCTATAATTTCTTTATCCTTAAACTGGCAGAAATTATCAAGTGTAGATACAAATGCAACATTCTGATGCACCAGAGATGGTATTGAAGTCTTTTCCGGCTTGTAGTACTCTGTAGCGATATTATACATATCCCATGCAGAAATACTATCACGCCCTTTCATCTTTTTAAGTACATCTTCTGTAAATGCTGAAATCTGTGATTGATTGAGCGGGTAGTTTTCTACTCCAGCCGAAAGTGTTTCATCCGAACTGTCATGGGCTACACGCAATGCTGTAAGTAGTCCTATATAGGTATATACTTCCTGCCCGTTAATACGCGTATTTTTCAAACGTCTTATCCGTTCACGGTCTTCAGTCATCTGTGTTTCGAACTGGCTTAGCCATCTGTCTACTGTACTGAACAACTGTTCTGTACTAACCTTATTTTTTCCATAATTCGAAACTATGCGCTCAGCACTCAGGATGCATTGATTATGGCAGGCTTTTACACATGGTCCGATTGCAGCTTGAATACCGTCCTGATGATAAGTCAGTACAATCGTAGTGGTCAGCTCGTCAGTCTCAAAATCATTGATCCGGATAGTCGTAAATATCCTTCTCAGAATGTGGGCCACAACCGATTTTTCTCCATGGGCAATCTCTTCTTTTTTCAAAACGGTAACTCCCGGAAGATGTTTGCTGTTATTGTGTGCCGCAAATATTTCTTCGACATCGTAATTAAGGTTATATTTATTACAGATGTCGATTACATTTTCAATTGCTTGAAAATGGTAAAGTCCGCGGAGAGGATTACCTTCATAATCATCTTCCATGTGGGTACGTTTCAATGTTGGCAGATCCATGATCTCTACTTTGTTTGCTTGAAAATCGAATGTTTCCTTTCTTGTCATTAATTCGTTCATGATTGCAATTTTTAAATTGTTAAAAAATGATTTATATATTCTCTATAAAGTATTCCACATAGTCATGTTCCAATCCAAGATTATCACACGCTACTTCCATATCGCCCGACCGGAGATCGTCCAAGTCTCTTAATTCGCGGAGGTTCCGGATTTCATCTTCGAGGTATTCCTCAGCCTGTTTACGGGTACAACTGCATGAGCTGCATATTCCGTCGATAATTGAATGTGCCATATTGGCAATGTTTATTCTAACTTTTTCTCGTTCTTACTTGTTTTATACTTATGATTTTCTGTTCGGGATGAGTATCAAAATTCCAGTCAATGTCTTCATCATTGAGCGTAGTATGTATACTTCCGCCCATAATCAATCCACAATTCTCCTCGATGTCTTTACGTGCTTCTTCGCGGTTTTCTGCGTTCACTCTGAATATTCCTTCAAAGACAAACCTTGTTTTTACTTCATACTGTTTCATGCTGTTTGATGTATTATATTGTCGAGTGGTTTGCCGAAAAAAGAGCTATCGACTCCATAGGTTTGCTGAATGGAATAGTTATATCCTGTGCCCCATTTATCTACCTCAAGGCGCCAATAAGGATATTTACCTTTCGATAATTTAATATTCACATCTTCTTTTAAATCCATTTCCATCAAGCTTCCGCCGCCTTGCATGGAACTGTACAAACCGCATTTATTCCCTTTGGGTATTATTATTTCCGAGAGGTTAAAGTTCGCATCATACAACTTTTGAACATCAACGGTTGCTACATAGGTAAGCAGGTTTGCTCCGCAACAGGAATTTTCCAATTCTTCATAGAATTGTTCGTAGGAAACCTGCTCTTTACCATTCCTGGCGTGTTTGTCAGGAAAGTGCCCGATTACCTTTTCTCCTTGCTCAAGTAGTATTTTCTTTACCTTATGAGGATTAAGGTTCAGTGCATCGACCATATCTCCGAAATAGGATTCTTCGTAACTATATCCTCCGGATGATTCCAGCCAATGTGAGTTGATACAGTCATAATTGGAAAGCAGTTCTACACGGACCGGAATGTTATCGGTATTGCGCAATAAATCTTTCAGTGGGTCGGAATTGTCCCGACTATATATTTCATTCTTAATTTCTTCCTCATTCTCTTCAAAGAATTTTTCTGCTTTCCATTTTTTATAGCCGGATTTTACCAGTTCTTTTTTTAATTCTTCCATTATACTATATACTGTCTCATCTTCCTGCCAGGAATACCATTCATCAAGCTTTTCCTGCAAGGCATCACAACTCTTTGCTTCAAGGCATTTTTCAATAGTATCCAGACTGTTATCCAGACTTTCCCTGTAATCCACATAGCTTAATGAATAGTTATCATCCATCAACCCATCAACCATACTCATGCTGATTTCTTTTTTTGTTTCCATATCTATACTATATAAAATGAGAGAAGAGCGACCTTGCAGCCACTCTTCCTGATGTTGTTATTTGATAATATTTAATCGTAAAATTCATGTATAAGACTTTCGTACTGTTCTTCAGGCACCTCAGTTTTACCCTTGAAGTTGAACGTAGCCAAGTACCTTCTTCCAACTGTTGGATGTCCACCGCAATAGTTGAGCGCAATTTCTATCGCCCAGTCAATATCACCGATGTTTAGTTTTATACAGTCATAAGAGAGAATGCAGTTTGCAAGCCTCAGCGCCGCATCTTTATTCCCGTCATGGTATAATTTGAAGAATGCCATCTTAGCGATTTGCATATTATTGACTTCTGTCATTTTCGTATCTTCATTAAATTCCATAACCGTATGAATTAATGTGTTGTTATATTCGGCCTGCGCCGGTCTTTACATACTAATGTTACAAATTGCAATTCAATCAGTTTATGCTCGAAACATATATCAGATCCATAACTAGTCCGTTGCCATAAGCTGAATGTATAGTTATTAAACGACCATAGAAAATAAGCGGATAATTGACCCATCTGGTTTCTTTGCAATAATTTCTTATTCAATTCCATGATATTATCCGATGAGATGATCAGATTCACTATGTCCGCGAATGCATTGACAGCACTTTGGCTTGTGTGGTAAATGGGACCTAAAAATTCTATTTGCATGGCGAAAGTTATTAATCATAGTTATCACTAAAAACCTCGAATGAATATCGTTCAATATCAAAAAAGCTACTGGTAATGCTTTGATAAGTGAAAGTATCATCGGGTATTTCCGTTGTGTCATTCTCAAATTCAGGATAGGATGTATGGTTATCCTGATAATAGGCTACAAGCATATGTGCATCATCTGTGGCTATGTTATGCCCATAATAATTACACCAGGCTATAAAAGGTTCTATTTCCGGTTCATCCAGTCTTTCCAAAGCATCCCTTATTTCGAAGAAATTCGGACAAAACCACTCTTTGTTTATGAGGCAGTCCGGAATATTTTCCCATGCCGGATATCTGAATACGGGGTTTTTCTCATTGAAAAAATAGGAATAGCAAGCATCCCAAAATTCTCCCGCATCCCCGTAATCTGATAACCGGAACCAATCTCCTGCATGGGTATCGTTATCAATTTCTTTTTGAGTAGTTACCACTACTTCCGAATCTGATAAATTCATAACTTTAGCAATTTAAAGATTGGATTCTTTGTTTTTTTAGCTTTCATAATCACGAAATATTTATAGAATCAGCCAATTCCATTAATGCCTCATTGATAGAAGCTTGGTAGATACTGGTAATTTCATTACGTCCCCATCCTGTTTTACTTTGAAGTTTTTCATGGAAAATTTCTTCAATCCTTTTAAGCAAATCTTTTGTTTTCATTTTATATCTATATTTTAATTAATACTAAAATGTGGAAGCTGTAGAGTTTCAGTCCACAGGCTTTAAAGGTGCGTGTTTAGACGGTGCAAGGTTTTTCGGAAAAATACCGGAGCAAAGCGAGGATGATTTTTCTGAAAACCGCTTTAGCGGCCTGACCTTGCTCCGGCGTTAAGAACACGAAACCACCTTTGCCTGTGGGACTGAAATCTATAGCCTTTTACATCTCTCTCCATATCGTTTTCAGCTTACTAATCTCTGGCTTCCCCAACTGATATGAAATTTTCCTTCGCTGTCCTGTTCCCTGGTAAGCAGGCTTTCAATTACAGACATGGTAATATCAAATTCCTCGAAGATTTCAGATTGTTCTTTCACCTCTCCGGTTTTTATAAATTCATTCAACCGTTCTTTAGTGAGTACCAGCGCCATTAAGTTCTGCTCTATCGAATCCTCGTAGGTTACAAAATGCACCTGTGTCTGGTCTTTTGAATCGAGCCGGATAAACCGGAAGTAGAATTGTTCCATCTTGGGGATATTCCATTGAAGCGATTCGAGTATCACATCGTTACAGGTCGGGATATTAGCAGAACTTTTCAGCGATTGCTGGGTACAAATAAGGATGCCGTTCAGGGTATCCTCAAATTCTTTGATAATGCTTTGCCTTTTCTTAAAGGTTACATCACCCTTGATTATAAATATCGGCCTGTCAGGAAATTGTTCCGTAATATACCGCTCATACATATCGAGGGCTGCCAGTGTAGTGCATCCAATAGCGACCTTTCCGGGTATTGACTTTATCATATTTTTAATATACCTGGTCTTGTTTGGATATGGATTGCCGTAATAGCCGTCTATCAGGTTAGGTACCGAACACGCTTTAATCAGTAACTTAATTTGTCGCATCAAACGCAGCCCAGCCTCTTTTTTTGTATCCCCGGTACTGTTGTAGTATAATTCGCATATCCGGCAGAACTCTTCGACAATAACCCTGTAAACCTCCCGTTCTCCGTCGGCAGGTGTGACTGTATGGGTTTTAACCTCGTATTTCTCTCCGGCAAAATCCTTGAACTTACGGGTGATTATTGTTTTGCCGATTAGGTCGAACAGTTCCTCTTTGTTGTATATATCCTGATTCTGCTTTTCAATACCGAATACGCTGGCTTTTCCCGGACAGAAACAAGCCTTGAACAGGTTATGTCCCTGATATGCCGGAAATGGTTCGCCATAATAATCATTTCTCCGACTTACAATATCTCCGTCTTTATCTTGATGGTAAATCTCATCGCACCAACACATCATATTGATAGAATTATTGTAGAGCAATTCAAATTGGCTGTATAGCTCGGTAATATGGTTGCGGGTGGTAGTTCCGGTATCAAGTACTTTGTAGTTCAATCGTCTGAATATACTGAGTGCAGCTTTTGTCCTCTGAGAGATCGGGTTTGTTATCTCATCCGATTCGTCGAATATCAGACAGAGTTTTTTTGAGTTCTGCTTTATAAACCGGCTTAGATTTCTTTTCAGTTTACTTAACATGGATATACTGACTACAAGAAAAACTCCTTCCGGTACATTTTGAAAATCTTTGTAATTACGAAGTGTATAATATTGTTCCTTATTTACTTTCAGGAATGTTTCCCATGTTAAATTAGTAGCGATGGCCGGAGCCAGAACAATAGCATTTCTCACTTTCCTGTATTTCAAAAGATACTTTGAAAAATGATAGACTGCTGCTGTTTTTCCCGAACCCTGTTGCCAGTTCAGTAAAGAATACCTTTTCTGAAAGACAAGGTTCAGGTCTTGTTTCTGAAGATTGGTAAAACGGCAGACTTCGTGTTCCTTATTAATAAAGGTGGCATTATCCAGATAGTTCTGAATATCTGGATTGGCATCCATTTCGGAAAATACCTGGCTTTGGATTTCATATTGCCGTCTCTTGCGACCAATAAGCCTTTCGGCTGCCTTTATCTGCTTTCTTATTTTGGGTGTATAATCGGGTGGAATCGGGAGGTTTACTCTACCGAGTACCAGATCGTTTATACTGGCTGACCTGTGTTTAATTCCGTCCAGTAACCTCGGGGCATATTGTTTTAGTTTAAAACCGTAGTTGCTTTTTACCAAAGCAACTTCTTTGCGAGGTATAACATATTGGTTGATGATATATTTACGGATTATACCCAGAACCTTTGTTGTGGTCAGTTTGTTCCTTTCCCATTCCTTGAATTGCTCGTTGGTACAATCTTCGGGAGGGTGCTGGTTGCGGAACTTGGTAACCAATGCAACCGCTTTGTCATAATGCTTATGAAGGTGCTTGTGGGTTTTCAGTTCAAAAAGGTATTTACTGAGTTTGTACTCAAAGCGATCCAATTCTTCCTTATCAATAGATTGCGTTTCCCGCATCAGGCTTACTTTCAAACCGGATTTGAGTGTTTTGGCTGCTTCTATACGTTTTTCCAGTTCTTCCCATGAAACAAACTCTTCGGCATTGTAAGGAGTCATTTCGATATGGCGGGATTCACGCATGAACACCATTATCTTGGTATTGAAATTATGAACACCGACCGCTGCAAATGCATTGGAATTTAACATTGTCTGTCCTATAAAAGAAAAATCACGGTTTATGGCCGTGACTCTCGTTTTTTCCCAGAACTCGTTTTGCAGAAATGAACAGGGTACTATCACCATCAGTATTCCTGCCGGATTCAATACCGAATATGTTTTTCGCATATAATAAAATTGCGATAATTCATGATCGATTTCCAAATTGAATGGAGGATTACCGATAACAATATCGAATCTTTGCTCCGGTTTGTACTGAACAATGTCGCATTTCTCAATATGAGCATTAGGATAGAGAAACCTTGCCACTGAAATAGCTTTCCCGTCAATATCGAAACCGTAAGCATTGTGCTGGTTTGGTAGGTGGTTGAAGAAATTCCCCATACCACAGCACATATCAAGTATCATTTCCGACTGGTCGGGTTTTATGAGCCCGGTCATATCACGGCAAATATCATGGGGAGTAAAAAACTGTCCCATTTCAAATTCTTTTTTTGCCTGGGCATATTCGTGATAATTGGCAAAATCCTCCTGTTTGAGGTTATGTAGTCCGCCTATGCCAGTATAGCAGTTGTAAATGGTTTCGGGAGGTAACAGGTTCTTGCCTGTATCAATACAGAATAAAATCTTTTCATTGATTTCAGCTCTCCGGTCCTGTGGTATTTGTTGGGGAATTATCTGGTACATAGTAGTAGCTTATTTAATAGTCATCATTATTTTGTAATTCAATAGTATCGAGTTTCAGCTTGTAAAAACAGGCTTCAGCCGTTTTCGCATCTTTAAACCTGACATCGACACGTCCGTTCTTGAAGAATTTCATTTCTTCGGCACCGGTTGTTGTCAGCGTATAAGGTTCTGAGATATCTACATCGTTATCATTGAACCAAATAATCATGGATGAGCTACCCTGCAATGAGTTATCTGCTCCGAATGCGATTCCTGCACAAAGGTTCTCGAGTTCATTGCGATAGTTATAGTGCATCTTATTTCTATCATCCCAGAAACTGTCAAAGCTGATTACATCCGGAAAAATGATTTTATCCTTTTTCAATTCAGGTTTTACCTTACTCCACCGGTTCGGCTTTACAGCGTTGAGAAAACGATTTATCAGTTCTTCCTCTGCCGTATCCCGGAAACTCTTACCTCCGAGGTGTTCGATAACTAAATCCACATAACTCTGATACAAGGGACGGAATCCCATTGATAGTGTTTTCTCATCAATTTCAGGATACGGAACCGATACTTCATAGTTACGGTTGAAATAGGCTATGACTGATCTGGCAAATGCATTTATAGCCTTGTAGTTCTCTTCTACCAACTTATCGATAACTTCAAACGGTTTGAACTCGTACTTGGTAAAATCAATCTCCACATTATCATATTTGCTATTGTATGGTTCATGGAATTTAATTTTGCCGTTCGGTTCATAGCTTATCTTATGGCTGTCTTTATATTTGGCAGCTTCTTCTACAAATATCTTATACCAACGGTCTATTTCATCAAGGCTCCGGTAAAGAGTCTCTTGCTGGTTCTCACAAAATATTCTGTCTGTATCAGATATTTTTTCCTCGTTACGAATCTCAATTTGATAGATGGAAGAAAGCAGGTCGGTTGTGCTGCCTCCTGCATTGTCATGCCTTTTTGTTCCTGTCTGTAACATATGATTTACTTTTAAATTAACCGGCTTATGGGGCCGGAGTTCCCATAGTTACAGGCTGCAAAAGGTAGTGTTTAGGCGGTGCAAGGTTTTTCGGAAAAATACCGGAGCTGAGGCGAGGATGATTTTTCCAGAAAACCGCTTTAGCGGTCTGACCTTGCTCCGGCGTTAAGAACACGGGATACCTTTGCCTGTAGCTATGGGTATTTCCGGTTTTATTAGGAGGCACTTCTTTTCTTATTATCAGTTGAAATATTCTTATTCTGCACTTTTCAATAACTCAAAATACGCAGTACGGATGACATGTGGTGACATGGAATGTATCATATCGTCAGGCAAATACACCTTGTTATTTTTTGTGTTTTGTTTGCATCAGAAATAAATATTAAAAGGAAAGGAATTGTCATGGATATAGTAAATATAGACGCGGAACTATTTGAGAGAATGCTTTCAAAATTTGAAAGCTTCGTGGGTCGCATGGAAGCCCTCTGTCAATTACATGCCGATAAAGGTATCGGACAGTGGTTGGATAATCAGGATGTGTGTCTGCTACTTAATATATCTCCAAGGACTTTGCGGACTCTACGGGATGATGGCGATTTAGGCTTTACCCGGATCAGTCATAAAATCTACTATAAACCGGAAGATGTAGAAAAGATAGTCTCTTTGGTGGAAGACAAACGGAAAGCAGCTGTCAAGAAAGGAAAGCAGATATAATTCAGAAGCATTGGAGTAAAATGTAAACAGGAAAATATATGAGTAATCAATTAATCACATCTGAAAATGAAAGAATAAAGTCATTCTTTCGCTCATTGGAGGGTCTCTCTTCTTCGTTAGAACGTTTGTTTTCTTCCCGGAAACCGACACTTAACGGAGAGAGTTTTTATACCGATGAGGAATTATCGAAGAAATTGAAGATCAGCAGGAGATGTTTGCAGGATTACCGCGATGAAGGACGTATTCCATACATCAAGCTGGGTGGTAAAATTCTTTATCGTGCTTCCGATATAAAACAACTATTGGAAGACAATTATCGGGAGAAATACAGGTAAATAATTTATGCTCTCTATCAGTAAATTGAATAACAGCAGGCTTTTTAATGTAAGAGCCTGCTGTTATTTGTATGATCATGATTATGTGATTGTTACTCATTTACTTTCGCTTCCTCTTCCAGGTCGTTTTTCTTTCTGCGTTCCATAAGTCTATCCATATCTTTTGATATTTTCGTATCCGTAACTATAGCATAACCCTGTGTCGTGGAAATATTGGCATGTCCCATTATTTTAGCAATGCTCTCTATTGAAATTCCTGCCGAAAGTAATAAAGTCCCTGCTGAATGCCTGCTCATGTGATAGGACAAATTCTCTTTCAAGCCCATTGATATGCCTATCTGGTTAACCTCACGCCAGATTATAGTACTATTTTCAGGCAGGGGAAATACGGGTTGACTGTCATCGGTTGTATTGTAAAGTGAAAGTATCTGCTCGGCTACCGGATGCAATGGTATAAATGCCTCTACATTTGTTTTTGCCCGTTGTTTACGGATATAGAGCCTGCCTCCCGCTGTTTTCCCGATATGGTGCGGATATAGCCGCTGCGTATCCACATATGCAAGGGCGGTGAAACTCGAAAAGATAAACATCCGGCGAGCCAGTTCCAACATGCGGTCTTCCATCGGGGTTTCCATAATACGTTTCAAATCATTCCGGCTTATATACTTGAGTTTTGGCGGATTTTTTTTCTCGTATAAAACTTCTTCTATTGGGTTAGCTCTTAAAACTTCCTGATCTACTGCAATATAAATTAGTCGGTTAAGCCAGCAAAGACAATGGTTGATATGACCGGGCTTGTACCCCAAATCTCTTTTCAGAAATATCTTGAAAGATTCGGCAAACTCTTCGGTTATGTCCGTAAAAGCAATATCTTCCAGACCTCTGGAATGAATAAAATCCCGTAGATTGGCTTGTGTGGTCTTTGAACCACGGTGGGTCGATGTGGATTTTATTTCGAGGGCACGGATTCTGAGACGCTCACGCTCCACTTCTCCTGCCTCAAGCAGATTGGTTGCGATGGAATTTACACCGACAATTGTATTTTTCAGCAGTTCACTGCTGACAACTCCCAATTCTTTAAGCAGGCGAATGTATGTCTGTTCCATACGTTCGCGAAGTTGCGTAAGGAGATAATTCTCCTTCTCCGTTTTGATTATGCTTTTTTTCGTATTCCACTCATCGGGTCGGCAATAGATACCGGTCGCAAGTGTGGAATTTTTGCCGTCGATACTTATCCGGCACATAACGGCTGTGGTACCGTCGGTTTTTACCTTATTACGGTTGATGTAGAATAATAGTTTGAATGTACTTCGCATTTGGGTGTGATATTATAGAATTAATACTAAATCTTGGGTAGCCTCTATGAATATGTCCATATCCTCAAATAATTTCTTCGGAGTAACACGGGCATATATTTGGGTGGTCTGGATATTATTGTGTCCGAGCATCCGGCTGATTGTTTCTATCGGAACGCCCTCTTCAAGCGTGATAAGGGAAGCGAAGGAATGCCTTCCGGCGTGATAGACAAGGTCTTGCGAAAGATTTGCCATGATTCGTAAGGCTTTCATGTTCGCTCTGAGGGTTGCATAGTGTTGTGCCGGAAATAAGGTTTCTCTGCTCTCATCTTTGTATTTTTCGATTAAGCCAATCGCTTCCGGCAATAATTTAACCCGACCCAGAAGTTCATTCTTCTTTCGGCGGTATTTGAGCCACAGGTTGCCTTCGTCATCATGGAAGAGGTTCTCCTCCGTTATACTTACCACATCCGCGTATGCGGTACCTGTATAACAGGCGAAGAGAAATAAGTCTTTCGTTATTATATGGGATTGTCGCCTTTCGGGTATTTCCAGATCTCTCAATTTCTCGAAGTCTTCCCGACTTAACGCTTTTGGGGTAGCCTCTTTTTGTTTTGGCAATTTATAATGTGAAAAATAATGCTTTTCAGAATGCCCTTCCTTATAAGCTATTTTACAAATCTTTTTCAGAATTGCCAGATCATGACGCAGGGTATCCATCGCAAAGCCTTTGTCTTGCAAAATGAAATCCTGAAAATCACGAATAAACTGCTCGTTCAACTGCCCAAAAGCAAGATCTTTGGTTTTGAATTTCTGTTCTATAAATTCGCTCAGATAACGCCTCGTATATACCCATTTGGTTTGAGTTCCCGCTGACCGGTCAATGCCAACGCGTGAGCCCAATTCTTCAATGTGGCGGTCAAGGAGTTTTAACAGGGTAATTTGCGTTCCTATACTGCCTTGAAACAAATTCTTGACTGCCGTTGCATCGAAAGGTTGCTTGCGTTCAACAAGTGTATCAAATGCCGAATGAACCGCAAGCAATAGTTTTTCTATTTTGCCATTGGTCTCAACCGCTTCTTGACTTTTACCGTCCAAACGACTCTCTCTGGAATTCCATAAAGTAGGAGTACAGGATAGCTTCAGACTGAACTGCGCAATAGAGTTGTTTACAGTTATCCTCCCCATGATGGGTGCTTTACCCGATTTATCGAGTCCGCTCTTTTTCAGGTAGAGCAAAACCTTGAATTTTTCTACTTTCATACGCTTATAATTTAACTGGTAAAATTACCTATTCTATAAGCGTTCTTTGTTATGCAAAGTATTGTAAACCAAAGCAAAGGAGGCGGGTTTGATTGCTGTGATTTGCACTTGTTACCTATTCCTGTTTCGGTAACTGCCCGGCTAACGGTTTGGTAACTGAAGTTGTGCTATAATGTGCGATTTTGAGTATTTTTACGAACTGGCGAAATAATACATATCACTTCATTATAAGCAGATTACGCCTTAGTTTCGCTATTTTGTTTTTATTCGTTTTTCAAAAAAGTTTTCACCTTGCACGCCATACCTGGGCTACCGAAGCGCTCCGGCAGAATATTCCTGTGGCTGTTATCAGCCAGGCGCTGGGACATACTTCGGAAAAGACGACCCGTATCTATCTGGCTCAACTCGACCAGTCGGTCTTGAATAAAGCCAATGAAGCCGTTACTAAAGAGGTAGGCGACAGTATCATGAAACGGGCCTGATACCAGGTGAGGGAGAATCGCTTGGGAACCTTATTTACCAAATAAGGTAGATTGGCGGTAATACTTGTTCAAAAAACTCAGGAAAATATGGTTTCCAAAGGCTGCTGAGCAGCAAAGATAACTAATAAAAGTAAAGAAAGAGCAAGTATTAACTATTTTCTAAAGCATGAATCTGCTTTGGGGCAGATTGTTATACGCAATCGGGATCTAATAACACATTTTTTAAGGGTAAAACTCTTACAATAACTTAAAAAAGGTTATATCGTTTTTTTCAGGGCATAATATTCCGGGGCGTCAGTCTATTTAACACCTTTTCACTACGTTAGTCTGTACAAATTCGCTTTCTAATCGCTTAAAAAGAGTCTTTTTTTGCCGGTAACAGACCTTTTTTTCCCCATCCGACAGGGGCCATTTACCTTATTTGGTAAATAAGGTCATCAGGGTGAAGGAGAAAAAAGATGAGAGAAATAAAGTCATACGTATTGATAACCATATGCTTATTCGTTGCCGTACCGGTTATGGCGCAGCATGTGTCGCTCAAAAGCAACCTGTTATACTGGGGAACAACTACGCCGAACATGGGCTTCGAGTTTCGCCTGGGTAAGAAAATGAGTGTTGATCTGTGGGGTGCCTACAACGCTTGGGAGTTCAACAACGATATGTCGCTCAAACACTACCTTGTGCAACCCGAGCTCCGCTATTGGCCCTGCCAGGCCTACGAGGGCTTTTTCTTCGGGCTTCACGGGCACTACGGCCATTTCAATATGGGGAATATCCCTTTTATCCCCGGATTGAAAGATACGAACTACCGGGGCGAACTCTACGGGGGCGGCCTTACCTGGGGTTATCACTGGGTGATCGGTCGCCGTTGGGGGCTGGAAGCGTTTATCGGGGTTGGCTATGCCTATATGCAATATGACAAATATATCTGTTACGATTGCACGGAGGTGCTCGGCACCTATCGCCGTCACTATTTCGGCCCGACCCGTGCGGGTGTGTCACTGATCTTTTTTATCCATTAATAGCTCTTCGCCATGAAACATTGCTTATACATTATATATATACTGTTCGGTGCAGGGTTGCTGTCCGTTTCCTTCCCGGCCTGGGGGAAAGGGAAAAAGCAGCCGCAGGCCGTCCCGATCCGTATCACCTTCCGGGGGGCGGAGGTAGAGGAGGACGACAGCGTATCGTTGCGTCTCCACTTCGTGTTCGATGATATCCGTGTACCCTCTTCCCGCAGCCTGATACTGGAACCTCAGTTGCAGGGCGGGGACGGTCACCGGCTGGCATTGCCGGTTGTAATGGTGAGCGGCCGGCGCCGTGCCCGTTATGACGATCGTGCCCGTACCGTCGATCCGGCAACCGATCTTCCCGGAGGGGACTGTTTCTCGCGGCTCGTACACCCGAAAAAGGGAAAACGCTATGAGATCCCTTATATCGTCCGGGTGCCCTATACCTCCTGGATGCGTCATGCCGGCCTGTGGCTCCGGCAGATCAGCCGCGACTGCTGCCGTGGGCAGGTGCTTGCCGACGATCTGCTGACGGACGACCTCGCTCTGGTACCGCCCTGTGTGAAAGAGGTGGCCGGGCCGACCCCGCAGGCCGCCGCCATCTACAACCGTTACAATAAGGAAATCCGTTTCCTGATCCCCGACGACGAGCCTGTCAAGCTGCGCACCGAAACACAGATTGCCTACCTCGACTACCGCCAGGGCAGTGTCCGCATAGACCCGCAGTTCGGAAAGAACCCCGGTGAGCTGGCCTATACCGACAGCCTGTTCCGCCGCCTGAAAGAAGTGGGTGTCTCGCAGTTCCGGCAAGTGATCGTCACCGGCTATGCCTCGCCCGAAGGGGCCTATCAGCATAACGAAACCCTGGCCCGCCAGCGTGCCGAGGAGTTCCGCGCCTATATCAGCCGCCGGTATCTTCCCAAAGGCTGCCCGGTGATCTGCAACAGCGTGGCGGAAGACTGGGAGGAACTGCGCCGCATGGTAGCCGTCTCCGGTAAACCCTATGCCGAAGCCGTCTGCTTCATCATCGACAACTATGGTATCTTTGAAGGCCGCGAAAACTACCTGATGCAACTCGAGGGCGGCCGCGTCTACCGCGAACTGCTGCGTAGCTTCTTCCCCTACCTGCGCCGTGTCGAACTGCGCCTGACCTGCGAAGTCCCCCCGGTAGGCGATGCCGAAGCCGCCCGCCTGCTATACAGCGACCCCGCCCGGCTCAGCCTGGCCGAAATGTACCGCGTGGCCCGCTATTACCCGCCCGCAACGGAACAGCACCGCGAAGTCTATGTAATCGCTGCCGAAACCTACCCGGAAAGCATCGTGGCCCAGATCAACGCAGCCGCCGCCTGCCTCCTGCTCGGCGACGCCGAAACCGCCCGCCATTACCTCGACCGCGACGACGTAAAAGCCGATCCCCGCGCCGCCATCAACCGCAGCGTAATGTTGGAGTTGATTATCAGAGAGGAGGACTCTTTATGACCGCCCATCTCTATACATATATATTATTGATCGTTATCCTGTCCGCCTGCGACATCGACGCCCCGCTTCCCGACTGCGACTACAACGCCCGTCTGGAATACTGGTACGTCTTCACCGGCACCGACAACGAAATCCCCGATTACGTCGACACGATGAACGAATACCTCTTCGACGCCGACGGCATCCTCCGTCAGGTCAGGTCATTGGAAGGCGACAGCCTCCTGGCCCACGAGCTGGTGGTTTCCCCCGGCACCTACACCCTGGTCAGCTGGGGCAACCTCGACGGCCGCAGCCGCATCGCCCCCGCCATCATCGGCCAAACCCGTCTCTCGGAAATCCGCCTGGAGCACAACGACATAGCGACAGAAAGTATCCTTTCCCCTCTCGAGAGGGGGCAGGGGGTGTGTCAAAGCCACCCCAACACCGAACCCCTCTACTACGCCACCGACATCCTGGAAGTCCCCCGCTCCGGCATCATCCGCAAGCGCGTCAACACCACCCATGCCCATGCCTTGTTGCGTGTCACGGCCAAATGGCTCAACAACGCCCCGTCCAACACGAAAGACTTCACTTTCACCCTCCGCGGCATCCCTGCGGCAGCCGGTTTCGACGTGGCCGAACGTGTCAACACCTCCCTTCCGGGCTACGACCCGTCGGGCGGTACCATCTATAACATCCCCCGCATCGACGACACCCGTCTCTGCGACCATTATACGGTAGCCACCATGCGCCCGAACCGCACCCTGACAGGCGACCTGATGACTTACCGCTATACCGACAACACCCGCCTGCTCTTCCGTATCTGGGCAGGCGACCGCCCGCTGATCCGCGAGGTAAACCTCTCCGAATTCTTCCGTGAAATGAGCATCCCCTTTTCCCGGAACATCCGCCAGGAGTTTGCCATCACCCTCCGGATCGACGGCGACAACATATCCGTCTCCTTCACCGGCGTCAGCGACTGGGAGGACGGCGGCACCATCGGAGGGGCGATGTAAGAATCAAACAGTGAATTACTAAATAAACACTAAGTATTAATTATTAAACAAATTGTGTTATGAGAACAAAGTATTTTTTATTCGTACTGATCGCTCTGCTGTTCGGAGCCTGTACAGATGATGAAATCGGAGGCCAGGGCGGCGGAAGCGGCCAGCAACCGGAAGCGGGCAAGACAGCCTTTGGTTTTGCCCTGAAAGATTTTGCCAAAGGAAGTGTCCCCCTGTCGAGAGCCGACGGCGACAAGCTCCCGGCCTCGGTAGCCGAATCTACCCTCGACAGCCTTTCCGTCTACGTCTTCAACCAGAACACGGAAACCCCTTACGACTCCACAAAGACCATCTTTGCCGAAGAATTCAAGGTAGGCGGCGATGCCCTGGCAGCCGACGGAACAAACAAGATCGCCCATATCCAGCTCAGCGGCCTGGGTAAGAAAAAGATCTATTTCGTGGCCAACGCCATCGGCCAGCACGAACTCGACCAGCTCAAGCTGAACACCAGCACCGAAGCCCAGTTCCTCGAAATGAAAACCAACCTGCTGACTGTCTCCGGCCAACTGGCTTGCCCGCTCATCATGACGGCGGTCGACTCGGTGGAGGTCACGGAAGACCCGGCAACGACCCCCACCGACGGAGGCGGCTACACCCTCGGTATCGGTAGCACCGTAACAGGCCGCGAGATCAAGCTCAAACGTATCGTCGCCCGCTTCGATATCGAGAACCAGGCGGAAACGAGCGACCTCGTGATCGAAGGGATCGAACTGAACAAGGTACATCCTTCGGCCCTGGTCAACAAGGTACAGAACTTCAACGCCACCAAGAACAGCGAATACGCCTATACCGCCGACCCGCTGACGGAGACGATGAACAAGTTCGACTTCACCCGCTACCCGAATGCCAACAATGGCCGTGCCGCCAGCGTGTTTTATGTCTATCCCGACCTGAACAACGGCAGCGGTGCCGATGGGGAAGGAGCCGAAGCCGACCGTTTCTTTATCACCCTCTACGGCAAGACGAAGAAAACAGGTGCCAGTGTGGTTTACAATGTCTATATGTACAAGGACAATGCCGATACCTCGAAAGACCCGATCATCGTAAAGCCCAACAACCAGTACCTGATCAAGATCAACGATCTCGACCCTACGAAGCTGAAGGCGACCATCACCGTACAGGACTGGCTGATCGGCGACACCATCGACTACGAAATGTCGGAAGGAACGATCGAACTGAGTTGCGTGGAATTCCCCTTGAAAGACATTACTCCCGGCCCCGGCCGGCAACTGGATATCCCCGCGGCGCGTGGTGGCGACGCTGCCGTCTCGGTCAACGTGAAAGTGGAAGCCATCAGCGAATGGCAACTGCTGAAAGGCTACAACGCCGAATGGATCGACACGACTACGAACATCACCGCCGACCTGCCTGTCGGAACCCTTACCACCGTGAAGCCGCAGGAAGCGAACCCCTACGATAAGGAACGCCGCGGTACGCTGGTCTTCCGCAACGTGCAACGCCCGTCCATCATGCAGACCCTGATCGTCACCCAAAAGGCAGGAGCGGCAACGACTGTGAATATCGGTAAACTGTCGGCGAAAGATGCTGCCGCCTACCTGTTGGTGAACCGTCCGACCGATGGAACGACCAATAACGTCGGTACGACCGAAAAAACGGATACGCTGATGCTGGACGGTGGTGGTACGCCTGCTTTCCTGGCGAATACAGCCTATACGGATATCGAAATCGAAGTAGACAGTACCGCCACCACACAGGAATGGTCGCTCGCCGTCGACCGTATCGACTCTACCTGGATCAGCATCACCGACGGCCCGGTATTGAACAAACAGTGTAAAGCCTTCAAGGTATCGCTGGCCAAAAACGACAGCGTGCGCCGCACCGGAACGATCCGTCTCTACGACCGTCAGGACGAAACGATCTACCGCGACCTGGTAGTCGTGCAGGAGGGAGCAGCCGTAACGGCAACGATCGAAACCGATCCGGGTTATACGGTAGATACCGGTGCCGGTTTCATCGCTTTGGCACAAGGTGGGGACGACCGGCATTACACGGTGACCTTCCCGAAAGAGAACTACACGAAGGAACCCTACCGCATCAAGCTGACCACCAACGGCGACTGGCGTATCCACGACGTAGCCGACACGGAACACCGTAACTGGCTGGATGCCTATTCGTTGAACAAACTCGACCAACGTGTCATGAGCGGTACGGGCGACGCCATCATCGAGATCGGTACGACCGCCAACGACAGTGCCAGTGTCCGCACAGGCAACGTCGTCCTGACCATCGGCGACAAAGACTACACGATCGCAGTGACCAAGCTGGCCACCACCCCGGTCATTACCCTGGATGATACCCACGTGATAGGCACCCATATCGATTTCAGTGCAGCCGAATCCTCCCAGGGTGTCCGTTTCATCACCAACGACAACTGGAAAGTAACCGCCGTGAATGGAGTAGGGGCAGGCGTGACAACCGATCCTGCCACCTGGCTCTCTTTCAGCAATGCCTCCGACGTTACAGGTACAGCCATCACCGGAGGCTCCGGCAGCATGATCCTGAAAATCGCCGCCGAAGCCCAGACAGAAACCGGAGGTGTAGTGGGAGCCGGTGCCGATCCGCGCAGTGCAACGGTCACAATCAAATGCGACCATCAGCTAGACGGCACGGACGACCCGACGGGAACCGACAACCCGACCATCGTCCTGACCATCTACCAGGCCGGCATCGAAGCAACCCCGGCCCCAGTGGTCCCATAATCAGCGACGGGAGTAACTTTTCCCCTCTCGAGAGGGGGCAGGGGGTGTGTTATTATCCCGCCCTGAAACAGGCTCTAACACACCCCTTTATCCCCTCTCGAGAGGGGAACCGGATACCATCAGTTTATAACTCAACAAATTAAAGAATTATGAAACATTACATATTCCTCCTATTATCCCTCTTCCTCGCCGCATGCGCCGAGAAAGACATCTCCGGCGGCGACGGCACTGCGGGCACCGGTTCCGGCCTCCGTCTCTCCGTGCGCCTCTCCTCGGGTGTGGCTACCCGTGCCCTGGGCGACCCCTTCGCTTCCGGCAAGGAAGAGAAACGTATCGACCGTCTCGCTTTCTTCGTCCATACCGCCGAAGACGGCTTCCAGGTCTACCCGCCCGTCCCCGACGACGTGACCGACCCCGACCTGGCCGCTACCGGCCATCCGAACGCCGTCTACCTCTCCGGCACTCCCGAAACCGGTTACACTGCCACCGTCGCCCTGACAGCCGGCGGCGGTTACCTGGCGGACATCATCGCCATCGCCAACCTCCCGGCCGATTACGACTACAACCAGATCGTCACCTGGCAGGGCCTTTGCGACAGCGTCGCCCTCCATGCCGCCACGATGCCCGCCTGCCTCCCCGGCTCCGACGAAACCAATAAGGCAGACCGCAACGCCTTTGTCATGTACGGCGATATCCGCAAGGAACTGAAGAAAGAGGAAACCAACGCGTTCGCCTTCGTGCTCCAGCGCCTGGTCGCCCGCATCGACATCACCAACGAAGCCTACGCCCCGGGCACCATCCCCGCCAATGCCGCCACCGGCCCCGAAAACAGCTTCTTCCTGACCTCGGCGCGCCTGTTGCACGCCCAGCCCGCCGCCTACCTGGTGCCGAAACCGGACGTGACCCCCGACGTAGTCACCACCAACGACTGGCCGGCCATTACCGGTATCGGCACCGATATCCTCTACGGCAAGCCGACCGCCAAAACCCCTGCCGACGACCCTACGCAGGAGCCGGAGAAAGTCGCCGTCACAACAGCCGACGACGCTAAAGCCGCCCGCCTGCAATACGCCTGGCACACCCTTTACACCTATCCGAACAGCGACACGGAGCATGCCCCGACCGCATTGGAGATCAAAGGGACATTCCGCGGCACAGAGATCACACGGCAGATCCCTTTTGTGGATAAAGACGGTAACGCCTTTCCGGTGGAAGGCAACCACCGTTATCTGGTACGTATCGTGAAGGCTCCCGGGCAGACGGATATTTCGTATAGCATCGCCGTTTCGGAATGGGATGCGGTAGATACGGTCAATGTGAAGCCGGATCAGACGGCGGTGCCTGAGATTACGAAACTGGATTGTAATGGTGTCTATGTAGAAAAAGAGAAAAGATATGATGTTTATTATAAAGTTGATGGCTTACTGACGTTTGATGCGACCTGTAATTTCTCAGCCGGTGTACGGGTTAAGTATTATGATAACAAAAACGAAACCTGGACAACACAAGGGGATTGGGTAAAAGTGGAGAAAACGGCTGAAACACCAGTCACAAAAGTGATTGCCGGCTATAAAAGTAGTTTTAAAGTAACTTTCTATAAGTTTGATACCGGAGTATCCCGCAAGGCGATGTTACTGGTTCATAACGGTGGCAGTGAAGTGGAATGTGATACTATCTTCATCAAGCACACTATTACTTATCCGGGAACGGATTTGGAACCAGTAGCATTAGGGAATATTACAGGAAAGGATATTGTTTGGGCACCGGTAAATGTAGGGGCGACACGGTTGCCAACAACGGCGTATAATTCAACTTTTGACCTGGAGTTGAATAGTGAGGAACTTCAAACTAAAGTCGAAGAAAGAGGACTTCTTTTTCAATGGGGAAGAAAGTCTGGTGTTGTTCCTACATATAAAGTACCTAGGGTTTCAGGAATGATAAACATGGAGGAATTGCAAAGTAATTTTGGATTTAAAGATAAACTCATTGATGGAAGTGGTGGAGGTGGAGTTGATGCTGACTGGCTTACTCCTTCGGATAATACTTTATGGGGAAATGGCATAACAAAAGGTGTATATGACCCCTGTCCGGAAGGATGGCGCGTTCCTTCTAAAGAAGAGCTACAGGTATTAGCAGATAAAGCGAATATTGATGGGATTTGGGATAATTCTGATTGTAATTTGTCTTTTTCTGATTCAGAGCTTGTCTTTTCTGAAAATGTAGGAATTCTCTATATGGTAGCGTGGAATGATATAACCACGTTTCCGGATAAATTTTCAATTTGGAGTTATTCAGTAGATAATGGTACCCAAGGTGCTTTTTATTTTAAACGCTCAGGAGGAAGTTATGAACTAAGTCGAGCACCTAGATCTTCCGCTATCCCAGTTCGATGTGTTCAAGAATAAATACGTTTAGTTTAAATAAGAATAACTGTAACAATAATGATGAGCAACAGATATTATGTGCTGACAAATAATAAGAATGTTAACATAGACACATCTATTGATCTTATAAAAATATACTTATGAACTCAATCCTCCGCGTTTATGCCTACCGCAACGCTTTGAAGAAGCCCGCAGGCCCTTTTTACTACCTGCGTGCTCTTTCGTTGGGGCGTTTGGATATCGGCGATATCATCGCCCGTATCTCCCGGTTGCCTTTTGCCATCTCTCCCCAGGAATACGCCTTGCTGGTAACGATCTTCCTGGATGAATGCATCGCAGCAACGGCCGAAGGCTATCATATCGCCACCCCGCAGATGCGTTGGTCGCCCACCATCCGCGGCACCATCGGCCCCGCCGACCTGTGGCGCACCTTTGCCCCCGGCCGCCTCCCGGTCTCCTTCAACCTAACCCCCGGCCCCACCGCCCGCCAAGCCGCCACCGAAATCACCATCCAGGCCTGCGGCGAAGCAATGCCCAAAGCCCGTGGCCGGAAGGCAGGCACCCCGGAAGCCAGTGTTCTGAAGCCCGAAGCTCCGAAGCTTGGTACCCCGGAAACAGGTACCCCTAAAGGTAGCCCGTAGCCTTACTGCCATACGAGGCCAGCCTCGTGCCGCAGGCTCTCGGGCTAATTTATTGAATGCGTTCTTTGACATGTTGGGGATTTTTTATATAGCGACAAAAGGTAACTTTTCCCCTCTCGAGAGGGGGTAGGGGGTGTGTTATAGCATGCATATCAAATATTTCATTACCTTTGCCACATCACCAAATAAACAAACTATGATTATACATTACAACAACAATCTAAAACATCTATCTTCCCAATTAAGAAACGATAGTACTCAATCTGAAATCCGTTTATGGAAATACCTGAAGTCTAAACAGACAGGAGTCCGTTTTATCCGGCAGAAGCCTATTGGCAACTATATCGTAGACTTTTACTGTAAAGAATTGCGTCTGGCAATAGAACTTGACGGTTTATCGCATCAGTATGAAGAAACGATGAAAAAGGATGAAGAGAAAGAAGCCTATCTGAATGAAATGGGTATTGAAGTTTTGCGTTTTGAGGATAAGGAGGTGTTAGGAGATATTGATAATGTGATGGCTGTTTTGCTGGATTATATTGAGCGAAGAGTAGTATAACACACCCCCTGCCCCCTCTCCAGAGGGGAATCAGTTACCATCAGACGCTATAAACAATATCTGAAATAATTGAACCGATTGTTATTTCCTCCCCCAACATGTCATGATATTTAGTTTATAAACATTTTAAAACATATAAATTATGTCAGACATCAAATTATACGCAGATCTTTACGACAACGCGTTAACAGAAAAAGAGGGCGATTGCACGGCACGCCCGCGTATCAACGGAACATTGTATAATGCGGATATTGCACGCCGCATCGTGGAGAAACGTACGGAATACCGTCCGGAGACAATCGAGAATATCCTCACCATGGCCGACGAGGAGAAGTCGATCGGCCTGGCCAGCGGGATGAGTGTGGTAGACGGCGTGGGCCAGTACTTGCCGCAGATCAAAGGCGTTTTCGACAAGCCGACCGACCCGTTCGATCCGGCCAAGCATACGCTCTTCGTAGCTTACACGGCCGGTAAGACGTTGAGAAATAAGCTGAAAGAAACAGTAGTCGTAACCAACGGCCAGGCTACCGTAGGCCCGGTAATCGGCGGACTGACCGACTCATCGACAGGCAAGGACGACGGAACCTTTACCCCCGGTATGCCGATCGTGGTAGGCGGCAACAATATCAAGATCACAGGTAAGAACGAAGCCAACGGCTTCTATTTCATCCCTGCAGCCGATGGCAGTACTCCTGTCAAAGCGACTGTGATCGTGCATAACAATCCCTCGCAACTCACCGTCATGGTGCCTGCTACCTTGCCGGAAGGCGACTACTATATCAGTGTCACCACCCAGTATGCTCACTCTTCGACCGTAAAGGAACCCCGTAGCTATAAGTACCCCGTCCTGCTGAGCACAGCCGGCAGCGGTAGTGGTGGAGGAGAAGATGACCGTCCGGTGATCGAGTAAATATGTGCGCCGCGTACTACGGGACTGGTACACTGTGTACTTAACCCGTAGTACGCCTCGTACCAGCCGTTGCGTACAGCGTGTACTTCGTCCGTGGTACACGCCTCCCGGCAACCTGAATTTTTAATTAATCATTTAATCTGAAAGAAAATGAAATATGTAATAATCACTTTTTTGCTTCCGTTCCTGCTCCTCTGTGCTTGTACCGAGCAGGAGATCGACCGCGGTACCGATCCGTTACCCGGTGGCGTAATGCGCCTCTCGGCAACTGTCCGCAACGGGGTGAAGACCCGTGCGCTGAATGATCCGCTGACGGATGCCACCACCGACGAGAAACGGGTGGATCGCATCGCCTTCTTCGTCTACACCGAAGCCGAAGGGATGCAGGTCTATCCGCCTGCCACACCGGTATCTGTCTATCCGGACGAACCGAATAAGGTTCACCTGACCGATAACGCAGACGGCACCTATACTGCCAACGTAGACCTGACAGCCGGTGCCGGTTATGATGCCGATGTGGTCGCCATAGCCAACCTCCCCGAAGACTATGACTACAGCCAGGTCATTACCTGGCAGGGGCTGCTCGACAGTGTGACGGTGGCCACTACGAAGATGCCGCTCTGTACGGGTGAGTATTCAACCGGTAAAAATAATGCCTTTGTTATGTATGCTTCTGCTTCTGTCGCCTTACACAAGGAAAAGGAAGCGGAGGTCGGTTTTGCGATGGAGCGCCTGGTGGCGCG
Organism: Parabacteroides sp. HGS0025; assembly: GCF_000969845.1. Lineage (NCBI taxonomy): Bacteria > Pseudomonadati > Bacteroidota > Bacteroidia > Bacteroidales > Tannerellaceae > Parabacteroides > Parabacteroides sp. HGS0025. The sequence continues at coordinate 1,684,807 of NZ_KQ033902.1, forward strand.
TATCGACATTACCAACAAGGCTTACGGCACAGGAACGAACGCCTTTGTGCTGACGGGTGCCCGTATCCTGCAAGCCAAGCCCGCCAGTTATCTTGTACCGCATGATCTGTATGCTTCGCCCGAAGTGGTGACGGTGAGCGACTGGAAGCTCGACCCTCTGTCGATCAAATTGTATAAAGGCGAAGTGACGACCGACAACGAGACGACCGAAGCTGCCGGCGATGCCACCCGACAAGCCGCCTGGCACGCCCTCTACACCTACGAGAACGACGATGTGGAGCACGCAGCCACTCATCTTGAAGTAACCGGTGAGATGAATGGTGCAACCATTGTCCGTAAAATACCTTTTGAAACTGTCGATGCCGACGGCACCACGAAAAAGCCTGTCCCCATCGTCCGCAACCACCGGTATTTGGTGCAGATCAGCCCGGCTCCCGGCCAGACGGATATCACTTACAAATTGACGGTGGACGAGTGGAACGCGGTCGACACGGTGAATGTACAGCCGAACCAGGATCAGGTTCCGGTGATGAGCAATTATTCGTGTGCGGAGGCGTCAAAGACTTATGGCACTTTCGATGCTTCGACCGGTATACCTGACACGATCGTTGTTCCGGCAACCGGCGGCACGATCCGTTTCACGGCTTCCTGTCCGTTCGATACGCGGGTGACAGCGGATTATGCTTCCGCCGCCGACGGCAACGACTGGCTGGAAATCACCAACCGTTCGGAAGCGGTGGTGACGAAGGCGGGGAGTACCCTGGCACGTACGTATGAAATTACTGTCAAAGCAAACCTGGCTCTCGATGCAACATTGGTGAACCGGGGGTATCTCTATATAGCCAATGGTGCTAATGGTTCAGTGATGGATACGGTGACGATTTTCCAGGGGGCTGATATAGCTTATGCGGATACGCGGTTTGCGGCTGTTACTGCCTATGACGTTGTCTGGGCTCCTTTTAACAGCGGAGCGACAGAACCGATAGGTAAAGATGAAGCAATAACTACATGGACAGCGGAGAAATACGGTTATTTGTATCAGTGGGGTCGTAATGTACCGTTTGCTTACAACGGAGCTCCCGGTGATCTTTATACTGGCGATTTATCGGTATTGAATAAATATCCGGCTTATCAGGATGCCTGTAAGAATGAAGGGGAGTATGCAAATAAGTTCATTAAAGGTTTTGTTGGTGCAGATAATACCTGGTTTAAAGATTATAAGACGGGAGGTGTAACCGTTGGTGATAATGCCTGGCCTCGTGAAAATCAGCCTTGTCCTAAAGGCTGGCGTGTACCTGTTCAGGCAGAATTGGATAAAATAGTGGCAGATGATCCCAAAATAACAGATGGCAAATGGTGTTCTACTTCTAATAATGCCTTAATTCTTACAGGAGGGCTTCGTAGCTGCCAGACTGGTGAGTTCACCGATGTGCTTGATAACGGTTTTCTTTGGTCGTCTACCCTCGATGCAGAGGGTATGGCTCCGCGCCTGTACATCCCGATCAGCAGTATTCCTGATGCTAAAGCTGATACGAGTCATGAGAGACTCGCATATGGCTTTCCGGTTCGTTGTGTTAAGGAATAGCCTTGCTGTTATAGCTTTCCTTTCGGTTACTTCGGAGTTAATCAGGAAGTAACATAACGTTCTTTGACATGGTGGGGGAAATAAGTTAATTGTAAATTAATTAGCTAAGAATGGTTACCAAATGGGGAACTTTTTATATCTTTGTTCTCAAATCGAAAGGATGTGAGAGTAATAGCTAAAAAGACATTGCGTGATTTCTGGGAACTTCATTCCGATAGCGAACAACAGCTAAAGACGTGGTATATGGAAACAGAAAGAGCCCAATGGCAGTCACCGAAGGATATTAAGAAAGAATATTCAAGTGCAAGCTTCCTGGCGGACAATCGTGTAGTATTCAATATAAAAGGGAATAACTACCGTTTGATAGTCCGTATCAATTATGATTTTGGCATTGTGTGGATCCGTTTTATAGGTACACATGCCGAATATGATCGTATAAATGCAGAAACAATTTAATGTATGGTTTACAAGGTAATAAAAACAGAAAGTGAATACAATGCAGCATTGACGGAACTGGAAACCCTGTTTGATGCCCGCAAAGGAACGGAAGAAGGCGACAAACTCGAACTTCTGTCGTTGTTGGTCGACAATTATGAGAAGGAACATTTTCCGATAGCTTTGCCCGATCCTATAGAGGCTATTAAATTCCGTATGGAGCAGTTGAATTGTAAGTCGAAAGACTTGGAGAGTATACTGGGGTTCAAGAGTCGTGTCAGCGAAATTCTTAACCGGAAACGGAAACTAACATTGAGTATGATACGTAAACTCAATAAGTCATTGCAAATACCGACAGATGTACTTATTCAGGAATATTAATAAGTAAAGAATCAACCTATTTCCCCCGCCATAAATTATGTATGACGGGGATTTTTTTGCTCCGTCGTGAATGTATAACTTATATAAAACGACGAATTATGAAACATTATCTATACCTGCTGGCCTTTATCATGGCCGGTATTTTCCTCAGTAGCTGTACGGAGGATCAGATCGATAAAGGTGAAGGGCCTGTCCTGACAGGCGATGCCGCGATGCTGAAAATATCTTTCCGTAACGGTATGGTTACCCGTGCGTTGGGTGACCCTTTCGGTGCCACCGATGAAGAAAAGACGATCACCAAACTCTCTTTTTATGTTTACCCGGAGAAAGAAGCGGATCGCGAAATGGTGCCTTTCCAGCGTTATGTTTTCGATATGACAACGCTTCCGCTGGAAAAAGACAGTGTAAAGATCTCTGAAACGGCTAAAGGAGCATACGACTGTACGTTTATCCTGCGTGAAGGTGGCGGTTTCAGTTGCCGTGTGGTTGCTTTAGCCAACTTGCCGGACGATTTCGACGAAACGAACAATCTGAATACCTACGAGAAGTTGCAGGAAGCAATGTTGCAGGCAACTGCCATGCCGTCTGTTCCTTCTGCCGATCCAAAGGCGGATAACCAGTATGGTCTTGTGATGTATGCCGAAGAGATAAAGATGATCAAAAAGTCATTGGAGACCGGGATGGATTTCAATATGCAACGCCTTCCGGCCCGTATCGACATCACGAACCGTGCCTACGACAAGGATAACCAGGAGGACGGTTTCGTGTTGACTTCCGCTCGTATCGTCAATGCCAAACCGGGCAGCTATCTGATTCCGGCTGCCACTACAGCCCCGTTGATGACACGCAACCTGGCTGAAGTGAACGACCCGGCAAAGATCGTGGCATACAGCCGGGATGGCAAAGACGGTACGCCGACCGACGGTACAACGGATGTAAACGGTAACCCGATTCAAACCGATGCCACGATGGATGCCGGAACGGTGGAACAACGTCTCTGGCATGAACTCTATGCCTATGAGAATGATGATGCGGATGTAGCTACAGCCACTTCGGTCGAGATCAAAGGTAAGTTCCGTAACTCGCCGTTCAGCCGTGTGATTCCGTTTGTCGACAAGGACAAACAGCCTGTCATCATTGAACGAAACCACCGTTACCTGATCCGTATCAATCCGGCTCCCGACCTGACGGATGTTACTTTCAATATCCAGGTAACGGACTGGAATGCCGTCGATACGTTGAATGTGAAGCCTACACAAAAGGTGGTGCCGGAATTGGGTAACTATACGGCTGGCTTTGCCCCGAATGCCGGTAAGCAAGTCGAAGTATATAAAGATGCGATCGAATTTTCCTTTGATGCGACGAACCCGTTTGATACGGATTATAGGGTGGTTCCCGAAATTGGTGAACCATTGGATACCGATGTTTCGTGGGTGAAGGTTGTCCAATCCGAAGCCGAAATAACGAAAGCGGCAACGGGTTATAAACGTACTTACACCGTCTCTCTGTCCGAACTGTCCGGTGGTACTTCCCGCCGTGCCATGCTCCTGATACGCAACGCAGCCAATGTCACTGCCCGCGATACGATCCACCTGAAACAGACTATTTATTATCCGGGGACGGAACTGGAACCGGTTTCGTTGGATGGTGTCGTCTGGGCTCCGGTGAATGTGGGAGCGACAAAAATTGCAATAAAATTGACAGAAGATAATAAAGATGATTGGTTCAATCAAAGTGGTTATTTGTTTCAATGGGGACGTAAAACTCCTTTTAAATACGGTGTATCAGATATACCTGTAACCCCGGTTTCGTATCCGACTTATGCAGAAGGTGTAGCCACGGAGTATGAACATGCTGATGCTTTCATTGTTGGAAATGTAACATCTTGGTTTAGCGATTATAAAAATACAGGTGGTATTTCTTTTTCTCCTGTGTTTAAAACAAATAGTGATGGAGATGCCCTTTGGCCTCGTGAAAATGATCCTTGTCCGTCGGGTTGGCGTGTCCCAACTAAAAATGAGTGTGAAGCCTTGAAAGATAAATTGCATGATAGACCGGGTACAACAACATTTGACGATTGCGTCTGCTTGGTATCCGGAGATATGGGAAAGAAACTGGCCATACCGGCTTTCGGATATCGTGCAGCTAAAGATGGTGAATACATTGGTCAGGCTTTTACTGGACATTATTGGTCTTCAAATTTGTTGAGTTCAGGAAATGTATCAAGTCTATATTTCGATGTGGGTGAAAGTATTGGAACGAGCTATGTTGCAGATGCTTTGTCTATCCGTTGTGTACAAGATAAATAGTGTGTTATATGAATAAAGCAGATGTAGTTAAATCATTATCTATCCATACCTCTTTACCTGAAGTCACTTGTCGTAAGGTTCTTGATGCCTTGATGGTAACGATGGAGGAAGGGCTGAGCAACGGAAACAATATCGTCCTGCAAGGCTTCGGTACTTTCAGACCTTGGGCACAGAGTTCGCGTGAAGGACGTAATCCCCGTACCGGTGAGAATTGCCTGATCGCTCCCCGTACCAGTGTCAGGTTCAGGGCAGGTAAGGACTTGCTGAAGGTTATGAATGAGGAGAAATAGTTATCCATTCTTAACGGAATGATGAAACAAAACCCTGCGGAGTCCCCGCAGGGTTTTTTGTATACTTTTGGAGAGGATGATCATGGTGACGGCGATAATGATAAGCAGGATGCCGATGGCCAGATTGAATGTGAACGGTTCGCCGAACACTAAAACTCCTACGAAAACGGCGGTAACCGGCTCCATAGCTCCTAACACGGCAGTCAGTGTGCCGCCGATATTGTGCACGGCCAGTACCAGCGTGATATTTGAAATGACCGTCGGGACAATGGCCAGGAGTATCAGGTTGACTAGCGATAGGACGTCGGGGATAGGTTGTATCCCTTCGTTGGAACCGGCTTTGATCGCGAACAGGAAGGTGCTGACTATAAATACATAGAAGGTCAGTTTTCTGCCTGTCATCGTATGTACCCTCGACTTATTGACGGTAGTGATATAAAGTGCATATCCGACGGCCGACAAGAGTACGATAAATACCCCGAGTGCGCTCAGCTTCATTTCGCCTTCATTGATCGATAACCTGGCAACCCCGCAGATCGCCAGTCCGATTGCCAGCAGCGTGACCCATGAGGTCTTTTCACGAAAGAACAATAACATGATAAGCGTAACGAATATCGGATAGGTGAAATGTAACGTAGTGGCGATCCCTGCGGACATAAAGTTATATCCCCAGAAAAGGAACATGGCAGAAGCCGTATAAAAGAATCCCAGCAGGATTAATACAGGTATCTCCCTTTTTTCTACGCGAAAAGACTCCTTCTTGTAAGTCATGATGCCCGTAAGGGCAATGGCTGCAAAAAGAAAACGGTAGAAAAGGATCGAATCGAACTGCATCCCTTTTGCCATTAGCGGCAGGGTAAATAACGGAATCAAACCGAATGTCGCAGAAGTTAAAATACCGTAGGCAAATCCTTTTATGTTGTTGTTCATCTCTTTTTCTTTTTGCTAAAACGGCTGCAAACATACAAAAAAGCCGTGATATTATCAGGTAATATCACGGCTCTTAAATATTATTTCAGATGATTAAACCAACAAGCCTGCGGCAACTTCTTCTGCTACAGCCGGACTCTTGATGGCAGCCACCAAAGCAAGACCGAAGTTTATTACCAACCCCGGCCCTTTACCGGTTATTACATTGTCGGATACTTCTACTGCTTCGCCTGTTACATTCGCGCCGATCAGCTTCGGTTCGAAACCGGGATAACAAGTCGCGTTACGGCCTTTCAGCAATCCCAGTCCACCCAGTACCATCGGAGCAGCGCAGATGGCAGCTACGATCTTACCGTCGCGATATTGTTGCAGTAATGCTTCTTTTACCGGTTCTGAACTATTCAGATTGGCAGCACCGGGCATACCTCCGGGAAGGATCAGTGCATCGGCACCAGCCAGAGTCGCTTTTTCCAAAGTTGTATCGGCTGTAACCGGCACGTTATGTGCTCCCGTTACAACAGGATCGGCTGTGATGGAAACAGTTGTCACTTCGATACCTCCACGGCGCAGGATATCGATTGTACCCAGGGCTTCCATCTCTTCGAAGCCGTTGGCTAAGAATACAATTGCTTTCTTCATATTACTTCCTTTATTTTAGTTTATATACATAGGTAATCGTACCACTCTGGTTGTTCGCCCCGTTGATGCTGTTGAACTTCGCCCGCTTGGCGGCATCCAACGCACTTTTACGCATGGAAGCGTTGTCGATGTTGGTACCTCTTCCTATTTCTGTAAATATTACATTTCCTTTCGGATCGACCGTAATGTTAATAACAATACGTCCTTCTTCCTGGATCGTGTAGGCAGGGCGGGGCAAACCTCCGGCTCCGATGGAGCGGCCGTTCAGGTTGAATGAACCGTAGCCGCCTACGCCTTCGTTGGCTCCGTGGTCGGAGTTACCGAACGGGCTTCCCTGGTTACCTGTTCCGGTTTCTGCATCGCCCTGGCTGTTACCTTCTGCACCACCGATACCGAATGCTCCGGCAACGCGGTTGCTGATGGCCTGTTCCTTTTTGCGACGCTCTTCTTCCAGACGTTTCTTTTCAGCCTCTTCGCGTTTGCGACGATCCTCTTCCTCTTTCCGTTTACGCTCTTCCTCTTTCTTCTTTTGCTCTTCTTTCTTTTTGGCTTCAGCCAGAGCAACACTTTCTTCGATATCCTGCGTAATGACTTCCTCCTTCGGCGTTTCTACCGGCGGAGTGGGTGGAGGGGGAGGCGTGGTCGTTTCCTGTGGCAGTTCCTGTCCTGTATATTTCGGTTCGAAGGTACCGGCGGCGGAATTGACATTCCCGAAGTTGACGAGTACACCCCCGTCTTCGTCCGGAATCTCCGTCCGTAATACCGTGAACAACAGGATCAGAAAGATCGCCAGGTGGAAAGCAACTGAACCGGCTATACTGTATATGTCATCTTTGTTGAATTTCATATCTGTTATTTCTGCGCACGGGTGGCAAGCACCATCTTGAATTTGTTTTCGTTCGCTATGTTCAGGATCTTTACGATTTCTTTATAAGGAACTGTCTCGTCAGCATAAAGGGCGACGAACATTTCGGGCTCTTTTGCATAACTGTCTTGTAGGAACGGGGTGATCTCGTCGAACGTGACCTGCGTTTCCCGCTGGTTACCGAAGGCTACGTAGTAGTTCAGGTTGGCATCGATGGTAACCCGCGTGAGCGGTTTGGCTGCCGTTTGCTTCTTGGCTTGGGGCAATGTTACCTTGATGGCATTCGGAATGACTACCGTAGAGGTGACCATAAAGAAGATCAACAGCAGGAATATGACGTCGGTCATGGATGCCATGCTGAAGGCTTCGTTTACTTTTGTTCTTCGTTTTAGTGCCATTCGCTTCTTAATTAGCCGGTTCGTTCAATAAATCCATAAATTCCATTGTACGGGCTTCCATCTTGTTCACCACGTTATCTACCTGCGATACTAGATAGTTGTAAGCAAACAAGGTGATGATACCGACTACCAGACCACCGACAGTTGTTACAAGGGCTTCGTAGATACCACCCGAAAGGAGGGATACATCTACGTTTGTTCCGGCATTGGCCATATCGAAGAAGGCGCGTACCATACCTGTTACCGTTCCGAGGAAGCCGAGCATCGGGGCGCCGGCGGCTGTCGTAGCGATCAGCGGGAAGCCTTTTTCCAGCTTGGCAATTTCTAGGTTTCCTACATTTTCGATAGCAACGAGTACGTCGTTCATCGGGCGGCCCAGGCGGCTGATCCCTTTTTCAATCATGCGGGCAGAAGGTGTGTTGGTACTGCGGCACAGGTTAAGCGCTGAGTCGACTTTCCCTTCATGGATATAGTCTTTGATACGGTTCATGAAATTCTGGTCTTCTTTACCTGCGCGACGGATAACCAGTAAACGCTGGATGAAGATATAACCTGCCATTAGCGATAACAGCAATAGTACAACCATAATCCACCCTCCTTTAAAAGCGAGGTCTATCACGTTGATCTCTGCTTCAGTGGGGACTGTTACTGCCGTCAGATCCGGCATCTGCTCTGCTGTCTGTGCCCCTACTGCCTGTAGGGAAAGTAAAATACTCATAGGTTTGTATACTTATTCGTTAATATTAATTCATTAGTTTATTGTTGTAAGCATGCTTTATATAAAGAAATAGTTTCCTGCAATCCGTGATATAAAGCGTCACAGATCAAGGCATGTCCGATGGAAACCTCTTCCAGCCAGGGTATATTCTGACTGAACCAGGCCAGGTTCTCCAAGCTCAGGTCATGGCCGGCATTGACACCCATTCCGAGGTTCTTTGCCAGTTGAGCCGCAGCAATAAAAGGGGCAACCGCTTCCTCCTTGTTTACCGGATAATTGGTTGCGTAAGGTTCCGTATACAGTTCGATACGGTCGGTACCGGTTTTTGCCGCCAGTTCGATGTTGGCGAGATCGGTGCTGACAAAGATGGATGTACGGATTCCCTGTGCGGTGAAAGTGTCTACCAGTTCACTCAGCAGGTCGAAGTTCGCACTTACGTTCCATCCTGCATTCGAAGTGATAGCATCGGGAGCATCAGGCACCAGGGTAACCTGGGTAGGTTTAACCTTCAACACGAGATCTATAAAATCGTTACAGGGATATCCTTCAATGTTAAATTCTGTCCTGATAAGAGGTTTTAGTGCATATACATCGCTGTATTTAATGTGACGTTCGTCCGGACGAGGATGAACCGTAATTCCTTGTGCACCGAAATTTTCGCAATCTTGTGCGACTTTTAGAATGTCAGGCATGTTACCTCCGCGTGCATTACGGATGGTTGCAACCTTGTTAATGTTTACACTTAAATTTGTCATCGTATATCGTTATATCTTTTTTCTTTCATTACATTTGCACAAAAGTATCGGCAAATTTAGCAGAATTAAGGGAATTAACAGAATAATGTTGGTGAAAGATTTCATAACGAAGGAACTTCCGGTGTTAAAAAGTTTTGACACAGGGGAGTATGCATTAGCACTAATGGATGATTTTAAGTTAAAACATCTACCGTTGCTAAGCGAAGGGATATACCGTTGCCTGGTTTCGGAAAAGGATCTACTGGCTATGCCTGATCCTACGGCGACGATCGGCGAACCGGTTCTGTTTGCTCCCAGTGTGCTTGAAAATACGCATATCCATGAAGCGCTGGCTTTAATTACCCGTTACCAGCTTTGCCTGCTTCCGGTAGTAAGTCCGGAAGGGGAGTATAAAGGCGCGATTACACGGGATAAGCTGATCGACATTCTTTCGGAACTGTGTAATGCCGAGAGCTCCGGTAGTGTTTTTGTGCTGGAGGTGATGCCACAGGATTACTCGTTGACGGATATTGCCCGTCTGATCGAATCGAATAATGCGCATGTGTTGAATTTGCTCTCGTACACAGATAAAGATACCGGAAGATTGCACCTGATCATCAAGATTGACCTGGAAGATGCTTCACCGGTGATCCGTAGTTTCGAACGGTTTAATTATACGGTTCTCTATTATTTTATGGAAAAGGGAATGGTAGACGATCTGTTGCAGCAGCGGATGGATGAGTTGTTGCATTATATGAATATTTAATCAATTGACAGTTTTATGAAGGTTGGTGTATTTGGCAGTGAATATCAGGTAGAGAAACAGAGTCAGATAAAACGTTTGTTTGAAAAGCTTCGCTCGCAGGAGGCGGAGGTGTATGTGGACTCTCAATTCTACTACTTCCTGACAGATGTCCTGAATTTTGAGCCTGTAGTGGCCGGGTTGCTGACAGATGATGATTTCGATCTGGATGTGGCTCTCAGTGTGGGAGGTGACGGTACTTTCCTGCGTACGGCAGCCCGGGTGAATCGGCAGGATATTCCTATTCTGGGTATTAATACCGGACGGCTCGGTTTTCTGGCGGATGTGGGTGGTAATGATATCGAGGACACGTTGGATGAGTTATTCAAGAACTATTATAAAATAGAAGAACGTACTTTATTGCGTCTGAATACGGAAGGCCGTGTTTTTAAGGGGTATAACTATGCGTTGAATGAGATCGCCATATTGAAGCGCGACACCTCTTCAATGATCACGATCCATACGTCGCTTAATGATGAGTATCTGGCTTCATACCAGGCAGACGGATTGCTGATCGCAACACCGACCGGTTCGACAGCTTATTCCATGAGTGTGAACGGCCCGATCATTATACCGCAAAGTAACAATATCGTATTGAGTCCGGTTGCCCCTCATTCCCTGAATGTTCGCCCTCTGGTTATTCCTGATACTTATAAGATCACGCTAGGGGTCGAGAGTCGGAATAAATATTTCCTGATCTCACTGGACGGACGTTCGGAAATATTCCCTACCGGTATACAACTGACGGTATCGAAAGCGGATTATACAACAAAAGTGATTAAAAGATATAATCATACCTTTTATCAGACGCTCCGTGAGAAGCTCATGTGGGGTGCAGATGCAAGGATGAAATAGAGGTTTGTAGCTGAATTATGCTGCAAAAAGATGTTTTATAGCATATATTTGTTAAATCATATTAAAGATGTGAGAAAAACAAATGATATATTATGCTACATAACATAAAACCTCTATATTTGCACTGTGTTTTTCATGGTATTAGATTTAAGGTTAACAATGAAGATTGGCTGTCCGTGATGGATAGCCTTTTTTATTTTCTGCCAATTGGACTTTCCTGAAACAATTATTTTTATATTTGCCTTTGATAAAATCCACATAAGTAATTTTAGTACGATTGATATCGGTCTTATCGATGAAGGGGAGGTTTACTTTTATGATTACATCCAGGGAAGATGAGTATGTTAAGGCGCTGAGTAACGGTGATTCGAAAGCATTCGAATTATTGTTTCTGCGGTATCAGCCTAAACTTGTCTATTTCTTTACAGGCTTTGTACACGATGACGAGATCGCGCAGGACTTAGCCCAGGATCTTTTTTTTAATCTTTGGAATAACAGAAGCAAGCTTTCGGATATACGTTTGTTTCAATCTTACCTTTATCAGATGGCACGTAACATCTTATACAATTATTATGATCATTCTTTGGTGCAGGAAAAATACGGGATGGCGCAATTCTTATCTCCATCGGTATCCGATGATCCGGAAGAACAGTTATTTGCCAGCAACTTACAGGAATTGATTAACCTCAGAGTCGATCAGATGCCTCCCCAACGGAGACAGATTTTTCGTATGAGCCGGATGGAAGGTTTGAATAATGAGGAAATTGCAAACCGGCTCAATATAAATAAACGGACTGTCGAGAATCATTTAACCGTTGCTTTGGCAGACTTAAGGAAAATGCTTAAGGTTTCTATTCTGCTCTTTTTTCACTAATTCTGTGTTTTCTGTAAAAAAATCAATTTTAGACTGTGTGTAAAACCGAAGTTCGCTTTCTTATTTATAAAAAGCGATAATTATGCACGAAAAAGAGATAAAGGAGATAATCAGGTTATTTTTTGGAAAACGGTTTTCGAAGGACGTTCAATTGCGTTTTCGTTATTGGTTTCGTTCGGAAGAAGATCGTGATGAAAAGGAGGATGCCTTGCAGGAAATCTGGGAGACAAGTCCGTCTGATATTTCAGAGCAGACCTGGAGCAGGCTGTCGGAAATGCAGGACAGGATTTCAAAGTCACGGAATGTGACATTACCGGAGAGACGCAACAGGCGCTGGTTGAAATATGCAGCAGTAGCCGCTGTTTGGATACTGACAGTGTTCACAACCCGTTATTTCTCTGAACAGGATGTTAAAATAGTATCTCCGAAGCTAACCGAATTTTATGTTCCTTATGGTGATAAGCAGGAGATAACGTTATCCGATGGCTCTGTTGTGTGGGTAAATGCCGGGTCAGTCCTTATTTATCCTTCGGAGTTTACAGCTGCCACACGTACCGTTTTTCTTAGTGGGGAAGCTTGTTTCAAGGTGGCGAAAAATCCGGAACAGCCGTTCATTGTAAGTACGAAACATCTGGATGTTCAAGCTTTGGGTACTGTTTTTAGTGTAGATGCTTATCCCGGTGCAACAGAAACTATTGCAACGTTGGAGGAAGGAAGTATACAGGTGGATACGAAACCTTCGATGACTTCGGCTTCCGTTTTAAAGCCCAATGAACAATTCATCTACTCCCATTTGACACACCGGGCGACAATCAATGTGGTTGATGCTGAACAAGTCTCGGCCTGGAAAGATGGTTACCTGATATTTAAAAATGCCAGCTTTGAAGAAGTGACTGCCGCTTTGGAACGCAAATATAACGTGACAATTAATTATAATGCGGAAAAATATAAGGGGCGTACCTATTATGTGAAATTCAATCCGGATGAAAGTATAGAAGATGCTCTTCTGATTTTAAAACATCTGATAGAAGACTTCAGATACCGGATAATAGGGCAAACAATCAGTATAAACTAAAAGAAAGGAGGAACCACAGCATATATAAAAGAAAGACGGGGAGAACGACCAGCAAAATCTCCTCCCCGTATTTTGAAATCATAGAATACCATCAAAAACATTTCAAGAAATATTAAAATAGTATTCATATTAATAATAACACACAAAGATATGCGAATTACCTTTCTAATACAATCAGAAAAGACTAAAATCTTTTCATGTATATTAATTACATTCCTATTGTTGGCTTTTGCACCATTGGTAGAAGCACAAAATCAAAAGGTTCATCTGACCGGAACGGATATTTCTCTCCGTACTGCTTTTGAGCAGATAGAGAAACAAACAAAGATGTCGGTAGATTATGATGCGAAAATACTTGATACTTCGCGTCCGGCTCCTGCAACTTCGGGGGAAACAACTGTCGGCGATCTGATGAAAGTGTTGTTGCAGAACTCCGGTTGTACTTTCACGATACAGGGATCACATATCCTTATTTCGAGGCAGGTGGTTGCTGAAAACAAAAATAAGGTGACCGGATCGATAACCGATGAAAGAGGAGAACCTGTAATCGGAGCATCCGTATTGGAAAAAGGAACAACCAATGGAACTATAACAGATCTGGATGGTAAATTTACATTGGAAGTGTCTTCCGGTGCAGTCTTGTCAGTCAGTTTTGTTGGCTACCAGACTCTTTCTGTTAATGTCGAGGGGAGGAGAAATGTCAATATCACTCTGAAAGAAGATATGGAACAGCTGGAAGAAGTGGTTGTTGTCGGTTATGGTACACAAAAGAAATCCAGTTTAACAGCCTCTGTTGCTACTGTTCCTGCCCAGGAGTTGAACAAACAAGTGGGACACTCCGTGGCATCTGCCCTGCAGGGACGTACTCCTGGTGTGGAAGTATTGCAAAAAGGAGGGGAAGCAGGTGCTGATATAAAGATACTTGTGCGCGGAGCCGGTACATTCGGCGCTACGGAGCCTCTGTATGTCATCGACGGTGCATTCTCAAACAATGGCCTTAACTCGTTGAATCCGTCGGATATCGAGTCGATGGAAATATTGAAGGATGGTTCTGCTGCTGCCATTTATGGTTCACGGGCAGCGAACGGCGTAGTTCTGATCACAACGAAACATGGTCAGAAGGGGAAGGCGAAAGTGGAGATATCCGCAAACTACTCTATGCAAACACCTTCCAAATACCTAGATTTCCTGGATGCAAACGAACATCGTGAATATACAAAGCAGCTTGTCGCTAATTCCAGTAATCAGACCCAGGCCCCGGAAAATGTAAATCCGACTGATCCGGGTATCAATACGGACTGGCAGGATGCTTATTTAAGAAACTCACCTATGTATAATCTGAATGCGGCTATTTCCGGTGGCGGTGAATATTCGACTTTCAATACCAGTATCGGTTATTTCGATCAGCAAGGTATTATGGAGTTCTCCGGTTTCAAGAAGTACAATGCACGTGTGAACGGAACTTTCAAGAAAGGCCGTCTGACTGTCAGTGAAACACTTTCTGCCGCATTCACGAATAAAGAACCACAAGTAAGAATGGTCATGGGGATTCCGACCGTGCCGATGACAGATGCCGAAGGACGATATGTTTCGGCAGGCAGGGAGTTTTACGTGAACGAAAGTAAGGTGACGAATCCTTTCGCTTCTTATTCCAATACCGTCAGAAGAAATAAGACAGTCAATGTAACAGGTAGCTTAAACATAGGATTGAACTTGTTTAAGGGGCTGGACTATAAGCTTGTACTGGGTGGTGATTATATTTCCACAAATAATTATTCCCGCTCCATTGCATTCGATTCCAACTGGGATGCCAATGGTGACCCGGATCCGGATTACAGCCGGACGCTCAACTCCCTGTCGGAAAGCCGGGGGCAGCGATTCAACTATACGATCGATAATATATTGACTTATAAGAATACTTTTGAAGGTCATACTTTCGACGCAATGATAGGTACCAGCTGGATGCGTGAATATTACAGAACAATGGGAATCGGTTCGGGTTCTACGGATCTGGGAGGCCCCAGTATTACTATCTATAATGGAAAAGGAGATATAACCAGCGAGGAATATAATTCGGCTTTACTTTCATTTTTCGCTCGGTTAAACTATGACTACAAAGACCGCTATCTTGTTTCTGCAAGTATCCGTAGTGATAAGTCTTCAAAATTTGCCAAAGGAAACCGGGTAGGGTATTTCCCTTCTGTCTCTATTGGTTGGAATATACATGAAGAAGAATTCTTTAATATCGATTGGATCAGCAGAATGAAAATTAGAGCCAGCTATGGAGAATTAGGGGCAAACTTTATTGATCCTTATTCATTCCTTTCCACGGCATACGGCCCTATTCCATCAGTGTTCGGTGAAAATCAAACCGGACAGGAAAGTGTGATGAACGGTTATGTTACTAAATTTGCTCAGGAGAACCTGACGTGGGAGAAATCTATATCTAAAAACATCGCATTAGAAATGGCATTTCTGAATAATCAATTATCATTCACGGCCGAATACTTCTGGAAAGATAACAATGACCTGCTTGCTCCGTTGCTGCCTTTGGCTTCATCCGGGCAGACCATTATGACAAATGGAGGTGATTTACCTGTTTTCAACTCTGCGTCGGTAGAGAACAAAGGCTTTGAATTTACGGTAGGTTATCGTAAAGACTGGAAAGACTGGAGCCTGGGTGTTACAGCCAATATTTCGGCATTGAAAAATAATGTGAAGAGTCTGGGCGAAGGGGTACAACCTATCAAGGCGGAAGTGATGATGAGCGGTTCATTCAACGACCGTCCTACCATTACGAAGCCGGGGCTTCCTATCGGTACATTCTGGGGATATGTGATCGATGGTTTTGATGCTGACGGAAACTTTATTTTCCAGGATAATAATGGTAGCGTAGATGGTGTATTGACCGGAAAACCGGATGGAAAGATCGATGAAAACGACAAAACAGCTATCGGCAATCCTCATCCGGATTTTACTTATGGGTTGAACATCAATGTCGGTTATAAGAACTGGGATCTGACCGCTTTCTTCCAGGGTACGCAAGGCAATGATGTCTTTGCTTTGATGAAGTACGACTGGTATTTCGGCGGTGCCAACAGTGCCATTCTGAAAGATGCTTTTTACAACTCGTGGACTCCGCAGAATACGAATGCAGAGGCTCCTAAGCTGAATAGCAAGAATAGTTCGGGTATCAACTCGCTACCAAGTACATTTTATGTAGAAGACGGTTCTTATTTCAGATGCAAGAATTTACAGATCGGTTATTCTTTTGACAGGAAGTTGTTGCAGAAGTTCCATGTCGATCTGGTGCGGATTTATGCAGGTGTGCAAAATCTGTTCACTATCACCAAGTATCCGCTGTATGATCCGGAAGTTAGTTCCAACGCGCTGTTCGACAGAGGAGTGGATGGATTCTGGCAGGCGCAGGAGAGTCCGCATGAAGCAACAATGAACTCCAGAGTATATAATATCGGTATCAATTTAACTTTCTAAAACTCGTATGAATATGAAAAACAGTTTGCATAAAATATTAATATGGGTCATCGGTTTCGTAATTACCGGGATGATGACTTCTTGTGAAGACATTTTTGACGAATTGTCTGTCAATCCGAATCAGTTGGATGTAAACTCATTCTATACTACACCGGAAAATTGTAACAAAGGAGTTCTGGGTATCTATGGTTACATATCTACTCCGCGTAACCTGGGTGCTTGTGGCTTCGGGTTGATGCTGACCCGTAGTGATGAGGGATGTTCAGTAGCCGATTATGGTGTACCCGGTGCTTATAACGAGGAATTTACTCCCTCGTATTATTCTTTGGTACAGCCGTTTCAGTTGATGTATACGGCTGCATCGCAGGCGAACCAGATGATAGAAAGTCTAACTGATCTTGAATTTAGTAATAAAGAACAGCATGATGCTTATCTGGGTGAAGCTTATTTCCTTCGTGCATTCACGCACTTTTTCTTATTCATTAATTACAGGAACATACCTTTAATCAAAGAATTACCAAAAGCCCCAAATGAATATAAACCGCAGGCAACACCGGAAGAGGCCTGGGATTTTATCATAGGTGATCTGATTAAAGCGAAAGACCTGCTCCCGGGTAAGGATTATTGGGACTTAAAAAACAAAGGCCGTGTTACCAGGGCTTCAGCTTGTGCCCTTTTGGGTAAAGCTTATCTGTATCGTTCGGGCATAGAGCCTAAATACGGTACTTCACAAACGACTTATTATGATGAGGCGGCAGCTGCATTTGCTGAGATCATCAATGGAAATTGCGGCAATTACCGACTGGTAGACGATTATTCGTGGAACTTCGACGTAACTCATGAAAATAACGATGAGTCTATTTTTGAAATACAATTTGTCGGTGTGTTGAATACCGGATTTAATCCCGGTTTTGTGGATAGCGGCCTGTTTAATGATATCCGTTGTAAAATGTGTATCATGAATAAAAACAGAAATTCGAACAGTTCTGCACAAGTGATGCATAATTGGTTA
This sequence comes from Parabacteroides sp. HGS0025, assembly GCF_000969845.1. Taxonomy (NCBI): domain Bacteria; kingdom Pseudomonadati; phylum Bacteroidota; class Bacteroidia; order Bacteroidales; family Tannerellaceae; genus Parabacteroides; species Parabacteroides sp. HGS0025. The sequence continues at coordinate 1,702,204 of NZ_KQ033902.1, forward strand.
TATGACAAATTTGTTGCCTCAAAGACCGTTGATGGAAAGACTGATCCACGGATGTTCGGGTCGTTTGTTTTTAATGATAATGCTCCGGAAATTATTAATCCGGAAGGAATGAAAGTGACTTTCCTGGAAAATAAAAACTGGGAGGCAGAGATGGGATCCAAAGACGGTACATTCGGCGAACAATATGAACTGGCTGCCGGATATAAGATGTGTAGCAGAAAATGGATGGATTGGACACTGCCTCCAACAGACGATGCTGGAGCTCATTTTTTCAATGGCCGTGCACAAGGTGTCAACTGGAGAATGATTCGTTATTCGGATGTCTTGCTGATGTATGCTGAAGCAGTCGTAATGGGAGGTAAAGCTACGGCTAATATAACCCCGTTGGAAGCGATCAATCGTGTACGTGACAGGGCCGGTGTTCCTCATATTGCAGATGCAAATATGGAAACGATCGAAAATGAACGTATTCTGGAGCTTACTTACGAAGGATTTCGCTTTTTTGATTTACTTCGTTGGGGAAAAGTGGTGGAACGTTTCCGTGAGTTGGAAGCTTCCGATCCTTTGTTTAAGAAGTTTAGCAGAGCTCAGTATATGGGTTTCCAGGAAAACAAGAATGAGTGGATTCCGCTGCCTATCGATGAAGTAGAAGGTAATCCGTATATAATTAAGAATAATCCAGGTTGGTAATTAAAATAAAGATAACATGAAAATAGCTTATTATTTGATATGCACTGCTTTTCTTTCGGGTTGTGTCTCTTCGCAAAACAATTGTCCGGTAGAAGGCAATAGCAAAACTTTGCATAATGGAATAGTTCTTCCGGAGCTTTGGCCTCCGGGTATGGTGGATGATGGCGTTTGCCGTGAAATGCCTTTGCCGTATATTGAAAACAAACCGGCTGTTATCCCGATTAATCTCGGACGCCAGTTGTTTGTCGATGATTTTCTCATTGCAGAAACAGATATGCAGCGTGTCTCTCACAAAGCAACGTTTTACGAAGGAAATCCGGTACTTGCACCGGATAAGGAATGGGAATATACGTTTGAACGTGCCCCTTATGCAGCTCCTTTCAGCGATGGCATCTGGTATGATGAGACTGACCGGAAATTCAAAATGTGGTATCTGGCCGGTGCGGGATCTATGCATAAACACCGCCAGAGTTTTTACACCTGTTATGCCGAATCGCTTGACGGTAAACAGTGGGAGAAGGTTAATATGGATGTGGAACCGGGTACCAATATTGTCGATACTTGTGATAGGGATGCTGCTACGGTATGGCTGGATAAAACATGTCCGGATCCGGAAAAGCGTTTTAAACTTTTCAATGTGGAGAAGCACCGGGGTGGCTGGAAAGTGATCCTGAAATATTCGAAAGATGGCATACACTGGTCGGAAGGGGTGGCTCAATCCGGGCCGGTAGGCGACCGTACTACAGCTTTCTATAATCCTTTCACCGGGAAATGGGCACTGAGTCTCCGGCAAGGAGCTAAAGCGGACGGACGCTCCAGGGGATATCTGGAAAATGAAGATCCGGAAATGGCTGTCAGTGTGGCACATTCGTTGGCGGCGGGTATCAAAGATAAAAATATAGTCTTATGGTTTACTCCGTCGGATAAGGAGTTGGTGCATCCTGAATTTCCGGATGTACGTCCTGCCATCTATAACTTTGATGCTATGCCTTATGAGAGTGTCATGTTGGGATTTTATGCTATGTGGAAAGGGCCGGAGAATGATGTTTGCGATAAATTAGGTATTCAAAAGAGGAATGAGATTGGAATGGGATACAGCCGCGATGGCTTCCATTTTTATCGTCCTACTTATGAACCGATTATGGGTGTCAATGAAACGGACGGGGCATGGAACTGGGGAAATATGCAATCGATTATCGGCGTACCGCTGATTGTAGGTGATTCCCTGTATCTGTATTCCAGCGGAAGAATGAAAAACGATGTCATGTGGGATGGTTTTACTTCCACGGGTATGGCAACCTTACGTCGTGACGGGTTTGTTTCCATGCAAACTCCGGGGCAGGGTTTCCTCACTACCGGAAATATTAAATTTGACGGTAAGTACTTTTTTGTTAATGCACAGGTTAAAAACTTGCAGGTAGAGATATTGGATGAAAAAGGAAAAGTAATCTCCGGATTTTCCAAAGATGACTGTGAAGTATTGAAGGATTTAAATTCGACCAAACAAATGGTTACGTGGAAATCCGGAAAAGACCTGTCCTCTCTTACTGATAAAGTCGTGAAAATAAAATTCTATGTAACTGACGGTGACCTGTATGCTTTTTGGATTTCTCCCTGGAAAACAGGTGAAAGCCGAGGATATACAGGAGGTGGTGGTCCCGGCTTGAATCCGGCCGGAATAGATAGACCCATACAATGAGAAAGATGATTTCTATATAATAAATATGGTATGTAGTATATTTCGTTAACCATATTAAAGGTACGGTAAATATGCTGCATACCATGACGCTTTTGTGTAAAGAAAGGCTATCCGTGATGGATAGCCTTTTTTGCGTTCTACCAAAATAACATTTGTTTATTTTGGTTTTGAAATATGAAATTTCATTTCGAAATATAGAACCATATTCCTACCTTTGTAAAAAATAAATAGCAATGGGGATATTTACGGAACAGGCATTAAAAGAATATGCAGAAAAGTATCCCGACTCAAGAGTCGCTCTTCAAGAATGGACAACGATAGTAAAACAGAGTAAGTGGACTAATTATGAAAGAAAATCAGGCTCAATATGAATGGGCAGTTAAAAGGGTAGAGGAACTTCTTCCACTAGTGGATGACAATACTCCACTGAATGATCCTAATAGCATAGAATTAGAGCTTTTGTCTAATCTTGTGGCTGATTACTCAGAGGAGCATTATGCTTTAGGAGAACCAACTTTGGTGGATGTACTAAAACTTCGCATGTATGAAATGGGACTTAATCAAAAATCATTATCCAAACTGATAGGAGTAAGTCCTTCCCGGCTTAGTGATTATATCTCTGGTAAATGTGAACCGACTTTGAAAGTTGCCAGGGAAATTAATCGGAAACTGAATATTGATGCTAATATAATACTCGGAGTATAACCTATTTTATTTACTTGATAAGTAGACCGACAGCTACTTATCGAGTAGGCAGTATGGTTACTTAAGAAGTAAGTTGCAGTCTACTTATTAAGTAGATTTCGCCTTACTTAGTAAGTAGGCTTAGCCATTGTTTAGTAGCAGGTTTGTGTTTAGATTGAACGGCATTTTTTTATTGAAATATCTTCAAAAATATTTTGTTATATCAGAAAAAGAATACTACCTTTGTATTGTCAAGAAAGATTGACTTCATCGATTTTAATAAATGCAACTAGTAGCATTTATTTTGGCTTAAATCTAAATTAAGCCGGTCGGCTAGTTGTTCTGCCGACAACATTTTGCCCACTCTTACAAAAGTAAGTCTGTTGCAAGAAGTGGGAGGGAAACTTTTCTTCTAGAAGGGGGAAGAAAAGGGGTAGAGTATCTCTTCGATCCTTATTATAATCATTTTATTTATATAAAATATGGCACTAAAATTCAGACGTGTCAAAAAGTCGTTCGGTTTCGATAAATCGAAGACCGAGAAGTATGTGGTGGTTCCCGAAAGGGCAACCCCAGTGGGATTTGAATATCTTTGCGAGCAAATCGCATTGATATCGGGTGTTAACAAAGGTATGGTGCGAGCAACCTTATTTGGGTTGGTTTCTTCCATGAAAACCTTCATTCAACAGGGGCACACTGTGCAGGTGGAAGGATTCGGGAGTTTTATCCCGTCTTTTAATGCCAAGAGTAGCCTTGTTGAAAAGGATGCAAATGCTGAATCCATCCGAAAGATGAAATTACGTTTTGTTCCGTGTGCGGAACTACGTGAAATGATGGAGCGGATGAGAATGGATTTCAATGACAAAGACAGTACTAACGATACTAAAGAATCCGATTCTCCTTCCGGAGGTGAGGACGACAGACCGGTAATCGAATAGTTCACGATGTTATTTTAAAAGTTACTCCCCGGGTCGATATTTTTCGACTCGGGGAGTTTTATTTTTCAGGGAAGCCTTGGAAATAAAGAAAAAGTCTATATCTTTGTCTCGTTCTCACGCCGATTTTACGGGTGGGAGCAGACATATATTTGAAAGGCGTTTATTGACGTCTTGTCTTCGGTATCTCAAACTTCGCAACTTTGAACAAAGAGAAGACAGGGCAGCGGTAGATGTCTGCGGTGATTTGTGAAATTGTATACTTCATGCGTCTTTTGGCGCATGAATGTATATTTTTGTACATATCGGCGTGGGCTTCAACGTTGCTTATCCTCTTTGTTGGGCATGCGAAGGCCTGAGGTACGGGATAAGTGACAGACGAATCCCGCGCTTTTTTTGTATATGCTGATTTATAAGAACTAGTCACTAGTTATTAATATTTTAAATGTAAATCAGATGAATACAAAAAGTATTTTTCTATTGTGTATGTGGCTCTTCGCCACATGTTTCTTGCAGGCACAGGATAAGATGCCGCAAGCAGTTAGTTACCAGGCTGTAGCACGTGATGCACAAGGTAAAGTGGTTGCCCAAAAGCCAATAGGCATCCAGGTTGAAATTCTGAAAGGTTCGACTACCGGCACTGTCGTTTTCTCCGAAACGCATTCTCCAACAAGTAGCAAAACCGGAACGGTCAATCTCCTGATCGGTCAAGGTACACGCAAAACAGGTACATTCTCTTCCGTCGATTGGGGAGCAGATACCTATTATTTACAGTTAAGCATGGACTTAACCGGTGGAAGTAATTACGAAAAAGTTTCGACAACACAGATGTTGCCTGTTCCTTATGCGTTGTATGCGGCAAAAGCCGGAACGGTTGAGAATGGAGGTGAAAGCGGTAATGGTAGCGGTAATATTGCAAAATTTGTTATTATGTCAGATGATGACGCTGAAGAGCTAACCAAAGTCTTGAGGGGAGATATAATAGAAGAGGAAGCAAATTCAATAGGGACAGGATACTTTAGTTTTGAACCGGATATTATATATTTAGATGGAACAGATCAGGAGTTAGATGCTGTTATAGAAAATTGGCCCGCTGGAACTAAGATTGGAGATAGTTATGGGACAGAAGATGAACCTTACGGAGAACATGTCCTATTGCCTTCTACATCAATGTGGCATCACTGTCTTATATCTGCTTATAATATACCGAAAGGAACTCATGAACTGAAAATGCTTATAAAGAATAAATATGGTACTATACTAAAGGAATATCCTTTTACACTGAAAATTATAGATAGAAAATATGAATAACATGAAATATCTACTAATTTTCATTTCATCCTTCTTTCTTCTTCCCGCTCTTCAAGCCCAAGTACTGGACGGAACTTTTAGTTTTATAGGAGAAGAAACAGCTACTTCCGATATTCTATTGACAGCTATCGGAGGTCAACCCTTTGAAGGTATGACTGTTGAAGCGCCGTTATCTTACGGCTTTATCGAGGTGGTTTCCACAGCCAATGAATATACGAACGTCTCGGCTCTAACTTTGGAAAAAGATCTGGTTTCGGCGGAGGTTGGGGAGCAGTTACAACTGACAGCTACTTTTTCTCCGGCAGAGGTGGATAACCCGATGCTCGGTTGGTATTCGTCAGATCCTTCGGTAGTGGGGGTAAAGGATGGTGTTGTTTCTGCCTTGCAAGAGGGAAAGGCTACGGTAACGGTCGTTTCGGCTAGCGGTGTTTTTGCAGATCAGTGCGAGGTGACGGTCAAGTCCGATCCTACTTCAATAGAAATGGTGAATAGCAGCAACCGCATATATCCTACTGTTACCAAGGATTATCTTTATGCCGATTTGCAACAACCACAAACGATTTATATCATAAATGTATCAGGTAAAGTATGTGAAAAAATCCAGTGTCAGACTGGACGGAATACAATCACGATGCAGACATATCCTACCGGAGTCTATTTTATCCGCATGGATAGTGAGGTTGTTAAAGTGATAAAACGGTAGAATCGTATCATTCTGCCAACCCAAACTTTTCTCCGGTAGTAATTGGATTTCTTTCCGATTGCTACCGGAGTTTTTATAGTATAAATATGCTGTAAAAACATTTTCCTGGGTGATCCATTGAAAGTATCCTTTGGATGGTGAAATTATCGCTACGATATGTAATATAACAGAGTTGTCGAATCATTATAAATAGGAAGAATTGATATGAGTGCTATTGGACAAGGGGGAGATCCCCAAATGACTGCTAATAATCTTACTCCCGCATACCCGACTCACCCGGGGGAGATTTTGAAAGATGAGATAGAGTATAGGGGAATATCACAGCGTAAGCTGGCGAAACAAATGGGGTTAGCATATTCTGTTTTGAACGAAATCTTGAACGGGCATCGTCCAGTCACAGAAAAGACAGCTTTACTTTTTGAGGCCGTTTTGGGAGTCGATGCAGAACCGTTGATGCGCCTTCAACTTAAATACAATATGCAGGCTACCCGTAAAGACAAAACATTTATGGAGCGACTGGCAGAAGTGCGTAAAATTGCTGCAGTGCTTTGAGTTTAGAAAATATTATCCGTGTGAATAGTGAAATCTTAGCATAGTAATATGCCGTAAAAACATGTTATGTAGCATATATTTGTTAAATCATATTAAAGGTATGAGAAAAACAAGCGAAATATTATGCTACATAACATAAAGTCTCTATATTTGCACTGTGTTTTTCATGGTATTAGATTTAAGGTTAACAATGAAGATTGGCTGTCCGTGATGGATAGCCTTTTTTGCGTTTATAGGGATGTTGATCTTTGTATCCGTAGAAAAATCTTATCTTTGTACTCCTTTAAACGTAAATGCTTCAAATAAAGATATGAAAAGAATATTCTGCCCCAAATGTGATAATCAGTTATCGTTTGATGAAACCAAGTATCCGGATGGACAAGTGTTGGCTTTTGTGTGCCCTCAATGCGGTTCCCAATTTAAGATAAAGCTGGGAAGAAAGACCGTGCGTACGGAGTCTGGTCAGGAGAAAGAGGTGAAAGAACCGGATTTCTCTTGTGGCTACATTACTGTGATAGAAAATGCGTTTGGTTTTAAACAGGATCTGCCGCTTGTGATGGGGGATAATGTGATTGGCCGTCGTAACAAAGATACAGAGGGAGTAGACGCTCCGATTATTACCGCCGATCCCAGTGTAGGACGTAAGCATTGTATTATTAATGTGAAAAAGAACAAAGAAGGCAAATTTATTTATACCGTCCGCGACTTTCCCAGTCTTACAGGTACTTTCTACCGGAGTGTTCTGCTGGGGAAAAAGGAGCAGGTACGAATAGGAGAGGGAGCTATCATTACTATGGGAGCTACTACTTTTATTTTACATACGGCAAATGAAGGAGAGGAAGAAGAGGATTTTTAAATAAACTTTAGACGCTGTACCGGAGTGAAAATAGTCTCTTACATCAGGGCGATAAGGGAGATAGGGGGAATTGGCGTAGGTTTCGGGAGAGATGGATACAAGATTTCCTTTCATCTCCGGTACAGTTCTAAAGTTTAATTCTCATTATTCATGCTTTTTGTTTAGTTGTTCAACGATAAAACAACTGGAAGGCCGTTTGGCTCAAAGTAGTTTACATAAAGAATCAAAAAGAACTGAAAGAAAGGTTCTGCTAAAAGCCAGTGTTAATGCAGGTAGTGCTTTATAAACCAAAGCTGGGAACTCCTTTCTTGCAGTAAATCTAAATGTTAATTGGAATATTTTCACAATTGATTTCTGCCTCTTTTTAACACTTCTGACTTACTATTTCGTCTAATTATACCGGACGGAAGGTTCCTTATCCATTATTTTATATGTACTTTTGCGGCTCAATAGGCAATAGAGGTTACAAATGGGACAAAATAAGGTAGAGTCGGCAAGTGGGATTACCTTCCGGATTTTAGTTGCGTTGAGCATATCGCATTGTATAAACGATTCGTTACAATCTGTTATTACAGCAGTTTATCCGTTATTTAAAGACGATCTGGCATTGAGTTTCGCACAGATCGGATTGATTACACTGGTTTATCAATCCGCAGCTTCCGTCTTCCAGCCGCTTACCGGGTTGTACTTCGACAAGCATCCTTCTCCGTGGTCGTTGCCCATCGGGATGAGTTTTACTCTGATCGGTTTGCTCAGTCTGGCGTTTGCCAACTCCTTACATTGGGTGCTGTGTTCTGTCGCTTTGATCGGGGTAGGGTCGTCGATATTCCATCCGGAAGCGTCGCGGTTGACATCGTTGGCTTCGGGAGGGAAGAGAGGACTGGCACAATCGTTGTTTCAGGTAGGAGGGAACCTGGGAGGGTCGTTGGGGCCGTTGCTGGTGGCTATTCTGGTGGCTCCTTACGGGAGAAAGCATATTGCATTGTTTTCTATCCTTGCTTTTGTGGCTATTCTGATAATGACTTCGGTAGGACGTTGGTACAAAGGCTTGCTTCTGCGGTTTAAGCGCGAGGATGTCGGTTCTTCAAAGTCTCATGTCGAAATGCCGTTACCTCTGGGGAAAACTGTTTTTTCCATTTCCATCCTGCTGATCCTGATCTTCTCCAAATATATTTACATGGCCAGCCTGAACAGTTACTATACGTTCTATCTGATCGAGAAGTTCGGTGTGAGTGTTCAGTCTTCGCAGTTGTTCTTATTTATCTTTCTGATAGCGACTGCGCTTGGTACACTGATGGGAGGGCCGATCGGTGATAAGGTGGGACGTAAATATGTTATCTGGGCTTCCATCCTGGGGGCGGCACCTTTTTCTTTATTGATGCCGCATGTACATAGCTTGTATCTGACGGCTGTACTTAGTTTTTGTGTCGGACTGACTTTATCTTCTGCTTTTCCGGCTATTCTGGTCTATGCACAAGAGTTGCTGCCTTATAAGCTGGGACTTATTTCCGGATTGTTTTTCGGATTTGCTTTTGGCGTGGCAGGGATCGCTTCGGCTGTATTGGGGAATCTGGCCGACCATTATGGTATTGAAAGTGTATATAATGTTTGTGCTTATATGCCGTTGATCGGGCTGGTCACCTGGTTTTTGCCCGACTTGAAGAAAGCCTCTAAAAAAGGAAGTTAGCCCGCTGAACAATACCCGAGAGGGCTTTGTTATTAATCATAAATTTCGCACAAACTAAATTTAAACGCATTTATGATTAATAACTTAACGCATTTCAGTATTGGCTTGCTACTCTTTTTCCCTGCCGTTACTTTTGCCCAGACAGAGACTGTCGACCTGAGTCTGGAACAGTCGATGGAGCTGCTTCAAAAGAAGAACCGGAGCATTCGGATAGCAGGAAAAGAGGTGGAGTTAGCAAAGAACGAACACCAGAAGCTGAACTCTTTCTGGTATCCTTCCGTCAGTGCAGCCGGTGCCTTTGTACATATGTCGAATCCGGTGGAGGTAAGACAGCCGCTGGATCAATTCACCGACCCTGCAAAAGATTTTGTTCATTCCATTATCCCTGACGACCAGTTTATTTCCTCTATTCTGGATAAGATCGGGCAGAACACATTGACACTTCCGCTTATCTCACAGAATATCACGTCCGTCGATGCCAATGTTACCTGGCCGCTTTTCACCGGGGGAAAACGTATTTGGGGTAGTAAGATCGGAAAGACGATGGTCAATATAGCCGAAGTCAACCGTGAACAGGTAAATGCCAATCAGCAATCGTTGCTGATTGAAAGTTATTTCGGCTTGCGTCTCGGCCAACGGGTGGTTGCCGTGAAGGAAGCCACTTACAATTCCCTGAAAACACATTACGACCAGGCTCTCAAACTGGAACAGAACGGAATGATAAACCGTGCCGAACGTCTCTTTGCCCAGGTAAGTATGGATGAGGCCAAGCGCGAGTTGGAGTCTTCCCGCAAGGATCTGGAGGTTGCTGCACAGGCATTGAAAAGTCTGCTGAATATGGAGGAAGGAAAAGAAATCAGCACGACGACCTCCCTGTTTATAAACGAGAACATCCCTTCCGCCGATTACTTTAAAGAGTTAGTCCCCGCCAACAACTATCTGGTCAACCAATTGAAACTACAGGAAAATATAGCAGGGAATGAACTGAAGATCGGCCGTTCCGGTTATCTCCCGGAAATCGCTTTGTTCGGAAAGCAAACGCTTTACTCGCATGGCGTGGATAAATACCTGATGCCCCGCACAATGATAGGTATCGGCTTTACCTGGAATATATTCGACGGATTGAACCGCGAAAAGAAGATCCGCCAAGCCCGTCTGACCAGCCAGACGCTGGCTATCGGGAAAGACAAAGCGGTGACGGATCTGAAGGTAGGAGTAGACAAGTACTACACCCAACTCCAGAATGCACTCGATAATGTAAAAGCCCTGAATACAACGCTCGAAATGAGTAACGAACTGGTTCGTATCCGCCAGAAGTCTTTTCAGGAAGGAATGGCGACCTCTACCGAGGTGGTGGATGCAGAGGTGATGCTGTCGAAGGTAAAGACCGCTTTTCTGCTGGCCTATTACCAGTATGATGTCGCATTGATCAACCTGCTGTCTATCTGCGGTATCCCGGAAGCATTCCATCAGTACCGGCTGGAAGGAACGACAGAGATAATATGAAACAAATCGAATAAAACTAAACACAAATAATAATTATGGATAATACAAAAAAATACCTGACGATCTCCTTTATCGTGGTGCTGATCGCCGTCATAATCATATCCGGTGTCGGAATGCTTTTGTTGAAGAAGAAGCCGGTCATCCTGCAAGGCCAGATCGAGGCGACCGAAATACGCATATCCGGTAAACTGCCCGGACGAATCGATACCTTTCTGGTGAAAGAAGGACAGAATGTAAAGGCCGGCGATACGCTTGTCGTGATCAATAGTCCCGAAGCCATGGCAAAATATCAGCAGGTGAATGCATTGGAGAACATCGCCCGGTTCCAGAATCAAAAGATAGACCAGGGAACCCGGAAGCAGATCGTCGCCTCTGTGCTTCAACTGTGGAACAAATCGAAATCCGACCTTCAGCTGGCTAAAACAACTTACGACCGTATCACGGCTCTTTATAAAGACAGTGTAGTCACTTCCCAACGCAAAGACGAAGTGGAAGCCCTCTATAATGCCGCCGTCGCCAACGAGCGGGCGTGCTATAATGAATACCAGATGGCGCTGGACGGTGCACAGATACAGGATAAAGAAAGCGCTCGTTCGCTGGTGACAGCCGCACAGGGTACCGTAAACGAAGTGGAAGCCCTTTTGCAGGATGCCCGCCTGGTAGCTCCCGAGTCCGGTCAGATCTCCACTATCTTCCCGAAACGTGGTGAACTGGTTGGAGCCGGTATGCCTATCATGAACCTGGTCGTACTGGATGATGTACACGTCGTACTGAATGTGCGTGAAGACCGCCTTCCCTTATTCAAAATGGGAGGAACCTTTAAAGCGGATGTTCCCGCTATCGCAACAAAAGATATTGAGTTTAAAATTAATTATGTCAGTCCCCTGGGCAGTTTTGCCACCTGGAAATCGACTAAACAAACCGGAAGCTACGACTTGCGGACATTCGAAATCCATGCCCTTCCCGTAAAGCCGGTCGACGGACTACGCCCGGGAATGTCAGTCCTGGTTAACTTGGGAGAACAGTAATCGGTGCCGTCTATGAGTAGTAATAAAAAACAACATAGTCCTTTTTACAACGTACTTCACCGGGAACTGCGCCGGATGGTTTCGCGCCGGCTGTATTTCGGAGCCTGTATCGTGCTGCCTCTGTTCTGCATCTTCTTCATGTCCACCATATTCGGAAACGGGCAGATGGAGAACATTCCGGTGGGCATTGTCGATCAGGATCAGACAGCCTTGTCGCGTGAGGTGATCCGCCAGGTGGAGGCTGTCCCCACTTTCCGGGTGACACGGCATTATGTCGACGCCGAGACAGCCCGTAAAGCGACACAGGCAAAGGAGATATATGGCTATCTGGTGATCCCCGATCAATTTGAAGCCAATGTGACGGGTGGGAGACAGGCCACCTTATCCTACTATTATCACTACGCCTTGCTGAGTGTGGGAGGTGAGGTAAGAGGTGCTTTCGAGACTGTGCTGCGGACGCTCTCTATGTCGCCGATCGTTGCAGAGGCCGTTGCTATGGGAATCAACCAGAAGCAGGTAACGACCTTTCTGGTGCCGATCGAAGCACAGAACCATCCATTGTTCAATCCCGATCTTGATTACTCCGTCTACCTGAGCAATCCGTTCTTCTTCATCTTCTTCCAGGTGATTATCCTGCTGGTTACGGTCTATGCCGTAGGTAGCGAAATCAAATTCGGTACCGGCGACGACTGGTTACAGACTGCCGGCATGAATATGGTGACAGCCCTTTTCGGGAAACTGTTGCCCTATACCGTCATCTTCTCCCTGATGAGCATCCTGGGGAATTACGTCATGTTCGGCATGATGAATATCCCTTTCTCCTGCGGTTTCTGGCCGTTGAACCTGACGAGCGTCCTGTTTGTGATAGCAACGCAGGCGTTGGCCGTCTTTCTGTTCTCCTTGTTTCCGGCAATCAGTATTATCATCAGTATCGTGTCGATGGTCGGCTCGCTGGGAGCCACCTTATCGGGCGTTACTTTCCCGGCTGCGGCCATGTATGCCCCGGTGTATTATGCTTCGTTCCTGTTTCCGGTGCGTCATTTTGTCGAGATCAACCAGAACCTGCTTTACGGAGATTACGGGTTTGCCTATACCTGGTGGAACTTCAGCGCCCTGTTCTGCTTTATACTCGTGGCATTGCTGATATTGCCACATTTAAAAAGAGCTATATTAAGTCATAAGTATGAAAATATTAAATAACATAAAAGCCGGCCTGGCCGATATATCCTCTATCATCCGGACAGAGTTTAAAACGATTGCGGGTAGTTTTGCGATTGTGCTTGTCCTGATGGGAGGGATATTCATGTACGGGCTGCTATATAATTATATGTATGCCCCCGACCTGGTTCGTAACGTCCCGGTCGTTGTTGTCGATAATTCCAAAACAGCCCTGAGCCGCGAATATATCCGCTTGCTCAATGCCACGCCGCAGGTAGATGTGATCGCTACGGGCGAGGATAACGTACAAGCTAAAGAGTTGATGAAAATGGACGAGGCGGCCGGTATCCTCTACTTGCCATACGACTTTACCGACCGCGTTTCCCGTGGCGACGAGTCGGTCTTTATCATGTATGAAACGACCAGCGCTTTCCTTTACTACCTGGCGATGCAGGAGGCTTCGGCTTCGTCCATGCTGGCGCTTAACGATCGTTTCCGCCCGGAAATGCTGGTCTTCCTTCCTTCCGAAGATGCCGCGCAACTGGCTTCTGTGCAGCCTATCAATGTGGTCGGAACCGCCCTGTATAATTATACGGAAGGCTATGGAACTTATCTGATCCCGGCTGTCCTGATCGTCATTATGTTCCAGACATTGTTGATGGTGATCGGTATGGTCAGCGGCGACGAGCGGCAATTCCGTTTCTTGCGCAACTATTCGCCTTCGCTGGGGCAGGCCATGCGGCTTGTCGCCGGAAAGACGTTTGTCTATATGCTGCTGTATGCCGTCTTTTCCCTGTTCTTATTGGGACTGATCCCTTTGATCTTCGATCTGCCGGACATAGGGAATGTATGGAATATCATCATGCTGCTTATCCCGTTCCTGATGGCTACCAGTTTCTTCGGCCTGACGGCATCGCTGTTCTTTACAGACTCGGATGCACCTCTGCTGATGATCGCCTTCTTCTCCGTCGGCCTGATCTTCCTTTCCGGAGTGTCTTATCCGTTGGAACTGATGCCCTGGTATTGGAAACTGTCGCATTATCTCATCCCGGCGGCCCCGGCAACCTTGGCGTATGTGAAGCTGAATTCGATGGGCGCTTCGATGGCCGGGATTCATACGGAATATATTACGCTATGGATACAATGTGCCGTTTATTTCGTGTTAGCCTGCCTGGTATACCGGTATAATATAAGGAAATCGCATCGCTGATTGCGCAGATCCGGGGGAGCTTCTTTACGACGGTAATTTGAAGCGCCCCAGGTCGTTCTTTTGGCGCAGTTCCCATCGCCGGGTCAGTGGAGGGCATTTATGGGCACGTACGATGCGGTTCGTGAAGTTGACACCTTTTCCCATGCCGCAATAACGGGCGATTTCAGTCATGCGCAGGTCGGTGTAGCGCAACAGTTCGTCCGCCATCAGCAATTGCCAGGCCGCAACGAACTCCGAAAGGCAAAGGCCGGTCGCGATACGGACAAGGCCGCTGAGGTCGGGCTCTTTCACGCCCAGCCTGACGGCCAGTTGCCGTGCGGAATAGACCTGGCGGCTCATGAGGGAGATCATCTCGTCGAACACATCGAGCCCTGTGTGGATGCGGGTGTCCGGCAGCGGAACGTATTCGTATGTCCCGTCTTCGTGATAGCGGCGCATGGTCGTAAAAGGAGGTACGAATAGTTGCTGGACGGTAAATTGCGGTTTCCTTTTCATCTTTATAGGGTATTAATTCGTTACAAAGATACATTTTTATATCAATACGTGTTTAAAGTATAATTTCATTTTGTGAATTTATACTATTAAATAGTGTAAATATAAATTCTATAAATAAAATTATATCTTCAAATGATGTATGTATAAATCTATAAAATCGATTTATATCTTCGAATAGTGAAAATATAAATTTATAAATAAGAATTATACTTTCAAATGATGTAAATATAAATTCATGTAAGTAGAAATGACATGACACGATCTTTTTCTCCTGTTGGAGGTCTACGAAGGCAATAAAGTATTACATTTGTCGGCATATCTGATAACATGAGAAAAGAAATGAAACGAACACTACTACTATTTATTTTGATTTGTTGCCATCTATTGCCGGTAACAGCACAGAAAAACGCCCCTAAATGGATGGACAAAAGTAAAAAAGCCGTTGTCTTAATCACTACATACGGAAAAGACGGAGCCAAACTGACCTCGGGAACAGGTTTTTTTGTTTCTGAAACGGGTGATATCCTTGCCGCTTACGATCTGTTTAAAGGCGCGGAAAAAGCAACCGCAACCGATACGGAAGGCAAAACATATCCGGTGACAACCGTTATCGGTGCCGACGAGCTATACGACGTTATAAAAGTAAAAGCCGAAACACCCAAGAAGGTTCAGTTCCTGCCGATCGCTTCCGATCCGCTGGCAGTGGGGACGGAAGCCTATTTGTTGACTTACAATACGGCTAAAAACGCAGTCTTTGCACAAGGCGCAATCACCGAAGTCAGTAAGTTGAAAGATCCTTACAGCTATTATAAGTTGTCTATCCCTTTGGAAGATGACCGGGTAAATTCACCGATCCTGGATGCCGAAGGCCGGGTGTTCGGACTGGCACAGGCGGACGCTACCGGTAAAAAGGACGTTTCGTATGCCGTTTCTGCTTCGTATGTCAATAGCCTGGCTATCGCATCTACCGATTTCCTGAATACGGTTTATAATAATATAGGTATTAAAAAAGCATGGCCCGCCGATGTGGAACAAGCCCAGGTCGCTTTATTCCTGAAAGGCAGCACACAAGATGCTAAAAGTTATCTGGAAACGTTGAATGATTTCATCGCCACTTTCCCGAATTCGGCAGACGGCTACCTGAACCGTGCTTCCCACTATGCCAGCCGCCGTGCAGAACTGGCTTCCACACCGGCTGAACAGGCAAAATATCTCAATATGGCCCTGGCAGACATCAACACCGCTTCAAAATATAGCGACAAAAAAGGCGATGTCTATTACAACCAGGCAAAACTGATCTATAACGTAGCCGCCGGAGATACCACTTTGACCGATCCAACCTGGTCTGTACAGGCTGCACAGGAAACAATCCGGAAAGCGATCGAGGAGGAAGACCTTCCCGTCTATCATCAGTTATCCGGTGATATCTATTTCTTCCAGCGTGATTTCGAGCAGGCATATAATGAATATATGATCGTGAACAACAGCGATCTGGCATCGCCCACTTCTTTTTACTGGGCTGCTAAAGCGAAAGAAAATATTACAGGCTTCAATATCGGTGATATCATTGCCCTTCTGGACGGTGCGATCGATAAATGCGGTTTGCCGCTTACTTCCGAAGCCGGCCCTTATATCCTCGAACGTATCGACTGGAAACTTCGTCTGTCTCAATATGATGCCGCTATTGCCGACTACGATTTGTATTATAAGGCTATGAATGGTGATGTGGGCAGCAGCTTCTACTATTATCGCGAACAGGCTAAATTCCGTTCCGACGACCTGGAAGGTGCCCTGGCCGATATCAAAGAGGCGATCCGCCTGAGTCCGGATGTTCCCGACTATCGTGCCGAAGAGGCTTCCGTCTATGTCCGCATGAAAAACTATAACGACGCATTGGCAAGTATCGATAATGCCTTGAAGGTAGCTCCCGATTTTGCAGCCTGCTATCGTCTGAAAGGTATCTGTTATGTGCGTCTGGAAAAGAAAGCCGAAGCTTGTGAAGCATTGAACAAAGCAAAAGAGTTGGGTGACCCGTTGGCAGAACGACTGATAAAAGAACATTGTAAATAAATACCGGATATGAATAAGGTGAAAAGTGTTTTTATTGTAGCCATGCTGGGATTTTGCCTGCTGGGAACAACCGGTTGCAAAGGCAAATCGGGACAAAAAGAGGTAAAACTTGAAGCGCAAGCTTCTGTTAATACAACTCTTTATGATAAAACATTACCGGAAATCAAAGAATTGGTGGACGGTAAATGGGAGTTGGTCAGTGGTCAGAATGCCCGCGAAACCTGCGAGTTTGAAAACACTTTTATCCGATTCAACGGAGATAAATATGTCTGGACGGAAGACAACAAAGACGAACCCGGCGACCTGAACTGGCGAAAGTCTGATACGGGTGCCGGCTATGAAGCTTACCTGATGGATGTCTTTTATGCAACCAACCCTTCCTACCCGTTAGCAATCAGTGGCGATACATTGTTTATCCAGGATTGTACGGAGACGGCTTATAAATATACGTTAGTCAGAAGGTAATCTACTTTTGGCTTGATCCAAAAGTAGTCAAAAGATCAAGGCTGCACCTGGCTCGCTACTCCGCATCCTGCGTTCGCTGTCGCCTCCGAACTCGCTTCGCTCAAACAGCGGATGCTCCGGGCGCTCACTCCGGCTGCTGCGCTTAACGCTCACCAGCTGAGGCCTCTCTTAGAAAGCGAAGCTTTCTGTGGGGATTGCCGACACCGTCTGTTTTTTTAGCGATCCCGTGTCAAGCACGGGATGACAGGACTGTGGTAGAACAGGCTGTATCTGTAGAACAGGTAGTATCGGCCATCCCCATAGAACGCGGAGCGTTCTTGGAAAGGCCTCAGCGGGTGAGCGTCCGCGAAGGTGAAAGACGAAGCGTTCGGGAGACTGCGCTGTTTGAGCGTAGCGAGTTCGCAGACGACAGCGTAGTCTTTTGCCGTAGCAGCGAAGCCGGTGCAGCCTTGAACTTTTGGTTACTTTTCTTTCAAGAGAAAAGTAATAATCAATCCCATAAACTTAATTGTATTCCTCCCTTTCCTTTATCCTCTTTCTTTAAAGGCTTTTTCGCATCGCCGAAAACAGTCTTTCCACCATACTTATAGGAAGTATCCCGTTCATGCTGTACCCAGTCGTCGAAGTAATTACTCGGAGTATATCCTTTTTCCATCTCCTGGGATATCTTGGATAAATTCTTTAAAGCATCCGATTTCTCTTTATCGCCGAGACGCGCCTGGCGTATCGCTTTATCGAATACCTCGACTGTCTCATCATAGACGCTTGTCGGAACCGGAAACGGATGCCCGTCTTTCCCTCCGTGAGCAAACGAGAAACGTGCCGGATCAGAGAAGCGGGAGGGAGTCCCATGTATCACTTCACTGACCAACGTAAGTGATTGCAACGTACGCGGGCCGACTCCTTCCAGCAAAAGCAACGACTCCATATCAGTTACATTCGTCTCGTGTGCCAGAAGCAAGGCGGCACCTAGTCGTTTCAGGTTCACATCTTCCGCTTTCACCTCATGGTGGTTAGGCAGAATAATGGATACCTCGCGCATCAGCTTATCCGGTGTCTCTTTGGTCAATTCCACAATCCCGTCTTTGGTAGGAGCAGCCAACTTATCCGTCAGGTTGAGTATCAATCCCTGATTTCTGCCACAAACAGAAGTATGAGGTTCCTCCATAAAAGAACGCAGGGAGGAAGAAAGCCAATGATAGCGGCGAGCCATACGCTCATTCGGGTTCATCCCTTGCTGTATAACCGCCCATTCCCCTTCTTTAGTAACGATAAATGTATGCAGATAAAGTTGGAAACCATCCTGTACGGCTGTATTATCTACTTTGGCTGCCAGTTTGCTGTGTCTGACCAACTCGTTTCCATTCAACCCGGTCTTGTCGGCTACTTCCAGAAGTTGGTTGGGCGTCTCCCTCGAAAACTTACCTCTTCCTCCGCAAATATAGACTCCCAGTTCTTCCGACCGGCAATTGATCGCTTTCCTCAACGCATTCATCACAGATGTCGTGATGCCGGACGAATGCCAGTCCATACCGAGTACACATCCCAGCGATTGGAACCAGAAAGGATCGCTTAATCGTCGTAATAATTCCGGGCGGCCGTATTCGATGACGATCGCTTCGGCGATAGCTCCTCCAAGCAAACTCATCCGTTGAGCCAGCCAGGGTGGGACTGTTCCGTAGTGTAATGGTAAATCAGCTGTACCTCGTTTCATATATGCGAAGGTAAATAAAAAACAAAATCAAATCAGTTAATGAAATGCTAATAAAGCAACAAAAGAAATGGTAGCAATGTTATTATTTAGAAATCAAATAGTAACAGATATGTATTTGGAAGTAAATAAGAACGATCATGTTCAAGGTTCGGTCAATGCACCGATAGAAATAATTGAGTATGCGGATTTCCAGTGTCCTTACTGCGGAAAAGCTTATCATATAGTCAAAGAGATACAGAAGAAGTTCGGCGGCAAGATTAAATATGTGTTCCGTAATTTCCCTCTGACAGAATTGCATCCGCATGCGTTGCATGCAGCTATCGCTGTGGAGATAGCCGGTTCCTACGGCAAATTCTGGGAGATGCATGATCTCCTTTTCGAGCATCAGAATGCGTTGGATGACTATTACTTATTGGAATATGCGAAGAAATTGGGGATAAGCGCCGCTGATTTTGAAGCGGATTTCGGTAAAGATCGTTTCTACCAGAAGGTGAAAGACGATTACGACTCCGGTATAGAGAACGATGTTCAGGGAACACCGACATTCTTCGTTAACGGAGAACTCTATGACGGCAACTGGATGACTTCCGAATTCGTGGAGTATCTGGAGTCTTTAATATCTTAGTAATCATGAAGAAATTAAGTTTGGTTATATTGACCTCTTTCCTGTTGGTTGCCTGTGGTGCCTACAAATATCTCGATTTGGGGATGTTGACTACCGGGATGACCATTGCCGAAGTGGAGAACCTTATGGGGCCTCCCGAACGGGTATTGGCTGTCAACAAGAAAGATGGTTATGTGCAGGAAGTGTTGGAGTACCGGACAGGCAGAAATGAAGTATATGCCCTGGAGTTCTGGGATAACTACCTGACGGGTTACGAGTATCTGTATGACGATGTAAATTACCTGCCACCGGCAGCGCCTCCTATGGTATTCCCGGATTATGGCCGTCCGATTTACATTTATCCACCAGATCATCATCCCAGCCATCCCAATCGTCCGAACAAACCCAACCGTCCGAATCGTCCGAGTCGACCGGAATCGAACCGACCCAGCCGCCCTGAATCCAATCGTCCGGAGTCGAATCGTCCTGAATCCAACCGTCCGGGTCGTCCTGAAACTAGCCGTCCACAGACGAAGCCTTCAGAAGTAACCCGCCCCTCAAACAGCGGAACAAGTAACCGGACAGAACAATACACCAATCCAACAAACAGTCAGTCAAAAACGAATGACAGATCGAATACAAGCGGAAGGAATGGGGGACGGAGACAATAAGTCTTATTCAAAATAGATACTTTTTTGTAATGCGTAGTAGAAATGGGAAACTTTTAGTTATATTATTTTATTTTTGATTTTATATCCTTCCATATTGTAAGTTGATCGAAGTTTAATGAATTGATAGATTTGCTTTTAAAGTTTTCGATTTTAAACATTGATAATATTTTTAGGTTGAAAAGTGATGGATAAATAGATAAGCAAAGAATATTATCAAATAATTTTTGATTATTCTTAACTAGTTTAAGTATTGTTTCTTCATCTTGATCTATGACTTCTAAATATTCACCAATTTCATGTTTTTGTATTTTTAAAAATGATGTTACTGATTCTGTTGAAGGATGGGTAAATCCAGATAAATGTTCATATAAAGCTTGGATTTTACCACTTTCATCTGCGTATTTAATATAATCTTTTATCTGTTTCGCATTATAAATTTTTGAACGATTATCTTTTTTTCTGTGCTTTCCTGCAAATGTATAATGAAGCAAAGCATCTTCAAGAGCTTGATTTATGACGATTTCTTTTTTCTCTGTATCAAATATCGATTCAATTTCGGAAAATATATCTGCTAGGTGATATGGGATGGCTGCAAATGTATAATATGAATCTGTTGCAAATTCAATAAGTCCTCTCATTGATGTGCAAAAAGATAGTAGATTCTGATTTTCAAAACTTAAGGTAAGTGCATCGATCCATTTTTGAGTTCTTAGTAAATTTGTAATTGAACAAAAATGAACTCTATTTAGTAGTTCTAGCCAGAAAATTTTGTTACCTTGATTGATTGATTCATCCATTCTTAACTTCCATTCTTCTTCATTGATAAAAAAGTATTTTTTACCAATATTCTCTTTAAGTATTAATTGAACATAAGGATAAAGGAGTGCATTGTTTGTTCCAAATATTTGTGTAATCATTTAATTGAAGTTGTTTTAAATAATAATGAGTTTTCGATTATAATTTATAAATTGTATTTATCTCTTAATAAAAAGCACTTGTCTTCATGTCTTGAAACAAGAGCTTTGATGAAATTGTGAAATTTAAATTACTTCTTCATAGCTTCCTTGATAGCAACCGTAGCGCTTACCATCGGGTTGTTACCCTTGCCCAGGATTCCATCATTTCTACGTGAACAGGAGCTGATGAAGATCTAGCAAACTGAGCGTTATCGTGTATGCGATCCATTGTGTTGGTCATACCATAAGAAGCAGGAACTGCAGCTATGTTATAGTTGATAATTAAATTATTCCACTGCATGTAGTTTGTTATGGTGTTGCTGTACTTTAAACTCATGTTATATTCTGCATTACTTCTATTGAACATTACTTTGACATCATAGTCTTTAAATAGAAATTTTCAAATATGGATTTGCTTTTCTCTGAATTTGGAGTAAAGTAGATAAATTGCTTTTGTTCATTATCCCAGAATCCATCTGTAATTATTTTGCAATTATGTAATGTCTCTATTTTTTCTTCTAAATAACAGACTCTAAACCCTATAAATTCTAAGTTTTCTTTTATATTATTTAGGAATGCAAAGTTTTTATGTCCTAATCCACGAGTAGAGGGGTATTGTATTGCACAGGCGTCTTCTGCAATGAAAAATTTATTACTAATATTATATGCTGCACAATATTGATTTTCTCCATTATATGAAGATGGTAAAATACGTGTAAACTCGTTGCGAAGTAATTGAAACATTATATATCTTTTCATGTTTTCCTCTTCAGTTAATTCGTTGTAATATAAAAAAGAGCAACAGTCGCTGTAGCAAAATGTTTTAATGGATTTATAAACAATTAAGATAAATGTATCATCCTTTTGTATATTAGTTTCTAGCATAGCCGTAGAGGGCATAAGACTCGTGTATAGTACAGAATGTTTAGGTTTACTTAATCGTTGAAAATTAGTTATTTGATTAGATGGTCTTTCCCAGATGTCTTGTAAATTATTTATGTTAGTATCTTTCTCTATCTTGCGAATTCTAAAAAAATAATAAGGCATATTGGATGTCCTCTTTTCAGGGAAAATGCTATTCTTAAAATTGGGAGAAAACTCATGTCCCTGAACTTCTATTGTGAATAAGAATTTCACAGCTTGTTCAATTCTACTGAAATTCGTCGAATAATATAAACAAGATGTTTTATAATTTTCAAAATAGCTATTAATCTTTTCTAGAGAGTAGTTTGATAGAAGATGTTTCCAACTGTAAATTTCTTCTGAATTGTTTATATCATGATAAATAAATCCATTATTTCTCATATTGATAAATCATCTTTTTTTGTTTACACTTACTATTTAGATACTACAATATTGTTATTATAAAAGATTTCATTACTACCTTTAGCTATAAAAGTAACAGATGGATTATTGAAATCTATCCAAAATTTGTTAGAGGATGCAAACAACTTTAGCTTTTCAGCTTGCTTTCTCTTGTAGCCTTCTACTACTGATCAACATCTCCTGCAGTTCTTTACATCTTTTACGGATATAGGCTACTGTTCTCGAAATTCAATTGACCGTCAAGTGCTCTCTATCCATTCTCTATGAAATTCATTAATGTAAGTTCTGTCCGTATAGCCTGCTATTTAATTTGTATGGAACAAATGTAATAATAATTCTAGAATGTTACCACTTGTAAGAATTAATAAGTTGAGTTGATCATGTTCTTTGTTTTAATTGACAGATAATTAGTCTGATTACTATAAGTTAATAATTGATATTTAGTTCAGTAATACGTGTCTAATTTCAATTCTTAATAAGGGTGACGAATCTATTGAATTTTATACATAATAATCAAATTAGAACCATAACCCTTAGGTGGTTGCTGCTGTATTTCAAAAGAATATTCATACCCTAATGTTTTCATTGCGTTACAAACTGTTGGCATTGCATTATTCATTTTCAATTCTTTATGAATATCGCCAGATTTGAGTTTGATCTCACTTTCTCCGGAATTCTTGGCTTTATTAATACTGTTTCTGATATATTCTCTTACATTCTCTACAGAAGCATTTTTAGTTTTTTTTGCTTGAGGTTTTTTTATGATGTTTTGACTTTTTATGTATTTATCTTTACAGATATATTTTTTGATATATCCTATTATTTCTTTTATTCTGATAAGCATTGGAGTTTTATTAATGATATTATTTTTGTTATTCATCGATACTTTGTTTGGAATTTGGATATTATACATTGGATGATAGTAATTAATTAAATCTGATTCAATAACAGAAAAATTAGGAGTTTCATGAAAGTATACAGTAACAGTCTGCTGTTTCTTTATGGCTTCCAATATTACTTTATTAAGTTTACAATTAGTAGACTGTCCTCCTTGGAAACAATTTTTGGGAGAAATGCAACCGTATCCCTGGTTGAAACGATTTCCTAAATCTTGACATTTACCAATATAAATCATTTGGTCATCTATGTAAAAAGCATACACCCCCGAAAGACCATTCCATTTCTTGTCAATAGAAAAATGACAAAATGTTCCACTTCCATGTTTGTGAAGCGGTATTATATCTTTTTTAGTAAATAATTCCTGAGGTCTAAATTCAATTATATCTCCATTTTCATTAGCTTCAGGAGATAAGTTTTGTATAAATTTGAATTCGTAATTGAGTAGTATTTTAGAGAGCATAAGGTTACTTGAGTTGATTTTATAATAAAAGCTCCCAACAGTTATTAACTGAGGGAGCTTCTTATATAAGAAAAATTACTTACTTCTTCATAGCTTCCTCGATAGCAACCGCTACAGCAACAGTAGCACCTACCATCGGGTTGTTACCCATACCCAGGAATCCCATCATTTCTACGTGAGCAGGAACGGATGAAGAACCAGCGAACTGAGCGTCACCGTGCATACGGCCCATTGTGTCCGTCATACCATAAGAAGCAGGACCGGCAGCCATATTATCCGGATGCAGGGTACGGCCTGTACCACCACCTGAAGCAACAGAGAAATATTTGTGACCGTTTTCCATACATTCTTTCTTGTATGTACCGGCTACCGGGTGCTGGAAACGAGTCGGGTTAGTTGAGTTACCTGTGATAGATACGTCAACACCTTCAGCGCGCATTACAGCAACACCTTCACGAACATCGTCGCAACCGTAGCATTTTACTTTTGCACGAAGACCTGTTGAATACGGAGTTTCTTTGATAACATTCAAAGCACCTGTTCCGTAGTCGAACTGAGTCTGAACATAAGTAAAGCCGTTGATACGTGAAATGATCATAGCAGCATCTTTACCCAGACCGTTCAGGATAACGCGAAGCGGTTCTTTACGTACTTTGTTTGCCATTTCAGCGATCTTGATAGCACCTTCAGCAGCAGCGAAAGATTCGTGACCAGCCAGGAATGCGAAACATTTTGTTTCTTCGCGAAGCAGACGTGCACCCAGGTTACCGTGGCCGATACCCACCTTACGGTCGTCAGCAACAGAACCAGCGATACAGAATGCCTGCAGACCGATACCGATAGCTTCAGCAGCATCAGCAGCGCTTGTGCAACCTTTCTTGATAGCGATGGCAGCACCTACAACGTAAGCCCAACATGCATTTTCGAAACAGATCGGTTGAGTTTCCTTACACATTGTATAAGGATCGATACCTTTAGCGTCGCAGATAGTTTTTGCATCTTCGATACCGTTGATACCATATTCTTTTAAAACCGCGTTGATAGTATCAATACGACGGTCATAACTTTCAAATAAAGCCATATTATTTTTACTTTTTTAAATTCTTATTTACCAGGAATAAAGATATTAGAAAGTTGAAAACAAGTACACCGCCGCAACAGGCCATATAGAATGCCATCCAGGGACGGTCCGGCTTCATGACGAAGTAGGTGATTACCGTCGCGATAACAGTCAGAATGATCAGCCCAATCAGGACGCGTGTCAGTGTTTTCTTATTCATTACGAGGATCGATATATTTTACAGCTTCTTTGAAACGACCGTAAGAACTTTTCGCTTTTTCCAGTGCTTCGTTAGCATCAATACCTTTCTTTATCATATCCATGAACTTACCCAGGTGGATGAATTCATATCCGATAACCTGATCGTCAGCATCCAGTGCCATACGAGTACAGTAACCTTCTGCCATTTCCAGGTAACGAACGCCCTTTGCCAAAGTACCGAACATAGTACCAACCTGGCTACGCAGACCTTTACCTAAGTCTTCCAGACCAGCTCCGATAGGCAGACCGCCTTCAGAGAAAGCAGACTGTGTACGTCCGTAAACGATCTGCAGGAATAATTCGCGCATTGCTGTGTTGATAGCGTCGCAAACAAGGTCAGTGTTTAATGCTTCCAGAAGAGTTTTGCCCGGAAGAATTTCTGATGCCATCGCAGCAGAGTGAGTCATACCAGAACATCCGATAGTTTCTACCAGTGCTTCCTGAATGATTCCTTCCTTAACGTTCAGTGTCAGTTTACATGCACCTTGCTGAGGAGCACACCAACCCACACCATGAGTCAAACCTGAAATGTCAGTGATCTGAGTAGATCTAACCCATTTTCCTTCTTCAGGAATCGGAGCACAAGGATGGTTGGCTCCCTTCTTTACAACACACATGTGTTGAACTTCATGTGAATAAATCATAATCGCTAATTTATTATATTAAAGTGATAATAAAACTTTTTGCTAATTTATATGTAATATCGCCTTCCAAAAGACCGCACAAAGATAAAATTTTTAATCCAGCCATGCAAGACGCAAAGTTCGTTATTTGTCGGTCGACTGAATATTAAGTTCGGTGCCGTTAAGCAGTATCCGGTAGGTGATAGGACCTATCTTTTTCATCATAAGCGCTACACCGCAGTATTTTTCCTGCGAGAGACGGATCGCTTTTTCTATCCGGGCGCTGTCGTCGGCGTTTCCTGTGACATGATATGTTACGTCGAAAGCCGTATAAAGCATCGGGATGGTATCGGAAGTCTCTGCTTTGACGTCGATCGACAGCTTTTCGAAACGGACTCTCATCTTTTTGAAAAGGGAGATCACGTCAACACCGCTGCAACCGGCCATCGCAACCAGCATCAAAGCTTTCGGGCGGACACCTGAGTCGGTGCCGCCGTCTTCTTTGCTGGTATCGATAGACACTGTATGACCATCCAGCTGGGTTTCAAAGGTGGAATCCTTTTTCCAGTCGAGAGTGATTTGAGCAGGCATATCGTTCCTTATTTATTTTAGTACTTCCTGTAGTTTGGCATCGATTTCATCACCATGAATGTTTTTGGCAATGATCGTTCCGTCTTTATCGACCAATACGGTATGAGGAATACTATTGACGCCATATAAAGCGGCACCTGCATTCTGCCATCCCTTCAGGTCGGACAGTTGCGTCCAGGTGATGTTCAGGTCTTTTACCCCTTTGGCCCATGCTTCCGGCTTGCTGTCTAATGAGATACCGACAATTTCGAAACCTTTATTCTTATATTGTTTGTAAAGCTCAACCAGATGCGGCGTTTCTTTGCGGCAGGGAGGACACCAGGAAGCCCAAAAGTCGATCAATACCACTTTTCCGTTGCCGACGAATTCAGACAGTTTATGAACTTCGCCTTTCGGGTCGGCCATTTCAAAATCGGCAAACTTCTTGCCTACGGCTACATTCTTTAATATCTCCAGGCGGCTCATCATCTTGTCGATACCCGGGAAAGCCTTGAAAGTGGAGTCTGCCTGCGACAGGATCTCGTTCTGCTGTTCTTCGCTCAGGCTGTAGCGGTTATCGAACATATATTTGGCAGACATTTTCTGATCCATATGTGCCAGGATATAGTTGCAGATCGTCTGAGTGATCTTTTCGCTGATCTCGTCATATTTCTTTTCAGCCGCCTTTACTATATTCTGATCTTCGGAACGGATTTCATCACCTAATTTACTCATTTCATCGTAGAACGGAGCAATTTGATCTTTCAATGCTTTCTCCGCGTCGTTGGCCGGAGTGCCGGTCACAACCGAGAATGTATCGAGGTTTGCAACGACCTTTCCGTTTTCGAGTGTGAACGTTGTCCGGTATAAATTAGGTTTACCACGTTCCTCCGGAACAACATCGGTCGAGAACCGGAGCGTTGCCAAAAGAGAGCCATTCTGCGTACCCGTAAACTTGAAAGCATTGTTTTCTACCAATGCGCTGTCGAAAGGTAAGACGTCCGGATTTCCGTATTCATAAAGATATACATACTGTCCATTCAGATCGGCGTTTGAAACTGTACCGGTTATTTCGTAACCAGGTTTTTCGCTGCAGGCTGCGAGAAGCAGTACAGAGGCAGCAATAGGTAGATACTTTTTCATATATTATTATGTG
The DNA here is from genome assembly GCF_000969845.1 of Parabacteroides sp. HGS0025. Lineage (NCBI taxonomy): Bacteria > Pseudomonadati > Bacteroidota > Bacteroidia > Bacteroidales > Tannerellaceae > Parabacteroides > Parabacteroides sp. HGS0025. Next base: position 1,729,554 of record NZ_KQ033902.1, read on the forward strand.
TTAAAACGATGTCATTACCATGGAATACGCGAAGTTATCGCTTTATTAATAATCCTTTATTTCTTTAGGCTTAAAAAGTTCTAATATTACGGAAAAGATGGATTATATTTGTCGTCTGATCGATATTCCGGGCTTTTATCAGGCGAATATCAGGTTATTGTACTACAAAATGAATACTAATGACTCAGACCAATAAGAATAAACATACACTGATCCGGTTGCTTTTTATAAAGTTTCTGTTATTCGGTTTGTTCCTGCTTTTCCCTTTTTTTCAGGGAGTGGCATCCATTACTTTGCATAAGGCGAATAATATCGACTTGTCGAATAATGCTATTATTGATATGTACCAGGATGTCCATGGCTATATGTGGATCGGAACTTACGACGGACTAAATCTGTATAATGGGAAGAACACCTATGTTTATCGCTTTGAACCTGATAATAAATATACGCTTTGCAGTAACATCATACATAAGATTTCGGATGGTGGCCCCGCATATCTATGGATATCCACCTCGATGGGACTGAACAGATTCTCCCTCAAAGACCGCAAGGTAACGGAATCATATCCGGAATACCCCGAATGCCGGCTGATCGCTACGGACTCTTTGGAAAACTCTTTGCTGGTCAGCCAGAAGAATTTTATTTCCTGCTATACGTCCTGTGCCGGCTCTTTCCAGGATATTTATACACAGGGGATATCTCCGGAAACGGTCAGGGTGTTGTTTCCCGGTCGGCAGGGAGAATTTTATCTCCTTTCATACGATGGTTTTCTGAAGAAGGTCGTTCCGGACTACTCCACCTTGCCTTTGACTTTGCAGATAACCGAAAACAAAATACATGATAAGCAAATAGGGCAGGCCTTTTACGAAGAAGGACTTCTCTACTATGTCGATACAGAAAATAAGCTTTACCAATACCGGATGGAAGACAATACGGAAAGATATTTGTCCGACCTTTCCGTTTGGATGGAGAAATACGGTAATGTATCCCGTATCGTTTCTTTTCAGAACAAGCAATATCTGGCATTCAGGAATGGCCTGTTAGTGGATATGACCGATCCGGAAGGAGCTTCCGACCTGAATATCGGTATCTTCAGTATGCTTAAAGACAGGAAGCAGGATATTCTCTGGATCGGAACCGATGGCCAAGGAGTCCGGATGCTTTACGATAAGCATAATCGTTTTGGTGGTCTGTCGTTGGAAGACATGCCGTTTGTGATGCGAAACCCGGTGCGTTCCGTCTACACGGACGAAGATAATACGTTATGGTTTGGGACGAAAGGGGATGGCTTTGTCCGCATAAAGGAATACGACTCTTTTAAAGGCAAGCAGATACCTTCCGACAAGATCACCCGTTTCACAACCGCTGACGGGCTCTCCAATAATCGTGTATATTGTTTTTATAAGAGCCGGTTCCATTCGTTGGTCTGGATCGGTACGGATGGCCCCGGCCTGTCTTACTATTCTTATGAAGATGAGAAAGTCCATACACTCCCAAGTAAGATCGATACGAAAATAAGATATGTCCATTCTATCTGTGAGGTGAACGACTCCACTTTGTGGATGGCAACTACGGGAGACGGGTTGATAGAAGTCGTTTTGGAGAAAAGCCAGTCTGGGTTGGTCGTTAAATATATCGAATCCTATATATTGGAAAAGGAAGGGAAAGTCTGTAACGAATTCTATTCGATGTATTACGATGGAGGATCGACCATATACTTGGGTAGCCGCGGAGGGTATGGAATGGCGCGTTTCGACCTGGTTACAAGAGAATATGATTTTATGTCGATGAACAATTCTTCCAATCAGGCTATCGGGGACGTTCTTAGCCTGTATTACAGCAGCGATTCCACTTTCTACCTGGGAGCCAGTTCCGGCATGACCCGTATGAAATGTAATGTGTCCGGTGCCTGCGACGTAAGGCAGTTCGACAGGAGCGACGGTATCAGCAACGACATGATCCACGGCATACTGGAAGACCGGGACGAATGTATCTGGCTAAGCACCAATAAAGGGTTGACAAAATACAACCCCCACAACAGCTTTTTCCATAACTACGGCCAGCAGGAGTTGATGGTCACGGAATTTTCGGACGATGCGTACTGGACATGCCAGTATACCGGGCGATTGTTCTTCGGAGGTATCGACGGTCTGGTCTGGATCGATCCCCAGAACGACCAGTTGGAAAACTACCGGCCGGATCTCCATTTCTTTGAACTGAAGATGGGAGGGGAGACGGTTAGCCTGGATGATTATATGGAAACAGAAGCAACTCTGGTCACCATTCCCCCGGATATATCGACATTCACCATCTCGTTTGTCGCAACAGACTATATTCATGGGGAAAACTATGAATACTCTTACCTGTTGCAGAACTATAACACCACCTGGACAGAGCTACAAAAGAATAACGAAATATCGTTCACCAAGCTTCCTTATGGCAACTATATGCTGAAAGTACGTTACAAAAACGATGTGTACGACTCGAATGCCCGCGAATACCTGTTGCCTTTGAGGGTACTCCCGCCCTGGTACCGTTCTACCTGGGCTATCGTATTATATGTATTTGTATTCCTTCTGTTTGTCGGAGCCTTCCTTTATCGCCTGAACCGCCGGATGGCAGAAAAGCAAGCCCTTGTTGCCCGGAAGATCAGGGAAGAACAAAAGGAAAAGCTGTATGAGGCAAAACTCAACTTCTTTGCCAATATCACGCATGAGCTTTGTACGCCGCTGACGCTGATCAACGGAGTAGGGGATTATATTCATACGTACGCGGAGAATACAGCCGATAGCAAACTGAAAAGATATATCCGTATCCTGCGGGATAACGTAATAAGCCTCAACGAACTGATCCAGGAGATCCTCGACTTCCGGAAGATAGAGGAAGCGGGCATGAACTATTTCAGTATCCGGAAGACCTCTGTCTCTGATATTATCCGCCGGCAATACGACTCTTTTACCCCTATCGCAGAGCAGAACGGAATAAACTTTACAGTCTCCCTGCCGGAGTCGCTTACCTGGAATACCGATCCGACCTGCCTGAAGAAGATATTGGTCAACCTGATATCCAATGCCTTTAAATATACGGAAGAGACAGGCTGCATACGTATCTCGGCTGCAATAGAGGACGGATCGCTCATCTTCAGCGTGTATAATACAGGTAAAGGAATATCGGAAACAGACCTGCAAACGATCTTTGACCGTTACCGTATATTGGGCGACCTGGATGGAAACAATTATACCCAGACGACTTCAAGAAACGGATTGGGCCTGTTTATCTGCCATAGCATGGTGCAATCCCTTCATGGCACGATAGAAGTAAAGAGTGAAGAAGGACAGTTTGCTGAATTTACCGTCCGCTTGCCCTATCTGGAACTGGATGAAGACGATAGGACGGAAGAGTATGAAAACGAAGAGTCGCAGCTTTTATCTTCTCCCTCTCCAGATCAGTCTGTGGTGTTGGAAGCGGATCCCTCCGGCAACAAACCTTCTATCCTTGTGGTAGACGATAATAAAGATATTGTCTGGCTCATCAAAGAGTCGTTGTCTTCTGCCTATACAATAGAAGAAGCCTTCAGTGTGGAAGAAGCTCTCTGCCTGATGGAAAAGCAAACACCCGCCCTTATCATTACGGACATTATGATGCCGGACATAGACGGCCTGGAACTGATCAGCCGGGTCAAGTCGGATAAGTTTACCCGCCATATCCCGTTGATTGTCGTCTCGGCCCGTATCTCGGAGAGCGACCAGGCGGAAGGGCTCGACCTGGGTGCGGATGCCTATCTGACCAAACCTTTCTCTTCGGTCGTGCTCCGCTCTGTCGTGAACCGTCTGATGACAAGCAAGAAAGAACTGAAAGAGTACTACTATTCGCCGGAAAGCGCCTACGAACAATCCGGCGGTCAACTGATCCATCAGGAGGATAAAGAATTTATGGATGAAGTCATCTCCATTATCAGGGAAAATCTCGAGGAGGAAACCTTGCGTCCCGAACTGATAGCCGAGAAGCTGGGGATGAACACCCGTTCGCTCTACCGCCGGTTCAAGAAAATCTCTCCGCTCACCCCTTCCGATTTCATCAAAGATTACCGGATGACTTATGCCGCCCAGTTACTGGTGACCACCAACCTGAATGTGCAGGAGATCATCTATAAGGTAGGTATCTCCAACAAATCCTATTTTTATCGCGAATTTGCAGCCAGGTACAATCAAACACCTATGGAGTACCGGAATAAGCAGTAAGTGGCTGATTTCTTGTTAGTGTCATAAATTACCAAAAGAGTGTCATAATCTGCAACAGGTAGATTATGACACTCTTCCGGTCGTTGAGTAGTAACCTGCGAAAGAGGGAAACCGCTAATATTGCACTCGATAATTATCACAAACCTTTGTCTGTCGGGCATTTTCAGACAAAGGGATATTAGGGAGTTGTTTTCTTTGGATAGTGAATGCAAAATTGAGTAAACAGTATGAAGTTGTGTTGTATTAAATATGTAAATGTAGTAGTTAGCTTACTCTTATTCCTATTCTCTGCTTGTAGGGATCATATCTCAGTAAATGTTCCGGAATTATCGGACGGAGATCCTACCACTTATTATACGGGAGCGCAGGGAGTAAATAAAATCGTTTTTGATACTCAATCCAGCATTCCTATCCAAAGTTACAAACTCTATTCATCCGGCGAAGCCCCTGCCCATGACCCGGTAAGCTGGGTGCTGAAAGGCTCCTACGATGGAACGAAATGGGTGGTAATAGACGAGCGCAACGACCAGCGTTTCTGCTCACGTTACCAGGAGATACTTTGCACGATAGCTGTTCCTTCGAATTATAAACAGTATATGCTGGAAGCTTCTACCGCCGGCAATGATGTACTGATATTGGGAGATGTTTCCTTCTCCGAAAAGAATCTGTTGACAGACTGGAAAGAGTTCAACTATCCTGCGGTCGATTTCGAAGTGCTCGATCCGCAGACAAAAGGGGCATCCATCTATACCGACCTGGTGCAGGATCCCGATGCCTATATAAAATATCATGCTGAAAAGGTGGCGGAAATCCTTTTCTATACCGCAAAAGATACGATGAATGATGTGCAGACCATTCAATATACCCTGAAAGATTATGACGGTGTATCTGCTAAATCAGGAAACCCACCTGTAATCTCCATCGTGTATAGTACACAGCATATTGAGAAATCGGCCAACGAGTCATTGTATAAGCTCGACTTTGAAACACGTGGCGTCTTATATCATGAACTGGTTCATGCCTATCAGTTCGAACCGAAAGGCATCGGCAGCTACTCTACTAATAAGGAATTCTGGGCATGCATCGAAGGAATGGCCGACGCTGTGAGGGCGGAAGCAGGCTTTTTCGATTGGAGCACCCGTAAACCCGGTGGTAACTGGATGGACGGTTACCGTACGACCGGCTTTTTCTTCCAGTGGCTCACCACCAAAGACCCCGACGCGATACGCAAACTGCATCTGACCGTCCGCGACCTGGAGGTATGGAGTTTCGACAAAGCGATAAAGAGTATCTTCGGCGAAGACAGCAGTATCGAAGGGATGTGGAACGAATACCAGGCTTTCCTTGAGAAATAACAAATACATTATATAATATGAAGTCTTCAACATGTTTAACCTTACTTCTGTCCGCCTTACTGGCAGGAGGAAATTTATTTGCCCAGCAGGATAAAGTATCTCTTGTGAATCCGATTATCGGAACGAACGGGATGGGACATACTTTTCCCGGGGCATGTGTGCCGTTCGGCCTGGTACAGTTAAGTCCTGATACGGATACGATCCCTCATAATGTAGATGGAAAGTATCAACCCCGCTCTTATGAATATTGTGCCGGTTATCAGCATAAAGACAGTAGTATTGTCGGTTTCAGCCATACGCATTTCAGCGGCACCGGGCATTCGGATCTGGGTGATATCCTGATCATGCCGACCACGGGCAGCCTGAAACTGAATCCCGGAACAGCCACCCATCCCGACGGCGGCTACCGTTCACGTTTCTCACACGATACGGAGATTTCCCGTCCCGGTTATTACGAGGTGATGCTCGCCGATTATGGGGTAAAAGCCCAACTGACAACCACCAAGCGGGTAGGAGTCCATAAATACACCTTCCCGCAAGACAGCAAGAACCAGCGTATCATCCTGGATATGATACATGGCATTTACAACTACGACGGCAAAGTGTTGTGGACAAACATCCGTGTAGAAAACGATACCCTCGTCACCGGCTACCGCATAACGAACGGCTGGGCACGTACCAACTATACCTATTTCGCCCTATCTTTCTCCAAACCCGTTATCCATTACGGATGCGATGAAAAGGCGAAAGTGGACTACCGCGGTGGCTATGGCAAGTTCAATATGAAAGAGAACTTCCCCGATATAGGCGGCCGGAAGATTGTCGCTTATTTCGATTTCGACCCGGCCTCTTCCGGCGAGCTGGAGGTGAAAGTGGCCCTTTCCGGTGTCAGTACCGACGGTGCCCTGAAGAACCTGCGGGCGGAAGCGTCCGGCTACAATTTCGACCAGCTGGCTTCCCGTGCATCGGATACCTGGAACAAAGAACTTTCCATTATCGAGGCAAAAGGCAGCGACGACCAGATGGCCATGCTCTATACCTCTTTATATCATACGATGATCAACCCCTGTGTATATACCGATGTAGACGGACAGTATCGCGGGTTGGACGGGAATATTCATACCGCGGACGGTTTCACGAACTATACGGTATTCTCCGTCTGGGATACCTACCGTGCTCTGCATCCGTTGTTTAACATCATCAACCGCCAGGTAAATACGGATATTGCCCGCTCCATGTTGAAACACTGTGAGCAGAGCGTACACAAGGCGCTTCCCGTATGGAGCCACATGGCAAACGAGAACTGGTGCATGATCGGTTATCATTCTGTTTCCGTACTGGCGGATGCCGTAGCAAAAGGATTGCCGCTGGATAAGGAAGAAGTATTGAAAGCAATGGTGAGCAGTTCTACCATCCCTTATTACGACGGAACAAAAGAATTGATGGAAAAAGGATATGTCCCCCTTGAGCGTAGCGGTAGTGCAGCATCCCTGACCCTGGAATACTCCTACGACGACTGGACGATTTACAACACCGCCTTGCTGGCCGGAAACCGTGAAGTGGCCGACCGTTACAAGAAACGGGCCATGAACTATGCCAACGTATTCGATACCAGTATCGGTTATGCCCGTCCCCGCTATTCCGATGGACGCTGGAAAGAGAACTTCAACCTGCTGAGTACGCACGGTGAAGGGTTTATCGAAGGGAATGGCCTGAACTATTCCTTCTATGTGCCGCAGGATGTGAACAATATGATCCGGCTGATGGGTGGCGACAAGTCGTTCATCACCAAACTGGATTCCCTCTTTACCATGCATCTCCCCGACGAGTTCTTCGCTGAAACGGAAGACGTTACGAAAGAAGGGCTTCTGGGTGGTTACGTTCATGGTAACGAACCGAGCCACCACATCCCGTTCCTGTATATGTGGACTACCCAACCCTGGAAAACCCAGTACTGGCAGCGTGAGATCATGAACAAGATGTACCGCAACAACATCGACGGCCTGTGCGGTAACGACGACTGCGGACAGATGTCGGCCTGGTATATCCTTTCGGCGATGGGCTTCTATCCGGTTTGTCCCGGAACCGACCAATACGTATTGGGTGCCCCGTATCTGCCTTACATGAAGGTGTCCCTCGAAAACGGAAAGACTTTCGAAGTCAGGGCGGATAAGGTAAGCGACAAGAACCGTTACGTCAAATCCGTTAAACTGAACGGAAAGCCTTACACAAAAGCGTATATTACTCAACAGGATATAATGAACGGGGGAGAACTGACCTTCGAAATGACATCCGCTCCGAACAAGAAGCGTGTCTTTGCCGAAGCAGACAAACCGTATTCCTTATCATCCAATTAAAATAACAATTCAGACCATGAAGAGACTATTTGTTTTAGCTATTGCCCTTTGCGGCAGCTTGCTCTCGTTGAAAGCGGCTGCAAAGGCAGACCTGGTGGATTACGTCAATCCGCTGGTCGGTACTCAATCCAAGCATTCCTTGTCGACAGGAAATACATATCCCGCCATCGCTATGCCGTGGGGAATGAACTTCTGGATGCCCCAAACCGGAAAGATGGGCGACGGATGGGCGTACACCTACGATGCAGACAAGATACGGGGTTTCAAACAAACCCACCAGCCCAGCCCGTGGATCAACGATTACGGCCAGTTCGCCCTCATGCCGATAACCGGCAAAGTGGTGTTCGACCAGGATAAACGTGCCAGCTGGTTCTCCCACAAGGCAGAGGTGGCCAAGCCGAATTACTACCGTGTGTATCTGGCCGACCACGACGTGGTGACGGAGATCGCCCCGACAGAACGTGCTGCCATGTTCCGTTTCACTTTTCCCGAAACGGATAAGTCGTATGTGATTGTCGATGCTTTCGACCGCGGTTCTTATATTAAGATCATCCCGGAAGAAAACAAGATCATCGGTTATACTACCCGCAACAGTGGTGGCGTGCCCGACAATTTCAAGAACTATTTTGTTGTTGTCTTCGATAAACCGTTTACGTATAAGGCTACGGTAGGCGACAACGAGATCCGTAAAGGCGAGACTGAAGCGCAGGAAGATCATACCGGTGCGATTATCGGTTTCTCCACCCGTCGCGGCGAACTCGTTCATGCCCGTGTTGCCTCTTCTTTTATCAGCCCCGAACAGGCAGAGCAGAACCTGAAAGAGCTGGGCGACCGTTCTTTCGACCAGATAGCAGACGCCGGTCGTAAGACCTGGAACGAGGTGCTGGGACGTATACAGGTGAATGACGATAATATCGACAAACTGCGTACATTCTATTCCTGCCTGTACCGCTCCGTTCTTTTCCCCCGCAGTTTCTATGAAGTGGATGCCAATGGCAAAGTGATGCATTATAGCCCGTACAACGGTGAAGTGCTGCCGGGTTATATGTTTACCGATACCGGTTTCTGGGATACATTCCGTTGTCTGTTCCCGTTCCTGAACCTGGTGTATCCGTCGATGAATGTGAAGATGCAGGAAGGGTTGGTGAATACGTATAAGGAAAGCGGTTTCCTTCCGGAATGGGCGAGTCCCGGCCATCGCGGCTGTATGGTAGGAAACAACTCGGCTTCTGTAGTTGCCGATGCTTATCTGAAAGGCCTGCGCGGTTACGATATCGAAACACTCTGGGAAGCTGTCGTACATGGAGCTAATGCCGTACATCCGACAGTGAAATCTACCGGCCGTCTGGGTTACGACTATTACAACAAATTGGGTTATGTCCCTTATGACGTGAAGATCAACGAAAGTGCCGCCCGCACACTGGAATATGCTTACGACGACTGGACTATCTATAAATTAGGAAAGGCGCTCGGCAAACCGGAATCTGAAATAGCTGTCTTTGCAAAACATGCCATGAATTATAAGAACCTTTTCGATCCCGAAACCAAACTGATGCGTGGCCGTAACGAGGACGGAACCTTCCAGTCACCGTTCAACCCGTTGAAGTGGGGCGATGCTTTCACGGAAGGTAACAGCTGGCATTATACCTGGTCTGTCTTCCACGATCCGCAGGGATTGATCGACCTGATGGGGGGAAAGACTGGTTTCAACGCCATGATGGACTCTGTGTTCAATGTACCGCCGTTGTTCGACGATAGCTATTACGGTGGTGTTATCCACGAGATCCGCGAAATGCAGATCATGAATATGGGTAACTATGCGCACGGTAACCAGCCGATCCAGCACATGATCTATATGTATAACTATTCCGGTGAACCCTGGAAAGCCCAGTATTGGGTACGCGAAGTGATGGATAAGCTCTATTTTGCCACTCCCGACGGGTATTGCGGTGACGAAGATAACGGCCAGACTTCCGCCTGGTATGTATTCTCTGCACTCGGTTTTTATCCGGTTTGTCCCGGTACCGACCAGTATATCCTGGGTTCCCCATTATTCAAAAGCGTAACGCTTAATCTGGAAAATGGTAAGAAAGTAGTGGTCAACGCAGCCAACAACGATGCAGCGAACCGTTATATCTCTACCATGAAGGTGAACGGAAAGAACTATACCCGCAACTACCTGTCCCACGAAGACCTGCTGCGCGGTATGACCATCAATTGCATCATGTCCGATACCCCAAATAAAACCCGTGGTACACAGGAAAAGGATGCTCCTTATTCATTCTCGAATGAGATAAAAGAATAACAGGAAAATATAACCGACCCCGCCCCTATGAGGTCGGTTATATTGGTTTAAATCTGATAAAATATGAAACTACGAACATACACACTGTTAGCCGCATCCAGCATCGCTTTATCCGCCACGGCACAGAATGAGAAACTGACGGAATATGTCAGGCCATTGGTCGGAACGGACGGCTACGGGAATGTCTACCCCGGTGCACAGATCCCCTTCGGCGGCATCCAGATCAGCCCCGATACCGACTCCAAATACTACGATGCGGCAGCCGGTTACAAATACAACCATACTTCCATCCTCGGCTTCAGCCTGACACACCTGAGTGGTACCGGCATCCCCGACCTGGGCGATTTCCTGTTCATTCCGGGAACCGGCGAGATGAAACTTGATCCGGGAAGCCGTGAAAACCCCGACGAAGGTTACCGTTCGCGTTATACGCACGAAAAGGAATGGGCTTCTCCCAACTATTACGCCGTTATCTTACAGGACTATGGCGTGAAAGCCGAAATGACAGCCGGGCAACGAAGCGGAATGTTCCGTTTTACCTATCCCAAGTCGGACAAGTCTTTCATCATGATCGACCTGAACCATACCTTATGGCAGCACTGTGAATGGTCGAACCTTCGCGTAGAGAACGACTCGACCCTGACCGGCTACAAACTGGTAAAAGGCTGGGGGCCGGAACGCCATGTCTATTTCACCGCCGTCTTCTCCAAAAGGCTGAAAGACTTCCGCATCATGCAGGATAAGAAACCTGTCATCTACAACACTTCCCGCTTCCGGAGTACAAACGAAGCCTGGGGAAAGAACCTGATGGCTTGTCTTTCCTTTGCAACGGAAGAAGGCGAAGAAGTGACTGTCAAGACTTCCGTTTCCGCAGTCAGCACCGCCGGAGCAAAGCTGAACATGCAGGAGCTGGACGGTATGACATTCGACGGTCTGAAAGACAAAGGAATAAACCTTTGGGAGCAGGAACTGGAGAAATACCGGATCACAGCCGACCAAAAGACAAAAGAAACATTCTACACGTCTGCCTATCACGCCGCCCTGCACCCGTTCCTTTTCCAGGATGCCGACGGCAGTTTCAGAGGGCTGGACAAGAACATCGAAAAGGCTGAAGGCTTCACGAACTATACAACCTTGTCTTTGTGGGACACCTACCGTGCCCTGCACCCCTGGTTCAACCTCGTGCATCAGGATATAAACGCCGATATCGCCAACTCGATGCTGGCGCATTATGATAAAAGCGTAGAGCAAATGCTTCCGATCTGGTCTTTCTATGGCAACGAGACCTGGTGTATGATCGGCTACCATGCCGTTTCCGTCCTGGCCGACATGATCGTGAAGGGGGTAGAAGGCTTTGATTACGAACGGGCATACGAAGCAATGAAGACGACCGCCCTGAATAAGCATTACGACTGTCTGCCGGATTACGACCGTAACGGTTACGTTCCTTTCGACAAGGAAGCCGAGTCGGTTTCCAAAACATTGGAGTATGCCTACGACGACTACTGCATCGCCCAGGCAGCCCGGGCTTTGGGTAAGACGGACGATTTCCGGTATTTCCTGAATCGCTCTTTATCTTACCAGACATTGATCGACCCGGAAACCAAATACATGCGTGGCCGCGACAGCGAGGGAAACTGGCGTACGCCGTTTGCCCCGATCGCCTATCAGGGGCCGGGCTCGGTGAACGGGTGGGGAGATATCACCGAAGGTTTCACCATGCAGTACACCTGGTATGTCCCGCACGACGTACAAGGTTACATCAACCTGGCCGGTAAGAAACTGTTTGAGAAACGTCTGGATGAGCTCTTTACGGTAGAGTTGCCGGATGATATACCGGGTGCCCACGACATCCAGGGACGTATCGGCGGTTACTGGCATGGCAACGAGCCTTGCCACCATATCGCCTATCTGTATAATTACCTGGGTAAACCGTGGAAATGCCAGAAATGGATCCGCGAGATCGTCGACCGCTTCTACGGCAACGAACCGGGTTCGTTGAGCGGTAATGACGATTGTGGGCAGATGTCAGCCTGGTATATGTTCAACTGTGCCGGTTTTTATCCCGTCGCTCCGTCCAGCAATATATATAATGTAGGCTCCCCGTGTGTGGAAGCACTTTCTATCGCGATGAGTAACGGTAAGGAGATAAAGATGACAACCGAAAACTGGTCGAAGGAGAATGTCTACGTCAAGGAGCTGTATGTGAACGGTAAGAAATACGATAAATCGTACCTGACCTACGACGACGTAAAACCCGGCATATCCCTGCACTTTGTCATGAGCGACAAGCCCAACTATAAACGTGCAGTCTCTGCCGATGCCTGGCCGGCCTCTGTGTCGTCGTCAGGAAAGACAATGCTTTACCAGAAGCCTGTCAGTAAATAAGCAACTGGTTTTTCTTAATACATATTTTAATTAACGACGAGAGAGTTTTTATTATCCCTTTAGGTGAGGGACGGGGGCGTGTGATATGTGAATACCACACGCCTTTATTCATTCTTGTTCTTCCTCTTTTTCCTGTGGCAACGAGTACACCCGGTGTGTCCTGTAACCCATCTTGATAACTGTTCCGTCTTCCGTAAACAGCTTCATATCTTCTGCCGCCCGGTAACGGCTACAATGGTTTATCCCTGCATAATCGGTCAGGTTGATATACGGATTGTTTTGCAGGTATCTGAGCATCTTCTGTTTCCGATCCGGCAGTTCGTTGGAAGTGATGTTCTCCCTTTTTATTTTCAGCGGGCGGTCTTTGTTCACCAGGCTTCGCAAACGCTTGGAGCAGCGGAAGTTCACCCCGTCTGCTTTGGCGGAGTAGACCGTCCTGCCTTTTTCGTCCGTCCTCTGCACCGTCTTTAAAGCAGGGGAGAAGTGACCCAGCCCTTCCAGTTCCACGCAGTAACCGTTTGATAAGTTTCGCCCGATGTAAGTGGTCAACGCCTCTATCGCTCCCTTCACATCAGCCGAAGTAAGCGAACATGAATCCGATAGATACTCGCAAATCTCTTCCATCCGCATTGTGCCTTTGGAGAGAAGGCGGGCGCAAGCCTGTTGCTCTGTACCGTTCCCTTTGGGTGTTTTATATACTCCGAATTTAATTCTTCCCATGCTGATTATGATTTACTGGTTATCTATTCTTTATTTCATCGGATGTATCTTTAAATAGCACCGACCAAATCCTATTTTTCTGCCTATGTAACCTGTTGCCGACGCCCTCGGCAAAATAAACGACGTCCTCGAAAGCTTTGCCGACGTCCTCAACAATATAGCCGAGGGCGTCGGCAACAACTTTCCTGCCTACCAAAGATAATATATATCCCAGGTAAAAGCAAGTAATATAAGGGATAAATGAAACTATCCCGGTGATAATTCTATCTTGTCCGGCTCTTTTGCCGATTGGTAGGTCAGTTCGTTCGGAAACACTTCTTTTTAGCCCTGATATGTTGCTTCCATTTGAAGCAATCATTTAAGTGTAGGATGACGTGGCGGGTTGGCGGCATTAATAATAATCCGGCGACATCCTTCTTTGCCCAGAAATCCAGGAGCCACGCAGACTCGTCCTGTTCTGTTACACCGCCCTGTTGTTTAATCTTATCCAGATCCTGTTGCGAAACTTTGCGGAGCAGATCTGCATTTGTGAAGCCGGAAATGATGGAACGGGTTTGTTTGCCGACGGTATTCCGGTAGGCAAGGAGTTCCCGGGTGTTTATCTCTTTACTTAAACGGATGATTTCGTCATCGGAGAGTGCGTTGCCTGTGTCGGTAATGGAGATGTTCAATCTTTCTTTCCATGCCGGACTGAAGACTTCTTGTGTCCTGCCTGCCAATAGGTTCATCGTTAAATCTTCTATCCGGGCTATATGCCATATTACCCATGCGATTGTTTCGTCTTTTGAAGTTGGCATAATGCTGTATTCGTTTGGAGTCAGATCGGATAAAAGTTCATCTACTCTGTTCTGACCGGAACCGGATACTTCCGACAGATGTAACTCTGCATGGATATCCAGGAAGAGCTCCTTTGCTTTATCTACTGTATTTTTTGTGCGGATGATCTTTGTAAGCTCTTTATGCTTTTCACTTAGTTCTGTTCCGAAATATTTCATGGTGTCTTTTGTTTCGCTTTATTTATTATCGTTTGTATTGCCAGTCTGCTTGTAAGCATCTACCTTTGCAAAGGTAATTAAATGTATGGAAGTAATGAAGAAAATGATTTTGGGAATGTGCGCATTCCTGTCGATACAAATGGCGTCTGCACAGACGTTGGAGAAGATGCAGTGGTTCAACGAGCCGGAGAAATGGGAGATCAACGATAAGTCTTTATCCATGTTCGTCACCCCGCAGAGCGATTACTGGCGCATATCCCATTATGGGTTTACCGTCGATGATGCTCCTTTCTATTACGCAACCTATGGTGGCGAGTTTGAAGTAAAAGTAAAGATAACAGGCGAGTATAAAGCCCGTTTCGACCAGGCCGGACTGATGCTTCGGATCGACCACGAGAATTATATCAAGGCCGGCATCGAGTTTGTAGACGGTAAATTCAACCTGAGTACGGTGGTTACGCATAAGACGAGCGACTGGAGTGTGATCTCGCTGGATAAACCTGTCCCGTATATCTGGATCAAAGCGGTCAGACGCCTGGATGCGGTAGAAATATTCTATTCGTTCGACGACAAGACATATACCATGATGCGCAATGCCTGGTTGCAGGACAATATCCCGGTAAAGGTCGGCTTTATGGCTGCTTGCCCTGACGGCAAAGGCTTTAATGCCAGGTTCGAACATTTCGAGGTGAAGCACCTGCCTGATATGCGCCGACTGGAGTGGCTGAAGAAAAATGCGGAATAAAGAGCTAATCGGTTATCCTTATCTTTCGTGATTGGAGAAATATTTCTATATTTGCACCGCTTTAGATAAGAATCAGATAATCTCTATATAAATCAGATTAAGAAATGACAAAGAGCGCATTACAAATTGCAAGAGCAGCTTACCAGCCTAAGGTACCCGCTGCGTTGAAAGGTGCTGTGAAAGCCGTAGACGGTGAGTATACTCAATCAGTAGCCGATCAGGAAGAAATTAAAGAATTGTTCCCTAACACTTACGGGATGCCTATCGTTACTTTCGAGAAAAGCAGCGAAAAGAAAGATATGCCTGCTATCAATGTAGGTGTGATCCTTTCAGGTGGTCAGGCTCCTGGTGGTCATAATGTGATTGCCGGTATCTTTGACGGCGTAAAGGCTACAAACAAGGATTCTCGTTTGTATGGTTTTATCTTGGGCCCCGGTGGTCTGATCGATCATAAATATATGGAACTGACGGCTGATATTATCGATGAATATCGTAATACGGGTGGTTTCGATATGATCGGTTCCGGTCGTACTAAATTGGAAACAAAAGAACAGTTCGATAAGGGTCTGGAAATTCTGAAAGAACTGGACATCAAAGCACTTGTTATTATCGGTGGTGACGACTCTAATACAAATGCTTGCGTATTGGCTGAATATTACAAAGCTATCAACGCAGGTGTACAGGTAATCGGTTGTCCGAAAACGATCGACGGTGACCTGAAGAACGAACAGATTGAAACTTCTTTCGGTTTCGATACTGCTTGTAAAGTATATTCTGAAGTGATCGGTAACATCCAGCGTGACTGTAACTCTGCTCAGAAATACTGGCACTTCATCAAATTGATGGGTCGTTCAGCTTCTCACATCGCACTGGAATGTGCTTTGCAGACTCAGCCGAACGTGGCTATCGTTTCAGAAGAAGTGGAAGCTAAAAATATGTCTTTGGACGATATCGTAACTTATGTTGCTGAGATCGTAGCTAAACGTGCAGAGAACGGTCAGAACTTCGGTACTGTACTGATCCCTGAAGGTTTGATCGAATTCGTTCCGGCTATGAAGCGCCTGATCGCTGAGTTGAACGACTTCCTGGCTAAACACGATGCTGAATTCAAGATGATCAAGAAGAGCGAACAGCGTGCTTATATCATCAGCAAGCTGACTAAAGAAAACTCTGACCTGTATGCTTCTCTTCCGGAAGGCGTTGCCCGTCAGTTGTCTTTGGATCGCGACCCGCACGGAAACGTTCAGGTTTCTCTGATCGAAACAGAAAAGTTGCTGTCTGAAATGGTTGGCAAGAAATTGGACGAATGGAAGAAAGCCGGTAAATACAACGGTAAGTTCTCTGCATTGCACCACTTCTTCGGTTACGAAGGACGTTGCGCTGCTCCGTCTAACTACGATGCAGACTATTGCTATTCATTAGGTTATACTGCTTCTTGCCTGATCGCTGCTGGTAAGACTGGTTATATGTCATCTGTACGTAATACGACTGCTCCTGCTGACAAGTGGATTGCCGGTGGTATCCCTGTAACAATGATGATGAACATGGAAAAACGTCATGGTGAAATGAAGCCGGTTATCCAGAAAGCGTTGGTGAAACTGGACGGTGCTCCTTTCAAGAAGTTCGCTGCTAACCGCGACGAATGGGCAATGACTACCAGCTACGTTTATCCGGGCCCGATCCAGTATTTCGGCCCGACAGAAGTTTGCGACGAACCGACTAAGACTTTGCAGTTGGAACAAGCTAAATAAGATAGAGATATATTATCTTTATATAATAGAGGTAAGGCTTAGGCTTTACCTCTATCTTTTTTTACGGTAGCCTGCTATAGGCTGATATTGATTGAGAAAGCTGATCTGTCGGCTCTTGTGTAGTTTTCATATATAGTTGTTTTATGACAGTACTTTCATCAACTTATTCATATTATATCGTTTGGTAGCTCCGGTAATCAGGAACCAGTCGGCAATCCACCACAGTGCCAGGCCGCCGGCCGTCAGCAGCTTACCGATACCTTTTTTCCAGTCGCCGATCAGGAAACGGTCTAAACCGATCATTCCGAAGAAAAAAGAGAGCAGGAATAATTTACCGGGACTTTTGAAACGGGTGTTTTCGAGGATCGCTTCTTTGTCAGGTGCAAGATTGAGCAACTTGTTGATCGGAATTTCATATTCGGGAAATTTACTTTCGTTCGCCAAAAGGAATTTATCGACTTTATTTGCTTCCATATTATTATACTGGTTGGTTTGTGAATATGCAACAAAGATAGTTATTTCCTGTGGCTTTCACAGCCCTTTGTTAATATTCCATATCCAGTTCAGGATCGTCAGGGCAATAAGGATTGTAAGGATGTATTTGTTTGCAAGGTATTGTTCTGTTTGTTTCAGCCAATTCCGGAACTGCTGTCTTTTTCGGATCAGGTCTGACACCGTACCTATTATATAGGATGTTGCTAGTAAAAGGAGTAATAAACCGTAAGGATTGATTAGGATAGATTCGTAGATATTGCCGTTTAGCAGGGCGAAAAGTGCACGCCGGGTTCCGCAAGCCGGACACGGATATCCGGTAACCGAATGGAATAGGCAGGGAAATGAAAATAATGCATATCCTGCTATAATGATTACAGCGAGATATGCATAATTATTTCTTGTTCCCACGTGGGCAGGTTTAAAACATTAATACGTTCTGCAATTGCTCCAGGTTCTTCTTTTTAGTTGCATCCATGATCAGGAACCAGTCGATGATCGACCAGATACCGCAACCCCCTAAGGTAACCAGTTTTCCGACACCCAAGCCTACATCACCGATCAGGAAACGGTCTATGCCGAGTGATCCCAGGAATACGGAAATAATTAGTATGACTGTCGGATCTTTGAAATCGCAGGTTTGCAGATAAATCAGTTTGGATTCATCCATGTCGAGTAGTCGGTCTCTTATAATAGGTATGTGACTGCTAGGTAATTTGCTACTGTTTGTAAGGAGGAACAAGTCCACTTTCTGTGCATCCATTTTTTTATAGATTGATTTACTAACGACAAATATAGTAAAATTCCGTATCTTTGAACCTGATAATATTAATTTAAACAACACAATACTATGTTCTCAGGAATTGTAGAAGAAGCTGCGCAGGTGGTTGCGTTGAATGCGGATCAGGGGAATCTGCATATCACAATGAAATGTTCGTTCGTAAACGAGTTGAAAATAGATCAGAGTGTGGCACATAACGGTGTTTGCCTTACGGTGGTGAACCTGACTGACGACACATATACGGTGACAGCTATCCAGGAAACATTAGACCGTTCGAACCTGGGTTTGCTGAAAGTGGGTGACCTGGTGAATCTTGAACGTAGCATGATTATGAACGGACGTTTGGACGGACATATCGTACAGGGACATGTGGATCAGACGGCTGTTTGTACAAATGTACGCGAGGCTGACGGTAGCTGGTATTATACTTTCGAATATACTTTCGACAAAGCGATGGCTCAGCAGGGATATATGACTGTGGAAAAAGGATCGGTTTGTGTGAACGGGGTGAGCCTGACTGTCTGCAACTCCCAAAAGAACAGTTTTGAGGTCGCTATCATTCCTTACACACATGATAATACAAACTTCTGCCGGATCGAAAAAGGAACAGTGATAAATCTGGAATTCGATATCGTAGGTAAGTACATCAGCAAAATGATGCAGTTTAAATGAAAGGAAACCTTTCATTAACTAAATAGCGGCAGAGCGACCGGATTGAATGTCCAGTCGCTCTGTCATTTTACGACACATCTTTTCTTCCATATATCCATCTTATAATATATGTAGGTAATAACCAATCCTATTGCGATACTGATCCCGATCGCCCACCAGATCCCTTGCCGTCCGTACCATGCACTTAGCTGGTAAGCCAGCGGGATGCGGATCAACCAGAGGCAAAGCAGACTGGTTGCCATTGTGAAGATCGTATCTCCGGCTCCGCGAAGTGCCCCGTTATATATATTCAGTGCCCCGTGCACGATGAAGAAACCGCCTATGATCAGTAAATATTCCTTTCCGATAGCAATTACCGCCGGGTCGTTGGTAAAAGCACGCATCATCTCTTCTCCGAAAAAGTAAATGGCTGTAAATGTGATCAAGCTGAATATAACGTTGACCAGCATGGTAAACCGCAACCCCTTGCGCACGCGGTCGAAACGGCCGGCTCCGATATTTTGTCCGCAGAACGCGGCCAGTGCACCGGATAAAGTCAGGACGGCCTGTGTGATGATCGTATCGATTTTGCCTGCCGCACCGTAGGCTGTCAGCGTATCGGTTCCGAAGCTGTTGACAATTCCGAGCAGGGCGATCAGGCCTAAGGCGATGGCACATTGTTGGACGCTGGTAGGAAGTCCTATTTTCAGTCCTTCCTTGAAAAGTTTCATATCGAACAGTAGATCCTGCTTTTTAATGGAGAGTAGGGGATGGGTATTGTTTACATATCCCAATGCGATACACATGCCGATGCCTTGTGCGATAACCGTTGCACGTGCCGCTCCTTCTATGCCCCAGTGGAAACCGACGATGAACAGTAAATCGAGAACGATATTCAGAATAGTTGTAATAAATATAAAGATCATCGGCCGTACGGACTCGCCGACTCCGCGCAGGATAGAGATGATACTGTTGAAGGTGACGAAAAGGAAGGTTCCCCCGATATATATCCTGAAATAAGCTACGGCATCGGGTATCACTTCTTCCGGTGTGTTGGTCAGGCGGAAAATCGGTTCGGCAAAAATGATCCCGGCAATGGAAAGGACGATCCCCGCTACGAGCATAAAGATGAAGAAGGAGGAGAAGGCCCGTTGAACCTTGTCGTATTGCTTGGCTCCGAAAAACTGCGAAACGACAACGGAGGTTCCGCTTCCGACACCGATAACCAGTGATATAATGAAATAATAGATAAAGAAGGAAGCGGAAACGGCTGCCAATGCCTCTTTTCCCAGAAGCTGCCCGACGATGATGCTGTCGGTTACATTATATAACTGTTGCAGCAGGTTACCGATCAGTAAGGGAAGTGCAAAGCGTACGATTACTTTCCAGACAGATCCGTGGGTCAGGTCGTGTGTCATAAGTCCTTTAGAAGTATATTACTGTTTGCTTTGATCATGTCTTCGCGGGTTTTCAGTAATGTGTGCCACTCTTTGTTGAAAAGACGGGAGGTGTCGATTTTGAAGTTTTCAGAACCATACTCATCCATTTTGGTGAGAAGGTAACTGACTGTGATCTGGTTTACATCGAGCGCCGGTTGGTAATAGACAACACGTTCGTCATTTTCATAATTTACTTCTATAATAATATGGAGTTCCGTCAGTAGATAGAGTATTTCAGTAGTAATACGTATCGGGATGCGGTAAGCGTCCGATAACTCGTCGGCAGTATATGGCTTTTCTTCATTTACAAAACGTTTTACGATCAGGGAGGCTATCAGTAACGTCAGGAAATCCTTGTATCGCCGGCTGATGTTTTTACTGTCGCGTTCAAAACTGAACTTTTTTACGTTTTGGGAAGCATAGGCTAACTCGGCTCCGAAAAGACAGATCAGCCAGGATAGCTGCAACCATAATAATAATAAAGGTAAGGCGGCGAAGCTACCGTAAATGGCATTGTATTTATTTACCCATATCTGCCCGCTGATATAGATGAACTGGAAAAACTGGAAAGCAGAACCTGCCAATACCCCGGCAATCAATCCGTTTACAAACTTCACCTTTGTATTGGGCAATGAAACATAAAGACCTGTAAATACCATTATCGTGATTACGAACGGAGCAATATTCAGGACAAGCTCGACCAGGGGAGTAAAGAACACATAGCTGCTTAGAAATGAATTTTGCAGGGTAGACAGGAAAATGGATAGACCGCTCGAGGCTGTCATGAGTACCGGTAATATAAGGAATAATGCCAGATAGTCGGATATTTTCCGGTGCCAGGGGCGTGACTTCTGGATTTGCCAGATATCATTGAAAGTATCTTCGATAGATGAAATCAGATTGATGACCGTGTAAAATAACAGGATAAGACCGACTCCGATGATCACGCCACCCTGTGCCTGGGCCAGGTATCTTTCTACAAACTTAAAGGCTTCGCTTAATTCCTGCTCTTGCCGGGGGAAATAATCGAACAGTTCCTGCTGTACGGCTTCCTGGAAACCGAAGCCTTTGGCAATACCCAGTAATACTGCCAGAAGCGGGACAATGGCCAGTAAGGTGCTGTAAGTAAGAGCGGATGCTTTTGTTTGCAGGTTTTCACTGTTAAAACCGCGTATGGCAAGTATGATTGTTTTGATCGTGTTGATGTAAAGCTCTTTCAGGCCGCTTACTTCATTTTCTGTAATTCGCCAGATGTCGTAAGTAACAAAATGAATGGTTCGTGTCAGCAAGGCGTTGATCCGTTCTCCCAGAGGCTTTTTATCAGCAGTCTTTTTATCCGTCTTCTTCTTCATGCTGTGAAATGTAGGGGCAAAGAGTGTTTGCCGGATGAATAAAAAAATGCAGCCTGCCTGTAAGCCGGGTTCTGTACTCCCGTTTGCACGGAAGCGTCTGCCATTTATCTTGTCTTGCTGTCACCAGCAAGCTTTAGCGGTCTACCCCCCGGCATCGGACGAGCAATCCTACATACGCCGGTATACATGACCTTACAACCCATAAGACGTACGGCATCCCGTATTACTACGGCATCCGGTGAGCTCTTACCTCACCTTTTCACCCTTACCGGACAAGTCCGGCGGTTATTCTCTGTTACGTTACTCTACCCTCGCGGACAGCTTCCCGTTAAGAAGTATGGTGCTCTGTGTTGCCCGGACGTTCCTCACACCCGAAGGTGAGCGACAGACCGGCAGGCTGCAATGCGACAAAGATAGGCATTTTAGTTGACAGTTGGCGGTTGACGGTTGACAATTTTAGGTAAATACAAGGGCAGGGTACTTACTAAGTTGGTTTCGGGTTACTTAGTAAGTAAACGCCGGTCTACTTAGTAAGTAAGCGTCGGTCTACTTAATAAGTAATGGGTATGCCTACTTATCGAGTAGACGGAGAGCTACTTAATAAGTAGACAAAGAGCTCTTTTTATGAAGAAAGACGGGTATATCCTTACCTGTCAACTGTCACTTGTCAACTGTCAACTGAAATGAACTTTCTGCCGTTCTTACTGTTATATTACTGAAAGCATGACCATTTGGCAGGGGAATGATTGTTAAAAAGGTACTTTGCAATGCACAGTACTGTTAAGCGCAGTTAACCCCGGATAATTCGCCGTTAAAAGTGATAAAAAATCAAAGGCAAATGGAATAATCGCACGTTTTTTGAACTTTCTTTGTCGAAAGAAAAGTGTTAAATTTAAATGTTTGATAAAATAGAAAGAGTATGAAAACAATGTGGAAAAATGTGCTAGGAGTCGTTCTCGTTGCTGCCATCAGTACAGGTGCTGCGGTTGGGACAAGTGCTTATCTGATGAACAAGAAACAGCCGGTTTATGTCACCGATTCAACAAATACATTTGGTCAGCCTGTTCGATATGCAGGGCTGAATGCGGTTGCTGCTGAAAATACCGATTTTACCAAAGCGGCAGAAAGCTCTGTGCATGGAGTAGTGCATATCAAGGCTACAACCAACGCCAAGCAATATGCCGATGGTGGCAATGGAGGTGGAGGTCAGCAATATATTGATCCTTTTGAATACTTCTTCGGCTTTGGTGGAAGAGGAGGTGGAGGTTTCCAGCGTCCGCAACCGCAGCCTCGCGTAGGAGCTGGTTCCGGTGTTATTATTTCCACAGACGGATACATTATAACAAATAACCATGTGATCGATGGTGCTGATGAGTTGGAAGTGACATTGAATGATAACCGTAAATTTCCGGCTAAATTGATCGGTACCGATCCTTCTACAGATATCGCTTTAATTAAAGTAGATGCTAAGGATCTTCCTACGATTCCGTTCGGAGATTCGGAAATCCTGAAAGTCGGAGAATGGGTTTTGGCCGTAGGTAACCCTTTCAACCTGACATCTACTGTTACTGCCGGTATTGTCAGTGCAAAAGGCCGTGGCATTTCTATGGGGGGCGACAGAAGTAAAATTGAATCGTTTATTCAGACAGATGCTGCTGTGAACCCGGGTAATAGTGGTGGTGCTTTGGTGAACACGAAAGGTGAACTGGTTGGTATCAATACTGCTATTTATTCAGAAACCGGAAACTTTGCCGGATACTCATTTGCAGTCCCCATCAGCATTGCAGGTAAAGTGGCAAGTGACTTGAAACAATATGGAACCGTACAGCGTGCTATTCTGGGTGTGTTGATGATGAGTGTCGGTGATATCGCAGATCAGTTGAGTAATCCGAATTTGAATAGTAAGCTGAAAGAAGAACTGACTGAACTGAAGTCGAAGATCAAAGTATCTGAAGGTGCTTGTGTATCAGACTTTGCTGAAAGAAGTTCCGCAAAAGAAGCCGGACTCGAAAAGGGCGATGTGATTATTGCTGTAAATGGTGCAAAAGTGAAAAACGCAAATGCATTGCAGGAACAAATCAGTAAATATCGTCCTGGTGACAAAGTAGAGATCACCGTTGATCGTAATGGAACGAATAAGAAATTTACTGTAGAACTTCGTAACGCACAAGGTAGTACATCTGTAGTGAAGAGCGCAGGTGATAGCAGTGCCGATGTTCTTGGAGCCGCTTTTAAAGCGTTGACGGATAAACAAAAACGCGAACTTGGTGTAAGTTATGGTGTTGAAGTGACAGGATTGTTGAAAGGCAAGTTGAGAGATGCCGGAATCCAGAAAGGCTTCGTAATCATGATTGTCAACGACCAGAAGATATCTTCACCCGAACAACTCGAGAAGTTGGTGGATAAAGTATTGAAAGGAAGTTCTGATGATCGCTACATCGTAGTGAAAGGTTTTTATCCGAATGGACGTACAAAAGTTTATGCTATTGATCTAGCCGAATAATAAAATAAAGTTATATTCGTCTTATTTGGCGGGAAGATTGTTAAAGGTTTATAATTGGTCGGGTGTAGGGTGCACACGACCAATTTTCTCAATAAAAATAATATTATCTTTGCACCCTGATATTTCTCAATTAAAAACATTGGATGAGACAGTTAAAGATTACAAAGTCCATTACCAATCGCGAAAGTGCTTCGCTTGATAAGTATCTTCAGGAAATAGGCCGCGAAGATCTTATTACAGTTGAAGAAGAAGTTGAATTGGCACAGGCAATTAAAAGAGGAGACCGTAGGGCATTGGAGAAATTGACCAGAGCAAATCTGCGTTTCGTCGTTTCTGTGGCAAAGCAATATCAAAATCAGGGGCTAAGTTTGCCTGACCTTATTAATGAGGGTAACCTGGGGTTGATAAAAGCAGCCGAGAAGTTTGATGAAACCAGAGGGTTTAAGTTTATTTCTTATGCTGTATGGTGGATTCGTCAGTCTATCCTGCAAGCTTTGGCAGAACAGTCAAGAATTGTTCGTCTTCCGTTGAATCAGGTAGGTTCGCTGAATAAAATCAGTAAAGCCTTTTCTAAATTCGAACAGGAAAACGAACGTCGACCATCTCCCGAAGAACTGGCAGACGAGCTGGATATTCCTGTAGATAAGATTTCAGATACTCTAAAGGTGTCCGGAAGACATATCTCAGTAGATGCTCCGTTCGTAGAAGGCGAAGACAACAGTCTTTTGGATGTGCTTGTGAACGACGACGCTCCTATCGCTGACCGATCGTTGATGAACGAGTCACTGGCTAAAGAAATTGATCGAGCACTTGCTACACTGACCGAAAGAGAATGTGAAATAATCAAAATGTTTTTCGGTATTGGCTGTCAGGAAATGACATTAGAAGAGATTGGCGACAAATTTGGCCTCACTAGAGAGCGCGTCCGCCAGATCAAGGAAAAAGCAATCAGAAGATTAAGACAAGGAACACGTAGCAAGCTCCTCAAATCGTATTTAGGTTAACCTCGGGTAAAACCAAAAGAGGTAAACAAAGCTCCATATCCGGTAGGATACGGGGCTTTTGTTTTTTTATAAAGGTCTTGTTTCGATATTTTGGAAAGAAATTTCTGATTGTCATTATTGCCCTTCTATATAATATATGTAGGAAGGAGCTTTCGCTGCTTTTACGGTACTTGTTGTTTTGTTATTTTTTTCACCCCGTAATCGTCAGTGCTTCAGAAAAGTAGTGTATTTGGTGCGATTTTAAGTAAAAAATAATGCGAATAAAGTTTGGAGTGTATGTTGTAAAGCACTATTTTTGCATCCGCATTCGAGAGAGAACGGCACTGCAAAACATGATGAAAAAAAACTTTTAGAAAAACTTCCGAAAACATTTGGAAGTATGAAATAAAAGTTCTTATCTTTGCATCCACGTTCGCTAAAAACTAGCGAGTGTAACAACAAGAGTTCTTTGAAAGATTTACATATCAACAAGTAGTACAAGTATTATAATTAATACCGTCAAAACTTGAAATAATAACGGATTCTGAGCAAGACAAAACAATTTATACAACGAAGAGTTTGATCCTGGCTCAGGATGAACGCTAGCGACAGGCTTAACACATGCAAGTCGAGGGGCATCAGGGGGTAGCAATACTCTGCTGGCGACCGGCGCACGGGTGAGTAACGCGTATGCAACCTACCTATCAGAGGGGGATAACCCGGCGAAAGTCGGACTAATACCGCATAAAACAGGGGTCCCGCATGGGAATATTTGTTAAAGATTAATTGCTGATAGATGGGCATGCGTTCCATTAGATAGTTGGTGAGGTAACGGCTCACCAAGTCTGCGATGGATAGGGGTTCTGAGAGGAAGGTCCCCCACACTGGTACTGAGACACGGACCAGACTCCTACGGGAGGCAGCAGTGAGGAATATTGGTCAATGGGCGAGAGCCTGAACCAGCCAAGTCGCGTGAAGGATGAAGGATCTATGGTTCGTAAACTTCTTTTATAAGGGAATAAAGTGCGGGACGTGTCCTGTTTTGTATGTACCTTATGAATAAGGATCGGCTAACTCCGTGCCAGCAGCCGCGGTAATACGGAGGATCCGAGCGTTATCCGGATTTATTGGGTTTAAAGGGTGCGTAGGTGGTTTATTAAGTCAGCGGTGAAAGTTTGTGGCTCAACCATAAAATTGCCGTTGAAACTGGTTAACTTGAGTATATTTGAGGTAGGCGGAATGCGTGGTGTAGCGGTGAAATGCATAGATATCACGCAGAACTCCAATTGCGAAGGCAGCTTACTAAACTATAACTGACACTGAAGCACGAAAGCGTGGGGATCAAACAGGATTAGATACCCTGGTAGTCCACGCAGTAAACGATGATTACTAGGAGTTTGCGATACACAGTAAGCTCTACAGCGAAAGCGTTAAGTAATCCACCTGGGGAGTACGCCGGCAACGGTGAAACTCAAAGGAATTGACGGGGGCCCGCACAAGCGGAGGAACATGTGGTTTAATTCGATGATACGCGAGGAACCTTACCCGGGTTTGAACGCATTTGGACAGTCCTTGAAAGAGGATCTCTAGCAATAGCCATTTGCGAGGTGCTGCATGGTTGTCGTCAGCTCGTGCCGTGAGGTGTCGGCTTAAGTGCCATAACGAGCGCAACCCTTATCTTTAGTTACTAACAGGTCATGCTGAGGACTCTAAAGAGACTGCCAGCGTAAGCTGTGAGGAAGGTGGGGATGACGTCAAATCAGCACGGCCCTTACATCCGGGGCGACACACGTGTTACAATGGTGGGGACAAAGGGCAGCTACATGGCGATGTGATGCTAATCTCCAAACCCCATCTCAGTTCGGATCGAAGTCTGCAACCCGACTTCGTGAAGCTGGATTCGCTAGTAATCGCGCATCAGCCATGGCGCGGTGAATACGTTCCCGGGCCTTGTACACACCGCCCGTCAAGCCATGGGAGTTGGGGGTACCTAAAGTCCGTAACCGCAAGGATCGGCCTAGGGTAAAACCGATGACTGGGGCTAAGTCGTAACAAGGTAGCCGTACCGGAAGGTGCGGCTGGAACACCTCCTTTCTGGAGCGAAGAGTTCGTTATCAAGTTGGCTAAAAGGTATTAGTTAACTTGTACTACGGTTGAATATGTATTTATATATGATCTTATAAACTGGATACCCAGTAGAGAAAGATGAAGCTGAAGGAAATCCGGCAGTTTCAGGAGATTAAGATAAGCCAGTCCTATAGCTCAGTTGGTTAGAGCGCTACACTGATAATGTAGAGGTCGGCAGTTCAACTCTGCCTGGGACTAC